>NZ_JAFHKM010000002.1:2242468-3559936 GCF_016937515.1 Cohnella algarum
CAAATGAAACGGGTCGTCGAAAGCGTCGCCGCCGGATACGGGGCCGAGGCTCGCTTGAAGTGGACTTCGATGCTGCCCGCGGTGAACAACGACGCGAGAATGGCGGAAATCATGCATTCGGCCGCCGCTGCCCAAGGGCTGCAAATCGTCGAAGCCGCCCCTTCCATGGGCGGAGAGGATTTCGCCCTGTATCAGGAGCGTCTGCCGGGCTGCTTCATCTGGATGGGAACCGGCGGGACGGAGCAGTGGCATCATCCGAAGTTCACGCTGAACGAAGACGCGCTTTCGATCAGCGCTGCCTTGTTCGCCGAAGCGGCCGTACAGGCGCTTAAATCGGTCGGATGAGCGCGGATTCCCTCACGCGCCGTCTCGCGGAACGGATCGTCCGTTCCGATCCGTTGCGCGACGAACGGGCGGCGGAAGCCGCCCGCGCCGCCGTACTGGACTGGCTGGCGTCGGCGCTGGCCGCCCGAGACGACGCGGGCGCGGACAAGATCGCGTCGGCGCTTGGAGTCGGCGCGGATCGGAAGGTCGCCGGCGCCGCATCCGTGCTCGGCAGGAGGTATCGCCTTGCCGCGCCCGATGCTGCGCTCGTGAACGGCTACCTCAGCCACGCGCTCGATTACGACGACGTTCATGAGAGCGTGCGGGGCCACCCGAGCGCCGTCCTCATGCCCGCGCTGCTGGCGGAAGCGGAAGAGCGCCGCGCGACCGGCGCCGCGTTTCTGTCGGCGTACATCGTCGGGGTAGAGACGATGTGCCGGCTCGGCATGGCGCTCGGTTCCCGGCATTACGAGGCCGGCTGGCACAGCACGGCCACGCTTGGAGCGCTTGGAGCGGCTGCCGCCTGCGCGCGCCTTGCCGGGCTGGACGTCGAGTCGACGAGCCGCGCGCTCGGTTTGGCCGGCACGCAGGCCGGCGGCCTCCGGGTTCATTTCGGCAGCGACGTCAAGCCGCTTCATGCAGGCTTCGCCGCCCGTTCCGGCATGCTGGCCGCGCGACTGGCCGCCGCGGGAGTCGCGGGAGCGGCGGAACCGCTGGACGGCCCGCTCGGTTTTCTTTCGGTTTTCAGCGGGGGAACGGCAACTCCCGGCAGGGCCGTCCGGGACTGGGGACAGCCGTGGCAAATCGTCGAACCGGGCATGTGGTTCAAGCTGTATCCCTGCTGCTCCGCGGCGCACCATGCCGCGGATGCGGCGCTGGCCATCCGGGCGGCCCGCAGGCCGGCGCCGGCGGACATCGAGAGCGTGACCGTCAGCTTTCCGCCCGGCGGAGACGCCGCTCTCGTCATCCGGGAGCCGAAGACGGGAGTGGAGGGGCGGTTCAGCGTCGAATACGTCGTCGCGGCCGCGCTGACGGACGGGGACCTTGGCGTCGAGACGTTTTCGGACAAGCCGATTCGCCCCGATCTTGCGGAGCTGGCGGCCAAGGTGGAGCGCCGTTGCGACCGCGAGCTCGTCCCCGCGCCGAACGCGATGCCGAAAGGGCGATTCACGGTCGTGAGCGTTGCGCTAACCGACGGAACGACATGGACGGAGCGGGTCGATTGCCCGCGCGGAGCGCCGGGACGCCCGCTTTCGGCGGCGGAGCGAACGGCCAAATACGAGGACGCCGTGCGCGGCCTTCCCGACGCTTGGAGAGAATTGCCGGGCCGGGTGGCCCGGTTCGAGCAGCTTGCAGATTTATCTGCGTTGATTCCCGACATCTAGCCGTTCGTTCGAGCGCATCCGATTGCCGAAGCCGGCCTGACGGGAATGCGTCGCCCAGAACGTGGTTCGAGAGTCGACCGTCATATGCGATGCGATGAACCCGGCGCGCTCCGGGAGCTGAGCGCGGTTCGGAAAAGGCGGGGGGTCGCTCGAACGCCGACCTGGGCATATGGACGGGAACGGGGAATTTGATTGAAAGTCGTACAATGAGAATCGCGAAGCGGCAGATAATGGGTTTCTGTTCGCGATTCAGAAAGAATAAGCTTCATGTCGCTGGAAACCTTGTTGCAACGACCCGGGCGGTTGAGCCTATGTTGGATTTTATCCAATCGACGGAGTGAGAAACGAGGAAACCTCGGTCTACAGTGGATTTTATCTAACGAGGACAGGGAATTCCGGACGCAATCTTCGAAAAAGCCTTGCCTGATTGGACAAAATCCAACGGAGCTGGCGAATTTTCGCGAAAAGGCCGCTTTCGATTGGACAAAATCCAACGAAGCCGAGCCCGCCAAATGAAATTGAACCGGCAGAGAGCGGCAAAGCCGTCCTTCTTCGAAAATCGTACAAAATCGCGCTTGAAACCGGCAGAAGCGAGGGTTTTGTATGAAAATTCATACAAAGACATGCGCGAAAGCGGCAGATGCGAGACTTTTGTACGAAAAATCATACAATATCGCGCGCATAGCCGTCAGACGTGGCGACGGCGGAGCGACGGAATCGATAAATTTGTACGAGAAATCGCACAGAATTCATGATTTTGCCGATTACGACGAATTCGATATGGTGGGTCACGGACAAGCGGCGAAAGAAGCCGGTTGCCTCGGGCAGGACGCGATATCTTCGAAGTGCCGCTGGGAATAGGTACACCGTGAAACGTTGGAATATTTGCGATATGACTTCGAGATCGATCAACTAGGAGGAAACCAACATGCCGTCACATGTCATCGATATGATCATGCTTCAAAACAATTTCGGCACCGCGGAAATGCGCCAGGTGTGGTCGGACGAGAGCCGGCTGCAGAAGCATCTGGACGTCGAGGCGGCGCTCGCCCTTGCGGAAGCGGAATTGGGCCTCATCCCCGCCGAAGCGGCGGCGGTCATTGCGGACAAGGCGAAGGTAGAGCTGATGAACATCCAGGAAATCGCGCTGGAAGTGCTGAAGGTCAAGCATTCCCTGATGCCGACGCTGAAGGCGCTGCAAAAGCTGTGCGGTCCCGAGCACGGGGAATGGGTGCACTACGGCGCGACGACGCAGGACATCGTAGACACCGGGATGATGCTGCAACTGAAGGAAGCCCATCGCATCATCGTGCGCGATTTGCGCGCGGTAGCCCGCGAGCTTGCCCGCTTGGCGCGCGAGCACCGGGAAACGCCGATGGCCGGACGCTCCCACGGCATGCAGGGCTTGCCGACGACGTTCGGCTTCAAAGTCGCCGTGCTGCTCGACGAGGTCATCCGCCATCTGGACCGGCTGCGCGAAGCCGAAGCCCGCGTGTTTGCCGGCGTGATGGGCGGCGGCGTCGGGACGTACGCTTCGTTCGGGCCGCAAGGTCCTGAAGTGGAGCGGCTGACGATGGAGCGACTGGGCCTCAAAGCCCCGAACATTAGCTGGCACTCGTCCCGAGACCGTTCGGCCGAATATGCCGGCCTGCTCGGCATGATCAGCGGCACCCTCGGCAAAATGGGCAACGAATTTTACAATTTGATGCGCACGGAGATCGACGAGGTGGAGGAGCCGTTCACTTCCGGGAAAATCGGTTCCTCGACAATGCCGCACAAGCGGAATCCGGCGGCGCTGGAAGGGCTCGCGAGCCTGACCAAGCCGGTCCGCTACAATGCGGCGCTCGTGCAAGAGTCGATGATCGTGGAGCACGAGCGCGACGCGATGTCGTGGCGCGGAGAATGGATCGCGCTGCCGGAAAGCTGCATCTATCTCGCGTCGCAGCTCGCCTCCGCGAAGGCGATTCTGGCGGGACTCGTCGTGAAGCCGGAAAATATGCTGCGGAACTTGAATATGCTCGGCGGGCTGCTGCTGTCCGAGCGCGTCATGTTCGCCCTTGCGAAGCCGATGGGCAAACAGACGGCTCACGAAGTCGTGTACGAGCTGTGCATGAAGAGCGTCGAAGAAAATATCCCGTTCCGCGAGGTGCTGATGGAAGACGCCCGGGTCCGGGAGTCGGTCAGCCGGGAGGAACTGGAACGGCTGATGGATCCGTCCACCTATTTGGGCTCAGCTCCGCAAACGGTGGACCGGGTGCTGGCGGCTGCCGAAGCGACGGGCTGGCTGAAGGAGGACGACCAAGGATGAGCGAGAACCGGAACATTGCATGGGGAGAGCTTGAAGCGGCGCCGGGCGAGTATGCGGCCGGCATGGTGAAGGTGGCGGAGCTGTCTCACGGCGGCTCGGTGCAAATGCCCGTCATGATCGTGAACGGGACGAAGCCGGGGCCTCGCCTGTGGCTCAACGGGGCCATTCACGGGGACGAGCTGAACGGCCCGATGGCGATTCGCGGCCTGCTCCCGCGCCTGGATCCGCAGAAGCTGGCGGGGGCGATCATCGCCACTCCGATCTCCAACCCGCTGGCTTTTCACGCGCGCCAAAAAAATACGCCCCAGGACGGGCTGGACATGGACATGCAGTTTCCCGGAGACGCGAAAGGGACGCTTTCCCAGCGGCTTGCCCACCTTTTGTTCGAACAAATCCGGCGGCTCGCGACGCATCTGATCGATTTTCATACGCTCGGCACACCTTATGACGCGCTTCCCTACACCGTGTTCAAGCGGTTGCCGGCGGCCGAGTCGGACGTTTGCGACCAGGCGGAACGAATGGCCAGGGTTTTCGGCGGAACCGCGCACTGCCGGGTCGATCTCGGGGGGAATCTGAACGAGCTGCCGGGCAACGTGGCCGGATTCCTGGACGTTCAGTGCCTGAAGCACGGCATTCCCGCCTTTATGACGGAGATCGGCTCCGGCGGCCACATTCAACCGGACATGGTCGCTTTCGGGGAAAGAGGCATTATGGCGGTTCTGCACGATTTGGGCATGTGGCCGGAGAAGCCGGACGCGCTTGAGACGGCCTCTGCCGCAAAACCGCTTACGCTGACGAGACGGCGGTTTCTTTATGCGGATCATGGCGGCATCGTGACCGACAGCGCCCCGAGCGGGTCGATCGTGAAGCAAGGGGAACTGATTTGCCGCATCGTCGATATGTTCGGCACCGTGCAGGCAGTTCGCGCCGAACAGGATACGTACATTATCGCTTCCCGGAAAAACCCGCCGGTCGACACCGGCGACCGGGTGGCGTTCGTAGGCATCGAATGGCAGGAGGACGGAGGACAACATGGCTAACTTTCGCATGGCAACTTTGGAAGACGGACCCGCTTTGCTGGATTTGACGCTGCGCGCCTATGCGCCGATCCGCGAGCTTGGCATCAACTTCGCCGCCGCTACGGCGGATTTGGCTCTGGTGGAGAAAAACATCCGGGAGCACATGTGCTTCGTGATGGAAGAGGACGGGAAAATCGTCTCCACGATATCGGCGAGAATGCCGTGGGGACCGAACCCGGGGCCGTTCGGCGTGCCGCATCTGTGGTGGTTTGCCAGCGATCCGGAAGCGGGACGGAAAGGAATCGGCCGGGAAATGATCACGTGGTGCGAGGAGACGATGGTCCGGGATACGCTGAAATCCCCGGCCGTCTCGCTCGGCACGGCCGACCGTCATCCGTGGCTGATCGAAATGTACAAGCGGCGCAATTACGAAATCCAGGGCACCAAGGATTTGGGCAAAGGGCACATTACGATTTTCATGAAAAAAATACTCATTCCGGACATGCCGGCGCAAGGAGGACACTGAAATGGATCGCTTCTCGCTCGACGGCGCTCCGGTATTCGAAGCGCTG
The DNA here is from genome assembly GCF_016937515.1 of Cohnella algarum. Taxonomy (NCBI): domain Bacteria; kingdom Bacillati; phylum Bacillota; class Bacilli; order Caryophanales; family Paenibacillaceae; genus Cohnella; species Cohnella algarum. The sequence goes on from NZ_JAFHKM010000002.1 coordinate 2,248,077, forward strand.
CGCAACCCGGTCATCGATCAGATGACGCGCCACTCGTCGGTTCGCAGCTTCGATTCAGGCCGCGAGCTTCCCGAAGGGGTCGTCGAAATGATGATGGCTTCGGCCCAAAGCGCGCCCACGTCCTCCAACTTCCAATCGTGGAGCGTCGTCGTCATCCGCGACCCGGAGCGGAAAAAGCAAATGCAGGAGCTGTGCGACAATCAGGGGTTTATCGGCGAGGCGCCGCTGTTCCTTGCCTTTTGCGCGGATACGTACCGGCATCGTCAGGTAACCGCCAAGCAAGGCTATCGCTTCGGCTCCGATTATTTGGAGCTGCTGCTCGTCTCCGTGATCGACAGCGCCCTGGCCGCGCAGAACGCCGCGCTGGCTGCGGAAAGCATGGGGCTCGGCTGCTGCATGGTCGGCGCGATCCGCAATCGGGCGCGCGAGGTGGCCGAACTGCTGGAGCTTCCGCACGGCGTGTTCGCGACGGCCGGACTGGCCGTAGGCTATCCTTCCCGTCCGAGCGGCGTGAAGCCGCGCCTTCCGCAATCGGTCGTCGTACACCGGGAAAAGTATTCGGCCGAATCGATGGAGGAAGGCATCGCGGCTTACGACGAACGAATGGCGAAAACCGATATTTACAAGGGGCGGCGGGTTCGCATTCCCGGCGTCACGCCCGAGCCCGAACAGGATACCGGGCATTACGGTTGGGCTGAGCACACCGCCCGGCGGATGGCGCGCGGCAACGAATTCCGCCGCGGCCTGGCTCCTTTTTTGAAAGAACACGGCTTTGTGCTTGAATAAGCGGCATGATCGGCACAACTAGAGACGAGCGAAGGAAGGAGCCAGTTCAATGACCCCTGCGTTGGGAAGAGATCTGTTGTTTCAACTTCTGCAAGATTACGAAGTGGCCCACGTATTCGGCAATCCCGGAACGAGCGAACTGCCCTTCATCGACGGGTTTCCGAATTACGCGGATATCGAATATGTCACCGCGCTGCATGAGGCGAACGCGGTCGGAATGGCGATGGGCTACGCCAGGCAATCGGGCAAGCCCGGGGTCGTCATTCTTCATGTCGCGCCGGGCCTGGCGAACGGCATGGGCAATATTTACAATGCGTATCGGGCCGGCATCCCCCTAGTCGTGATCGTCGGGCAGCACCATACCCGCATGCTGATCGAGGAGCCGATTCTGGCGGGAGATCATGTCGGGCAAGTCCGCAGCATGACCAAGTGGGCGCACGAGGTGCGGCATGCGGAGGAGCTGCCGACCGCGCTGCATCGCGCGTTCAAGGTGGCGATGACGCCGCCGCACGGCCCGGTCTTTCTTTCGATCCCGTACGATATTTCGCTGGCGCCGGCCGCGGTCGAGCGCCTGAGCCCTCCGACGAAGGTGGCCTCCGGCTTCTGCGCGGAGCGATCGGCTCTGGAGGAGATCGCGAAGGAGCTTTTGGACGCGAAGCGTCCCCTGATCGTGGCGGGAGACGGCGTCGGAGACGCAGATGCCCATCTCGAAGTGCAGCGGCTGGCCGAACAACTCGGCATCGGCATCATGTCCGAAGGCATGCCGACGAGGCAGAATGCGGATAACCGGCATTCCCACTTTGTCGGAACGCTGCCGATGAACGCAAGGCAAATCCGGCAAACGTTGGGCGAGTACGACCTTCTTTTCTACGTCGGCGTAGGCGCCCAGGCGCCCGTCGCGCTGTACGATAACGGCGGAAGCCTGGTACAACCCGGCACGAAGGTCGTTTACTTGCACGACGATCCGTGGGAGATCGGCAAAAACGTGACCGGAGGAACGGGTGCCTGGGGCGAGATCAAGGCGAGTCTTGCCGCGTTAATCGGCATCGCCAGCGAATTGTCGGCTCCCCTTCGGGAGGAGATCCGGCGCAGAGGCGAAGAGGTCGCTTCCAAAGCGCAGGCTCGGCGGACGTCGTTAGAGGCGGCGCTGCTGGCGGACCGCGAAAAAGGGGCGATCTCCGCCAAAATCGTCGCCGCGGAGCTGGCGAAGCTTCTGCCGCGGGACGGCAAGTTCACGCTGGTCAACGAAGCGGTATCCAACGCGATGCCGTTCGTCGAGTACGTTCATCTCTGGGATCCGAAGCAGTATACGGCGGGCAAGGGGGGCGGTCTGGGCCACGGCTCCGCGCAAGCCGTCGGCACGGCGATTGCCGATCGCGACCGAACCGTCGTCAGCCTGCTCGGGGACGGGACGTTTTTATATTATCCGCAAATTTTATACAGCGCGGTGAAATCGAAGGCCCGCGTTTTGTTTCTCGTCGTGAACAACCGCGCTTACCACGTTTTGAAAACGGGTCGAAAAGCGATCGGAGCGCCGCTTGGCGATCACTACCTGGACTGCCTGGATCTTGACGGACCCGCGGATTTGCTCCCGATGGCGGAAGGATTCGGAGTGCCGGCCGAGCGCGTAACCGCGATCGAAGCGCTGCCGGACGCCCTGCAAAGAGGCTTGAACGCCCAGGGACCCTACTTCCTGGATATCGCGGTAACAACCTGAGGAGGAGGCTGCGGCCATGGACGCGAACTTGTACATTAACGGAGAATGGGTCGAGACGGAAAAACGGATCGACGTGGAAAATCCGGCGACGCTCGAAACGGTCGGATCGATCGCTTATGCGGGGAAAGCGGAAGCGCTGCGCGCGGTCGAAGCCGCGGAGGCGGCGCTGCCCGCCTGGCGAAGCCGGACGGCGGCCGAACGGGCGGCGCTGCTCATGCGCTGGCATCGGCTGATCGACGAGCATAAAGAAGAAATCGGCCGCATCATGACGCTGGAGCAAGGCAAACCGCTGCCGGAAGCGATCGGCGAGGTGAATTACGCGAACAGCTTCCTGTCCTGGTTTGCGGAGGAGGCGAAGCGGGTTTACGGACAGACGGTGCCGGCATCCGCGCCGAACAAGCGCCTTCTCGTGTTGAAGCAGCCCGTGGGGGTCGTAGCCGCCATCACGCCGTGGAACTTTCCGGCCGCGATGATTACGCGCAAGGTGGGCCCGGCCATCGCGGCCGGCTGCACCGTCGTCGTGAAGCCTTCGGAGTTTACGCCGCTCACCGCCTACAAGCTCGTCGAGCTCGCCCATGAAGCGGGGATTCCGGCGGGAGTGATCAATGTCGTCACGGGGAACGACAAGGAAATCGGGGAAGCCTGGATGTCCGACGAGCGCGTGCGCAAGGTGTCCTTCACCGGCTCGACTCGCGTCGGCAAGCTGCTCATGCGCCAGGCCGCGGATACGGTGAAAAATATTTCCCTCGAACTCGGGGGCCATGCTCCGTTTATCGTGACGCAAAGCGCGAACCTCGATTTGGCCGTCAGAGAGCTGATGGCCCCCAAGTTCCGCAACGCCGGTCAAACGTGCATGTGCCCGAACCGCGTATACGTGCATGAATCGATTCGGGATGAGTTCGTACGGCGGCTGACGGACGAAGTGCGGAAATTGAAGGTCGGGAACGGGCTTGAGGAGGGCGTTGCCGTCGGCCCGCTCATTAACAAGGCCGCGGTCGAAAAGGTAGACGCCCATCTAGTGGACGCTCTTGTCAAAGGGGCCAAGCTGGAGACGCCCGCAGCGGATCCTGCGGCAATCGGCAAAGGCTACTTCGTTCAGCCCGCGGTCCTGACGAACGTAACCGACGATATGCTCTGCATGCAAGAAGAAACGTTCGGGCCGGTCGCTCCGGTTGCGACTTACCGCACGACGGAGGAAGTTGTGCGGCGCGCGAACGCTTCGCGCTACGGCCTTGCGGCGTACGTCTTCACCCAGGACCTTCAAGAGGCTTTCGCGATTTCGGAAGGGCTGGAATACGGGATCGTCGGCTTGAACGACGGCTTGCCCGCAACGGCCCAGGCGCCGTTCGGCGGCATGAAGGAGAGCGGAATCGGCCGGGAAGGCGGGCATTGGGGCATCGAGGAATTCATCGAAGTGAAATACGTTTCGTTAAGTTTGGGTTAACGGCTAAAGGCATGGCGAAACCGCGAATGCCGCTTCCTTGCTCGCTTTGCGAGGGGAGCGGCATTCGCGGTTTTTTTGGGGTCCGTTATTTTTTAAACGCCACGCCCTGTTCGGCCAGCCGCTCATGCAGCCGCGGAATGGAGATGTCCGCTACGGGAACGTCCGCTTCGATCGCAAGCGAGGCGGCGATGCCGGCGGCCTGGCCGAGAGCGAAGCAGGTCGCCTGCACGCGCATCGAGGACATGGCGACATGGGTGGCGGAAATGCTGCGCCCGGCGACGATCAAGCCTTCGACGCTGACCGGCAGCATGCAGCGGTACGGAATGTCGTAGCCGTCCAGCTTGCGTTCGTCCGTATTCGCGCCGCCGGTCGGGTTGTGGATGTCGATCTCGTAGTTGGTTTGGGCGACGACGTCCTCGAACCGCCTGCCGCTCGTCAAATCGTCCTCCGTCAGCGTATAACGGCCTTCGATCTGGTTCGTCTCCCGCACGCCGACCTGACCGGGCACGTGGGAGAGGATATAATTTCCATGCTCGTGGCGCTGCAGGTAGTTGGCGACGGAGAACACTTGCCGCAGCGCTTCTTTTTCCGCATAATTGACGTCTTCGATCTTCGCGCCGTTCCCCTTGACCCGCGTCATATTGACGAGCAGCGTGCCGTTGCCCATTCGGCTCCAGTACAGGTGGCGGCCTTGCGGCAAATCGGATACCGATTCATAGCGGTAACAATCCTCCGGCAAATACTGGCGCACCGGCTTGCCCGTATCCTGCATCATGAACATCAGCGTCATCGGCTGGGTCAACCCGTCTTCGTCGCGCCCCGAGCGGATCGGCACGCCGGCGTCCGATGCCACCCTCGCGTCCCCGGTACAGTCGATGAAGACGCGGCCTTCGAACGCCCGCAGCCCTTCCCGCGTATTGGCGATTACGCCCGCGACCCGGTTCCCGTTCATGACGGAGGCGACGAAGCTCGTGTGGTAATAGACGTACACGCCTTCTTTTTCGAGCTTTTGATTCAAGTAATGGCGCAGCTCGAAAGGCGAATACTGCGGCCAGATCGACTCGTGATGCGAATCCGGCAGCGCGTCGGGAAGAAATTCCGAAATGATCTCGCGGTAAATCCCCGTTACGTTGCCGACTCCCATGAATATGCTTACATTTCCGAGCGTGCCCATCCCGCCGAGCTGGCCGGAATGCTCCAGCAAAATCGTTTTCCGGCCGGAGCGCGCCGCGCTGATCGCCGCCGCCGTGCCCGCCGGTCCTCCCCCGATCACGACGACGTCGGCTGAATCGTGGATCGGAACGGTTCGCTCCATCGTGACTTCCCGATTGGACATGTCTCAGGTCTCCCTTCGGTTTTTGCATCGTTCTCTTATTCGCCTCCATTGTAGGAAAAATGAAACCTCATTTATAGTTTCATTTTTGTTACAATTAAGGCGATTAACTTTCAGGAAGGAGCGAAGCGCCGAATGCCTCGACCGAAACCCGTGACCTTGCAAACGATCGCCGACGAGCTGGGCTTGTCGATTCATACGGTTTCCAAGGCGCTCCGGGGACTGCCGGGCATGTCGGAAACGACGCGCAAGGAGGTCGTCGACCGGGCGCGCGAGCTCGGCTACCGGACGAAAGAACAGGAGGCCGGAATTTCCGCCGAACGCATTCCTTGGACGCATGCGAAGCCCCGGCGTTTTGCGATGCTGATCGTCGGCGACTCGGACTTTCATCATATGCAGATGGAAGGGGTGCGCCTGCGCCTGAACGAGCTTGGCCATTCGCTGTACCCGCTGCTCGTGCCCGCCGCCGTTTCCGAAGGAGCGGGGCTGGAGGAATGGCTGGAGAAAAACGGGCTGTTTTTCGCGGACGGCCTGTTTCTTACCGCGGCCATTCCGGAGCGGATGGAAGCCGAGCTGCTCGCGCTGCCGATTCCGAAGGTGCTGCTGAACTACCCTCCCGATCTGGCGGAGGTGGACAGCGTCATTTGGGATGTGGAGCATGCGATTCACCGGTCGATGGAGGAGCTGTTCGATCACGGCCATCGCCGCATTTTGTATGTCGGCCCCATCGGGCCTACGCGGGGGTTCCGCCTGAGGTGGAGAGCCTTCGAGTCGGCGACGGCGAGGCTCGGACTGGGCGATACCCCGGACCCCCGCGACCATGCGACGTCTTCGCCGGACGACCGGGCGGCCTGGATGCAGGAGCTGGGGGACAAGCTCGGTACCGGGCGGTACACCGCCGTCATCAGCGCGATACCGGGCTTGGCCGAATGGGTATGCGTCGCGGCCGACTTCCTGAAGCTCGAGATTCCCCGCCATATCTCTCTCGTAGGGCTGGAGCACGAGGCGATCCCCCATTTTCCCGGCATGACGAGACCGCTGCTGCTCGTCCGGGAAGCCGGGGAGCGGGCGGCGGAGCTGATGCTGCGAAGGATCGCCAATCCGCAGCTGCCGTATGAGCATGTAAGGCTCAGAGGCGCGTTTTCTAGAGGCAACACGGTCGGGCGCCCGGCGCCTTGAAGTGTGGCACTGAATTCCTCCTATTTGAGCCGCCTGTTCAAAGGGAAACGGGCGAGTCGTTTTCCGGCTATGTGCTCGCCCGGCGGATGGAAAAGGCGAAGGAGCTGCTGCTCGAAGGGAACAAAGTGTTCGATGCGGCCTGCGCTGTCGGCTACCGGGATATCAGTTATTTTGCCCGTGTGTTTCGCAAATACTGGGGCGCGGCTCCGAGCGAATTAAAGAAATGAAATGACTAAACATCCGAAGGAACGGGTATACTGACATAGGGTTGTTCTCGGTCTTTAACAAAATGATTCGCGGGTAATTTCCTTTTTCGCTCGAGTGTGGTACAATAAGAACCATTAAGATAGCGACCTAGCGAATTCACATATCGTAGAGGGTTATTCTTTAAAGCTTAATTAATAACCTTGTACAATATGTGATTTTTTATTTCCAAAGGAATGCGAAGATCACGTAAATTATTTAAGGTGGTAATGTGAAATGGAAACAGGAACAGTAAAATGGTTTAATGGCGAGAAAGGCTACGGCTTCATCGAAGTCGAAGGCGGCAATGACGTATTCGTGCATTTTAGCGCGATCGTTGGGGAAGGCTACAAAACGTTGGACGAGGGCCAACGCGTTGAGTTCAACATCGTGCAAGGCAATCGCGGCCCGCAAGCCGAGAATGTCGTAAAACTGTAAGAGCGAAACGCCAAAAAAGCCCCGAACTATCGTTTGGGGCTGTTTTTTTTTCGCCTCCGCAGGACAAAATCGCCTAGAAAGAGGGATCGGCATGTACAATTCGCGAAAAAAACCGTTGGAAGAAGTACCGACCGAATTAACCCCGATATGGTCTTGTTCGAACGAAAACTGCAACGGATGGATGAGGGAAAACTTCGTCCTTTCCCCGGTTCCGGTATGTCCCCAATGCCAGTCTGACATGCACAAGGACGAAAGAATGCTGCCCGTGATCGTAAACACGAGTTTCCCTTATCTCAGAAGCTGAAAAATGGCGTCGCGCGGCAAAAGACGGAGATTATCCGCTTTCGGCCGAGGCGGCGTTTTTTTTTTCGGCATCCTCCCGACGATCTTGGTTTCGAACCGCTTTCCGGTTGACAAAACACCATGAACCCCTATGATATCGCTTAACATTTGCCATCGTTTTTCGGCATCGGGCATATAATGGCAGAGTGTCGTCTAATGGGGTGGCATTCTCATGGAAAGAAGGAAAGCGCAACATGAACGTAATCGATCAATTGCTGGCGGAATGGCTGGGCGAGTTCGAATGGCTGCTGCGGATCCTCGTCAGCGCGTTTCTCGGATTTTTGCTCGGGTTGAACCGCACCCACAAGCATAAGCCGGCCGGGGTCAAAACGTACATGTACGTAACGACGGCTTCCACTTTGATTACGATCGTTTCGATCCAGAGCGTAGTCAGATATTCGAACATAGAAGAGCATGCGATGATGGATCCGATGCGGCTTGCGGCGCAGATCGTGACGGGGCTTGGTTTTATCGGAGCCGGCATCATTTTGAAGGACGGGGCGCGGGTGATCGGCCTGACCTCGGCCGCGATGATCTTTTTCGCCGGGGGCGTCGGCATCGCGATCGGGGCGGGATTTTATACGGTCGTGTTATTCTCGCTGCTGGTGACGATGTTCTTTGTCAGACTCGGAGAGATGACCGAAAAGCGGAACAAGACGAAGCCGAACGCGAACGGTTCGGATTCGGAGACGCTGGAGTGAGCGGCGTCATATTTCGAAAAGCGATCGGACTTCCATTGCGGCGCGGGCCGGGACGGCAAGGGGGAAAACGGATTGAAAATCAGGCTCGGGTACGTCGGCGTCGAGGATACGATGGAATTCGTCACGGGCATCATCCGGCAAAACGCCGAGTTTGCGTGCGTTCCCTTTCTTCATGAACGATTCGAGGACATCGGAACGATCCTGTCGAAGCACGAACGCGACGTCGACATGTGGCTTTTCTCCGGCCCGCTTCCGTACCGAATCGCGCGTGAGCAAGCTCCGCATGTCCGGCAGCCGATGTTTTACGTTTCCTTTAACGGAACGGCCCTATACCGGACGCTGTGCCGGCTTTTCTACCGGGAGCGGATCGACATCGGCCGGTTGAGCTTCGATATGTATGCCGAGGAAGAGCTGGCGAAGGTCGTCGGCGAGCTGATGCTGGGCGAAGTCGGCCGGCTGCGCGTCAAGCCGTACGGCGGATCGTATCGCGAGCTGATCGATTTTCATCATGAGCTGTGGCGGCAAGGGAAGACGGATTACGCGATCACGTGCGTCTGGTACGTGCAGGAGCGGCTCAAAGAGCTCGGCGTTCCCGTGCTGAGGGTCGTTCCGACGGAATCGTCGGTACAGACGGCGCTGTCGGAGGCTTCCCGGACGTGGGAGGCGCTCCGTTACATGGATTCGCAAATCGCCGTGCAAATCGCGGAAACGGACCCCTACGCCGGAATCGCGAAGGACAGGCACGGCTCCGACGAGCTGCTCCGCATGGACCTTGCCGTGAGCGAATCGCTGCTGGATTATTCCAGGCGGGTGCAGGGATCGCTGAAGACGATCTCGCCGGGGCGGTACGCGATTTTTACGACGAGGGGCATTCTGAAGGAGGTCACGCGGCATTTTACGCAAGTGCCGGATTTTCCGGAGCTTCAAAACCTGGGGGCGGGGCTGACCTGCGGCATCGGAATCGGCCGGACCGCGTACGAAGCGGAATTGATGGCCGGACACGCGCTGATGCAGACCCGTCATTACGGCAAAGGCTCGTGGACGGTCGCGTTCGACGACAACACGGTAACCGGTCCGCTCGGCCGGGCGGAGCAGCTCTCCTATGCGTATTCTGCCGACGGGCTGCGGGAGTTGAGCGGGCAAACGGGACTGAGCGCGGCGACGCTGGGGAAAATCGAAGCGATTTTGAAGAAGCTGCAAACCGATGTCATCCATTCGAACCAGTTGGCGCAACAAATGCGCATTATGCCGCGGAGCGCCAGACGCATTCTCATTCAGCTGGAAGCGAGCGGCCGTGCGGTCGTGGTCGGGGAAGAGACGCCGAGCGCGAGGGGGAGGCCGCTGAAGCTGTACAAGGTGACGTTGACATAGGATGCCGGATATTCGTTCGTTTTGGGAGGTTAGTTGACATCGGTCCGTTTTTGTCCTAATATACGGTCATGACCTTTAATCAGCCGAAAATAAAAGCTGACAAACGAACCGTTTGGCCGTCAGCGTGTCATTCTATTTTACGCCGCAAAGAAGGGAAGCCCTTATGAATATTCTCGCGCTCAAGCATTTCTCGTTTGACGACGAAAGCGCCATTGCCGGCTGGGCGGCCCGGAACCGCCACCGGCTGCAGGTGCTCGACCCTTCCGATGCGGCGGAGTTCCCGCCCGGGACGGATTTCGGCATGCTGATCGTTTTGGGCGGTCCGATGAGCGTGTACGAGGAGGATCGGCATCCCTGGCTCATCCGCGAAAAGCGGTTCGTCCGGCAATGCGTCGAGGACGGCAAACCCGTTCTCGGCATTTGCCTCGGCGCGCAGATGCTGGCGGAGGCGCTGGGCGGAACCGTGCGCCGGAACGACCAAAAGGAAATCGGCTGGCATCCCGTCCGGCGAACGGCGGAGAAGCATCCGATCTTTGACGGCATGCCGGAGACGTTCGTCAGCTTCCAGTGGCACGGCGATACGTTCACGCTGCCGGAAGGAGCGAGGCGGCTGGCATACTCGGAAGCCTGCGGCAATCAGGCTTTCGCGTACGGCGATCGCGTGCTCGGGCTGCAGTTTCACCTGGAGACGACGCCGGCCTGCATCGGAACGATGCTCGACGTCTGGGCGGACGAGCTGGCGGCTAAAGCGCCGTACGTTCAGGCGCCCGGCGACATCGCCGCGCAGACGGGGCGGAGCCGGGCTTCGCATGCGATGCTGAGCGGCATTTTGGATCGGCTGACGGCGGTTTAACCTTCGATATAGCGAACGGGTACAGTCATCATGAGGAGAGGTTAGCGCAAATGGAACTCGGTTTGAACGGTATTTGGACGATGCTCGGCGCGATTTTGGTGTTGTTCATGCAGTGCGGATTTATTTTGCTGGAAGCGGGCTCGACCCGCATGAAAAACGCTGGCCACATCGCGGGCAAGACGATTTTTACGGTCGGCATCGTTTCGATCGTGTTTTGGGCGGTCGGCTACGCGTTCATCTTCGGCTCCCAAGGCAACGGCTTTTTGGGGTGGGGCGATTATTTCGGGTTCGACGCGACGAGCGTGCCCGATGGGTCGACGGTGGCGCCGACGGTGCTGTTTATTTTCCAGCTGTCGTTCGCCGCCATCTCGATGTCCATCGCGTGGGGCGGCTTTGCCGAGCGGGCGAAGCTGTCGGTCTATTTGATTTTCGCGATTTTGTTTTCCGCTCTCGTCTATCCCGTCGTCGCGCACTGGATTTGGGGCGGCGGCTGGCTGGCGGAGCACGGCAAGCAGGATTACGCCGGCTCGACCGTCGTGCACCTGACGGGAGCGATGGCGGCGCTCGCGGCCACGCTGCTGTTGAAGCCCCGCATCGGCAAGTATAACAAAAACGGTACGGCCAACGGCATGCCGGGCCACAATCAAGTGTTCACCACGCTTGGCGTCATGATTTTGTGGATCGGCTGGTTCGGCTTCAATGCGGGCAGCACGCTTTCGGCGGGCGACGGAAGCTTCTTCGGCTTCATCGCGATCAACACGCAGCTCGGCGCGGCCGGCGGAGCGGTCGCGGCGCTGATCGCGAGCTGGGTTCTGCTCGGCAAGTCCGATATCGGCGCGATGCTGAACGGCGCGCTGGCCGGCCTGGTCGCGATCACGGCGTCTTGCGCGTTCGTCGAGTCGTGGGCGGCGATCGCGATCGGCCTCGCAGCGGGCGTCCTCGTCGTGCTGAGCATCCGGTTTTTCGAAAAGCGGCGCGTCGACGATCCGATCGCCGCCCTGTCCGCGCACGGCACGGCCGGCGTATGGGGCACGCTGTCCAACGGGCTGTTCGCCACGCCGGAGCTGGCGGAACGAGTCGGCGTCGGCCGGCCGGGGCTGTTTTACGGCGGGGGCCTTGAGCAGCTGGGCGTTCAGGCGCTCGGCATCGTCGCTTGCGGTGCGTTCGCGTTCGCCGTATCGTACGTCATCCTGTTCGCGCTGAAGAAGACGATCGGCCTTCGCGTGACGGAGGAGCAGGAAATCGTCGGTCTGGATTTGAGCGAGCATGGCTCCTACGGTTACCCGGAGCAGATGAAAGAGATGGCGAGAAACTGACTTCTGGCCCGAGCGCTTCATTTTTGTCCAAAACCTCCGCTCCCGCGGTTTCGCCGGGCGGAGGTTTTTTTTCTGCGGGGGCATCTCCCTATCCGCTCCGGATGTCGGCTCGGCTCTCCGCGACTCGGTTGAGTCGTGGCGACTCATCTCGTCCCGCCAACCGCAACATGCAGCCCTCAGTTGAGTAAATATTACCCATCTCACCGCCTCCGCCCGCCCGCTGACGCTCCGGTTGAGTCGTGGCGACTCATCTCGTCCCGCCAAGCGCAACATGCAGGCCTCAGTTGAGTAAATATTACCCATCTCACCGCCGCCGCCTGCTCGCGAACGCTTCGGTTGAGTCGTGGCGACTCATCTCGGCCCGCCAAGCGCAACATGCAGGCCTCAGTTGAGTAAATATTACTCGTTTCGCCGCCTCTGCCCGCCCGCGAACGCTCCGGTTGAGTCGTGGCGACTCATCTCACCTCCAGCGATACGCCGATGAAAGGCGCCTTTTTCCGAGTCCTGGATTATGCAGAATGTAATTCAAATTACTGAAACGCAGGCCTTCGTTTGATACGATGAAGTCGCCAGCCGTTTTGTTTCTTTACAGGCGAAAGCCGGCGAAAAACGCGAAGGAAGAAGGTTGCAGCGTGCATAGAGAAGAAGAAAGGAACATGTCGGGAGGAAGACGTGATCTCGGCGTTGCCATTCTGCTGGTCGGATTCATGACTTTGGTGTTCGCCGCGTTGGGCGCGTTCGGGGGAGAATAGGGGCGGCCTTCCTCTAGTTCCCCCGAACGGGCACGACCGACCCGAAACCGGACTCACTCCGACTCCGGCTCCGTCAGCATTTTGACCGCCCGGATGACGGCTTCCGGATGGTTTTGCGGGATCATGTGCGCGACGTCCGGCAGAACGAGCAGCTTCGAATCCGGCAGTTGCCGGTGCAGTCGGAAGCTGTGCTCCTTGGTTTCGAAGGGGTCGTCGTCTCCAACCGCGATCACGAGTGGCGCGCGGATTTCGGAATAGCGGCCCATGATTTCTTTTGCGGCGGGAACGAAGGCGAGGACGTCTTCGCGATTGGCTTTGAACTGCGAAGGACGAAGCCAGTACGCATGCGTCGCCTGGCGATACCCTTCGGGAACGGGCTCGGGCTTGAAGGTTTCTTTTAAAATGTTGTCCGCCAGCGGGGGGCCCAGCACGGCGAGCAGCATGTTCATCGCGACATCCCCCAGCACCGGCGTCGTGACCAGCGTTGAGATCGGATCGCCTTTCTCCGCCGGATAGCCTTCCGGATACAAGCCGGCGCCCAAGGTGACGATTCCCGACAGGTCGTCCGGGTAATCGAGCGCATACGCGAGCACGAGGACGCCGCTCCAGGAATGCCCGACCAAAATCGGCTTTTCCACGCCGAGAGCTTTCAGCGCTTCATGCAGCAGCCTTGCTTGCGTTCGCGGGGTGACGTTTTCGTCGCGCGGCCTTTCGCTATAGCCGTAGCCGGGGCGATCGAAGGCGATGCCGCGATAACCGGCGGACGCCGCCAAATCGATCGTTTCCCGAAAATCATTCCCCGTCAGCACCCCGCCGTGGAGGAATACGACCGGTTTCCCCTCTCCCTTGCTAATATAATGAAGCTTTATTCCTTCTGCGGTTACGAACTGTCCGGTCGGAGGATAACCCGCCTCGGCTTTCCGAAACTTGTATTGGCCGTACAAATAAAGGGCTGCAAATAAAACGATAACGGCCGACAGAACGATCATCGCTCTTTTCCTCCTTCGTTTGGCTGTCGCGGCGTGTTTTTTCATCATGCACCTCATATGTTGGAATGGCATAACATGAATACACTATTAACATACCAAATAGTATGTTGTGGCTGTAAAAATTCCCGCAGTCTCCCTGCGAGAACGGCTTCAGGGCTTTGCGGCCGCCACCCCCGGCCAAAGCGTTCTGGAAATCGTACGAATAAGCGCACGCAAGCGGTCCGGACTCGGATCGATCATCCATTCGACGAGAACGCCTTTTAACAGCGCATCGAACATCAGGGCGACCGATTCGGGATCGACATCGTCCGCCACGTATCCTCTCCGCTGCATCTCGCCAAGGAGGACCCCGACTTGACCGATCAGGCGGCGATGCAGCTTCTGCAGCCGTTCGCGCACTTCCGGTTCGCGGCTGGACGCGACGAATTCCAAAAACAGCCCGGAATTCTCTTCCCCCGGCACCAAACAGACGAACTGCGATTCCAGCCAGCCCTCGAGTTCCGCCATCGGATCGGCCGACGACAGGATGCGTTCGACCTGTCCCGGAAGCCATCGGGCTTGCTGCTCGAAATTGCGCTCCAGCAGCGCTAGGAACAGATCCTGCTTGCTCGAGAAATGCCAGTATACCGCGCCTTTGCTCAGCCCGGCGTGTTCGGCCACCTTGTCCAGGGAGGAGTTCGCATAGCCGCTGGCAGCGAAAACGCGGGCCGCCGCCTCCAGCACGCGGGATTTCGTATCCGCCGGTCCGCTATCGGAGGCCTGCCTTGATTTAAACCACTGCCGCATCTCTTCCTTATTCCCTAGATGCCGGCGAACGGCCGTCCAATGCACGCCGGCGGCTTGCGCGATTTCGGCGAAGGTGATCCGGTCGAACGGCTTCGTGCCTGCCAGCCGCCCGGCCGCTTCGTAAATTTTGTCCCGAACCGTCAATAGATTCACCTCGCAATGTCCGTATTTTTGTAACATATAAATACCACTCGGTATGTAAATAATATAATGCATCTTTCCTCCAGGTTCAAGCGGGGAGGGAGCGGTCAACGGAGCAAGCCGCAATAGAATTGGAACAACCCCGTTAACAACGCCGAAAAAATGATAAACTGTAACTATGCGCTAACGACGTTAACGGAAAGGCGGAAACGAAATGCTATACTCGTTTGTCATCGAGCCTCTGCTGTTTGTCGAGTTTGAAAACGAAGAGGAACAGCTGGACAAATGCAAGGACTGGGGCCTGATTTCGGAAAAAGCGACGAAAACAAAATCGTTCTATTATCGGGGCAACGGCTTGAATGAGAGCTGCCGGATCGTCGGATACGCCGACAGGACGGTCGCCGTCATCGAATTCGACAACATGCAGCGGCATTGCATTCACGCGGCATACTTGAAGGAGATGCAGGCGGCGAATTTCGGCCAGCGCTATGCGGGCAAAGCGGAAACGGAATCCGGCGAATCGCAGGACATCGAAGACGGCGGAGCGGAGGCGGTGTCCGGGGAGTCGCTGACGCAGGCTCCGGAGAGCCCGACCGAGGCAGCGGCGGCCATGGTCGAGACGTCCCCGGTCGCGGCGGAGCGCCCTTCCGGGGAGCCTTCTCAAGCCGGGCGGCCGAAGGAGGAAGAATCCGCGGCGGAGAAGCCGGTCAAAGGGAAGGCTCCCGCCAAACGAAAGAAGGTCGAGCTGCCGGAGGAAAAGGTGAAGTTGGTCGCGACTGTCAAGGAGTTTGCGTCGGTGCCGAACTATTTTGCCGATAATGACGACGAAGTGATCGTGTACGAAGCGGTGGCGATCGTCGATCCGGAAATCGAGCTGGGCGAGGCCTGGTCCAGCTACAGCGCCACGCTGAAAAAGCTGGAGCTTGCCGAAGGAGACCGACTGACGTTCGAAGCGAAAGTGATCGCCAAAAAATTGACCAAGCACCCGGTGCCTTACAAAATCAACAATCCTTCAAAGATTCAAAAGGTCGGCCCCTAAGCGCCCCTGAGCGGGGCCTTTTTGCTGCGATAAAGGCCCCCGTACTTCGGAGCTGAAGCGGATGAAACTTCGCGGCGCTTCTCCCGGGTTCGAAGCCGGCGCCATAGCGCCTTTCCTTATCATGTTATAATAATTTACACAAAATCGGTCGAGAGAACCGGATTTGTCCGGATTTTCGCGTTTAAGACGATTGAACGCGCGATTTCCCCTGAAAATGTTATGAAAGGTAACGCGATTTATTGACAACGGGAAGACGGAGGGTTACAGTAAGAAATAAGTACAATATAGTTGTTAGTTTATAGGATGTGCTTTAGAATTACAGGGAATTTGTCTCTGTTTTCTGGCACATTTTTATTTTTTGTTAGGGGGGGATTTGTCGGAAGCTGTCGGCTTGGCCTGAAGGAAGTTGAACGCAACGAACAAACCGGAAACGAGACCCGAACTCAACTAAAAAACGATTGGAGTGGAGTACGCTGATGAAGAAAAAGTGGTCGCTGCTTGCCGTAACGGGAATCGCTCTCGCCATGCTGTCCGCATGCGGCGGAGGAAATCAGGAGAATGCCTCCTCGTCGGGAACGGGCGAGAGCCCGAGCGCGAGCGCAGCGGCATCCGAAGAGACATTGACGTTCCAGATGGGCGTCGAGCCATGGGTCGGCTACGCTCCCTGGTGGATCGCGCAGGAGCAAGGCATTTTTGAAAAATACGGCCTGGACGTAACGGTCGTCAACTTCAACCAGGACTCCGACATCAACGCCGCCTTCGCGTCCGACAAAATCAAAGTCGCGAACATCGCCACCCATACGGCAATCAAGATGGTGGGCAACAACAACCTCGCGCTGAACGGCATCATTCTGCTGGATGAATCGAATGAGGCGGACGCGATTCTCGCCGCCGGCAACGCCCAGAGCATCGCCGACTTGAAAGGGAAGAAGGTCGCCTTCGAGGAAGGGACGACTTCCGATCTGCTGCTTCGCCAGGCGTTGTCCGACAACAATATGACGATCGACGATGTGGAGGTCGTCTACATGCCGGCCTCCGACGCGGGACTTGCGCTTCTGTCCGGCAATGTCGACGCCGCCGTCACGTACGAGCCTTACATCTCCACGGTCAAAGCCAAAGGCGACGTGCAAATGCTGTACTCTGGCGAGAACGCCCCGGGGCTGATCAGCGACTTGACCGTCATTAAATCCGAGTACATGTCCGAGCACCCCGAGGTCAAAGACAAGCTGCGGCAAGTATGGGACGAGACGATGGCTTACTGGGAGAGCAACCCCGACGAAGGCAACCGGATCATTGGCGAAAAGACGGGCGTCGACGTCGCCGAGCTTCCGGTCATCCTCGAAGGCCTGCGCTACTTTACGTCGGAGGATCAACTGCAGATGGCCGATTCCGGCGAGTTCCTGGAGACGGCCGCCAACATTCAAACCATCCTCACGAATCAGAAAGTGCTGGATCAGCAAGTAGATTTGAACCAGATGTTCCAGTTAAAATAAGAAAAACGCCGTCTTCCGGCCGGGCCCTCGGAAGGAAGACGGCTATCGAGAGGGGATCAGGCCCATGCACAGCGGATCGAGTACCTTCCCCGTCGGCAAGCTGGCGATATTGCTCGCGGTTCTCCAGGATCACGAATGGCGGAAGAGCGTCGAGCAGGAATTAATCGCGGGCGGCTATAAATTCACGATCGGTCGGGTCGGCGCGATGGATATGATGAAGGTCATTGCCGCCATCGAGACGGCGGCCAAGAACAACCGAATTATCGACAGCGAATCGTACCGCGAAGTGCATGCGGTCTACCACGCCATTATCGAAGCTCTGCAGGGCGTGGGAAGGGGAGAGGTGCAGTTCGGCAATATTCTCCGTACGGTCGGCCTCACCTTCTCGATCGTCCGGGGCAAGTTCGCAAGCACCGTTCAGCATGAGGGAGAATGGGTGGCGGTCGCGGTTTACGGTACGATCGGAGCGCCCATCAAAGGCTTCGAACACGAAACCATCGGTTTTGGTTTTAATCATATTTAATTTAATTGGGGGATGCCCGTGCGCAAATATACGCTGCTCTCCATCGCAAGCATCCTCGTCGTGCTCGCGGTATGGTCCATCGTAACCTATTCCAAAATGATCGATCCGCTGTTCCTTCCTACGCCGGGCGCGACCCTGAACGCCCTGCGCGAAGAGATCGACGAAGGCATCTTCTTCACGGACGTCGGCGTCAGCTTCTATCGCATTCTGATGGGCTTCGTCATCTCGACGATTTTCGCGGTCCCGATCGGCATGATGATGGCGACTTCGAAAACGTGGCAAGCGATTTGGGAGCCGCTGATCGGCCTCATCCGCTACATGCCGGCTGTCGCCTTCATTCCGCTGTCGATCCTGTGGTTCGGCACGAGCGATTTGCAAAAGTTTTTCATCTTGTTCCTCGGCGTCTTCTTCCAGGAAGTCATCATGATCGCCGACAACTGCAAAACCGTCAACAAGTCTCTCGTCGAAGTCGGCCATACGCTCGGGTTCAGCAAGAGCGAGGTTACCCGCAGCATCGTTTTCCGCGCCGCCCTGCCCGGCATGGTCGACACGTTCCGGACGACATGGGGATGGGCCTGGACTTACCTGGTCGTGGCCGAGCTGGTCGCCGCCTCCGAAGGCCTCGGCTTCCGGATCATTCAGGCGCAACGCTACCTGAGCACCGACCGGATCGTCCTCGGCATTCTCGTCATCGGTCTGTTCGGCTTGATTACGGATCAGCTGTTTGCTTGGCTGTACCGCAAAATGTTCCCGTGGAAAATGTTGGAGAAAGCAAAGGGGTGACCGAAGATGGCCTTGCAATTGGTTCAAGAGCACACCGCGGACAAGGAAACGATGCTGTACGCTGAAAACGTATCCAAGACGTTCGCGAGCAACAAGAAGGAGATCGTCGCCCTCGAGAGCGTTCATATCACGATCAAACGGGAAGAATTCGTCTCCTTGCTCGGCCCGTCCGGCTGCGGCAAATCGACCTTCCTTCGGCTGGTCGCCGGGCTGGACGAAAAGACCGACGGCGTTTTGACGCTGAACGGAACGCCGATCGTCGGCTCGGGACGGGATCGCGGCGTCGTGTTTCAGCAATACAGCTTGCTTCCGTGGATGCATGCCTGGGAGAATGTCGCGTTCGCCTTGAAGAAGTCGAAGGGGCTGAGCGCCGCCCAGAAGAAGGAAATGGCGCATCACTTTCTGGAGCTGGTCGGCCTGAAGGGCTTCGAGAACCATTATCCGGCCCAGATGTCGGGCGGCATGCAGCAGCGCGTCGCGATCGCCCGGGCGCTTGTCTATCGGCCGAAGCTGCTGCTGATGGATGAGCCGTTCGGCGCGCTGGACGCTCAGACCCGCCGCGATATGCAGGATTTGCTCATGCGCATCCGGCAGGAGGAGAAGTGCAGCGTGCTGTTCGTCACTCACGACGTGGATGAGGCCATTTACCTGTCGGACCGCGTTTATATGATGAGCGCGCATCCGGGCCGGATCGCGAAGGAATTGACGATCGACATCCGCAAGCCGCGCGACTGGAACGACATGCTCTCCGACCGGTTCGTCCATTACAAGCGGGAAATCGTATCTGAACTG
The DNA here is from genome assembly GCF_016937515.1 of Cohnella algarum. Classification (NCBI taxonomy): domain Bacteria; kingdom Bacillati; phylum Bacillota; class Bacilli; order Caryophanales; family Paenibacillaceae; genus Cohnella; species Cohnella algarum. The sequence continues at coordinate 2,267,098 of NZ_JAFHKM010000002.1, forward strand.
GAACGGCAGAAATCGCTCAAGCACCAAGCCCTTCAGGCTAAGACTTCAACGTGACGAGGTGAATGAAGATGTTGAAGATCGTGGGAAGACACGAACTGAACGCCGCCCAGGCCGAGGCCGGAGCGGCCGGGCAGGAACGCCGGGAGGCCGTCCTGCACATAATAGAAGAAGTCAGGCGCGACGGCGATGCGGCCCTGCTCCGGCTGACCGAGAAGTACGACCGGGTGGCGTTGCCGCGGCTGGCGGTGACGGAGGAAGAATTCGCGGAGGCGTACCGGGCGCTCGATCCGGACGTGCTGGACGCGCTTCGGCAAGCGATCGCCAACGTTCGCGACTACCATGAGCGCCAGATGCGGGAGTCGTGGATGACGACGAAGGAGAGCGGCACGATCATGGGGCAGCTTATTCTTCCGCTGGAGCGGGTCGGGCTGTACGTGCCGGGAGGAACGGCGGCTTATCCGACCTCCGTCATGATGAACGCCGTTCCCGCGCTCGCGGCCGGCGTGAAGGAGATTGTCATGACGACGCCGCCCGGCAAGGACGGCAAGGTGAACCCGGCCGTGCTGGCCGCCGCCGCGGAGCTCGGCATCCGCGAGGTGTTCAAGGTCGGGGGAGCGCAGGCGATCGCCGCTCTCGCGTACGGCACGGAAACGATCCGCAGAGTCGACAAAATCACGGGCCCGGGGAACGCGTTCGTCGCGGCGGCCAAGCGGGAAGTGTTCGGGCAAGTGGCGATCGACATGATCGCGGGGCCGAGCGAAGTCGTCGTGCTGGCCGACGAAACGGCCGACGCCGCCTACGTCGCCGCCGATCTGCTCGCCCAGGCGGAGCACGATCCGCTCGCTTCCGTGACGCTCGTGACGACGTCCCGGTCTCTGGCCGAAGAAGTGCGGCGGGAGGCCGCGACCCAGCTCGAGGGGCTGGACCGGCGGGAGATCGCCGCGAAGGCGCTGGAGAGCTACGGCGCGATCTGCGTCGCGGCGAGCCTCGAGGAGGCGATCGAGATCGTCAACGAGCTGGCGACGGAACATCTTCAGATCCAGATTCGGGATCCGTTCGCGCATCTCGGCGCCATCAAGCATGCGGGAGCGATCTTCATCGGCGACGACAGTCCCGTCGCGATCGGAGATTACTTCGCAGGCACGAATCACGTGCTGCCGACGGGCCGGACGGCGCGGTTCTCTTCGGGGCTGTCCGTCGACGACTTCCTGAAGAAAACGAGCTTCGTCCGCTACAGCCGCCGGGACATGCTCGAGAACGGGCGCCAAATAGCGGCCCTGGCCCGATTCGAGGGCTTGCAGGCGCACGCCCGGTCGGTCGAGCTCCGGCTGGAGCGCTCCTGAGGCCGCGAAGCTTGCGTTTCTCTGTTCCGTTCTCTCGCTTCGTTAGCGGCGCGCAACCGAGCAGTCTTTCGCCGGGCGGCCGAGCGGAACGCAAGACACCGAAAGTCTCTTCCGTTTTTTATCGTTTGACAGGCCCTTCCCTTTAGCTTCTAGTTGCTTTCGGCCTTCCTTGGCCCAACTTGATTCTTTGCCGCTTGGTCGGGCAGCGGCCCGACAGGCGATTCCCCAACGACTGACAGACGGACAACAGCATCGGCCATTTAGCGATTAGTGATTTAGAAAGCCGGTACCTCGGTTAGGTATGGGCTTTTTTTCATTATCGTAAAGCAGGTGATCCAATGCTCACAACGGCCGAACTTGCCATACGCATCGACGGACGGTCCTTGACGGTCGAGGACGTCGTCCGCGTCGCCCGACACGGGTGGAAGGTGATTCTCGACGAAGGCAGCATGCAAGCGATGCGGCGCACGCGGGATTACGTAGAGAAGCTCCTGCGGGAGAAAAGAGTGGTGTACGGTCTGACGACCGGCTTCGGCAAATTCAGCGACACCTATATATCGGCGGAGGATGCCAAAGCGCTTCAGCTGAACCTGATCCGCAGCCATGCGTGCGGCATCGGCCGTCCGTTTGCGGTCGAGATCGTCCGCGCCATTATGCTGCTGCGCATCAACGCGCTCGCGCTCGGCTACTCCGGCATTCGCCCCGAGGTCGCGGCGCTGATGGCGGAGATGCTCAATCGCGGCGTCACGCCCGTCATTCCCGAGCAGGGCTCGCTGGGCGCGAGCGGCGATCTGGCGCCGCTGTCCCATCTGGCGCTCGTGCTCGTCGGCGAGGGCGAAGCCTATTTCGAAGGCGCGCGGCGCTCCGGGGCGGAAGCGCTGGCCAAGGCCGGGCTGGTCCCGATCTCGCTGGAGGCGAAGGAGGGACTCGCGCTGATCAACGGCACGCAGGTGATGACGGCCGTGGGGGCGCTTGCCTGCTGGGACGCGAAGCGTCTTGCCGAATGGGCCGATTGCGCGGTGTCGCTAACGAGCGAAGTGCTGCACGGCGTGAGGGACGCGTTCGACGACGCGACCCACGCCATTCGTCCGCATCGCGGGCAGCGGCAGTCGGCCGCGCGAATACGCAGCATCACGGCGGGAAGCAAGCTGATGACGCACCAGGGAGAGCGACGCGTCCAGGACGCGTACTCGCTGCGCTGCGCCCCGCAAGTGCACGGGGCGAGCCGCGACGCGATCGCCTACGTGGAGGAGAAGCTGGAGATCGAGATCAATTCGGCGACCGACAACCCGCTCATTTTCGCGGACGAGGATCGCGTCATCTCCGGCGGCAACTTCCACGGACAGCCGATCGCGCTGGCGATGGACCATCTGGCCATCGGCGTTTCCGAGCTGGCGAACATCTCCGAACGCCGGATCGAGCGGATGGTGAATCCGCATCTGAACGAGAACCTGCCTCCTTTTCTGACGAACAACGGAGGCGTCGAATCCGGCTTTATGATCGCCCAGTACGCGGCCGCTTCGGTCGTCTCGGAGAACAAGTCGCTCGCTCACCCGGCCAGCGTCGACTCCATTCCGTCCTCGGGCAACCAGGAGGACCACGTCAGCATGGGCACGATCGGGGCGAGGAAGGCGAGGCAGATCGTCGACAACGCGTACAACGTGCTGGCCATCGAGCTGCTGTGCGGGTCCCAGGCGGCCGATTTCCGCGATCCGGCGTCGCTGGGCGCGGGAACGGCGTGGCTGTACCGGCAGGTGCGCGACCGGGTTTCGTTCGTGGATCGCGACCGCGTCCTGTCGGGCGACTTCAAAACGATCTCCGATTGGATGAGAAGCGAGAGCTCGCTCGACGGGCTGTTCGAACGGCTCGGGCCGCAAGGCGCACAGCCGCCGGAATGACCGTTTGGCCGATCCCGCGGATCGGCCGGAGTTCCGGGGACGGCCGAGGCTCCGGAGCTCCGGGCAACCGGGTGGCCGGACTCCGGGCCGGACTCCGGGCCGGCCGAGGCTGCCGGATCCCCGGGTCGGCAAAGGTTGCCGGCGTGACAGCCGGGTGGCCAAGGGCTGCCGGGTTGACCAGGTTGCCGGGACGGCCGACACTTGCCGGGTCGAACGGGGCAGCCGGGACGCCGAGACGTCGGCCGGCCAAGGCTGCCGCCTAAGGGCGGAGCCCAACCCATTCGGCAATCATTTTATAATCTAGGGAGGAAGATCAAGATGACTGCAATCAACGAAGGCCGGATCGTTCGCGCGCCGCGCGGCACGAAGCTGAATACGAAGGGCTGGGTTCAGGAGGCCGCGCTGCGGATGCTCATGAACAACCTGGATCCGGCGGTCGCGGAACATCCGGAGAAGCTGGTTGTCTACGGGGGCATCGGCCGCGCGGCCCGCAACTGGGAGAGCTTCGACGCGATCGTCCGGTCGCTGCAGAGCCTGGAGGAGAACGAGACGCTGCTGATCCAGTCCGGCAAGCCGGTCGCGATCTTCCGCACGCACAAGGATGCGCCGAGAGTGCTGCTCGCGAACTCGAACCTCGTTCCGGCTTGGGCCAATTGGGACCATTTTCACGAGCTCGACAAGAAAGGGCTGATCATGTACGGCCAGATGACGGCCGGAAGCTGGATTTACATCGGCAGCCAGGGCATCGTCCAAGGCACGTACGAGACGTTCGCGGAGCTCGCGCGGCAGCATTTCGGCGGCAGCCTGAAGGGAACGATCACGGTGACGGCCGGACTCGGCGGCATGGGCGGCGCGCAGCCGCTCGCCGTCACGATGAACGAGGGCGTCGTCATCGGCGTCGAGGTCGATCAAAGCCGCATCGAAAAACGGATTCATACGCGCTATTGCGACATGCTCGTCCACAGCCTGGACGACGCGATCTCCCTTGCCGAAGAAGCGAAGAAGGCAGGGCGTCCGCTGTCGATCGGCCTGGTCGGCAATGCCGCCGAGGCGCTGCCGCTCATGATCGAGCGCGGATTCATCCCGGACATCGTGACGGACCAGACGTCTGCCCACGATCCGCTGAACGGCTATTTGCCGGCGGGCTTGACGATGGAGCAGGGCGAGAAGCTGCGGGAAGCGGATCCCGACCGGTACGTCAAGCTGGCGAAGGCGAGCATGGCCCGCCACGTGAAGGCGATGCTTGCCATGCGGGACAGGGGCGCGGTCGCGTTCGACTACGGCAACAACATCCGCCAGGTCGCGTTCGACGAAGGCGTCGCCGACGCTTTCTCGTTCCCGGGCTTCGTGCCGGCCTATATCCGCCCGCAATTTTGCGAAGGAAAAGGACCGTTCCGCTGGGCCGCCCTGTCCGGGGATCCCGAAGATATCCGAAAGACGGACGAAGCCGTCCTCAAGGCGTTTCCGGATAACGAAAACCTGCATCGCTGGATTCGGATGGCCCAGGAGAAAATCGCCTTCCAGGGGCTGCCGTCGCGCATCTGCTGGCTCGGCTACGGCGAGCGGGCGAAGTTCGGCAAGATCATCAACGACATGGTCGCCTCCGGCGAACTGTCCGCGCCGATCGTCATCGGCCGCGACCATCTGGACGCCGGCTCGGTCGCCTCGCCGAACCGCGAGACGGAAGCGATGCGCGACGGCAGCGACGCCGTCGCCGACTGGCCGATTCTGAACGCGCTCGTCAATACGGCATCCGGCGCGAGCTGGGTGTCCGTCCATCACGGCGGCGGCGTCGGCATGGGCTACTCGCTGCATGCGGGCATGGTCGTCGTGGCTGACGGGTCCAAGGATGCGGAGGAACGGCTCGAACGCGTGCTGACGACCGACCCGGGCATGGGCGTCGTCCGCCACGCGGACGCCGGCTACGAGCTCGCCGTCGAGACGGCGAAAAAGAAGGGCATCCGCATGCCGATGCTGATCTGACGGAAAGGAGAGAACTCGGAATGATCTATATACGGAACGCGGCACAGGTCGTAACGATGGCGGGTCCGAACGGCAAGCCGCGAACGGGCGCGGCGATGAGCGAGCTGGGCCTCGTCGAAAACGGGGGCGTCGTCCTCGAAGGCGAGAACGTCGCGTTCGTCGGACCGGACGACGAAGCGCGCCGCTTCGTCGAGCGGCGCGGCGCGGTTCCCGAAGTGATCGACGCTTCGGGCAAGCTCGTCGCTCCGGGGCTTGTCGATCCGCACACGCACGTCGTCTTCGCCGGCTCTCGCGAGCAGGAACTGAACATGCGGCTTTCGGGAGCGACCTACATGGAAATTATGAACGCCGGCGGCGGGATCCACTCCTCGACGGAGAGGACCCGCGAGGCGAGCGAAGAGCGGCTGCTGCGGGAGACGGCGAAGCGGCTCGACCGCTTCCTCGAGCACGGCGTCACGACGATCGAGGCGAAGAGCGGCTACGGCCTCCGTCTCGAGGACGAGCTGAAGCAGCTTCGCGTCGCAAGGCGCCTGAACGACGAGCATCCCGTCGACCTGGTGTCGACTTTCATGGGCGCCCACGCGGTGCCCAAGGAGTACAAGGCGGATCCCGAGGGATACGTCCGGCTCGTGACGGACGCGATGATTCCCGCCGTCGCTTCGCAGGGGTTGGCGGAATATTGCGACGTGTTCTGCGAGAAGGGCGTCTTTACGCCCGAGCAGTCGCGCGCGATTTTGGAGGCCGGCATGAAGCGGGGGCTGAAGCCGAAAATCCATGCGGACGAAATCGAGCCCTACGGCGGCGGGGAGCTGGCGGCCGAGATCGGAGCCGTGTCCGCGGAGCACCTGCTGCGGGTATCGGACGCAGGCATCCGAGCTATGGCGGAGAAGGGCGTCATCGCCGTCCTGTTGCCGGGCACGGCGTTCTTCCTGATGACGAAGCCGGCGGAAGCAAGGCGAATGATCGAGGCGGGCGTGCCCGTCGCGCTGTCGACCGACCGCAACCCGGGCTCCTGCCCTACGGAATCGCTGCCCTTCGTCATGAACCTCGCCTGCCTGACGATGAAGATGACGCCCGCCGAGGTGCTGACGGCCTGCACGATCAACGCCGCGCATGCCATCGGGCGGGCCGGCCGGATCGGCAGCCTGGAGGCGGGCAAGCAGGCGGACGTTGTCGTCTTCGACGCTCCGAATTACTTGTACTTGCAGTATCACTACGCCGTCAACCTGGTCGACACCGTCGTCAAGAAGGGGCGCGTCGTGATCTCGGATCGCCGGAGGACGGACCGATGAGCGCCCGGCGGGAGAAGAAGCGGAATTCGCCGCCGGCCGGCAAAGCGCGAACGGGGCCGCGAAGGGAGGCGCCGCGATGATGGAGCTTCAGGTCGATCCCCGCCGCATCGCGCGGCGCATCGAGGAGCTGGGCCGGATCGGCCGCAACGCCGAAGGCGGCATGGACCGCACGACGTTTACGCCGGCGGAGCTGGAAGCCCGCGAGTGGCTGAAGGCGCGCCTGCGGGAGCTGGGTCTCGCGGTGCGCGTCGACGCGGCGGCCAACGTCTGGGCGCGCCGGGAAGGCGGCGATGCGGAGCTGCCGGTCATCGCCTTCGGCTCGCACGTCGATTCGGTGCCGAACGGCGGCATCTACGACGGAGCGCTCGGCGTGCTGCTGGCGCTGGAGGCGATGGAGGTGCTGAAGGAAAACGGGACGCCGACGCGCCATCCGTTCGAGCTCGTCTCCTTCAGCGCGGAGGAACCGAACCCGTTCGGCCTTTCGACGTTCGGCAGCCGGACGGTCGCCGGCAAGCTGCGCCGCGAGCACCTGGACGGCGTGCGCGACGACAACGGAACGCCGCTCGTCGACGCGCTTCGCTCGGCCGGCGGCGATCCCGACCGGTTCGAGTCGGCTCGGCGCGGGCCGGAGGAGATGGCGGCGTTTCTGGAGGTGCATATCGAGCAGGGGCTGCGGCTGCTCGATCGCGGCGTCCCGATCGGCATCGTTACGGCCATCACGGGCATTTACCGCGAGGAAGCGACCGTACGGGGAGAAGCGAACCACGCCGGCACGACGCTGATGGCGAACCGGACGGACGCGCTCATGGCGGCGTCGGAGCTGATGCTCGCCTTCGAGGCCGTCTGCCGGGAGCATCCCGCAGACGAGACGGTCGGCACGATCGGCCGCATCGCCAACTTCCCTAACGCCGCCAACATCATTCCGGGCAAGGTGCAGTTCCACCTGGAGCTGCGGGGCAAGTCGCGGGAGGAGATCGGCGAAGCGCTTGGCGAATGGGCGAGGCGGGCCGACGAGATCGCGTCCAGGCGCGGGGTTCGGCTGGAGCGCAAGCTGCTGTTGGACCAGCATCCGGTGGCGATGGATCGGATCGTCGCGGACGTCTGCGCGCGGGAGGCGGAGAAGCTGGGCTATCCGTGGATGCCGCTCGGAAGCATGGCCGGCCACGACGCGGCGCATATGGCGTCGCTGACCCGGTCCTGCATGCTTTTCGTGCCGAGCGTCGGGGGCAAGAGCCATTGCCCGGAAGAAGAAAGCCGGATCGGCGACATCGAGAAGGCGGGCAACGTGCTGCTGCGGTCGCTGCTGGCGTTGGACGAACAATTGAACCGATAGGGGGAGCATGCCGATGCAGAAGCTGTATACGGCGGATTACGTTTACTTGAACGGAGAGTTCCGCGAGCGGGGGGCGCTGCTGGTCGAAGGCGGCGTCATCCGGGCGTGCGGAGATTCGGAGGAACTTGCGCGCCAATATCCGGGCGCGGAACGGATCCGGTGGGACGGCCAGGCGATCGTGCCCGGCACCGTCAACGCGCACAACCATTCGTTTCAAAGCCTGCTGCGGGGGATCGCCATCGACAAGCCGTTCCTCGAATGGCGCGACCAGGCGCTGTACAAGTACACGCCGCATCTGGACGAAGAGGCGATTTACGCCGGCGCGCTGCTGGCGTTCGGGGAGATGCTGAGGTACGGCGTGACGACCGTGTGCGACTTTTTCTACGTGCATAACGGCGGCACGGCGTACGACGAAGCGGTCATCCGGGCGGCGAGGGATCTCGGCATCCGCCTCGTGTTTGCCCGGACCCTGTACGACTGGGACGGGGCGCCGCTTTCGTACCGCGAATCGATCCCGGAAGCCGTGGAACGCACGCGGGCGCTTGCAGTCAAATACCAGGGCGACCCGATGGTGACCGTTCACCCGGCCCCGCACAGCCCTCACGCCGCCTCCCCGAGATGATTCGGGCCGGCCACCGACTTGCGGTCGAGCTCGATACGCCGTACCATATCCATGTAGCGGAAGAAATGTTCGAGGTGGAGGAGATTCTCCGCGATTACGGCAAGCGGCCGATTCATTATCTGGATTCGCTCGGGGTGCTGGACGAGCGAATGATCGCGATTCATCTCGTCTGGCTGGACGATACGGAAATCGAGCTTGTCGGGAAGCGGCGCGGCTCGCTCGCTTATTGCCCGTCCAGCAACATGTTCCTTGCGGACGGCGTGACGCGCATCCCGGATCTCGTCAAGGCCGGCGTCACCGTCTCGCTCGGCACCGACGGCGCCTGCAGCAACAACAGAATCAGCGTTTACGAGGAGATGCGCATGGCGGCGATGCTGCAGAAGGTCGCCCGGCTGGATGGCACCTGCATCACGGCGAGCCAGGCATATCGGATGGGCACCGTGAACGGAGGCAAGGCGCTCCGCCTTCCGGTCGGGACGCTGGAGCCCGGCCATCATGCCGATTTCGCGGCGATCGACGTATTCGACCTGTCGCTTGCGCCGCGGCACGAGCTGTTCGCGAACATGGTGTACGCGATGCAGCCCTCGGCCGTGAAGCGGGTGGTCGTCGCCGGGCGCACCGTGTACGAGGCGGCGTCGGGCGTTCTGACCGTGCCGGAGCGGGAAATCGGCGGCCGCGTCGACGCTCTGTTCGAGAAGCTGGCCCGGCTCGTGCCGTGAGGCCCGATGCCGGAGACCGCCATAGGGATCATCCTAGAGATCGTCATGATCCATGACCGCAGCAGCCATGCTGACAACAAGTCGGAACACAAGGGGGAGCAGCGATGACCGCATCCTTATGGCGCCAAGAGGTATCGAAGCTGGAAAAATACGTGCCCGGCAAATCGATCGAGGAAGTCAAACAACAATACGGCTTGACCGAAATTACGCGTCTCGCGTCGAACGAAAACCCGTTCGGCCCTTCGCCCAAAGCGATTGCGGCGATGAGCGCGGCGGCGGCCGAAAGCCATCTGTACCCCGAGCCGACGAGCGCGGAGTTGCGGCGCAAGCTCGGGGAGCTGTACGAAGTCGATCCGTCCCGAATTCTCGTGTCCAACGGCGCGGACAACGTGCTTATGCTGATCGGCCAAGCCTACGTCAATCCCGGCGACGAAGTCGTCTATTGCGTGCCGACGTTCTCGGTGTACCGCACTTCGACGGTCGTGATGGGCGGGGTGCCGGTGGAAATTCCCCTGACCGACGATTACAAATTCGATCTGGACCGGATCTTGGCCAGCGTGAACGAGAAGACGAAGCTGATCTATGTGTGCAATCCGAACAACCCGACGGGCACCGTCGTCGATTCGGACGCGCTCGAAGCTTTCCTTGCCCGCGTGCCGCCGCACGTCGTCGTCGTGCTCGACGAGGCGTACGGCGAGTTCATCGACATCGAAGGCTACAAGACGGGGGCGGACTACGTGCGCGAGGGCTATCCCGTCATCTCGGTGCATACGTTCTCGAAGCTGTACGGGCTTGCCGCCATGCGGATCGGTTACGCGATCGCGGCCGAGAACGTACTGGAACCGGTGCTCTCCGTGCGGGAGCCGTTCCCGGTCAGCCGCATGGCGAACGCGGCCGCGCTCGCCAGCCTGGAGGACGTCGAATACCGGGATTTCGTGCTTGCCGCGAACCGGGAGGGCATCCGATATTTGAGCGCCGAGCTGAATCGGATGGGCATCGGCGTGACGGATTCCTATTCCAATTTTCTGTTCGCGCATTTGCGCCGGGACGCCGTTCCGGTCGTCGAGGCGCTTCTGCGCGCGGGCTTTATCGTACGGCCCTGCCGGTCGTGGGGCTATCCGGAGCATATTCGAATCACGGTCGGCAGTCCGGAGCAGAATCGCCGGTTTATCGAGGCGCTGCGGCCGTTGACGGGTCGCTGAGCCGTCTGGACCAAGAAGAGAGGGGACGGAAGAAAATGGCCGAAACGGAACGCCGAACGGCGACGATCGCGATGCCGCTGCGCTACCGGCAAGGACCGGGGGTCATTCGGGAGCTGCCGGACATCGTCGCCGGCTTCGGGAAGAGCCCGCGGGCGCTTCTCGCGGCGACGGCCGGAGGCTTGAGGCGAATCGAAGAGCACGGTTTCCGTCTGGACGATCGGCGGCTGCGGGCGGAGCTCGTCGAATTCGGCGGCGAATGCTCGGAAGCGGAAATCGAGCGGCTGAAGCGGGAAGCGGAACGCGCCGGCGCGGACGTCGTCGTCGGCATCGGCGGCGGCAAGCTGCTGGACGCCGCCAAGTCGGCCGCGTACCGCCTGAACCTGCCCGTCGTCATCGTTCCGACGATCGCCGCCAGCGACGCGCCATGCTCGGCGTTGTCCGTCATTTACGACGAGAATGGCCGGGTCGTCAAGCTGGAGACGCATCCGAGAAATCCGGACGTCGTGCTCGTCGACACCGAGATCATCGTTCGGGCGCCGATCCGCTACCTGGCCGCGGGCATGGGCGACGCGCTGGCGACCGCCCCCGAAGCGCTCGCCTGCTTGCGGGGAGGCGGACGGACGATTCTCGGCGCGTATCCGTCCCGCCTCGGGACGGCGGCAGCCGAGCTGTGCGGGCGCATCCTGGCCGAGGACGGCGTGCGCGCCTATCGGGACGCGGAGCGGGGGGAGCTGACGGACGCGTTCGAACGCGTCGTCGAAGCCAACACGCTGCTCAGCGGCATCGGCTTCGAAAGCGGAGGCCTGGCGGCCGCTCACTCGCTGCATGACGGGCTGACGGAGCTCCCTGAATGCCACGGACTGCTTCACGGCGAGAAGGTCGGCTTCTGCACGGCGGTTCAAGCCGTCCTGCTCGGCGAGCCGGACGAAGCCGTCCGGTTTCTGCGGTTCTGCCGCGAGATCCGGCTGCCGGCCTCGCTGGCGGACATCGGTCTCGCCGCAGGGCCGAACGGCGGCGGGATTCGCTCCCGGCTGCTGCTCGCCGGGGAGCGGGCGATCGCTCCGGAAGAGACGATCCACAGCGTCGGGCGGCCGTTCACGGCGGCCGAAATCGCGGACGCCTTCGAGGAGACGGATCGCCTGGCGCGGCTGGTGATATCGCCCGCCGAACGGACGGAGGCATGAGCGCCGTCCGCGTTTTGGGGAAGGGGGCAGGGAAAACCGTGAGCCGCGCGATCATAGTCGACGCAAGCACAAGCGCGATCAAAAGCTATTTGTACGACCTGGACGCGGGCATGGCGCTCGCGCACGCCCAGACGGACGTTCCGATGAGCGTGCCGGAACCCGGAGCCGCCGAGGTCGATGCGGAGCTGTGGTGGGACGGCCTGTGCCGGACGGTGTCGGAGCTGACGGCGCGGAATCCGGACGCGGCTTCCGGTCTGGCGGCCGTCGCCGTGACGAACCAGCAAATCTCCTGCGTCTTCCTTGACGGGGAGGGAAAGCCGGTCGCTCCGGCTTATTTGTGGATGGATACCCGCTGCACGGAAGAGATCGACCGACTGCGGATGCGGTGCGAGCTGGAGGGCCTGGGCACGGACTGGATTTTCGAGACGACGGGCATCCCCCCTTCCGACAGCTGGGGACTGGCGAAGCTGCTCTGGTTCCGGTCCCGCTTACCGGAAGCGTACGGGCGCATCCGGCGCGTCGCTTCGGTGGACGCCTTCCTGCTAGGCCGGCTGAGCGGCCGGTTCGTCACCGACGAGACGAACGCCTGCTTCTTCCATATGGATATTCGAAGCCGGCAGCCCGCTTGCGAGCTGCTTCGCTTTCTGGAGACAGACCCCGGCCTGTTCCCGGATATCGTGGCGCCCGGAACCGTCGTCGGCGTCGTAACGCGGGAGGCGGCGGCGCGAACCGGTCTGCCGGAAGGGCTGCCGGTCATCGCCGCCGCTTCGGATCAGCCGTGCGCGCTACTGGGCATGGGAGCCGTCGTCCCCGGCGAAGCAGTCGTCAACCTGGGGACCGGGACGTTCTTTATGACGCCGCTTGCGTCGCCCATCGTCGACGCCCGGATGATGACGAACATCTCGGCCGCCCCGAATTCGTGGCTGATGATGGGCACCCATTATCTGACCGGAGGGGCGATGAGCTGGCTGCGCGGCCTGCTCGGGCCCCGGGCGCCGGAGGAGCCGGGTCCGAGCGGGCGCCCGCGGTCTCGTTCGACGAGCTGAGCCGGCTGGCCGCGGACACGGAGCCGGGCGCGAACGGGCTTGTGTTCCTGCCGGGCCTCAGCGGCACCGGAACGCCGCGCTGGGATCCCGAGGCCCGCGGCCTGTTCGCGGGCCTCGGGCTCGGCCATACCGCCGGCCATCTGGCGCGGGCGGTCATGGAAAGCACGGGCTACGGCGTCCGCAGCATCCTGAACGCCTTCGCGGAGATTGGCATCTCCTTCGACAAGCTGATCATCTCGGGCGGGCCGACTTCGTCGGATGTCTGGCGGCAGGCGCTGGCCGACGTTTTGCAGCGTCCGCTGACGCTGTCGACCGTGCGCGAGGCGACTCCGCTCGGAGCCGCCATGCTGGCCGCGGTCGCCTGCGGCCGGTTCGCGGAGCCGGCGGAGGCGGTGCGCCGCTGGGCGGGCGAACAGACGGCCGTCCTGCCGAGGGCGGAGTACCGGGAGACGTACGACCGCCTGTACGCCGCGTACGAGGCCTGGTCCGACGCGGAGGCGGCCGTGCGTCGCCTGGTTCGTCCGCAATGACGAACGGTTGATTCGCATAATGAAAGGGAAGGAAGCCGCCATGGAGAAAAAACCGAAAATCGTCGTCGTCGGGGACGAGTTGTTGTCCCCCGAATTTCTGGCCGAAAGCTTTTTGCCTTTCGCAAGCGCCGGGTGGGAGGTCGTCCCGTTCCGGTTCGGCCCGCCCACGCTTCACGAGTTGGACGAGCTGCTGCTCGTGCTGGAGCGGGACGGCCCCGACGCCGTTCAGGCGCCCGAGGGGCTGGAGCCGCTGCTTTCCGACGCCGAGCTGCTCGTCGTTCATATGTGCCCGGTCGGCGCTTCTCTGCTCGAGCGCAACCCGCAGTTGCTCGCGGTCGGCGTGCTGCGCGGCGGCTACGAGAACGTCGATGCGGCGGCTGCCGAAGCGCTCGGCATTCCGGTCGTCCATACGCTCGGCCGCACGTCGGAGGCCGTCTCCGACTTTGCCGTCGGGCTGATGCTGGCGGAGATGCGCAACATCGCCCGGTGCCACGCGCAGATTCGCGCCGGCGGCTGGCCGAAGGAGTTCCCGAATTCCGGACGCATTCCGGAGATGAGGGAGCTTGCGGTCGGCATCGCCGGCTTCGGCGAGATCGGCCGGCTCGTCGCGAAGAAGCTGGGCGGCTTCGGCTGCCGCGTTCTCGCGCATGATCCGTACGTGCCGGAAGCCGCGATCCGCGGAGCCGGCGCCGAGCCGGCGAGCTGGGAGGCGCTGCTCGCCGAGAGCGACGCGCTGACCTTGCATACGCGCCATTCCGCGGGCAGCCCGCCGCTGCTCGGCGCGGACGAACTGGCCCGGATGAAGCCGGGCGCGTATTTGGTCAATACGGCGCGGGCGGGGCTGGTCGACATGGAGGCGCTGGCCGCCGCGCTGCGGGACGGACGTCTCGCGGGCGCCGCGCTCGACGTTTTCGACGCGGAGCCTCTTCCGCCCGGGCATCCGCTGCTCGCCCTGGAAAACGTCACGTTGACGAGCCATATCGCCTTCGACACCGAGGCGTTCTACAAGCGTTCCCCCATCCTGTGGCGGGAAGGCATGAACCGGCTGCTGGCCGGCTCCGACCGGCGCGTCTGGATCAATCAGACGGCGCTTGCCGGCGAGCGGCTTGCGATGCTGGAGCGGCTCTGGATGCCGTCGGCGGCCGCGAAGTAAGGCCTCCGCAATCCGGTAAGCCGGCTCGCGGAGGAAGAAAGGGTTAGGCCGGGGCGCCCTTTGGGCTCCCGGCTAAGAAGGAGGGCGACGGCCGCGATGAAAAAGGTGGCGATCATAGGCAGCAGCGGCGGCAACCTCTTCCATTCGGGAGGAGGCGATCCGGCCCGCTTGCTCGGCGAGATCGCCGAACAATGCCGATCGGCGGACATCGCCGTCGAAGCCGCCCTGTTTATCGCCGCATCGGGCTCCATGGACTACCGGGGAGCGGCGTCGGCCAGGGCCGAGCTGTACGAATGGGACGAGGGCTCCCGGGCTTTCCGGCGGGCCATGGAGGGCAGCCTGGGCGAGGCGAACCGGCAGGCCGCGATCGCGGACGCGGAGATCGCCGGGCGCATCGAGGAGGGCCGAATCGACGGCCTGATCCTGATGAGCTGCGATCCCCTCGGCGTCAATCGCGCGTCCGTCGAGGCGGCGGTCCGGCGCAAGCTCCCGATCGTCGGGACCGGGGGCACCTCGATGGGCCGGATCAAAGCGATGGGCGCGAACGTCGTTTCATTGTCCGGCACGACCGGCACGACCAACCTGACCCGGGCGGTCTCGTTCGTCATCGCCTTGAGCCGCCATTGGAAGCTGCCTTATCGGATGGCGGGAACGAAGACGCTTGGGCAAGCCCGGATCAGCGGCGTGCTGTCCTCGGCGATGCCCGCCTTCATCGCCGTTCTGCTGCTGATGTCCGCCGCCAGGCTGCCGGCGCTGTCGGGCTTGGAGGAGGCGGCCGCGGCGCTGTCCGCGCTTCCCGGCGTCGTGCTTGCCATTTTCGCGGCCCGCCGGCTCTCGGATCTGGGGGAAGCGACGCTGATCGCGGGCGCCGTCTGCGGCTTGCTTTGCGTCAGCGCCGGCATTATCGGCGCCGCACTCGGAGGCTTGGCGGCGGGCTGGCTCGTGCCGCGGCTGTTTCAGCTCTTCGTGCGGAGCGGCTTTCCGGCGACGACGGTCAACATCGCCGCGGGCGCGCTTTCCGGACTGGCACCGGGGCTGCTGCTCTTCTTCGCCGCGGGGACGTATACGTCCGCCGCAGGCGACGCCGTCCGGCATGCGCTCGAATGGACCGTCGGGCTGAGCCCCGTTGCCGTCGGCGCCGTTTTCGGCCTCGCCATGTGGCCTCTCATCCTGAAAGGCTGGTACCATGTCGCGGTTTTGCCGCTTATTCTGATCGAGATGGAGCGTTACGGCAACAGCTTGATCGGAGCGCTCGATATGGCCGGGCTGGTGATGGTGTCCGCCGGCATCCTGCTGGCGCAGCTGGCGGTTCCGCCGAATCCCGGCGAGCGCCGCGTCGTGCTCAAGCCGCTGTGGCTGAACGTCGGCTTCGGCACCTTCATCGAGGCTTCCTACGTTTACATGCGCAAGAGCAGGGCGGTCTACGCCGGGGCGGTCGTCGCATCGGGACTGGCCGGGGCCGTCGTCGGCGGGCTGCATTTGCGGTCGACCGCCTACGTTCCGTCGTATCTGGCGGTGCTCTTCAGCAACGATGCCGCCGGATTTCTCGTCGCCATGTTGACCGGGCTGCTGGCGGCTTTCATCGTAGGGACATGCGTCAATTGGGCAAGCAGAAGAACCGCTCCGGAATCCGGGCCGAGCAACCGCAAAGGGGACATGTAAGATGACGCTTAAATGGGACGGCCATACGCATACGCGATTCTGCTATCACGGCAATCCGGCCGAGCTGACCGAATACGTGGACCGGGCCGTCGCGCTCGGCTTCGAACGCTACTCGGTGACGGAGCATCCGCCGCTGCCCGACCGCTGGGTTCGCGACGAGAAGCTGATGGCGGAGCTGGCCATGCCGCCGGAAGAGCTTCCGGCGTATATCGAATACGCGCTGCGGACGAAAGACCGCTACGCGGGGAAAATCGAGCTCGCGGTCGGACTGGAGATGGACTATCTGGACGGCAGCGAAGCGTTCTCCGACCGGCTGCTGGAGCCGTATCTCGACGTTCTCGAGGACGCCGTCGTTTCCGTGCACTTTCTTCCCGGGCGGGATGGCATGCACTGCGTCGATTTCACGGCGGAGGACTTCCGCACCAATCTGCTCAGCTACTACGGCACGATGGACAAGGCGGCGGAGGAATACTTCGATCACATCGAGAAATCGATCGCCTGGGCCGCCGGGCTGCCGATGCGCAAACGAATCGGCCACCCGCTGCTCATCGAGAAGTTTTCGCGCGAGCTGCCCCCGATCGACCCGGCGCTGATCCGCCGTCGGCTGGAGCGGATCGCCCGCCGGCTCGCCGAGTTCGGCGTCGGCGTCGACGTCAATACGGCGGGGCTGCGCGTCGCAACCTGCGGGAAGCCTTACGCTCCCGCTTGGTTCGTCCGCGAGTGCCTTGCCCGCGGCGTCGAGGTCGTCTACGGCTCGGATTCGCACAAGCCGGAGCAGGTCGGCTTCGGGTACGACTACTTCCGCCAGGTCATAGAGGGGGGCGCTTCGGATGAGGCTGACTGAAGCCGAACGACGGCTGCTGGACGGCATCGAGGGGGAGCGGCTGACCGATCTGCTGAAACGGCTGGTGCAGGCAAACAGCGAAAATCCGACGGGCACCGAGCGGGCCGTCGCGGAGATCGTCGCGGCGGAATTGGAAGCGGCGGGGCTGCGGGTCGAGCGGCAGCCGGTGGAGCGGGATCGCTTCAACGTGATCGCCGGGCTCGAGGGCAGCCGGCCGGAACGGCTGCTGTTCAACGGCCATATGGATACGGTGCCGGCCGGCGATCTCGGCCTGTGGACGGACGATCCGTGGGCGGCTGCCGTCCGGGACGGCAAGCTGTTCGGCCTCGGATCGGCGGACATGAAAGCAGGCGTGGCGGCGATGATCGAGGCCATCCGGGCGCTGAGCCTTAGCGGCGCTTCGTTCGAGCGGGGGCTGCTGTTTACGGCCGTCGTCGACGAGGAGGTCGGCTTCAAGGGGACGAAGGCGCTGCTGGCGGAGGGCAAGCTGGCGAATTGCGAGATGGCGTGCGTCTCGGAGCCGACCGGCCTGCGGATCGGCAACCGGCTGAAGGGCGCTCTGGAGTTTTCCGCCCGAACATCCGGGCGCAGCGCGCATACGGGCATCGCCTTCGCGGGCGACAACGCGATCTACAAGATGGGCAGGTATCTGGAGGAGCTTCGCAGGTATAACGACGCGCTGAAGGAGCGGGCGGACGACGCCGACCTGCGCTACCCGACCGTCAACGTCGGCAAGGTGTCCGGAGGCGTCGGCGTTACGCTCGTGCCCGACCGCTGCGAGCTGGAGTTCGACCGGCAGGTATTGCCGGGCGAGACGATGGAGGCGGCCGAGAGGGAAATCCGCGAGCTGACCGAAGCGTTCTCGCGGCGGGAAGGCTTAGACGTCGAGCTGATCCTGCGCCAGAAGTTCGACAACTGGTCGGTTGCGGATTCCGAGGCCGTCGTGCGCGGACTGGCCGGCGCGCTTCGCGACCTGCACGGCGCGGAGCCGGAATACGCCGGCTTCAACGGGTACGCGGAAGTCGAGCTGCTGGCCGCGGCGGGCATCCCGTCGGTGCTGTACGGTCCGGGCACGCTCGACACGGCTCACGCTCCGAACGAGTTCGTCCCGCTGGACGAAGCGCTGGCGGCCGCCAAGGCTTACGCCCTGTGGGCGTACCGTTTTATGACGGCGGCCGTCTGACCGTTTTCATTTTCGTCATACCGGAAAAGCTTGTTAGCCATAAGCGATTAGAAGAAAGCTTTTCAAAGGGCAAGCCCGCCGGCGCGCGGGTCCCTTTAGGCTTTCTTTTTTTTGCGTTTTCATCCGGCAATCAACCATAAGGGAGAGATTCGAATTGAGCGATGCGAGAGCAAGGGAAGCCTCCCGCCGCAGGCAGACGGGAGAGACCGACGTATCGGTCGCGTTCAACCTGGACGGAGAGGGCGCCTGCGACATCGAATCCGGCGTTCCGTTTCTGGACCATATGCTGCACCTGTTCGCGGTTCACGGAAGGTTCGATCTGTCGGTTCGGGCGAACGGGGACACGGAGATCGACGACCATCATACGGTGGAGGACATCGCGATCGTGCTTGGCGGCTGCCTGCTGGAGGCGCTTGGCGACAAACGGGGCATTCGGCGCTACGGCAACGCGTTCGTTCCGATGGACGAGACGCTTGCCCAGGTCGTCGTCGACGTCAGCAACCGCCCGCATCTCGAATACCGCGCCGCCTATCCGTCCCGGGAGACGGGCCGCTTTCAAACGGAGCTCGTGCACGAATTTCTGGCGAAGCTGGCGGCCGAAGGGCGCATCGCGCTGCACGTCATCGTCCATTACGGGCGCAATACGCATCATATGATCGAGGCGGTGTTCAAGGCGCTCGGACGGGCGCTGAACGAAGCGGCAAGCCGCGAGCCGGGGCGGACGGACGTCCCTTCCTCCAAAGGCTTGCTCTGACCAACGGGACAACAAGGGGGAACCTGCGATGCTGAACGGTAAAAAGCTGGTCTGGATTTTGGATGACGAATGGACCGACCATTCGGTGGAAAAAGCCATATACGAGGCTAACGGGTTCGCGGTCAAGGTGACGACCTCCGGGACGCTGGCCGAGGATACGGCGCTGTACGCGCCCCATGCGGACGGCGTCGTCGCGCAGGTCGGCTTCCCGTGCGGGGCGGAGCTGATCGGGCGGCTGAGCTGCTGCAAATCGATCGCCGTCTCGGGGGTCGGCTTTAACCACGTCGATCTGGAGGCGGCGACCCGGCAAGGCATCATCGTCGCGAACGTTCCGGATTATTGCCTTGAGGAGGTGTCGGATCATGCGGTGGCGCTGATGCTCGCCCTGTCCAAGCGGCTTGTTGCCTACCACAACCAGGTTCGCGCCGGGGACTGGGATCCGCTCGACACGCTGCCGATCTATCGGTTCAGGGATCGGACGGTCGGCCTGCTCGGCTTCGGACGCATCTCCCGCAGGGTGGCCGAGAAGCTGAAGGGCTTCGGCGTCAGGATCGTCGCGCATGACGCCTATGTGGAAAGCGGCGTTTTCGCCGCTTACGGCGTCGAACCGCTCTCGTTCGAGGAACTGCTGCAACGTTCGGACATTCTGAGCCTGCACGTGCCGCTGACGCCGGAGACGAAGGAATTGCTGACGTACGAGCGGATGAAGACGATGCCGCGGGGAGCGATTCTGGTGAACACGTGCCGCGGAGGCGTCGTGCGGGAGGCGGATTTGCGCAGGCTGCTGGTGGAGGGCCATCTGGCTGGAGCCGGTCTGGACGTGCTGACGGAGGAACCCCCGCGACCGAACCACCCGCTGATCGGGCTGGAGCAGACGCTGGTAACGCCGCATTCGTCCTACGTGTCCGTCGAATCGGTGCTAGAGTTGAAGCGGCGGACGTGCCAAATCGTCATCGAAGCGGCCGCGGGCAAGGAGCCGGCCAATTCGCTCAATCGTCCGGCATGAGAGTTTGCGGAGGAGAGGAGGCGGATCCAACGAGCCGGATCGAACGGGAGGTTTCCGGCAAGGATGGCTTAGCGTAGAGGTTGTTCAGGCGGAACGGCGGCGGAGACCGCCTTCCAACCCGCAGCTTCCGCAGTATGCGGCGCGGAACTGCGCCTGGCGCGCGAGCACGGCACGGTGGAGGTAGAGACGACCGAATTCACGCTGCTGAACGGGGATGCTCTACCCTTCCGGGGCGGAATTCGGCATGCTATGTCGGTGCCGGACTATTTTCCCGGTAATGACGGAGAAGTGATCGCGTACGAAGCGGTGGCGATCGTCGCTCCGGAAATCGTGCTGGCCGAAGAAGGCCAACTGACGTTCGAAGCGAAGATGATCACCCCAAAATTGACCATGTACCCGGTACCATACAAAATCAACAATCCTTCGAGGATTCAAAAGGTCGGCCCCTGAGCGGGGCCTTTTTGCTGCGATAAAGGCTCCCTTACCCGTTCCCGAAGCCGAAGCGCATGAAACTTCGCGGCGGGAGCGGGTCAGAAAGCCGAACCGGCCCCCGAGGACTTGCCGGTTCTCGCGCACGCTTGGATGACTTTCATGATCTCTCCGGCCGTCCGGTACAGATTCGGCTCCGCTTCCCGCAGGCAGGTTTCCAGATCGGCAGGCCCGTTCACGATCGAGAAGCAGCCGTCAAACCGCTTGCGCAGCTCGCCAGACGGCTCGCCGATGCTTCCAGACAGGAGGAGGCACGGCACGCCGGCACGGTGGGCCGCTTCGGAAACAAAGCTCGGCAGCTTGCCCTGCAGCGTCTGCCCGTCGCTCCGCCCTTCGCCGGTGACGGCCCAGTCGGCGCCGCTCAGCTTCTCTTCCAGCCCGACCGCCTCCGCCACGATTTCGGCCCCGGACCGGACGGCGGCTCCGATCGCGCGCAGCGCGAAGCCGAGGCCGCCGGCCGCGCCGCTCCCGGGCTCGTTCCTGACCCGAACATCCAGCGCAAGTTCGACCGCATCCGCGTAGTTCGCCATGGCCGCGTCCAGCTTCGGCACGTCCTCGGGGCGAACCCCTTTCTGCGGGCCGAACACCGCGGTCGCACCATTTGCGCCGGTCAGCGGATTCCGCACGTCGGATGCGGCTATCAGCTCGCACTCGGCAAGCCGCGGATCCAGCCCGGCGAAATCCGCGCTTCGGACGTTCTTAAGCTCGCCGCCGCACCCCCGAAGCGCCTTTCCTTCTGCGTCGCGAAAGGTTGCGCCAAGCGCCCCCAAAAAGCCCATCCCGCCGTCGTTGACCGCGCTCCCGCCGAGCCCGATCACGATCCGCCGCATGCCGGCATCCAGCGCGGCGAGCAGCGCTTCGCCGAGCCCGGCGGACGTGGCGCGAAGCGGATTCCGCTGCCGCTCCGGCACCATCGTGAGCCCGGCGGTATTCGCCGTCTCCAAGACGGCCGTCCGGCCGTCTCCGGCGATCGCCCACAACGCTTCCGCCCGTTCGCCCAAAGGTCCCGTTACGGTTGCGGGAACCAGGCGCCCGCCGGTGGCGGAAGCGATGGCGGCGACCGTGCCCTCGCCGCCATCGGCCATGGGAACGCTTACGACCTCCGCCCCGGGAAATTCGTCCGCGACCGCCCTGGCGACGATCCGGCAAATCTCCTCCGACGACAGGCTGCCTTTGTAAGAATCCGGAGCGACGACAATTTTCATGGCGATTTTCCACCTCGTGTTCGGATGTATCGTTACCGTTATATTACCATTCTTCGCCCTGTAGTAAGATATCCTCTTTGGCGCGTCTTCATATAGCGGGCGTAATTTTAAAGGCGCATAAGGTGGATGCTCGCGGCAAAGACGCGCAAGTGGTGCACCCAGCGCACTACATAGAGGAGATCTGGCGGCAGAGGCGCGGATGTAGTGCACCCCGTGCGCTACATGGAGGAAATCCGGCGGCAGAAACGCGAAAGTAGTGCACCCCGTGCGCTACATAGAGGAAATCCGGCGGCAGAGGCGCGGATGTAGTGCACCCCGTGCGCTACATGGAGGAAATCCGGCGGCAGAGGCGCGAAAGTAGTGCACCCCGTGCGCTACATGGAGGAAATCCGGCGGCAGAGGCGCGGATGTAGTGCACCCCGTGCGCTACATGGAGGAAATCCGGCGGCAGAGGCGCGGATGTAGTGCACCCCGTGCGCTACATGGAGGAAATCCGGCGGCAGAGGCGCGGATGTAGTGCACCCCGTGCGCTACATGGAGGAAATCCGGCGGCAGAGGCGCGGATGTAGTGCACCCCGTGCGCTACATGGGGGAAGTCCGGCGACAAAAAAGCAAAAGTAGTGCACCCCGTGCACTACTTGAGAAGAACCTGACGATAGCCGGAGAATGTCAAGCCCCCGGGGGCTTGACTTGCGCGCCGCTAAATCGAACGAAGCCGGGCAAGACGGCGCTAATGGAAGGGGTTCGCCGTCCGCCGTCCGCCGTCGGTATCGTTCGCCAAGCCCGCATCCCCCGCACCCAGAGATATTCGGCTGTCTCGCTTTTCGCGCGAACGCATCGGCTTCCTCTCGCCTTTCAATCACAGCGACTCCTTGATCACCCGTTTCGAATAGAGAACGGACAACAGCCCGAACACGGAGTAGAGCGCCGTATACAAGAGCATGACCAGAACCATCGGCGCCCACAGCTCGGTACCGAAGAAGAACCAGCCGGATTTGACGGCGAAATAGCTGTGGGCCAAGCCGACCGCGAGCGGAATGCCGAAGTTGAACAGCTGCTTGATCCGGATGCCGCCCAGCAGATCTTGCCTGGTAAAGCCGAGCTTGCGCAAGATCGTATAGCTCGGACGCTCCTCTTCGCTTTCGTCCATTTGCTTGAAGTACAGGATGCAGCCGGACGTTATCAGGAACGTCAATCCGAGGAAGCCGACGATAAACATCATGAGGCCCATGCTGCTTTTCTGGTTCGCGGCCAGATCCGGCTGCGATTCCCGGTAAGAATCGCCGGAACCGTCCAGACGGTGGAACGCCTCGTTGGCCTTGCCCAGCTCGGCAGAGTCGACGATGTCGATACCGAGATACGTCGAGTATTGCAATTGCAGCTCCGGTTTCGGATCGGCCGCCAGACGCTCGTAAACCGCATGATCGACGACCGCCGTCGGCATGCTGGCCGTAAAATATATCGACAGGACGGGGTCTTTTCGCAATCCGTCGATGTCCAGCTCGAACGTCTCCGAATTCCCTTGTATGCCAATCGTTCCGGAGCTTTTTAACGACAAGAACTGCATCATGGCGTCGTTGTAGCCCGCGAGCAGCACCTTGTCCGGCTTGACGTCGAGTCCCGGCAAGGAATGTTCGCTGACGACCGGGAACACGGCCGTTTCGTCCTGCTGCCCCGTCAGGAAGCTCGAGCCGATCAGGTCGGCCGCGTTCGTTTCGGCGATGACCGCGTCCCGGCGAACTTCCTCATATTCGATGCCGGCTTCCGCCAGAGCCGCGGCAAATTCGGCGAAACCGGCTTCATCCAGGATGGCGAAGTGGTTCGGAACGCTTTGCCGGGCCGATTTTTCCGCCGAATAATACGAGATATAGCTGAGCGAGAGCAGCCCGATCGCGAGCGCCGATACCGTCGTAATGACGGTAAGCAGCAGCGCGTTGGATTTCATCCGGAACATGATCGACGACAGCGACAGCACGCCTTTGACGGATAGGTACCCGCCTTTGCTTTTGCGGATCAGGTTGAAAACGAAGCTGACCGAGCCTTTATACAGCAAATACGTGCCGACGATGACCGACCCCAGAATGGAGACCATGGCCAAATACAGCTCGGTCAACGTGACGAAATCGCCGCCGAACAGCTTGGTCGATACGTAGTATCCCGCCCCGATCGCCCCGATGCCGAGCAGGCCGATCAGAATCTCGAAGAAGGACAGCTTCTTCACCCGGGTCTGGGCGGTCGAAACGACGCGGAAGAGCGACAGAATGCTTTGCCGCGCGATAAACATGAAATTCATGACCATGATCAAAACATAGATGGCCGTAAACACGGCGACGGTCTGAATGAGCGCGTCGGTCGAGAAGTTCAGCTCGGCCTCGGCCTCCGCGCCGACGATTTTGAACAGGATCATCAGGATGAGACGCGAAATGGAAAAGCCGAACAAAATGCCGAGCAGCAGGGAGCCGTAATAGATGATCCCGTTTTCGCTGCTTAAAATCCGGAAAATTTTCCCTTTCGTCAACCCGATCAATTGGAACAAGCCGATTTCCTTGCTGCGCCGCTTGATGAAAATATTGTTGGCGTAAAGCACGAAGACGGTGACGATCGCCACGAGCAGCACCGAGGCCGCCCGAAGGGCCGCGCCTCCTTTGACCGATCCCTCGTACGGGTCCAGCGCCGGATCGAACAGAAGGGTAACGAACGAGAAATACAGCATGACGCTGAAGATCAGGGCGAAGACGTACAAATAATAATTTTTCAGATTTTTTTTCAAATTGCGCCAGATCAATCCGTAGAGGCTCATTCCTGCACACCGCCCAACACGCCTTGCGTCCTCATAATGCCGTTAAAGAAGTCCTGCCGGGTTTCCTCTCCTTTGATCAGCTGCGTGTAGATTTGTCCGTCTTTTATGAAAACGACCCTGCTGCAAAAGCTGGCGGCTACGGGATCGTGCGTGACCATGACGATGGTCGACTGAATTTTCCGGTTCAGCTCGCTCAATTTGTTCAACAGGTCGGAAGCCGATTTCGAATCGAGCGCCCCCGTCGGCTCGTCCGCGAAAATGATGCCGGGGTCGTGAATGAAGGCGCGGGCGGCCGACGTGCGCTGCTTCTGGCCGCCGGATATTTCGTTCGGATATTTGTCCTTCAGCTCGAAGATGCCGAGATCCGTCGCGATCCGCTTGAATTTGGCGTCGGCTTCTTTTTTCGGGACGTTCTGGATCGACAGCGGCAGCAGCACGTTTTCTTTGACCGTGAGCGTGTCGAGCAGATTGTAATCCTGAAAAATAAAGCCCAAGTGCCGTTTCCGGAACTCGGCAAGCTCCTTCTCTTTCATTTCCGTAAACGTTTTGCCTTCGATCTTGATGCTGCCGAGACTGACCTTGTCGATGGAGGACAGCACGTTCAGCAGCGTCGTCTTGCCCGAGCCGGACGGGCCCATGATGCCGACGAATTCGCCTTTGTCCACCTGCAGGTCGATGCCCTTCAGCACCTCCTGGCGGTTGAATTTGTTGCCGTAGCTTTTATAAATTTTATTTGCTTCCAATATGGCGTTCACTAAAAATCACTCCCGTCTATTATGCCTTTATCATAACCGGATCTCCTCCCCGTTTCCTTCGAATCGCCGAACAAATAACGAAAGCATGTGACATTATTGTCACATGCCCGTTACCCTTGCGAAATCGTTCTGGCGCGGGAACGTCAGCGTGAACGTCGTTCCCGCGCCGGGCGCCGACTCCGCCTCGATGCGGATTTGCAGGGCGTCGGCGGCCTTGCGGGCCAGATAGAGCCCCATCCCGGTCGAGGCGGCGTCCTGGTGCAGAGACGTCGACGTAAACCCTTTGTCGAAAATGCGGGGCATATCCTTCGCGTCGATGCCGCGCCCGAAATCGCGGACGCGAAGGCGGACGCGGCCGTCCTCCCGTTCGCTTTCGACGATAATGTCGGACGCTTTGCTGTACTTGACGGCGTTCGTCAGAAGCTGCCGGAGGATGAAGCCCAGCCATTTGGCATCCGTGAGCGCTTCGGCAGCCGGCAGAGACACGTCGAAGCCGATTCCTTTTTGCATGCACCAGGATTTCAGCATCCGGATTTCCTGATGGACGACCGGGGCAAGTTCGGTACGTTCGATAAACAAATCGTTTTCCATGAACGGAATCCGCTCCCGGTGAAGCTGCTGGTCCAGCAGCAAATGGATGCGGAGCCATTCGTACATGAGCCGGGACTTCGCCTTTTCGTCGTCGAGACGGTCGATGATCAGCTGCATCGCGGTTAGCGGCGTTTTCACTTCGTGGATCCAGGACAGCAGGTCGTCCTTTTCCTCTTCATGCTCGATTTGACGCATCGACGAGTCGCGCTTGTATCGCTCGCTCTGTTCCATCAGCTTGTCCAGCGTCATGCGCTCGAACGGGCCGGCGGGTTCCGCCAGGTCGCCCGGATCGCACGTGTCGTCCCAGGCGTCCAGACTTTTGTAAAACCGCGTCTCCCTGTGATAACGCGCGAACAGAAATCCCGCGAACAGAAGGGATGACAGCAGGATGACGTAGAGCAGCGACGCGATCGGGACCGAGGGGTCGAGAACCGCGACGAACAGAACAAGCAGCTGGAGCGCAACGAACATGACGATCCAACTGCGGCGCTCCCGGATAAATATCCCGATCATGGAGCGTCCGCCTCTTCCGTGGCCATGTAGCCCTGGCCGACTTTCGTTTCGATGTAAACGGCCAGGCCGATCGCCTCGAGCTTTTTGCGCAGCCGGTTGACGTTGACGGTCAGCGTATTGTCGCTGACGAATTGCTCGTTGTCCCACAAGCTCCTCATCAGTTCTTCCCGGTCGACGATCTTGTTTTTGCGTTCGACGAGCGTTTTTAAAATGAGCATTTCGTTTTTCGTCAGCTCGACCGCGCCCTCGCCGTTCGTTACGGTATTGCGGACGTACTCGACCGCGGCGCCCCGCCAGGTTCGAAGCTCGACCCGATCGGTGCCGTAATCGTAAACGCGCCGCAGCGTGGCCTGGATTTTGGCGATCAGCACGTCGAAATGGAACGGCTTCTGCACGAAGTCGTCCGCGCCGAGCTGCATGGACATCACCATGTCGGTCGGGTGATCCCGCGAGGACAGGAAGATGATCGGCACGTTGGAATGGGAGCGGATCATCCGGCACCAATGGAAGCCGTCGAATTTCGGCAGCCGGATATCGATAATGACCAGATGGGGCTGGATGGCGGTAAACTCCTGCAGCACCTTGCCGAAATCCTCGACGCCGAAAACGTCGTAGGACCATTGCGTAAGCCGCTCCTTCACTTCCCGGAACAGCGTCAGGTCGTCTTCGATCAGCATGATTTTGAACAAAGGGGGTCACCCCGCATGATGGTTTTTGGCATGTTCAGTGTATCGGAAAAGTCCGGCCCGCGCCAGAAGCCGAAAAAGCAAGAAGGCTGAGGAACATTGCCCGGGGGATCGGACGAGGCGCGGAAATTCCGGGACGGCGTGAACCCGGGGCGCTTTACGATTGTCTATAATGGTAAGGGGGTGGGCGACATAGGCGACGATTACGTGAAATACCTGAAGCAAGCTAACGCGGAGTGGCTGGAGGAAACGATGGCCGCCTACGGACAAGACGTATGGAATTTCGCATTCCTGATTACGAAAAACAGGGCGATGGCGGACGATGTCGCGCAGGAAACGTTTCTTCGCGCATACCGTCAAGTGCACGAGTTCCGGGGAGAATCGTCCGTGAAAACCTGGCTGCTGAAAATTACGCGAAACATCAGCCTGAATCACCGCAATGCCGCCTTTATCCGCAAAGTGCTGCTGGTGGACTTGATCGCCCGGAAAGGGAGCGAGCGTTCGGCGGAGCAGACGTTTATGGAGCGCGAAGTCGTGAATGCCGTTTGGGCATGTTTGTTCAAACTGCCCGACAAGCATCGCGAAGCGCTTCTGCTGCACGTCAAGCACCAGATGCCGCTGCACGAAATCGCCCATGTCCTCGGCATTCCGGAAGGGACGGTCAAATCCCGGCTTTTCTCGGCAAGAAAAAAACTATCCAAGATGCTCAAGGAGGAATCGGTTTATGAACCGGTCTGATCCGGAGTGGTACGAAGATCTGAAGAAGGAGCCGTTCAGAACCGGCATGTTCACCGAGCGGATCGCCGGGCGGATTCGGGAAGATGCGCATCGGATCCGCGCGAAGGGGAGCCTCGAATCGAAACGTAAGTTTGCGTCGGGGGAGCGGTTCTTGCGGCGATGGCGGGAGTCGTGCTGATCGCGGTCGCCTTGCTGGCGAATGACCGTTGGATAAACGAGCGGGCGGATCGCGAAACGCTGCTGTCCCCGGCGGAGTCTTCGGTCGATCATCCGAGCGTTCAAACGGGGATGCCGGACGAGCTCGGCCCCCCTGTCGTCGAGGTTCTTCGCACCGTTCGCACGGAGGAAACCGCCATCGTTTTCAAAAGGGAAACGTACGCTTACAAGGAGCATCGATCGGTCCGGCTGGTCGCGGACTTCTACGAGGGCGGAGAAAAAGAAACGGATGCCGACAAGCCCCAAGGGAGCGTTGCCTTCTCCGTCTTGTTCGAGAACGGAGAGGCGCCCGAAGAACGGATTTTTTCGGGGAACTTTGGCAAGGGGGGCCAGCTCGTATCCGTCGGCATGCTGTTCGATCCCCAAATCTCGAGGGTGCGCGCGGTCGAATGGGAAACGGGCGCCGTACATGACGCGGAGATTGCGGCAGGAGCGGACGGCAACCGATATTGGTCCGTGTTCGTTCCGTATTCGCGCCAGGGGTACAGGCTCGAGGGGCTGAACGACCGGAGCGAGGTCGTCGCCGACGCGGCGGAGTTCGAGTGAAGCGATGAGCAGGCTTGCGTGCAAAGTTCGCGAAACGCAAAAGAGCCGTCAGGTCGGAAATTCATTCCTGAAGGTTCTTTTTTTGGGGGAAGTTCCCGGGCATGCCCGGGAACCGGCGCGTTGGGAAGCCTATGCTGGATTTTAGCGCCGCGAGCCTCAGGCGCCGGCCGGCTCCGACGCTAGGGCACGAGCAGCACGACCTTGCCGGGGCCGCGGCGGGATTCGACCTCGCGATGGGCGCTGGCCGCCTGCGCGAGCGGAAGCGTCTTCCGGACGTGAAGGCGAAGCTTGCCCTTTGCATAGAGATCGACGAGCTCGGCGAGCCGGGCGGCGGAGCGCTGGCTGGTCATCCAGCGGATGCCAAGCTCCCGATAGGATTCGAAAGCGTAAATCGTGCCGATGCGGTTCTTGTCCTTGACCAGCTCCGCCGCGGCCATAAGCCCGGCGCTGCCCAGAGGAACTCTACTAATGTCTAAACGGTTACAAGCATAAGTCGACCTGTGGATGCCGGACTAAACATATGCCGGGCCGAACATTGACGAAAGCGAACGTTGCTTCGAGTTGGAGTCGATATTGCCTAGATACGAAGGCTGTAGTCACCTATCAAAAGATGGCCGATATCTCGATTTTATTGAGGATAGTCACCAACAATTGTTCTTCAATGCGGGCATGACTAAGCAGATCGACATGTGTACTAAAATTTTGGATGCTCGATTCATCATAGAATTTTGATAGTGACCACCCTTTTTTTATTCGGGTAATAGAGTATTGACAATTATTATATATAAACTCAATTTCTCTCCCTTGTACAAGATCTCTTTCAAGATCCTGGATTGTATAGCTCATAGTCTGATCCCTACCTTTACTTTTAATTACCAATTATAAGCACCTTTCCATAAAAGGAAAGGTGCTTATGGCTCCTAATAAGCCGGTCCCCGATACGGAGAGCCACCTTCTGGCCAGTTCCAATTATGACGATGGGGAACTTTGGGATGTTCTTTAGGATTGCCATGATCGGTATAATCAATATCCACTTCGGCTTTGCCTCCTGCACCATAATATCTTCGTTGAATAACTTTCCCGTCTTTCACTAAGTCCTTCGAAGTAAAATTACCTTCTCCTTGAATCGGAAGGCTGCTTTCTTCTGTTTCTTCGCTATGCCCGAGAGGTGAAGGATCCCCATCATTTTTGGCTTTTTCGTACAGCATGATAACTGGAATAATTGATGCAGTAACCTTCTTTGGAGATACAATAGCAAACGTAGCGGAGGCAAACAGAAGTAATGCAAAGACTCCTAAAACCATTTTTCTCATAAGTCTCACAACTCCTCCCATGTGTAATACAAACAATTTTAGTTAAATTATTTCCAAAAAAATAATAAAAAGTATCTAATTTCCATAAGTAAATTTTACTTATTTTTCGTTTTTTATGTCTGACATTGTTGTGATATGTCTAATTTTGGTTTTTATCGTAACACTATTAAAATTCAATGATCTTTCGATGGTGTTATCTTGTTCCCAATTCGAGTTGAGTCTTTAAAATTTGGGATGTCACATCGTCATAGAATACATCGACAGTTTTCTTTTTTGACGTCGCTCAACTAGAGCTACCAAATATTGTAAATTCAGTTAGGGCCCACTAAAACTAAGTAGAATGTTTTCGTTCATTTGTGTGGAGTGCGTTTACAGACAGCGGCATTTCCCGGTTGCCCGGAAGGCAAGCCTCGTTCAAGCGTCCGGCTTGCCGGGCTGCTCCCTGAAATAATCGACGACTTTCCGGATGAACGTGTTGGCCGCCTGGCCGAGAAACCGGTCCGACCGATGCAACAGCTCCAGGCTGCGAATCGGAGGATCTTCGGCGATCCGGATGCAGCGAAGGCCCTTCCGGTTCATCGACCGGATGAGCGGATAAGGCTGGATGGTCGCACCGATATTTGACTCCACCAGCCGGATCAGCGGCGTTACGGAGCTGGTCTCCATGATGGTCCGCAGGGCAAAGCCGTGCCGGAGGCAGCTTTCCTCCACCAGATCCCTCCCGATATAGCCGATCGGGAACATGACCGTATCCACTTCCCGCAGCTCCTCGTAAGCGATCGTCCGGCGTTCCGCCAGCGGATGGCTATCCGATACGACCAGCACGTATTCTTCGCGGCACAGCGGAATGCGCACCAGCCGGTTGTCGGGAAAGGTCATCAGGCCGATTCCGATATCGACCTCGTTCCCCAGCACCTTCTGCACGATCTCGACCGTCGAAATGATTTTCAGTTGAATGCGCGGAAATTCGGAATGAAAGTCGACCAGCAGATCGGGAATCCGATAGTCCAGGTCGGAGGGAAGAACGCCGACGCTCAGCAAGCCGCGCCGATGATCCCGGAGCTCGGCGATCGCATCCATCGTGTTATCCAGTTGGCGGACAAGCTGCCGGGCGTGCTCCCGGAGCAGGAGGCCGGCCTGGGTGAGAACGATCTTTTTTCCGACGCGGTCGAAAAGGGGGACCTGCAGCTCGTCTTCCATCGTCTTGATTTGCAGGCTCAAAGTCGGCTGGGAAATGCCGAGCTTTTCCGCGGCTTTCGTAAAATGCAGTTCCTCGCATACGGCCAATTTGCTCATATAATTGAGAAAACCTCAACTCCTCCAAGAGAATCGAGGTTTTCTCTAATTGAGTCATCAAATTTATAAACAAATTTACGAAGCAACGTATAATGAAGTCAGTCCAAGCGTATTATACACGTTTTTATAAGCAGAATACCATTCATAATTATAGGTTGTGCCATTAATTTGCAAAGAAATTGTTCCATTATTAACACCTTGGATAATAAATTCCCATCGATTTTTTGCACTCACCCATCTAAGTTTCATGACGGGAGCACCACTATCTCCTTCAGCACTAACTGCATTAGTAAGCCTAATGTCACTCAGGGTATTAAATCCATATTCACCTCCAGCATTAAATGAAACGCCTGTTTGTTGAACAGTACCTTCCTGTAGATAACCTGTATATGGGGTACTTAAATATATGTAGTCCCCTTGAACTTCATTCCCAGCATCGTTTGCTCCACCAATTACTGCCGAAGTCCCTGCAGTAACCCTTTCAGTAACTTCAATATGTGAAGAGCTATTCAGTACAATATACCCCGCGTCTGCTGTAGTGTTGCCACTTGTTTTGAAACCAAATGTCCCAATTGTTGTCGAACCAAATTTCCACGAATTACCCGTACCATTATAACCACAGTGACCAGCAGTAACAGTTACATTTTGCGTTCCCTTTTTACCATGGAAAGCTGCTGTACATCCACCACCATTAGACTCTACAATTTTATCCCCAGACTTAACATGGAAATCAAAGGAAACCAATTTTGCAATTTGTAATGCATCCTCGTTAACATATTTAGTTAACTCTGACTTGACATCAAGTTCATCTACGATTGCAACAACTTTGTTCGATTTTACATCGACCCAATGACCACGTAGACCCAAAATTTTCTTTGACTGCATTAGGTCACTAAGATTGAGATTATAATTTTCAAGCTCCTTTTTTGAATACTTTACCACTTCATAATCAACATCTTCTTGATTCTCGTTAATTCCCATCAATTTTCCCTTTTGATCTTCATTTAATATTTGCACAATATATTTACTTTTTTGATCATCATAATAAATTCCTTCAACATTAATTCCATTGGACGCGGCTTCATTAACAAGGGAATTTACTCGCTCAAATTGCTCTGCTTGGGCTTTAATTTTTTCTTGTTGTTGTTTCGGAATACTTTCAACACTAGTATACTGAGCATTTGATAAATTGTTGTGTTCATCAGAAGCACTTACTAACGACATATTTAGGATACATAAGATTAAGATTAAGATTGCACTTAAAGCTACCTTGTTTCTCTTCACTATTCTCGTCTCCTTGATCATAGTATTTTTAAAAAAACACATAAAATTCTTAATACGGAAGTAGAATCCTCCCTTCTCATCTTTATACATATTGTAACATTCTTTTACAAGAGGTGAATAGGACTTAACGATCGATTTTTTATAGAGTATTGACAATTATTATATATAAACTCAATTTCTCTCCCCTGTACAAGATCTCTTTCAAGATCCTGGATTGTATAGCTCATAGTCTGATCCCTACCTTTACCTTTACCTTTACCGCCTCGTTCAAGCGTCCGGCTTGCCGGGCTGCTCCCTGAAATAATCGACCACTTTCCGGATGAACGTGTTGGCCGCCTGGCCGAGAAACCGGTCCGACCGGTGCATCAGCTCCAGGCTGCGAATCGGAGGATCTTCGGCGATCCGGATGCAGCGAAGGCCCTTCCGGTTCATCGACCGGATGAGCGGATAAGGCTGGATGGTCGCGCCGATATTCGACTCCACCAGCCGGATCAGCGGCGTTACGGAGCTGGTCTCCATGATGGTTCGCAGGGCAAAGCCGTGCCGGAGGCAGCTTTCCTCCACCAGATCCCTCCCGATGTAGCCGATCGGGAACATGACCGTATCCACTTCCCGCAGCTCCTCGTAAGCGATCGTCCGGCGTTCCGCCAGCGGATGGTTCTCCGATACGACCAGCACGTATTCTTCGCGGCACAGCGGAATGCGCACCAGCCGGTTGTCGGGAAAGGTCATCAGGCCGATTCCGATATCGACCTCGTTTCCCAGCACCTTCTGAACGATCTCGACCGTCGAAATGATTTTCAGTTGAATGCGCGGAAATTCGGAATGAAAGTCGACCAGCAGATCGGGCATCCGGTAGTCCAGGTCGGAGGGAAGAACGCCGACGTTCAACAAGCCGCGCCGATGATCCCGGAGCTCGGCGATCGCATCCATCGTGTTATCCAGTTGGCGGACAAGCTGCCGGGCGTGCTCCCGGAGCAGGAGGCCGGCCTGGGTGAGAACGATCTTTTTTCCGACGCGGTCGAAAAGGGGGACCTGCAGCTCGTCTTCCATCGTCTTGATTTGCAGGCTCAAGGTCGGCTGGGAAATGCCGAGCTTTTCCGCGGCTTTCGTAAAATGAAGTTCCTCGCATACGGCCAAAAACGTTTTGAGCTGGCGAAGTTCCATTGTTTTGCGCCTCATATCATTGGTTTTTTCAATGATTATAATAGTAACCATTGTATTGATCAATGGACCGGGGGTGATTACACTTTAAGGACAAATCACACCGTTTGGTTGGAGGCGACTTGTTTTTGAAAACGTTCCTGTTCGTCATCGCTCTTTTTCTGGCATCGCTCAATTTGCGGCCCTCCATTTCTTCCGTGTCGCCTCTACTGGAAACGATCCGAAGCGATCTGGGCATGAGCGGCTTCGCGGCAAGCCTGCTGACGACGCTGCCCGTCCTCTGCATGGGGATCTTCGCTCCGAGCGCCGTAAGATGGAGCTCGCGCTGGGGGACGGAACGCTCGCTCGCCGCCGCCGTCGCTCTGATCGGAGCGGCGACGCTGCTTCGGTACGCCGCTTATTCCCCGGCTTTGCTGTTTGCGACCGCGCTCCTGGCCGGAGTCGGCATCGCGGTTTCCGGACCGCTGCTGTCCGGCTTCATCAAAAAGCATTTCGCGAAAAGGGAATCCTTCTTCATCGGGATTTACTCGATGACGCTGATGATCGGCGCGGCCTTGAGCTCCGGCCTGTCCGTGCCGCTCCAAGGGGCGTTCGGCGGATCGTGGCGGGCGTCTCTGGCTTTTTGGGGATGGCTCGCGGTTGCGACTCTGGCGCTCTTGCTGCGGATCGCCCGGCAATCGGGGAAGCCGATTCCCTCGAAAGCCGGCGCGACGGCAGGGCGGCGGCTTCCGCTGCGGGATTCCCGCGCCTGGCTGCTGACCCTCTTTTTCGGCCTCGTTTCCTTCGTTTACTATTCCATTTTGGCGCGGCTCGGACCCGTTGCCGAAGCTTTGGGGCATGGGCGGACGGTCGGCGGCGCCGTGCTGACGCTATTCTCGCTCGTCTCAATGCCGGTCGGACTAGCGGTGCCGGTACTGATGAGTCGTTCCGGCAACCGTCTGCATGTCGGGCTTGTGCTCGTCGCGTTCGATGGACGGCCGCGATCCTGCTCGGCCTTGAAGCCGGCGGTTTGCTCCCGCTCGTCTTGACGCTGCCGGTCATGAAAGCGCGAAGTCCGGAGGAGACATGCGCCTGGTTCGCCATGACCCAATCTGGCGGTTATTTAATCGGCGCTTTCGGCCCCCTTCTTGTCGGGCTGTCCCACGATCATTCCGGTGGCTACGCGCTGTCGTTTTGCGGGTTGGCCGTGCTGGCGTTCGGGATGATTCCGATTTTGGTTCGGACTGTCAAAGGATGAAGCCTCTGGCCCGCTTTTAGCGGGTCGGCGGCTGCCTTCACCGTGCTAAAGCGCGTTTGGGATGCTTGCAATGTTCCGGCTTCGAGGCGCGGGCGATTTCGCTTTTCGCGAAGCCTGGGCAAACCATTCTGTTTTCGGATCGGCGTCATAGAATAGAATGCAAGGGGGCGGATGACATGGGATTTCAAACGGTCCTGGCAGTTCTGCTTGCGCTTTCGTGTTCGGCCGGTTTCATCCTGTTTCGCAAAAACGCGGTTCCGATCGTCCGCCGCCCCTTTTCCGCCGCCGGGAAGCTGTCCGTCATCATTCCCGCGAGAAACGAAGAGAAAAGCCTTCCTTTTCTTCTGGAATCGCTTCGCCGTCAAAGCCTGCCGCCGCACGAGATCATCGTCGTGGACGACGCTTCGGAAGACCGGACGAAGGAAATCGCCGAAAGCTGCGGGGTCGAAACGATCGAAAATCCGCCGCTTCCCCCCGGCTGGACGGGCAAAAACTGGGCGGTCTGGAACGGTTACGCCCGGTCTTCCGGCGATTTGATCGCTTTTCTGGACGCCGACGTCAGATTGGCCCCGCACGCGCTGGAGTCGCTGCTTGCGGCAAGAGAGCGTACGGGCGGCGTCATCTCCGTCGTGCCGTTTCATCATACGGAGAAATTGTACGAACGGCTGGCGCTTATCCCCAACATTTTGGGCATCTTCGCGTTTACGTCCCCTTTTGAAAAAAACAACCCGCAGAAAGGCCTGTACGGCTCCTGC
Source organism: Cohnella algarum (assembly GCF_016937515.1). Classification (NCBI taxonomy): domain Bacteria; kingdom Bacillati; phylum Bacillota; class Bacilli; order Caryophanales; family Paenibacillaceae; genus Cohnella; species Cohnella algarum. The sequence continues at coordinate 2,302,440 of NZ_JAFHKM010000002.1, forward strand.
ATCTTCGCGAAGAGAGCGGACTACGACCGGGCCAAAGGGCATGAGGGAGTCAAGTCCGAGCTGCTCGACGATCTGAGTCTGGGCGCAAACTTCGCGAAAGCCGGCATTCCGGTCACGAACTTTATCGGACGCGGGCTGGTGTCCTTCCGCATGTACCCCGGCGGCATCCGCAGCGAAGTGGAAGGCTTCGGCAAAGGTGCGGCGCTGAGCGCCGGCAAGTTGAGCCTGAAAACGGTGCTCCTGACGGCTTTTTGGCTTGTCGGGCTCCTGGCCGCGGAAGCGGCGCCGTTTTTCCTGCATACGCCGGCAGGGCTTCCCCTGGCTGCGGGTTACCTTCTTTTTACGCTGCAAATGATTTATTTCGTTAACTATACGGGCCGTTTCGGAAAATGGATGCCGCTCCTGCATCCGCTGAGCACGGCCTTTTTCCTGTTCGTCATGCTTTATTCGCTGTATCGGGTGCTGTTCGTAGGACGCGTGGCCTGGAAGGGAAGAGATATCGACCTGGGAGGCTGACGTGAACGATGATACTCGTATGGACGGCGGTTTCGTTTTTGACCGGCTCCCTCATGTTCTCCTACTGGCTGGGCCTGATCGCCCGCCGCAATTTGAGAACGGTCGGCGACGGGAATCCCGGGGGACTGAATTTGTGGAAAGCGGCCGGGTTTGCGTACGGTTTGTCCGGGATCTCGCTCGATTTTTTAAAAGGGTACGTGCCGGTCCTCGCGCTGGCGGGTTCCGGCTCCATTTCCGGTTACGGCATCGTTCCGGTCGCTCTCGCTCCCGTTGCGGGCCATGCCTTTTCCCCGTTTATGAAGGGAAGGGGCGGCAAGGCGATCGCGGTCACGTTCGGCGTGTGGAGCGGATTGACCGGATTCGGCGCGTCCTTGGCCTATGCCGTCATTCTCGCGATTTTGCTGGCGGCCGGGCGCTTATGGCGGAAAGGCAGGCCGTCGTCCTCCGCGGCCGACGGCTTTCAGGTGGTGCTCGGCATGCTGCTTCTTGGCGTCTATTTGCTGGAGAGCGGGTATTCGCGGGAGATTTTGGCGTTTTGGCTGGGCAACTTTTTGCTGCTCTTTTATACGCATCGGCGGGAGCTGCGGCAAATCGCGAAGCGGGAGAAGTCGCCTTGACTCCGGATTCCGGCAGGCATAGTATGGAGGCAAAGGTTCTGTGCGGGAGCGATCGAAATGAATCCGGAAAACGGAAATAAGCCCTACCTGACCCGTTACGGTTTTGAAGTATTCGACGAGCATTACTTTTACCTGCCTTCCGATTACAAGACCAGAGCGCGAAAAGTGGAACGCGAATATGACAATCTGGCAGTCCGTTACGCCGATCCGCACGATGTTTGGTTTACGAAGCTGGCGGCGTTCAGGAACAAGGACAGGTTCGATATGATTCGGATGATTCGGGAACGAGTCGTTGACGTTTCGGTACTCGATCGGCTGTTCGATTCATGGAACCGACATTGGTTCGACGGCAGCGCCGAGCTGGAGGCCAATTTCGCGGAGGTGAAGCATGAGGCTGCCTGTCAAGATCGTTCCGGAGACGGAGTATAAGCAGGCGTTCCGAAAATACGTTTTCGGGCTTGCGGAAAAGTGGCTTGACGAGAAACTGGAAGCGGAGAAGCCGGACGCCGTTCTGACGCGAATCCGGAAGGCTTCTCATCGAAATCATCGGCTGACATATTTGCCGTACTTGCTTCCGTTCGCCGACGTTCGGTATGAGGGGGCCGTTCCGAAGGAAACGGTTGCCGCCATGCGCGCCGCGCTGTTCGGCATGAGGATGAACGGTCTGCCGTATAACGACTTCATGCTCGACCGCTTCTGCGACATCTTGTTGGAAGGGGCGGATCCCGCGGATTTCCCCGGAACTCCGCTTCCGGAGGACTATAAGGACTTGCAAAAGCTGATTTGGACGTTCGTCCAGTCCTTCCGGCGGGATGTGAATTTGCGATACCCGGGCGAGGATGAGGCGATTTAGGGTCAGAATGCAGGAGCGTTAGGGAGGAATTTTCATCTCGGGTTGAACTTGAAAAGTTTTTCGCAAATCGCCAAGCCGCCTTTTGGGCGGTTTTTTTCTTTTGTCCGAAATTTTCGACTCTAATCCGCCATCGATTGTTTGCCGCCGACAGCGGCGGCGAAAGGGGAAATGGCGGCACCGAGATCGGCAAGACGAACTCTCGAAAGCTGATTCTAATTCGGCCTCCTGCGGGTAAATAGGTCGTATCAGCCTTTTTTAGGAGAGTGATTGCGTTGAAACTCGTCTTGTTGTCCGGAGGATCGGGCAAACGTCTGTGGCCGCTGTCGAACGATTCCAGATCGAAACAATTCTTGAAAGTTCTAGAGGGGCCGAACGGCGAAGCCGAATCGATGGTGCAGCGGGTATGGCGGCAGCTGTCGAAAGCCGGTTTCGGGCAGTCCGCCTGCGTGGCCACGAACCGCGCGCAATCGGAAATGATCATGAGCCAGCTTGGACCGGACGTGCCGCTGATCGTCGAACCGGAGCGGCGGGACACGTTCCCGGCGATCGCGCTGGCGGCTTCCTACCTGTACTCCGTCGATAACGATTCGCCCGATACGATCGTGACGGTGCTTCCGGTCGACCCGTACGTGGAGGATGGCTTTTTCGAGCGAATCCGGCAGCTCGAGCGGGCGCTGCGGGATACGGGAGCGAACCTGGCGCTGATGGGCGTCGTGCCGACCGTGCCGTCCGAGAAGTACGGGTATATCGTGCCGTCGGACGAGGACAGCGGAGCCGAAGGCGTCCTGCGAGTCGGCAGCTTCCGCGAAAAGCCGGACCGCGCGGCGGCCGAGCGGCTGATCGCGAGCGGAGCGCTCTGGAATTGCGGCGTGTTCGCGTTCCGCCTCGAGTATATGCTGCGCAAGCTGACGGAGCTCGGACTGCCGATCCGCTTCGAAAAGCTGTCGGAAAGCTACGGCGAGCTGCCGAAGACGAGCTTCGACTACGCGGTGGCGGAAAAAGAGGAGCGCATCGTCGTGCTGCCGTACGAGGGAGAATGGAAAGATCTCGGTACGTGGAACACGCTCACGGAAGAGATGAGCGGCAATCAGATCGGCACAGGCATCGTCACGGCCGATTCCGAAAACACGCATCTAATCAACGAGCTGGGCATTCCGGTTGCGGTTATCGGCATCCGCGGCGCGGTCGTTGCGGCAAGTCCCGACGGCATTCTGGTGACGTCCAAGGAGGAAAGCCCGCGCATCAAGGATGTGATCGACGACGTGCGGCAGCGGCCGATGTACGAGGAGCGGCGATGGGGGCGTTACCGCGTCGTGGATTACGTGAAATATCCGGAAGGGTACGAGGTGCTGACGAAGCGCATTCTGATTCGGGCCGGCCGGTGGATCAGCTACCAGTTGCACTACAAACGGAGCGAAATCTGGACGATCGTCAGCGGCGTGGCGGATATCGTCATCAACGACAAGCCGTATCAAGTAAAGCCGGGGGACGTCGTGCGCATTCCCGAAGGAACGAAGCACAGCATCAAGGGGATAACCGACGTGGAACTTATCGAGGTGCAAACGGGCAGCGAGCTGATCGAGGAGGATATCGTCCGGATTTGCGCCGACTGGAACGATATCCCCATCCATCAGTTTATTTGACGGGCGAGACCGGTTGTAGGCGCGCGGTCGCCGGTTCATGGGAAGCGGCGAGAACGTCTTCATTTTAGTGCATTCAAGGACGCCGGAAGGCGTCCTTTCGTCGTCCTGAAAAATGATTAAATGCCTCGCCACCATATATTTCTCGAAATCGACTCGGCCTCCGCGGATCCAGTTGGGTCGTGATTACTCATCTCAACCCGCCAAACGTACATAGCCGAACGTATTAGAGTAAAAATGACTCCTTTCGCCGCCTCCGCACGCACGCTGACGATCCAGTTGGGTCGTGATTACTCATCTCAACCCGCCAGACGCACATAGCCGCTCGCAGTTGAGTAAAAATGACCCATCTCACCGCCTCCGCACGCACGCTGACGATCCAGTTGGGTCGTGATTACTCATCTCAACCCGCCAGACGCACATAGCCGCTCGCAGTTGAGTAAAAATGACCCATTTCGCCGCCTCCGCACGCACGCTGACCTTTTTTCGGACCCGCTCAGGGAACGTGAGAACGGCGCGAGAGATGCTGCGTTCCGATCCCCGAAGAATGGCCGTCAGCCTTCCTTCCGACACGATCCTCTAGTATTTCCCATAAAATTAGGCGTATATTGACAACGATTGTCGCTTCATAATTATGAAAATATTCACTCTTTTTATTTTTATTAACTCCATATAAAATGGGCTACAAAAGGAAAACGGAGCCGTTTCGCCGCCGCCGTTTCGGCTCCGTTCGGGCGGCGGCCCGGCGACAGCCCGGGCGCGACGGCCGCCGGAAGGAGGAGGCCATGAGGAAGCCCGCGGCATTGTTGAAATCGGTATCCTTGTTCGGAGCGGCCGCCGTGCTCGGCTGCGGCTGCAGCCTTTTCTCCGCCCCTTCCGTTTCGCACTCGGATGCCAGCGCCCCGTTGCCCGACGTTTCGATCGTCATCAACGGACTGGACATGCCTTATCCGGAAGGGATGGACGAGAACGACAATCCGTATCTCGATTATATCGAAAGCCATACCGGCCTCGACGTGGACGTGCTGCTGCCGCCGCTCGACGTTTACGAAGACAAGCTGAACGCGATCATGGCTTCGGGCGTGCTGCCCGACCTGATCAACGTGAGCAACGGGGTATGGGTGGACAATTATGTCCGGCAAGGCGCGCTTCTCCCCCTCGACGACCTGCTGGAGAGCTATGGGCGGAACTTGCTGGAAAACATCCCCGAGGCGCTTTGGGATCAAGTCCGCTACGAGGGGGAAATTTACGCGATTCCGAGCGAGTACGAGGTCAAGGGGATGGAGCTGATGTACGTCCGCAAGGACTGGCTTGACAGGCTCGGACTTGCGCCCCCGACGACGCTGGACGAATATGCCGAAGTCATTCGCGCCTTTGCGGAAGACGACCCGGACGGCAACGGCATCGACGATACATACGGCCTTATTTTGACGGAAGAGCTTGGCCGCTCGAGCCCATTCTTCGGCGCGTTCGGCACCCAGCCGGACCAGTGGCTCGAGCGGGACGGACAGCTTGTCTACGGCGGCATCGTGCCGGAGACGAAGGAAGCGCTGGCTTTTCTGGCGCGCCTGTACGCCGAAGGCTGGCTGGAGCCGATGTTTCCGCTCAACCAGACGGCGAATCTCGCCGAGCAGGTCGAGGCGGGCAAAATCGGCCTGTACTCGGCCGCCTGGTACGATACGCGCGGCATTATCCGTAACAGCAAGGCGCACAATCCCGCGGCGGAATGGATTGCGCTGGAATACCCTGTCGGTCCCCATGGCGATTCCGGCGTGTACGCAACGAAGCCGGTCCGGTCCTACAACGTCATTCCGGCGGGGAGCGACCATCCCGAGGCGGCGGTGCAGTTTCTCGATTTTACGGCGGGGGAAGGGTACGAAACGCTGAAGCTCGGCTTCGAAAACGAAGTCTGGCGCATGGAAAACGGCCGGATGAAGACCGATTTCAAGGAGCACAACAAGCACCAGTACAGAGGCATCTATCAGGCGCTGACGGATTACTATAATCCGGAATTGAACGAACAGCGCTTCGACTCGCTCGGCGAGTTCCATCTGACGGAAAATTTGCGCATCATCGAACGAAATATCGTTCCGGATGCGTTCGTCGGCTTGGCGACGCCGTCGATGAGCCGATACATGCGCGAGCTGAAGGAGCTGCAGACGAGCGTGTTCGACCGGATCGTCCTCGGACTCGAGCCGCTTGACGCCTTCGACGAGTTCGTCGCGGATTGGCATGCCGCCGGGGGAGCCGAAACGACCCGCGAAGTCAACGAATGGTACCGCGCGCAGAAGAGGGGAACGGGGCGATAGGGCATGCGAATCGGGATCGGCGGAATCCGGGAGGCGTTTTCCCGCAACATCCAGTTCAGGTTGACCTTTTACTTTCTGATCATTCTGCTGCCGCTGATGACGATCAGCATTTACGCCGTCGAGCAGTCCAAGCGGAATTTGTACGAGCAGACGATCGAGCGCGCCGAGCTTGCGCTTTCGTCCACGATGGACTATATGAATCTGACGCTGCAAAACGCGGAACAGCTGTCGACGATCATCGCGACCGATCCGACGCTGCTCGGGCTGCTCGAAGGCATCGAGCCGGAGCTTTCGGCGCAGTCGATCATGGATTTTTCGGAAATTTTGAAGCAGTTGTCGAATTTGAAGTCGAGCAACCCGTTCGCGCAGAAAATATCCGTCTACCACGCCGCGTCCAATACGCTCGTCTCGACCAGCTACGGCGCGAGGAAGCTGACGAACGGGGAGCAGCAGTGGATTTCCGCGACGGTGGATCGGATCGGCACCGGCATTTTGTACAAAACCGGGACCGACGTCGTCCTGGATTTGGCGACGAACAGCCCGGAGCTGCTGTCCGACAGCCTGTCGCTCGTCCGCTCCATGGATTTGTACAATTTGCGAAGGCAGCCGAACGCGCTCATCATCTCGCTGGACAAGAGCAAGCTGCGGAGCATGATCCGGTCGCTGCTTCCTTCGCCCAACGCTTACGTTTCCTTGTACGGGCAGGACGGTTCGATGATCGTCGGGGAAGGGCGGGCCGACACGGAAGCGGCGTTCCGGACGGCCCCCTCCTCCATGCTCTCCGCCGCGATCCAGTCGGAGTACTCCGGCTGGCGGATGACGCTGCTCCAGCCGAAAAACGAAGTGTTCAGCCGGACGAACCAGCTTCAGGGCTACATTTATCTGATCGTCGGGCTCAGCGTTTTGCTCGCGGTCGTCATTTCCTGGACGGTGTACCGGGGCATCGCCGCGCCGGTCAAGCGCCTGGCCCGCGGCATGAAGCGAATGAGCGCCGGCGTGCTCGACGTAACGGTCGACCACAAGCGCAAGGACGAGCTCGGCTTTCTGATGAACGCCTTCAACCAGATGGCGCTCTACCAGAAGCACCTGATCGAGGATCATTACGAGCAGCAGCTGCGCATCGCGCGGACGGAGCTGAAATTTTTGCAGTCCCAGATCAATCCGCATTTTTTGTACAATACGCTCGATTCCATCTACTGGACCTCCAAAAACTACGAGGCCGGCGAAATCGAGGAGATGGTGCTCAATCTCTCGAAATTTTTCCGGCTGAGCCTTAACAAGGGCAAGGACGTCATCCCGGTCCGGGAAAGCATCGAGCATCTTCACTATTACGTCCGCATTCAGCAGCTGAAGTTTTTGGACAGCTTTTCCGTGCGGTACGAAATCGAGCCCGAGGCGGAATCCGTGCCGATTTTGAAGCTGCTGCTGCAGCCGCTTGTCGAAAACGCGATTTTGCACGGGATGGAAGGTCGCGAGGACGGGGGAGAGCTGGTCGTCTCCGGCCGGATCGACGGGCCCGATCTCGTGCTGGAGGTGCGGGACAACGGGAAGGGAATGCCTTACGAGCGCCTCGCTCTGCTGCATGCCGAGCTGGACGGGCTGAAGCAGCGCGATTTCCGGCTGCTGTCCCTCGCCGAGGAGGAGCGCGCGGATTTCTTCGGGCTGCGCAACATTATGACCCGGATGCTGCTCTATTACGGCCCGGAGGCCGATTTGAAAATCGACAGCGCGGAAAACGGCGGGACGGCGGCGGCGATCCGGATTCCGCTCGCGCGGTGCCGGTACGAGCAAAACCCGGACGAAACGGAAGAGGACGGAAAAAAAGCGGGTTAACGCCGACAACGAGGAGTGACATCGGATGAACTTGATGATCGTGGAGGACGAGGCGCGGCTGCGGCAGTCGCTCGCGGGCTCCATTCCGTGGGAGGAAAACGGGATCGAGGTGGTGGCGCTGGCGGCGAACGGCGCGGAAGCGCTTCGGCTGTTCGACCTGAAAAAGCCGGACATCGTGCTGCTCGACGTGCAGATGCCGGAGATGGACGGGCTGACGCTCGTCCGCGCGCTGAGGGAAAAGGACGCCCTCATGAAGGCGGTCATCCTGAGCGGGCACGACAACTTCGCGTACGCGCAGCAGGCGATGGAGGCGGGCGTGTCCAGCTATTTGCTGAAGCCGGCCGGGGAGCGCGACATTCTCGAAGCCGTCGCGGGGGCGGCCGCCCAGCTTCGGCAGGAGCTCGACCGGCGATACGGCGAGGAGCTGCTGCGCCGCAAATGGGACGACCACCTGCCGCAGCTTCGGGACGCCTTCTGCAACCGGCTGTTCCGGGGCGAATTCGCGCCCGGCGAAGCGGAGCGGCTGGCGTCCGAATACGGCCTGGAGCAGGGAGAAGGCAGCCGGTATGCGGTGGCCGTGCTCGATGCCGAGCCGGAAACGGGCGGGAGAACGGGAGCGATGGCGGAAGAAGCCGCCCCCGGCATGACGTCCGGCGAAAGGCTCGGCGAAGCTTCCGGCGGGATTCCCGCGGACAGCGCCAAGGCTCGTTTTTCCGTCTATTTGCTGGCGCAATCGCTGCTCGGCTGCGACGGCTGCTGGATCAGCATGGACGGCCAGGGCTATGTCGCTCTTATTTTCGCGCTGCCGCCCGGGGAAGAGGCGGGGGCGGCCGACGTGATGCGGGCCGGCGCCGCGCTGGACAAGCTGATGATCCGGGCGCGCGAGGGACTCGGCATCGTCTGCACGGCCGGCATCAGCGGCGCGGCCGAAGGCCTGCACGAGCTGCGCCGGCTATACCGCCAGGCGTGCCGGGCGCTGCAGGACCGCATCGTGTACGGTACGGGCATCGCCATCCCGTACCGCGAAGCGGAGGAGACGGCCGCGGCCGCCTCCTCCGCTCCGGCGGCCGGGGCCGAGCTGGAGAACGCGCTCGAAGCCGCGCTCGAAACCGGGGATGCGGAAGCGGCGCGGCGCGCTTTTTACGCGATCTGGAACGTCAGCCTGTCGGAGGCCGGGACGGTCGACGAGCTGTACGACGGCATTTTGGCCGTGAGCAGCCTGCTGCTGCGTTTTATCCAAAGGCAGGGAATGAGCGCGCGCGAGACGCTGCGGGAGCACTACCCGTATTTCCAAAACGCGAAGCTTCTGACGACGAAGGAGCAGATCCGGGACTGGCTGGACGGCAGCGTGGCGGCGATCGCGGAATCCCAACACCGCCGGCGCAAGGAGAGGCGGCACCATTTCGTCACGGAGCTTCTTGCGATCGCGCGCGAGGAGATCGACCGGGACGTGACGCTCCATATGGCGGCGGAGAGGCTGTTCGTCAACCCGTCGTATTTGAGCCGGCTGTTCAAGCAGGAGATGGGACAAACCTTCTCCGCTTACGTGCTCGAGCTGAAAATGGAGAAGGCCAAGCAGGCGCTCGGAGAGGGAGCCAAAGTGTACGACGCCGCCCGGATGGTCGGCTATCGCGATGTCAGCTATTTTACGAAAGTGTTCCGGAAATTTTGGGGAGTGACCCCCGGAGAGCTGAGGCAATGACATCAAACTACCAAAAACGGTCATGATCCTCTCCTACTAACGCCGCCCGTTTCCCCCTAAACTTGAAGCTGTAAACCAACCAGCCCAAAGGATAAGGGGATATGCGATGGCTTCCCGCGAACCGAACCTTCTACGATCCCCTCGAAAGAGGACGTCCGCCTGGACGAGCATTCGCAGCGAGTGGGATCTGTATCTTCTTCTAGTGCCCGGCATCTGCTTCCTCCTGCTGTTCAAGTACACCCCCATGTACGGCATTTCGATCGCGTTCCAGGACTTCAACATTTTCGACGGCATGGCCGCCAGCCCCTGGGTCGGATTCGAGCATTTCGAGCGGCTGTTCACGTCGAGCGACTTTTCGCTCGTGCTGCGGAACACGGTGATCATCAGCCTGCTCAAGCTGGTCATTCTGTTTCCCCTTCCGATTATCGTCGCGATTTTGCTCAACGAACTGAAAAACATGGCGTTCAAGCGGTCGATCCAGACGGTCATCTATCTGCCTCACTTCCTCTCCTGGATTATCGTCAGCGGCCTGTTCATCGACCTGCTGTCGGTCCACGGCGGCATCGTCAACAAATGGCTCGAACAGCTCGGATTCGCGCCGATCGCCTTTTTTATGAACAACGATTATTTTCGCAGCGTCCTCGTCGCGACGGCGGGCTGGAAGGAAACGGGCTGGAGCACGATCGTATATTTGGCGGCGTTCTCGACGATCGATCCCGGACTTTACGAGGCGGCCCGCATGGACGGCGCCAGCCGCTTCCGTCAAATTTGGCACATTACGCTGCCCGGCATCGCGCCGATCATCGTGCTCATGTTCATCCTGCGCCTCGGAAGCCTGTTCGAAGCCGGGACCGAGCAAATTTTGGCGATGTACAACCCGACCGTATACAAAGTATCCGATGTCATCGGAACCTACGTCTACCGGGTCGGCATGGGCCGGCAGGAGTACAGCTTTACGACGGCGGTCGGCTTGTTCGAATCCGTCATCGGCTTCATTCTCGTCATCTCCGGCAACTACCTGAGCCGCAAATATTTGAAGCGCGGCATCTGGTGACGGCCGACATCGATGAAGGAGGTACGAACCTATGCGACTTTCGTGGCCGGAACGATTGTTCAACGTTTTTAACTATTCGTTTTTCACGCTGATGGGCCTTACGACGCTGCTGCCTTTCGTCAATTTGCTCGCGAAATCGCTCAGCAGCGAAAACGCCGTCGTCTCGGGCAGGGTAAGCCTGCTGCCGATCGACCTCCAATTCGGCACCTATCGGTTCGTCCTGCAGGACGATGCGTTTCTGAACGCTCTCCGCGTGTCCGTGACGCTGACGCTGATCGGCACCGCGCTAAGCCTGTTCGTCACGACGATTACGGCTTACCCGCTGTCCAAGCCCCGGCTTCGCGGGCGCAAGTGGCTGCTCCTGCTGTTCATTTTCACGATGCTGTTCAGCGGCGGCCTGATTCCGACCTATTTGCTCATGCACAATTTGAACCTCGTGAACACGCTGCCGGTGCTGTTCCTTCCGGCCATGGTCAACGTGTACAACATGCTGATCATCAAAAACTATTTCGAAGGGCTGCCGGACAGTCTCGAGGAATCCGCCAAAATCGACGGCGCGGGCAATTTGCGCATTCTGTTCCTCATCTATTTGCCTTTGTCGATGCCGGTGCTGGCCACGATCGCGCTTTTCTTCGCGGTGTACTACTGGAACGACTATTTCAACGCGATGATTTACATTACCAATCCGAGCCTCAAGCCGATGCAGCTGTTCCTGAAAGAGCTGCTCGCCGCCTCGAGCGATTTTATCCGAAATGCGGCCATCAACGCGGATGCGGAAATGAATACCGCTCCCCAGTCCATCCAGGCGGCGTCGATTCTGGTCGCGACCGTCCCCATTCTGATCGTTTATCCGTTTCTGCAAAAATATTTTGTCAAAGGCGTGCTGGTCGGCTCGGTCAAAGAGTAGGCCGGATGCGTGCCGGCGCAAGCCGCTTTTGGGAAGCGGGCGATATCCGTTGACGGGGGTGATGGCCAAAAAGGAAAGAGAGCGAACAGGCCAAGCGGCCTTTCGGTATGCCGGTCGATCCGCATGAACATTTACTATGGGAGGGTTTGCGCATGATCAGAAAAATGGCTAAGCTCGTCTTCGTCCCGGTACTGGCCGTGGCGGTCGCCGCCTGCGGGGGCAACGAACCGGAAGGGCAGGGGGCGGGAAGCTCTTCGCCGTCCGCGTCCGGGGGGGCGTCTTCCCCTTCGTCCAAGCCGGAGCTGCGGGTACTCATGCAGTACAGCGCGTTCGATCCGAACCAGGAGTACACGGCAAAAGTCATTACGGAAAAGACGGGCTATCCCGTCAACTACGAAATGCTTCCCGCGGAAAATGCGGACGAAGCGCTCAATCTGCTCGTGCTGAACGAGGAGCCCTACGACGTGATGAAGCTGAACGCGGCGCAATTTTACAACCTGGCCAGCTCCGGCGCGCTGGAGCCGCTCGACGATCTGGTGCAGCAGCTCGGTCCGAACATTCGGCAGGCGATCGCCCCCGCGTCCTGGGAGAGCGCCAAAATCGACGGGAAAATCTACGGCATCCCGGAGACGGGCGCGGGCATCGCGATCAGCGAAGAGCTGGTCGTGCGGCAGGATTGGCTGGATGAGCTCGGACTGTCCATGCCGACGAATGCCGACGAGCTGTACGAGGTGCTCAAGGCGTTCAAGGAAAAGAAAAACGTCATTCCGCTTACGGGAAGCAAGGACGCGATCAGCTCGCTGCTCGGCGATATCGCGGCGACGTTCGGCGTGACGACCGACTGGACGGACGTGAACGGCACGCTCGTGCACCAGGTGGAAACCCAGGGGATGCGGGATTTCCTGACCTACATGAACAAGCTGTATTCGGAAGGCCTGCTCGATATCGAGCTGCCGCTCAACACGAACGCGAAGGCGATCGAGAAGTTTTCCGGCGGCCAGGCGGCCATGTTCAAGATCGCCTGGTACAACTCGCCCGCCACGATCAACGCGCTGACCGAGAACTTCCCGGACGCACGGGTGTCGCTCGTGCCGTTTTTGAAGGACAAGGAAGGAAAGGCGACCGTTTACGCGCAGAGCGGAACGACCTGGTACGCCGTCGTGCCGAAATTCGCCAAAAACAAGGAAGACGCCATCAAGTTCCTGGATGCCAAGCTGCAAAAAGACGTTTTCATCGAGCTCGCGATCGGAAAAGAGGGCGTTCATCATGAAGTCAAGGACGGAGCCTACTACCCGATTTTGCCCGCGTTCAACGACGACCTGAACAACGCCAGCGCCTTCATGACCGGCGTGGACGAGACGAACTACCCGGCTTACTGGCAGGCGCGCGTCCGCAAGGACCCGATTCTGCAATCGTATTTCGAGAAAATCCAGGCGAACGCCGAAGGGCTGATCGTCACCGACCCGCTCGCCCTCGCGCCGCCGATTCCGGAAGTCGCCAAAAACAAGCTCAACCTGATGCAGCTCCAGCTCGACTACATGATCAACTTCATCGCCGGCACGGAGCCGATGTCCAATTACGACGCTTTCCTGGAAAGATGGCGAGAGCAGGGCGGCGCCGAAATGACCGAGGGCGCCAACAACTGGTACAAGAGCTCGAAGTCGCCGTAAGTTAAGCGCTCGAAGTTGCCGCGATTCGATGTCGAAGTATTATGACTTGAAGTGCGGCAACTCAAATTCAGTGTCGAAAGCGATCAAAGCCGCGGTAACCCGTAGTTGCAGTATCGCAAATGTTGGAAGTCTCGCAACTCAAATCAGTATCGCAAGCGTTCAAAGTCGCGGTAAACCGCTCGCGCTTCTTCGCTTCGGAAGCTGCAAAACACGGCGGGCATGGCGCGTAATAGAATCGCCCTCCGTCCGGGATTCCGAATTCCGGCGGGGGGCGATTTCTTTTGGGACGAAGTTTACATATTACGGAGGTTGGCGAATATGTAGCGCACGGGGTGCGCTACATGATGGGGACGCGGCGGGTTTGGCAGCCATGAAGCGCACGGGATGCGCTACATGATGGGGACGCGGTGGGTTAGACGGCCATGTAGCGCACGGGGTGCGCTACATGATGGGGACGCGGCGGGTTTGACGGCCATGTAGCGCACAGGGTGCGCTACATGATGGGGACGCGGCGGGTTAGACGGCCATGTAGCGCACGGGGTGCGCTACATGATGGGGACGCGGCGGGTTAGACGGCCATGTAGCGCACGGGGTGCGCTACATGATGGGGGCGCGGCGGGTTAGACGGCCATGTAGCGCACGGGGTGCGCTACATGATGGGGGCGCGGCGGGTTAGACGGCCATGTAGCGCACGGGGTGCGCTACATGATGGGGACGCGGCGGGTTTGGCAGCCATGAAGCGCACGGGATGCACCAAATGACGGGGACGCGGCGGGTTAGACGGCCATGAGCGCACGGGGTGCGCTACATGATGGGGGCGGCGAGTTTGATTGGACGAAATCCAGGCCTGTTGATTAACCACAAAATGGTAGCAAAAAAGGCTGGAGCGTCGTTCCGAAGCTTTTGATTTACCCGCGATCGCGATGAAACCTGCAATCATGCAGGCTTTTCCTGAAATGGTGGAGGCTCGGCGGGAGCAGAAATGCGAAAATGCAGTTTTTGGGTGCTCAAACAGGTTCAAATGAAGCATTCGCTCCGGAAAACCTGTACATTTGCATGAATTTCGCTCAGTCCGCTCGTTTTGCCTTAAAAGGATGAAGATTTGCAGCTTTCCTATGAATCGAAGGACGGATGACGAAAAGACGATTCGCTAAGTCGCCGGAGAACTACGAAAAGACGATGCCGCTCACGCAAGATCACCCCCGATTTACGCCCGAATGAGCGGGATGTCCATCCAGGCCGCTTTTTCATATCCCAAATTTCGAACAATTAACAGGATTGGACGAAATCCAACGCAGCTTTGCCGCGTCTTCAATGCAGCCCGACAAAGCAAAAGGCGCCCGCATGCGGACGCCCCCGTAAACCCGATGGGCCAACGAATCAGTCAAACACGATCTCCTTGCCGAGCCTGGCGGATTCGTAAACGCCGCACAGGATTTTCATCATTTCGACGCCGTCCTCGACCGGGCTGAGCGTTTCCTTGCTCCCTTGACATACGGCGATGAAATGATCGATTTCCGCCTGGAACCCCGAGGCGAAATCGAAGGTCAAATGGTTGATCTGCGGCACCGCGTTCAGGATCGTATTCTCTTTTTCCAGCACGAACGTCAGCTCCGGCTCCAATTCCACGCCGCCTTTCGTCCCGTACAGCTTGACAGTCAGTTCGTCCTTCTTGGCGTGCAGGGAAAAGCTGACGTCCACGTAAAGCGAAGCGCCGTTCTCGAAACGGATCAAGGCGTTGGCCATATCCTCCACCGTATTGAGAGCCGCGTCGTAATCCGCCGCCTTGTAGTAGTTCAAATTGCGCACGTTGGCCCGGTTGCCCAGCTTGTTGTACGCGTTGCCGCTGATCGATTTCACTTTCGGCCGACCCATAAGGTACCAGCACAAATCGATAACGTGCACGCCGACGTCGATCAGCGGGCCTCCGCCCGACCGCTGGATATCGCCGAACCAGCCGCCCGGGTTGCCCAATCTGCGGATGCACGACGTCTTGGCGTAATAGATTTCGCCCAATTCTCCGCTTTCCATGAAGGACCGGACGATTTGGGTGTTGGAGCCGTAGCGGCGGACGAAGCCGACCTGCAGCTGTTTGCCCGAACGCTTGACGGCGGCCTCGATGTCGAGCGCCTCCTCGACCGTTTTGCAAAGCGGCTTTTCGACGAGCACGTGCTTGCCGGCGTCGAGCGCCGCGACGGCGAACAGGGCGTGCGTGTTGTTCCAGGTGCAGACGCTGATCGCGTCGATGTCCGGATTTTTCAGCATTTCGCGGTAATCCGTATAGACGTGCGGAACGCCGTATTTGTCCGCCTTCTCGCGGGCGCGTTCCTCGTTCAGATCGCATACCGCGACGAGGCGGGCGTCCGGGTTGTTCCGGTACGATTTCAAATGCATTTCGGAAATCGATCCGAGACCGATGACGCCGATTCCGATTTGGCTCATGGTTGATCCCTCTTTCCCCGTTTAGTGAAGTATATTCAGACGGCGCGGACGGCAGGCCACGCCAGTTCGACGCCGTTTCCGGTCAGCATTCGCTGGAACGAGGCCAGCTCCTCCGGCCGCGCGCGCAGCCCGCGCGGGCTCAGCTCGCGATCCAGGCAGTAGGCCGCGCAGAGAGCCGCCGCTTCCCCGATGTTCCATTCGACGGGGTGGAGCCGGTAGCAGCCGTTCGTAATATGGGTCGTGCCGATGTTTTTGCCCGCGGCGAGCAGGTTGTCGACGCGTACCGGAAGGAGCGCCCCGAACGGAATCTGGAACGGCAGCGACGAGATGTCGATGTACGGCTGCCCGCCCGTGCTCGGATGGAGGTCGATGCGGTAGCAGCCGATGCCGACGCTGTCGGCGAACGCCGCCGCCCGCCCGTCGGGCCGGCAGTCCGCGGCGACGTGCTGCTCGAGCACGGTGAACTCCGCCCGGAGGCGCCGGGATTCGCGGATGTACGGGTACATCGCGAGGCCGTCCTCGGTGCCGACGACATCCCTTCGAAGCCGCAAGCCGGGATAGCCCTGCTTGCCGTCGGGCCGGGGCGCCTCCGTCTGCAGCCAGTACAGCAGCGACAGGCTGAGCTGCTTGGCGCTCCGAAGGTGCTTCTCCTTTTCCTCCTCCGGCACGTCGATGACGGACCCGAGCCAATAATCGTTTTGCGGCCAGTTGACGAGCGAGACGTTCCCGCGGTACAGCCCGCCGACATAGTTGCCGGCGTCCGCGATTTGCCGGTAACGGAACAGCGAAAATCCGCCGGACTCCCCGGGGAACAGGCTGTACCGGACCGGCTCCATCGTCGCCGGCTTCACGCCCGTCAGGCTGAGCAGCCGATCCGGCCAGAAGTCGGGTTTATAGTCGCGCCAGAAGCCGTACATTTCCGGCTTGTCGATGACGTGGTTTTCGCCTTCGAGATAGTCCATGGCGAAGCAGTAGGTGAAGCCCTGCATATCGTCAGGCCTCGGAGCTCCCTCGACGGCGTGCGGCTCGCCCGTCTGCTCCCGGGATTCCGCGCCGGTCACGTATTCCGCTCCCGCCAGGGGCAGCAGATCACCGCATTCCGTCGCGTCGAGAAAGTACGCTCCGGTCAGATGCGTTACATCGCCCGAATCGAGGCTGCGAACGTCGACGGACACGATTTTGTCGCCGTGCGTTTCGGCCCGCACCGGCACGTGCCGGCGGAGAATGGCGAGACGCCCGCTGTTTTCATATGGGGCGAGCATTTGCTCCAGAACGGCGACCGCCGCGCGCGGTTCGTGGCACAGACGGCTGACGGAGCCGCCTCCGGGGTTCAGCGCCCCGCGCGAACGGGCCTCCGCGGTCAGCGGAAAATGGTCCCGGTAATAGCTCCGCACGCCGTCGCGGAACTTCCGGTAATCGGCCGTGCAGCCGAACGATTCGATCCACGGATGCTCGTCCGGAGGCACGGCCTGGCTCGTCAATTGTCCGCCGATCCAGGCGGTTTCCTCCGTCATGACGACGGTGCGCCCGGCTTTGGCTGCGGCCAGGGCGGCGGCGCAGCCGCCGGTTCCGCCGCCGACGATGACGATATCGGCTGCAATTTCGCGTCCCATCTGCTGTCGATACCTCCTAGTCCCGGGATAGCGTGCCGAAGTACTCGTAGCTCGCCCGAATGCCGGCGGCTTCGTCGCCGGGGCCCTCGTATTCGAGCACGTAAGCTCCGGCATAGCCGGCGCCGTTCAAGCGGTTGACGATGACGTCCAGGTCGACGAGGCCGCTTCCGGCTTCGATGCCTTGGAACGTTTTGCCCTCAAGAGACCGGTAAGGGCCGTCCGGGGCTTCGTAAAAATCCTTGATGTGCACGTGGCCGACATAGGGGAGAAGAACGTCCAGCGCGTCGAGCGGATTTTCGCCGACGAGCAGGAAATTGCCCGTGTCGAACGTAGAGCGGAGCGCCTCCGATCCGACCCGTTCGATAATGTCCAGCACCTGCTTGCCGGTTCCCGCCAGCATGCCGTGGTTTTCCAGGCAGAGCGTCAAGCCTTGACGCTCGGCTTCGGCGGCGGCTTCGCCTAATCCGCCCACGATATACGCCAGCGCCGAATCGAACGTGAACCCGTCCTTCAAATTGCCGGAAAAAACGCGGATCGTGCCCGTGCCGAGCGTCCGCGCGACCGGAAAAGCGTCCGTTATTTGCCGCAAAGCTTCGTTCCGCGCGCCCGGATCGCTCTGGACGAAGTCGTTGCCGACCGCGTAGCTGACAATGCGGATTCCATGGCGCTTGGCATATTCCGCGACCTCCGGCAGCTCTTCCTTGACGTTTTTCCAGAACACATTCAGCAGTTCGACCCGGTCGATGCCTTCCTTCCGGCAGAAGGACAGAAAATCCAGAGCCGACCACGACTGCTGCCTGGCGATTCGATGAACGCTCCACATGCTCAAGGCCAGCTTCATCGGTGATAACCTCCTCGCGTTTTGCTAAAGCTCCTATTCGTTTTTTCATAGGATAGTTCCATTCTAGAAACCGAGCGGGAGGGAAAATAGGGTACGGCGATGACCATTTGTGGTAGTTTGATGAGGAAGAGGAGGGCGGTGTTCGGGGGATTTAAGGCGAAAAGGGACGAACCGCGAAAAACCGCGGGCATCGTCCCTTTAGGCGTTTATTGAACCGTCGTGGCGGCGGGATACGGGAATTGGCTGGAGTAGTTTTGGAACTGCCGAAAGCTTTGGTCCAGCTTCGTCTGCTCCTCGGCCTCCAGCTTGTAGTGGCCTTTGCGGAACATCAGCTCGTACATATGGTACTGGCATTGGTGCGTTTCCGTCAGCACCGTCATGATGTCCTGGTGAAGGGCCGGATGGCTCGCTTCCCGGGCGGAGACGTTGAAGCTGTCGGTCAAGTATTTTTCCAGCGCGAGAATGTCGTTAAGCCGGTCGCGGTCGTTCATTTCCGGCCCTTTCACCTGCGGCTCGTTCGCCGGCTTCGGGTTTTGGATCGCGTTCGGATTTTGGCTCTGGTTCATGCGAGTTTCCTCCTTTTATTGCTGAAGCTGCCGCACTTTTTGCATCTCGGCCGTGTTGTTGTGCTGAAGATGCTTGAGCAGCAGCTCGTAATGCCGCTTGTGCATTTGACCCGCTTGGTCGATCGCCTGCCGGATTTCCTGGTCGGTGCATTCGCCCGCGAAATGGCTGCATTTTTTCATGGCGAGAAGTTCCCAAGACAGCTGATCTTTCAAGTACAGGTGGTCTTTCGTCGTAATGACCTGAGGGGGCTGCTGCATGACGGGCTGTTGCTGCTGTTGGCCCTGGGCTTGCGTTTGTTGCATTGGAGTTCTCCTTTCCTGGCTCGGATTCGTCTTTAGCATCTCTGAATAAATGAAAAAATATCCAACGCGCACATGCGGAAAACAAGGAAAACGAAATGTTATAATTATTTTCCGGGAAGCGAAGGGAGGTTCGGCTTTGAAGGAGAGGATCGCAGAGGCCGCCTTCGAGGAAATCGCGGGGCACGGCCTGAAGTTCTCGATGCGGGAGATCGCGGGGCGCCTTGGAATCAGCACGAAAACGGTGTATCAGTATTTTGAATCGAAGGAGCAAATGATCGAATATATCGTGACTCAGGCGATCGAAAGCTTCAAGGAGGAAGAGGCTCGTTTGATGAGCGACGCTTCCTTGTCGTTCGAGCGAAAGCTGCGGCGGTCGCTGACCTGCTTGCCCGAGGGCTTTGCTTTCCGCGACGTTCGCATATGGAAGGAACTGCAGCAAAAGTATCCGAAGCAGTGGAAAAAGCTCGACGAATACATGAACGACGGCTGGGACAACATTCGGGCCATGATCCGGGAAGGAATCGAGGCAGGCGCGTTTCGCCCGGTTGACGACGGGGTGTTCGTCCAGGTTTACGTGGGAGGGCTTTATCATTTCATGAGCCGCGGCGCGGCCGATCGCCGGGAGCGATCGCTCGAATCGATGCTGGAGCAAATGGCCGATCTTCTGCTTGCGGGCATTTGCCTGCATCCGGAAGAAACGGCGTCAACGGGGGAGGATGCACAATGAAAGCTTATTTGTTTCTGGCGCTGGCCATCGCTGCGGAGCTGTTCGGCACGTCGATGCTGAAGGCTTCCGCGGGTTTTACGAAGCTGTATCCGAGTTTGGGAACGATCGCCGGGTTCGGCGTCGCTTTTTATTCGTTGTCGTTATCTTTGCAGCACATTCCGCTGGGGGTCGCCTATGCGATCTGGTCAGGAGTAGGGACGGCGGTTACAGCGATTATCGGCGTCGTCATCTGGAAAGAAACCGCAAGCGTCACGACGGTCGCCGGCATCCTGCTCATTATCGCGGGCGTGGTCGTGCTGAACCTGAAAGGGAACGCGCACGGGTAAGGAACCGCCAAGCAGGATGAAAATCCGATGCGGCCGAAATGGCCAATTCAGGCAAGTCCGGCGAAAATCGTTCAACCTGCGGCCGGACGACCCGTATATTTTTCAATCAAACCTTGGTTTTGTTCATTTTTTTTCCGCCTGTATTCCCTACGATAGAAGTACGCAGCCTAGAGCCGTCCGTCATGGAGGAAACGCTCGTTTCTCCGTGCGCGGACGGCGCTTGCCTTTCGTTTTGCGTTTTACCAATACGATGAGGGAGTGAGCAGGCAATGTCGGGGAAAAGATCGTGGGTCGGGAAATGGGGCTTGTTGTTATTCATGGCGTTAATCGTTCTGCCGCCGGGGCTCGTCCGGCCGGCCGAAGCGTCGGCGGCTTCCGCCTACACGGTGGAAATCGATCCGAACGTTACGGTATCCGAGGATTTTCTGGGAATCGGCATCAACGTGATACCGGGCAGTTTGATGCCGAAATCGGCAGGCTATGGCTTTGACGAGGCTTACTGGGAAATTGATCGAAAGCGCATTCAAACGTTCAAGCCGAAAGTGGCGAGGGTGTGGTACCAGATCGATTGGATGGAGCCGACGAAGGGCGTCTACACTTGGGACAGCGACAAAATGAAAGCGTTTTATCCGTATCTTGACGCCTTTAAAGAGGCCGGAACCGAAGTGGAGCTGAATTTTGGCTGGAAAAACGGCTCCGCCGTTCACGACTGGTTCGGCTTGCCCGGCGTCGATCCGTATACGAGCGCGCCCGCGGACCTGGACGCTTTCGCGGAATCCGCTTCGGCCGCTCTCTCCGAGCTGATCGACGGGCGCGGATACGACAACATCAAGTATTTGACGTTCTATAACGAGCCGAACGGCAGCTGGGATTTCGAGACGGGAGGCGATCAGGCCCACCAAATGCAGTATTACGCCGATCTCGTCACGAAGGTCAGCCAGCGGCTGGCCGCCGACGGCCTGCGCGACCGCGTCGAGATTTGGGCGCCGGAGGAGACGGGCGCGCCGGGCTGGACGGAGTATATGAAGCAGCACGCCGACGCGCACATCGACGGTTACAGCTTCCACGTGTACGGGGAGCCGTACGCCAACCTGGGCAACGCGATCGCCGTGAGCCAGGCGGCCGTCGGCTCCAAGCCGGTCCATATGACGGAGTTCGGCTGGTCGGGCGACGACATGAGCGGCTGGGATTCCGGCTTCGCCAATTACGTGATCGAAGCGGCCAACAAGGGCCTGAAGTCCGCGCTCGTCTGGCAGCTGAACGGCGTCTGGAGCACCGATCCCGACGGCGACACGAACGGCAACTATACGATGTGGGATGCGAGCGTGCAGGGGCTTGCTCCGAAAAAAACGTACTACGCCGCCGGCATGCTGGCCCGGTACGTTCCCGAGCACAGCGACGTGCTGAGGGTGGAAACGAGCTCGCCGGACATCCGCGCGGCCGCTTTCCGCACCGATGCGGGCGACTATGCGATCGTGCTGGAAAGCAAGGCGGGAGAGGCGAAGGAGATCGAGTTCGATTTTAACGGAGTCCATATCGGCAAAACGTTCAAAAAGCACGTGTACAAGGACGACATCGCTCGCGAGGGCAATGCGATTTTGCCGCCGGTATCCGGCACCTTCGCCGCGGGCGATTCGTTCGTCGACGGGACGATCGACGAAGATTACAGCGTCGTCGTCTACACGACGGAGCCCGCGCAGACGCAGGTGGCCGTATCGCCTCTCGAAGCGAGCGTGGCCGGAGGAGAGGCGCTGCAGCTGACGGCGGACGTGATCGACAATGACGACGGGGTCGTCTGGAGCGTCATCGGCAGCGGCAACGGGACGATCGACGCGAACGGCCTGTACACGCCGCCCGACGTGAACGACGAGCGGCGAGTCGCGATCAAGGCGGCGAGCGCGAGCGACCCGGACGGCTACAATATCGCGCTGGTGACGGTCAAGCCCCGATCGGTGCCGACGCGGGTCGAAGCTCCGGCATTCAGCCTGCCTTACGGCGTCTACGATTCCGCGGAAGCCGTGACGATCACGTCGGCGACCCCGGGCGCGGAAATTCGCTATACGATCGACGGCAGCGCGCCAAATGCGTCTTCGCCGCTGTATACGAAGCCCGTCATTTTGCAAAACGGGACCGTGCAGGTGCTCAAAGCGATCGCGCTGAAGGAGGGGCTTGACGCTTCCGGCATCACGCAGTCGTTTTACCGCATCCACGATATCAGCAACGCGCCGGACGGTTACTCGTTCTGCGCGTACGAGGACGGCTACTGCTTTTTCGACGGGGAGGCGGTCGTCGCCTACGGGGCGGACGGCTTGTTCAACTACAAGGTGCTGACGGGGGAACCGTCTGCGGCGACGACGTGTTCGGCGATCCGAATCCGGGCGCGGCGAAGCGCTGCTACTATAGTGCCGACATTCCCGAAGAGCTGCCGGAAATCACGTTCTACAACGCCGGGTTCGAAAAGCCGGCCGTCGAGAAGTATCGCAACGGGCCGTTCGCGAACGGTTGGACGTTTAACGGCTGGTCCGGCGTCCAGACGAATATCAGCGCGTTCGAACCGCCGGCCGCTCCGGAGGGGAACCAGACGGCCTATCTGAAAACGGACAGCGGCATGAACGGGGAATTCAGCCAGGAAATCAACTTCAAGCCCGGAACGTACGCGGTCGGCTTCATGGCGGCCAACCGAACCAGCTTCGGAGGCCAGCAGACGTTCGACGTCCTGTTCGACGACACGGTCATCGGCAGCTTCGCGCCGTCGGGGGCGTTTACGGAATTCGCGACCGACAGCTTCGAAACGGACGGCGGCAAGCATACGATTACGTTCCGGGCGACCTCGACGACCGGCGACAACACCGCCTTTATCGATGCCGTGACGATCGGCGAACCGAAACCGCCCGCACCGCCCGCCTTTCTGAACGCGGGCTTCGAATCCCCGGTCGTCACGTCCGCCAGCGGCGTCAAAACCGGGCCGATGACGAACGGGTGGGCGTTCAGCGCGACGGCGGGCGTCCAGCGCAACGGCTCGGCGTTCGATGCGGCGACAGCCCCGGAAGGCGTGCAAACGGCGTATTTGCAAACCGTAAACGGCGCCGTTCCCGAAATCAGCCAAGCGGTCAATTTCCCGGCGGGCAAATACAAGATCGCGTTCGATGCCGCGGCCAGGGATTTCGGCGGGCAGCAAAGCTTCGACGTTTATTTCGGGACGACGAAAATCGGGTCTTATGCGCCCGAATCGACCGAATTTGCGTCCTATTCGACCCAAGGCTTCGAAGTGCCCGCAACCGCGAACCATGCGATCCGGTTCGTCGGCACGACGACAACCGGGGACAATACGGCGTTCGTCGACAATGTGCAGATCAAGCCGATCGAAGCCGACGTGGACAAAACGGCGCTCGCGGCCAAGGTGCAGGAAATCGAGGCGGAGCCGCTTTCCGAATTCGATTTTTCCGTTTCGAGCTGGCAGGCGCTGACCGAGGCCGTCGCGCGGGCGGTCGCCGTGCGGGATGATCCGGACGCGACGCAGGCGGAGACGGACGATGCGCTGGCCGCTTTGATCGCGGCGAGGGCCGGGCTGGTTCCGTTCGCGCCGGAAGTGGCGAACGGCGGCTTCGAGTCGCCGGCAACGACCGGCGTCAAGACGGGGCCGATGGTGAACGGCTGGACGTTCAGCCTGACGGCCGGCGTGCAACGCAACGGTTCGGCGTTCGGCGCGGCGGACGCGCCGGAAGGCGTGCAGACGGCTCATCTGCAAACGAAAAACGGCACCCAGGGCGAAATCCATCAATCGGTGCGCCTGAAGGCCGGCACGTATAAAATCGCGTTCCAGGCGGCGAAGCGCAGCTTCGGCGGACAGCAGACGTTCGAAGTGCGCGTGGGCGACGCGGTTGTCGGCACGTATTCGCCGCCGTCCGCCTCCGAGTTTACGGCGTTCGAGACGGAGGCCTTCACGGTGGCGTCGGGTTATCACGACGTGCGCTTTATCGCGACGACGACGGACGGCGACCGCACCGCGTTCGTCGACGCGGTGACGATCGCGGAAGTCGCGCCGGAGGAGCCGCCGCTTGCGACCGGCAAGCCGGGAACGCCCGTGCTGTCGGACAATAACGGGCACGACACGGGGCTGCGGGACGGCGATTACGAAGTCGCGATGAACATGTGGTGGGGGAACAACGGGACCACCTACAAGCTGTACGAGAACGGGCAGCTTATCCGCGAGGAGCGGCTGGCCGACCGCTCGAACGAAGCGCAGCAGGTAGCGACCCCGATTTCCGGCAAGGCGAACGGAACTTACGTTTATACTTGCGAGCTGATCAACAGCTTCGGATCGACCGTTTGCGCGCCCCACACCGTCACGGTCGCGGACGCTTCGCCGGGAACGCCGGTATTGTCTCACGACAATTGGGACGGCAACGGCGACTACACGGTTGCGATGAACATGTGGTGGGGCACGAACGGCACGACGTACAAATTGTACGAAAACGGGGAACTGATCGACACGCAAAGCCTGACGGCAGCGACTCCCGCTGCGCAATCGGCCGCGACTTCGATCGGCGGAAAAGCTCCGGGCGAGTATACGTACCGGGCCGAGCTGATCAACGGCAGCGGCGTCACGGCCAGCGCCGAAATAAAGGTAACGGTGACGGCGGGGTAAGCCGGCGGGCCGGGGCCGATCCGAGGACGGAAGAAATTCCGCCCTGGCTCGGCCCTTTTTAGAGCGAAGTATTACATATTTCGCTGCCCTCGCGCGCCAGTTAACGCTTCAGTTGGGTCGTGACGACTCAACTCGCCTCGCCGAACGCATGCAGCCGCACGCACTTGAGTAAATAGTACTCATCTCACCGCCCTCGCCCGCCCGCTAGCGCTCCAGTTGAGTCGTGGTGGGGCTCGAACTATACGGATGCGGAATGGTATTCCGTCGATCTGGGCTCGACCCGGAAAATCGATGCCGTCAAAATTTATTGGGAAGCCGCATACGGACGCAGCTACCAGATTCAAACGTCAACGGACGGCGCGAATTGGCAGACCGTCTTCGGCACGACGGCCGGTGACGGGGGACGGACGATATCGCGTTCGCGCCGGTCAACGCCAGGTACGTCAAAATGAACGGCACGCAAAGAGGTACCGGCTGGGGCTATTCGATGTGGGAGTTCGAGGTGTACGGAGACGCCGATAACCTGGCGGCCGGCGCGACGGTTTCCGCGACCAGCTCGGTGGAAAACGCCAACTGGTCGTATTCGAAGGCGGTGGACGGCCAGCGGAACTCGGTGTCCGGCTCGATGGGCTGGACGAGCAACAACAGCCTGACGACGAATCATACGGAAGCCGTGACGCTCGATCTCGGGGCCGCCCGAACCGTCGGCCGGGTCGATCTGTACCCTCGCAACGACGCCGGCAACGTCGGTCAAAACTTTCCGATCGACTTCACGATCCGGACGTCGACGGACAACGTCAACTGGACGACGAGGGTGACGCGGACCGGCTATGCGCAGCCGGGCAACGCCGTGCAAAGCTTCGCCTTTCCGGCCGCAACCGCGCGCTATGTGAAAATCGAAGGCACGAACCTGCGTCCGAATCCGACGGACGCGAACCGTTACCGGATGGCGTTCGCCGAGATCGAAGTGCACGGAGCATAGAAGAAAATAGAGCCGGGCGGCTTCTGGCAAGCGGCCCCGGAACCCGGGAATAACGGTCGGAAACGGCCGTTATTCCCTTTTAGGCATGCATGGGGGAGGTGGAGGTGCGCTTTCGGTTTTATTCCTCGATCTCGTCGAACAGGACGCGGGCGAGCAAATTTTGGCTGTAGTTGCCGAAGTTTTTGCCGTAGATCGTCATTCCCCGCTTGTTGACGGATTTGTCCGTAACGGCCAGCCGGAACGTCAACTCGCTCTTGTAATCGAGCTTGATCTGGTCGATCGTGACGTTCGAAATCCGGCAGCCGTCGATAAAGCTGCCTTCGCGGTTGATGCGGATCAGCTTGAGCATGCCGTACTGATTCAAATGCGGCGGCCACCAGTCCGGGTTGAACGTGCCGCGGGCGTCCCCGAAGTCGCCGGGACTCGTCCAGTAGCCGATTTCGATGCCGTTGACGTAGAAATAGATGTCCGACGGGTAATTGTCGCAATACCCCGGAGCTTCCGATCCGAGCTCCATCGAAAACTGGATTTCCCGAAACGTCTGGTTGGGCTTCAAATAATTCGGAATCCGGTATTCCAGGAACCCTTCCGCGAGCCAAATAATCTCCGAGTCGATCCGCCGCGGGTCGGCAAAGTAGCGCGGGTCGTCGAAGTCGCCGATAATGCTGTCCTTCGTGGCGAGCCCGCAGGTGGGAGACGCCTGGTAGTTGCTGTAATGCCCGACCTGAAGCTCGACCTCGTACAGGTTGTTGACGTCTTTTTTGCGCAGATCGATCATCAATTTGTCTTTATTCAAATAGCAAAGCTTCTGGATGCCATGCTTGCCGACGGATGTGTTGATTTCGATCAAGCCGCTTTCTTCCAGCTTTTTGACGTGCATCGTGATCGCGCCGTTGCTCAAGTTCAGCTTGCCCGCCAGATCGTTCAAATTCAAGGACGGGTTCTTCGCCAGAAGCTCGAGGATTTGAATCCGGATTTCCGAACTCAGCGCTTTAAAAATATCGATTCCGCTCATCAAGTCCTTGATATAAATCATGCGACAGAACCTGCCTCATCTGTAATGTCGAAAATCATTCGTCCTCATTTTACTATACATTTATTTAAAACAAAATCAATAACTTACCGGTCCATTCCGTGGTTTAAGTGAATAAATGCAGAGTTTTTTATAAAAACATAAAAAGGTTTAGGTTTCTATGTTTACAAAGTACCGGTCGTATGATATTTTAAACCTGCAAGCGCATTCATTCAATAAAATCGAAATCAATTTAAATTTATTTGAAACAGGAGGTGCCGATGAACCGGGGAGAGTCGGAAGCGGCAGAGGCAGCGAACGTTCAACGACGAGAAAGCGCTTCCTTCCAAGTATAAGCCTGAAGCCTGCAGCATAGAAGCGAAACGCCCTTTGAGTTGAAAATGCATGTTCCGGCATGGACATTTACGGGGAGGGTCCAAAATGAAAAGATGGTTGATCGGGTTGACGGTGCTTTCGATGGCGGTGTTTCTTTGGGGATGCGGAGGCTCCTCGTCGTCCGGCGGCGGAGAGCAGACGGTGCTGGACGGGGGAGCGGGCGAGAGCGCGACGGAGCTTTCGTATTGGACGTTCGTCGAGCTGCATGGCCAACATTTCGAAAAAATGCTGCAAAAGTGGAACGAGCAAAACCCGGACCGGCAAATCAAGCTGAACGTGACGGTCATGCCGTACGACGACATGCACAACAAGCTGTCCATCGCCGTGCAGACGGGCAAGGGAGCGCCGGACATCGCGGATATCGAGGTCGGAAAATTCCCGGATTTTCTGGCCGGCACGCCGCAATTGGAGCCGCTGAACGACGTCATCGATCCTTATCGGGATACCACCGTCGAGTCGCGGATCGACCTTTACAGCAAGGATGGCCAAAACTACGGCGTTCCGACTCACGTCGGCGCCAGCGTCGCCTTTTACAATACGGAAATTCTCGAAGCGGCGGGCATCGACTACGCGACGATCAAAACGTGGGACGATTACAAGCAGGCCGGCATCCAGCTGTACGAGAAAACCGGCAAATACATGGGAACCGCCGACACGAGCGCGATGTGGCAGGAGTCGATGCTGCTCTCGCAGCAGGGGGCGGATTTCACCGACGACAGCGGCAACCCGGCCGTTGACTCGGAAGCGATGGTCAAAGCGCTGACCCTGCTTCGGGATTTGCAGGACAACAACGTGATCGCCACGATCGCCGGCGGGCAGCCCGATACGGAAGAGGCGTACGGCGAATTCAACTCGGGCAATTACGCCAGCGCCATGATGCCGCTTTGGTTCATGTCCCGGTTTACGAATTACATGGCCGACCTGTCCGGCAAAATCGCGATCGCGCCGATGCCGGTCATGGAAGAAGGCATGCCGAGATCGTATGGCGGCGGGGGCACCGGGACGGTCGTAACGAAGACGGCCAAGGACGTTCAACTGGCGAAGGATTTCCTCGCGTTCGCGAAGCTGTCACTGGACGCCAACATCGAAATCTGGAACACGCTCGGCTTCGACCCGGTCAACATGGACGTGTGGGACATGAAGGACGTCACCCACAATCCGGAGAATCAGTTCGTGCAATATTTCGTCAACAACCCGTTCGACGTATTGAACGAAATCAAGGACGAAATCCGGCTCATCAAGTCGACCGCGGCTTCCCCGACGATCAACAACGTGCTGGGGACGGTGACGCTGAACGAGATTTTCGAGGACGGCAGGGACGTAACGGAAGCGCTGAACGACGCGCAGCGGCAAATCGAGCAGCAGCTGCAATAACGGGTATGGCGCGCGGGCTACCTTCGGCTTGTACCGGCCGGGGTAGCTTTATTTTGGCAAAGGAGGCGTGCAGATGGTCAAGCGTTTTCTGTACTCGCAGAAGGTTGCTCCCTACGTGTTCGTGCTGCCGTTCGTTCTCGTCTTCCTCGTCTTCTGGCTGTATCCGCTCGGCAGCTCGGTCCAGATGAGCTTTCAGAAAACGATGCTCGGGCAGGAGGCGCAGTGGGTCGGCTTCGCCAACTACGCGAAGCTGATGGGGGACACGGTGTTCCTGAAAGCCGTGACGAACAGCGTCGTCTACATGGTGCTGACGATCGCCATTCTCGTGCCGATCCCGATGCTGTTTGCCGTGCTGATCAACAACCGGTTCATGCGGGGCCGGGAGTTTTTCAAATCGGCCCTTTTCCTGCCGGCGCTGACGAGCGTCGTCGTCGCGGGCACGATTTTCCGGCTGATGTTCGGCGAAATGGAGGGCTCGCTCATCAACAGCTTCCTCGGGCTGTTCGGCGTCGAGCCGGTCAAATTTCTGAAGGGCCAGACGACCGGTTTCGTAGCGCTTCTGGCACTGGCGACGTGGCGATGGCTCGGCGTCAACATGCTTTACTATTTGTCCGGACTCAAAAATATCCCGGACGAGTATTACGAAGCCGCCTCGATCGACGGAGCTTCGGCCTGGCAGAAGTTCGCCCGGATCACCGTTCCGCTGTTGAAGCCGACGACGATCTACGTCGTGACGATCAGCATTTACGCCGGACTCGCGATGTTCATCGAAAGCATGATGCTGTGGAACGGCAACAATTCCCCGAAAAACATCGGGCTGACGATCGTCGGCTACCTGTACCGGCAAGGGATCGAGAAAAACGATCTCGGCTACGCCGCGGCGGTCGGCATCGTGCTGCTGGTCGTCGCCATGGCGATTAACCTGACGCAATTGGCCTTCACCGGCATGTTCAAAAAGGAGGATTAAGATGAAAAAAGCGTTCTCGATCCAAATCGTCCTCTTGATCCTTTTTGCCGCCGTTGGCGTCCTGGTGCTTATCCCGTTTTACGCGATCGCCCTCGGCTCCTTCAAGCCGGGAGCGGAATTGATCCGCAACGGGCTGAACCTGAGCTTCGACCTGTCGGTCATGAGCTTCGACAACTTCGCCTTTCTGTTCGGCGGGGACCATGCGTACTTCACGTGGTTTTTCAATTCCCTGCTGCTCACGGTCGTTCAGGTGGCGTTGACGCTGCTCGTCAGCGCGGTCGTTTCGTACGGCTTCGCGGCCTACGAGTTCAAGGGGAAGAACTTCTTGTTCATCTGCGTTTTGCTGATCATGATGGTGCCGTTCGAGATTCTGCTTTTGCCCTTGTATAAAATGACGTTCGATCTCGGCCTCATGAACACGTATTCCGCCATCGTACTGCCGGGCATCGCGAACGCGTCGACGATCTTTTTCTTTCGCCAGTACTTGCGCGGCATCCCGGGCGAGATCATCACGGCGGGCCGCGTCGACGGCGCGAACGAGTACGGTATTTTCGTTCGCCTCGTCCTGCCGATCATGAAGCCGGCGTTCGCGGCGATGGGCATATTGAACGGCATGAACAGCTGGAACAATTTGCTCTGGCCGTTCATGGTGCTGAGCGACGCCAACAAGTATACACTGCCGATCGGCCTTAAGACGCTGCTGACGCCGTACGGCAACAATTACGACTTGCTGATCGTCGGTTCGTTTTTTTCGATATTGCCGATTTTCCTTTTGTTTTTGGCGTTCCAGAAATATTTTATCGACGGGATGACGGCCGGAGCCGTCAAAGGTTGACGAGATCGAGGGAGGATTCGAAACATGACGACGATGCGACTGAATGCGAAAGACCGAAAAGGAACGATCAGCCGGCACATTTACGGGCAGTTCGCCGAACACCTCGGCCGGTGCGTCTACGAAGGGCTTTGGGTCGGCGAGGAGTCGCCGATTCCGAATACGGACGGCATCCGCAACGACGTGCTGGAGGCGCTGAAGAAGCTGCGGATCCCCGTGCTCCGCTGGCCCGGGGGCTGCTTTGCCGACGAGTACCACTGGATGGACGGCATCGGCGCCAAAGCCGAACGGGCGCGGATGGTCAACACGCACTGGGGCGGCGTCGAGGAGAACAACCATTTCGGCACGCACGAATTCATGCGGCTGTGCGAGCTGCTCGGCACGGATGCTTATATCAGCGGCAACGTCGGCAGCGGCACCGTCCGGGAAATGCAGCAATGGGTCGAATACATGACGTTCGACGGGGAGTCGCCGATGGCAAGCATGCGGAAGCGGAACGGGCGGGAGAAGCCGTGGAAGCTGCCGTTTTTCGGCGTCGGCAACGAGAACTGGGGCTGCGGCGGCAACATGCGGCCGGAATATTACGCGGATCTGTACCGCCATTACCAGACGTATGTCCGCAATTACGGAGACAACAACGTGTATAAAATCGCCTGCGGCGCCAATTCCGACGATTACGCCTGGACGGAGACGCTCATGCGGGAGGCCGGACGGCACATGGACGGGCTGAGCCTGCATTATTATACGGTGCCGACGGGCGAATGGGGCGCCAAAGGCTCCGCGACGGAATTCGGGGCGTCGGAGTGGTTCCGGACGCTGAAGCAAACGCTTCGCATGGAAGAGCTGATCGTCAAGCACTCCGAAATCATGGACCGGTACGATCCGGAGGGCCGGGTCGGCCTCATCGTCGACGAGTGGGGGACGTGGTACGATGTTGAGCCCGGCACGAATCCGGGGTTTCTGTACCAGCAGAACACGCTGCGCGACGCGCTGGTCGCGGGCGTCAACCTGAACCTGTTCCACCGTTACGCCAGACGCGTGAAAATGGCGAACATCGCCCAGATGGTGAACGTTCTGCAGGCGATGGTGCTGACCGAAGGGGACAAAATGCTGCTGACGCCGACGTACCATGTCTTCGACATGTACAAGGTATTCCAGGACGCGGAGCTGCTGGACGTCGAGTTCGAAAGCCCGCCGTACGTCCATGATGGCGATTCGATTCCGCAGCTCAGCGTATCGGCGGCGGCGGACTCGCGAGGCGTCGTTCATCTCGCCGTTTGCAACCTGCACCACGCGGAGAGCGCGTCCTTCGAATGCCGCGTGGACGGAATCGAGGCGTCCGGGGCGAGCGGCCGCTTGCTGACGCATTCGGCTTTGAACGCCTGCAATACGTTCGAGCGGCCGGATGCGGTGGCCCCGGTTCCGTTCGATGGAGCGGCGCTCGAGGGCGGCACGCTCCGGTTCGCGCTGCCGCCGGCGTCGGTCGCCGTGCTGTCGCTGGAATAGGGCGCGATGGAGGCGATGCGCTTGGCGCGGCGGCGCGACGGGTGCAAGGGCTGCGCGGACAGCGTCCGGGTGTCGCCCGACAAGCTCGAGCGGCTGATCGCGGTCGCCCTGCAAGGGAGGGAAGCGGCGGCGGAGGCGGAAGCCGCCCGGCGGCTTGCGGCTTGCCGGGCTTGCCCCGGCCTGCAATACGGCACGACCTGCCGGTACTGCGGCTGTCTGGTCGACGTTCGGGCGAGGCTGCGGGGTTCGGCTTGCCCGCATCCGGGCGCTTCCCGCTGGCGGAGCGAAGAAGGCGGACGGACGGATGCAGGTCGCCGGGCAGAGGCGGGCGATGGGACGGATGAAGGCCGTCGGGCAGAGAAGGGCGATGGGATGGATGAAGGCCGCCGGGCAGAGACGGGCGATGGGATGGAGGAAGGCCGCCGGGCAGAGAAGGGCGATGGGACGGATGAAGGCCATCGGGCAGAGAAGGGCGATGGGACGGATGAAGGCCATCGGGCAGAGAAGGGCGATGGGACGGATGAAGGCCGTCGGGCAGAGAAAGGCGATGGGATGGATAGAGGCGGCCGGGCATAAAGCAGGCGTTTGGTCATGAAAGATTTGCGGCATGAATGGTTTTCGGCATTCATCATTTACGGCATGAAGGATGGGAACGGCCGGAACCGAAAGGAGATCAACGGATGAACGAGAGCACCCGGTATGCGAACCCTGTCGTGGAGAGACGGGCCGATCCCTGGATTTACAGGCATGCGGACGGATATTACTACTTTACCGCTTCGGTGCCCGAATACGACCGGATCGAGGTGCGCCGCTCGCGGACGATTCAGGGGCTCGGCCGCTCCGAACCGGCGACGGTGTGGAGGAAATACGAGTCGGGGCCGCTTAGCGCGAATATATGGGCGCCCGAAATTCACTATCTGGACGGCAAGTGGTACATTTATTTTGCCGCCGCGCGCACGTCCGAAACGCGGGACGGCCTGTTCGACCATCGGATGTACGCGCTGGAAAACGAGTCCGCCGACCCGCTCGAGGGGACATGGACGGAAAAAGGGCAAATCCGCACAAAATGGGAATCGTTCAGCCTGGACGCGACCGTTTTCGAGCACCGAGGCGAACGATACTACGTATGGGCGCAGAAGGACCCGGACATTCCGGGCAACTCGAACTTGTACATTTCGAAAATGAGCAATCCGTGGACGCTGTCGGGCAAGCAGACGATGCTGACGAAGCCCGAATACCCGTGGGAAAAAGTCGGCTTCCGGGTCAACGAAGGCCCCGCCGTCCTGAAGCGGAACGGCCGAATCTTCATCTCGTATTCGGCGAGCGCGACCGATCGCAACTATTGCATGGGGCTGCTGGCCGCGGACGCGTCCGCCGATCTGCTCGATCCGCGCTCCTGGACGAAGTCGCCGGAGCCGGTTTTCGCGTCGAGCGAGGAAAACGGTCAGTACGGCCCCGGTCACAACAGCTTCACCGTCTCCGAGGACGGCCGGGACCTGCTCGTCTATCACGCCCGCGGCTACAAGGAGATCGAAGGCGACCCGCTGTACGACCCGAACCGCCACACCCGCGTGCAGCCGTTCGGCTGGAACGCGGACGGCACGCCGAACTTCGGCGTGCCGGTCAAGGACGGCGGCGCCGTTGGGTAATGCGGGCGTTGGCATGCAGGCTTTGCCGACCGGCATTCTATTGCATCGCCACCGCCGAGCGCCCGGACCTGCGCGCGGCAGGGCCTGCCTAAGCGATAGGGAGAAGGATCGAGAAGCCTTTCTCGGAAATCGTCTTGGCCCTCCGGAGTTCCGGTGGAGCCTTGGCGACTCGGCTTCCGCCCGCCATGCGCATCGGCCGAATTGAGTAAATTACCCAACTCGGCCGACCGCGAGCCTGGAACCGCGCCCGGTTGAGTAACCATGCAGCTAGAATAAAAGATGGACACTCGTTAAGATAAACCCAATAATAAGATTAACGGGAGGTGTTCACATGGGTGGACAACGGGTGCATTACAACGAGGAGTTCAAACAAAGAACGGTAAGGTACATCCAGGAACAAACGAAGACGGTCGTACAGATTGCGCAGGAATTGGATATTCCGGAAAAGACGTTATACGGGTGGGTAGCAAAGTATCGTCAGTTTGAGGTCGAGCCCGTTAACAGCGCAGATCGGATTCGTGAGCTGGAATGGCTTCTCCGCGAGAAAGACAAGCAGGTTGCAGACCTCGAACAGGAGCTTGAAATCATAAAAAAAGCAGTGCACATCTTCAGCAGCCCAAGAAAGTAAGATTTCAATTCATTGAAGATCATCGCTCCGACTTTCCTGTGGAGAAGATGTGCGCGGTACTCGGTGTTTCTCGGAGCGGTTATTACAACTGGAAGGATGCGCAGCCAAGCAACCAAGCCCTTCTGAAGGAGAAGGTGATGGAGCGCATCACGTATCATTTCTACGACAACAAAGAACGGTACGGGAGCCCGAAGATCACGCACTTGTTGCATGAAGAGGGCTTTCAAATAACCGAGCGAACGGTAAGCAACTACATGCGGGAGTTAAACCTGCGTTCCTGCGTATCTCGTAAATTCAAGGTCGTTACCACCGACTCCAATCACAACAATCCCGTCGCCCCGAACACGCTAAATCAAGCGTTTGCAACGGAGAAGCCGAATCAAGTATGGGTTGCAGATATTACGTACATTCCTTGTAACGAAGGCCGCTTGTACCTCGCGAGCCTGCTAGACCTATGCACACGTGAGGTCGTTGGATGGCGTCTGGGAGACCGCATGACCGTCGATCTGGTCCTGGGCGCGCTAGATGACGCCTACGAAGCGAAAAAGCCGCCGGAAGGCCTTCTGCACCACAGCGATCGTGGTTCCCAATACACGTCAGAAGATTACCGTAAGCAACTTGAAACCTACAAAATGGAAGCCAGCATGAGCCGAAAAGGAAACTGCTATGACAATGCGTGCATCGAGTCCTTCCACAGCATTCTGAAGAAGGAGCTCATTTACTGCACCAAGTTTAAAACGAAAAAGCAGGCGTACGACGAGATCTACGAGTACATCATGCTGTTCTACAACCGCAAACGAATCCATGGTGCACTTGGCTATCTGTCGCCGGTTCGTTTTGCTGCCAACTTTGCTTCTTAATTACTCAATTTGAGTGTCCACTTTCTTGACAGAGGTTCACCATTACCCAACTCGGCCGACCGTGATCCTGAAACCGCACGCAGTTGGGTAACCATTACCCATCTCGACCGAGCGTGAGCCTGGATCCGCACTCAGTTGAGTAATCCCCTATGACGTTACCGTCACCGCCATAGATGAAAATGTGGTCGTACGCATCCTTTTATCCTTCTTACATTCTGGACAAACAGATAATGAACAGATCAAAAGACGGAAATTTATTGGTCCCCCGTTGAGTAATCCGTCTTATTGCAGTTTGCGAGAGCCGCCCATTGTCCCTAAAGACGCGTATAAACTCTCTCCTTTAGGACTGCATGGTCTGTTTAATCTGAAACAAGAGGGTGTTGGTATGGATGCTGTACGTCAAATTTGTGCTGGTCTGGATGTCCATCAGGAAACCGTAGTTGCATGCGTCTTGTCGGGTTCGTTGGAGCACAAACCCAAGTCCGAAATCCGCACGTTCGGTACCACTACCCGCGAATTGCTGGAGTTGCAGGATTGGCTCGAGGAGCGCGAGTGCCGAGAGGTAGCGATGGAGAGCACCGGTGTGCTGTGGAAGCCAATATGGAACGTCCTGGAGTCCACCTGTGAATTGACTCTCGCCAATGCACGGCAGATTCAAAAGATGCCGGGACGTAAAACCGACGTTCAAGACGCACAGTGGATCGCCCAGTTGCACCGCTGCGGGTTGGTACAACCCAGCATGGTCGCCCCACAAGAAATCCGTGAGCTTCGGGACTTGACGCGGTATCGTCGCAAACTGGTGCAGCAAACGACCTCCGAGAAGAACCGTGTTCACAAAATCTTGCAGGATGCCAACATCAAGCTCACCACCTTTATGTCCGATTTGTTTGGCGTCTCCGGCCGGGCTTTATTAGACCGACTTGTCGACGGCGAGGTATTGGAGGAGGCGGAAGTTCGCCAGCTCGTCAAATCCCAGTTGAAGAAGAAAGTCAAACCACTCATGGACGCACTGAATGGTAAACTGCTGAAACATCATCGCGAAATGATCAAGTACCACCTGGAGCACCTGAAGTTTCTCGAGGATCAAATTGGGCGGTTAGAAGAGAAAGTTCAAGCGCTGATCCAACCATACGAAGAAGAGGTGAAATTGCTAGATACGATTCCCGGCATGGATCGCACAGCGGCAATCACGCTGCTGGCTGAAATTACGCCTAATGCGGCTAAGCATTTCTCGTCAGATGCCAAGCTGGCCTCTTGGGTCGGTGTAGCCCCTGGGAACAACGAAAGTGCAGGCGTGAAAAAAAAAGTTAAAGCCCGTAAAGGGAACAAACATGCAAAAGGGATCTTATGCCAAGCGGCATGGGCAAACGCTAGAAGCAGTAACCCGAATTGGCGACTATTTCAGGAGGGTAAGAAAGCGCCGAGGTGACCAAAAAGCAGCTGTCGCCACAGCCCATCTGATTTTGCGAATCGCCTATGCGATGCTTCGAGACCGGGTAAATTACCAGGAAATTGAATCCATCGTATTTCAGGAGTCGACCTCCAAGATGGTGGAACGTTTAACGAAACAGTTGCACCAGCTTGGATATAATGTCGATTTGAAACCTACTGGAACAACCTAAATTTTTAAAAAAATTAGGGTTAAGATTTCGGGGTAGTGGGTCTTTTTTTTGCCTTCTTACGGCACTTCATTTTCGTATAAAAATTAGGGTTAAGATTTCGGGGTAGTGGGTCTTTTTTTTGCCTTCTTACGGCACTTCATTTTCGTATAAAAAATTACCCATCTCGACCGAGCGTGAGCCTGGAGCCGCGCTCAGTTGAGTAAAAGTTACCCATCTCGACCGACCGTGAGCCTGGAGCCGCGCTCAGTTGAGTAAAAATTACCCATCTCGACCGACCGTGAGCCTGGAACCGTGCTCAGTTGAGTCACCATTACCCATCTCGACCGACCGTGAGCCTGGAGCCGCGCTCAGTTGAGTAAAAATTACCCATCTCGACCGACCGTGAGCCTGGAACCGCGCGTAGTTGAGTCACCATTACTCATCTCAACCGGCCGTTCACCTAGAACCGCGCGCAGTTGAGTAACTATTACCCCTCTCGACCGGCTATATGGGGATATGGGTATGGGTGCGGAGAAAAATCAGAGGCTCAAGGTGGCGGAGGGCACGGCGGAGGGCTATGTCGATGACCGGCTCCTCTACCTCAATCCAACGTGTCGAATATATCCTTCAGCGGAATGTCGGCCATCGCCATGGCTTCGTCCGCGGCTCCGTAATACATGCGAACCGTATCTCCGACGGTCAAGGCTCCGCACGAAAACACGACGCCGCCGAAAAAGCCGTCGACCTCGTAATCGGCTTCCGGCTCAAGGAAGGGACGGTTCGAACGGGCGAGCACGACGCCCGGGTCTTCCAGGTCGAGCAGGGCGGCGCCCATGCAATAGCGATAATCGGCGCTGGCTCCGTGATATAAAACGAGCCAGCCGCGTTCCGTGCGGATCGGAACCGCGCCGCCGCCCATACGGGCCGAATCCCAGCCGTTATCGCTAAGTCCCATCAAAAAGCGGTGATTTCCCCAATGCGCCAGATCCGGCGATTCGGCGATCCACATTTCGGGCGCTCCGAACGAACGGGGAACGGGACGGTGCAGCGCGACGTATTTTCCGTTTATTTTTTCCGGGAACAACGCGACGTCCTTGTTTTCGGGCGGCAGCATCAGCCCGCGCCGCTTGAACGCGCGGAAATCCCGCGTTTCCGCCAGACCGACCGCGACGCCGCGCGGCGATACCGAGCTGTAGGCGATGTAATAGACGTCGCCGATTTGCGTGATGCGCGGGTCCTCGATTCCCCAGGCTTCGGACGGGAAGCGGGGAAACAGCGCGGGTTCGCGGTCCACGGTAAAATGAACGCCGTCCTTGCTGCGCGCGACGCGAAAATGGGAGAGCGAGGTGAGCGCGGCGACGATGCCGTTTTCGAAGACGACGCGGGAGTCGGAGAAGTCGTAGCGGGTGTCGCCGGCGTCAAAGCGCTCGATCGCGATATCGTCGCCCCGCTCGTTCAGCAGCGGAACGAGCACTTCGCCGTTTTGGCCGCCGGAGATCGGGGCTTCCGCTACGCGAAGCAGCAAAATCGTTTCGCCGCCATGCGAGGCGACGCCAGCATTAAACGCGCCCACGACCTGGAAGTCGGGCCTGGATGGCGGGACGTCGGATGGTTTGACGACGGGGTTGCGGTCGCAGCGTAGGATAGCCACGGAAATCCCTCATTTCAATATGGATTGATTATAAGTTTATTCCCCGAAAGCCGTCCGAAATGACCGGTCCGATCCGCAAGGCGCGCCATCGGTAACGACCCGAAACCATGTACATAACGCGTGTCCGGCCGACTCCAATTCAGCGCGCGATTCCGACTATGCCAAAAGGCGGCCGCCGAAACGGGCATTCGGGACCGCCTTGCCTTGTATGCCGTGCTTCTATGCCGTGCGCCGCCTTAGCGGATGTCGCACTTGTTTTGAATAAACCGGATCTGGTTTTCAAGCCGGTTCCGCTCCTCCGCCGTTTCGGGCGAGGCGTCGCCGGCGTTCGCCGCATCGACCCGTTCCAGCTCCTGCCGGAGGCGGTGCAAATCCTCGCCTGCGCGGGAGCAGTCGTAGTCGCTTTCCAATTGATCGAGCAAGGGGACAACTTCCTTTCGCTTGGAGTCGCGGTTTATTATTTGTGGAAAAATTTGCGGCTATACAGCGCGCAGCCAAGATCGGTTCGATCGCACAGGGTCGCACGGGCTCGCACGGATAGAAGCAGATTAACGCGCGAAGTTTGACGCGCCGCCCAAGTCCGCGAAACGCGCGGAGTTTGACTTCCCGCCCTGGTCCGCGCGAAGCGCCGGGAGCGTAAGCGCGAACACCGAGCCTTCCGGCGAACTGTCCGTCAGCGCCAATTCCCCGCCTTGAGCCCGCGCCAGCAGCTGGCTGTACGTCAGCCCGAGACCGAGGCCGCGCGTTTGCAGCTTTTTCCGGGTTCCCCGGTAAAACCGTTCGAATATATGCGGCCGATCCTCGGGGGCGATGCCGGTGCCGTTGTCCGCGACCTCGACGAGGGCGCGGTTTTCCGTTTCGGCCAACCGGATCCGGATTTGCAAAGGACGCTCCGGACTTGCGGCTTGCAGCGCATTATTCAGCAAATTGGTCAAAATTTGCTGGATGCGGAGCGCGTCGCCGGCGGCGTAAACGGGAGCGTCGGGCCAATCCGCCGCGATCGCCGCATTTTGCCGCTTATGCGTCAGTTCCCATTGGTAGATGATTTCCGACAGGAGCGCGCGCAGGTCGAGCCGCTCGCTGGCCACCTCGACGCTTCCGGCGGACAAGGCGTTATAGTCGAGCAGGTCGGCGACCATCCGCTCGAGTCGTCCCGATTCCCGCAGGGCGATATCGAGAAACTCCTTTCCCTCCTCCGGCGAGACGACCTCGTCCCGCACCGCCATCAGCAGCCCTTTGATCGAGGTAACGGGCGTTTTCAGCTCATGCGTCACGCCGGCGAGCGAAAGCGCCCGCCATTCTTCGAGCTGCTTCAAACGGCCGGCCATGTCCTTGAAGGAATCGACGAGCTCGTGAATTTCCCGTTCTTTCGTCTCCACTTCCAGGCGAACGTCATACTGGCCGCCGCGAATGAGCCGGGCGCCTTCCGCGACGCGCCGGATCGGCAAGGACAGCTTGCGCGACAGCAGGTAGATCGTAAGCCACCCCGAGAGGATCAGGGTCGCCAGCAGCACGGCGACGAGCGCCAGTTCGTTGGGGCTGGCGCCGAGGGATTTTTTGTTCATCAGCAGCGTCACCTGGCCGATTTCTTCCTCCCCGCCCCCGGGGATCGGCGTCGTGACCGCCTTCGTCCCGGGCTCCTTCGAGTCTTTCAAATCGGAGGTCATCCTTTTTTTCATGTCCTGCTCGCTGGTTTCCGGCTTGGAATAAAGCAGGTTGCCGTCTTTATCGGTAACGAACAGGCACAGCTCGCCCTTGAAATTGAAATAGCGGAGCCGGCTGTCCAGCAGTTTGTCCATGTGCGGCGGAATGGCGAGCTCCCCGTCCGCGGAGACGACCCGGTCGGCGACTTCCTGGCCAAGCAGTCCCGCCGTCTTGAGCCGGCTGTCCGTCGTCGTTTCCCGCATCCAGTACAAGGAGCAGAGCGCGATGACGGTAAAGCCGGCGAACAAAATGACGATGTACCGGATCGTCCAGTAGGAGAGCATCGACGTCAGCTTTTTCGGTTTCATTCTCCGATCCAAAATTGATACCCCGTTCCTCTCAGCGTGCGGATTTCGCCGGCATCGGCCGACCAGTGCGACAGCGATTGGCGCAGCCGTTTGATCGACAGGTCGACCGCCCGGTCGCTTCCGTCGTAATCCATTCCCCATACTTGTTCGATGAGCTGCTCTCTCGTTAAAATGCGGTTGGGGGATTCGGCCAAAAACAGCAGCAGCGACAAATCGCGGGGGGTCAGCGGAACCTCGGCGGCGTTCAAATATACGCTTCTGGACGCGTAGTCGATCAGCAAATTGCCGAAGTAGCGCTTGCTCTCCCCGTCGGTCCAATGCGGCCGCCTGCGCAGCACGGCGCGGACGCGGGCGACGACCTCCTCCGGCACGAACGGCTTGGTCATGTAGTCGTCGGCGCCTCCGTTCAGCCCGCCGAGCCGATCCTGGATGCGGTCGCGGGCGGTCAGCATAATGACCGGGCAGGCGCTTTTTTCCCGAATCAGTTTCAGCAGCTCCCATCCGTCCATTCCGGGGAGCATAATGTCCAGCAGCACGAGTGAAAAATCGCCCGCCTCGAACAGCCGGACGGCTTCGTTTCCGTCCGCGGTCCGGGTGACCCGGAACCCCGCCTTTTTCAAGTAGGCGGCCAGAACGAGCGAGATCGCTTCTTCGTCCTCCACGACCAAAATCGACTTCATGTCGGCCGTTCCACTCCTTGCGAATCTTGAATATCCTTCGTTCTCGTACTGTTACTGTTACATAGGAAAGGCGTTGCCGCAAGAGCCTTTTAAGAGATTCGGACTTTATTTTCGCTTGACATTCGCCCGACATATTCGGCTGGTACGCTAGAATCGAACTCTCGTTTTTACCCTAAAAAAAAGAATAGGACAGGAGGAAACTAAAGTGCAAAGAAAAGCGAAAATTTGGATCGTTGCGGGCGTAGCCGCCGTTGCCGTTCTCGGAACGGGCGCTTACGCGCTGACGAACGACTATTTGGGCAACAACATCGAAATCGAACAGGTCATTCCGGCGGGCGCCGCGCCCGCGCAGACCGCGGCGGCAAGCGCCGGAAGCCCGGCGGAAGCGTCAGGTTCGCCCTCGGCAGCTGCGGGAACGGTCGCGACCGGAGAGCAGCTGAACGGGGAATGGAGCTTGACCGACGCGTCCAAAGTTTACTTTTCCGTCACGACGTCCAGGGAAACGGTCAACTTTGTCAATGACGTCGTCGGGGGCAGTTGGACGCTGAACGTGGACGACCTGTCGCAAACGGCGGGAAGCGGGCAAATCGACATGGCTTCCGTCGATTCCGGCAACGGCCAGCGGGACGGTCACGTGAAGGGGGCCGACTATTTCAACGTCGAAGAGTTCCCGGAGGCAACGTTTGCCGCGACGTCGTTCGAAGGCTTGCCGGCCGAGTGGACGGAGGGGACGGCGTACGACTTCAACATGACGGGCACGCTGAGCGTCCGCGGCATCGAGAAGGAAGTCGCATTCGCGAGCAAAACCGTTTACCAGGGAGGGCAGCTGCTTCTGTCGGGCACGACGACGGTCACGTTCGCCGATTTCGGCATGGAGAACCCGCACAACGTCGTGTTGGACACCGAGAACGAGATCGCCGTGCAGCTTGAGCTGGTGCTGGATAAGGCGTAAAAGAACTTGCGCGTTCAGCCGGGCGGAATGGCTTGCGTTCCATAGACGAAAGAAGCCGCTCGCGGATCCGATCGGAATCCGTGAGCGGCTTCTTTGTTCGAGCTTCTCTTTATTCGTATGCCGTCGACGCCGGAAAGTTGTAATAATGGTCGCCGTCCAACGAATGCAGCCGGAAGCCGCGCGCGGCGAAATCCTCGTCGTTATATTTGGCCGTATACGTCGTTTCGGCCGAATAAAAATCCATATAGTTCAAAATGTAGGGCATCGGCCGCACTTCGTTATGCGTCTCGTCCCCCGTGCTGTATTCCGTCGGCGCGATGCCGTAGCCGTCCAGCGAGAATACGCCGGCCGCCGCCTCGTTCATGCGAAAAAATTTGCGGACGGCCGTCGAGGAAACCGAAGCGTAATCGATCGTGCTGACGCTCATCAGCTTGACGCCGAGCAATTTGCGGTATTTGAGGGCGGCGTCGATTTTTTTCCGAAATCCCGTTCCGAAGGCGCTCGGGCTATCGGCTTGCGTAATGTCGGTCGGCTCCAGAAAGCTTTCCAGCAAGTACAAATCGCCGCCGGCGATCTTCGTTTTTTCCCCTTTCGGGTTCCACTTCTCGTGCACGGCGCTGCTCATGATGTCGTCCGGCTTCCACGCGTTCAGGAACGCCTTCATCGATTGCTTGTGCACGTAGTCGACCGCCTGATTGAGACGGTCGCGCGACACGCCGTAATCGTAGCCCGCGTCGTCGAAAAAGATGCCGTCCGCGCCGATCGCTTTCCATTTGTCGGTTTTATTGCGGATCACGCTCATGCTGTGGTTGTCCGTCGTTACCCCGAGGTCGATATAGCCGTAAACCGCGGCATCCGGTCGGAGCGCGCGCAATTCGGCGATGATTTCGGCCGTCGACTCGTGATCGCCGTGGCTCTTCTCCTCCAGCCCCGCGCCCAGCACGATATAGTCGTATTCGGCGAACTGTTCGGCCGCTTTCCGGACGTCGTTCGCTTCGTTTATTTCGATCGGAATACCGTAATAAATGAGCAGCCGATAGCCGTTCTCGTTTTTCGCTTGAACCCCGGCGCTTGTCAGCGTCATCGTCAGGGCAAGCAGCAAGGCGACAAAAATGAGGGGACGTTTTCGTGTCATCGTAAGCTCCTTTACGCAAATACGGGCGAAAATTCCTCGCATTTTTACTCGTTTTTAGGTTGATGAAATGATCATAGGCCAGGACGCGAGGGATTGCAACTCAGCCTTAATTCCCAATTCGGTTTGTCGTACATTGCGGATCATGGTGCAAAAGTCGGCATGAAAATCTTGGAT
Organism: Cohnella algarum; assembly: GCF_016937515.1. Classification (NCBI taxonomy): domain Bacteria; kingdom Bacillati; phylum Bacillota; class Bacilli; order Caryophanales; family Paenibacillaceae; genus Cohnella; species Cohnella algarum. The sequence continues at coordinate 2,345,418 of NZ_JAFHKM010000002.1, forward strand.
GTGCCAGACGGAATGTTGAATTTGAACGAAATTTGGAGTAAAATTGCTGGATAGAATTATTTGTAAATAATGTAATAATTATAGTATAAAAGGGCTATGTACATGCTGTTTGGGAACCGGTCGTTTCCCTGCAGATCAGGCTATTGGGGGAGATTCGGATGAACGTATTGATTACCGGAGGCTGCGGGTTTATCGGCTCGTTTGCCGCGGAAAGGTTTCATAAGGAGGGGCATCGCGTCACGATCATCGACAATTTGTCCACCGGACAAAGGAGCAACGTGAACGTTCCGCACAAGTGGTACGGGCTTCACGTCGAGGATCGCAAATGCGACGAAATATTCGAAAGCGTCCGTCCCGACGTCGTCCTGCATCTGGCCGCGCAGGTCGACGTTGCCCAGTCCATCCATCTCCCTCAGTCCGATACGCAGGCGAACATTATGGGCCTCGTCAACATGCTGGAATGCTCCCGCAGGCACGGCGTAAAGAAGTTTATTTTCGCCTCCTCCGCCGCCGTCTACGGGAACAACGAAGAGGTGCCGCTGCGGGAGGAGACGCCGGGCGATCCGCAGTCGCCTTACGGCATCAACAAACAATTGGGCGAGTATTACTGCGAGAAATGGCGCGAGCTTTACGGGCTTCAGACGCTGGTGTTCCGATTCGCCAACGTATATGGCCCGAGGCAAGGAATCGCCGGAGAGGGCGGCGTCGTTTCGATCTTTATGCAGCGGCTGCTTCGGGGAGAGGAGCTCGCCATTTACGGCGGCCAAACGCGGGATTTCGTTTACGTCGAGGATGTCGTGGACGGGCTGTACCGGGGAGCGGAAAGCGAGCTGACCGGCGTTTACAATTTGTCCGGCTGCCGGGAAACGAGCCTGAACGAGCTGGTCGAAAGCTTGAAGGGCTTCTCCGACGTTTCCGGCGTTCGCTACGAAGCGTCCCGGGAAGGCGATATTTACCGCTCGTGCCTCGACAACGCGAAGGTGAAGAGGCAGCTTGATTGGGTGCCGCTGTATTCGCTGGACGAAGGGCTTCGCCGCACGTACGAATGGTTCAAGGCCGAGCGGGCCAGGCAGGCCGAAGCCCGACCCGCCCGGGCGAAACGCGAGTTCGCCCTGGGCGGCAGGTTCAAGCGCGTGCGCCCCTACGCGGAAAACGCGCTCGCCTTTTGCGCGGTGCTGGCGCTCTCGCTAAACGATCCGGGCTGGCTCGCGCAGACGCTCGTCGATTTTAAGCTCGTTTACATTATTTTGCTCGGCGTGCTTTACGGAAGCAAGCAGTCGATCATTTCGGCCGTTCTGGCTTCGGGCCTTTATTTCTTCGAACATTTGCAAAACGGCCGGGACTGGGTTTCGCTGCTGTACGACCCCGAAGTGCTGTTCATGCTGGCGATTTATTTGTTTTTCGGCCTGCTTGTCGGATTCGTTTCGGACAGGCACCGGAGAGAAGCGGCGGAAATGCGGAACGATCTTCAGGCGGAACGCGAAAGATACGATTTTCTGAACGCGGTTTACAAGGATACCCGGCTGGTCAAGGACGAGCTCCAGCGCCAATTGGTCGGCAGCAAGGACAGCATCGGCCGGATTTACAGCATCGTCAAGAAGCTGGAAACGCTCGAGCCGGAGCAAATCGTCACCTCGTCGGTCGACGTGCTCGAGCATTTGCTCGAGTCCAGGCGCATTTCGATTTACTCCGTGAACGGCACGAACTTTTTGCGTCTGATGATCAAATCGGGCGGCAGCTCGTTTTTGCTGCCGAAAACGATTCGGCTTTCCGAGCATCCGTGGTACGCGGAAGTGATCGGCGGCAAGTCGGTGCGCGTGAACCGCTCCCTGGAAAGCGGCGCTCCCGTCATCGCCGCGCCGATCGTTCACGACGGCACGGTCGTGGCGATCGTATCCGTTCACGACACGGAGTTCGAGCGGCTGACGCTGGGCTTCGAGAACTTGTTCAAGGTGAGCGTGGAGATGATTTCCGACTCGCTCGCCCGCGCGTTCCAGTTCGTGGGAGCGACCCGAAGCGAGCGGTACGTGGACGATACGCCGGTGCTTCAGGAAGCGTCGTTCAACCAGGTGCTGGAAAGCAAGACGGCCGCCAAGCGGCTGCATAACGCCGACTTCGTGCTGCTCGAGGTCAAGGCCGATCTCGGCAATTTGAAACGGGTCGCCGACCGCATCGCCGAGACGCTCAGGGATTCCGACTATCTCGGCTTGATCCGCGACCGCCTTGTTCTTTTGCTGAGCAACTCGAACTCGGAGGAAGCGGGCTTCGTCATGAACAGGCTTGCGAACAAAGGCATCGAAACGAAGCTGATGAGCGAGGAAGAAGCGTATGTTTGAGCGTTGGCTTGTCGTTTATTACGCGCTGGCGGTCATTTACGCCGTCTATCGTCTGGTTCGCCGCAAGGGCGACGAAACGGCCGCCGTTCTCCTGGCGCTGCTGCTGCCGTTCGGCGGAGTTCCGCTGGCCGCGCTCGCCCGGTACGTCCGGAAAAGGAACGTCCCGGCGCCGGACGCGAGCCGTTTCAAGGAACTGACCGACAAGGAGAACGACATTCGCGAGCGCATCTACCGGCAGGTGGATATCGGCAAAGAGACGAACATCGTTCCGATCGAGGAGGCGCTGGTCGTCAACGATTACCGGACGAGGCGCCGCCTGCTGCTCGATATGCTGAAGGACGACGCGGACGGTCATTCGGAACTGCTGGAGCGGGCGATTCAGAACGAAGACACGGAAACTTCGCACTACGCGGTATCGGCCGTCATGGAAAGAAAGCGGAAGCTGCAAACCAACCTCCAGAGGCTTACCGTCGAATACGAACGGCAGCGCGGGAACCTGGACGTTGCCGCCGAATACGCGCAGGCGCTGCACCGGATGATCGAGGGCGGATTTGCGGATGCCAGAACGAAGAAAATCTATCTTTCGACCTATTCGCGCGTGCTCGGCGAGCTTATCGCCGGAGGGCTTCATGACGAGTCGGTGTTCAAAAACAAAATCGAATGCGCCATGCGCCTCGGCGAGGTGCAGGCGGCTCTCGCGGATTGCGAGGCGTTTCGCAAGGCGTACCCCGACAGCGAACAGGCGTATTTGTCCTCGCTTGGCGTCTGCTTCGAGCTGAGGCAGAAGGAATCGTTTTTCGAGCTGCTGGAGCAGTTGAAAGCGTCGCGTATCCGCATTTCGAACGCCACGCTCGGCATGATCCGCTACTGGTCGAATCAAAGGGATCAAGGAGCGGCAGGATGAAGAGATCGTTCAAGCTGGGCAAGCAAATTTATATGATTCTCGTTTTCGTGTTGCTGCTGGGCATAGGTTTGCAGGTGACCCGATCGGAAGCGCTGCTTCGCATAGGCGGAAAAAACGAAGCGTCCGCCATGCTCTCCGGCGCTTCCGGCGGGTCCGTCTTGTCGCGGGAAGAGATCGAGGGGCTCGGAGAGCCGCGTTACCTGATTATTTTCGACGCGGCCGACAACTACAGCGTACGGGTGAAAGACAACGTCGAGCGGACGCTTCGATATATGAAGAAATCGTTCGAAACGAAGCCCGTCGAAACGGTCAAGGAGACGGACGCTTCCGGCAGGCAGGCGATCGTCACGTTTCCGCAGCTGGATCTCATTCCCGACAACGCCTGGCTCGAAACCTATGTGGAAGAAGGCGGGAGCCTGCTGTTTGCCTCCGTGCTGGAGCCGGACAACACGTTTTATCGCATCTACCGGAAGCTCGGCGTGCTGGAAGCCGGGTATCAGGCGAACGTCAAGGGGATTACGGTGGGCAGGGGCGTTTTGCTCAACGAAGACGCCCAAACGTTCGGCGGATCGATCATTGAAAATACGGCGATGCAGGTGCGGCTGGACAAAGAGTCGATCGTAAGCGCCGAATCGTCGGAAAAAGTGCCCATTTTGTGGGAGCGGAGCTACGGTCTCGGGAAATTCGTCGTCTTCAACGGCACGATGCTGCAGGAAAAAACGAGCCGCGGCTTCATCGCCGCGGGCATCGGCCTCATGACGCCCGATTTCGTTTATCCGGTTTTGAACGCGAAGCTCCTGTATATCGACGATTTTCCCGCTCCGTTCAATCCGCCGTCCGACCCCGCGGTCGTCGCGTCGCTTCGCGACCAGTACGGGCGGACGTATTCCCGGTTCATCAAGGACATCTGGTGGCCGGATATGATCCGCGCGGCCGCCGAGTACGACTATAAATACACGGGCGCCGTCATTCAGACGTACGAGGCGACGATGCGGCCGCCGTTCGACGACAATGCCGAAGATTCGTTGTCCAATCTTATCATGTACGGGCGGGACATCCTCAAGCAGGGCGGGGAAATCGGCATTCACGGTTACAATCACCAATCGCTGACGATGAATGCGGGCGTAAGCCGCGCGTTCGGCTACAAAACATGGGCTTCGGAGGCCGACATGGCCGATTCGGTCCGCAGCGTTTATGCGTTTATCCGCGGCGCCTTTCCGGAATACGGCGTGCATGCGTACGTGCCTCCATCCAACGTGCTCGGACCGGAGGGGCGGAACGCGCTCGTCCAGGCGTGGCCCGAGCTGCGAGCGATCTCGTCGGTCTACGGAGAGGATCTGGAAGGGAACGCGTACGTCCAGGAATTCGAAATCGCGCCGGACGGCGTGGCGGAGCTGCCGCGCGTCACCTCCGGATTCATCAACGACGAATTCGAGCGCTGGGCGTTAATGAACGCCGCCGCCGCGCTCGGCGTCATTTCGCACTTCGTGCACCCGGACGACGTCATTTCCGCCGACCGCAATCCGGGAAAGACGTGGGAAGAGCTGTATGAGGATTTCACGGCGTTTCTCGGGTTTGCCGGCGGGCAGTACGATTGGCTTCGCCCGCTTACCGCGACGGAGGCGGCGAACGAGCTGAGCCGCCAAACGAACGCCGACCCGCATTTCCGGCATACGGAGAAAGGCATCGAAGGCTATATCAACGGCTTTTCCGGCGGGGAGCTATATTTTGTCGTTCGCACCGGCAAAAAGGTGACGGAACTGAAACATGCCGAGGTAACGCGTATTGGCGATTTCGCCTATCTCGTGAAAGCGACCGGCGCCCAATTTACCATTGGATTGGAATGATGCGCTTTGAGAATCTGTTTGGTTGCGGAAGGCTCATATCCGTACATAACCGGGGGAGTGTCCAGCTGGATCCATTCGCTCGTCCGCAGCATGTCGGAGCATGAGTTCGTCATCTACGCGATCGCGGCGGAGGCTTCCCAGAAAGGCAAATTCAAATACGCGCTGCCGTCCAATATCGCGGAAGTCAGGGAAGTGTTTCTCGACTCGTTCTTGAGGGAAGAGGGGCGCTGGGGAGCCCGGTTCAAGCTGACCCGGGAGGAAGCGGCGGCGATGAAATCGCTGATCGGCGGCGACGAGCATGCGGATTGGCGGCTTATTTTCCGGGCGCTGCTGAGCGACAAGCTGACCGATGCGGCGACGTTTTTGATGAGCCGGGATTTTTACGACATTTTAAGCGCGCTGTGCGAGGAAAAGTACAGCCAGGTACCGTTCACGGAAATGTTCTGGACGGTTCGCTCCATGATTTTGCCCTTGCTCATGACCGTCCGGAGCCCTTTGCCGGAGGCGGACCTTTACCACGCGGTATCGACCGGCTATGCGGGCGTGGTCGCCGCGCTCGGCAAGCAGCGCTTCGGCAAGCCGATGGTGCTCACCGAGCACGGGATCTACTCCCGCGAACGCGAGGAGGAAATTATCAAGGCGGATTGGGTCAAAGGCTATTTTAAAGATTTGTGGATCGAGTACTTCTACACGCTTTCCGGCTGCGCTTACCAATATGCCGACGAAGTGATAACGCTGTTCAAGCGCAACAAGGAAATCGAAGTCGAGCTCGGCTGCCCCGAAGAGAAAATCCGGATCATCCCGAACGGCGTGGCTGCGTCCGATTTCGACGGCTTGCCGCGCAAGGCGGAGGGGGAGCCGATCAACGTCGGCGCGCTTGTGCGCGTCGTGCCGATCAAGGATATCAAAACGATGCTGCAAAGCTTCCGGCTCGTCAAGCGGGAACTGCCGCACGTTCGGTTCCATATTATGGGCCCCTACGAGGAAGACCCCGAATATTACGAAGAATGCCTTGCCCTCATGGAGGCGATCGGGCTGACGGACGTCGAATTCACCGGGAGCGTCGACATCCGGGAGCATATCGGGAAAATGGACGTGCTCGTGCTGACGAGCATAAGCGAAGGCCAGCCGCTGGCCGTGCTCGAGGGCATGGCGGCGTCAAAGCCGTTCGTCGCGACCGACGTCGGCAGCTGCAAGGAGCTGCTGTACGGCACGGACGACGATTACGGACAGGCGGGATTGATCGCGACGGTTATGAACGAGGAGCAAATCAGCCGGCATATCGTGACGCTTTGCCGGAACGAGCGCCTGCGCAGGGAAATGGGCGCGAGCGGCCGCCGGCGCGTGGAGCGGCTGTATACGAGAGATCGGTTTATCGAGAGCTACAAGCAGCTGTATGCCCGTTACGAGGGAAAGGAAGTGGCGCCAAATGGCGGGAATCGGCTTTGAACTGAAAAAAATGTACGCCAAGGCGGGTCTCGTCAACAAGGTTCAAGCGCTGGCCTATTCATCGCTGGTAACGATCGGCCCGATGCTGTCGTGCATGCTCCTCGTCGTCGTCGTGCAGTGGCTGCAGCTCCGGTTCGGCGTGTCATTCGGCGAGCGGGAGCTATTCCTGTCCGCGACGGTGTACGCGTTTATTTTTTCCTATATCATCAGCAACACGCTGACGCTGTATCTGACAAGGAGCGTGTCCGATTTTCTGTACCAGGGGAAATACGACGCGGTGCTTCCTTCCTTTTACGGCGGCCTGAAAATCGGGATGGCGACGGCAGCGGTTCCGGCGCTCGCCTTCCTCGCCTTCGCCCGCATCGATTGGCCGATGAAAGCCGCGCTGCTGCTGCTGTTTATGACGCTCATCGTCATCTGGTTCGAAGTGGTCTACCTGTCCGCCATGAAAAATTACCGCCTGATCTCTTTTTCGTTCATGGGAGGAGCGCTCGTGACGGTCGCCGCCGTCTGGACGATGTTCGAATTCACTTCGGTCCGCAGCGCTTCCGCCGCCTTGTTCGCGGTCGACGCCGGCTTTTTGCTCACCGCCTCCGCGCTGCTCGTGCAGATCGAGAAGTTTTTCCGCACGCCGCGCCTTCGTTCCGATTATGCCTTTCTGGCGTATTTGACCAAATATCCGTCGCTGATCGCCGTCGGCGGCTTGACGGCGCTCGGCCTGTATTCGCACCAGTTCGTCCAATGGTTCGGCAGCGAGGGGATCCTGGTCGCCGGGACGTTTCTAATGGCGCCGAAATACGACTTGGCCGTTTACTACGCGTTTTTGTCGGTCATTCCGTCGCTCGTGCTGTTCGTCGTTTCGCTGGAAACGAATCTGTATCCGAAAACCCGCCAGTATTACGATCTGATATTGCACGGAGGATCGATCGGGGACATTCGCCGCGCCCGCCAGCAAATGTTCCAGGTGCTCGCGCAGCAGCTCTCGCTGCTTATGGGCATCCAGCTCGTTTTCTCGATCGTTTCGGTCGCGTTCGGCATCCGCTTTTTGCCCCGGATCGGGTTTACCGCCGCGCAGGTCGATTTGTTCAATATTTTGGTCATGGGCTTTTATGCTTATATCATCTATACGATCGTCTGGCTCGTGCTTTTGTACTTCGACGATCGCAAGGGCGTAGTATGGCTGGCCGTGCTGTTTCTCGGAGCGAATACGGGTTTTTCGCTCGTTTCCCTTGCGTTCGACGAACAAGGCTTTTCTTTTTTTCTCGCGTCTTTCGCGACGCTGATCGCCGCGTTCTGGCGCCTGATCCATTTGTTGAATCACATCGATTACTACACGTTTAGCGCGCAGCCGGTTATCCATCGGGAAAAGAAGAACCGCTTCGCGAAGCTTCTGCACGGAGAGGAGTCAACATGAAAACAACCTTTCGATTTCGCGCCGCGCCCGCCTTGCTGCTGGCGCTCGCCGTCTGCCTGGGGCTTTCCGGCTGCTCGTTCTGGGAAGAGCCGGGGGAGCAAGCGGCGGAGACGGCCCAAGCGGCCGAACCGGTTCAGAAATCCGCGGCCGTGGCGAGCCTTCAGAACAAGCTGATGGAGGATCGCCGAATTTACGCCGATGACAAGGCCGATTCGGTCGTGACGTTCTACTTGACGATTACGGAAGACAACTTGACGGGCGACCCGGCCCTCACGTGGAACGAACTGAACGGGATCCGCAATGCGCAGGAAAATACGGACGACAAAAAAGTGAACGTGCTGATCCAGGAAGGAAACGAGACGGGGCCGGCGAGCGGCATGCTCGGCTACGGAGAAACGCGCCCGAACGGCGAACTGTCGCTCAGAGGCAAGTCCACGCTGCAAGGAGCGCAAAAATCCTACAAAATCAAGCTGTTCGACGAAGCGGGAGTGTGGCGGGATCAAACGACGATCAATTTGCTTAAGCACATTTACGATTTTTCCCGCGTCCGCAATACGCTCAGCATGGACTACTTCAAACTCATTCCGAATATGACCAGCTATCGGACGCAGTTCGTGCACCTTTATGTCAAGGACATGACGAGCGGCGAAACCAATCCGGTCTTTGTCGACTACGGGTTGTACGAGCAGATCGAGCAGCCGAACAAGCGCTATCTCCGCGCCCGCGGCCTGGATCCGAACGGCCAGCTGTACAAAGCCGAAAACTTCGAGTTTTTCCGGTACGCGGACAAGCTGATCAGCGCCGACGACGCCGACTACGACCAGGCCGCGTTCGAGTCCGTGCTGGAGATCAAAGGGAGCAAAGACCACGAAAAGCTGCTGCGCATGCTGGACGACGTGAACAATCTGTCGCTCAATTTCGACGAAGTGTTCGACCGGCATTTCGACCGGGACAACTATTTGACCTGGATGGCTTCGAACATTTTGATGGACAACATCGATACGATCTCGCAAAATTTTCTGCTGTACTCGCCGTTGAACTCGGATACGTGGTTCTTCCTTCCGTGGGACTATGACGGAGGCTGGGGTTACAACGAATTCGCGCACGCGGACGAACTCGATCAGGCGAGAGCGCCGTGGATGCGCGGCATTCAAAACTATTGGGGAACGGTGCTCGCCAACCGGTTTTTCAAAAATCCGGACAACGTGCAGCAGCTGATCGATAAAGTCAAAGAACTGCAAACGATCATTCATCCGGAGCGGACGGCCGCTTTTCTCGATACGTACCGGGATGTCGTGTATCCTTATATTTCCCGGCAGCCGGATATGTTGTACTTGCCGGGCAGCGTGAAGGACTACGACGCGGAACTGGAACGGATCGCCGGCCTGCCGGAGAAAAACGCGGAGCAGTTCATCGCGAACCTGCAAAAGCCGATGCCGTTTTTTATGGGCGACGTGGAGCAAGACGGACCGAACGCGGTCTTTCGCTGGGACGCGTCGTACGATCTGCAAGGCGACGATTTGATTTACCGGTTCCGGATCGCCAAGGATCCGACGTTCGCGAAGCCCCTCGTCGATCGGGACGGGCTGACCGTCACGTCGCTTACGATCGAAAACCTGGAGATGGGCCGGTATTTCTGGCAGGTCACGGCCACCGACGCCGAGGGCAATTCCATGCCCGCCTTCGATATTTACGAGGGTACGGACGATATCAAGCATTACGGCGTAAGGGAATTTTATATCGATTAGCCGGCAGGAGGGACGCCTTATGGAGTTCGCGGGCAAGCGGCTCAGGCACGAGCTGAAATTTTATATCCATCATCACGAGTACGTCGGACTTCGCAAGCGGGTCGGCGCGCTGCTGACGCTCGACCGCAATTCCGTCGACGAGAGCGGCTACCACATTCGCAGCCTGTATTTCGACAATTCGCATGAATCTTCGCTGTACGACAAGCTGAACGGCATTTTTGCCCGTAAAAAATACCGGATCCGGATTTACAACAAGAGCGACCGGACGATCAAGCTGGAGCGGAAAAGCAAATACAACGACTACGTGGCCAAAGAGTCCGCGGCGCTGACGAGAGAGCAGGTCGACCGCCTGATGACGGGGGACTACGCCTTTCTGCTGGACGGCGGGTCCGAGCTGATGCGCGATTTTTATTACGATTTGAAAAACGGCGCGATGCAGCCGGCGGTCGTCGTCGACTACGTTCGGGAAGCGTACTTGTATCCGACGGGCGATGTCCGGATTACGTTCGACAAGCAGCTGTCCGCGAGCGTGCAGTCGTTCGATATTTTCGACCGGGAGCTGGTCGGCGTCGAGACGGTGGAAGGGCCGCGAACGATTCTGGAAGTGAAATACGACGCCTTCCTTCCGAACGTCGTTCGCGATTTGCTGCAGCTGTCTTCCCATAACCGGTCGAGCATTTCGAAATACTGCATCTGCAAGGAGCGGCGGAAAGTGTTTGCACAATAACCCGGGCTTGCGCTCGGAAGGAGATTTTGCAAAGTGGGAGAAACGGTCAATTTTCAGGATATTATCAAAAAAAGCATGCTGGAGCTCGACGCGTTCGGCAACGTTTCGTACATCCAGATCTTCTGGGGGCTGCTCGTCGCGTTCGGCGTTGGCATGTTCATCTACTGGGTATATCAAAAATGCTATCGCGGCGTCGTCTACAGCCATAATTACAACGTATCGTTCGTACTGATCACGATCATTACGGCGCTCATCATCATGACGATCAGCACCAATATCGTCCTGTCGCTCGGCATGGTCGGCGCGCTCAGCATCGTGCGGTTCCGCACGGCGGTCAAAGACCCGCTCGATATCGTCTATATGTTCTGGTCGATTTCCGCGGGCATCGCCACGGGCGCCGGACTGTACCCGCTGGCGATTTGCGGCTCGCTCGTCATCGCGCTCGTCATCTGGCTGTTGTCGCGCCGGAAGCTGAAGGAGACGCCGTTTTTGCTTATCGTCCATTACGAGGATGCGGCGGCCGACGAGCAGATCAAGAGCGCCTTGCGGAAAATGAAGTACACGCTCAAATCGAAAACGGTCCGCAAAAACGTGACCGAACTGACGGTGGAGCTGCGAGTCAACGGCGACAACACGGCGTTCGTCCAGACGATGTCGGAAATTCCCGGCGTATCGGACGTCGCGCTCGTCAGCTACAACGGCGATTACGCGCCGTAATCCGGCGGCCGGCGCGAAGCGGATTTCCACGGAGGCCGGGTGATGTGTCATCCGGAATTCGCCGGAGACCGGGGAACGGGCAGTCAACCGATCCGGGAGGCTCGAACATGTTCGAGCCTCCCGGATTTTTGTACGCAGACAGCGAGCGGCATGCATTTGAGTAAAAATTACTCATCTTGCCATCCTCGCATGGCCGGCAAGGGTCCAAATGAGTCGTGCCGACTCAAATTGCGCCTGGGCATGGCGGGCAAGGGTCCAAATGAGTCGTGGCGACTCAACTTGCCGCCTGGGCATGCTCGCTGGGCGCGCTTCAATGCGGTTCGGCTTAATCCGGCCAATCGCGACAAGCGGCGTCCATACGGGTGCAATGTTCGTCAACTCCGGTATAACCAACCCGACTGCCCCGAGCCATTCCGCCAATCCGATAAACAAAACAAATCCCTTCGGGAAGTCTTTTACCCAGGCCCAAGACGCCTTTGCTTTTTCGACCTATACGCCTTCGTCCAACCGGAATATAAAAAAACCAGCGACAAAATCCCTTGAACGATCCACAATGCCGCGTTCACGATGCTTGATCCATTCCTTGTCTCTTGTGTAATGCTTGCCGAAACATTCGACCAAACCGCAAACCAAACCGCAAACCAAACCGCAAACCGGACCGTGAACCGAACCGCTGCCACTCCTTTTTTGAATCCGCTGGCCGCTAGGTGCATAATAAGCTCTAGAAACTCTTTCTGGAAGTAGTTACTTTAACTAAACATAGTTTATAAAAAGAAACCATGAGGAAATGAAAGGATCAGTGGGGCGAACGATGTCAAAATATTGCAAGTTTGAGACGGCGCTCGAAATTTTCGTGGGGAAATGGAAGCCCGTCATTTTGCTTTGTCTTTTTTCAAATGGCACCATGCGATTCAGCGAACTTCAAAAAATCGATACCGGATATCACCAAAAAGATGCTGACCCAGCAACTAAGGGAGCTGGAATACCACGATATCGTCAATCGCGAGGTCTATCAGCAAGTTCCTCCAAAAGTGGAGTATTCGATTACGGAGTATGGCAAAGGGATGGATAGCGTTCTTCGGGCGTTGAACGATTGGGGTGTGGCGCATATCGAGCATTTGAATCATTTGTACGGCGAAAACCGTTCGGGGGTTGCGTTGCCGGGTCGCGCAGATCGGACAAGATAGGTTGAAAGGCAAAGTTCCAATATGAACGAGGAGCGTGAGCGGAATGGTCGAGGTGGCGGCCGCCGTCATCGAGGACGAAGCGGGACGGATTTTGATCGCCAGGCGGAAAAAGGGAAAGTCCCAGGAAGGGCTTTGGGAGTTCCCCGGAGGCAAAATCGAACCCGGCGAGTCGGTGCAGACGTGCTTGCGAAGGGAGCTGCTGGAGGAGATGAACATCGAAATCGCCCCCGGCGAACCGTTTGCCGTGAACGAGCACGATTACGGCCCGGTCCGGATCCGTCTCACGGCCTGCATGGCCCGGTACGTGCGCGGAGAAATTCGACTGGCGGACCATGACGAGTGCAGATGGGTCGGCCGCGGGGAGTTGAGGGAGTTCCGCTGGGCCCCGGCCGATGTGCCGTTCGTGGAACGGCTTGCGGCGGAACGGATTTAAACGGGAATGATTTGCCCAATAAGCGGCGGTGCGAGCCGAAGGAACGGATAGGAAAAGTAACGCCGGTAACAGCAAAAGGGGCAGCCCGTTGAGCGGATCGCCTCTGCCTAGCGACGCGGGTTCCATGTAGTGCACGTGGTGCGCTACATTCGCGCAAACCGAGTCGGGGACCGGCCAAGTAGTGCACGGAGTGCGCTACATTCGCGCAAACGGAGCCGGGAACCCGCCAAGTAGTGCACGGAGTGCGCTACATTCGCGCAAACGGAGCCGGGAACCCGCCAAGTAGTGCACGTGGTGCACTACATTTGCGCAAACCGAGCCGGGGACCGGCCATGTAGTGCACGTGGTGCGCTACATTCCGCAAACCGAGCCGGGGACCGGCCAAGTAGTGCACGAGGTGCGCTACATTCGAGCAAACGGAGCCGGGAACCCGCCAAGTAGTGCACGTGGTGCACTACATTTGCGCAAACCGAGCCGGGGACCGGCCATGTAGTGCACGTGGTGCGCTACATTCGCGCAAACGGAGCCGGGAACCCGCCAAGTAGTGCACGTGGTGCGCTACATTCGCGCAAACCGAGTCGGGGACCGGCTATGTAGTGCACGTGGTGCGCTACATTCGCGCAAACCGAGTCGGGGACCGGCCATGTAGTGCACGTGGTGCGCTACATTCGCGCAAACGGAGCCGGGAACCCGCCAAGTAGTGCACGTGGTGCGCTACATTCGCGCAAACGGAGCCGGGAACCCGCCAAGTAGTGCACGTGGTGCGCTACATTCGCGCAAACGGAACCGGGAACCGGCCATGTAGTGCACGTGGTGCGCTACATTCGCGCAAACGGAACCGGGAACCGGCCAAGTAGTGCACGTGGTGCGCTACATTCGCGCAAACGGAGCCGGCAGCCCGCCAAGCCATGTGAATCGGGCACATCGGGCGGCTTCCCGGAACGAGTGGCCGCTCCGGGAAGCCGGGCTTGCAAAAGACGGCTTCGAGAAAGAAAATGCGAGGTCAACCGAAGTCCCGACGCAGCGTGAACAGGCTGCGCAGCTCGTCCGCGGACAGCTCGGTAATCCAGCCTTCGGACGCGGAAATGACATCGTCGCTCAACTTCATTTTGCTTTCGAGCATTTCGTCGATTCGTTCCTCCAGCGTGCCGAGCGCGATGAATTTGTGCACCTGCACGTCGCGGGTTTGGCCCATCCGGAAGGCGCGGTCGGTCGCCTGGTTCTCGACGGCCGGATTCCACCATCGGTCGAAATGGAACACGTGGTTCGCCGCCGTCAGATTGAGCCCGACGCCTCCCGCCTTCAGCGAAAGGATGAAGACGTTCGGCTGCTCGTCCGGCGGCAGCTCGCGGGATTGAAACCGGGCGATCATCCGGTCGCGCGCCGTTTTGGACGTGCTGCCGTTCAAGTACAGCACCGGCTCCTGCAGCTCGCGCTCCAGCACCTGCCGCAGCATTTGGCCCATTCCGATATACTGCGTAAAAATGAGGCAGCGGTCCCCCTCGTCCCGGAGCTCCTTCACCATTTCGAGCAGCCGCTCCAGCTTGGACGAGCCGGCGACGAGCGCCGCGATCTCCTCGGCGGACCGCTCGGCATCCGGCGGCGTCTCCGGGCTCGCCAGCAGCGGATGGTCGCATATTTGCTTGAGCCGCGTCAGCGCGGCCAAAATCGCGCCTTTTCGCTCGATGCCTTCCAGCTTCTTTATTTTTTCCATCAGTTCGTTTACGGTTTGATCGTACAGCGCCGCCTGTTCGGGCGTCAGATGGACATAGGCTTTCATCTCGTTTTTCTCCGGCAGGTCGAGCCGGATGGCCGGGTCCTTCTTCTTGCGGCGCAGCATGAACGGCTTGACCAGCTTCTGCAGGTCCGCCGTGCGCCGCGGGTCGCGGTCCTTCTCGATCGGCGTCGCGAACCGTTCCTGAAAGGCGCGGGCCGTGCCGAGGTAGCCGGGCGAGATGAAATCGTAAATCGACCAGAGCTCGGAGAGCCGATTTTCGATCGGCGTTCCGGTCAGCGCGATCCGGTGCCGGGCGGGAAAGCTGCGGACGGCGGCCGCCTGCTTCGTCTGGGCGTTTTTGATGTTTTGCGCTTCGTCCAGACAGATGGACGCCCATCCGAACGCTTGCAGCGTCTCTTGATCGAGCGCCGCCGTCGCATAGGAGGTGAGCACCACATCCGCCCGGCGGGCCGCCTCGGCAAAGGCGTCCCCGGCCAGCCGCCCGCTGCCGTAGTGAAGCATCACGTCAAGGGAAGGGGCGAAGCGGCCAAGCTCCTTCTGCCAGTTGCCGAGCACGGAGGTCGGGCAGACGATGAGGGAGGGGAGCCGTTCGGCCTCCCCCGTCGTCTCCTTCTGGTGAAGCAGATAGGCGATCAGCTGCACCGTTTTGCCGAGGCCCATGTCGTCGGCCAGCACCGCGCCAAGGCCGAACCGCCGCAAAAAGGCGAGCCACGAAAAGCCGTCGCGCTGATAGGCGCGCAGCTCGGCCGCCAGACCCGCGGGCGCGTCCAGCTTCGGCCATTCCGCCTGCTGGCCGATCTGGCCGACCAGCTTCAGAAGATGCTCGTTCAACTCCACCTCCAGCCGGACGCGATGAGCTTCTTCCTCCGGATTTTCCTCGGCCGCGCCTTCTTCCGGTTCGCCGCTTTCGGCGAGCAGGTGCAGCTGCAGGACGTCCTGGAACGTCAGCCCGTGCGACTTGTCCACGCCCTCCATCAGCTTGCCGATTTGCGCGATGAGCTCCGGGTCGAGCGCGATCCAGCGTCCCCGGAACCGGACGAGGCGCTCGTTGCGGGCGACCAGCTCGGCGAACTCCGCCTCGGAAAGCTCGGCGTCTCCGATGGCGACGCGCCAATCGAAGTCGAGGATGGCGTCCAGCCCGAACAGCGATTTGCCGTTGCGGCTCTCCTTCACGCTGGCGCGCAGTCTCGGCTTGCGCTTTCGCGCCGCTTCCCACCAGGCGGGAAGCAGCACTTCCCAGCCGGCCTCCAGCAAACGAACGCTGTCCGCCGTCAAAAAGCGCCACGCGGCCGCATCGCCGAGCGGCGCGCCGAGCACATCGCCGCTTCCGCCGGCCGTCAGCTCCGGCGGAAGGACGGCGCGCAGCCGCTCCAGCCAGCCGGCGGCGCGCTCTTGCGCATGGGCCGACCAGGCGGCCGGCCATGCGCCGGATACTTCGCCTTGCGCCGTCAGCTTCGCCGGCGCAAGCTTCGACGCATCCAGCTTGTCCTGCAGGACAAGCTGGAGCCGCCAGCCGGACGGCTTGTCTCCGTACGGCTCCGACAGCCGCAGCGCCGGGCGGAACGGCGCCGGGTCGGCGGTCCAGCCGAGCGCGATCAGCCATGCCTGCTCGTCAAGGCCGGCGACCGCCGGGCTGTTTTTGACGAACAGCAGCGGAAATTCCCGCCGCAGGTCCGCCGCCGCCGCCTCGGTGCCGTAGTAGCGGTCGAATACGGCGGCCGAGAACGCCGCCCGCACGCCCGACGCGAAATCGTCGCCGGCTTTCGCGCGAGCCAGCGCCTCGCTTACCCGTTCGGCCGCTTCGTTCGCCGGCCAAGTCCACTCCACCTTGCCTTCGCGGTAAGCGGAGAAGCTGGGGCGATACGCTTTGTTCTCCAGCATTTCCGCCAGCGGCGGCGCGATTTCCAGCAGCGTCCGGGCGGACTCGCCCCATTTCCAATCGATGTACTCCGGCACCCGAACGTCCGCAAAAAAGGGAACGACCCACTCCGACGGGAGCACGACGGCCTCGATGTTATCCGTTTTTTTCAGTTCCAGTTCGGTGCCGTAAAAGGAAGCCTCATGCCAGGCGAACAAGCGCTGCTTGATCGCAAGGCCGGGAATGTCCGGGGATCCGGCCATCGATCCTAAAACAAGGGCGTCCCCGTGGCCGGTCAGGACGACGTCGACCGAGATGGTGTTCATCAGCATCTTCACGAAATCAGCTTTCCTTTCCGAAGCTCCTCCTGCAGCGCCCGCAGCCGCCCGTGACGCTCGGCAAACGCCGAAAAAAACCGCTCCCAGCGGTCTTCCCGCTTCAATTTTTTATACAGCTTGGCCAAACGTTTCAGCAGCTTGACCGCGGCCTTGTAACTGTCCCGGTTTTTCTGCGCCACATATCGTTCGACGGCCTGATGGTAAAAAGGCAGCAGCAGCTCCGGCTCGTTCTTTTCGATCGGCGCCAGATCGGAGACGCGGAATTCGAGCGGTTCCCGGCCGAGGCTGAGCTGCAAATCCATCCATTGCCGCCACCTGCCGCGCGACAGCAGCAAATTTTCGAAAACGGGGCTCGAGACCCGAAACGTTCGTCCGATCGTGTCCCACATTTGCGGTTCGGCTTCGGGCAAGCGCTCGACCGTTTGCTCCCAAAATTCCGCGTAGCTTCTCATGAACCGGTAATCGCCGCCGGCCAGACACGGCCCCATCTCGGTCAGCCAGGCGCAAAGCCGGGACCAATCCTCCGTTTTGGACAGAAACGAAAAAAAGTAATGGAAGTCGCCCGTGGGCAGCTCGGACTCGCTCGCGACGCGTTTGAACAAGCTCCAGGCTTCTTCGTCCTCGCCCATAAAAAAATGAATCCAGCCCCGGGCGAGCGTACAGGCCAGCTTGCCTTCCTCATTGAGTCCCATTTCGCGCTCGGCCGCCTCGAGCCGCCGCAATTCCTCCGCGTGCAGCGCCGAGCCGCCTTCGTTCGGATTCAGCCAGGAAATCCAGAAAAGACGGTAAAAATCCGAAAAGTATTCGCTGACCGGCGAGCTCTCCGCCATCGCCTTCCGCAGCAGCTCCAGCGTCTCTTCGGCGCGCGGCCAAAGCCGGGGATCGGCCGTAAGGTCCGGCGTGCGCGAAAGCAGCCGGGCCAGTTTTTTTTGCAGTTCCGACGCGGCCAGATGGGTATAGTAGCCGAAACGGGAAGAGCCGCCGTAAAAAAAGCCGTGATTGCGCGGCTCGTCCGCCATCCGTTCCATCACGTAAAGATGGGCGTTCAGCTCGTAAAGGCGGCCGAGCTCCTCCGGCTCGGGCGGCGGCACCGACCGAAAAATCGTCCCCAGCGCAAGCTCCACGTATTCGGGATTGCGGGTGCGGTCCGCATAAGGCTCAAGGCACAGCTCGAACAGCTCGCGCCACTGTGCCGCGTTCGCTTCGGAAATGCCGGCGCCGAGCTCCCGGATCCGGCGGCGAACGGCATCATTCATGCGGGCGGCCGAAGCGGTCTGAAGCAGCGCGGCGGCCGATTTCGCGTTGACAAGCGCGTGGAACGGCCGGCCCTGCAACTCCGCGTAGGCGAGCAGGGAGGCGGCAATATGCTTGCAATAGCCGCCGACCGGGCAGGAACAAGCGCTCACCGGAAAAAAGTCCAGATCGACATGGACCTGATAACGGCGGGTTCCGATTACGACAGCCTCGAAGCTGCGGGGCTCCGCCCATTCCAACGACCGGACCCTTCCTTGCTTGAAGTATTGAAACCCGCGCTTGATCGTGACGTCGTCAAAATGCTCCGCCGTATCCTGCACGAGCAAATTCCATTGGGTTTCGTCCATTGCCTGGTGCAATGTTCATCGCTCCTTACGGTTAAACGCTTCGCATTAATCGGTTTCTATCATTATAGCATTTTGCGAAGTTGACGGACGCTGGCGAAAAATAGGTGATAAAAATTCGGACTCGTGATAATATTGAGTCGAACGAACCACGACCCGCAGGAGGGGTTTATGTGACATTAGGCCTAAAAATCGATCATTGCCCCGGATGCGGGAAAGTTTTTCAAAAGAACTTCCGCTACCTGTGCGCCGACTGTGCGGCCCGCGAGGACGAGCTGACGCAGTCTATCGAACGCCATTTGAAACGGAATCGTTTTTTAAATAACGAACAGCTGGCGGAGGCGACCGGACTTTCGCCGAACCAGATCCGTTCGCGCATCCGCGAAGGCAAGCTGAAGCTGTACGACTATCCGAACTTGTCGGACGCCTGCGACTGCTGCGGCCAGCCGATCCGCCGGGGCAAAATTTGCGGCAAATGCACGGTTCGGCTGCAGGAGGAAATCCGGCACGAGTACGAGCAGGACCGGCTGATGAAAGAGCGGAGAAGAGCCGCGAACAGCTATATTTATCGGAATTAGCGTTTTCGGCTGCTTATCGTACAACGCCCATCGTTCTCTCTGTCGCAACGAACGGAAACTCGGCGCGCGAACCGAGGCAGCAGACGTTATTTTGCTTACTTTCCGAGCTTTCCGTTTTTTGACGGAAGGCTCTTTTATACGGGGCATGATTTCCGCATGAAAGGACGGAAGCGCATATAAAAATGTCGCTGGCAGCAACCGATAAAAACGAGATCCATATGATCCATTTCGCTGACATCTTGACGGAAGGCATCGTCAAACCGTTTCCAGAAAAATTTTGAGCCTGAAAAACGCTCGAAATAAAAGGAACAAGCGGCCGCGAAACCCCCACCGACAAGCGTCAACCTATTCGGTGGTTTTTTTCGTGCGCACCCTCCGGCTATTATAGGATTGAACGATAGGAGGTGGAACGATGTTCGCGAACAAGTACGGTCGCCGGTACTCCAGCGAATCTTGCGCCGACCGCAGAGACGATGCGGGTTACCGACGCGCCCCGAAGCAGATTGGGGGGCGCGCGCATGCCCTGAATGCCGCGGGCATCTTGCAGCTGCAGCAAGCGCTCGGCAATCGGGCCGTCGTCCGGATGATGCGGGCGGAGAACGGGGATGTCGGCCATGCATCCGTCATGCCGGACGATTTCGTCGTCCCCGGCGCCACGGTCATGCGTAACGGCCGCGATTTATCCTTCGAAGCGGAGAATGCATCCCATGCCTCGTCCCCGGTCGCCTGGAACCCGTTCGGCACATCCGGCGCGCCGATCCAGCGGATCATCAGCAAGAAGGACGGAGAGCCATACGCCAATCTGAAGCAAGCCGCCTGGTACCGGGAATTGGAGGCGGATCAGCAGGCTTGGGCGCACTTTTTGCATAACGACGCGGCGGTTACGTATACGATCGAGCAAGCGCAGGCGGAAATCGACAGGCGGATCCGAAGCGGAGAGCCGACCCCGCCGATGCCGGAATCGAAAAAAAAGGAGCGCCGAAAGGTGCCGATCGTCCCCAGGCAAACCGGGGCCGCCGTCGGCACCAAGGTCGACTACCTGACGCACCCGAAAGGACGGACGGAGCGGCGCTTTCTTCGGATGCTGAACGACGAGGACCGCGGCGTCGGCGATCGAAACGTATACGTGAAGCGGCTTCTGCTTCCGGACGGCAGGAAGGTCAAGCATATCGCCGCCTCCATTCCGCCCTCCAGCCTTCCTCCCGACCGGGCCGCAATGCCGGAAGAGGACTATTTGAACAGCCGGCTCGGCATGACGCACCATTCCGAAAGCGTCACGGACGAATTCGAGGCGAACCATCCCGATTTTAAAGGGAAGGAAACGGAAGAGCTGTACTCCTTCTCTTCCCGGGAGCAGTGCGAGTCGTGCCGGTACCACCATCCGCCCCGCAATCCGGAGGCGCATTATTTCGGCTCGTACTATTCGGGGATGACCGACCATATCGAGGACGAGGACTTGCGAAATCGAATCATCGCCAACAACGGCATTGCGGAGGGTTTGAAGCTTACGGACGAGGAGCGCAAAATTCTCGCCGAGGCCCGGAAGGACGCGGCGGCGGCAAGGCAAGGGCCCGAGCAGAACCAGAAGCTCGCAGCCGACCGGGAGACGCTGAGCGGAGCGCATTCGGACGGGGAGCATTCCTCGGACGATGACGATGTGTACGTGCCGGCCGAGCTGATGCCGAAAACCTGGACCTACGGCGGGAAGGGAAAGGCGATCCCGTATACGCGAACGCAGATCTTTTCACAAGAGGAAAAGAAGCGGCTGCTCGAGGATCGCGACCAAACCGAGGAACCGCCGAGCAAGCGGCGCAAAACCGAAACGCCGACGACCGCAGCTTCGGCCGCCGCGAAGGCTGACGACGCCGACGACGAGCGGGAGGAGACGGTCCTGCCGAAGGCGAAAGCGACGGGGAAAAGAAAACGCGGGAAAAAGCGGGAATAGCGGCATCGGCGCCATAAAAGTGAATTTGTATCCCTGGAGAGTGGGTTAGCCCCGCTCTCTTCTTTTTGGGTTCGGACTATAATCAAAGCGCCGCTAACGAAGGGAACCAATCGAATCCGAGCAAAATGCAAACGCTTACCGACGCAATCCATTTTTTCGAAACCGAAGGAGGAGATAACGGATGTACAGAACGATCGCGAAATGGACGAGCCTTTGCCTGGCGCTCGCGCTAGCCGTCCCCGGCCTGGCGGCTTCGCCCCGGACCGCGGAGGCGGCCCCGGCGCAGACGATTACGCCGAACCCGATTCCGAGCCAGGTGCACCGGACGACGGACCGCTACAGCGTCACGGCCACGGCGTCGAGCTGCCGGTCGTCGACGGCCTTTACGAGACCACGATTATCGAAAACGGCGCGACCCGCAAAATCAAGCCGGACTATCTAGGCTACGATTACGCAACGTTTACGGCTTCGCAAGGAGACGTGGAAATCGTCATCCGCGCGAAGAGCAAAATCAATTCGATCGGCGTAAGCCCGCTCAAGCTGGGCATCGTGCCGACGAAGGTGGACGATTACGCCTACAAGTTCACTCTGACCGGGCAGGCGTACCTGATCGTCAACATCAACGGCAGCAAGCTGGCGCTCACGCGGGACGAACCCGAGCCGTACGAGCCGGTGCCGGGGGAGGCGGGAACGTTCAACGTCGCCGACTATTTGGGCTCGACGGACGCGACGAACCAGGGCAACGCGGTCGCGGTCGCGGCGGCGTTCCAGCAGGCGGTCGACGACGCGAGCGCCTACGGCACGGCGGCGGGCGACGGCACGAAGGGGCGCGTGTACGTGCCGCCGGGCTTGTACTACATGAGCAATCTGATGCTGAGGAGCAACGTCGCCTTCTACCTGTCGCCGGGCTCGGTTATCCGGATGACGGACGACTACTCGCATTACAGCGTCGATTTTTACAAAGCGTCCCTGAACCGCAACGGCACGTGGTGGATCTATACGGAGAACGGCTCCAGCAACATCAAGGTGTACGGACGCGGCACGCTCGACGGCAACGGGCACTATTTTCAAAAAGACAAACCGGCGTCCGACGGAGGCTTCGCGGCGACGCTCATTATGGCGATGGGCACGAGCGACTTCACGCTCGACGGCCCGGTCGTCAGGGCCGCTCCGTTCTGGGGAACGATCGTCGCCAGATCCGACAACGTCAACATCAGCAACGTGAAGTTTTTCAACTCTCTCGACGCAAACGAAAACGATTGCCTGGACATCAACGAATCGCAGCATGTGCGCGTGTGGGATTCGATCGGCATCTCGCTGGACGATACGTTCTCCACGAAGACGTGGGAGGGCCTCGGTATGTCCGCCAATTGGTACGGCTCGCCGGAGCCGCTGGACGACGTCATATTCAACAACTTGTTCGGCTGGACATATTGCGCCACCTTCAAGCTCGGGCACGGCGCCCATCAGGACCAAACGAACGTCACGTTCAAAAACAGCGTCACCTATTTCGCCGGCCGCGCCATCGGCATCGAACACGTCTACGGCGACGCGGCGTTCGCAAACGTCACGTTCGACAACATCGACATCGAGGACGCGGGCGATGAGGGCTGGTTCAAGGCGGTCATCGAGGAAAGCGGCCAGGGGGTCGGACCGATTTCGAACGTCACGGTCAAAAACATCACCATCCGCCACGGCGGCTCCGCTTCTTCGCTCAAGGGCTACAGCGACGCGATCCAAATCAGCGGCGTCACGTTCGAGAACGTTCGCAAGCTCGGCAACCCGGAGCCCGTGTCGAGCCTGGCCGAGCTGAACATCACGAAGACGGGCTTTTACGACAATGTCGCGTTCGTGCCGGACCGGTCGCAGGAGACGGTCTACCGCATTCAGGCCGAAAACAACAACGGGTTGTTCGGCGTCGACTGGAACGGCAACAAGATCATCAAGCATGCGGCCTCCAACGATACGGCAGCGCCCGGCGTCGGCTATCAGGTCGGCAACATCGCGCACAACAATTACGCGCTGTACCGGAACGTCGATTTCGGCGCCGATACGTCGAACGTCCGCATCCGGTATGATGCGCCGCGCGCGGTCCGGGTCGAGCTTTACCTCGGCAACGACGCGGGCACGGGCATGGGGACGATGATCGGCGGCGTCGATTTGGCTGGCAACGGCAACCAGTGGCTGAACTGGAACAGCTACGACATTCCGACGACGGGCGCAAGCGGTGTGCGCGATCTGTACGTCGTGTTCAAGGCGACCGGCTCCACCCAGACGAACCAACTGCTCGGAAGCCTGAACTGGTTCGAGCTGACGCGAAGCTTTTAATCCTTAGCAATCCACGGGCTGCCGCGGGGCGAAGCCTGCCGAAAAAATGCGATTGAGCGACCGGCCGAGCCGTGACATAATCGGGGTATCGTTTGATTACCGGCAGTCGGGGCGTGATTCTGTTGAAAGGCATAAACATGAACAAGCTGTCGTTCCGCAGCAAGCTGAGAGCCGCCTTTCTGGCGGTCGCGATGCTTTCCATTTTGATTACCGGCGTTTTTTCCTACTCGATTACGGCATCCATCATGCAGACGAACGCGCTTAAGCTGACGCAGGACACGGTCGTAAAATCCGCTCAAAATCTCGACGAAAAGCTGAAAAAGCTCATGCTGGTCACCTCGACGTTCATGCTCAGCCATTCGTTTCAGGACATGCTGAGGGACGCTTCGGCCGGAAACCAAAGCCGGTATTTCGCCCACATGACGAATATGGACAATCTGTTCTCCCAGGCGAAAATGGCCGAGCCGCTCATTCACTCGATCTTCATCTCGACGCCGATCGGCGAGTATTATCCGTTGACGATGAACCGCAATCGCGGCGTTCCGTTTGCGGAAACGCCGCTTTACGAACGCATCCGGCAGGAGAAGCGGAACGTCTGGATCGAAGGGCACGACGACGCGCTTTTTCTGGGAAGCCCGCGCGTGCTTTCGCTGATCTTGCAGCCGGTATCCGAGTATCCTCTGAATGACATCTACGTCGTCGTCAACCTTCGCGAGGACGGGCTTCGGAAGCAGGTCGGCGCGGAAACCGAAGGCGGCTCGGTCCGGTTTTTGCTGAACGCCGGGGCGTCGTCCGTATATGACGAGTCGAACGAACTTGCTTTGCGGGCGATGGAAAGCGGGCCCGTCGCGCGGATCGCGCGGGAGGGGACGACCGGGTACGAAACGTACGAGATGGACGGAGAAACGTACTTGCTTAACTACGCCCGCCTCGGCATCAACGACTGGACGGTCATGGCGATCCAATCGAAAAATCACGTGCTGAAGGACTTGATTCACGTCAAATGGGCGATCGTGCTGATCGCCGTCGTCAGCTTTTTCGTGACGGTGCTCGTGTCCAGCGCTTTTACCGGGTATTTGCTGAAGCCGCTGCGCGGCCTGCTCCATGTCATGAAGCGGGTCGAGGGCAACGACCTCGCGGCGCGGTTCGAAAGCCGCAGCGAGGACGAGCTCGCTCAGGTGGGCTTTCGCTTCAACCGGATGCTGGAGCAGATCGTCCGGCTCATCGACGAGGTCAAGGAGGCGGAAGCCGGGAAGCGGACAACGGAAATTAAGGCGCTGTCCGCGCAAATGGACCCTCATTTTCTTTATAACGCGCTCAACGCGATCTACTGGAAGCTGAAAACGAAAAAGATAAACGAGTCGCAGCAAATGATCATGTCCCTGTCCCGGCTGTTCCAGCTCGGGCTGAACCAGGGGCGGGAGATGACGACGCTGGACAAGGAGCTTGAGCATGTCCGGCAATATTTGGAGCTTCAGGCGTTCTGTTACGAGAATTTGTTCGAATACGAAATCCGGGTGGACGGAGAGTGGCTTCGGAAGCTCGAGGTGCCGCGCATCATCGTGCAGCCGCTCGCGGAAAACAGCATTTTGCACGGCTTCGAAAGCATGGAGAGCGGCGGGCGGATCGCCATCGACGTCTGCGGAGACGAAGGGGCGGGACGCTGGTCGATCCGCGTCGCCGACAACGGCAGAGGAATGGACCCGGAGGCGGCCGCCTCCAAGCCGCAGCGCCGGGACCCGGATAACGGCTATGCGCTCGGCAATCTCGTCAGCCGACTTCAGCTTTGCTACGGAGACGAAGCGAAATTGACCGTGACAAGCGCGTCCGGTGAAGGAACCGTCGTCACGATCGACCTGCCCGCGAAAGGAGAGCGAGCCGATGCATCAACCTGAACCTGAACCCGAACACGAACACGAACCGATCAAGCTTTGCATCATCGACGATATCAAAAGCGTCGTCGAAGGCTTGACCGCCATCGACTGGTCCGCCTTCGGCATCGAGGTCGCCGGCGTCTCCTACAACGGCGAGGAGGGGCTTGCGCTGATCGAGCGGGAGAAGCCCGATATCGTCATTACCGATATCCGGATGCCGCGAATGGACGGGCTCGCGATGCTGGAGGCCGTTCTCGGGCTGAAAGCTTCGTGCCGGGTCATTCTCGTCAGCGGCTATACCGATTTCGAATACGCGAAGCAGGCCGTCCGGCTCGGCGCTTTCGATTTCGTCGTCAAGCCGTTTACGGAGGAGGATATTGCGGGGGCGGTGCTGAAAGCGAAGGAGCAGACGCTGGAGGAGCGGTCGAAGCTGCTCGGCGCGAAGGAGATGGAGCGCAAAGTCAGGGAGAGCCTGCCGCTTCTTCGCCAGGAGTATTTTTTGCTGCTCGTTCGCTTTTCGACGCCCTGGGAGCAGGCGAAACGGCGGTGGGAGTTTCTGCAGGTGGATCTGGAGCCCCGGGGCTTCGTCGTCATGCTGCTCCAAATCGACGGCTTCGAGGAGCGGGTCGCCCGCAGGCCCGTCCAGGAGGTCGAGCTGATCCGCTTCTCGCTGCAAAATATCGCGGAGGAAACGATCCGCGAATTCGCCCGCTGCATCGTGTTTCCGGCGAAGCACAACCGATTCGTCGCCGTCCTCAACGAGCCGTCGTCCTCTTCCCCGACCCGGATCGCGGAACGAATCTGCAAAAACGTGGAACGGTACGCCGATTTCACTGTCTCCATCGGCGTCGGCGGCAGGGTCGACGACGTCGGCGAGCTGCCCCGAAGCTTGCGGCAGGCGGACCGGGCGCTCGCCTATCATCTGTATACCGAAGGCAACGGAGCGATCGGTTACGACGAGCTGCCGCCTTCGGACTCGCAGGCGCCGCTCGGCCTGGAGCAAAAGGACGAGCTGCTGCTCGCGCTGCGTTCGGGCAACGGAGAGCGCGCCGCCGGCATTGTCTCGGAAATGACGGCCGCTTTTCAACGGCTGCCCGCGCAGCCTCACCCCGATTATTTGCTGAGCCTGTACGAGGAGCTTGCCGCTTCCGCGATCCGCAAGCTGTACGAGCTCGTGCCGCAGCCGGAGGTTCAGCCGCTCGTGGACCGCTTCAAGGCGGGGCGGAGCGAGTCGGGGGCGAGTTTGACGGGACTCGAGCAGCAGCTGCTGGCGCTGTGCCGGGACGGGGCCGATTTGATCCGCAAAAACTCCCTGTCCGAGGGCCAGGCGATCATTTACAAGGCGCTTGATTATGTGAAAGCCCATTTGGGCCGAAACGTGGCCGTGACCGAATGCGCGGCGCACGTGCATCTGAGCTCCAGCTATTTCGCCAGCTTGTTCAAGAGGGTAACCGGCATGACGTTTACGCAGTACGTCACCGCCGAGCGCATCCAGAAAGCGAAGGCGCTGATCCTCGGCGGGATGTCCGTGCAGGAGGTCGCCGGGGCCGTCGGCTACGAAGAACGCCGCTACTTCAGCGAAATGTTCAAAAAAGCGACCGGTCTGACCCCTTCCGAATTCCGGGAGAGCTACGTTCCCGGCGGGGATAACGAGCCAAAAGCGTAATTTTGTGGCCCTTGAGAGTGAATTCGCAGCACTCTCTTTTTTTGCGGTTTCCTTCATAATGAAAGCATGGCAAACGACATCGAATACAAAAAAGGGGCGCTAATCGACATGTGGAAAAAAGCGATGGGCATCGGCCTGGTCACGGTACTCGCGGGAAGCCTGGCGGCATGCGGCGGTTCGAATTCGAATTCGAATGCGGAGCCGACGCCGTCCGGCTCGGGTTCCCCGTCTTCTTCGGCCTCGGCGTCCCCCGCGGCTTCGAGCGGGGAGAAGAAAACGATCGCCTATTGGACGGGCGACCGTCACGACCAGGAGTACATCAAGGAATTGATCGCGGAATTCAACGCGGCGAACGAGGACAACATCGAAGTCGAAATGACGGTGCTTTCGGAAAACTACAACCAGAGCGTCGACATCGCGTTCTCGAGCAATCAGGCACCCGACCTTTTGCGCATAAAGAGCGGAAATGCCGAGACGTTCGTCAAGAAAGGCTACCTGGCCCCGATCGACGAGTACGTCACCGAGGACATGAAGACGAAATTTTCGTCCGTGCTGCTGGACGGAGTGAACATTTTCGACGGCAAGCTCTACAGCCTGCCGAACTCGGGCCAGACGCTGCGGCTCGTCTACAACAAGGACCTGTTCGAAAAGGCGGGCATCGCCAAGCCGCCGGAATCGCTGCAGGAAATGGCGGACGCCGCCAAAAAAATCACCGAAGCCGGCAAAAAAGAAGGCGCGTACGGCTTCGCCCTCAACTTCAAAAATCCGAAGAGCGCGTTCGACCGCTCCGTCCGGGAAATTTTGTCGCTGAGCGGCTACCAAGGCCTCGGCTTCGACTATAAGACAGGTCAATTCGATTTCGGGCCTTATTCGCAAGTGATCGAGTATTTCAAGCAAATGTACGACGACGGCAGCATCATGCCGGGGGCGGAAACGCTGGACATCGATCCGCTGCGGGCGCAGTTCGCGGCAGGCAAGATCGGCATGTATCTGTCGTTCTCGACGGAGCCGGGCGTTTACAAGGATCAGTTCCCGACGGAAGTCGACTGGGCGGCGGCTCTCGCGCCGACGCTGGACGGAACGCGCAAGGGCACGTCCGAAATCGTCTCCGCCGGCACGTGGCTCGGCATCAGCGAAAAATCCGCCAACAAGGACGCGGCCTGGAAGTTTATGCAGTACATGTACGGCGACGAGATATTGACGACGTATCATGAAAAAGGGTTTGGCATTTCAGTCGTGCCGAGCATCGCGGAAAAAGCCCAAAACCCGGACGTTCCGGGCATGGAAGGCTTCCTGGTCGGGGAGTTCGACTCCCTGTGGCCGGTGTCGCCCGTCGTGACGCCGGAAGGGGCCACTTACGGCGACGATTTCTTCAAGTACATGCTGAGCGGCGGAGATCTGGCGAAAATTACGGAAGACCTGAACAAGCGGTACAACGATGCGCTGACGAAAGCGGCGGAAAAAGGCGACGTCAAGGTAACTCCGAATCCGTCGTTCGATCCGGCGGCGTTGAAAGGCTGATACCAATCGAGGGCAAGGGCAGGGCTTTCGTGCACGATCGGCGAGAGCCCTGCTGACTTTACCCGGAGAAGAGGAGGAGAGAAAGGTGTCCAAGTGGAAAAGACTGCAGGAAAACTCGCTGCTCCTTTTTCCGAGCGTCGTCCTGACTCTGGCGTTGGGCATCTATCCGCTCGTATGGGTGCTGCGCTACATGTTTTACGATTACCCCGGATACGGCACCGCGCTGTTCGTCGGGCTCGACAACTTTCGAAGGCTTGCCGAGGATAAGCTGTTCTGGGATTCCGTTGTCAACACGCTCGTGTTCGCCGCCGGCAAGCTCGTGCTGACGATTCCGTTGTCGCTGCTGCTCGCCGTCATTCTGAACGGCAAAATTCGGGGGCGAAGCTTCCTGCGGGCCGTTTACTTCATGCCGACGGTTATCAGCACGGCGGTCATCTCCATCGTGTTTTACATCATTTTCAACTCGTATAACGGCATGGTGAACCAGCTGCTGATGCAGATCGGCCTCGTCGGGGAACCGATCGAATGGCTCGGTCCGAAGCATGCGATGCTGACCGTCATTCTGGTCGCGGTTTGGGGAGCGGTCGGCAATTACATGCTGCTGTTTTTGGCCGGCTTGCAAAGCATTCCGCACGACCTGTACGAGAGCGCCGCCATCGACGGGGCGAATGCAAGGCAGCGCTTCCGGCACATCACGGTGCCGATGCTCGGTCCGGTCATGCAGATCATTATCATGCTGGCCATCATCGCTTCGCTGAAAGGCTACGAAAGCATCATGGTCATCACCGAAGGCGGGCCGATCGGCAAGACGGAAGTCATGTATTTGTATTTGTACAAGCTGCTTTTCCCCGTCGCGTCGACCGGGACCGTCGTCGAGCAGCAGTTCGGCTACGGAAGCGCCGTCGGGTTCGCGACCGCCCTGATCGTCGGGGCGATCACCCTGCTTTACCAATACCTGTCGAGAAAAATGAACAAGGTGTTCTAGGAGGCGATCCGCGGCATGGAAAAACAACGAATCGTCGGGGAAGCGAAGCCCGGCCTGCGGCTCGCCGGCTTCGGCGGAAAGGCGCTCATGTGGGCGTTCCTGCTGGCGACCGCCGTCTTGACGCTGTTCCCCGTCCTGATGACGCTGATCGGGTCGCTCAAGACGAACGCCGAGCTGATGGGCGGAGGGCGTCTGCTGCCCGAAACGTGGCAGTTCGGCAATTACGCGGAAGCGTGGAAGCAGAGCAATTTCGCCCGATATACGTGGAACAGCTTCTTCATGAGCGCGATGGCGACGATCGGCACGCTGCTTGTCTCGGCGATGGCGGCCTATGTCGTCGATCGGCGCCGATTCCCCGGCAGAGCGCTGTATGTGGGGCTTCAGTCGGCCACGATGTTCATCTCGGTCGGCGCCGTCGTGCTGCGGCCGCAGTTCGACCTGATGGTCAAGCTGCATTTGAATACGAGCCTGTGGGGCGTCATTCTCATTTTGATCAGCGCGCACGCGACGACCTTTTTCATCCTGCTCGGCTTCTTCAAGGCGATTCCCCGGGAGCTGGACGAGGCGGCGATGATCGACGGCTCGAGCTTCATCAAAAGCTTTTTCCGGATCATCCTGCCGCTGCTGACGCCGGGTCTCGGGGTCGCCGGACTGTTCGCCTTCCGGCACGCATGGAACGAGTATATCCTGCCGCTCGTGTTCACGATGACGAATCCGAAGCTGCAGACGCTGACCGTAGGGCTTGCCAATTTGCGCTACGGGTCGTCCGCCGCCATGCAGACGAATCTGATGATGGCCGGGGCGTTTCTGTCGATTTTGCCGATGCTGCTCGTATATATCGTCGCGAACAAATCGTTCATGCAGGTGACGGCCGGCTCGGTCAAAGGGTAACGGCAGGCCGTTCGATATCGCTTCGCAACCCGCTTAATAAAAACAAGGAGGTTCACCTTATCATGAATCCGATCACGATCGGGCCGCTTGCGTCCAGCTCCGCCATCCGGCGTCACCCGGCCAATCCGCTGCTCGCTCCGAAGGACGTGCCGTACGGGCCGGCGATGGTATTTAACGCGGGAGTCGCCAAATACCAGGGCAAATATGTCATGGTGTTCCGCAACGACTACGGCGACGAGGAAAAGCAAACCGTCGCGCCGTTCAGCACGACGAATCTGGGGCTCGCGTTCAGCGACGACGGCATCCACTGGGACGTGCGGCCGACCCCGTGCTGGTCGTGGAACGACGACGAGGTCATCCGGGTGTACGATCCGCGGCTGACCGTCATCGACGGCAAATGCTGCATGTGCTTTGCGGTCGATACGAAGCACGGGCTGCGCGGCGGAATCGCGTCGACCGAAGATTTCGAGCGGTTCGAGGTGCTCAGCCTGTCGGTGCCGGACAACCGGAACATGGTGCTGTTTCCGGAGCGGATCGGGGGCCGCTACGTGCGGCTCGAGCGGCCGTTTCCCGTTTACAGCCGGGGCGGCGTCGACCGCTTCGACATGTGGCTCAGCGACTCTCCCGATCTGAAATATTGGGGCGGCTCGAAGCTCGTGCTGGCCGTCGAGCAGGTGCCGTTCGCCAACGACAAAGTCGGGCCCGGCGCGCCTCCCGTCAAGACGGACAAAGGCTGGCTGACGACGTTCCACGCCGTCGACATCGACCCGGGCCGGGGCAAAAACGGCTGGGAGCCCGCCTGGAAAAAACGCTATTCGGCGGGCATCATGCTGCTCGACCTGGACGATCCGGGCAAGATCGTCGGCATGGCCAGGTCGCCGCTGCTCGCGCCGGAAGCGCCGTACGAGACGGCGGGCGGCTTCCGCAACGACGTCATTTTCCCCGGCGGAATGATTCTCGAGGACTCCGGGGAAGTCAAAATTTACTACGGCGCCGCCGATACGGTGGAGTGCCTCGCGACCGCCCATGTCGACGATCTCGTCCGGCTCTGCCTGGAAGGCAACTGACGCGGACCGAATGAGGAGGATGAAGATGAGCGAAGAGCGGACGAAGGTCGTCGCTTTGCCGGCGGAAAACGTGCCGATATCGCATGAAGCGGACGTGGTGGTCGTCGGAGGCGGAGCCTCGGGGATCGCCGCCGCCATCGCCGCGGCCGCGAACGGGGCAAAGACGCTGCTGATCGAGCAGAGAGGGTTTCTTGGCGGGATGGGGACGGTATCGCTCGTCCCGGCGTTTTGCCCGTTTACCGATAAGGAGAAGCCGATCGTCCGGGGCATCGGCATGAAGCTGATGGAACGGATGAAGCTCGCCTGCAACGAGGACTATCGCAAGGAGTACGAAAACGCGCTGGACTGGGTGCCGATCGATCCGGAAACGCTGAAACGGGTATACGACGACGCGGCGGAGGAGCACGGGGTTCAGCTGTTGTTCCATACGTTCGTCTACGACGTTCTGCTGTCGGACGATAGACGGAATATCGAAGGTCTCGTCATCGTCAACAAGTCCGGCCGTTCGGTCGTCCGCTGCCGCTATTGCATCGACGCGACCGGCGACGCCGACATCGCGGCCTTGGCGGGAGTGCCGTTCCAGAAGGGCGGGGAACAGGGGGAACTGCAGCCGGGGAGCATGTGTTATTTGCTCGCCAACGTCGACCGGCAAGCGTTCAAGCGGTTTCTGGAGCGGACCGGGGATACCGGCCAACTGCACAAAACGGTGGAGCGCGCGATCGAAGAAGGCGCTTTGCCGGAAGGGCGCAAGTCGATCAGCGGACTGGCTTGGGTGAACGATTACCTGGTCGGCGTCAACTTCGGGCACGTGTTCGGCATCGACGGCACGAAGGCCGAGGATTTGACCCGCGGCGCCATCGAGGGCCGGCGGCTCGTCGAGCGGCAGATCCGGTTTTTCCGCGACTTCGTTCCCGGTTTCGAGCGGGCGCATTTGGTCGCGAGCGGCGAGCAGGTCGGCATCCGGGAAACCCGCCGGATTCAAGGGGATTACGTGCTGACGGTCGACGATTTCGTCGAGGCCCGCTCGTTCCCGGACGATATCGCCCGTAACGCCTATTACATCGACATTCACCTCGCGAACAGCAAGGCGAATATGACGTTCACGCATTTGAAGCCGGGCGAGTCGCACGGCGTGCCGTACCGCGTCCTGTTGCCCGTCGGCATCGACAACCTGTGGGTCCCGGGACGCGCCGCATCGGCGGACCGGGCGGTGCAGGGCTCGCTGCGCGTCATGCCGAATTGCTTTGCCATGGGGCAGGCTTCCGGCACGGCCGCGGCGATGGCGCTGCGCGAAGGCGCCGGCTCGCGGGGCGTGTCCGTTCCCGAGCTGCAGCGCAAGCTGCTTGCGCAAGGGGCGTGGCTTGGCGAGGCGTTCGCCGCCGGCGCGGACGGGGATGCGGTACGGGCATGAAAAGCGTGCCGCTGAGCGAGGCTTTTTTTCACGGAGCGGTGTCGCTTGAACATACGGGGAGAGGCATCAAGCCGTGGCGCATTCCGTACCGGGATTACGAGCTGTTCCCGCCGGACGGCATCGGCGGGAAAGCGGAAATATGCGCCGGCGTGCGGCTGCGGCTGCGCACCGGCTCCGACGCCGTCGCCGTCCGGTTCGAGCCGCTCGCGGAGGACGCCCGCCTGGATTGCATCGCAAACGAAAGCTTGCGGTTTACGGCCGATATCCGGCGAGGGGAGGCGAAAGCCGTTTTCTCCGGATTTCCCGAAGGCGCGAATATCCTTGAAATTTACTTGCCTCAAAACGCCGGCATGACCGTGACGGGGTTGTCGGTATCGTCCGGCTTCGACGCCGAGCCTTGGCCCGACAACCGGCCGCGCTGGATCGCTTACGGCAGCTCGATCACCCAGTGCGCGGACGCGTCGAGCCCGTCCCGCACGTGGCCGGCCATCGCCGCCCGCAAGCTCGGGTTCAACCTCACCTGCCTCGGCTTTTCGGGCAACTGCCACCTGGAGCCGATGGTCGCCCGGACGATCCGGGATTTGCCGGCCGATTTCATCTCGCTGTGCGTCGGCATCAACGTATATGGCGCCGCCACGCTCAGCCCGCGCGCCTTCAAGCCCGCGCTGATCGGCATGCTGGAGACGATCCGCGACCGGCATGCCGAAACGCCGCTGCTGGTCGTTTCCCCCATCTACGGAACGGTTCGGGAAACGGAGGAAAATGCGCTTGGCTTTACGCTGCCCGCGATGCGGCAGGACGTTCGCGAAACGGTCGAGCTGCTGCAAAGGCGCGGCGATCGCGGCATCCGTTACCTGGACGGCCTGGCGCTGTTCGGCCCGGAGGACGCGGCTTTTTTGCCGGACGGGCTGCATCCGAATGCCGAGGGCTACGAGAGGATCGGGGCGAGGTTTGCCGAGTTGGCCATGCAAGAATAGCATCGAATACTTCGCGGCAGGGTCTCGTCTCCGATCGGGAGAAGAGGCCCTGCTCTTTTTCCGAAGTTCCGAAACGCTTCGTTTCCCTTGCCGTATGGATAACTTAAGGTTTGTTTGCGAAAAGGAGGAAGATGCATGTTTCAGGAATGGAACGATCGTCTGTCCGAGTTAAAAAGCAAGCGGCGTCAGCGGGACAACTGGAACCGACGCGAGGAGGAGCTGCGGCAGGAGCTGAAGCTCGCAATCCGCGATCGCGACCGGTTGGCGGATGCGCTGCGGGAAGAGCAGAGGGATGTCGAGCGGTTAAATTCGCTGTCGCTCGGGGCTTTGTTTTATTCGTTCATCGGCAAAAAGCAGGAGAAGCTGTCCCGGGAAGAGGAAGAGGCGCTGCAGGCCCGGCTGCGTTACGAGGAGGCTGCCGACCATGTCGCCGATCTGGAAGCCGAGCTTGCGGAACTGAAGCGCAATTTGGCCGAGGTCCGAAGCGTCGATGCGGAAATCGCGTCCGTCATGCAAGAGAAGACCGGTCTTATCCGGGAGCGGCTGCCCGTCCTTGCTTCCGAATTGCAGGAGATTACGGATGCGGAATCGGAGGCGGGGGCCGACATCAAAGAGCTGAAGGAAGCGGCTTCAGCGGGCCAATCCGTTCTCGAAGCGCTGGACAGCGCCCAGGCCAAGCTGGAATCGGCCCAAAACTGGGGCACTTACGATATGCTGGGCGGAGGCCTTATCGCCACTTCCGTCAAGCACAGCCGAATCGACGAGGCCCGCTCCGCCATCCATGCGGCCCAAAACCGGCTGCGGCGGTTTCAGACCGAGCTGGCCGACGTGCAGAAGGACGTAAACGTCCCGATTGAAATCGGCGGCATGCTCACGTTCGCCGACTACTTCTTTGACGGCGTGATTTCCGATTGGATCGTTCAAGGGCGGATCAAAGAGTCGCAGGAACGGGTCCGGGAAAAGCGCGCGCAAATCGGCGGAATCGTATCGGAGCTTGAAGCGGAGCGGCGGAAAGCGGAAGCGAAGCTGGCCGAGCTCGCCCGCAAACGCACGCAGCTTGTGGAGAACGCGTAGTCTCGTACCTCCTTGGGGCCCGCCGCAAGGGCCCCGGCGCCAGGATCGGCGGCCGGGAGCCGCCGC
Source organism: Cohnella algarum (assembly GCF_016937515.1). NCBI lineage: Bacteria > Bacillati > Bacillota > Bacilli > Caryophanales > Paenibacillaceae > Cohnella > Cohnella algarum. The sequence continues at coordinate 2,380,095 of NZ_JAFHKM010000002.1, forward strand.
CGGGCAAAGCCCAAGCGGCCCGCCGCGTTCAACCGGCGGAGACGACCGTCAGCGGGTAGCCCGCCTTGCGGTACACCTCCGCCTCGTATTCGTCGAGCCGGCCGTCGGTAATGATTTCGTCGAACGAATCGAGATCGGCGAATATGGCCAGCGAATTGTAGCTGAATTTCGTGGAGTCGGCCAGCAGGATGCTTTTGCTTGCGGCGCTCATCGTCGTCTGCCGCGCGCCAACGAGCACGGGAGACCAGGCCATCGCTCCTTTGGCATGGGATACCGCCTCGCAGGTGAGAAACGCGACGTCGACGGTGAGCGAGCCGAGCATTTTTTCCGTATAAATGCCGTCCAGGCTGTACGCCCACTTGCTCAGCCTTCCTCCGGCGCAGTACACGTCGAAGCTGCCGAACCGTTCCTCGTTGGAGAGCATCAGCGCCGTATGCAAATCGCGGGTGATGATTTTCAGCCCCTTGAACTTCTCCAGCTCGTCCACCATCGCCGCCACCGTCGTGCCGGCGTCGAGAATGAGGCTCATGCCGTCCTCGACATGCTTGGCGGCTTCCCTGGCGATGGCCGCTTTCTCCTCCCTATGCTCGTTGGCCCGCTGCTCGTATTTGGCGCCCATAAACCGCTTGACCTTCATCGCCCCGCCGTGGAAGCGCTGGATTTTGCCCTCGGATTGCAGCAGGTCCAAATCGCGGCGGATCGTCATTTGCGATACGTTAAATTGCTCGGCGAGTTCGGGAATCGTTACTTGCCGGTTCGTTTCCAGCAGCTTCATGATCTCGTGGCGCCGCGTTCCCATGAGCATCGGCTTTCCCTCCTTGCGGCAATTCCTTATTAACGCCGGCGCTGCGCCCGGCGACATTTCCCCATGATCCATTATAGCGACCCTCCGAACGATTGTCAGTAAAAACATGTTCGTTTTATGTTATTTTCGTGTGAAAAATAGCTATGCAAATTTTCGTTTATGTGATATAAGGGTTATATGATGATCATTTGTGTTAGCTTGGCGTGATTTTAAATGACTGAAAATTGTGAAAAATGGTCTTTCCGAAGTCATTTTCCGTCTTTCAGGGAGTAGACTCGTATCAAGGTGTGTCAGTTTTCATTACAAATACCTGCGCAAGAGGTGAGGAGCATGCGGTTTCGCTATGACGGCAATGCGTTCGACCGCCGTTTTCTGCCCCGGCTGACGACCAAGGAAATCGAAGCGATGCCGAAAGAAGACGTCTTGATCGTGCTTCCCGTCGGCGCCGTCGAACAGCACGGACCCCATCTGCCCGTGTTTACGGATACGCTGCTCGGAGAAGCCTTTATGGCGGCGGCGTTCGACCATCTCCCCGAAGACGCGCCGATTTGGCTGCTTCCCGCCGTCGCTTACGGCAAAAGCACCGAGCACTCGGCGTACCCCGGCACGATCACGCTCTCGGCCCAGACGCTCATGATGGTGCTGCAGGACATTGCCGCCTCTCTCGCCCGCAGCGGCTTCAGGAAGCTGCTCCTCTTCAACACTCACGGCGGCAACGCCGACCTGCTCGGCATGATGGCGCGCGAAATCCGCATCGCGACCGGCCTTGACGTCTACCGTCTCGATCCCGGCGCGGTCGGCTACAGCGAATCGTTCACCGACGATGAAGAAAAAGCGTGCGGCATTCACGCCGGGGACGTCGAGACGTCGCTCGTCATGGCGTCCTGCCCCGACTGGGTGAAGCCCGAGCTAGCGCCGCGGGAAATGCCGCGTTTTCCCCGGTCTCCTTCGCTCTCTTTCCGCGCCAGATCGTTCGCCTGGGTCATGAGCGACATTTCCCGCAGCGGCATCGCGGGCGACGCGACCAAGGGGACGGCCGCAAGAGGCGAGGCGATGCTGGAGAAGGCGGGGCCGCTGCTCGCCAAGGCGCTTATGGAAATCGCGGCGTTCGATATGAATTCGCTGCGCGAATGAAATCGGAAACGGAGGCGACACGAAGATGGAAGCAACGTCACAGGTCAAGGAATGGGTCCGCATGGAGCGGCTGTCGAAGGTGTATCCGAACGGAACCGTCGCGGTCAAGGAAGTCGATCTTTCGATACGCGAGGGCGAATTTCTTTGCTTCGTCGGCCCGTCCGGCTGCGGAAAATCGACCATTTTCAAAATGATCACCGGCCTTTCCGGCCCGACCGGCGGAACGCTCGAGGTGATGGGCACTTCGCCCAAGCAGGCGCGCAAGCAAAGCGATACCGCCTTCGTCTTTCAGGATCACACGCTGCTCCCGTGGAATTCGGTCGTCGACAATGTGACGCTGCCGCTCGCGCTGCGCGGCGTTCCGCGCAAGGACCGCCAGCGGGAGGCGGAACGTGTGCTGGAGCTCGTCGGCCTCAAGGATTATATGAAGGCGATGCCTCGGCAACTGTCCGGGGGCATGAAGATGCGGGCTTCCATCGCCCGCGCCCTCGTGTCCAAGCCGAAGCTGCTGCTGATGGATGAGCCGTTCGGGGCGCTTGACGAAATTACCCGGCAGACGCTCCAGCTGGAGCTGCTCGAATTGTGGCGGCACGATCCCGAAATGACGGTGCTGTTCGTCACGCACAACGTGTTCGAAGCGGTCTTTCTGTCCACCCGGATCGCCGTCATGACCCCGAGACCGGGCAAGATCGCGAGCCTGATCGACGTGCCGGTCCCTTTTCCCCGCGACGAATCGTTTCGCACTACTCCGGAGTTCGGGCAAATCGTCAAATCCGTATCGCAAGCCCTCAAGCATTAATCGACAAATGAAAACCGGAAGGAGGTCCATTCATGCCGATGGAATGGACGAAGGAAATGCAGCAGCTGGTCGGAGAGGAACGGCTGCTGCTTGAGAATGAACAGGTCGAAAAGCTGTCCAAGGATTACTACTGGTATTCGCCCGTGCTGGAACCGCTGCTTCGCGACAAGCGCGCCGACGGCGTCGTCGTGCCGGAAACGGAGGAGCAGGCGGCGCGGGCGCTTGCCCTGGCGTACCGCTCCGGCATTCCGGTGACGACCCGGGGGGCCGGCACCGGCAATTACGGGCAGGCGGTTCCGCTCGAAGGCGGCATCGTGCTCGATTTGAGCAAGCTGGACCGGGTGATCGAAATCGGCGGGGACTATGCCCGCGTTCAGGCCGGCGTCCGGCTGGGCGCGCTGGAAAAACGGCTTCGGGAGCAGGGGAAGGAGCTGCGGATTTATCCGAGCACGTTCATGAAGGCGACCGTGGGCGGATTTGTCTGCGGCGGCTCGGGCGGCATCGGCTCCATCACCTGGGGCAACCTGTGGGACGGCAACGTGCTGGAGGCGGTCGTGCTGACGATGGAGGAAGTCCCCCGCAGGCTTGCGGTCAAGGGAGAGGAGCTTGCGGCCTACATCCACAATTACGGCACGACCGGCGTGCTGACCGAGCTGGTCATTCCGATTTCCGAAAAAACGGAATGGACGCAAACGGTCGCGCAGTTCGACGACTTTGCGTCGGCCAGCCGGTTCTCCCATGCGGTCGCCGTCGACGATTCGATTCGCAAGCGCCTGGTCGCTCCCGTCGAATGGCCGATTCCCTCCTTTTTCAAACCGATCGCGAAGCGGCTCGAATCCGGCTCCAGCGCCTGTCTGCTCGAGACCGCGGAGGGTACCGAAAGCGCTCTGGCGGCTCATGCCGCCGCGGCCGGGGGGCGTGTCGGCTATACCATTCCTTCCGATCAATACCGCAAAATCATCGGCTTGTCCGACTTCACCTGGAATCACACGACGTTATGGGCGCTCAAGGCCGATCCTTCGCTGACGTATTTGCAGGCCGGGTTTCATCCGACCGATTTTCCGGAACAAATCGCGAGGATTAAAGCCGAATTCGGCGACGAAGTGCTCATGCACCTGGAATTTATGCGCTCGGGCGGCGTCGTCGTCCCGGCGGCGCTGCCGATCGTCCGCTTCACGACGCAAGAGCGGTTGTACGAGATCGTCGCTTTTTTCCGTGCGAACGGCGTGAGCATTAACGACCCCCATACGTGGATGCTGGAGGCGGGAGGACGCGGCGAACTGGACGCGATGCTTCGGGCCAAGCGCGCCAACGATCCGAAAGGGCTGCTCAATCCCGGCAAGCTGCAAGTTCCGGTCCAAAGCACAGTAGAGGAGCGATGAACGATGAGCGAGGAACTGCTGACCGATTCGAGTCTTGCGTCCCTGTCCCATTCGTCCCGGGATAAGGCTTGGAGAATGAAACCGCTGCTGCGGAAGCTGTGGAAGCGGACGGCGCCCCCCGTCGCCGCCTTCGTCATCTTCATCGGCGGCTGGGAGCTGTTTTGCCGGCTGGCGGGCATGAAGCCGTATTTGCTGCCGAAGCCTTCCGACATCGTCCGCGCCGCTTCGGAGAACGCGTCCAACCTGTGGGTCTCCGTCTACACGACGATCACCGAGGCGGTCATCGGCTTTTTGCTCAGCATCGTGCTCGGCGTGGGGTTTGCGATTCTGCTCGCGAGTTCAAAGCTGATCGAGCGGAGCGTGTACCCGTACGCGATCATCATGCAGACGATTCCGATCGTCGCCGTCGCGCCGATCATCGTCATCTGGTTCGGCGCCGGCATGAACGCCATCGTCATTATCGCCTTCCTGATCGGCTTTTTCCCGATGCTGTCCAATACGCTGATCGGCCTCAACTCCACCGACCACAACATGAAAAATCTGTTCTACCTCTACAACGCGTCGCCGATGCAGACGATGTTCCGCCTGCGGATCCCGGCCGCGCTCCCGTACATCGTCGCCGGCCTGAAAATTTCGTGCACGCTGGCGGTCATCGGGGCGATCGTCGGCGAGTATATCGCCGGCATCGGGGGCGGCAAGGGCGGCCTCGGCTATGCGATTACGGTGTCCGCCTCCCGCCTGCAAACTTCTTACCTGTTCGCGTGCGGGCTGGCCGCTTCCCTGCTCGGCATCGTGTTTTATCTGCTCGTCAACGCGTTTTCGAAATGGATGCTCAGCTCCTGGCACGAATCCGAAATGAAGTCTTCCGAAGGATAAGGGAAAAAGGATAAGCGATTATCGCGAATACCGCGAAAAAGGGAGGCGAGGCCGGTGCACGGTCAAAACGCGGATTTGGAAGCGGTCAACGTCCGTTTGCCGCTCGAGGGAGAAGGCGGCCTGTTCCGGGTAAGCGTTCGGGACGGCAAATGGACGGCGATCGAGCGGCAGGAAAATGCCGTATCCGAGGACGGGTACGTTCCGATCGCCGCTCTCGGGCTGGACGAATTGCGGGCGGCCGGGCGGCTCGATCTGGAAGGGCGGGTGCTGCTGCCGGGGTTCGTCGACGTCCATATGCATCTGGACAAGGCGTATTCGCTCCCGCGCGTGCGCAATCGTTCGGGCACGCTGCTGGAAGCGATCGAGAACTACCGGGCGGTCGCCCCGACGTTCGCGAAGGAGACGATTCGGGACCGGATCGTGAAGGCGGCGCTGAACGCGGCGTCCTACGGCTCGGCGACGCTGCGCAGCCATTTGGACGTTCCCGTCCACCTCGGGCGCGACCTCGCGATGCGCACGATCGAGGCGGCGCTGGAGGCGAGGGAAAGGGTGAGCGGGGCGGTCGACATTCAATATTTTCCGATGTTTTTCTACGATCCGAGCGCCGAGCGCGAGTTGACCGAATTTGCGGCCGAAGCGCTCCGGATGGGCGTCGACGGCGTGGGCGGCGCCCCGCATCTATGCCCGGAAGCCGACGCGGGCATCGCGTGGGCGTTCCGGCTCGCGACGAAATTCGCCCGGCCGATCGATCTGCATGCCGACGAATCGGACGATCCGGCCGTGAAGACGATCGACGTTTACTGCGATCAGATCATGCGCAACGGCTATGCCGGCCGGGCGACGGCAGGCCATTTGTGCTCGCTGTCGGCCATGGCCCAGGACGAGGCGGATCGGCTGATCGCCAAAATGGCGATATGCGGCGTCGGGGCCGTCACGCTCCCCGCCGTCAATCTGTACCTGCAAGGGCGCTCGGACCGGGGCAACGTCCGGCGCGGCGTCACCCGGGTCCGGGAGCTCGCGGAAGCGGGGGTGCCGGTGGCCGCCGCGTCGGACAACATTCAGGACCCGTTCCATCCGTTCGGCCGCGGGGATATGCTGCAAGTCGGGCTGATGACCGCCTATGCGGCGCACTTGGCCAGGGAAGAGGACATCGTCGCGGTGCTGCGCATGCTGACGCATCTTCCCGCCCGAATCGCGGGCTTGCGGGACTACGGCGTCGCTCCGGGCAACCCGGCGGGGTTTGTCGTCCTGGACGCGGTATCCGCGGAGGAGTTGTTCCAGGAGCTGCCGGCGACGCGTTGGGTATACAACAAGTCGCGCTGGACGTTCGCGTCCAGGCTGAGCCGTCAGGGGACGGAGCCCGACGCCGGCGTCGAGGCGGCCGTTCGCTGCGCGAATGCGGATTCGGCGGTCTGATCTTCGCCGCGTTCCGCTGCCCGCTGTCCGACGCACGGTGCCGATCCGCTTTCGGCGGATGCACATACAGATTTTCAAAGGATAAGGGAGGAAGAGAAACGATGCTTAAAAAAAGATGGGCAGGCAAAAAAGCGAGATTAGGCGTTATGGCGGCGGCGATGGCGGTTGTCCTGAGTCTATCCGCGTGCGGTTCCGGCAATAACGGGGCTTCGCCGTCTCCGGGCGAATCCGCGTCTTCGGCTCCGCCGGAATCGGCGGCCGCGACGGCGTCGGCCGGTCCGCCCGCGTCGGCATCGGCGCCGGCCGAGCTGACCAAGGTCACCCAGGTGACGAACTGGTTCGCGGAACCGGAGCACGGCGGACAGTATGCGGCTCTCGCGAAAGGGTTCTATGAAGAGGCGGGGCTCGACATGACGATCCAGGCCGGCGGACCGGGCATTTCCTCGACGCAAATCGTCGCCGGCGGCAATGCCGAGTTCGGCATGGGACAGGCGGACGAAATTCTTTTGGCTCGGGAAAACGGCATACCGCTCGTCGCGATCGCGGCGACGTTCCAGAAAAATCCCCAGGGCATCATGTTCCACAAAGGCAAGTTCAAAGACCTGTCCGAGCTGAACGGACATAAAATTTACGTCGGCAGCGGCGTGACCTATTGGGAGTATTTGAAAAGGGCGTACGAGCTCGACGACGTGACGGAACTGAAGTACACGGGCTCTCTCGCGAATTTCGTCGCCGATCCGGATTCCGCGACCCAGATTTACATTACCTCCGAGCCGTTCACGATGCAGCAGGAGGGGGTGGAGGTCGACTATTTCCTGAACTACGACTTGGGCTACAAGCAATACGGCAACGTGCTTTATACGACCGAGGAATATATCGAAAAGCATCCCGAAATCGTCAAAGCCTATGTCGAAGCTTCCATTAAAGGATGGGACTACTACAAAGACAACGTCGAGGAAATCAACAAGGTGATGCAGGAGAAAAACCCCGACCTGAAGCTGGAAGCGATGGCCTACGGCGCGCAGGCGCAGGAGCCGCTCGTTTACGGCGGCGACGCGGAAACGTACGGGGTCGGCTATATGAACGAGGAAATATGGAAGGGGCTGCAGCAGCAGCTGATCGAGATCGGTTTGCTCAAGGAGGCAGAGCCGCTCGAGAACGTGTTTACGAACGAGTTCCTTCCGGGCAAGTAGTCTTTTCGGGCTTTGGAACGGGGCCGCGGTTTTTTTTGCCGCGGTTCCGGGTTGTCCGGATTTGCCGGGGCTCGTTCGAGAAGGGAAGAAACCTTGGCCCGTGCTGGAAGGGGAGGTGCGAATGGCAAATCTGTTGGTCGTTTATTTCAGCGCGTACGGACATATTCATCGCATGGCGGAAGCGGCCGCGAAAGGGGCCGAAGACGACGGCCATCAAACGCGGCTCGCGCGAATTCCGGAATTCCGGTCACCGGACAATGTGACGGCGCTGCTCGACCGCCCGGACCGGAGGAGCGGGCGGGAAGAACATGAGCTGTCCGGCAAATTCCGCGTCGGGGCTCGCTTTGAAAAATACTTGGCGGCCCTGGAAGCGCAGAAGGATGTGCCGGAAGCGACGGCGGACGACCTCCGATGGGCGGACGGCATCGTGTGGGGCTTTCCGACCTATTACGGCTCGATGCCCGCGCAGGTGAAGTCTTTTCTCGACATGTCGGGAAGCCTGTGCGCGAGCGGCGAGCTGGAAGGCAAGCCGACGGGCGTCATGACAAGCGCCGGGTCGATTCATACCGGCCATGAAGCGACGATTTTGACTTCGATCGTGCCATTGCTGCACTTCGGGCTGATCTATGTCGGCCTTCCGTATTCGCAAAATCCGGAATATTTGACGGCGGACGCGATCGGGGGCTCGCCTTACGGACCTTCGACGCTGGCCGGGCCGGACAGCTCGAAGACGCCGGACGAGCGCGAGCTGAGGATGGCCGGCAGGCTTGGCGCCCGAGTGGCGAGATTCGCGGAAGCGACCAAAGGCATCCGATGAATGGCGGGGATAAAATGACGCAAACTTACGATCTGATCGTCCGCAATGCCCGATTGGCCGGCAGCGGGGCGAAAACGGATTTGGGGATAAGCGGCGGAACGATCGCCGCCTGCGGGAATTTGGCGGACGCCGTCTCCGCGGAAACGTTCGATGCGGGAGGGAGATTGCTGCTTCCGCCGTTCGCGGAGCCGCACGTCCATCTGGATACGGCGCTGACGGCGGGCGATCCCGTCTGGAACGAAAGCGGGACGCTGGCGGAAGGAATTGCCATCTGGTCCTCCCGCAAGCAAAACCTGGACCCGGAGGATGTGACGGACCGGGCCGAGCGGACGATTCGCCTTTATTTGGGCTACGGCGTTCTCCATTTGCGCGCGATGGTCGATATCGGCGATCCGGGGCTGACGGCGCTGCGGGCGATTCTCGAGCTGAAGCAACGCTATCGCGAGCTTGCGGACATTCAGGTGATCGCGTTTCCCCAGGACGGCATCGTATCCTGCCCGGAGAACGAGGAACGAATGGCGGAAGCGCTGCGGCTGGGCGCGGACGGGGTGTCTGCGGTTCCGCATTTGGAACGGACGCGCGAAGAAGGCGTGCTGTCCTTGCGCAAGGCGTTCGGTCTGGCGGAGCGGACGGGGGCGTTCGTTCACGTGTTTTGCGACGAAACGGACGACGAGGCTTCGCGGTTTCTCGAGGTTTGCGCCTCGCTAGCAATCTCGACCGGACTCAAATCGCGCGTCGCGGCGGCTCATGCCAATGCGGCCGCCTACTACAACGAGCCCTATTTTCAGAAAATCCTCGGGCTGGTCAAACAATCGGAGCTTTCGATCGTCGCATGCCCGCTCATAAACAGCGTCATGCAAGGCCGTTACGACGCTTACCCCAAGGGGAGGGGGATTACGCGCATTAAAGAATTCCGGCAGGCGGGCGTGAACGTCGCGCTGGCCCACGACGATATCCGGACGCCGTTTTATCCGCTCGGGACGGGCAATCCGCTGGACGCCGCGCACATGGCGGCCCATCTCGCCCATATGTGCGGCCGCGCCGAGCTGTCGGACTTAATCGGCATGATTACGGAAGGCGGAGCGGCGGCGATGAAGCTGGGAGAAGCGTACGGCTACGGCCAGGGGACGTTTCGGGCGGGAGCTCCCGCTTCGTTTCTGCTGTTCGACGCTCCGGATGCGGGCGAATTGATTCGCGCGCGCCCGGCTCCCCGTTACGTTTTCCGCTGCGGGCGCTTGATTTCGGAAACGCGCCCCGCCGTTACGAGGTGGCATGGAGCGCCCGCCAGGGAGCTGGGCGTTCGCGTTCCGTGACGAGACAACTTGGTTGGCGGCCGCGAGTTTGGCGATATGCACGCGTCGTCGGCCGCGAATCGGGCGGTTAATGTACGGCAGCGAGCTTATCAAAAAAGCCGGCTTTGATTGGGCAAAATCCAACGAAGCCGGCTGAGCGCATTTTTGGCGTTGGCGTGAAACTTCTCCCGGCTCCCATGCGTCAATTAGGCAAAAGAAACAAGAGGAGGAGGGCATGATCCGATGAACCGGATACCCGCTCCGAAAAGCGGCGGATGGTGGAAGCTTGCCGCCGCCGCCGCCATTTTTTATTCCGTTGCGCTATGGATCGTTCGCTTTGCCGTTCTGGGCCAGGAGCCAACCTTTGTCCACGCGGTTCGCTTCCTGCTGCTCGGCTCGGGTCTCGCTGCCTTGTTCAGCCTGGGCGGCTGGCTCGGAGCGCGCAAGCTGTGGGCCTGCGCTTCGCTTGGAACGATCGCGGGACTCGTCCTGATGGCGACGGCTTCCCGAAACGCGATCGGCTGGGAGGATCTGGCCGGCCTGCTGCTGTTTATGGAGGCGGTCTCCGCCGGCATCGTCGTCGGTGCGGTCTTGGATTTGGCGGCGATCCTGCCGCGATTGCGGAAAAGAAAATAGCCGCGCTTTTGAGCGATTATGGAGCAAGCTTCCCTTACGGCAATCTGAATCCCCGGCTTTACTGATTGCGATTTCGGTCTTCCGTTTTTCTCGGACCGCCGTTCATCGATAGGATGGATGGCGGTGTTCGACTGTTTTTCGCGCAATCCCCAATGCTGCCTTTCGTTCATATTTTTCTCCCGTTGTCTTTAGAGATCAGGAGAGCCGGGGGAAAGAGCGAACGGCAGAGAATTCCCTTTTTAACGGCGGTGAGACCAGCTTCACCCGCGGACGCACGCGACGCGCTCAGTTTAGTAAAAATTACCCATCTTGACCGGCCATGCGCCTTGAGCCGAGCGCAGTTGAGTAGAAAATACCCATCTCGACCGCCAAGCGCCTTGAGCTGCGCTCAGTTGAGTAGAAAATACCCATCTTGACCGGCCAAGCGCCTTGAGCTGCGCTCAGTTGAGTAAAAATTACCCATCTTGACCAGCCAAGCGCCTTGAGCTGCGCTCAGTTGAGTAATCTCGACCGGCCATGCGCCTTGAGCCGAGCGCAGTTGAGTAGAAAATACCCATCTCGACCGCCAAGCGCCTTGAGCTGCGCTCAGTTGAGTAAAAATTACCCATCTTGACCAGCCATGCGCCTTGAGCCAAGCTCAGTTGAGTAAAAATTACCCATCTCGACCGGACATGCGCCTTGAGCCGCGCTCAGTTGAGTAGAAAATACCCATCTCGACCGGACAAGCGCCCGAAGCCGCGTTCTTGAGTGCCGCCAAGATTCATAATCCGGAATTTTGCCATTCAATAGACGAGGAATCGGAGATCTCAAGCCGGCGCCGGCGGCCCCATGAAAGGGTAGGGGATTCGCGCAAATACGCAACTTTGGGAATTGGATCCGCGTCTAACCCTTCAGATTGGAAAAAAAGGAGTGGACTCCCATGAGCGTATCCGAATTGGTCTGGTTTTCGCCGCTTCAGCCTCCTTTTGCGATCGCGGGTTTTGCGTGGCTTCGGACGGAGGGCAAGTACCGCAGACTGCCGACGAATCCCCCTTACGAGATTCCGGCGGCCGTAGACAACCTCGCCAATCATACGGCAGGAGGCCAAATCCGTTTCGTTACCGATTCGCCCAGGCTGTCGATCCGGGTCAAGCTCTCCGGTCCGGCCAATATGTATCACATGCCGGCTACCGGCCAAAACGGGTTCGACTGTTACGAAGAGCTGGAAGGCAACCTGCGCTACCGGGCTACGGCGACTTTTTCGGCGGCGGCAACCGAATATGAGGCGCTGCTGTTCGAGAACGGAGCGACCGAGCCGCGGCAAATCGCGCTTCATTTTCCTCTGTATCAGGGAGTCGTCGAAGTGTCGGTCGGTCTGGAGGCGGGCGCCGTTGTCGAAGCTCCTCCCGCGTATGCGGATTCGGGGCGCGTCGTCGTGTACGGCACCTCCATTACCCAGGGCGCTTGCGCCTCTCGTCCGGGCATGTGCTATACGAATCTTTTAAGCCGCAGATTTAACATCGTATTATGCGAGCCATTTTTTGACCTCTCAAAAACAACCTAAACCCTTCTCCCATAAGGCTTTTGGCGGATTCCCCACTTCGCTTTTGTCGCTTTGTCCTCGCATAACTTTGATTTTTTCAGCCAAGATATACGAACCAGGCGCTTAAAGGTTATGCGCGGAAAAAGATATACGCACCTGATTTTTACGAGATATACGAGGCTGATGGTTTGATCATAAATCGCGTTAAAGTAACAGTCAAGTTGAAGCCTTGGTCCCCAAGGTAATGAGTGGATGTCCAATATGAGTAATTTTTATTCTGGCCGTAGATCGTTTGAAACTTAATGTAAAGGTGGTTCGAGAGGGAGTGGAGATAAGTTGTGGAAGGTTTCAGCGAGAGGAAACTGTTTGGTAAGTTCCTGAAAAGCGAAGCTGTCCAATCCTTATTTTTCTCGCAAAAATGTTAGGTCAATAATTGACTTGCAATCATGTGCTGAATTGGCAGACGCGCAGGATTCAGGTTCCTGTGGTAGCAATACCGTGGAGGTTCGAGTCCTCTCAACCGCACCATACATAAAACTATGCCCTCCAGAAAAGTCTGGAGGGTCTTATTGTATACGAAAACCCCCAGTTCGACTGGGGGTTCAGGAAAGCTTATAGCTATGAGTAGTCATCCCTTGAACTCAATGATAAGATGGGAGCCGGTCTGCCAACCGCTACCATTAATCAAGGAGGACAAGGGATGGATAAGAGCAGTCTAGCACACACCAAATGGAACTGCAAATACCATATTGTATTTGCACCCAAGTACCGCAGACAAGTTATATACGGGAAGTTAAAAAGAGAGATCGGGAAGATTCTACGGGAGTTATGTGAACGAAAAGGTGTGGAGATCATCGAAGCAGAAGCCTGTCCGGATCATATTCACATGCTGGTGAGCATACCGCCCAAGCTAAGTGTGGCTGAATTTATGGGCTATTTGAAGGGGAAAAGCTCACTGATGATCTTCGATAAATTCGCAAACATGAAGTACCGGTATGGAAACCGTCAATTCTGGTGCAGAGGGTACTTTGTGGATACGGTGGGGCGAAATAAGAAAGTGATTGAAGAATACATCCGTAACCAGATAGTGGAGGACAAAAATTATGAACAACTCACGATGAAAGAACTGTTCGACCCGTTTACGGGTGAGTCGGTGAAAAAGGGCGGGTAAAGGGGCCCCTTTTCAGGGGCTCGCCCGAGGCAACACGCGGCTGGCAGACTTTCAGTGCGCCTTTGAGGCGCTTGCTTGCAACATGCCCTTATAGGGCTGATGGAAGCCACCGGCTAAGCCGGTGGTTATGACTTTTATATCTCTTGATATAACATAACACTGCGTATTATTGTTTGCACAAATTGGAATTTCGATAGGAGAGGGGAATGTGTCAAAACTGATTTCTCATTAACAACCTGTCATGATAGGGTTTATTGAATAATTTAAGGCAAATACTATAGGAAACAAATACTTCGAGAGCGGTGATACCAATGGATGATCACAAAGGCCATGCTCATCATTCCAACCATGCGGACCAGAACAAGGGCACCCATTCCATGAGCACCCATCAGCACCATCACCAGCATCATCACCACGATGATCCATCCGGACATCCGGACAGCTCTCACCGCATGGATAAGCATGTCGGCCATCACGTCGAGGATTTTAAAAAACGCTTCTATATTTGCCTTGCAGTCACGATTCCGATTCTCATCCTTTCTCCGATGATCCAAATGTTTCTCGGTGTGGATTGGCGGTTTCCTTATGATACGGTACTGCTGTTTCTTCTCTCATCCTTTGTGTTCTTCTATGGCGGTACGCCATTTTTGGTGGGCGCTTATCATGAACTGAAATATAAATCGCCCGGTATGATGACTTTAATCGCGCTTGCGATTGTCGTTGCTTACAGCTACAGCTCCTTAACCATGTTTGGCCTGACAGAGGTTGATTTTTTCTGGGAGCTGGCTACGTTGATCGACATTATGCTGCTCGGACACTGGCTGGAAATGAAATCAATTATGGGCGCATCTCATGCCTTGGAAGAACTGGTCCGGCTGATTCCATCGGAGGCGCACCTTGTCACCGAAAATGGGGAAACGAAGGACGTTTCCGTGACCGAGTTGAAACCCCAGCAAGTCATCTTGATTAAACCCGGTGAACGTGTTCCCGTTGACGGAGTGATCATGACGGGGCAATCCTCCATAGATGAGTCGATGCTCACAGGGGAATCCGTACCGGTCGTCAAGAAAACGGGAGACGCAGTCATCGGCGGAGCCATCAACGGGGAAGGCTCGCTGACCGTTACAGTACATAACGAAGGCGGAGCAGGATATTTATCCCAAGTCATCAAGCTGGTCCAGGAAGCGCAGGAATCCAAATCCAAGGCGCAGAACTTGTCGGACAAAGCGGCCAAAGGGCTGTTTTACATCGCATTGGCAGCCGGGTTGATCACCCTGATTGTCTGGTTAGCTATGGGTTCCAGCTTTGATTTCGCCTTGCAACGGATGGTTACCGTCATGATCATTGCATGTCCTCATGCGCTGGGTCTTGCCATCCCGCTGGTCATCTCGACTTCCACCTCATTGGCGGCCAAGAAGGGATTGTTGATCCGCAACCGTACCGCATTTGAGGATGCACGGAAGCTTAACGCCGTTGTTTTCGACAAGACCGGAACGTTGACCCAAGGCAAATTCGGCATCACCGACATTCTCCCGGCCGTGGGATATGAGGAAACGGAACTGTTGAAGATTGTCGGCGCACTGGAAGCGCAGTCCGAGCATCCCATCTCCAAAGGGGTCATGTCGGAAGTGAAAAATCGCAATATTTCCGTTTATCAGGCCGAGTCCGTCGAGAATTTGACCGGCAAAGGTCTGCAAGGGTTGGTAAACGGTCAAGACGTCAAAGTGGTAAGTCCCGGTTACATGGAAGAGCAGCAAATTTCCTATCCATCCGATGATTACGAGCGACTTTCCTCCCAAGGGAATACCGTTGTTTTCGCGGTGATCGACGGGAAATATTCCGGCTTGATTGCTTTGGCGGATCAAATAAGGGAAACAGCCCGCAGCGCCATCGAAAAACTGAAAGGGCTCGGGATCAAATCCATGATGTTGACAGGCGACAACAAGCAAGCAGCGGACCGGGTGGGGAGACAACTTGATTTGGATGAAGTTTATGCGGAAGTTCTTCCGCATCAGAAGGCGGACAAAATCAAAGAGATCCAGAAGGAGGGGTATCTTGTCGCGATGACGGGGGACGGGGTGAATGATGCCCCGGCATTGGCGCAAGCCGACTTGGGAATTGCAGTCGGAGCGGGGACTGACGTCGCGATCGAAACGGCGGATGTCGTTCTGGTACGCAGCGACCCGGAAGATGTCGTTTCCATCCTGCATTTGTCCAGAAGGACCTATGCGAAGATGGTCCAAAATTTATGGTGGGCGGCAGGCTACAACATTGCGGCCATTCCACTCGCCGCCGGCGTGCTGTACGGACCCGGCATTCTGCTCGACCCTGCATTAGGAGCTGTTTTGATGTCACTCAGCACCATTGTCGTCGCCATTAATGCGAAGTTGTTGAAGGCCCAATGATTGTAGAAAATTGATGAATCAATATTGGTAGGAGCTATTCCTGTAACGAATTAATTTGCGGTTTGAAAAGAAAGAGCGCCTCCTGTATGCTGGGTCTCGAATGTTGCGCACATTCATTGCCCTAATAAGAGGAGGACGCTCTACATGAAGCATAACCAATCCAGCAGACAAAATCAACGAATTGAACGAATTGAATTGAACGAATTTCCGAAAAAACATTAGTGATCGGTACGGACATCGCGAAGACCAATCACGTGGCCCGTGCGTTTAACTACCGCGGGATCGAGCTTGGGAAGCGGTGCCTGTTTACCAACGACGAAATCGGCCTGTTGAACTTGCTGTCTTGGATGGAATCTTTGAAACAAGAACATCAAATGGACGACGTGATTCTTGGCGTCGAGCCGACCGGCCACTATTGGTTCCCGTTATTCCACTTCTTCAAGCAGCGTGGGATCCAGGTCGTTCAGGTAAATCCGCATCACGTGAAAAAGAGCAAGGAACTCGACGATAACTCACCGACCAAGAACGACATCAAGGATGCTAAAGTCGTCGCCAAACTGGTCATCGAGGGCCGGTACACAGAGCCACAACTGCCTGAAGGCATTTATGCCGACCTGCGGGTGCTCATGAATCAGCGGGATCGGCTGAACAAGGACTTGAATCGGGTCAAGGGCCGGATTCACAACTGGCTGGATCGCTTCTTCCCGGAGTACATCCAGGTGTTTAAGGACTGGGAAGGCAAGGCTTCGCTCATCACGTTGGAGCACTTTCCGCTCCCTCAGGACGTTGTAAGCGCCGGCGAGACATCTGTCGTAGCGATGTGGAAGAAACACGGTGTCAAACGAGCTGTAGGCCCCAAGAGAGCGTCGCTGTTGTATCGCAAAGCCAGCAAGTCCATCGGCCTCACGGAAGGCGCTACAGCGGCCAAGCATGAGCTAGCCATGTACTTGGAACAGTACGCCATGCTGTGCAGGCAGATCGACCAACTGATGGAACTGGTTGAGCAATTGGTGAAGGAAGTTCCCGGAGCAGCCGAAATGATGACCATCCCTTGCATCGGCCTGGTCACCGTCGCCGGGTTTCTAGCGGAGGTGGGCGATTTATCCGGCTATAATCATAGCCAGCAGATCGTACGCCACGCCGGTCTGAGCCTTAGGGAAGACAGCTCCGGCAAGCGCAAGGGTGAAACGACGATCAGTAAACGGGGTCGCTGTCGGCTGCGGGCGCTGCTTTACCGCGCGGCGCTGGTGCTAGTCGGCAAGAATGCAGAATTCCGCGCGCTGCATATGTACTTCACGACGCGCCGGGACAATCCGCTGAAGAAGAAGCAGTCGATGATTGCCATCTGTAACAAATTGATTCGAGTCCTGTTTGAGCTTGGCCGCAAGAAAAAGGCTTATGATGCCGGCAAGGTACTTGGCCCCCATCGGGAGGCCCAGCTTCTTCAAGCGGCGGCTTAATTCATCGACAGGTTAGCAACTCAACACGTTTTTGGCGCTTTATCCACAGGTTGCTCTTTGACAAACGAAGCATGGATAGGCCGGGAGAAATCATCACCATTAGGGCATTGACCCCGCTTAGGAGCTTGCCTGGCCTCCACCCCTTGAGAGGCAGAACGAAGGAATGTAAGGGCCATGACCCCGGGAGACATGGGAGGGTAAACCGCAAGGGTTGAATGTGGAGCCATATGCGACCATACGGCTTTTTCAAATCGGGGTGATCCCCACCTCTGTTCCCGCCAACAGGTCGATCCCAAATATTTTCTTCTCATCAAATCCTATCCAAGGGGGCTTTGGATGTCAAAGATGAAATCATACGAAAAAACGAGAAAAACGGAGAAAACATTAATTTATTGAGGGAGGAGATTGGGTGGAGGAGGGTTGGGACTGGCCATCGCCAAATCCATCGCCGAAGCGCATGGGGGGTCAAATTTGGGCAGACGATCCCACAATAATACCGGATGTACATAAAAAGACCACAGCTATCATGGACTGTGGTCTCGTTTATTCCGGTGTGTTTATTCAGGTTTGTTGCCTGCGTTCGGATCGACCGTGAAATCAGGCGTGAAACCTTCGTAGTTTACCTGTGTCACCATGCCCTTGGAAGCGTGGCCTAAGTCATGGCAATGGAACATCCAGTTGCCGGAATTGTCTGCTTTAAAGGCAATTTCATATTCCTCGCCAGGCAGTACATTCAGGGTATCTTTCATAAGCGGTGAACCGGCAACCGGTTGGCCGTTCTTGCTCAATACCTGGAAGAAATGTCCGTGCAAATGCATCGGATGAACGTCTTTAGGAGAATTGTTGATAAGTTTAACCTTAACCAGATCTCCCTCTTGCACCATCATTGGCTCCGTTTCAGGGAACGATTTGCCGTTAATGGTATACGTGATGTTCCCGCCAGCATTGACTGTATTCAAATCCATGGTGTATTCCAGATCGAACTTATCGTTTAAGGAAAACTCAGATTGGGCTGCTTCGCCATATTGGGTCATATCGATTATGGTGCGCTGTTCGTTGTCCCGTTTCGCATCGCCTTCCACGCCTTCATAAACAATCGGTATGGCCAATGTCGGCGCTCCCGGATTTGGGCTTTGCTCCGCCAACATCCAGGCACCGGGATTATTCGCGACAAATTCGATGTCGTAACGTTCACCCGGAGCGACATTCAACAATTGACCGTTCACCAAAGGCGGGTTGTTAATGGGTTGCCCGTCTGTGGAAACGATTTTGAATTCATGACCCTGCAGATAAAGCGGGTGGGACAAGAACCCGGCGTTGATCAGCCGGATGCGCACCGTTTCGCCTTCCTTAACAGTCAATGGCGCGATGGATGAACCCGATTTACCGTTAGCGGTAAAGATGGTGTACATCATCGGCATCATTTCCGCATCGCTCATCCCGGCCATGCCATTGTCCGAAGAGTCCATATCCATATTGCCGTGATCCATGCCGCTCATATCCATGGAACCATGATCCATCTCGCCGTCTTCCATCCAATCGTCCAACACAAGCGTGTAATCACGGTCCGGCTTCTGTTCATCCGGATCCTCCACAATAAAGGAACCGTAGAGTCCTTTATCCAATTGTACAACGCCATCTTGGTGGGAATGATACCAGTAGGTGCCGGGGACGTTCGCGTTAAATTTATACGTAAAACTTTCGCCGGGTTGAACGGCGTTCATCGTAACGCCTGGAATCCCGTCCATATTGTTCGGGACCGGCAATCCGTGCCAGTGAATCGTCGTCGGTACATCCAATTCATTTTTCAGGGTGATTTCCACGTCGTCTCCGAGTTTCACCCGAATTTGGGGACCGGGAACCGTGCCGTTGAATGTCATCGCAGTCCGCATGTTGGTTTCATTGACCATCAGATGATTTTCTTGCGCGGTTAAGGTGAACTTGGTGCCGGTGAGCACTTCGGGAGCGCCGCCGGACTCCATATTCGCCATGTCCCCGGACGCGCTTGGACTTGCGCCGCTTTGGCCCATATCCATATTGCTGTGATCCATGCCGCTTATACCGCCGGAACCGTTCGTGCAGCCGGCCAAGATCAAGATCAACGAAATCGCTATTGCTGCTACCACGAATATTTTTCGATTCTTACGTATCATTGTTTGCAATCCCCTCTTTATCATTTGTTTATTTACTTCCACGTTTGTATGATAAAAAAGAAGTGTGCAGAAAGTATGCAGAACTCTTGAACAAAATCACAAAAGTCTATCCATAGGGTGGGATTTATGCATACCATCTTGATTGCTGATGATGAAGAACCGATGCGCGAGCTGTTAAAGGTACATTTGATCGGCGCCGGATATCAAGTTGATGAGGCCAAAGACGGAATGGAAGCTTTGGAGAAATTGAGGAAAAACTCCCACTACAGCGCTCTGATTTTAGATTGGATGATGCCTTTTATGGATGGAATGGAGGTAATTAAAAGGGTTCGAGAATTCAGCTCCATTCCGATTCTTATGCTGACTGCCCGTAATGAAACGGAAGAAAAAGTGAAAGGGTTTTTGAATGGCGCTGACGACTATGTGACAAAGCCTTTTGAAAGTGCCGAACTCCTAGCGCGTATTCAAGCATTGCTTAGACGGGGGACAAGCCCTTATCAAGAAACCGACAACCGTTTGATGTACAATGGATTGGCCATAGACCAAGGAAGCCGCACAGCCAGGTTTCAGGGCAACGCTGTCTCCCTGACGCAATCGGAATTTGATTTGTTAGTCCTTTTTGTAAAGCATCCGAAACAAATATTTAGCCGAACGCAATTGATTGATCAAGTGTGGGGCGCCGATTTTGAGGGAGACGAGCGTACCGTTGACTCGCATATCCGCAATTTGCGCGGCAAGCTGAAGAGTATCGGAGCGAAGGATTTTATCAAAACCGTTTGGGGAATGGGGTACCAATTCGTATGAGGATATGGTCCAAACTCCGAAAGCCGCGGCTCCGTGTCCATCATAAACTGGGATTCACTATGTTTATAACCATCGTCTTATTATTGCTTGTTTTGGAGTTCGTATTTTATGCGATGTTTACCCGATTTTACGTTCAGCAGATCGCTGATGATATGATTCACCGCGGACATAGTCACGCCAATGCTCTTCAAGCCGATTGGTCGGAGAATATGCTTCGGCATGTGGCGGAAATGGAATCGTATTCCCGTTATACGGTTGCGGTTATAGACGTTCGTGGAGAGGTGCTGGTATCTTCTGCGCAGCTGGACATGGTGCAAACCCAATTTTTAAACGGTTATGAATCACAGTTGGAGTACGAGTGGGTTCAAAGGGATTGGCGACGTCAGCCATATTTGATTTCCCAGTCACCCATTATCCTTGCAGACGGGGAAACGGCCGGCCATGTGATGATGTTCACCTCAACGGCGCCTATACGTGATGCTCTGCAGTCCTTTCAAGCATTGCTTCTGCTCTTTACGTTAATCTCGATCCTTTCCGTTTTTTTCTTCATCTTTTTGTTTTCAAATTGGATTTCCAAGCCGTTGGTTGCCATGAAAGATGCCATTTATCAGTTAACCCGGAACGATTATCGTTTTGATCTCCCTGTGAAAAGCGATGACGAAATCGGGGAATTGAACCGCTCCATCATGGATCTTTCGGCTGAATTAAAGCATTACCGTACAGAAAGACAGGAATTCCTGGCGGAAATCTCCCACGAACTTCGCACCCCCATTACGTTCATTCGCGGTTATTCCGAAGTCCTTCAAAACCCGCAGCTGAAAGACGAAGATAAGCAAAAGTATTTGAGATTCATCCATGATGCGGCCGGCCGTCTCCATCGATTGATTGACGACTTGTACGAATTGATGAAATTGGATCAGGTGCAAGTGCAAATTAAAAAAATGGACGTAGATCTTACCCAGTTGTTAAGCCAAATTGCAGAAGAGAATGAAGATCGATTCCAAGTATCGGAAATTTCTTTCCACGTAGAGCTTCCTTCAGTTCCTTTATGGATTGTCGCCGACCCCAGCCGAATGGTGCAAGTGATCGTAAACATGCTGGAAAATTCGCGAAAATATACGCCACGCGGCGGGAGCGTAACGCTTACGTTAACCTCCAAGAAAAGCCAGGCGATTATCGAAATCCGCGATACCGGAATCGGGATTCCGAAGGATCAGCTTGCACTCATTTGGCGGCGGTTTTACAGAGTGGAAAAATCGCGGTCAAGGGACCACGGCGGCGCCGGACTCGGGTTGTCGATTGCCAGAAGGATTGTCGAATTGCATCAAGGAACTATAGAAGTGATCAGTGAAGAAGGAAAAGGAACGACTTTTACCATTCGAATACCTTTGCGAGAACCTCTCAATTGAACGGCTCAGCTCGTTGTGTATGATCATAATGAAGCAACTTGCGAACATATGATCACCCTTCTCAGCACCTACCCCGATGTGCAGGCGAGAGCCAACCAGATTCAACTTCTTCGAGATTGCGCCTTGATCTGCGCGACCACAGCGGCTTATCTCGAACGCCGAAGTCAATTATCAACGATTTTTTTGTTTAGAAAGGGTATTTTCAGTGTTATAATTATCCATTATTTGTGTTCTTCTGTTCTGCAAAGGGAGGGTTTCAGTGCTTCATGGAACAAATCATTAATGCGTACAAGAATGATGAAGAGTCTGTGTATCATACTTGGTTTTTGAATAACGACGAACGTCTGAAAGCGTTCCGGTTCATCCGGAAATCACTCATCAAAGTAATAAACGAAATTGAAAGCGGCACATTTGGCAATGACTTTAAAGGTTCCAGTTTGGAGACGGTTTTATCGGCTATTTCCGAGCAGAAACAAATATTTGAAGGGGCCGCTCACGCCTTTTATTGGAAACCTAAGCTGCGCATTCCGGATATTTATGAAAATGAACCCAACAAAAGAGCGTTTGGCCGTTTCTTGAAAGCATGTCTGGAAGCAACAACGGAAGATCAAGTCATGAGCGAAATCGTCAAATTAAACGTTCTACAGATAAAAGGGTTGGGACCTGCAGTTGCCAGTATTTTGTACTTTTTGCATCCAACATGGTTTCCGCCATTTAATACGGCCATTGTCAATGGATTTAATGCTTTGTTTTCGGAGAAGAAAAAACTCGGATCATGGATATCTTATCTGGAAATGCGCGATGTCATTCTCGCCTACAACAACAAGTACCGCAACCTTTTGTCAAAAGATCTTGGAGCCATTGTGGGTCTTTTGTTTGAAATCGGCAGCAATCGACTCGTCGTTCAACAGAATGCCCAAAAGGTTATTGAGATCGACAATATAAAATTACATAACGCATTGGAAAAAAGACATAAAGAAGTGCTGGAAGATGAGCATGAAGAAAACGCCCACACCGAGATGCAATATTATTTGGCCAAATTGGGCCGATCATTAGGTTATCAGGTATGGATTGCCCGCAATGATCATAAACGAATTTGGAACGGTCAACCGCTCGGGGAATGGTCCATCAAAAATTTAAAGCTGGAGAATGTACCGGATGCCGTTATGGATACGGTTTCGCTTATCGATGTCCTGTGGCTGGATTCTAATGATCATATCATCAGCGGTTTTGAGGTGGAGAAGAGTACGTCGATCTATTCGGGGATATTGAGACTGAATGATTTGGCTCTTTCCTTGAATTCGGGAGTAAATCAATTTTATTTGGTGGCGCCTGATCAAAGGGAGAAGGAGATCCAGGCTCAACTGCTGAGACCCTCCTTTCGAAACTTGGGGGCAATGACCATTTCCTATATTCTTTTCAAAGATTTGCGCTGTGACTGTGAAGCCATGTGCAAATTCGGAACGGATCATTCTGTTCTTCAGAAAATATGCAAAACAGTATTATAAAAACCTTCAAACCCTTACTTTCCCTTACTTTCGCGCCGCCACTTCGGGCGGTGTTTTTGTATGCTGCAACCTTGACCGGACATGAGAGAATTCTAATCTTCAGTCGACAGGATTTCTACAATTTTCTACGAAATAATAAACAATCAAAAATTGCCGAATTTCCGAAATGGAAAGCGGGGGAACCCGATTTGGGTGAATTGATCCTGAATGAATGGATCATAGGGAACCTTCACCGAACCCTTAAGCTAACCTCGCAGGCATGAAGGGAAGAGTTCTGTTGAATCGAAAATGGATCAGTCTAATCATTTTTGTTGCCGTATTTTTTACAGGAGCAAGTACTGCGTTTGCGAGCCAGTCCAAATTGGACAATGCGATCAATGAAGTCTTAGGCACCCCGTACAAATGGGGAGGAACAACGGTTAAAGGATTCGATTGTTCCGGTTTTATCCTGTATATCTTCAACCAGTTTAATACCGAGCTTCCTCGCACATCAAAGGACCAATCCCAAATCGGCACAAAAGTTGAAAAAGAAGATCTGCGGCCCGGGGACATGGTTTTCTTCAACACGGATGGTAAGGGTGTCTCTCATGCCGGGATTTATATTGGAGAAGGCAAATTCGCTCATTCGTCAAGTAGCAAAGGGGTAAGCATCAGCAAGCTTTCGGATTCTTACTATGAGAAGCGTTATGTTACCGCACGCCGCGTAGTGAGCGACGAAACCTATTCAGCCATGATTTCTACAGTCGAATAGATGAATAATCGAAAATTCACCAACCATCTGCGCCGGTGAGTCTATCGGTTTAGCGTTTGAATATCCACAACCAGGCTAAGTTTAGCTGGTTTTTTCTTTTTTTCGGCGAAATTGGGGGAAAGTAGCCTCTTGATGAATGAAAAATATCCGGAGAGGAAAAATACTGCCAAACAAAGTCAGGAGGCCTTCGAATGTGGAACAACATCATTGCCAGCACTTTCGTCGGATTGCTTGCGGTCACTTTGATCGGCTGTGCATCTCAGGACAATGGATCTCCAGCTGCTTCGCCTCCACCAGCAACAACGCAATCCAACCAAAGTGAAACAGGAAATCCTGCATTCAATCCGTTGCCTTGGATGGCCACCAAAAATACGACTCGTATTAACACTTCGGATCCTGTGGAAGCTGCCGTATTCATATCACGAACCTTGTGGCCGGCAACAAGTGAATCCAATCGGCCGGGGGGTGTCATCTTGGTTGCCGGAGACAGTTGGCAAAATGCGCTGGTGAGTGCCGATTTAATTCATCATCCGATCAACGGCCCTATATTGTTCGTTGATGAGAATGGAATTCCGGATTTAACGCGGGAAGAAATGATGCGGCTTAAACCGACGGGTTTGATGTCGAATAAGGATATCCAAGTTATCGTGGCAGGGCCGGTCAACGATCGCGTAATGGATGATTTAAATTCGCTTGGTCTCAAGGCGGACCGGATTGAAGGGAACACACCGGCTGCATTGGCGCAAGCGATTGACGATTATTACGCCAAAGCAGCTGGCAATAATCTGCCCCCATCCGTTATTGTAGGTTCCCTGGACAGTCCGGAATATACGGTTCCCGCTGTCAACTGGATTGCTCATATGCCGGAGCCGTTACTGTTTGTTAATAAAGACGCCGTGCCGGATGAAACGACGGCGGCGCTCAAAAAACGGAACGGGAAAGCCAACATCTACATCATCGGACCGGAATCCGTCGTATCGGCGAAGGTGGAAAAGGAACTGTCATCTTACGGAAAAGTTGTCCGGATCGCCGGCAACGATCCTTATCTCAATGCGATTGCATTTGCCAAATATAAAGACACCTCCAATGATTTCGGATGGGGGATTACGACTCCGGGCCATAACTTCTCGTTTGTTGAAGGTAAATCCTTCATGCTGGCAATTGCTGCTGCGCCATTTTCACATCTGGGGAAACATGCACCGCTGCTCTGGACGGATCAAAATCAAATGCCCGAATCCGTCATGACGTATTTGATGTCCGTTCAGCCTAAATACAAGAAAAGCCCGACGGAGGGTCCATACAACCATGTGTGGTTAACTGGCGAAGAGGATCTTCTTTCAGCGCAGGCTCAAGGTGAAATCGATGGAATGCTCGAAATTGTTTCTGCGACAGGCGAGGGACATGGCATGCCTGGGATGGAGGATGAAAATCAAGGCAATGAATCAAGCGGTCACGTTATGTCAAAATGAACAAATAAACGATCACCCACAGGGTCAGTAGCTTCTTCAGAAATCTGGTCCTGTGGCTATTTTTCTTTTTTGTACTACAATGTGTAATGATTGTGAAGGGAAGTTTTCAATGGATGAGTTCAAGCAAAGGATGTTGCAACGATGAGGTTTTTCTCCATGACGCAATTATTCCAGTTGACCCTCGTTTCGGCGTTAATGATCATGTCGCTGCCACAGAATACGTTTGCAGATGGCAGTAAGTTGGACGCCGGTGATTTATCGGCAGAATCAGCTATATTGATCGATGGTGCATCGGGGACGGTATTATTCGAAAAGAATGCTGATCGGCAAATGTATCCGGCCAGCATCACCAAAATCATCACAGCGATTGTCGCATTGGAAACCACAGATTTGAATGAAATCGTGACGGTATCCAAAGAAGCCAGATACGAAGACGGAACTCGGGTTTACTTGGCGGAAGGCGAGCAGTTGACGATGGAGAAGTTATTGTATGGGCTCATGGTCAACTCGGGCAATGATGCCGCAACGGCGATCGCTGAACATATCGACGGATCGAAACAGCAGTTTGCCATTAGAATGAACGAATTTGTGAAGACGAAAATCGGCGTTGCCAACACGATCAGCAAAAACCCATCCGGTCTGCCTGATCCTGAACATGTCACGACAGCAAGGGACATGGCGAAAATTGCACAATATGCGATGCAGAACAGCACGTTTCGGAAGATTGTATCCACGAAAGAGATGGATTGGAATGGAGAGGAGTGGGAAACCACCCTCATCAACCACAACAGGCTGCTTGGATCTTACGAAGGGACGACGGGAATAAAAAACGGTTTTACTCATGAGGCAGGAAGCACTTTGGTCGCATCCGCAAACAGAAATGGGATGGAACTCATCGGCGTCGTGCTGAAATCCCCATCCAGCGAAGTTCTCTATAAGGATATGACGCAATTGCTGGATTATGGGTTTCAAAATTTTGAGCCGAAAACGATTTTTGAAGCCAATCAGTCCTATACGTATTCTAAAGAGGGTTTGGAAATAAAATTCGTTGCCAAAGAGCCGATACGGACAGTCGTCTTAATAGGTGAAGAACCCAAGTATTCCGTAAATTCAAATGGGGAAGTCGTACTGGATACAACAATGGGCCAACAGACGATCGGAGAACTTGAAGCTCTCCCACCCCCAATTGAACCAGAGGCCACTTCGCCAGAAACGGCAACTCCATCCATCGATGATTCCCGATCGATATTTGAATACTTGATTTTTGCATTATGGTTGCTGATGATCTTGTTTATGGGGTTTGTCGGCAGATTGATTTTACTGAAAAAGAAACGTTCCAAAAGAGAATTGGGACGTGGTTATTGGAATTGAAAAGAGGGCTTTGCACCCTATCGGCGCAAAGCCCTCTCATTATCTTGTTTTTATCCGTACTATTCAATCACGCGCCGTGCCATAACATAGGTCTTTTCAAATGAGCTGCCTGTAAAATCAGAGATGGTAACGCCAATTCCGAGTGTAGGTAGGGCTTGCTGAACGAAAGAAAAATCCAGTAGCAGCAAGGGTTTAGCGCCTCTTTTGTCGAATTCAAGTGCAAGGAAAACGGGTTTATCCCGTGAAAAACCGTGCACGTGGAGGCGTCCAGATTGTATCAGCGAACCGAGAGCCAAATGATCTTGCCAGGCGACTTCTTCCTTCCGTTCGGCGGGAAGCTTGCGGAAGATAACCGCTGGGTATTGCTGGCCCAGATGATTCCGTGGTGGAAGCTCGAAGAGAAGTATGCGAAGAACTTTAAGAAGAGCCTCAAGGGTCAAAAGGCCGTATCGATCCGTGTCGCGCTCGGCGCCCTCATTATTCAGGAGCGTCTCGGCACCGACGATCGGGAGACGCTTCGTCAGATTCTGGAGAACCCGTATCTGCAGTACTTCCTCGGTCTGCCGGAATACCAGTACCGCCGTCCGTTTCACCATTCTCTCATGACACACTTCCGCAAGCGGCTGGGCGGCGAGATCCTTGATGAAGTGAATGAGTGGATCGCCCTTGAAGAAGCGCGCAAGTCCAGCGAATCGGATGATTCATCGGACGACAATGAACCTGGCAGCGGAACTGCCGCAGCGTCCGACGAGCCGTCAGAACCGCAGCCGCGGCAGATGGAACTGACGAACGAGGGCGAACTGCTGCTGGATGCGACCTGCGCGCCGGCGGACATCGCCTACCCGACGGATCTGTCTCTTCTGAATCAGGCCAGAGAAAAGCTGGAGAAAATCATCGACATCCTGCATGAACCGGAACGCGGAAAGACTCGCAAGGCAAGAACATACCGGGAGCGTGCCCGCAAAGCCTATCTGGCGATTGCCAAGCAAAGGCGCGTGAAGCCGCGCACGATGCGCAAAGCAATCGGCAAGCAGTTGCGGTTCGTTTCCCGTGATCTGCGCATCATCGCCGAACTTGCCTCCACGGGCGGCCTGACGCGGCTGCCACGCCGCATGTACAAGGAACTTCTGGTCATTCAGGAATTGGTTCGCCAGCAGCAAGCGATGTACGACAAACGTACGCACAGCGTACCGGATCGGATCGTCAGTATCGCGCAGCCGCACGTGAGGCCGATCGTGCGCGGTAAAGCCCGCGCGAACGTCGAGTTCGGGGCGAAGCTGGCGATCAGCGTGGTGAACGGCTACGCATTCTGGGAGCAACTGTCCTGGGACAGCTTCAACGAAGGTCAGACGCTGCAGGCCGCAGTGGAACGCTACCGCGCTCGATTCGGCTATTATCCCAAAGCGGTGCTGGCCGATCAGATTTACCGCACGCGGGACAACTTGCGCTTCTGCAAGGAGAAGGGAATTCGACTGAGCGGACCGCAATTGGGGCGTCCGTCATCCGCCGATCAACAGGAGCAAAAGAAAATCGCCAAAGCGGATGCAGCCGCGCGCAATGCGGTGGAAGGCAAGTTCGGTGAAGGCAAGCGCAGCTATGGGCTTGGCCGTATTCGAGCGCACCTTCAGACGACCAGCGAGACCGTAATCGGGCTGCAACTGCTGGTGATGAACCTCGAAAAGAGACTCCGGGTTCTCTTTTTGCCCGTTTTGCAATGGCTATTGTCGAGGCTCGCAGTTCGTTTGCTCGTGTCACCGTAAAATGTGACCCGTTCAGCAAGCCCTAGGTATGCAGCAATTGATCGTCTCCCATATAGATGGCGATGTGGTTAATCACGCCGTCCCGGTTCGTATCGGAGAACACCAAATCACCCTTCTGAAGTTGATCTTTAGGCACATAAGTTCCCACTTGCGCCTGTTGCCGCCTATATGGCGATGGAGATGATCGCCAGGTTCATTATTGTCCCGTTTTGCCTTGCCACTCGACTGGCTGGACTTATCTTGTCACTGGGTACCCAGTGGGGCTTATTTCGCCACTATTGGATCATAGTTAAACTCCTGATAACTGTTCTTTCCACAATCGGCTTGCTTGTACATATGCGGCCCATTCGCTACTTGGCAGGGGAAGCGGGGAAGCTAGCAGTGTCCGGTGACGATCTCCGCTATCAGATCCAACTCGTGGTCACCTCCAGCGCGGCCCTGCTGGCACGTTGCTGTCGGCCACGGCGCTGGCGGTGTACAAGCCGCGAGGCATGACCGCGTACGGGTGGCGCAAGCAGCAGCAGCAGCGGCGCAAGGATTCGCAGCATCATTAATGCAGATGCACAGCACCAAAAGGACCAATTGCCTTAAAAAGCAATTGGTCCTTTTGCGTTTTTATTGTTTTTCGTATTTGATCAGCGCCATTAATCCGCCAGGCTCGACGTCGGCATTGGTCGTATGGTGAAGCTCATGACAGTGAAACACCCATTCGCCTGGATTGTCGGCAATGAAGTCGACATCATAGGTCTCCCCGGGATTCACGGTTAATGTGTTCAAAATTTGCGGATTCGCAAACGGGTGGCCGTCTTGGGCAACAACTCTGAAGTCATGTCCGTGCAGATGCATCGGATGAATGCCGTTGCTGATATTCGCCATACGGATTCGGACGACATCTCCGAATTTAACGTTGAGGGGGCTGGTATCGGGGAATGATTTGCCGTTGATCGTCCAGTAGTTGTAGTTCATTCCCATCACGGTGCTGCCGGCATTGTCGCCGGGCTCCTCCGAAGGCATGTCCATCCCCTGGTCGGAAGCCTTATCCTTCAATCCCTGCTTTATCATTTTTCGTACATTCCCTTTTTGCTTGATCGGCCCGGGCGTTCCTTTCGACATGCCCGGCATATCGGCCATGTCCGGCATCGAATTTTCCTGACCATTCTGTGGAGCAGTTGTCTGGTCGGGAATGTTCCAACCCCCGAAGATCATGGAGTACTCACGGTCGTATTTTATTGTTTCCGGGTTTTGCGGGTCAATGATGAGCAGACCGTACATTCCTTTATCGATTTGCTCAATGCTGTTGAAGTGGGGGTGATACATATAGGTTCCAGCGTGATTGGCCGTAAACTCATAGGTGAAGGTTTCTCCGGGTTTTATGGCTTGCTGCGTAAACGCAGGAACGCCGTCCATGGCGTTCGGCACGTGGAGTCCATGCCAATGAATAGAGGTTTCATCCGACAGGCTGTTCTTGAGAATAACTCGAATCGTGTCGCCTTCCTTCGCCCGGATGGTCGGTCCGGGCACGGTTCCATTATAGGTATAGGCGTCTGTCTCGACTCCGGATACCAATTTCCATCTCGCTGGTTTCGCTTCAAGCTTATATTCGTGAATTTGACCTGTAGGCGTAACTGTATCCGTCTCGCTCAGCGCGGGTAAATTCCGCAGTTTTTTCGTGGTCAGAATATCTTCCGCTTTCGCGGGTGAATTTTGCGCTTGCGCCTTCTGCCTGTTATTCTCCGTCTGATCGGGTGCTCCTTGCTGCTGAGAAGCATTATTGCATCCTGCCCCAAAGTATAAACAAACGAGTAGCCCTATTGAAATCGCAGTTTTAAACCGCATGTGTGGAATACCTCCCTTTACTTTTTAGTGTAGTTTGATGCAACCTTGGAGGAGATATGCAAACTGCCCATTAGGTTAAAACTGCCAATTGCATAATCTCTGCCTGAAATGAACAATTTACAACTTGCAGAAAAAATAATAAAGAAAGGATGTGGAATTGATGCTTCATATAAATATTCAAAATGCGGGAAGGTCCATGAAAGTTTTACTATTTAGCGTCCTCTTGTCGCATCTGGGCTATTACATGATCCTTCCGATTTTGCCGATCTACTTGAAAATAAATAAAGCACTGGGGGTCGCCGAGATCGGACTGATCCTCGCTGTCAGTTCTTTTTCATTTCAAGAGGCGAGTATTGTCGGCGGTTATCTTGCGGATCGTATAGGACGAAGAACCATTATTGCTTTGGGGGCCGTTATTCGCGCGGGTGCTTTAGCTGGTTAAGCGTTATTACCATCCTTTTGGGCTTTGATGGTTATGTCTTTGATGAATGGAGCTGGTGGCGGTTTAAATGCACCTTCCACGAAAGCAGCGATTGCTGCGCTGGCAGCGGATGATGAGAATAAAACGACTGCTTTTTCGCTTCGGGGGATTGCGGCGAATGTCGGAACCAGTCTGACGGGCCTTTTGGCCTATTTCGTCTGAGTCTGTAAAATAAAATGTGTAAACTCCCAGACCTGCTACAATAGGAATAATAGAAAGGTTGGGAGCACACATGGGATTGTGGTCGAAGGAGCAACTTCGAGCGTTTATCAAGGAGAATAATCTGGTCACCGCTCAGGACGCACAGAATGCTTTGAAAGACTTGTTTGCCGAAACGTTGCAGGAGATGCTTGAGGCCGAGATGGACACCCATCTGGGCTACGAGAAGCATGATGTGCAGAACAAGCAGACGAGCAATAGCCGCAATGGGAAAAGCAAGAAGAAAATCACGAGCGAGTACGGCGAGCAGGAGATTGCGGTCCCCAGAGACCGATTGGGCGAGTTCGAACCGGTCGTTGTCCGGAAGCATCAATCAAACGTAACGGGCATCGAGGACCAGATCATCGCGCTCTACGCCAAGGGCGTCAGCACCCGTGAAATTCAAGATCATCTGCACAATCTGTATGGCATCGACGTCTCACCGACGATGATCTCGAATGTGACGAACAAGATCGTTCCGCTCATCAAGGAATGGCAGAATCGTCCGCTGCAAGCCGTTTATGCGGTTGTGTTCCTGGATGCCATTCACTTCAAAGTAAAGCAGG
The DNA here is from genome assembly GCF_016937515.1 of Cohnella algarum. Classification (NCBI taxonomy): domain Bacteria; kingdom Bacillati; phylum Bacillota; class Bacilli; order Caryophanales; family Paenibacillaceae; genus Cohnella; species Cohnella algarum. The sequence goes on from NZ_JAFHKM010000002.1 coordinate 2,411,309, forward strand.
ACGGTGCCATTGTGAACAAAGCGGCCTACATGGTCATCGGCATTGATCTGGACGGAAACAAAGACGTACTGGGCATGTGGATCGGCGAGAATGAGTCCGCGAAGTTCTGGCTCAGCGTCCTCAACGACCTTAAGAATCGCGGCGTCCAGGATATCCTGATTACCTGCGTCGACAACCTGACCGGTTTCTCCCAAGCGATTACGGCCTGCTACCCGAAGACCGAGATTCAGAAGTGCATCATTCACCAAATCCGCAATTCGACGCGCTACGTGTCCTACAAGGACCTCAAAAAAGTAACGGCGGACCTAAAGCCCATTTACAAAGCTGCGACGGAAGAAATGGCACTTGTGGAACTGGATCGCTTCGAAGAGACATGGGGAGCCAAATATCCGCTCATCATCCGTTCGTGGCGCACCAACTGGGACGAGCTTGCGACGTTCTTCAAATATCCGCCGGAAATCCGCAAACTGATCTACACGACAAACATGATCGAAAGTTACCATCGCCAGTTGCGCAAAGTAACCAAAGGAAAAAGCATTTTCCCGACGGACGAGGCCTTGCTCAAGATGCTGTATCTCGTCACGATGGACGTCACGCGTAAATGGACAGGCCGTGTCCAAAACTGGGGTCAAATGCTGCTCCAGCTCTCCGTTTTCTTTCCGGAACGGATCGGTCAGCATCTACCGTGAGGGTCAATCTCCCCTTCAGGGGAGAATCTCTATAATGGAGTTTACACAAAATTCTTGACAGACCCTTTCGTCTTAGGTGGATCTTCTAACCTCATTTTTTATGTTGCGGCTGGGCTCTTTGCTTTTCAGGGAATGATCACCTGGTTTTATACCCCTAAAAATTGCGGGGAACAGCCATGCCCGATCATCCCTCCAAAGTCATATTTGCAGATCTTTAAAAATAAAGCTTTTGTCATGTTTTCTTTGGCAAATATATTGATTTGGATGTTGTATACGGGAAAACGAGTGGAATAAAAAAAGAGTTTGCACATTGATAGTGCAGACTCCACGAAAATTGATATTTTTTTAAATTACACGACGTGCTGTAACATAGGTCTTGTCCCATGTACTGCCTTTAAATTTAGATATGGTAACGCCGATACCGACTCTGTAGGTATGAATCAATTTATCATTGCCCATATAAATGCTCACGTGGTTAATGACACCATCACGGTTTGTATCGGAAAAGACCAAATCGCCCGGCTGAAGTTGGCTTTTCGGTACATAGGTTCCTACTTTAGCTTGCTGTCTTGAAGATCGCGGGAGTTTGATGCCATTTTTCTTAAAAACATATTGCGTAAATGAAGAACAATCAAACATATCTGTTCGTCCCGCCGGCGCTCCGAATTTATAACGGACACCCAAATATTGTTTACCTGTTGCAATAACTTTCTCAGCTACATCAGATTTGCTAACTGTTGCTGCAGACGCAGACTGTGGGGATGCTAATGCTACTCCTGAAAAAACGATTGAGAAACTAAGCGTGATACCGGCAAGCGTTTTAATGAGACGGTTTTTCATGATGTTCATAGGATCCTCCTGAGCAGTATTTATAGGTTGGTTACTATCTTGTTCAATACTGTAGCACATCTAAATAAAACATCATTTACCAATGGGAGAATAAATCTAGTACTGACGGCTTAAATCAAGCTTTATTAAATGAGCATGAAAAATTGTTAAGGAAGAGTCTATTGACAATTTATCCCCTTTTTGAGATAGAACAAGGCTCGGACCACAATTGTGTCCGAGCCTTTGTGATTTATACACATCGAATCATGTTATTACTTGAATAGAGGCTGTCATACCGGCCTCTTTATGCCCTGGCAAGGTACATATGACTTGAAAATATCCAGCTTTATCGAAACTTACTACCATACTGTTTCTTTCACCCGTACCCGCATGGATATGAACATTTGTCCCGACAATTTCCAGGTCATGCTCCATCTGACCGTCATTATCGAGCGTTATTTTGATTTTTTCACCGACGGAGACTTGCATGGAAGAAGGGGAAAAGGAATATTCCTTCGCTTTAACAAGCAACTCTTTGCCTGACAATGGATCGGCTTGCGTTTTTGTTGGCGGGATCTCTTGATTATGATTAAGATGAGAGTCTGTAAGCGTGTTGGGCCATTCATTTTGGGGCGACAATTGCGGTACCGCCAAAAACATGACTGTCAAGAGAAACATCGGGTAGGTATTCGATAACAGGGTCGGCCTTTTTTGAAGCTGGCTTTGTTTAATCTCCCCTTGGAGCGTGAGGAATAGGAGAAACAGAATACCGCTGAATAAAATCGACATTAATTTTACTGTATTATTCACATAGGGGAGAGGGATCATGACCATGAGCATTGTCCCCATCATGCCGCCCATAATTCCAGACAATAACCCATCCATTACAGCCATTAAACTAATAGGCACACCAGAGATTATGCCAATTATGCCCCCTGTAAACACGCTGATCATGGTGGATATAAAGAATTGGCCAGGTAACCAGATCGTTAGAATGACACCTGTAATTAAACCTGAAGTCATCCCGAGAGCCATCGATGCCATCATACCTGCCATGCAACTCAGTTGCTTGCGAAAAGCAAAGATAAACCCTGTTATCCATATGACGAGTATGCCAATCAGACCTCCAAGCAGGACTGTTTTCATGATATCTCCCCTTCCCGTTGCTACAATCCTTATGCTTGTCCGTTCTGTTTATGAATCATAAGAAAATTGCAGATCATCTCTTGTTTTTATACTTAAACAACTACATAATGTAGTATATAAACTGCAAACAAGGGTGAAATTCATGTATGCGTTTTTCAGTGAGATCAGCAGATGGCTGAGCTCTCCATTTGCCGATATTGCAATCAACTCCCAAATCGCCTTTCTTGCAGCCTTGTTTTTCGGATTTGCAGGTTCCGTTGCTCCTTGTCAATTGACTGCGAATTTGGGGAGCATCACTTATTTCGGCAATAAATATATGAACGAAAAACTGCCCGGTCTGGAGTTTATCCTGTACCTGCTTGGGAAGATGGCGGTATATTCTACCTTCGGCTTGTTGTTTTGGCTGTTCGGCCAGAGCGCATCCGTTGAATCGATCCCTGTGTTTGTCTTTGCACGCAAATTGATCGGTCCGTTGTTTATTCTGATGGGCCTGTTCTTCCTCGGGATCATCAAATTGCGGCGCTTATCTTTTGGATTCAAACTGGCGTCCTCCGTTCAGCGCATGTCGGAACGGGCAGGAGGGAAATGGGGAGCCTTTCTGATGGGCGTGGCTTTCTCGCTCGGATTTTGCCCGACAATGGTGCTGCTCTTCTTCGGCTGGATGATGCCTGTAGCGATTCAATCGTCATACGGATTCATTCTGCCGTCCGTATTCGCGGTGGGAACCGCATTTCCGTTGCTGCTGTTTTTTGGCATTGTCATTGGGTTTGGTCTGGATCGAACGATAGTCAAAAAGGCCAGACAGTGGGGACGCGTCATTTACAGGGTATCCGGTGTTTTTCTGATCGTTCTCGGGATCAGCGACACGATTACGTACTGGGCGATATAAATCGGTATTGGAATTTTTAAACAAATAGGCATTTTCATTAGGGCATACACCTTCCGTGACCATAGAATGAGATCAAATTGATCGAGGAGGGATTCGGACGGTGTATGATTGGTCAGCAACGAAGCCATATTATCCATCATTGCCCTTGTATACAACAAGACAGGAAATGATGCCAGGGGATATGTCTCCGCAAAGTGAAATGATGGCCATGATGAGACAGCACATGATGATGACAACGGAGATTAAAAGAGTTGTAGACATCATTAACGAAAGATGTATGCGCATGGAAGAAATGATGAAGGGTATGGGACAGAAGATGAGGACGTAAATGCATCTGAAAATGTAATTGAACAGCGATAGGTATAAATTATACAGGAGGGTCCAATCAGGCAGGACCATTACTGTATAATTATGAAAGGACCATGACGGGATATGAGGTGCTGATTCGTGAGTAAGTGGTTTCCAAAGGCATACGATTGGTTGATGGGGCCGCTGGAGAAAAAACATTTTCAACATATCCGAAAATCATTGATTCAAAAAGTAAACGGAGACATACTGGAAATTGGATCCGGTACCGGATTCAATTTTCCTTTATATGAACATGCGAACAGGGTCATCGCAGTTGAACCGGAACCCGTCATGCGGCAACTTTCTTTGCCAAGGTTAAGACAAGCCCATGTACCGATTGAAGTGATCGATGCAAGGGCAGAGAACTTGCCTTTTCAAGATAATTCCTTTGATTCCGTTGTTTGTACGTTAGTTTTCTGTACGATTCCTGACCCCCATATGGGACTGGAAGAAATCAGACGTGTTTGCAAACCGGGTGGGAAGTTGCTGATGTTCGAACATGTAAAAGTCGATCACGCTGTATACGGTCCGCTGCAGGAATGGGTGAATCCTGTTTGGAAAAAACTGTGTGATGGTTGTCATTTAAATCGTCGCACAATAGAGTTCGTCCAACAGGCAGGCTTCAGGATTGTTAACTTGCAAAAATTCTTTAAGGATATTTTTATCGTAATGGAAGTCATGAATCAAAAAGAATAGTTACATCATTTTACATCACCATTCAGAGGTGCAAAGTGTGACAGCAAGATGGTCGTTTACCAAATGGAAACTTAACATGATATCCGTCGCCGTTATGCTGCTTGCTTTTTACGGGTTTCCCGCTGCCGCTGATGCACATACGAATTTGGAAAGAACTTTACCTGAAAACGGTATCATTCAGAACACCACCCCGGAAACGGTAGAACTCTGGTTCGAAGATCCCGTGAACGTACATTCCGAATCCGTAAAAGTTACAAATCAAGAGGGCAGGGGAGTTTTTCAGGGTAACCCGTTTTCCGACCCGGCCGACGCCCGGCATGTGATCCTGAATATTGAAGAGAAGTTGAGTCCCGGTGTTTATACGGTTCAATATCATTTCATTACTTCGGACGGATACGTAATCAAGGGACAATACAAATTTGAAGTAGGCAAGCCCGATCAATCGACTCCATCGCAGGAAAAATTATTTCAATTGGTAAAGTCGAATCCGGCTGATGGTGAAGTCACCCAAACCGAGCCGACGCAAATTGAACTCTGGTTCTCGCAACCCGCCACAGTCACGGCTCTGGGCGTGTTTAATAAAGACAACAATATTTTTGCCGGACAACCGGTCGCCGATCCGCACGATCCGAAACATATTACTGTACCGTTAGAGAAATCACTACCTCCGGGAACTTATCAAGCAACCTGGTACGCAGCGCCGATAGATGAAACAGGTTCAGTAAATCGGCAAGAATATGTCGGACTGTTCTATTTTTCGGTAAAAGAAGTCACCACGCTGGTTTCGGATTCAAACTTTATGCTTCTGAGACCTTTCTACAATCCAATTGGGCTTAAGCAGATCGCTGATTGGTTCGCTTTTATTGGACTATTATCCTTGGCAGGCGGATCTTGGTTCCAAACCATAATTGCAGGAACGTCCGGAAATCGAAAACGGTGGAACCTCGTGTCCTGGTCTTTGTATGGAATGAGCGTTACCGGGTTCGTGACGCTTATAATCTTGCGTCGATTTGAACTTCCCCAAATTTCATTCTTGGAATTTGTGTCATTAAATTTCGTGTGGATCCCGGTTTTACAAATCTTGTTGATGTCGCTGGGAGTTTTTTTGCTAGGCCATAAACAAAAGGTCGCAAGCTTCGCAATCGCGATCATGCTCTGGCCCATATCTACCGGTCATGCCACCTATCCGCGTTACGGGGGGTATTTCGCCGTCAGTTTGGATATTGTCCATTTGCTCGCCGTGTCCGTATGGATGGGGGGTTTATTCGCTCTTTTATTGCTGATGCCCAAAGAAGAACCGTTGCCATGGTTGGAACAGAAAGGCCGTAAATTTACCCAATGGGCATTTTGGAGCATGATCCTGATCATTGTGTCGGGCATCATCATGTCTGTTCAGTATGTGCCGAATTTCACTCTTGGCAGCCTGCTGGCCAGCGATTGGGGTAAGGCTTTGTTGCTTAAAGCGATTCTTGTTGCAACTGTTGTAGGAATTGCCTATTGGCAGCGGCGCACTTTGCAGCGCATTTCAGAAAAAGGGCTTATCCGTGTGGTGCGAAGGGGTAGAATCGAACTCTTGTTTGCGCTGATGATTCTTTTCGCTGCGGCCATGCTGATTGAATCCACGCCAAGCGCAGCAAACCAAGGGATTTATCCGAGAAGCATCCAGAAGGATGATTTAAAATTAACCGTCGACATCAAGCCGTTAACTACGGAAACGAATGATATTTTTCTTGACTTCATGGGAGCACCTGAATTGAAGCAAGTGAAAGTAAAGATGTTTATGCCTCCGGATTGGACCAAAGAAAATACGGCGTTTCCTCTCGGAAATGGGAGATATAAACTGACCGGTAATTTTCTGCACGGATCCGGCAACATCACAATGGAAGTTGAAGCAGTGAAATCGGATGGAAGTTCTGTTTTATTCCCGGTACGCATTGTAGTTCCTGGCGAACAGAGAATGGATAATTAATAGGTATGAAATTGTGGGGGATCCTTTTAAATTTTCAACCTGCGGGTGCGCAAAGAAAGATAATAGGCGGTGCCGATCGATGCGATGCTGAGCCAGAACGTAAAGTAACCGATTTGTGCCGTATATTGATTGAGCACTCCGTACCTGGGCATCATGCCAAATAAATAGTCGATGATGTCATTATGCAAGGTCCACACCGCCACTGCCGCCAAATGCCAGGGTTTGATCCGGTAGCAAGGCGAATACAGCACGCCCTGTAAGGCCATTGCGCCGTGGGAAGCGATCAGCATGTATCCCTGCCATGACAGTTCGGACGTGACAATCAGCACCAGCAGATTCATGACAACGGCCCAGATTCCGTATTTGATTAAGGTGACCAGGGCCAGCGCCTCCACCAGCGGCCAATTTTTCCCCATTAAAAAAGCAATAAGAACAAAAACAAAGAAGAGACTCGCGGTCGGGCTGTCCGGAACAAATATCAAAAAACGCGCAGGCGTTTCCCTCAATTGCACCCCATACCATAAATAACCGTAAATGGTCCCAAAGGCATTCACAATCAGAAGAGTGAATAAAAACCATTTTTGTCGCATGATGTGCAGGAATATTGCCATGTATCCAGCTCCTAATAGGTTGATCACGCCAGTATTCAGTATACCATCGTTGCAGCCATAATTACTAAATGGCGTAGTCTCAATTAGACGATCACGTATATTTTGCGCGAAAACGACCCATAACTGTCAGAAGAGCTTTCGATCCCGAAGAGAGTGATTCTGATGACCGGTTTACGCAGGAAAGATCTGTTGGTCACATTTTCGGCGGCTTTTGCTTTTATCGTGTATGAAGTTTTTTTATCCCGTTTTTTCTCAGCCGTCATGGAATATCATTATGTGTTCTTGGCGGTATCGCTGGCGACCCTCGGAATCGGCCTGGGGGGGTCTGTGCATACCGATACGCTGCATGGATCTATAGACGCAGGTTCCAGTGCCTGGGGTTATTTGCACTCACCATGATGGTTTCTGTTGTCATCATGTACGTTCTCAGCTATCAGGGGATTTGGTTCTATACCTCGATCAGTCTGTTCCCGTTTGTGGCAGGCGGCTTGCTGCTTGCTTCCATCACGCAAGAACAAGGCGATCGTATACGCACGATATACTTTGCGGATCTGGCCGGGGCAGGGGCGGGGGCGGCTGCCTCAATTCCTTTGATGAACATGATGGGGCCTGTTGAAACCCTATCCTTGATTTCCGCTTTGTTATTTTTCATCAGCTTTGTGCTGGCACTCCATACCATACGAAGACCTTACCAAGCGATGGCATGGATCGTGATGGTCTTATTGGTTTACAATGCGGTCCGGCCATTTGCCGAGTGGATTCCTTTTCGCGCTTATATGACCAGTCCTTCAAACATTATGGCTTCGGAATCCGGAGCCAAACTTGTTTTCACGCAGTGGGATGCTTATTCGCGAACGGACGTATACGATGCGGGAGACGGGGAACTACTCTATATCACGCTTGATGGCGGTGCTGTTTCTCCGATATCCAAGTACGCGGGTGATTTGAAGCAGGTGGATTACTTGCGCTCGACGACCGGTTTTTTGGCGTTTCAAGGAATTGGCAAAGAGCGTGCACTGATCATCGGAGCGTGCGGCGGGCAGGACGCGTTGGCCGCACAGATCGCGGGTTTTCGGCAAATCGAGGCCGTCGATATCAATTCTGGAAGCTTCAATGCGGTGCGCAAGCTTGCCGCGTTTTCGGGAAATCCGTTTGCGGCGCCGCAGATCAAGCCTGTTATTGCCGACGGACGCAGTTATATTCGGCAAACGGAAAATCAGTACGATTTAATTTTTTTGTCGCTGGTCAAGAAAGCGTCGGAGAATGGCATGGCGCTGGCTCTAATGGAAAATTATCTTTTCACGCAGGAAGCCATTGGCGAATATTTGTCAAAATTGAAACCGGGCGGCAGATTGGCCTTTTTGCTGCATGAAGAGAACGAATTGGCCAAAGTGGTGACGGCAACCGAGAGGGTGCTGGAAGAGAGCGGAGTTGCGGAAACAGAATGGAGCCGACGCATGGCGGTCATCGGCACTTACCAGCATTTGGGCCACCCAGTCTGGGGGATGGGCGGAAGCCGAATCACACGTCCTCTTCTCTTGATCGGCAAGGAACCACTGTCGGTACAGTCTGCCCGGGAGTTGACCGTGGCCGCACGGAACATGGGACAGATCCCGATTCATGTTCCCTATGTATACGACAATTACACATATTTGATGAAGGAGGTCATCCAATCGGAAGACGGTTTGTCCTCAAACAGGGACGACAAACCCTTTTTTTATAACCGGTCGGACAGCGCTCCGCTTTCCCTGATTTGGTCGCTGATTGTTGTTTTGGCGATTACCCTGTTATTGGTGCGGACAACAAGATATCCTTATGGCAGGGCTGTATATTTTTCGGGTATCGCGATCGGGTTTATGGCCCTCGAAACCACCCTCGTTCAAAGGTTAGTTCTACCACTTGCTCATCCTGCTTTGTCCTTTGTGGTTGTTCTGGGCACCTTGCTGACAGCCGGCGGAATCGGAAGTTTACTTTCCCTTAAGTGGCAGGAGGGTCGACATGATAAAAGGTTTGCACCCTTGCTCTGGACCGCAGTCTACGGAATCGTGGCAAACATTGCCATGACCGCGTGGAGCGATGATGTTTTGCATTTGGCGCTTATCTACAAGATCCTCATGGCGATGTTGTTGCTCATTCCGCTCGGATTTTTCATGGGCATGGCCTTTCCTTACGGAATAAGCCGAAGTTCTGAACGGCACAGAGCTTTAGGTTGGGCCATTAACGGAATTATGACAGCAGCTGGATCGCTGATTTCCGTCATCTTGTCGCTTACATTCGGATTTGCAGTGACCATGGCGGCGGGGGCGGCCATTTATGGAGCTTTATATTTCCTTCAGCCGGCCCTGGGTTTTGATTTAAGCAAATAAAAACATTCATGACCCTGCCGGGTCACGGCTATGATGAAAATTTCATCGTAGTCTTTTTTCTTTTCGTGCTATACTTCACAATGAAATTGAACCGGCCAGTTCGCGGGTTTTTGCGGTGGTTCGACCCCGTAAATAAAACTGTTCGGACAACCTTGAAGCACAGGCTATCGGACTGCGAGTCCGGATAAAAAATTTTCGTTTTTTTCAGGTTGTCTTTCCGGTTCACGATTTCATGTCGGGGAGCGAGTTGCTATGCTGGAAGCCATACTTGAAAGATGTGCAGGGCTCGACGTACATCAGGAAACCGTCGTCGCTTGCATTCTCACAGGACCACTCGACCGCACACCACAGAGTGAGATCCGTACATTCGGAACCATGACAGACGAACTTATGGAACTGGGTCAATGGCTTGCCGATGAAGGTTGCACCCATGTCGCCATGGAAAGCACCGGCGTGTACTGGAAATCAGTTTGGAACGTTTTGGAGGCGTTCGACTACGACTTGATTCTCGCCAATGCCCATCACATCAAGAATCTTCCCGGACGCAAAACCGACATGAAGGACGCAGAGTGGATTGCCAAATTGCTCAGATGCGGACTTATCGAAGGAAGCTTTGTTCCCTCCGAAGACATTCGGGATCTTCGAGATCTAACCCGTTACCGCAAAAAGCTGGTGCAAGACGCCACTGCGGAGAAATATCGCATCCACAAATTACTGCAAGATGCGAACATTATGCTTACTACCCACATGTCCGATATTTTCGGCAAATCCGGACGATTGCTGCTTCAGAAGATCGTTCACGGCGAGGTCGTCACGATGGAGTTTCTGGAAAGTCACATGAAAGGAGCCCTAAAACACAAATCTCCTAAACTGCTCCAATCTTTGAACGGCCCCCTCCGTAAACACCACCGGGATATGATCCGATTTTCCTGGGATCACCTCACGTACCTGGAAAAGCAGATTGGGCTCGTAGAGCAAGATATTCGCCGTCGTATTGCAGACAAGCAAGAAGCGATTGACTTACTGACGACTATTCCTGGAGTGAACGAGCAAGCGGCATCTGTCATTCTTGCGGAGATCGGCACCGACATGACGCACTTCAAAGACGATCACCATCTTGCGGCTTGGGCAGGTGTCACTCCGGGCAATCACCAAAGCGCGGGTAAAAAAACGAATTCGAGCCCGATCCGGAAACAACCACTTAAAAACCGTGCTTTGCGAATGTGCCTGGGCGGCTTCCATGACGCGCAACACCAGACTTTCCACGCGCTACTGGAACTGGGTGAAGCGACTTGGAAAGAAAAAGGCGCTTGTCGCTTTAGGACATACCATGCTAAGAATCGTCTACCACATTTTGCTGAACAAAACGCCTTACGTTGAGCTTGGAGCTGACTATTTGGAGTGATTCCGACAGGATCGGGAAAAACGCCGCGAAGCTGATATGATTCGCCAATTGGAATCCAAAGGGTTTGTTATAACGCGCTGTATATCATGAACCTTGGTTTCATCACTCCTTGATCAAGGTCTGCCGAAGGGTAGTCCTAGGTTGTCGTGTTTTCATTTGCGTTCTTCATTACTGCGAGCAGCGAGATTTTCATAAAAAAAACTACGACTGACCAATTAACTAACAAGGATTTCCAACTCCTCTGTCGAAGTAGTAATTAGCTACTTTGACGGAGGTTTTCTCATGCCCTTACCCAAGAATCGGGTCATTCCTGAAAAAAAGATTTACTTTCGTCCAGAAATGCAGCATTGCTCTCACTGCGGAGCCAAACTCAAACGGCATCATACCGCTTGGAAAAAGAATATCATCACGCTCTCCGGTGTGATCCAAGCTTGGAGCATGGCTTACGTTTGCAGTAATATGGATTGCTCGTACCCCAGAACATATTACAAATCTGCAGAAGCCGAACTTCTGTGCATGAAACATACTTCGTACGGCTTTGACGTGCTGGCGCTCGTCGGTCAGCTTCGGTTTAAGCAACATATGACCATCGGCGAAATTACGGAAGAGCTGAATCGACGCGGAGTAGCCACGTCGGAACGCAATTCTCAGAGATTGTATGAGCGTTATCTCACCTTGCTTCGCGCAAGCGTGACGGATCACGTAAAACAAACATTACAGCAAGTCGTTTCGGACCATGGTGGCATCATGATTTCCATGGATGGAGTGCAGCCCGAGAAAGGCAATGAGACGCTCTACGTCATACGAGAAGTGTTCAGCGGTACCATCTTGGCTGCCCAAAGCCTAAAGAGTGGTTCCGCTGAAGAACTTAAAAAGCTGATCCTACCCGTTATCAAGTTGGACTTTCCCATCATAGGGATTATCACGGATGGCCAACAATCCATTCGAATGGCCATGGAATCCCTGTTGCCGAACGTACCGTACCAATATTGTCAGTACCACTATCTAAAGGATATTGCAAAGCCGGTAGTCGAATTAGACCGCAAACTCAAGACAGGAATTAAGAAAAGTCTTCGCGGTATTCGCGAAATCGAGAAGCGAATCGAGCATGACACATCAGTTGAAGCTGAGGTGGCCAAGGATTACGTAGCGGCCATTCGCTCCGTACTTCTTGAAGATGGTAATCCACCGCTCGATCTACCGGGGATAAGAGTGTATGAAAACGCAAAAGCCATTCAGGCTTCCCTCGAACGATGCCTGGATAAAAAAGGGGCCCTCGCTACTCCGGAATCTAATCAGAATTTTCAGCAAATTGAATGACTTCGAAGAACAGTATGCTGCGGTGAAGCGATGGGCGCTTCCGGTTCAGCACGTTGCCGAGATCTTGATTCCAGACATAGACAAGCGCAGTGAGACAGTTCAATTTCATATGCAGCAATTGCTGAATTGGGTTGAGCAGACATACACCAACGAAGATGACAAGTTAATGGTAGCTAATCTCATGAGCTACACACGAGGGTTCTGGAAAGGGTTATTTACGTGTTACGACTACCCGCATGTCCCCCGAACAAATAACGATCATGAGCGCTTTTTTCGACGAACAAAGACCAGGCATCGGCGGATGACCGGACTGAGAAGTTGGAACGAGTATATTCTCCGGAATGGTGAGATGGTCGTGTTTGTGGATGATGCACTTCGCCAAAATGATCTTGTGAGTAGACTACAGGCTGTCAGCTACCTTGCATTTCGAGATGAACGTCTTCGCTGATCTTCTCGATTGAGTGAAGCTACCAAACGCAGACGCTTTAGAACGAATCCCGAACAGTACCTACAAAGAGCCGAAAAAATGTACTGTATGTTAATTGGTCAGTCGTAGAAAAAAACGTTCACTTAATTGTCAACGATCTGCCATACATTCGTTTGATTTTGTGTGTTTTATAAACTACATATTGTAGTAATCAAATTTGAAAAAGAAGGGAGGGGAAAAAGTCATTGTGTTCTCGAAAGCCGGGTAGCTGATCGTCAAAGTTTGAGTAATTCATTCATAAACTTGGGAGGTATGGATATGAAAAAAAGGAAAGTTCATCTAACGCTTACAGTTCTGATTTTCGTTGCAATTGTAACCGCAGCATGCGGAAATTCGAGCAATATGGGCAACATGGATATGGGAAGTTCAACAAGCTCCAGTCCGGATTCGTCTTCAAGCGATGCATCCGGCAACCAGGTTAGCGTGGTTGCCTCGAACTGGAAGTGGGAATTGTCCAATACAACATTCAAAGTTGGAGAACAGGTAACCTTTACGATTCAAGGAGAAGAAGGCAATCATGGTTTTTTTATTGAAGGTACCGATATCGACCAGCAAATCGCCGCCGGAAATACGGAAACGGTAACGTGGACACCTGACAAAGCTGGAGAATATACGATTAGATGCAGTGTAATGTGCGGAGCCGGACATAATGACATGGTTGAAACACTCACGGTGATGGAATAATACAGGCGTCCTGCCGGCGGCAACGGCAGGCGCTAATCTCTAGCATCCCTTCAGCTTTAGTGTGTAAACTGCAACTTTCAAGAATAATTTCATGTTTAAGACTTCGTTCATATCGGAAACGATTTTATCGTATTTGGGAGTGGCAGCCGCTTACTTTGACGAATGGTGGCATGCGGATGAGAGGGTGAAGACCTTTTTCACACTGCCCCATGCCGCCATCCTTTACGCTAGTATATTTCTTAACGGATTGTTTGTGATCACCTATGTAATCATGCAATGAGTGAAAATCGGCCGTTTTGCCCCCGCGCGCATACCCGGCAATAACGGTTTGTCGTTAGCCGGGACCGGCTCACTGTTTCAGTTATGCGCAGGCTTTTTCGATATTATTTACCTTGAACTGGTCGGTTTTGACGTGAGTATTTGGAGCCCACCGCACTTGCTCGCGATATACGGAGGAGTTTTATCGGCCAAGCTGTCGGTCGAATTTTCGTTCCCTATTGCCTTCTTTGCCGCTGGTGTGATGACGGATCTTTGGATTCGGCCCGACCAGCACCCATTGTATGTCGTTTAGGAATTCGCGATAATCGTGATCGCATGCCGTAAATTGGCCAGATGGTTATTAGGTATAGGACGGGTGCCTCACAATTAATGAGGCCTTTTTTATTGAAGTCACCTCAAATGTTAAATCCCATCAACGGCATGATCGTCTCTAATCATTTGGAGTCCGAAGCTGAAGGTCGGCCACATTTGCCTTAACATCCCGAAGAAGCCTCCCCTCCGAACCCCGTACCCGGCTGTCCCCCATCAAGATCGGCCGTTTGCGGTGCAATTAAATGAATGCAGCGCCTGCCAGAATGATGATCAGCAGAATGAACAAAACCAGGGCAAAAGCTGCCCCGCCGCCATAGCCGCCATAGCCGCCATAGCCAACACCAACCCCCATCGTATATCATCCTTCATCTTTTGGGATTTGTGATGGTCTCATCACTCTGCCATGTTATGATGGGGGTGAACGTATGGATTGTACATTTGTCCTCAAGGTGCATATATCAGATAACCCTTAACTATATTCGCCCATGTTTGCAGCTAACAGAACAGGTTGCGCATCCCGATTCCACAGCTCTCTTATGGCTTCCGCCAAGATGTCAAGGGTACGATAGCTTTCTTCCAGGGTATTTTCGACTCCCCCTATTTCAATCAACGCGCTATTTCCGGACAGAGATTGATTGTATTCTCCATTTCCGGTTGACTTGTCTTTCAGATAGATTCCTTTGGACAAGTTAGGGACACGTGCATTTAAAAGATTTTGCAGCTTCTCTGCAAATTTTAAATTTTTCTTCCATTCCGGATGATTGGTGCCGACAACGAAATAGACCTGTGCATAGTCAGTTCTATTAAAAGTAACGGTGGTTTTCTCTCGAACGCTTGCGTCTCTATGAATGTCAAATAGATAACGAAGTTCTTTATGTTGGTTTAATTCGTTTGTGATGACTGCTTTTGAATACATATAGGAATTTGCATAATCAAAGTCATTGATTAGATTTGGGTAATCTTTGCGAGAATGAACGACTTCAATTCCATCTTGACTCAGTTTCTTTTTTAAATATGAACCCAGCAATGTAACGTTGATCTCGGAATCAAACGCTTGCTCCGCCTTTTTCGAGCTGTCGAGCTCCGGCAGCCAGGATTCGCGGTTATGCGTGTGATAAATGAGGATGGACGGCTGCCGGGATGCTGCGGAAACTGTATTTGTATTGGAAACTGAAAGTTTGGAATTTGGCTTCGGTTCAGGAGGGACATCAGAATTCGTTTCTTCCAGCGAAATGATTGAAACTTGGATAGACGCAGCTGCCGCCGGATTTGAACGGGTGAATTGGAAATACGTAAGCGTAACCAAAAAGGATACGACAAAGCTTGCAACAACAATTTTTTCATAATGGCGGGATTTCATAGATTCGCCTCCTTTTGTTTATATATCTATTAGATTTCGTTCTTTTATATGAGCGTTTTGCATAATTCCGTTTCTGAGAAGAAGCGATAGCATTTTCACTGTCGATAAGGGGTGATTTCCGAAAATGGTATTATATGGATGAGGAAAAGGACAGACTTGCAGAATTTTAGAACAGCTCGTTTTTTAAGCGGCAGCCCGTTTCGAATGATGAGAAACGGCGAGCGCAGATGCAAGCAGAACAATGGCATTCAAATACTGGTGAGTTGTGACTTTCTGAATGCCCCGGACATGTGCGGCGTCTGCCGTCAAATAGGTTTTCAATCGGGAGTTGCAGCGTTCTACGCTGGTTCGTTCATTGTAAAGTTCCTTCCAACGCTTTGTATCCCGATGAGGGATGCTGTATCGCCGGAGATCATCCTTCGCATTTACTTTGACGACCATTCCATAGTTTGAAGACGAGCAGGCAGCCATGCCAAGCGGACAGTCGACTTTACCCGTGGCATGCGGGCAGCGAAATTTAAGCATATCGCCGTCAGCTCCTCAGTATGTCATCGCATAACCCATGGAACAGCACGGTGTTCCGTTCGAGGTCATGCCAGCAGGCGGTTCCTTCTCCCCCCGAAGATTAAGGGGAATGATGGCTTGTGCCTTGACGTTGCGGGCGGCCTCATAAACTTTCATTTGGTCGTAGCCCGCATCGAGTATGAAAAATCGTGTGCTCGTCCTGGACGCTGTTTTCTCGATCAGGCCCGGCGCCATTTCTCCATCATTGACATGCGCCGGCGTTACTTCCAAGGCGATCGGCAATTCACTTTTCGTATCGACCGCCAGATGAATTTTGTAACCAAACCATGTGATTTTATTGCCCAAGGAATCAAATTTTGCGCCCCAGTTCGCATTACCCGTTTGCTCGCTTTTGCGTTTGGGCTGCTTTTTCTCGTAAGCGCGGAGAGCGGCGCTGTCTATGGCGACGTTACTGCCTTCTATGATACCTTCCTGCTGACAGCGTGTGACCAAATCCTCAAAAAGCCGCTTTGCCAGGCCCTTTTTCGTCAATTCCGCGAAAATTCGGCTTAATGTGGACACGGAGGGAGCTTCCCGATCCAGCGGAAGTCCACACTGATAACGAAACCGAAGATCCGTATTCAAACGATGATGCAATCCCGTAAAGGTAGCGATTCCTTCAAGCGGCGCAGCCAAGAGTGCTCGTAGAATACCTTGTCTGCAGTATCCGTCAGCGCCTCGGGGTGAACGGCTTCTCAGTTCCTTGGCATACGGTCTCAGATCGAGAGAGCTGAAGAAGATCGGCAATCGCTCCTTAGGTAGTATTTTTAAAAGTTCTTCGAAGGAAAACAGACATTCTTGGAGAATATACAAAGTGACTTCCTCCCTTGGTTGTTTTCGGGTTTGGTCACTTGAAAACTTCTCCAAGTTGGGGTGAAGTCCCTTTTTTATGTCCGAAAATCCTTACGGCTCAAGGCCTCAGATTACTGCAAAACGCTCATATGTGTTAAAGAAGCTGAGCCATTGCGATGGCTCTTTTTTTTCATATCCCCATTTCGCAATTGGAACAAATTGCATCCGGTTCAAATTTGAGAGTGTGCTAGGGTATAGTTATCCGGAAATCTTCAGATTTATTCGGGGAAAATACGAGAAACATCGGAGGTTGTGCATGAAGAAAAAGGTGATTCTATTTGCAGCATTGTTGTTGTCAGTTCCAGCAGTGGGATCCGTTTCCGCCGCCAGCAACTATGAAACAGAAGTGGAGTGGGGCGTTAACTTTAGAACTGCCCCCAGCACAAGCAGCAAAGTCATCCGAATGCTTCCTAAAGGGGAAGATGTTCATGTAATCGAAAAAGTGAACAGCTATTGGTTGAAAATCGAGACGAAAGACGGCAAAACAGGCTATATTTCCGCCGATCCCAAGTATACAAACTACTCCGGCAGCCCGGACCCGAGTTCTTCCGCTCCGACAAGTGAGCCTAAACCGAAAATCATTAATTCGCCGAGCTCCTCAAAAGCGGACGCCATCATCGCAACAGCCAAGTCATTGATCGGCAAAGCCGAATATGACTACGGAACACGCGATCGCAATCGTTTAATCTTTGACTGTTCCTCTTTTACAGAATATGTTTTTGAGAAAAACGGAATTGAATTAAAATGGGGAACCAAATACCAAAAAGATGCGGGAACCTACGTCAGCAAATCGAAATTGCAAAAAGGGTGCACATCTCCAATCTGAACAGCGGATACTGGGCGGATCGTTATGTGACCGCACGCAGAGTGATCGAATAACAATCATGAAAAAAGCTGTGACCCGAGAGATGGACACTTTAATGAAAGTGCCCTCTCTCGGGTTCTTTGCATTTATACTTTTTGATTTTTAAAAATGAACCAAACAGCAGGATGCAGGTAATATAGAGGTGAAAGGAGGCAGTCACGCGTGACGGAAAACGAGCTCGTCAACCAGGCGGCCCATGGATCTGATGAGGCCTTCAATACGCTTGTCAAACCTTATCTCAAACAAGCGCACCAAACTGCCTATTTGCTTCTGCACGATTACAATCTGGCTGAGGATGCGGTACAGGAAGCATTGATTCAACTCCACCGTTCTCTTCCGAAATTCAACCCGGAAAAAGCCTCCTTCAAAACCTGGTTTAACCGGATTGTCATCCATATGAGCATGAAGCAATCAAGAAAACGTTGGTTCAACTTGGAATTTAAAGAAGCCATTCCGCAAATTTTGCGCAATCCTCCGGAGGAAAAATATGTTCTTAGCGAAGATCATGCCTTTATTTATCAATGCGTACGCAAATTGAAGCGCAAGTATTTATCGGTCATTGTTCTGCACTACTTTCAAGAGCTGTCCGTGAAAGAGGTGGCCGAAACCTTGAATATCCATGAAGGCACCGTCAAATCGAGACTCAACAAAGCCAGGAGCCTCTTGAGGACAATGATGGCTGCAAGCGGCGAAAGCGAAATCGGGAAAGGCGGGCACATATGGAATCAAAATTGAAAGAAGCGTTGCACGAAGCGGCGAATCAACATGATTTTCCTGACCATGTTGATATTCAATCCATTTTGAGACAGAAGGGGAGAAAAACGATGAAACTGAAGTCCTGGATGCTTGTTCCGGCAGCTGCCGTTCTTGCGCTTGTCGTTTATGCTGTGGCCCAAACCGGAATCGGCATCGAACCCGTTGCAATGCCGTCACCTGTCCCAACAACTTCTGCAGATCCAACCACGGCCCCCACCGTCCCCCAGACGAATCCTGATCAACCCATTTCACCTGTATCGCCCGACACTTCCTCTGCTTCCTGGCTGGACACGTTCCAATGGGGAGGCGCATCCTATGTCAAAGATTTCGGGAGTGCTCTCCGAGACGACCAAATTGGCGAGAAAGTCGGAGAAGTAAAATTCAAAGTGATCGGAAGCGGGAAAGATCCGAACTATATTTTGCAGGATGGGGACTCCACGATGCTCGATATCGGGACTGAGATTTTCCAGGTAAAGGGTAGCGACGATCTCGCGGTGAAAACCAGCGAAGGTTGGGTGTTGTATACGAAGTTAAAGTAACTCGCCGCAATACGCCGGCTCCTTGCTCGGGGCCGGCGTATTTCATTCCAGTTAAAAAGAATCAACTTTACTACTACATAGGAGTGAGTTAAAATTCGATATAATATTGCAGCTGAATCTTGCAGGAGTGATCAAGATGTGGTTTCCCTCACAAATGGGGCGGATCGCTGCGAAGCCTTTTATGCTCTTCTCGGCTCTCATGCTCATCAAGATCTATCTTGTTCGTTACTTCATCTGGGGAACCACTGAACTTTGGGCGGCGCTGCTGGCGGGACTGCCGTCGGTGTGGGTGTTTTTTTGCCTGGCGGAATGGCTCTTTGCCAAGCGGAAATTTTATGCTTACCTGGTTCTGGACTTTCTCATTTCGGCGGTATACATTGCGGTCACGATATTTTATAAATACTTTGGGGTCATACCGACCTATCAAGTGTTGAAGCAAATCGGTCAGGTATCGGAAGTCAAGGGCAGCGTGTTTTCTCTCATGCACGCTTCTTTCCTTTTTCTTTTTGCCGATATCGGTTTGTTTATCCTGTTTTTAAGTTCGAGCAGGGCGTTTCGAAAGTGGATCGAAAATGGCAAGGCCATTGCGAGAATCAGAGGAAATGGCGTTGTTTTATCCCTGTCCATCGTCCTTTCTCTTTTTAGCATGTGGTTAAACAAAGATATCGTCAATGAACTGAGGCAAGCCGAGGTCATGGATATTCTGAATTACGAAGTATTCGCTGCGGTGGCGAGCGCAAAAGAGGTACAGGGAGATCCAACAGAGGTTACACAAAAGACCATTGATGAATTGAAACATTTAGAAACCGGCGAAACGTCAACTCCTCTTCATTGGGCCCAAGCCAAAGGCAAAAATGTCATCATCATTCAGATGGAGGCGTTTCAAAATTTTCTTATTGATCTGAAGCTGGACGGAAAAGAAGTGACACCTAATATCAACAGGCTGGCAAAGGCTTCTTATTATTTTCCACGCTTCTATCAACAGGTCGGGCAGGGCAACACTTCGGATTCGGAGTTTGTGGTCAATACTTCGTTATATGTTCCCAAGCACGACGCCGCCACGATGGTTTACTCCAACAAGCAACTGCCGAGCATGCCGAAGATTTTCGGGGCAAATGGATATCAGACTGCGACCTTCCATACCAATGACGTACAGTTTTGGAATCGGAACAATTTGTATAAAGCGCTCGGCTGGCAGAAGTACTACGACGATGATTTTTTCGGAAATGACGACATTGTGATGTTTGGTGCATCCGACGAGATCCTTTATCAAAAAACAGCGCCGGAACTCTTGAAAATGCAGCAAAGCGGCAAGCCTTTTTATGTGCAAATTCTGTCCATGTCCGGTCATCATCCGTTTAATTTGCCCAAGCGAAAAAATAATATGAAGCTGCCGCAGCGGTTTGAAAACACCCTTGTTGGAGATTATATCCGGGCTCAGAATTATGCTGACAAGGCCCTGGGCCAGTTTATCGATGAGTTGAAGAGAAATGGGGTTTGGGACAACAGCGTTGTGGTTGTTTATGGGGACCATCTCGGACTGCCGAAATACACGCTGAATGCACGGGAAAAAGGCTTGATGAAAGAGATTTATGGCCGCGAATATGACGTTCAGGATATGTTGAATATCCCGTTGATCATTTCCGCACCCGGCGCAACGCCTGAACGGTTTCCGCAACTTGGCGGCCAAATCGATCTGTTTCCGACAATCGCGAATTTGCTGGGAATTTCGATCCAGGGTCAAATCCATTTCGGTCAAGATCTGCTGAATAACGACACCAACGTTTTGCCCGAGCGGTATTACTTGCCCTCCGGCTCACTGATCACGGACAACGGCATCTTTGTGCCGGGCAACGGCTATGAAGATGGTGAATCTTATTCATTTGCAAGCGGAAAAACAACAAAACCGGCGGCAACCAGGCAACAGTTTGACGAAGCACTGCGATTGCTCAGGTTGCCGGACAGCTATGTGCGAAATCTGCCGGATCGAAAAGAAAATTAACAAAACGGAGGCCGAGCGGTTTGGAATCGAGCGAAAAGAAAATTGTACCTGCCCTGCGTTATCACGTATTGACGAGGCTCTATGATCCTATAATGGAATGGACCATGTGCGAAAAGACATTTAAAACCCTCTTGCTGCAGCAAGCCAACATTGAGAACGGACATCAGGTGCTTGATTTGGGTTGTGGCACTGGCACCCTGACGCTGATGATGAAAAAGCTCCATCCGGGAGCCGAAGTGCACGCTCTTGATGCGGATCCAAAAGCTTTGAAAATTGCTGGTGACAAAATGAAAAGCGAAGGAGCTGTTGTCCATTTCATACAGGGGTATTCTTATAAATTGCCATACCCGGAGAATACGTTTGATCGTATCGTATCAAGTTTGATGTTTCACCATCTTACCCGTGAAGATAAAAGCAAAACATTACAGGAGATGCATCGGGTTTTACGACCGGGTGGGGAGATTCATATCGCGGATTGGGGGAAAGCACAGAATGTGCTGATGCGCATAGCATTTTATTCCATTCAGCTGCTTGACGGTTTTTCCACAACAAGCGATCACGTTAAAGGAGTTTTTCCGGAATTGATTCATAAAGCCGGATTTTCAAGCGCGAAGGAACAAAAGCGAATCGCGACGATTTACGGTACTTTGTCCTTATACAGCGCCAAAAAAGATATTTTGACGAGCTTAAGCTTGACGCCCGTTAGGTGATAACTCTACAATTTGTAAAAGTAATTTTGATAAAATGCAATGGGAGGAGGTCTACCTTGAAAATTCAGAGAATGAAACTGCATGAAGAGGGGTTGAATCGATTTTTTGGGCCCCTTGAATCGCAAATCATGGCCATCGCATGGGAGAAAGAGAAAGTAACCATTAAGGAAGTGCAGGAGCTTCTTTCCGAGGAGCTGTCTTATACGGCGGTCATGACGGTATTAAATCGATTGTCTGAGAAAGGACATTTGAAGAAGATCACAACAGGCAAAGGCCGAAATCGAATCAGTCATTACCATACGGTGCAAAGCAAAGAAGAATTTATAGCCGAGCAAACCAAAGCCGTAACCTACGGTTTGGTTGAGGAGTACGGTCAACTCGTCGTGAATCATTTGGTTGATGCTTTCAAGGATGCGGATCCCGAATTAATGAAATTGCTGGAAGCCAGACTCAACGAATGGAAGAAGGAACAACTATGAAGCCGTTAAAACATCATGTGGTCTTTTTATCGATGATCGCAATTAGCGGCTTCATTTGGTTGCAAATGGCCGTTTACCTTGGCCATGAATTATTCGGTTATAATCCCGATTGGGGATTTATCCAATACTGCCTTTCCCTTTTGAAAGAGCGAACGGTTTGGCACGAAATCGTCTTTATCGGGTTGAATGTTCTTATTGGATACAGCTATGGAATGGTTTTGTTGGAGATTGCCAGACAGTGGGTTCACGCGAAGCGTTGGTATCGGTATGTAATGATCCACCGTAACGAGCGAATGACGGAGAAGGTGAACAGGTGCTACCCGCATTTTCGGAACAAAATTATTGTCATCAATCAGGATAGTGCGGTTGCGTTGACATACGGTTTTCTCAGGCCCATGATTGTGGTTTCGAGCAAAACGGTAGAGCAATTCAGCGAAGGCGAGCTGGCGGCGATCCTCTGGCATGAGTGGTGTCATTGCAGGCATTATGATCCCTTGCGATTACTGCTCGTTAAAATGATGAAGAACAGTTTGCCGTTCATTCCGATCCTGAATCGTCCTGCTTCTTATATCCATGTTGTGATGGAATTGCAAGCCGACCGATACAGCATCAAGCGGATGAATTCGCCATTTTATTTGGCAAATGTATTGTTGAAATGGTCCCGGATGCCAAACTCCGCGCAGATCGGCATCGGTTTCGCTGACAATGCCATCAATTACAGACTGATGCAATTGATGGAGCCTGGACAAAAAATACAGTTTCCGATATGGGGAACTTCTCCATTCTTATCTTCTGCGCTTATGGTCGTATTTATCACCGGCATCGTAACGAGCGGCTGTTCTTGAGCCGCTTGCTTATGATATAGTAAACTACAATATGTAGTATTAAAAAGAAGGGAGTACCGGAATGCATGATCAAAAAATACGGGATATGGGCAGTACTGGTGCTTGTGAATGTCATCATCCTTGCCGCTGTTATCGGGAGAAACGAAGAAAAACCAACTCTCCAATTTGTGGATACAGCGGGATTAATGCAAATGATCGAATCGAATGAAAATTTGATGATTATTGACGTAAGGGAACCGGAACTCTTTGCTGCCGGACGGGTTCCGGGATCGGTGAACATTCCGTTTGAACAAGCGAAGCAGGATTTCAAAAAGCTTCCAACCGACAAAAAGATCGTTTTTGTATGTCATACGGGTAGAATGGGGACGGAGGTAGGCAACTTGTTGCTGGAAAACGGATATAAGCAAGTGTACAATCTAAACGGCGGCATGGCACAATGGACCGGAGAACTGGAAACTTGATTCGCATGAATTTTTTGAAACCAATTATACTACATTTCGTAGTAAAAATACGAGGTGGTGGTAAAGATGGAGTGGACCTGGTTGGTTGCGTTAATTTGCCCAATCATGATGCTGTTTATGATGAAAGGAATGCATGGGAAACATCAAGAACATCATAAACCAGACAATCATGCAGAGGAGTCGCTGCAACAGCAGGTGAATGACCTGAATCAGAAAGTCAGCGAACCCCAAAAAGCCAACCAATCGTAAAATCAACAAAGAGGAGGTTTACCCTTAGCGGGCAATCTCCTCGATTTTTTCATGTGGATTTTGAAAATGTTTTTTGGCGAAATCATGTTCGTTACAGAAGGGGAGTGTTTGGGAGAATGAAGGTTATCTTATTCACAATTGGCGATTTTTCGGTCCGATCATATGGAGTTGTGGTCGCATTGGCGATCTTGCTGGCGATGGGGGTAGCTTACTATTTAACCCGGGGCACTCACTATCAAAAACACATACCCAATATGATCGTTTATGTCGTTCTTGGTGCCATTATAACGGCAAGAATCTGGCATGTATTCTTTTTTCAATGGGATTATTATCGGAATCATCTTATGGAGATTCCTGCTATATGGAATGGCGGTATTGCGATACAAGGAGCGATTGTCGGCGGATTTATCGCGGCTGCAATCTATATGAGAATGAACCGTCTTACCTTCTGGCCGTTTGCCGACCTTGTAGCTCCTGCAATCATTTTAGGACAAGCTGTGGGCCGAATCGCGTGTTTTCTCAATGGCGACGCCTTTGGTTCGCCGACCGGTTCAGGTTTCGGAATCGTATATCCGCCAGGTACGATCGCTTATGACGTCTATGGTTCCCAACCTTTATGGCCGGCCGAGGTATGGGAAGGTCAGTGGGATTTGATTGTTTTCGCCATACTCATCAGTTTGCGGAATACGAAATGGCCAGCAGGATTCATGTTTCTTTTGTACAGCATTCTCTACGCGATCGGACGATTCTTTCTTGAATTTCTGCGGGGGGATTCTCCCAGATACGCTCTCGACTGGACTGCGGGTCAGTGGACCAGTATCATTGTCATACTGGCGAGCATCGGTTTGATGATCTATTTGCTGCTTAAGGAAAAAAGCCCCGCAGCGGAGATGCATACGGGGTAATAAGGAATTACTTGTTCGTTGAGTTTTCGCCCATATCCATGTTGCTGTGGTCCATGGTTCCCATTCCGGAATCGGCAGGACTAGGGGGATTATCATTTCCGTTGCCGCAACCTGCTGCAGTCACTAAAACCAGACCCAAAACAAGTGAAACGACAAGACGCTTGGATACTTTCACGTTTCTTCCACCTCCAATATTCATTCTGTAATTTAAACTACGGTATGTAGTATACTATAACCAATTTACGAATCTCTACTCTCAAATACAAAAAAGCTTACAGCCAGGAAGTGATTCATGGAGATGCCGAAATTGAAAAAAAAGATGAAAATGCTTCTCAGTGTTTTGGCGGCAGCAGCGGTCGTAACGATCATCGTTAATTCCAGGTCTGGCGACAAGGAATTGGAGGGAGGCTTGTCGGCAACCGCGCCATCCGCTGTTTCCAAGGGCGAGAAATCGGACCCCAAGCCATTTCAGGTGTACAGCGGGGCAAAACTTCACTCCTCCTACGCGAGCATGGAAGAAGCGGTAGCCGCCGCCGAAAGAATGCCTCAGGCGTCCATCCGCGAAGAGGGAAAACCCGGCATGCTGTGGAATAATTACAAGCCATTTACCGTTTATCAAGGCGACAAGTTTTTGGGGGACTTTGAGGAGTATCCGGAAGCGGTCAAGCTCGCCAAAAGTTTTGCAAACAGCAAGGTGCTTTTTAAGGACGAAGACCAGCCGATCTGGACGTTTGAAGGATTGCCGGCGCGGACCGACATGATCGACGCTCCGCTTATTGCCCAAATGCCCGAGCTCCCAAGAGGGTGCGAGGTTACCTCATTGGTCATGATGCTTAATTATGCCGGAATTGACACCGATAAAATGGAATTGGCCGAGAGAGTCAAAAAAAACCCGACCCCATACGAGAAGAAGAACGGTGTCATCTACTTCGGAAATCCGTATGACGGATTCGTCGGAGACATGTATACCTTTTCCAAACCCGGATACGGCGTTTATCACGGACCGATCTATGAATTGGCGGAACAATATTTGCCCGGCCGCGTCATCGACATGACCGGCAGCCAATTCGAAGATATCCTGCATGCCGTGAAAAATGGCAAGCCTGTATGGGTGATCTCCAACACGTGGTTCTCGCAGCTTCCCGATTCCCTGTTTCAGACCTGGGAGACGCCCACCGGTCAAGTGAAGATTACTTATAAGGAGCATTCCGTGCTCATCACCGGTTATGATGAAAAGTATATTTACTTCAATGATCCGCTGGCCGAAGTAAAGAACCGCAAAATCGCCGTGGCCTCATTTCGTGCGGCATGGGAACAAATGGGCAGTCAGGCCATTACCTATGTATAAAGACGATCGATTTATCGAGAACATCCCGCTGTGGATGTTCTTTTCTATTATCGTCAAACGTGAAGATTTTGTGAAGAAAGACGTGCCGAACTGTAATCTTGCCATCACGAATTCTATAGAAAAGAGCCGGTAGACTGGAGGTAGAGAGATATGAGGGAGAGGATAAACAATGTGCGGTTTTGTCTCGGTGTATAATTATAACCGTATTCCCGTAAACGCGGAAATGCTTCGAAAAATGACGGATATCCTCTCGCACCGGGGTCCGGATGATGAGGGTATCAAAATCGACGAGTTCGTCGGTTTCGGATTCCGAAGATTGAGCATTATCGATTTGGAACATGGCGCTCAACCGATGGCAAATGACAGCCAGGATATTTGGCTTGTGTTTAACGGCGAGATTTATAATTACCGGGAACTGCGCAACTGGCTGATGGACCGCGGGCACGCTTTTCGTACGGATTCGGATACGGAAGTTGTTTTGCGCCTTTACGAGGAAAACGGTGAGGAATGTGTAAGCCGATTGCGGGGCATGTTCGGATTGGCCATTTGGGATAAGAAGCGAGAAGTGTTTTTTGCCGCCCGCGATCCATTCGGTATCAAACCGGTTTATTACTGCGAGACGCCATACGGCTATATGGTTGCATCCGAAATCAAGGCTCTTCTGGCTTCGGACAGAGTCGATCGCGAAGTGGACGGGCAATCGTTTTACGACTATCTTACATTTCAATACGTCCCGGAACCGGCGACCATGTTCAGATCCATCCGTAAACTGATGGCCGGTCACACGCTGACGATCAAAAACGGGGTCCTGACAACGAAGCCCTATTTCGAGGCGAAATTTGCTCCTGAGGAAACCCGACCATTCAACGATTTGGCAGAGGAAGCGCGCAGTGTATTGCAAGAATCTGTATGGCTTCACCGGAACAGCGATGTCCCAAGAGGCGCCTTCCTCTCCGGCGGGATCGACTCCAGCAGCCTTGTCGGTATGCTTCAGCAATTGGAACCTACGAAGACCTTTTCCGTCGGTTTCGAGTCGGAAGGTTACAGCGAGCTGAACCTTGCGAGGAAAACCGCCGCCTATTTCGGCACGGAGCACCATGAAATTTCCGTTAGCGCCGATGCTTATTTACATGCGCTGCCCAAGATGATATGGCATATGGATGAGCCCGTCGCCGATCCGTCCGCCGCAGGTATTTATTTTGTGTCTCAATTGGCAAGCCGCCATGTCAAAGTAGTATTTTCGGGGGAGGGGGCCGATGAATTTTTCGGGGGGTACAACATTTACCGGGAGCCGCTCTCTTTGCGGGTTTTCGAGCAAATGCCGGAAGGCATTCGAAAAATGGCAGGGGCATTGTCTCACTGGATGCCGGCCGGCATGAAAGGGAAGAGTTTTTTGGAAAGAGGCAGCCGTCCGCTGCAAGAGCGGTTCTACGGGAATGCCAAAATTTTCGAAGATGCGGAAAAAAACATGATATTGAACATGCCCGCTAGTCGATCAGAGAATTTTGTATCTGCACGCGGCATCACCGCTCCTTTGTATGAGAAGGCCATAAATTATGATGATGTCACGAAAATGCAATACATCGATATTCATACCTGGCTTCGAGGCAATATTCTTATGAAAGCGGACAAAATGTCCATGGCACATTCGCTCGAGCTTCGTGTCCCTTTTGTGGATCCGGCAGTATTTCAATTGGCAAGCAAGATTCCCACACGATATAAAGTATCCAGTTCCGGGACCAAATTATTACTCCGTGAAGCGATGAAGGATATCGTGCCCCCGGATGTGCAATCCCGCAAGAAATTGGGCTTTCCGGTGCCCATCCGGGTTTGGCTAAGGAATGAGTGGTATGGTTGGGCCAGGGAGTTGTTGGAATCATCTGATCATATCCCATGGATCAAGAAGTCAAAAGCGTTGCGGATGCTGGAGGACCACCGCGCAGGCAAGTACGATGCCAGCCGCAAGCTGTGGACGCTCCTCGTGTTTATCATTTGGCATCAGATGTATATTGCACAATTCCAAACGGCTCCGTCAGCGTTAGCGAGCCCGGTTAACGTTTAACGGATCCGGTCGTTTCGTGGAACAACGGGATGCGAACGCAAAAAACGGTTCCTTGTCCTTCCGTGCTCTCAACCTGGATGTTCCCATGATGAAGTTCAACAATTTCCTTACAGATGGCAAGGCCCAGCCCGGTTCCTCCGGTTGCCCGGGAACGTGATCTGTCCACACGGTACAACCGTTCCCATATATACGGAAGGTCATTTGCTGGAATACCGACCCCGGTGTCCGCAATCTCAATGACACCGAAATTGTCCTCCTCGTAGGTCGTAATCGTGATTGAACCATCGGCAGGCGTATACTTTTTGGCATTCTCCAGCAAATTCACCACAACCTGCTGGAGACGCCTCTCGTCGCCGGCCAGATACAACGGGGTTGGGGAGGGGGTATAGCTAAGTGTGATTCCGGTTTGCTGAATCGGATCCGCCAATAAACCTAATACATTTTGCATGAGCTTGTCCAACGATGTTCGCTCAAAGTTGATCTTGAATGTCCCTTCTTCCAGTTTGGCCAGATCGAATAAATCTTCGATAAGTCGCTGAAGCTGACTGCTCTGTTGAAAAAGGAGGTTTATATACTTCGTTCTTTTTTCTTCCGACGATTCGAACCCTTTCAGCAGCGCTTCGGAATAGCCTTTCATGTAGGTGATGGGTGTCCGTAGTTCGTGGGAAATGTCAGCCAGAAATTGTTTGCGTTGCTGTTCGTAAAATTGAATGTTTCGAGACATTCGGTGTATGGCCTGGGATAGTTGGGCGATTTCGTCAGAGCCGCTCGTATCCAGCTCCCAATCGTACTTTCCTTCTGAGATATGGCGGGTAATATTGATGATGCGAAGAAGAGGCCCGACGATGCGGCTCGATACCAGAAAGATAATGACAGCACCCATAATGAGTACAATGAAGACGACAACGATAAACATATTTTGCAAGGTTTCGGCAGCTGATCGGGTCGGTGAGGTCGGACTAAACATGAGCACGCTGCCAATCGTTTTCTCATTCGAAATAATTGACGCCTTGGTGACGAAATAGGGGTCTTTTTTCCAATTGGATGACAAGACAGGACCCCGTGATCTTCGGAACCGTGAGTTATCATTTGCTTGAGATAATCAGGGGAAAGACCTAAAATCCGTTCAGACTGTCCGCGACTGGCTCCGGATTGATCCAATATGAGCAAAAGATTATCTGTACCGCTTTCCATACGGAGCAGGTGCCCGATGGTGGGAGAATCAAAATGATCGCTTAAAACTGCGGCATAACTCTCTGTTCGCTGAATTTGCTCATTCAGTACATCGTCCGTATAAAACCGGATAAACAGCATGTAAAGGACACTGCCGATACTAAATACGAGCACTATAAACAGCACGACGAGAATGAGGCCGAGTTTAACGGCTAAGCTGTTCATCCTAAGAATCTTCATGACAGATAAACCCTGTTCCCCATACCGTTTTGATGACCTCCTGGCCGGGTAGTCCGGCCTGCGTGAGTTTATCCCTTATATTTTTGATATGCGTATCGACGGTTCGGTCATCATTGATTGGTCGGTTCTTCCATAATAATTCAAGGATATCTTCTCTTTGAAACAATCTTCCTTTGTTTGACAGAAATAACTTCAGAATCGCATATTCTTTCGGTGTCAGAGACAGCTCAGCGTTCCGGCAGAAAACTTGACGAGTTTGAATATTCATTTGCAGTTCGCCGCGAGTCAGGATTGTTCTTCGATTTAAAAGGTTTAAGTTTGACGGGGAATCCGTCTGCAGATATTGTTGTCTCCTAAAAATGGATTCGAGTCGCGCTATTAATTCTTGATGTTCGAATGGTTTGGTTATGTAGTCATCGGCACCAATTTTCAATCCGACAACTTTGTCAATCGTCTCGTCACGGGCAGTAAGCATTATGATGGGGACCTTGGAATTCTGACGGATCGTTTTGCAAACGTCAAACCCATCCAGGTTGGGCATCATGAGATCAAGCAGCACAAGATCATATTTTACTTGCTGCATTCTTGCAAGCGCTTCTTCGCCATCAACGGCCGTATCCGTGGCATAGCCTTCGTTATGCAAGTAGAGCTGCAGTAATTCCCGCATAAGCTCTTCGTCGTCTACAATTAGAATCCGCTTGTTTTTCGTATAGGAATGGACTTCGACAGCCATGGGTTTACCTCCTTTAACAAACTATTGTAACCGAACTTTTCAAAGAATCGGTGAAGATATACGAAAAATTTCCGCCGCAGGGAGGAAGTTAGACGACATGCTGGTGATTTTGATGCTGTTGCAAAATTTCATAACAGGGGGCGAAATGAAAGATTCAACGGTTATGCAGACGTTACTCAATATGATGGTGATGCAGTCTTCCATAAATCAAGGTACAAAATTGAGTATAGACAGCCTATTGGAAAACCCGCAAGATAAGAATGATGCACAAACCGGGGACTCGGCTATAAAAGGAATATACGTTACCTCTCACAGCGCGGGAGGATCGAGACTCATGAGTCTCCTCCAACTGCTTGACGAAACAGAACTTAACAGTATGGTCATTGATGTGAAAGATGACTACGGATTTATAACTTATCCGACAAAAAATCCGAAGTTATTAGCAACTGGCGCTGTACAAAAAAATATTGCGGACATTACGGAACTGATGACGCGGCTTAAGAAGCACGACGTGTACCCGATCGCCAGAATCGTGGTTTTTAAAGACAGCGTGCTCGCCCAAAAACGCCCGGACTTGTCGTTTACCAATCAGGATGGAACCGTATGGAAGAATGGCAGAAATGAAAGTTTCGTCAACCCGTACCAGAAAGAAGTGTGGGAATATAATCTCACGATTGCCAAGGAAGCGGCTCAGCTTGGATTTAAGGAAATTCAATTCGATTATGTCCGATTTCCAGAAGGATTTGAGAAAAAATCCGACTCACTGAAATTTGCTCAATCAGAAGAGAGCCGCATTGACATCATCAGCGGATTTGTTGAGTATGCACGTAAACAGCTGGCTCCACTTGGTGTTCGCGTGTCCGTGGATATTTTCGGATACGCGGCCTCCGTTCCCTCAGCAGAGGGGATTGGCCAGGACTTTGTGAAAATTTCCAAGTCTGTGGACGTAATCAGTCCGATGGTTTACCCCAGTCATTACAGTTCCGGTTGGTTCAATTTGGGCGTTCCTGATAAGGCTCCTTATGACACGATAAAAGGAGCAATGGTTGATACGTTCGCCAAACTGGAGACCTTGGGCAGCGCAGCGCCGGTGATTCGTCCATGGATTCAGGATTTCACCGCCAGCTGGCTTGGGAAAGGCAACTATATTCCCTATGGTAAGAAAGAAGTGCAAGCACAAATCGATGCGCTCAAAGATATGGGAGTCGATGAGTATCTGCTTTGGAATGCAAGAAACAACTATACAAAGGGAGTGCAGTATAAGTGATTTTAGTTAGAAACCATCATGGCGGCGATTGACGTTAGAATGAAAGAAACATTAAACTAACCTATGTAGTATTATACCTAGGCTCTTATGCCCGAGTTAGCTGTATTTTTTGCCACCTTATTTTAGGAACATGGGCCAAATTTAAAGGAGTTATCATATGAATGCTGTCGATTTAACCGTCTGGCTCGTATTCGGGGCCGGATTTCTATCGTTCATATCGCCGTGCTGCCTTCCGCTTTATCCTTCCTTTTTATCCTATATTACCGGTGTTTCCGTCAAGGAAATAAAAGAGGGATAAGGCTTGCTGCAGAAGCAAGCGCTGTTGCATACCGTTTTCTTTATGATTGGATTTTCAATCATCTTTATTGCCTTAGGATTTTCGGCCAGTTTTATATTTGATCAGGCAATTAGGCGGCGTATTAGTCACGATTTGAGCATAAAAAACCGTCGGGGTACCTCGGATCCGTGTTGGTTGGGATCACCTATGCTGCCGGGTGGACGCCATGCGTGGGCCCGATATTAACTGCAGTACTGACCTTGGGCGTAAGCAATCCGGGCCAAGCATTGGCTTATACAATCGTTTATACAGTTGGTTTTACCATTTCCTTTTTTCGTGATGGCTTTCTTTATCGGAGCATTGATAGTTCTAACCGGCATCCTGCTCTATACGGATAAAATGACGGATATTACTTACAGGATTTTAAAGTTGCACATAAAATAGGGGGACGGTGCCCCCCCTTGGTCTTCATTGGGCCATTCTTCTGCATTCGTCAGCACATTTTCGGCATTCGTCAGCACAAGCTTTGCAATGCGCATCCTGGAACTTAGCGCACTCATTTGCGCAAGCGTCACAGATGGTTGCGCACAACTGGCAAATTTGTTTTGCGTACATGCTTCCGCGAGACATCCATTTCGATGCCATTGAACATATGTCTGCACAGTCGCGCAGCATGTTGATGCAATGGATTCTGGCTTGCACATCGGGTTCCTTCAAGCAGGAAGTCAGACATTCCTCACATGCCTGCATACATTTGTTGCAAGCCTGAATGCAAGATTGAAATTGCGTCACAGTCGAATTGATAACAGTTGCCATAAACATTCCTCCATTATGGGTGTGATATTTGAATCTCCATATAAACTCCCCTGCACGATCTTCCTTTATACAGGAATCATGATAAAATGGGCTATAAGGGATTTGCTACTACAATAAGTAGTTCATCAGGGGTAAATCGGGGGGAGACAGGTGAGGAAGAATTGGCAATGGTTGATTCTGATCGTCACTGCGGGACTGGTTCTGATCGCAGTCATGCAATCGAAGGGGGCCTATAATGAAGCCGCGCCCAAAGTCGGTTTTAAGGCGCCCGAATTTCAACTGAAAGGGATAGATGGACGCTCGTACTCACTGTCAGCGCTGAACGGCAGGCCGGTGCTGATCAATTTTTGGGCGTCGTGGTGCGGGCCGTGCCGGGAGGAAGCGCCGGATCTTGTACGTCTGTACGCCAAATATAATGACCAAATCGAGTTTTACGGGGTCAATGCCACATCGGACGACACCTTGGAAGGTGCGCTTTCTTTCGTCCAACAATTTCAACTTTCTTTTCCCGTGCTGTTGGACCGGGAAGGCAGCGTAGCCAAGCAATACCGCATTCAAGGGTATCCGGTAACGTACTTTGTGGATGGAAAAGGAAAAATTGTGAAAATTCATCAAGGCATCGTTTCACCCGAAAGTCTTGAGCAAACGATCGTTCAAACCATTCGGGATTCAGCGAGGGATGCCTGATGTCAGGATTTATGCAATTGGGTCCGTTTGCCATTCGTCTGGATTGGTTTTATTACGGTCTGTCCGCTTTGCTCGGTTTCCTCTTGGCGAAAATAATCATCAAGCGGAAATCCTTGGAGCATATGCCGTATTTGGAACTAATTTTTAACGCTGCGGCGGCGGCCTTGCTGGTTTGGAAAATCAGTCCTGTTTTCTCGGATCTGAGCTTGCTTGCCAAGCCGTTTGCGCTTCTCCGTTATCCGGGCACTTCATTGGGGGGATGGCTCGGCTGTCTCGCCGCAATCGCATACCTGGTCTTGATCAAATGGACGAAAAAATTCAGCTGGACAGTCTTGCTCGACGTTTTTTCCATTGTTCTCTTAGGTTACGCATTCGTCTATTCTCTTTCCCACTGGCAATATGGCAACGAAACGACATTGCCATGGGCGATTTCGCTGTCGGACCCCACGTATCAATACCACCCGGTGAATGTTTATCAGGCCATTTTGCTGGTCCCGTTGATTGGGGCGGCCCTGAAGTTTCGCATTGGCGAGGGGAAAACGGCTTTCTTCACCCTAACCGGATATGGGATGTCGCTGCTTGCCATTTCATTGCTCACGCCGAAGCTGTCAGCGTTGTACGGTTTGTCGGTCGAACAGTGGGCCGCTGTCTTGTTTATTGCGCTTGGCGTTCTCGCTTACAGAGTTGCCGTACTTCAGAATGATCATAATAACCGTTGAAAAATTAAACAACCGGACATCCAAGAGGAGACTTCATGAATTTACTTCAAATCTTAAAACCGTTCCTTCTTCCTGACTCGACTCCTTCAACTGTGCAGCCCAAGGGTGTTCAATTTCATTCCGGAAAGGTAACACCGGGGGATGTGTTTGTTGCCATTCCGGGAAATGCCTCGGACGGGCATCATTATATCCATGACGCTGTACGAGGAGGTGCCTGCGCAGTCGTTGGCGAAGAGGCGATCGATGGTCTTCCGGTCCCTTATTATCGTGTCGCGAATGCACGTCAGGCTTTGGCTGAAATGGCAAATGCGTTTTATGGATATCCTTCACGGCATCATTTCATGATCGGAATCACAGGGACGAACGGAAAAACAACAACCGCCTATTTGATTCGCCACATCCTTGAATCATCAGGGATCTCCTGTTCCCTGTTCGGATCGGTAACCAACTATGTAAACGGGAAAGAAATTCCTTCCACCCAAACGACGCCGGATGCCTTGCAATTGCAGCAATGGCTTAGCGAAAGCCGGGATCAAGCCGTTGTCATGGAAGTTTCGTCTCACGGAATCGATCAGCACCGGGTTGGAGGGATCGCATTTGATTACGCCATCTTTACCAACCTTAGCCATGATCATTTGAACCTGAATTTCGAAAGTTCCACTCTCTGAAAATATAAAAAGGGCTCCAAATCTTTGGTAGAATGGTGTTTGTCGAGAACACATCACCCAAAGAGAGGAGCACCTTTTAGGTGAAGTCTACCACAGCCATCAGCAAAATCAAGAGCGAATTTTCACTGCAAAACGCCACAAGCTTCGGTGGCGTCAAAATCTTTCTGGCCTTTCTCGAAAAAATCAAGCTGACCGAAGCAATGCGCAACCTCTCTGGCGGAAAAGCGCACAATGCGATTTTCCCTGTTCATCGAATTCTGCTCTACTTCATCGTCGGCTGGATGCTCGGCTGCGAGCGAATTTTCCATTTTCGTCGGTTGAAGTCTGACGCGCTGCTACTCCGTTTCCTTGGCGGACGTTGTCCACATCATAGCCTGTTGTATAAGGAACTGGGGAGACTGGGCCGAACCTGTCCGCAGCTGGCAACCGAGCTGAGGCTGCTCAATCAAGAGATCATCCGACCATGTTTACCGTCTGACCTTATTCTCGATCTGGATTCCACGGTGGAGACAGTGTACGGCGATCAGACCGGCGCGGCCAAGGGTACGAATCCACATAAGCCCGGACGTAAAAGCTACCATCCGTTACTGGCCTTTGAAGGACAAACTCGCTTGAATCTGAACGCGGTCCTACGGCCGGGCAACACCCACTCTTCCACTGACGCCGCCGCCTTTCTGCAGCAAACCTTCAAGCTTCTCGGCGAGCGCAAGGTGAAGTATGGTCGATTCGACAAAGGCTTCGGCGGCGAAGAATTCTATAGCCTCTGGGAAGGCCAAGGAATCGGTTACGTCGGCAAGCTCAAATGGACTCAGCGGCTCGCCAGTGAAGTCCAGGCTTGCCGTTATTGGACACGCTTTGTGGACGAGGATTGGATCATCGAAGGAATCAGCTTGATCTACAAAGCGACATCTTGGAGCAAGGCGCGTCGTGTAGCGGTTATTCGCAAAGCGCAAGTATTCGAAGACGGCCAAGGCCGAATCGTGTTTGATTCCGATTGGCAATACGAAGCCATCGTGACCAACCTGGAATGGGAAGCGATTGATCTATGGCGGTTTTACAACCAACGCTGCTGCATGGAGAACTACATCAAGGAAGCCAAAAACGGCTTCTCAATCGACCGTATCGCCACGAGCGATTTCAATGCCAATGAGTTGGACTTGCTCATTAAGCTGCTCGCTTACAACTTATTTGAGCGATTTAAACGCGACTGTTGCGAGCCCATTCACCAAGGCTATACGATCGCCCGTTTTCGCTTGGAGTTCTTTCATTGCGCAGCGACGCTCATTCGGCACGGCCGCTCCGTCGTATTGAAGCTGATGAAAGATTTCGCTGGTCGCTACGCCTGGAAGCGAATCGAGACCAAAGTGGCCTTGCTGGAATGATCAATATCCATAAAGTTACATGGAAAATGAACTTGCCCCTTCACTGGGGAGGGGGAAGAACCATCCGTAAATCGCGAAAGAATCCTACAGGAATGGAAAATACCCACATTTTTACACCCCGTACTCCTTTTGCATCACCACGTTATCTTGGACTTACGGGCTTTCGAAATTCAGGTTGAATTATCATTTGACGATGGAAGATTATTTTCAAACGAAAGCCCGTTTATTTACGCAAATGAAACCAAACGGAAAATCCATTGTAAGAACAGGAGATCAATGGGGGAACCGGTTGGCAGATCAATTGTTGACCAGCGGCGATCAAGTTTTCACCTATGGAGAGACGGTTCAGGATCAAGCTCAGTTATTGAAAGTGGATTCACTCAGTCCATTGCGGTTTTCTTTA
This sequence comes from Cohnella algarum, assembly GCF_016937515.1. Taxonomy (NCBI): domain Bacteria; kingdom Bacillati; phylum Bacillota; class Bacilli; order Caryophanales; family Paenibacillaceae; genus Cohnella; species Cohnella algarum. Next base: position 2,447,700 of record NZ_JAFHKM010000002.1, read on the forward strand.
AGGGTGGGAGACAAACTTTATCATGCAAATATGGGCATGCCGGGCATTTATAATGCCTGGAATGCGACGGCAGCCTGGCTAACGGCCGACAGCGCGGGAATTGATTCCTCTTTGATCCAGCGTGCATTACGCGATTTTCCAGGGGTACCCGGCCGGTTTGAAGTGTATGACCATCCCCGAGGCGCACAGTTTATTGTGGATTATGCCCATACGCCGGATGGACTTGACCAATTTCTTGAAACTCTGAATGCCTTAAAATCGAATCGGATTATTCACATCTTTGGGTTTAGGGGCAACGGAGACCCATCCAAGCGGCGCATCATGTTGGCCCACTCGTTGAAATGGTCAGATACGATCCTGCTCACCTTGGATGATTTGAAGGGAATAGACCCCCGGAAACATTTGGAGGAACTTCGGGCGCTTGCGGCAGAGGCAGGCCGGGGGCGCTGTATCGTCATGGAAGATCGCACGCAAGCCATCGCATTCGCTTGGCATCATGTGCAAAAAGGGGATTTCGTCGCCATTACCGGGAAAGGAAGGGAGCCTTATGAGCAAACTTTCGCTTTGCCGTCGGCGTCGGATAGCGAAACCATTCAATACTTATTGCGCAATGAATCATGATACGATTGTTTCAAGGCGGGATCGATTTTAATGAAAAAGGTACTGGTTATGGGGGCCTACGCTGCTGCTGTGGTGATTTTGATCATCAATAGAGATTCACTCGTTAGTTGGATGGAAGCCGACCTGGAAGGATACCAGCATATTTTAATGTGGCTTGCCGGTCTGATCATCGCAGTTGTTCCGGCGCTGCCCTATGGTATTGTAGCCGCTGTCTTCGGTGCCAAGTACGGCTTGCTTACCGGTTCTTTATTGAATATAGGGATTTCCGTGCTGGGCGCCATTATATTGTTTGCATTGGTACGCCGGACTTTCTCGCAAGAGGAGAGAGCTAAGGCATCCAAAGTCAAAGGACTTCATTACTTAACGGATTTCACGGAGAACCATGCATTCCTGACCATTCTCATTGCGCGTTTGCTTCCCATTGTACCTGCCCAAGCCGTCGCCATTTTTGCTGCGATTACCAAGATCGCTTGGATCCCCTATCTATCCGCAACAATACTGGGAAAAATCCCGTTCCTTCTGTTCATTACCCTTTTGGGAGATCGTTTTTATCGATATGAAAGTACCAATGAAATATTCATGATTGTAATCGGTTATGGGATGTTCTTGGCGGTCGTTTATGTGATCTATCGGAGGTATTGGAAGTCAAAAGTGAATAATCACAGTTAAATTGAGCTGAAAATGGTTGAGTTGGAACACATTCACGGGATGGGATATTCTTCGGATGGAGACAAGCTTTACTTTGCTTCACACGATGGTCTTCGCGTGTATGTGCAAGGGCAATGGATCCAGCCAGAAGGTGAAAAGCATGACTATATGGTTTTTTCCATGGCGGATGACAGAATCTACAGCAGCAGTCACCCGTCGCCCGGCTCCAATTTAGCGAAAAGTTGGGCATGGAGTGAAATGAATGGCCTGAAAGGAAACGCGATGCAATGGGCACGGAAAAAGGCGTATTTCTGTCCACGTATTATGGAGATCGGTTTGAACGAGGATCGTCCGAAATGCAAGTCGCCTCGCTTTCTTTTACCCCGGTAGGGGATTTGTTGGCAGGCGGCGCGGAAGGCCCAGAACTAGAAGCGGTTTTGGTCCAAATCGATGCGGACACGAAACAGGAGAACAGATTCGAGATCCCTGTCGGGAATGAAGATGCGGTTGCTTTTGTTGCGTAAAATCCGGCGAAGTACTTGAGAAACATTAATAAATATTCTTTCTCATTTGAGGTGGGTTGGTTTGCACACGATCTGGAAAGGTGCAGTCACGTGAAGAAGTTGTTATCCAACCACAGACAGCGAGTACGACCGTGATCGATCTAATTACTGCTCTACAGGCCAGCCTTGAGGCAATTAAGGCAATAAAGGAACCAATGAGCCCAAAGAGTAAGAAGTCGTCAAAATCAAAACAGCAAGAACAGATAAGTAACATAGAAACAGCTTAAAAAATATAAGACCAACATTGTGGCGATCGTCATTATATTATAGTAGGAAAATTTCTAGTGATGAAGGATTGCTTGGTTATAGAATCCTTAATGCAATGAAATGTGATCACTATAAGTAAAATTAGTATCTGATAAAACTGGAAAGATTCTAATGCTGACGAAAACAAGACGAAAACATAAAAGCAGCCCCTGCGTAACGTCGGCTAACACTTAGTTGATAGATAAAAAATATTATAAGAGATCACTGATCAATGCCCCTCCTGCTGCCCCCGTAATCACGACCATCCAGGGGAGAGTTTTCCAGAAAACAAGCTTAATAAAAAGTATGGCGGCTAGTGCGAAATCGACAGGTGCGAGTATGGAACTTGTCCAAATAGGGTTATAAAAAGCAGCTAAAAAAATACCGACAACAGCTGCGTTTACTCCCAATAGAGCTCCCTGTATTTTTGGTATTCATCGCAGCGAATCCCAAGCGCCAATGACCAATAAAACATTCATGACCCTGCCGGGTCACAGGCTATGATGAAAATTTCATCGTAGTCTTTTTTCTTTTCGTGCTATGCCTCACAATGATATTGAACCGGCCAGTTCGTGGCTTTTTGCGGTGGTTCGACCCCGTAAATAAAACTGTTCGGACAACCTTGAAGCACAGGCTATCGGACTGCGAGTCCGGATAAAAAATTTTCATTGTTCTCAGGTTGTCTTTCCGGTTCACTTATTTCATCTCGGGAGTGATTTGCTGTGATGGAAGCGATGCTTGAACGATGTGCGGGTTTGGACGTTCATCAGGAAACGGTGGTCGCGTGCGTACTCACCGGGCCGATCGACCGCACGCCTGTCAGTGAAATCCGTACATTCGGCACGATAGACAACGAACTGATGGAGCTCGGTCAATGGCTTGCCGATGAAGGTTGTACCCATGTCGCCATGGAGAGTACGGGCGTGTATTGGAAATCCGTTTGGAACGTGCTCGAAGCCTTCGATTACGACCTGATTTTGGCTAATGCCCATCACATCAAGAACCTCCCCGGACGCAAAACCGATATGAAAGACGCTGAGTGGATTGCGAAGCTGCTGCGATGCGGGCTTATTGAGGGAAGCTTTGTTCCCTCCGAAGACATTCGAGATCTGCGGGATCTTACCCGCTATCGCAAAAAGCTGGTGCAAGACGCCACTTCGGAGAAAAATCGCATCCACAAGCTGCTTCAGGATGCCAACATTAAGCTGACGACTCACATGTCCGATATTTTCGGCAAGTCTGGCCGCCTGCTGCTTGAGAAGCTCGTTCATGGCGAGGTCATCACGATGGAGTTTTTGGAGACCCACATGAAAGGAGCCCTGAAACACAAATCCCCTAAACTGCTTCAATCTTTGAACGGCCGCCTTCGCAAGCATCACCGGGACATGATTCGTTTTTCTTGGGATCATCTCCTCTACCTGGAGAAGCAAATCGACCAAGTGGAACAAGACATTCGCCAGCGTATCGCAGACAAGCAGGAAGCGGTCGATCTGCTGCTGACGATTCCGGGAGTCAACGAACAAGCCGCATCCGTTATCCTAGCCGAGATTGGAACCGACATGACGCGCTTCAAAGATGACCATCATTTGGCAGCCTGGGCCGGCGTCAGTCCGGGCAATCACGAGAGTGCGGGTAAAAAAAACGAACTCGGGCACGATCCGGAAACAATCACTTAAAAGCTGTGCTTTGCGAATGCGCCTGGGCGGCTTCCATGACGCGCAATACCAGACTTTCCGCTCGTTATTGGAACTTGGTGAAACGGCTTGGAAAGAAAAAGGCTCTCGTGGCATTGGGACACACTATGCTGCGCATCATTTACCACATGTTGCTTCACAAACAGCCTTACATGGAACTAGGCTCTGATTACTTAGTACGGTTTCGGCAAGATCGCCAGAAGCGCCGCGAGGCTGAAATGATTCGTCAGTTGGAAGCGAAAGGATTTAGCGTTACCAGAACAGTTTCTTAACCAAGCCTGAAACAATCCCCCCTTGTTCAAGGTCTGCCATTTGGCAGCCCTGTTTTGTCATTCCCTGCGAAGACGTTCTCCCATCACTTCCAGCAAGGAGATTTTCATAAAAAAAAGAGCCATCTAATGGTTTCTTAGTCTTTTGAAAACCATAACAGGGTACTTAGTTACGGGATTTTCTTGTTAGTCGTATATGGGATATATCGAATTTATAGAAAAATCGTTTGAAATAAGAATAATTGTTGACAATCCGTAAATCAAATTGACGTTGCAAGGGATGTATATTTAAACTAAGTTGTGTAGTAATAAAAATTGAGGAGTATCCTATGAATGCCTCGGATTTAACCGTTTGGCTTGTGTTCGGTGCCGGATTTTTATCGTTCATATCACCCTGCTGCCTTCCGCTATATCCTTCTTTTTTATCTTACATCACCGGTATTTCAGTGAAGGAACTAAAAGAGGGAAGAGGTTTGCTTCAGAAGCAAGCGCTATTGCATACCATTTTCTTCATGATCGGGTTTTCGATCATCTTTATTGCCTTGGGGTTTTCCGCCAGTTTTATTGGAGGCTTGTTCGCAGAGAATCAGGATTTGATACGGCAATTAGGCGGCGTATTAGTTGCTGTATTTGGGCTTATACTGCTTGGTATCTTCAATCCCAGGTTGTTGATGAAAAATGTACGATACGAATACAAACAAAAACCGGTTGGATACCTCGGATCCGTGTTGGTCGGGATCACTTATGCCGCCGGATGGACGCCATGCGTCGGCCCGATATTGGCTGCAGTACTGACCTTGGGGTCAGCAATCCTAGTCAAGCATTGGGTTATACAATCGTTTACACGATAGGATTTGCAATCCCCTTTTTCATCATGGCCTTTTTTATCGGAAAAATGAAATGGCTTTTGAAGTATTCCAATATCATGATGAAAATCGGCGGGGCTTTGATGGTCCTTACAGGTATTTTGCTGTATACAGACAAAATGACGGATATCACAATTTTTTTTATTAGGCTCTATGGAGGGTTCACTGGATTTTAATGATTCATTTGTTATACAGATCTAAAAAGGTGAAAGGGAGTTCAACACCATGATAAAGAAAATAAAATTTGTAAAATGGATCGCCATAACAGCGATTATCGCCGTTGTTTTCAGTGGTTGCTCAAGCGAGGGAATTATGGAAAGCAAAGAGCTGAAAGAGGTAGAACTGGAGCACGTTCACGGTTTGGGTTACTCACCAGACGGAAACAAACTTTTCTTTGCTTCACATGATGGACTTCGCGTGTATGAAAAGGGGCAATGGATACAGCCAGCTGGTGAAAAGCATGACTACATGGGTTTTTCCATGGTGGATGACGGATTCTATAGCAGTGGTCATCCGGCCTCAGGCTCCAAGAAGAAAAATCCATTTGGTATCGTGAAAAGTACAGATGAAGGAAAAAGCTTGGAACCATTGACTCTATATGGAGAAGTCGACTTTCATGGCATGAGCGTCGGCTACAAATCCCATGCCATTTATCTTTTCAATCTCGAACCGAACAGCGCCATTGAAACTTTGGGACTACACTATTCCACAGACGAAGCAAAAACCTGGACAATGAGTGAAATGAAGGGGTTGAACGGTAATCCGACTGCGCTAGCCGTACATCAAACCGAAGAGTCCGTAGTCGCATTGGGCACGGATCAAGGCGTATTCGTTTCAAAGGATTACGGACAACATTTTGAAAAGCTTTCGTCAGACATGCAAGTATCCTCGTTGTCATTCACTGCGAAAGGGGATTTGTTGGCAGGCGGCGTAGAACAGCAAGCTGTATTGTTCAAATTTAATTTAGAAAGTAAGAAGGCTGAGCAACTCGAAATACCTGTGATGACGAATGATGCGATCGCCCACATCGCACAAAATCCAATTAATGAGCAAGATATCTCGATCATGACGATCGGCAATAATGCCTATACATCTACGGATTTCGGAAAAAATTGGACAAAGATTCTCGACCAAGGAAAGGGAGTTTCTGCACCAAAATAAAGAAGGATGAGCGACATGTAAGGATTGTTAGCGCCATAGGTAGCAGGTGCGGCGATGGCATTAAGTTCTGTTTCGGCCATGAAAAACGAGGGGAGAAGAATCATGGGGGAGACGAAAATTGCGGTAGCCCCTCCGGTGTAAGTCGGGGGAAACTTATTTACACCGGTGCAGTTGGTTAAGATCGGTTCGATTGTCGGTTCTAATGCAAAAATCCTTAAACAGCTTTATGTGGAAGTGCCTGTCGATCGGCTTGACATAATCCGGGAGGAGCTGGAGCGTGCAGGACTCGAGGTGTACCTGGCCGGATTTGTCACGAAAAGCTTGATTGCTTGCAATTTTCGCAAGGGGGCGGAGGAGGCGGGTCTGGAAACGGCTCGAAAGCTCAATCAAGCGATTGCCGGCATCGAAACGCCAACGCCGCTCCAAATTGGCTATGGCCGGATGCGCGCTCGGCACCAGCGAGCCTTTGCTGAAAGATATCGGGGTCGTCAGAATGAAGGATACGCTTGATATTTATGTAGGCGGGGAACCGAAAGTGCTTAAAACGGCTATAGCCTAAATGAGGGAAAATCGGCTGGTTCCGGTTATCAGGAGGATCATCGATTTTTATAAAGCTAATGCTAAAACGGAAAGGAAAATCAGGAAATTTGTAGAGCGTGTTTCACTTAAGCAACTGCAACAAATAACATAATTTTGATCTGCACAGAATCTTCATATTTACGATATACAATGGTATCAAAACTAAGGAGAGGAGTTCTACAAATGGATTGGACTTGGCTGTTATTGCTGTTGTGCCCGTTGATGATGATCTTCATGATGAAAGGGATGCATGGTACGCATGGGAAGCATGAACATCAAACAGAAAAGGAAATTTTAGAGTTGAAGAAAGAAAATCAAAGGTTGTCTCAAGAACTGGAACATCTTAGGAAAAACACAAGGTAAAATATTAAACGATGGGATTCTTATGCCTAACACACTAACACAAAAAAGAATTAGGACGAACAGCGTCCGAAATAACAGGATGTGCCAATGTGCGAAAACATCGAAAAAAAATTCAATATGCAATTTTATTGTGCATTCTAGTTATAGGTGGAATTGCTATAAGCCAGTCTTTTGTGTCTTCGGACAAATCTCTGAGAAAAGGGGGACGTCCACCGGAATTTTCCTTGCTCGGAGTGGATGGGAAAGTTTATCGTTTGTCTGACTATAAAGGAAAAGCGCTTGTCATTAATTTTTGGGGCACTTTTTGCCCTCCTTGTGTTATTGAGATGCCAGAATTTCAGCGGCAATATGAGAAATGGAAATCTAAGTCGTTTGAAATATTAGCGATCAACTTAAGCGAAGATAAAATCACTGTAAATAACTTTAAGCAACGATACAACCTGACATTTCCTCTGTTGTATGACCAAAACAGGAAGATTGAGCGCGAGTACCAGATCCGATCCTACCCAACGACTTTCTTTGTCAACCCTGACGGAACAATAATGGATATATTTGTCGGCGGTATGACAGAGAAGGATATCGATGACCGAATTCGTGAATTGTTGAAAAACTGAATCATAATAGTGTAGGACACTTACTAAGGAGTTATCTCACATATACTGCTTATCTGACGGTTTGGCTTGTGTTTGGGGCAGGATTTCTATCGTTCATTTCGCCATGCTGTCATCCGCTATATCCTTCCTTATTATCGTACCGGTGTTTCCGTCAGTAATAATCACTGTATTAATAAGTGATTGCTCAAGCGGGGGAAATACGGAAAGCAAAGAGCTGAATGAGGTAGAAATGGATCACGTGACTACATGGGTTTTTCCATGGTGGATGACGGATTTTACAGCAGCGGCCATCCGGCTCGTGGTTCCAAGAAGAAAAATCCGTTTGGCATTGTGAAAAGTACGGACGAAGGCAGAAGTTTGGAAACATTGACTCTATATGGAGAAGTGGACTTTCACGGCATGAGCGTCGGCTATAAATCCCATACTATATATATTTTCAATTTGGAACCGAACAGCGCCATTGAAACAACGGGACTAAACTATTCCACAGACGAAGCAAAATCTTGGACAATGAGTGAAATGAACTTTGAGAAGAATGGGGTTGCAGTCACACCGTATTCAACCGCTTATTTATCTAATGCATCAATAAAATTGCATGCAGGACAGTTCACACCATCCGATCATGCTCTGACCAAAACAGGACACGCTTTCAAAGAAATTTTAGGTTTGATTGCAGCTCGAATATTTGATGTATAGTACAAATTCTAATTAACCATCGTAGACGGGGATAGAATGTCCCGATATTTGTGTCTGTCTGAGAAGTGTAACGAAAGATACTAGCAGAAAATAGGCATAACTAAGGCAAAACAAAGGCATTGCAGCGGCACCACAATTCAGGATTTTTCTGGTATGATGCTATCATCGGAAGAAAAGGGACAAGCCGGAAACGGTCATTGTTCCATTTTTTTGTTTTCAGGAAGGGTGGTGATCGAACGTTCTTGATTAGCGGAAAAAATTCGAATACGTGTACGGAGGGAGGGGGCAGCGATGCTCTCTTTTTTGTTTCCGCGCTGGTGTGAGCCGGGTCAAGGCAAGCATAAGCAGACTCTATGGTTCGAAGCGATGCCCTCCCTCGAAGCCACGCCGATGGATTTCGCCAAGGCGGCGCGTTTTGCCAGGCATATCAGCCAACTCGGCCATTCCCGATTCAAGCGTCTTCGGTATGGACAGATCTATTTTCGTTTCCTGATCCAGTGCGCAGGACCTGCTGGACGCGTACGAATCTACTTCTCAGTCCCCGACATTCGCTGGATGGGGTTTCGCACGGGCTTTCATACGCAGGTGTCCGGGATCTATTTGCTCCCGGTGGAAGCGCCTGTGTTTGCCGCTGGTTCAGGAAAAAACGTGATTGTTGCCGAAGGACGTCCGGCGTACAAGGGAGCGCTGTCGGTCGCTGCCATTCATCCGGCGGGCAAAGACCCGGTGAACGAGATGATCGCAGCGATGGGAGCGGGAGAACTCAAGGCGGGCGAGGAGGTATGGCTGGAGCTGACGTTTGCGCCAGCGGGCAAGCGCCTTCTGCAGCGCCGAGTCCACATAGCAGAAGCGTGGCTACGCTCCCCGGCGAACGAGCCGATGTCGCTAAAAGCGATCTGGCGGGAGATGAATACGAACCAGAAGGAGAAGCGTGGGCCGCGAGAACTGACCGCCCACCAGCAGAACGTCATGCGTTCGCTTCAGAGCAAGCAGGACGAAGACGAAATTGGGCTGTGGACAGGATTTCGCGTGCTCATCCTTTCGCATGCGGCCAAAGCGAGGCTGCACACGATGAACGACATGCTGCAGTCGATGAGAAGCGGCAACGGCATTGTGCTGCGTCCCGTTCGGGGCAAAAAAGCGGTGCATGCTCCCGGAGCTCCGTCGAAGAAACTGCTATTTACTTCGGAGGAACTCGGCTACTGGCTGCGTATTCCCGTCTTTGACGACCCGGCCGCCGCGCACATGGAGAAGATGCATGCAAAAATCGTACCTGCACCGGCCGGCTTAAACCACGGGTTGTTTATCGGGAAAAGCAATGTGCCGGGCGCGGATCAGGCGATCCGCATGCCGGTGAACCAGATGCTCAAGCACGCTTTTCTCGCCGGAACGACCGGATCAGGGAAAACGTCGACGCTGCTCTCTATCATGACGAATATGGTGGATGACCTGGAGCGTTCGCCGGACCAAGCGCCGGGTTTTACGTTTCTCGATCCGCACGGCGGAGCGATTGAAACATTGCTGAGCTATATTCCGAAAACCTTGTACCCGAAGCTGCACATCATTCCACTCGGGTCTACCGACCGGCCGCGCGGCTTCAACTTGTTTCAAGATGCGCATGCGGATATACGGGAAAGCCTGACAGGGGAATTTGTCACGACACTGCAGCAGTTGTTTCCCGGCTCCCGGCCGCGGGCAGAGCATTATCTCCGCAACGCCGTACTCAGCTTGTTATCCGTGCCACCGCAGACCGTCCTCGGCATTGTCGACATCTTTTTTAACGAGACATACCGCAAAAAAATACTGCCGGCTCTGGATGTGCATTTGAGGCATTTTTGGATGGAGGAATTTGCGTAAATCAAGAACGTGGGCGAGCATCTCGGTCCGATCTTGAACAAGCTCGGTGCCTTGACGACGTACCCGACGTCGCGGCGGATGCTCGGCCAGCTTCACAGCAGCATTAATACACGGCAAGTCATGGACGAAGGCAGGATCGTGCTGATCGACGGCTCCGGCTGCGTACCGGATTTGTTGAAGATTTTGGCCAGCCTGTTTTTCATCGACTACCACTTTACCTGCCGCAAGCGGCCGCAGCATCAATCGAGGGCACATTTCTTTTTTGCCGATGAAATGCACTTGTTCGCGACGGACATTTTGACCAAAATACTGGCCGAGGACCGCAAGTTCGGCTTGTCGCTGTTTCTGGCCACGCAGTATTTGTCTCAACTGTCCGATCGCATTCTGGAGGCGATTCTCGGCAACGTCGGCACGCTCATGCTGCTGCAGCTCGGCGGGCCGGACGCGGACAAGCTGTCGCGCTGGCTCAAGCCGCAAGTCACGAACGCCGATTTGATGAACCTGGCTGAGCTTCACGCCATCGTGCGCACGAAAGGCCGCGAAGGACGGCTCGAGCTGTTCACGGTCAAAAACGATGTTGTCCCGATCCGGAATGAAGCCTTGATCAAGGAGGCATGGGCGCATTCGGACGAGCAGGACGGACGCGCTGTGGAAGCGGTCGAGCAGGAAATGAAGTGCTCGGGTCTCTCCGGTATGCCGGAGGCGGCCGATTTTCCGATTTTTGGTTGACATCGCGCTTGGAATGGTTGAGAGCGTCTTGGAGAGAAAGTTTGAGGGAAGCAAGGAGGGAAAGTTCGAGGGAAAACTGCCGCTTGCGCAAAAGGCGAAATCGCGCGGTGCGGCGCACAAGCCGGGCGAAACCCTGATCCCGACTAACTCACCACATGCCCCGATGGAAAGGAGACTCCGCATTTGTACTACGAAGCAAAAAAAGAAACGCAGGTGATGCTGTACCGGCACACGTTGCTGACAGCGGAGCAATTAGCGCTCAGCCTGAACTACAAACCGAAAACGATCTACAATATCGTCTGTGAAATGAAAGAAACCGGAGTGATCCGGCCCATCCGCCTTCCTTTTCTGAAACGAAACCATGTCGGATATACCTTAACGGCCCAGGGGGCAAGAGGGGCAGCCGGTCTGGTCGGGGATGAAACGGTGTATCGGGCGAAAGCGTGGGAAGCCGGACCGGTGCAGATCGAGCATTTTTATGGAACGAACGCTTTTTTCACGGATTTGATCCGCCATAGCCTTTCCCGAGCAGAAGAGGGGATGATCGAATGGCTGGACCCGAGGTCGGCTGCCGAACGGTACGTGCAGACAAAACCGTCGGGAAAAGCTGCCGCTCCGGTCAAACCGGACGGGTTCGGCATGTACCGCTTTCCGGATCATGGAAGGCTGGCCTTTCATCTGGAGTACGATACGGGCACCGAAACGCTGTGGCGCTTAAAAGACAAGATGGTTCACTACGGAACGCTGATCCCGAAAATTTGGCCGAAGGTGGAAGCGGTGCATGTGCTATTCGTGACAAAAATCGAAAGCCGCCCAAAAACACTGATCGACATTTGGGATGCGTTGCGAAAGGGTACGTTCAGCCATGACCGTTTGCCGAACGTATGGACCATCAGTGAAAACGAGTGGAAACAAAACGGACCAGGGTCGGCGAAGTGGCTGGGCAGCGGCGGACAATACCGGAGCTTGAAGGAGATGCCACTTTTGCCTATCCAGACAGACCTTGCCGGACTGCTGCTCGGTAAACAGCTCAGAGAGCAACCCCCAATCATCAACAGGAGGTGAGGCGGATGGATGTTCGATTGCTGCCCAAGCTGCTGCTGTGGGCGATGCTGATCGTTTCCAGTCTGGGCGCGGTTTCCACGGTCTTGAGAACGGAAACCGACCCGACGCCGGCCATCCTCAAGAAGACAACGGAGCAGCAGATGGCGGTCCATACGGCGCTCAGCTTTGCCCGCGAATGGATGCGCTGGGACGGCGAGGAACTGCCGGAAGCTCGAATGCACCGGCTCAAGCCGTACGTCAATCCGGATGACCTCGTGCGCATCGCAGCTCTCCAGCCGGAACAAAAAACGAAACGGCAGGAGGTAATCGCGGCGGAGTTCGTGTCCTCGTCCTCCAGCGGGGGACCGCGCTATGCGGTTCGCGTCCGGGTGATCGCGGCGAATCCCGAACGGGTCGTGTGGGAAGTCGATGTGCCCGTGTTGGTGCAGACGGGTAAGGGCGCTGCAGTGACTGCGCCGCCGCTCATCCGTTCGCCGCAGGAGCCGCCCGCCGTTCCGGAAACGGGAAGCGGAGAACCGGAAGCGTCCGCGGATGTAAAGCAGCGAATGCGTCCGGCGATCGAAAGCTTTCTGAAGGCGATGTGCGAAGGCAAGGACGCGGATAGCTTGTTCAACTACGTCACGACCGGGTCAAATTTGAAACCGCTCGAAGGCCGAATTCGCTTCCTCGCGCTGGAGCGATTGGAGGCTGTCGGAGTTGGACCTTACAAGGTCACGGTTACGTTTTCTGTGCAGGATGCAGCGACGGGTTTTCGTGTGACGCAGGTGTGTAAGCTGGCGGTGACGGAGGAGAATCAGAAGTTTTTTGTAGGGAGCGTAGAGTAAACGGCTCATCTAGTTCATTGAGGGGGTGGGAAATGTGGAAGGGGATTTTGTCAATACCGGTCTTCTTGTCATCAAACGGCTGCTGCAAGCCATTTTCCTCACGATTGCGATTTACCGGGGGGTGAAAATGTATGCCAACGGCGAAACGAACCGGCTCTGGTCGCATATTTTGCTGTCGGTCATTCTGGGCATTTTCGTTTTTGCTCCCGGCATTGCCAAGTACCTGGCGCTCTATGTGCTGAAGACGCTCGGCATTTCCGTGGATGGCTTGACGGACACGACCGGAGGATGAAGCCGGATGGACGAGGATAAAACGGAATCGTATCGCGCGTTGTACCGCGTTCGCCCGCTCATTTATCATATTGGCGACATTCGCTTGTGGATGCCGATCCGGCAGGACGCCGTCGTGCTCTGGTTGGTGTATATCGGCGTGTTTTTCATCTTTTGCTACGTCTTTCCGGTGCTGGCATGGCTTCTTCCCATCGATCGTACGATCACGATGGTTGTCGGGCCGATTGCCGCCGCATACTACACGGTCAAACTGGATCCGGCAGGGAAAACGGTGCCGCGCTACGTGCGGGACATCCTGCATTTTCTGGTGCGGCCGAAATGGTTTGTCCGCTGGCAGGCGATCCGCCAACCCGAAGGGAAACATCGGATCCGGTTTGCCGGCCGGTGCCGGCCGTATGAACGGATCTCGTTGCCAAAAGGCGGCGAGGCATGGAGCGGCAGCGGCAGACAGCTGCACGGGACGGTCGAGGGATTGCAGGCGCTTTGCCTTCCCGCAAACGTGCGCATCCGCTGGCGCGGGCGAAGCGGAAAACTTGATATCACGCAACTGAAGCGGCGGTCCAAACGTGCGGTTGTTCCGCCGGTTGTGCTGGAGGGAAATGCGCGGCGCTCGATGTCATGGATAACATCCGTTCCGGTGCAAGTCGAAAGAGAGAATATAGATGGGCATTTGGAGATATGGAAGGTTCGAAAACGGAGCGGCATTCATTGATATGCCGCCATATCCGGGTCAGATGAAAGTCGTTTTTGAAGGGGGTGAGACGCATTGAAGTTTCCGGTTTTGTATTGGGAACAAAACCTCCTGTTTGACACGATGCTGAAACCGTGGGCGGTGTACCGCATACCGCTTAAAGCCTATGCGTACCAGTCTCCGGAGAAAAAGCGCGGCGCCGTGAGCCAGATGCAGCAGTTTTTGCACAGCTACCATGGCAGCGGCCAATTGTTATCCGTCACCCGGATGATGAACGCTGGCGTGTGGCAACAGCGGCGAATGGGGCAGGGCGCGGAATACGAGCGGTATGTGAAAGCGGTCATGCAGCGGTTTGCCGAGCGGCGGCCGTGGCAGCGATCGCTTTATTTGATTTTGCAGCTTTCCGCCGTGCACAAGCAGATTCCGGAAGTCGATTTGTCGGGCCTGCGCAAGACGGGAGAAACGCTGCGCCAATGGGCCGGCGCGTTCGGCCGCAACATCCAGGAACAGTTCTGGTACCGCCAGCGCGGGGAATTGGAGATGGAACGCCTTAACATCGCGAAGTCCGCCGAAAGCCTGCAGTTCAATCAGGTAAACCATCATCTGAGCGGCGAGCGGTGCGGACCGCAGGAAATCGAGTGGCTGATCAGGCGCGGTTTCTTTCGTGGATTGGCCGTGGAGCCGGAGTTGACGCTGACGCCGGAGACAATGCGCGAGTTGCGGGTGAAAGGCGAGAAGGTGCTGCTACGACCGAAGAAATCGCTGCCGGTACTGCTTGCCGCAGATCTTGTCGGCGAAGAAAAGATGAAGACGTGGATCGTTCATCATGACGATTTGGAGGAGGACAGCCTGAAAAGCTTTCAGGCGTTTTTCTCGGTCGTCGATGTGCCTGAGGAAATTTCGACCATCGGGGACGAGTGGCTGTACGCGCTCGAAGATCTTCCGTTTCCCGCCGAAGTCAGCATCCATTTTCAGGTGCAGACCCCGCATGAGGCGGCGGGAGGGTTGCAGAAGAGCCGCAAAGTGCTGAAGGATCAAAGGCGCGAATACAAGGAGGCGTCCGAGGAAACGCCAATCACGCTGGAATGGGCCGGCAAACGCGGACGGGTGCTGGAGAACAAGCTGCAAAAAGGGATGCGGCTTGTGTGGGCGTCGACGTGGCTCAACGTCTCCGCTTCTTCCCGCAAGGAACTGGAGGAACGCGCGGCGCAGCTCCTGCAATTGTATGCCACCAAGCAAATTCGCGCCGTTCGGTCCCCGGCGGATCAGGCGCTGGCGTTCTGGCTCTTTTTGCCGGGTTCCCCGTTGGACAAGCAAAACCGGATCCCGATGGATCCGAAGTTTCTGGCTGCGGGGATGCTGCACGGTTCAAGGGAGATCGGCGATCCGGACGGGGATTACATCGGGCGAACGCTGCACCGCATTCCGGTGCTGCTCGATTTGAAGCGGCCGATGTCCAAGGAACTGAACCGTTCCGGGGCGATCGTCATCGTCGGTACGCTGGGCTCGGGGAAGTCGGTGCTGAAGAAGACGCTGTTCTACCACGGGTACAACCAGGGCGGCATCGTGTTTTCGATCGATCCCAAGGATGAGGACAGCTGCTTTGCGCTCATCCCGGACATTCGTCAAAACATGGTGCGTCTGAACTTTTCGGCGGATTCGGCGACGAAGTTCAATCCGTTCCGAATGTCCAAAAGCGAGGACCGCGCGCACGGCATCGTGCTGGATTTCCTCAGCTTGCTGCTCGAGGGAACCCGCAATGACGAGCGGGCCGACGCCATCATGGAAGCCGTCGAGCGGACGTTCGAGCAAAGGCAGCGCGATCTGTACATGTTTATGCAGGAACTGGAGCGGGTTTCGTCGGATTCGCCGGTGGAAGCGATCCGCGTTGAAGCCCGCCGCTGCATGAACCGGCTGCAGTCGTACTCACGGAGCCCGTTCGGAAAGTTTATTTTCGCCCGCGACGGGGAAGAAAACGCGAACTTGAGCGGCGCGCGGTTTATCGTCATTACGCTTGCCGGATTGCCACTTCCCAAGAAGCGAAGCGAACGGATTCAGACGGCGCTGACGCCGAACGAGCGGTTCGGCCTTGGCATCATGTATCTGGTTGCCGCACTCGGGCGGGAGTACATGTTTTACAGTCCGCACGACCAGCTCAAAATTTTCGGCATCGATGAAAGCTGGATGCTGAAGGCTTTTCCTGAGGGCGCGCTGCTCATCGATGAAATTATCCGGATGGGCCGTTCCTTTCAGGTCGTGCCGCTGCTGGCGACACAAAATCCGGGGGATGTGGCTGACGAGGAGACGAGGAACAATCTCGGCTCCATTTTTTGTTTCCGGACCGAAGACCCTCGGGCGATTGCGGACAACCTGACGCTGCTCGGACTCGACCCCGATGATGAGGACATGATCCAAGCGTTCCGCGAACTGAAAGCCGGGGATTGCTACATGAAAGACATTACCGGGCGGATCGGGCGGGTGCATATCGAGCCGACGCCGGACGATCTGCTTTCCGTGTTCAATACGACGCCGGATCGTCTATCGGCGGAAAGGAGGGAAAACAACCGTTGAGACGACGATGCCGCTACGAGCTATTGCCAATGGTGGTTATCGTATGCTTCATCGCATTGTCAAATCCGGCTGCCGTATTTGCGGAAGCGCCCAAAGATATGCTGGACCAGCTGCTGCCGGGCGAAAGCGAAATGGGCATCGAGCCCGGCGACCGGACGCTCGATTACCGCCAGTATCCGACGGATCACTACACCTGGGATTTGGGTTACGACCTTGTGGAGTGGTCCGGATGGAAGCCGAAGCTGAACAACCCTTTTCCGATCATTCTGAACTGGGTCGCCAACGTCGTGTTTATGTTCAGCGCGTTCATCACCCGCCTTTGCATTTTTCTGATGCAGCTCGGCTTTCACACCGATCTGGTCAACGAACAATTGTCGCTCATCCTCCCCATTATGGACGGGTTTAGGACGAGCATCTTCACCAAGTTTTTGCCTTGGGCGCTGGTGCTGCTCGCCGCTTGGATGGTCAAAGTCGGGTACTGGAACAACCAGACGACGCGGCTGATGTCCGGCGTGATCGGCTCGATTGTCGTGCTCGTCGGCAGCTACTGGTTTTTCGCGCATTCGGGGCAGAGCATCCGCGCGGTGTCGCAGACGATGGACAAGCTGACGCAAATTACGATGGGCTCCCTGGCCGCGCCGTACCAGCGCGTGACGGGCGAACAATTAGGGGAGGGACTGGCGGATGCGGCGGATCAGCAGCTCATGGCGACGTCCAACCGGCTGTGGAAGCTGTTTGTCGACCGGCCGTGGCTGATCGGCCAGTTCAACCGTCAGGACGCAGGCGCGGTGCGCATGACGGCGGAGGAAGTCGAAGCGATTCTGGACCGGGCGGAGGACGAGGAGATCACCATCGGCGTTAAGGTCGGGGATGCGTGGTCGCACTGGATGCGGCAGTACGCTCCCGGCATGACGCAGCGGGATATTTTGCGCAAGGTGCTGGGCGATGCGAAAATCGGCCACGGCGATCATGCGGACGTCCCGTACTTGTTTGCCGGCGGTTCGGCGGGCATTCGCTGTCTGGTGGCGCTGCTGTCGCTGATTGCCACGTTGACGCTGTTGCTCTATGTCGGGACGATATCGCTCATTTTGATTCTGGCGCAGGAGATGGCGCTGGCTATCATTATCCTCGCGCCGATCGTACTGTTGCTCGGGCTGTTTCCGGAACGCGGCTTTGTATTTGTGCGACGCTGGGTCGGCTGGCTGATCGGCGTGCTCGGCACGAAGGTCATCTATGGCTTTTACCTGGGCTTTACGCTGCTCGTCGCCGACATCGTGGCGCGCGGCTCAGGCATCCTGATGCTGCAGCAAATTTTTGTGGCGCTGCTGTTCTTCTGCGCGTTTTTGTTCCGCAAAAAGATTTTGAAGCAGCTGCTCGGCATCTTTCAAGCGCCGACGCCGCATGAGATGTATGAAGCATCGAAGCAAGAGGTTGTGTATCACGTGGGCGAAGCGAAGCAGTCGTGGCACAACGCGAAGGAGCGATCGAAGAAAGCGAAAGATGCCGCGAAGAAGATCATTTCCAAGTTGAAGTAAAAAAACGGGAGGAGAGGATATGGTTCGGGTTGCGGAGTGGCTGAAAAACGAATTTCTGGCGCAGACCGTTTTCTTTGTTGAAATCCGGGAGCGCGGTCTGTTTTTCCGGGGAAGGAGCCGGTTCAAGGATGTCGAGTTTCTCGTTTCCGCGTCACGGCATGTTTGGTTGAGAGAATCGGGTCGCCGGGAGTGGAGGCCGACAGGCGTTTACGTGCCAGCAGAAGTCATGCCCAATATGGCTAACCATACAGCAGGATAGGAAGGGTGGCAATATGTGTTCGATTTCATTTGATCCGAACAAGATGGAACGTCTTGTGCGAGGCGATGCTTTCCTCCAGTTTGTGGTCGACGATCTCGTTTCGAGTTCCCATTCGAAGGCGCTGGAAATCGTATTTAACGGCTATGTGCTGGAGGATTCGGTCATGGAAGACAAATACGAGAAAGCATAATCAGGCGGCAAGCCTGCTGGTGAGGGGATGACGATGGATGTTGTAAAGGATTGTGACGCGTTGGTGTCCGATCTGAGGCGGCGAATACAAAACGGCGACGAATCGTGCCGGCCGCTTCTGGCCAAAGCGGAGGCTGCGATGAAAGAGGTGCGGGAAAAGGAATCGCCGCAGGCAAGGGATCCTCATGGACGTTAGCGGCCTGATCAAGAAAAAGGTGCTTTGGTGGGTGATCGGAAGCTTGGGGGCTGCCGGCATTGCGATCGCGCTCTTGGTGATGCTGCTGGTTTTTGCGCTGCTCGGCGTGCTGGTCAGTTCATCGGATTCCTCTTCCATGGAAGGGATTCCGGTGCCGGAAAATCAGACCTTCGATATTCCCGCTCCGCTGCTGCCGATCTATATTCGGGCCGAAAACGAACAGGCCTCCTGGGCGCGTCTGGCGGCGATTCACAAGATTACGACCGATTTCGGAGCCGAACAAGCGAAACGAATCGATACGATCGGCGGTTTGGGCTTCCCACGGTTGTTGTGGGAAGCGTACAAGACGGACGGCGACGGAGACGGCAAGATCGATCCGGACAATCCGTTTGACGCGATCTTTTCGCTAGCTAATTATTTGCGGTTGTCCACCCTTGATCCGGATGCGGCGCTGGAAGCATGGTTTTTAAACCCGAACGATGCGGTGCACGTTCGGGCAAAGGAAGCGGAGTACGCCGCCATGCTGATCATGCCGCGAAACTGGCTGTGGCCGGTCATTGGGTATATGACCATTTCCAGTCCGTACGGCATGCGGATCGACCCGGTGTCGGGCGAAACCGGCGTGTTCCATGACGGGATCGACATCCCCGCGCCGCACGGCACGCCGGTCGTTGCGGCCCAAAACGGGACGGTGATTCAGGTGGTCAGGAGCAACTCCGGGTATGGCAATCTCGTCCGTTTGCAGCATGGCGGAGGCATCCAGAGCTTTTACGCCCATTTGTCGGGCATTGGTGTCCGCCGAAGTCAGCAGGTGTTGCGCGGCGAGGTGATCGGCTGGGTAGGCAGCACGGGGAAATCGACCGGACCGCATCTTCATTTTGGCATGTCGCAAAATGGGCAATCGGTGGACCCGCAAAGCTATTGGAACGATTAAACCGAAGGAGAGTGAACGCAGATGCTGGAGCAACTGCTCCGCTTTCGCGAATGCGAGCATCAGGGTGATTTGGACGCCTATGCCCGTGATGTGTCCCGCTGCGGCGGAATTATTATCGCACGGGAACTGGATGCAGCCGCTGAAAAGGTGTATTTGACCGTAACATTCTCAAGCATTTCGGATCGTGAAGCGTTCTGGGAGAAGTTTAAACAAACGGATTCGGCGCCCTTTTGCTCCTAAGCAGCATCGGCAAACGAATCATTTCCGTGGCTCTCGAATACGAGGGCTATTTTTTGTGTCAAAAAACAACCAAAGGAGCTGTGCAGAGCATGGGAAAACCAACTGAAAAAGTAATGACGCGAGGTGTGCAAAATTTGAATTTGCCGCCGATCGTCATGAATTTGTTCTTCCGGAAAGCGGAGTCGTTTTTGCCCAAGCATGATTTTCTCGTTTTTGAACCTCAAGGAGACCGCGTTGTTGTCAGCGATGGAAACGGCAAGAAGCTTGACGAGCTGCAAATGAAGCTGCTGGAGAAAGTTTGGGTGAAGTCGGATGATTACGGCAACCATTGGGTCATTACGGCGTTGCTGCCTCGGGAGTATTGAAAAATACAAGTTCAGATAACGGCTGTCCCGTTTGTGGCGGAGCCGTTTTTTTGCGCCAATTTACGCACTCGGGAGGTGACTGAATGCAGCTTTGGGGACCGTGCATCGATTTGTTTTGCGGCGCGGGCGGGTTATCGTGCGGCTTTGCGCAAGCGGGTTTCAATATTCGTGTCGGCATCGATGTGGATGCGTCCGCGCTGCTTACGTTTGAGCGCAACCATCCGCAGGCGCTGGCCATCAAGGAAGACGTCACCCGTTTGACGGGAGAAAAAACGGTAACCGCGCATTTGTCGAAGGATGTCGATCTCGCCCATCCGGGGATGCTGCCGAACCATGCCGGTCATCTTTTTCCCAATGTGCGGGAAGAGAGCCGCTATGATCAGACGAACCGCAGGGCGGGATGGGACGATCCTTCCTTTACGATTACCGCGCACAGCCGTTCGGCGGGGCTGCATCCGAATCACGGGCCGGTGCCGGCGGATCCGGCGCACATTCTGCATCTGGTTTCGCTGGCGGATGCGGACGGGGTTATCCCGCTGGAGGCGCTGGAAGCGGCCATGCCGACAAGGATCCGGGGGCTCAAAGGACGCCAAAAAGTCGGTTCGTGGCAAAAACCGAATCCGACCATTACGGCGAATGCCGGTTTTTATGCCGGGGCGCATTATCATCCGGAGCTGACCCGTCCCCGGCGTTTTACGGTGCGCGAGTGTGCCCGGATACAATCTTTCCCGGACACATTCGTGTTTTACGGGAGCTTGAGCGCACAGTACCGCCAGGTCGGCAATGCCGTGCCGCCCAAGCTGGCCTATGCGCTGGCGCGGCAAATCGCCAGGGCTTTATCGCTTTTGTAAAGATTTGCTTTCGAACGAATCTGCAATCCATGAAGAGGTGGGTGAATGTGCGGCAGCTGCAATTGTACGTCAAAGAGATCCGGGGGGCGTTTCAGGTAATTGGCGTTGAGCCGGGGAAGGACGTGTACGCTTTAGGCAGCCGGGAGAACGCGCGGGAAGCGGTGCGCCATGCGTTGGGATACGCCCGCTTGCTCGGCGTGCCCGAGGATGAGGTTTACTATTGCGGGCTTTCGATACCGCAGCTTGCGGCGCTCGGAGCCGGATCCATAGAGGTCGACACAAAAAAAGAAGGAGAGGATCGCCATTGCTGAAAAGTCCGATTCGCTGGCAAGGCGGCAAGTCGCGGTTGCGCGAGGACATTATCCGCCGGTTCCCGCCGCATGTGCTGTACGCGGAAGTGTTCGGCGGCGGGGGCTGGGTGCTGTTCGGAAAAGAACGGTCGAAGGTGGAAGTGTATTCAGACATCAACGCGGAGCTTGTCAATTTTTTCAGAGTCATTCAGGAAGATTGGGAGGCGCTCGCCAAAAGGTTCGAGTGGGCGCTGTATGCCCGCGATGAGTTTGTGCGCATCCTGAACCGGCGGGACGAGGAGCGCGATCCCGTTACCCGCGCTTACGATTTCTATTACCGGGTTTATTCCCATTTCGGCGGAAAATACAACGACTGTGACGATTGGGGGTACACCCGCACCAAACCGGCTTACGACCTGAGCAAGGTCAAGGAAAAGTTCAAACTGGCGCATGAGCGGCTGATCGGCGTGTACATCGAAAACCGGTCGTTCGAAGAAGTTATCCCGCGATACGATTCGCCGGATAGCTTTTTTTATTGCGATCCGCCGTATCTCGGACTTTCCGGTTACCTGTACAAGTTCGATGAAACGCATCACCGGAAATTGCGCGAGTTGCTCGGCGGCATCAAGGGCAAGTTTTTACTCAGCATCAACGACCACCCGCTCATCCGGGAATGGTACGCGCCATACGTGATTGAGGAAGTGGAAACGCGCTACACGATCGCCAAACAACTGAAAGGGCGGCAGCCGGCAAAGGAACTGCTCATTTCCAATTATAAGCCCGCTGCCGGAGACAAGAAGATCTTATGATGAGGATGGATATCCGAGTCGAGCGATTTCAAGAAAGGAAGAACAAGAGATGAGCGATCAGGTTCGCATTGAGCCGAAAGGCGGAAAGTTTGCTGTTGTGCTGGAGCATGATGGATTAACGCAGAAAATGGATGTGCGGGATACGTACCAGGAAGCGGAAAAGTATGCGTTTTATGTGGCGAGCCTAGTCAAACTGGACGTCTATTACCGGGGACAAAAAATTACTGAAAGGAAGGGCTGATCATGGTAATAGTCCCCAAAAAGGTGTTGGAAGGACTGGAGGCGGTGCGCAGGTTTGGGGCGGTCAATATGCTGGATGTCCGGGGGTTATTCATTGGGCTGACGAGCTGGGGTATCCCGAAACGGCCCAGTGGATCCGCGAACACCCGAAAAGGTATTCGGAAGGCGTGTTTACCGGATTTGAGGCCGAATCGTAAAAAACAATCATTTGAAATCATCGGCCAGTTGGAGAGGAGGTTTTTGATTTGCAGGTGGTGTTGTTTCGTCCTCACCAGCTCCGGCGGCAAGCGTGGGTCGAGCGGCTGCGAATATCGGGCTGTGACATCAAATTCGTTCATGATCCGGAGCGGATATCCGGGGAAACGAAGCTTGTCGTCATTGATACGGCGGTTGAAAGATGGAAGGAATATGTCCGACTGGTGCAGGAAAAAGGGCTGCCCATTGTATTGTTAACGGACTGCGATGCGCAGTTGACGGAGGAGGAGCTCGCATCACTCGGCGCAGTCGGAACGGTGACGCAGAACGAGGAAACAGACCGGGTCTTTTCCAGGTTCCTTCGCCCGAATGAAAATCATCCGACGGATCGGGCAGAAACGGATGCGCTAGATGCGTTTCCGCAGTATGGAAGAGGGTTGATATTGACGGCTGAAGAATCTGGTGAACAGGAATCGGAACAGACTGATTCGATCCGGGATAAGGACAAAGAGCCGGAATCAACGGTTGCCGAATCGGAATTCGAACAGGCGATTCAGAGGGATATGTCCACAGGCAGTACGCTATCACAGCGAAAAGCGGCACGGCAGAGATCGGCGAAACGTCCTTCCACTAAGACCATTCCTACTATTGGTGAAGATCATGCCTTGCTTTCGGATGAAGTTCTTATGCGGGACTCAAAGCCGCCTCTCACGGAAGACGAAGAACAAGAGCCGCCCAACAGTCCGGCGAAGGGACAAATAACGATAACAGACGAGCAAATAGAGACTTGGCCGGAAGACCCGGTTGCGCAGGTCGCGGCTCAGACACCGTTTCTTCCCTCTGTGAGAAGCCGGGATATCCCTTCGGTCGCGGCTGTCTATGCGGCCAAAGGGGGCGTGGGCAAAACGACGTTCCTTTTGCACCTGGCTGCGCTTTTGGCAAAAGAAGGATGCCGGGTTTGCGTCCTTGATCTGGATCTGATGCACGGTACGGTGGCTTCTATGTTGCAAATTCAACCGAATAAAACGATCGTCGATCTGGTTCGCCGGATCGATGATCCGAAAGCGAGCCGAGCCTGTCTTCTCCCAACGAAGATGGGCTTTTCTATTGTCACCGCACCTTCGCAGCCATGTACGTTTCGGATTCAGCGTGAACAGTTGTTGGTAGTCCTTCGGTTCTTGAAAGAGGAAACGGACATCGTGCTTATCGATACGCCTGTCCATTTCGACAGCCTGATCAAGCTGGCTTTGGAACAGGCCGAGCAGCTAATCCTGATGACAACCGATGAGCCGGCCAGCGTGGAGAGCCTTGTGCGAATGAAGCCGCTGCTAAGCAGTCTTCAGCCGACGCCAGAGCTTTACATGGTATGGAACCGTCTCACGGAACAGGCGCCGATGGAGCAGTGGCGCGAGAACCTGCCGTGGCCGGTGATGTTGGAATTGCCGGAAGATCCTACGGTCAGCAAGGCGGTTCGAAGCGGTCAGTGGATCGCAAGTTCGCCTTGCAGTCCGTATCGTCTGCGGGTGAAACAGCTTGCGGACAGGTGGCTGGGTGTGGAGCCGGAGCGTTCCGGCGACAAGCGAAACCTGCTCAGGCGTTTGCTGGCCAACCTGAACTATATGAAAACAACGTGAGAGGCGGTGAAAGAGACATGAAAGTAATCGAAGCGAAAGTATCCTATCCTATCAATGCCAGAGGCGGCTTGTATGTTCTGATTGAAGGGACGCAAACGGATGTTTATAAGGGGGCGTCGGATCGTATGGCCATGGAAACCGCGAACCGTCTTGGATGGAAAGGCGACGGTCAAGCGACCATCGGCATCCCCGCACGAGAAGGAATCGATCTGTATACGCGTGTGTACTGGTTTCACGAAAAGTTGTAATTCCATTTTATATAAGGCCCATTTAAAGCTACCCTAACGAGCAGTTTAGCGAAGTAGCACTATTTCTTCTTCTGACAGTTAGTGAGATAATTGTATGAGGATCAAAATGAAAACGATTGATTAGGGAGTGCTTAAAAAATGGATTGTTGCGCACCTTCAAATTACACTGAAGAGGTTAGAACAAACTGCCCTTCGTGCAAGAATAAAGGCAAGAACGTACAACTGATAACTCTAAAGTCGCTGCTTAAGGCTTCGGCTCTAGAAACTATCGTACCCGACACCTCCTACTTCTTCTGTCCAAACTCATCTTGCTCTACTGTTTATTTCAGTGGAGACCATTTGCAATCATTCACTGAGGACAACATGAAGGTGCCTGTGTACCAAAAGAACTTGGGCATGGATGTGCCTGTATGTTACTGCTTTAATTGGACGAGAGAGCGCCTTCTTCAAGCGGCAACCACCGACCAACAACCTGCTGATCGAATCAAAGCGCATGTTCAGGCGGGTCGCTGTGGATGCGAAGTAAACAACCCGCAAGGTGTATGTTGCTTAGGCAACGTGAACGCTTTTGTACGGGGTCTCAACGAGGTGTGAGCACGCCCTTTCTTTATATAGATCTTACGATTTACTGAATAGTCACTGATGAAGGAAAATTATAATGAAAATGTTACAAGCCATTCCAGCCTTGCCAGTGAGGAATATCGTAAAAAGCATGGATTTTTATCGGGATAAACTTGGCTTTGTAATTGTCCACCAGGAGGAAGGTTTCGCTTTCGTACAGTGCGATGCGGTTAAAGATTAAACTTTGGGTTGCTAATGTTGAAAGCTGGCGAAGGCGCAACAACCCATCACCGATTGTATCGGGAGCTGAATCATTTATTGTTGGTACGGCTAGTTGTCGTATAGAGGTTGAAGACGTTGACGAACTGTACCGACAATTTCAACCAAAAGGAAATCTACATCCAAACAGGACATTAAGCGACCAGTGGTGGGGTGAACGAGATTTCAGTGTGACAGACCCAAACAACAATCTCATTACTTTTTTTGAAAGATTGAACAAGCCTATATGACACATAGTATAGTTCAAAGGAAAGCAATAGCTCAATCAACCGCTCATACCATGGGCGGTTTTCTTTTGTTAAAATGTTTTTCAATTTTTCCATAAAGTTAAAAAAGGAGAATGAAAAGCCATGAACAGCCGACAACAGAAACGAGTCATTATTGCATCCATTGTCGGAGGATTGGCTCTGCTCCTATTAGTGCTGGCAATTGTGTTCTATTTTCAAGCGAAGCAAGCCAGCTTTGAAGAGCAGCTTCAGTCCGAATACGAAACGAGAATCAAGGAATGGGAGTCGAGGGAACAGACGGCGATAACGACGGTGTTGGCGGCCAGCCGCAGCATTCCGGCTGGAACAACCCTTCAAGCGGGGGATGTTAAAGCGGTGGAGGTGTCGACCTCCCTGGAATCATCCGGAAGCATCAAAGAGCCAAACGCGGCCGTCGGCAAAATCACCAAGATCGATTTGCAGCCGAACACGCCGCTTGTCGCTTCGATGCTGTTTGAAGACAAGCCGATCCCGAGGGATTTAAGGGTGCAGGAATTCAATGTCATCCAGTTGCCGACGAATCTGCAAAAAGGGCAGTTTGTCGATGTACGGATCAACTTCCCGACCGGCGAGGATTTTATCGTCCTCAGCAAAAAGAAAGTCCGGGAACTGTCCGGCACGATCGTTTGGTACGAAATGAACGAAACCGAAATCCTGATGGCTTCCAGCGCCATCATCGACGCCTATCTGCAAGGGGCCAAGCTGTACGCGCTTACCTATGTCGATCCGGGGACTCAGGAAGCGGCGGTTGCCAACTACCCGTCCAACCCGAAGGTGCTAGACCTGATGGAGCGTGATCCGAACATTTTGGATGAAGCGAAAACCGCGCTCGCCCGCCAGCTTCGCGCAACGCTGGATAACAATCTGAAAGCGATGAGCGACACGGACAAAATGAGGGTGATCAGCGGCAGCGTCACCGTTCAGCAGCAGCTGCAAAATGAGCGGATTACGACACAGCAAAACAATGAATTCCGGCAGAGCATTCAGCAGCAGGCACAAGCATCAACCGGCGGACAAAACAATCAAGCTGAACAAACAACGCCGAATCCAAATGAACCTGCAACACCGTCAAGTGTGCTGCCTTCGTCCGAACCAGCAAAGGAAACGCCGGCATCGACTCAGACACCGGACCATGTCAACGATTCGCCCAAGACGGATCGGCTCGAAGATGTGTTTGATCAGCCGAAGACCGGCGGCTCATAAAGGAAGGAGGCCGACATGAAACAAGTTGTTTTTTTCGGTGCGCCGGATAAAAGCCATTTGCTGCTTGTGCTGGGCAAGCTGCTGGTTGCTGCCGGGCAGCGGGTGCTGCTTGTCGATTCGACGGTCGCACAGTCGGTGCTAGGTTATCTTCCTCCGTCGGATGAGCGTCCGGGCGCATTCGTCACCGAATATGAGGGGCTGGACGTTGCCGGAGGGTTTATTACTTACGGCCAGCTGGACCGCTATTTGAAGCAAACGGAAGGCGGGTGGCCGCATTACGACGTCATGCTGCTTGATACGGATCATGCCGAATTTGTCAAAGGGCTGGAGCTGCAGGCGTTTGCTCATCGCGTCTGGTGCAGCAGCTTTGAAAAATTGGCGCTCAAGAAAAACGTGGAATTGATGCAGCGGCTGTGTCTGGCGAAATCTGCCCCGCAGCCGCTGCCGTTTTTCGAGATGATATACCCGTTTGTGCATTCCACGATTACTGAGACATATTTGCATTCGCATTACGATAATGATTCGGTCCAGTGGCAGGACCCGGTATTCCGCATTCCACTCGACGACCGGGATGTTTCGGTAAAGATCGATAATCAGCATCATGCCCGGATCGATGTGAGAAAGCTGTCCGGAGCGTATGTCCGTACGGCGCTGTCAATGTCGAAGACGCTGTTCGAAATGAACGGGCGAACCGTCAAAACGGCTTGGAAACGGGTGAGGAGGAATCGCCGTGGGAGTTAACGTCGTCTTCTGGAGTCCGGTGCCGGGGCAAACGGGAAACACGACGAATATGATCGCTGTCGCCGCGCTGCTCGGTCTTGAATATTCGGCCCGAACGCTTTTGCTTAGCCATGTGCAAAGCCGGCGCGCCGTCATCGAACAGGCGTTTATAAAGCGGCGAACAGAGTCCGCTTATACTGCCGACTCCGGCGTCGATGCCTTGGCGCGGCTTGTTCAAAACCGCAAGCTGTCGCCGGATATGATCCGGGACTACACCTTGCCGCTGCTCAAGGACCGGCTCGACCTGCTGCCGGGCTCGAACAAGCCAGACAAAACATTTATCCCCGCCATGAAGGAAGTGCTTCAGCCGCTGCTGGATACGGCGAAGCGCTATTACGACCTGACGCTGATCGACGGCGGCAGTGGCACGGGATCCGGATGGACGCAGGCGCTGCTGGAAAACGCCGATCTGGCGGTGGTCAGCCTGAACCAGAACCGCTTCGTGTTGGAGCGGTTTTTTCAGCAGCAAGATGGGCTTCTGAAGGAGACCAAACAGATTCTGGTTCTCGGACAGTACGACCGGCATTCCGGGCAAACCGCCAAAAATACCGCCAGAAAGTATAAGGCAAGCGTCCCGCTCTATCCGGTTCCGCATCATGCAGGGTTTATGGATGCATCGCAGGAATGCCGCGCGATTGACTTCATGTTTCGAAATCGCAGCGTGCCGGGCGATCATGAGAATTATTTTTTCATGCGGTGTGTCCGGGTGCTGACGCAGGCGATCATCGAACGAGCCGGATTCAACAAGCCGTTTTTTGGCGGGAAGGGGGAGTAGCGGATGCTGGGGCTGTTGAACGGCTTGCTCATCCTCATGCTTCTCCTGCTCTCGGCCGCGCTGCTGTACTTCCGCATGAGCGGGCGCAAGCCGGAGAAGCTGCCGGAGGAACGGGTCTACTCCGTTGACGCGATGACTGCGTACGTGAAACAGGCGCTGCATGACCTGACGAGCAGCAACCTGTATGATCTCGGTTTATCCGAAGAGGAATTCCGGCGCCGGAAAAACAAGCGGGCGGAACTGAAGAAGGCGCTGCGCGGCTGCACATCCGGGGATTTGCGGGACAAAGCGTATGTGAAGCAGTTTTTATACGATCTTCTTTTACAGACGTATCAACTGGACGAGGGGAATATCAACCGGATCATCCCATTCGACGATCCGTACGAGCTTTCACCGCAGGATCAGTTCGAGATTTTGCTGCATCTGTACAAGAAACGGTACCGTCAAGATGCGCTCGGCGAACTGATTCGCAAATACGAGCTGGACCGGCCCAAGCTCGGGATAGAGGATGGGCAAACCGAATCGTACCGGATCACCGCCGAGGAAATCCATGATATTTATAAAAAGGAAGCCAGGCGGCTGCATTTCGAGGACAAGCTGCGAATCGTGGTGCAGCGTATTTACCAGCAATACAAAGGCTTCAGCGTCGTGGATGAAATCCGGGATATGAAAATCGACGGCGTGTCGGCCGGTGTGTCCGGTTTGCCGCCTTCCGTGTGGGAGGGGGAATGGGAGTTTCAGGCCGACGCGCTGCTGCGCGAAGTGCCGAAGTCCCACGACAGCGTTTGGATTTTTTACAAAGGGAAATCCATCCATCTGAGCTTCCTTTCCTTTGGCACGGAGCAAGAACTGAAGCGTGTCTGCCAGAACATTTACAAGCATAACTATCCCGGCCAATTGTCGGAAGCGAACGGTTTCAAGGTGAATGAGATGGCCGACGGCTCCCGCGTCGTGGTGCTTCGCCCCCGGTTTTCGGAATCGTGGGCTTTTTTTGTGCGCAAATTCGATGTGCAGAGCGCCGCGCTGGAACAGCTCATCCGGGACGACAATGCCCAGCTCCCCATCGGCCTGATTGCCTTTCTGGTTAAAGGCGCACGGATTACTGCTATTACTGGTGCACAGGGGAGCGGGAAAACGACGCTTCTGATGGCGATGGTCAAGTTCATTTCCGCGACCTTTACGATTCGGGTGCAGGAAATGAGCTTCGAGCTTCACTTGCGGAAAATCTACAAGGATCGCAATATCCTCAGTTTCCGCGAGACGGAAACCATTTCCGGGCAGGACGGGCTGGACATCCAGAAAAAGACGGACGGCACCGTAAACATTCTCGGCGAGGTGGCGACAGATCCGGTCGCGGCGTGGATGATCCAGATGACGCAGGTCGCCTCGCTGTTCACGCTTTTTACCCACCATGCCAAAACATTCCGCGACCTCGTCTATTCGCTTAGGAACTCGCTGCTGAAGACCGGCGTGTTTACGAACGAAAAGGTCGCCGAGCAGCAGGTGATCAGCGTCATCAATTTCGACATTCATCTGAAACGCGATGTGAACGGGCACCGCTACATTGAGCGGATTACCGAATGCGTCCCGCTAGACCAGGAGACGGATTATCCCGTTCCATACCGGCAGATGGACAAGCTCGAAGACAAGATGGCAGCGTTTATGGATACGGCTGTCGAATATTTCCGGCGTTCTACCGACCGAAAGCTGTACGAAGCGCGGAATGTGATCGAATTCCGGGATGGCAAGTATGTGGCGGCGCATCCGATATCGGACCAGAACGTGAAAGAGATGCGGGAGCACATGTCGGAACCGGATCGCGCGGCATTCGCAGCGTTCCTAGAGGCGAATTGGGGTGAGCGTAATGGAGCTTAAATCGCTGCTATCCCTCGTGCTTGGCGGGGCGGTCGTGTTTTTTCTTGCCGCTGTCCTGCTGTTCCAATGGCTGTCCCGCAAAAATACGGGCGCGGGTTCGATCCGAGAATACGAGGAACTGCGGCTTCCCGGCAAAGCGACCCGCAAGCATGACGTGCACAGCTTGTTGCAGCGCATTTATGCAGCGTGCGAACGGATTCCTCTCTTGCGCGCCTATCTGACGACGATCCGCAAACGGCTAACGGCGCTGCAACCTTACGATGAATGGAAGCTGCGGCTGGAGACGATCAAGATCGCGCTTGCGGCATGGGGCATCCTGCTGGCCGCCGCCATTCCGCTGGTCCTGTTTGTGCGCGACCCGATGACGCTGCTCATGATCGCAACCGGCATATGGGCGCTTCACGGGATGATCGCGGACGTGTTCGTTCACCGTTTGGAAAACCGGCTGCTCCGCCAGCTTCGCCACTTTATGGCCGATGTGCGGCATCACTACCACCGGCACGGCATGGTGGAGGAAGCGATCTACGACGCGGCGGAAGCTTCTCCGTACGAGATGGCTTTGCACGGACAGGAAGTGTATGCGGTGCTGACCGCCAGCCATCCGGAACAAAAATTGGAGCAATACTACGAGACCGCGCCGAACCGCTTTCTGAAGGGACTGGCCGGCATATCGCATCTGGTCAAGGAATACGGGGACAAAACGTTGCAAAACGGATCGCTCTACTTGAAGGCGCTCGGGAAGCTGACGACCGAACTGAATCTGGACATTTTGCGACGGGAGAAGCTCAGTTACTTGCTGCAAGGACTGACGGTGATCGCGCTCATCCCGATTTTGTTCACCAAGCCGATCGAAAGTTGGGCGCGAAATTACTTCCCGGCGAT
Organism: Cohnella algarum; assembly: GCF_016937515.1. Lineage (NCBI taxonomy): Bacteria > Bacillati > Bacillota > Bacilli > Caryophanales > Paenibacillaceae > Cohnella > Cohnella algarum. The sequence goes on from NZ_JAFHKM010000002.1 coordinate 2,478,654, forward strand.
GGACGATTTTTACGCCGGCAAGCTCGGCTGGATCACGAAAATGGTCATCTTGCTCATCATTCTCTGCTCGTATGTGCTGCTTCGCAACATGCGGGAATTGGATGGTGAACACAAAGCAAGGCGGCGCAAGCCGTGGGAACAGCGTGCTTACGATCTTCCGTGGGTACGCCGGGTCATCGACCGGATTTCTCCCGAACCCGGTACGCGGGAAGCCACCCGCTATGCCATACTGCTCAAGGAAACGAACTCGCCGCTCCGCTTGGAGTGGTTTTTTGTGCATCGCGTGACGATAAGCGTTTTCTCTTTTCTGCTTGTGCTCGGCTTGTTTGTAACGCTGAATGCGGTGACGAAACACCAGCTGCTTTACGCGCCCGTGAAGCCGGAAACGATGTTCGGCCGCCTTTCGCCGGAGGAAGAGGCGAAAGCCAGGCAGACAGCGGCGCTTGATCGCCGGATCATGGCAGATGTGAAGGGGGTGAAAACCAAGCTCTCGGAAGCGATTTTCGACGAGCTGCGCAAAGACCCGCAGCTTGCGCAGGAGGAGGCGCAGCTTCGCGCCGCCGCTCAGCGCATCCTAAACAAAATGGAGGCGGTAGACGGCGAGTACCTGAAGTGGTGGGAGGTGATGCTCGCCCTGATGACCGGCTGGGGCGGCTACTTTGCTCCGGTTGGCATCTTGTTGTTCCAGCGGCAGATGCGGCATATGGAGATGAAGCACGAGGTCGATCAGTTCCATTCGGTGATCGCCATGCTGTCGGAAATGGACCGGATGTCAGTGGAGCACCTGCTGGAGTGGATGGAGCGGTTTTCCTTTATTTTCAAGGAACCGATTCAGCACTGTCGTTTGCATTATGAGCATGGCCCGGAACAGGCGCTTGAGGAGCTAAAGGAACAAGCGCCGTTTCTTCCGTTTGTCCGCACGGTGGAGAAGCTGCAACTGGCGGTGGAAAAGATTCCGATCCGGCAGGCATTCGATGATTTGGAATCCGAGCAAGCCTTCGCCCAGGAGCAGCGCAAGCAGGATTACGAGCGGTTGATTGAAACGAAAGCGGGATGGGGGAAAATGATCGGCTTCGCGCCGATGATGTCCCTCATTTTCGGTTATCTGGTATTCCCGCTCGTCTATGTCAGCCTCAGTCAAATGTCGGTGTATTACGAGCAGATTCAAAAAATCCAATAAGCAAAGGAGTTTGATGCACGATGAGTAATGCGCAAAAAGCGCTTGTGATGGCGGCAGGCATTTTCCTCGCCATTGCCCTTATTACGCTGGCTGTCGTTCTGTTTATTTCCGCGCAGGAATCGACCAAAGCGGCGCAAAGCAATTTCAGCAACATCCAGACGGAGCTGTCGCAGACGGCGTTTACCGTCTATGACAATACGCTCGTTTCCGGAAGCCAGGTTGTGAACGCGCTGCGCAAGTTCAGCGACCAGGATCAATTCGGCATTCAGATCGTGACAGGGAAAAACCCGGCCGGCCAATGGTACGGCAAGGTGCTCAATACGGGCGTTCCGATGGACAGCATTACGTACGGTTCCGTGGTGGGTCCTGCTCCCGGCCGGCTCGATCATACGGTAGACGAGGCGGACAGCAACTACGTGAACCCGAGCGGCAAGTTTCGGGCCCAGCTTGTCAAAGACAGCAGCAACGTCATTCGCGGCATCGTGTTCCGGCAGCAATAAAGAGACGGCGCCAATCCGCCGGTCTCATCTTGAAGCGCGGCGGGTTGGCTGTTTAGAAAGGAGGGTGCGCCGATGAGTCATTTCGTGCGCACGATGATCGACATGAGCTTCGCATGTCTCATCTTTGTCATGGCGGCTCCTGCCGGACTGCTGCTGTTCCAAAGCGGCGCTGCTGCGCTGGATACGGCTTATGTATCAGGAAAAGCGCAGGATCGCAACGTAATGCCGACCCCGATTACCGGAGACGGCAGCGTGTCCGGTGCGGAAGTGCTGCAAACGATCGCCCAAATCGGAGAAATAGGAATGGAGGTCGTGGTAGACGGTACACGGTATGCCCCATCGCTGGAGCGGGAAGATATCGCTGTTTCAGCCATTCGTCTGAATGGCCGATATGCTCCTTCCTATGAGCGCGGGCCAGATGGACAGCTTAAGCAAATCGTATTCGTGTCGCGGTGAAAGGGGTGTGTGATGAACAGTATTTTGAAAGTGTTCGCGGTGATCATCGCGATTCTTCTATTATATATTTTTCCGATCTCGGCCGCGTTTGACCAGCAAGACGACGTGTCGGAGCTGGTTGTCCTGCGGGCCACGACTTCGTTTGTCGATGCGGTCAGGGACAAAGGATTCATCTCCCCGTCCATGTATAACGATTTCTTGCAGGCGATACATGCAACGGGAAACACATTCGATGTGCAGATGGAGCACGGGCAAAAGCGATACATTCCGGTTTACGACGATCCGGCGCGTCCGGAGACGTTCCGGAACGAATACGAGGTTCACTTTGACCGGTTCTACAACGCGCAAATTCTCCATGTGCTGTTTCCGGACAGCGCGGCGGGCAAGGACGATCCGTCGCGCCGTTACAAGCTGCATGTCGGGGATATGTTTTATGTGGTGGTAAAGAACACGAACCGGACGAATGGCACGATCCTGCACGATTTTCTGAACAACGCCAGCAGCCCACATGAAAAAATCTTCATTCCCTACGGCGGGGCGGTGCGAAATGAAGATTATTAATTGGGCGATCGTCGGGGTATTGATTCTGCTTCCTTTCTATGTGATCAATCGGGCCGATACCGCAACGCAGCGCCGGATGATGATTACGGAGCTGCGATATGATGCCGCGCTGGATACGGCGGTGGACGATGCGGCGCGGGCGCTGCTGATCAACGTCAACGAACAGCAGGAAGCCCGGTATGAATCGGCTAAACGGGTGCGGGTGAATAAGGAGGAAGCGATCGATACGTTTTACCGGACGCTGTACATGAACTTTGGCGTTGCAGAAGACCCAATCGCACAGGGGGTTCTGAACCGCTACATTCCGGCTGTGATCGTCATTGGCTATGACGGTTTTTGGGTGTACGCCGAAGAAGAGTTTACGAACGCAGCCGGTGAAACGGAAATGCGTCCCGTATGGGGACCAAAGAAGCCATACGCATATGCCGATGCGCAGGGAAACAGCTTATCCTTCACGCTGGACGATTACGTAATTGCATACGAAGCCGGGAGCCGGACATGGCAGGAGGGCTTTCGCTCGGAAATCCAATCCTCGATTCCGTTGCTGCACAATGCGGAGTTGTTCGAGCAAGTGCGGCGCAGCAGGATTGTAAATGCGATTCAAAACGAACTGGCGTACCGGATCAACCGGCATAACCAGTATGCTTCACGCAACGGCATTTCCTATACGTTTACGCTTCCGACGATCAGCGAAGAGGGATGGAACAATACGGTGAACGATATCGGCGTCATGGCTTTTGTTCAGGGCATTCCGATGGGGCGGAAAACGTATAACAACTACGCGCTTGGCGGGAGCCGGGTGTTGAAAAAGCCGATTATTCTGGGGGCGGTTAAAGACGGCAGAAAGGTGTATTACCGCAATACCTGTGCGTTCCCGTACCCGGTGGAAGAAACGTTTGCCAGCGAAAAAGCGGCCGCGCAAAAAGGGTATATGCCGCTGTCATGCAGCAACCATCCATGAGCGATCGGCTCAAATCGGAATTCAAGCGCTACGGGGTGGACAGGTCGGCACAGGGATTATATGATGGAGGCACAACGTCGATTTTTTCCTGATATTCTCAATTATTCTCGAAAAAAGGAGTGAACCGGACGTGAAAAAATGGGTGATCGCCAGTTTGGCCTTGACAATGATTTTTGGTCTTATGACCGGGATCGCCAGCGCGGCAGTGAAAACCCCGACGTTTGTGAGCGTCGTCATGGACGGACAAAAAATCTGGTTTCCCGATGCGCAGGCTTTCATCGATGAAAACAACCGGACGCTCGTGCCGGTGCGCTTTGTGGCTGAAAAAATGAATGCCAAAGTAGGCTGGGAGCCGGATACGATGTCGGTTCCAATCGAACGGGGCGATCAGCGCATTCGGCTTACTATCGGCGAAAACAAAGCACTCGTCAACGATAAAGAAGTCGCTTTTGACACAAAGACGATCATGAGCGGGGGCAGAACGTTCGTCCCGCTGCGGTTTGTGAGCGAAGTGCTGGGCGCGGAAGTCAAGTGGGACGAAGCTACCGCAACCGTGCACATCAAAACAAAGGAAGATGCCGAGGGAAAGTACGATCAGTGGGGACGCCTGATTCGCACCACCAACCTTCCGAAAAATGCGAAGGACTATCCGTACATTTTGGCTGATGTTCCGAATGAAATGTACGAGATGAAGTACCCGTTTTCCCATCCCGATGTCAAGGAAAGGTCCGTATCGGCGGAGATGTACGCCAGTTGGCCCGAATTCAAGAAAGAAAACATTGACATCTGGATGGATCGGTTAAAAGCATTCGGAGCATTATGGCTCAATGTCGACTACAGGACGATTGATGACACATGGGCTGAGAAGGTGGCTGAGGTGCAGTCGGACGGCAATGTTGGGAAACTGAAAGCAGCTCGGGAATATGTCGATTGGGTAAAGGATAATCAAATTGTGATTGAGGGTTACCTTGATCCGGAACCTTCCATGATATATCAGGATGGATTCGGAGGGTATAACGTTCGGTCAAAGTTCAGGATCAAGTTTAATCATTTCAAACAGCACAAAACACTTGTTTATGATACCTGGTTTCCCGGTGACATGAAATTGGAGAATGACACATGGGTTCCTAACAACACCCCATTTGAAAAGGGAGTTTGGTACGAGGGATATTCGGATATTGTAATGGATACGAACGTCGGAGGAAATTGGGGAAAAACCTTAAAAGTGAGTCCGGGAGCGAGCCTGTTTTTTAATAGTATCATCCGAAAGGTTGATTAAAAATGAATAAAAGAATCAAATTGGGATTGTGCATGCTGCTGGCATGCACTTTTTTGTTGTCCTTTTTTTCCTATAGAATTTACGCGGAAGTTCCTAAAGTTCGAATTACTGGCGGGAAAATAACATTTAACATCACAAGTACGGCCGCTTCGTCAGGGATTCGATACAAAACGGTCGGTTGGACTGTGCGCAGGGAAGATGCGTCCATATGTACGTATGATTCCAAAGGCAAACACTGCGATCCGACCGGGCCAGGCTCCGCATCAATCGAAGGTCTGGAACAAGTGGATCAATATCCCCAAAATCCGGCGCCAGGAACACCGGTCACCACGTTCTTTGAAGTACCGGAGACGAGAGTAACGAAGGCTTTAACAGACAATGGATTGGAAGGCATCAAGCAGAATGATCAACTTTATCTATATGCCATCATGATTGTCACGCAAAACGGAAACAAAATCGGAGGGCCTTACTATACGCTGGACGGAATCAAGAAGGCGCAGCCATGGGCGCATCCTGACGATCTGGACGATTATTATGGCGTTCCGGTGACGTATGACAGTCCGGATTTTCCGGTCGATATCGTCTGTAAAACCGAAACGGGCGCCGTTATTCCGGATCCGGCGTGCACATTCCATAAAGGCGACTATAAAGCCGGGGAAGAGATCGAGCATACGTTCGAGGAAACATTCGAGTCAGGCGGCAAGTCGTATGAAATCGTCAGGTCGTATTTCGTATCCAAAAACAATCCGGGGAATAAAAAGTTCGTTCGGGAAAAGGGACAGGAAAATCTGCTCGACCGGCACATCAGTGTGTATTTAAGCGGAGCCGACATCATCGCCGAATACAAGGAACAGGACAATCCGGTCAAAGCCATTTACCAGAAAGAAGACGGCACTAAGCTGAAGGAAACGGACAAGGGTAAGTACGCGACCGGGGCGGAGGCCACCCATACCTTTGAACAGCAAATCACCGATAACGGCCAAACCTACGAAATTATCCGGTCGTATATTATCAACAACGATAAACCGGACACGAAGCAATTTATTCAGGAAAAAGGGGACCCGAAGCTTCGGGAACGATCGATCACCGTAGCGGCAGGCGGCTCCAACTTTGTCGGCATCTATAAAATCCCCTCCTCGGTGAATGTCACCTCCCGGATTGAAGCGCCGGATACGGTGGACAAGACGGTTGCCGAAGTGGACGGGGATTTTGTTTTTGAAGCCGAAGCGCTAAAAAATCTGAAATCGTACGAAATCACGGATATCCGAAATGCTGCGCTTGCACAAGACAGCGACAAAACCGGACCGCTCACCGGCACATCAGCCAGCAAAACGATCCCCATCAAAATCCCGTTTTCTTCCGGTTCCAGTGTGACGGTGCAAATGACTGTCGTCGTCAAAGATGTGGACGGGAATACCGGCGACTCCACAACGGACCATACGGTACGCAAATCGGATGGCGGAGATACGACTCCAGGCGATTCCAGGCAGGCAGAAGTCATGGATCCGGGCGCAACAGGCGTCATCAGGGCGGATCAGCGCGGCGCAGAGAAATTCGATGTGCTGAAAGGAATCCCGACCTCCGAAAGCCTGTATGTGAATGCCTTGTCGAAAGCGTATTTGTACCGGAATGAGTTTGTCGAAATATCCGGCACGCAGCAGTATCCGATTCAAGTGAGCAAAACGTACACGCTGACCTGGACAGAAACACGTTCCGGTCCTCCGGATGCGGATGGCAATCCGACTACGATAACCGTGCCCCGCTCGGACACGCAGACGGTGACCAAAAGCTATACGATCGAACGCAAATACAGCTATTGGGTCATCAACCGCCTTGAAGTATACGGCATTCAAAAAGCGACATTTGCCAACTATGCGCTGCCATCGGGAACGGTCACCGTTCAGCCGAACGTTTACACCCCGCCGAATGTTTCTGCGGCCCACGATGCTTCGCTGGATGCGCATATTACCCATCCGATCTACTCGAATGTGACGCTTCCGGGTCAGACCATTTCCGGAGGTTCCAGCCGTCCATCCGTTCCGAACAAGGATTGGAAAAGCGAGGCCGAGAAGGCGATTGGCAAGATCAAGGTGAAAAACGATTCGCTCGTCTTCAATGGAACGACGGTGATGGATAACCGGACGGTAGAGGAACAGGCTCCGGCGCCGGGAGCGATTCCGGCCCCGCCGATGATCGGACAGGATGTGCTGTACGAAAAAGGCTACGTGATCGATTCCGGCAAGGTAAACAAAGCCAACCAGCCAAGCTCGGGCACGATATTCTATTCACTCGTCAAAGGCATTAACGGCGGGGAGAATAAAACTTTTCCGATCAACGGGATCAACACCGTTACCGTGCATACACCGGTAGTCAACTATGCCTCCGTTTCGGACGACAAGGCGCATAACCAAAAGACGCAACCGACTGCCGGGCGATCGGCGCTCATTTTGGACCGGCCGTTTACCGTAACGGTGCCAACCAGCGGACAGCACCGGGACATTCCAGGTTACGGCAACCGGGACTATGCGAAGTACACGAAAGACAAGCAGGTCTGGTTCCCGTTTGACGTGTACAACGCCGACAAATCGACGTTCATTCCGAAAGAAACGTGGACGTCCATTCCGGTCGGACAGGCTCAAATGACGTTCTTCCTGCCGGTATGGGTCGACGAAGGCAACTATGACGTGCTGTTCCGCACCTTTGCGGAAAACAGCCCGCCGTCCTCTTTTGGCACACAGATGAACGCCAATATGGAGGTGGCCAATCACGTCGCCACGCAGGTTGTTCCGGTGGAGGTCATTGGCCGTCTCTATGATTTCCGCATCACCGACATCGCAGATTACAATTGGGAAACGGTATTCCGGACGCAAAAGGACAGCGCAGCGCCAACCGGAAATGCCTATTGGGTCGGTACGAAGGGGATTGACGGCGCGGCGCGGGGCAACCAGCCTCCGTTCGTGCTGCCGGTTCGTCAGGGCAGCCACCCGGAAGCCGGGAAGAAAAACGTGGCCGTGAAAACGGGGTATCATTTCAAGTTTGACGTCAAAACGAAAGGGAATATGTTCGGCTCGGGCGACGGCATTCGTATTACACCGACCTTCTATTTTGTGGACAGCAAGGGCAAGAACCGGCAGGAAGTTGATCTCTACTACAACTCCGGGAAAAAGAAGTTTATCCGGATCGGGTCGAGCGACGATGCGGAGCGGCGCAATATTACGCTGGATGCACGGCTGAGAAATGTGCCGCAGCAGGAGCTGATCAACACGGCAAACTCGCTGTGGAGTTTGAACGGCGGTTCCGGCACGAAGCAGGCGTATATTAACCAGTACCTGAAAGACGTCAATAAACCGACCTACGTCGGAGGATATGACATTATGCTGCTGCCGCCCCAGCTCCGGACGTTCTTAGGCAGCATGAACGTCCCGTCCGGCGTCGATGCGGCGCGCGCCAACGCTTCGGTGCAGAAGTGGTACGGAGAATACAGTCTGCCCGCCGCGCCGTATGTCGTGCCGAAAGGATTCAACCTGGCTGAGTACGGGCGCACGAACCGGCTGGATGATAGTTCGCCCATTTTCCTGAAGGACGGATTTATCATTGTCAACTTCAACATCGAGACGATCCGAAACCGGGATTTGAACAACCCGCATTTGCAGTACATCTATGGACCGCTGGACAATCAGTGGCAAATGGAAGGATTCCAGCGCAGCTTCACTGATCCGTACGGCGTGACGTTTCAGTTGAAGGACGGCGATATCGTTTTTTACCATGCCAACCTGTCCTCGTATGATGACTTCGGTACGGGTGGAACGCATTAGATCGGGTTTATTTTTCTCTTAATCACTTTACACGAAAAGGACTCCTGTACGCAGGGGTTCTTTTCGTGTCTATGGAGGAATGCGCATGTACGACATCCCGTCCGGCGGCGGATGCTTTTGTCCGGTCCAGCCGCCTGTTTGCTATGGAACGGGCTTGACGGAGGAGGGGGAATGGATGCCGTCACTGGAGGTCATATCCAAAGAGAAGAACGGTTTTGGCGATACGTTTTACTACATCCGGGATCAAAACGGCGTGACAATCCAGGTCTACGAAGGAGACCTGGAGGCGTTTATGAAAAAGAAAGGCGTTTTGGAGCTCAAGGAAGGTGTCTCGTTCCTGTATCCCAAGAAGAAATGATAAACCCCAGAAAGGAGCAGTTGCATGAGCTATGACCATTTCAAACGAAAAGTGCAAAAAGCGTATCCGGACGCTGCCCTCTCGTTTTCCTCCAATGGCGCCCAGCACATGGCGAAGGTGGAAGGGCATTTGATCCTTTACACGAACGCCGACAGCGATGCCATTTACGGTATGATGAACGGCGTTCCCATTGGCCGGGCGATCGGAATCGAATAACGAGCCAAAAAAACAAGATCGCCGGGTAGTCAATGAGTTTGGTAGCTACCGAAGCGTTTTTTGCAAAATGATAAGACGGAAAGATTCACTCCATATCGGGTAGAGTGAGCTTGAGAAGGATCTAATTCGGATTTCTCCATTGTGTTTTTAAGGGAACGGGGAGGTGACTCGATGAGCCAGTCCCAATTTCTATTCTTCATCGAAACGATGCCAATCAGTCAGAATGTCGTTCAATTGCATACCAAAGATAAATACGGCAACCCGGTTACCATTTATGTGCGCCGTGATCGATTTAACCAGTGGCAATGGCAATTTGAAACGCGTGCCGGAAAAAGTCTATGGCATAGCGGGGAACTGGATGAAATCCGAAATTATTGGCGGATTTTTTCTCTGCAATAAAGCCATGAAAGAAATGCAGGCTTTGAAGTTTTACCAATAAACATTGACCAGAAATGGAGGCGGGCGATGAAGAACCCAATTTCTTTGCCGAAGGATTGGATCACCGTGCTGGTCGTGTCTCATTGTGTTTCAGATGTAAATTTCCGTCGGGATCTTGCCGCTTTTGCGAGGGACAAAGGATACAATCCGCAATCCATCATGGATGCCACGGACAGGCAATTGGAACGGGCATTGCGCGGGGTGTTGAATGGCCAAGATTTCCGGATGGAATGACAGAGAAGCTTGAAACAGAAAGGAGGAGGTGAGTGGTGTGTTCAAATGTACCTGCGGCGGGATTTTTATGGTCATCAAAGTGGAGGAGTATCCGAAGCATTTGAGCGGAATGGAACGGCTGAATTATCCTCGTTCGTGCTCGGTAAAGTGCGACAAGTGCGGCATCATCAAAGAAAACCAGCCTTACGATTAAGAGGGACAGGATCGGTACAAACGGTCGTGTCCTTTTCATTTGGGGAGGGATGAACATGTCATTTCAAGAGAAGGGTCCATGGTTCATGGGCCGGTTGTTCGAAGGGGAAGTGGACGGATATTTTGTTCAGGCCCAAGTATTTTCAGAACCGTCCAAATACGGGATTGCCGAAGGGCGAATCAGCCGCCTGACTGTGTATCCGGATCGGTCTGCCGGATTCAACCGTAATCTGGCCAACTACGACCGGGGATGGGACGGCGGACCGCCGAACGACCGCCGCATACGCACGGTGGTGGAGAAAACGGTAAGTCATTTTGACGGTAAGAGCGTCGACTGGTCGTTCGAAGCACGGCGATAAAAGAAGTCGGTAATCGGGAAAAACGACTTGCTACACCGGGCGCAGAGAGGTAAGATCGACACACCTTCCGAGGAAAGGAGAAATGGGTGTGGATGGTGTACCTCCATGGTTGATCGCGGCTTTCCGGAAACGAATTGATGTGCTCGGCCAGCGCATGCGTATGCATCCAAGACATAGTACGGCATGGAAAGAAGTGTCCGAGTTGTTTGAACAGCTCAAGGAAACGTTCTCCGAAGAACAACACCGCCAGTTTGTGGAATGGGAGGACCGTTTTAGTTTTCAAGAGTCCATAGAAAAAGAGGAGATGTACGTACGCGGGTTTCTGGACGGGTTTCACATGTATGCCAGTCTAGATGAATTGATCCGCCAGATTCCTGTCGATGAAAGGTTCGGTAATGCGAATCCACCCCAATGATCGGGATTTACCACATATGGGTTTTGCACTTAAAAAGGGGGGATTCAGGGTGTTGACAAAGCTTCAAAAACGGACCGAACAACTGACATTGGAAGTGATGCGAAAACTGATGGCTGGAAGAAAGCCCTACAGCAAGGCGATACGGAACACAGCCAGCAGATCGAAGCGGATATTTTTCGATCTGGTCCAAAACAGCGGACTTCAGCAGGTGGTTGGAATTGTTATCTCAACTGGCCTCAAAGGATTAAGGTAAGATGTCTGCGGTTGAACAAATGGAAACATACAAATTGCTCATGCAAAATGCCCGCCAATTGGCGGGCATTTTGCATAGTCAGCATCTTTTCCCGACATGAATACCTGCGCCGCGTACAGGGGCAACGTTGGCCGCGACGTGCGGCAAATGTCGGGAACCGTTTCTCGCTTTTGAAATAAGTGCAATCGACTTATAATGAAAGGAGAAGATCATTTTGTTAAGTAGGTCGGCGATCATGAATTATTTGGAAGTGGTAAACGAGAGACTGAAACAGAAAGGGTTGCATGGGGAGCTGTGCCTGTTCGGAGGCGCGGTCATGTGCCTTGTATTCCATAGCCGGGAAGTCACCAAAGATATAGACGCCGTATTTGCGCCGACAAGTGAAATGTATACCATTATCAAAAATATTGCGGACGAATACAATCTGGAGCCGGATTGGTTGAATCCCGCAGTCAAGGGATACGTCTCCCGCAATCATGACGTTCGGCTATTCAAGCGTATGTCCAATCTGGCGATCTACGCGGCTACAGCGGAGTATATGTTTGCCATGAAATGTTTGGCCGCGCGAGGGTTTGAAAGCAAGGATCGGGAGGACATTCAATTTTTGGCGAGGTACTTGGGCATCCGGACGATGAACGAGGCGCTGGCAGTACTTGAGAAATTTTATCCGCAAAATCGGATGCCGCCTAGATCGCAGTATGTGCTGGAAGAACTTTTCGGCAACGGATTATAAAAGGATGGGGTAATTATGGAGTTGCGTGATATCGCGCATCTGACCAGTCAGAATGCAGGAAGCTTCGAAATTCATACCGGTAATTTTTTGGATGAATTTTATCGCAGCGACAATGAGAAAAGAAAACAAATGGTGGAACAGGAACCTGCCTTTTATCCGAACCTGGCTCCCCATATCCTGCCTTTTTTGGCGGGTATGGCAGAAAAGCTGTGCAACGATTACAATTTGGAGTGCCCGGCATGGGTTTATCGCCCGCAGTATTATTTGAAAGAGCCGGTGTTTTGGATGGAAGCTAAGGGCAATCTTCGACTGGTGTTGTTGGTGGAAAGCCCGATCGAGTTCAGACTCCGGAATATCTTCACCTCTGCGAATTCGTTAACACGGGTCTGAAGTTCTTTGGAGTGATGAAAACATGCCAGCGGCAGAAAAACTGGGTTTGATCATTTTCTATATCCTCGATGGTTCCCAAACGGTCGCGCAAGAGAAGAAGGATTCGGAGCATTATTTGGGAACAACGATTTCCTGACGTCGGCGATATGGTCAACATCCAATCGAAGATCAAGGAATTCGTGGCGCAATATAAGCAGCGGCACGATTATGACGAGTAGTTGGTGTCACCGGAAATCGGCCGAACTCTTCTTTCAGTTAATCGATAATTGTTCAAAACAAATATGATCAAACGTGCAAACGAAAGCCGTCCCGCTGGGGCGGTTTTGTTGTTTCACGTCTCAGGAGGCGAGCTGTTTGTTGAACCGTATTTTTTTCACATGCAGTTGTTGCGGGAAAACGATTAGGGTCGACCCGAGGATTTATGATCAGGTATACAAAGGACAGGACTTGTGTCTTTCCTGCAGGAAGAAATCGGATGGAAAGGGATGATCAGTTGGACCGGCAGTATGAATGTGGGTTAGTAGCGGACGGTTACCGGATTCGGGTTACGGTTTTCACGTCAGACCGATCGAAAGTAGAAGCATTGGCGCGGCAACGGGCATCGGAACGAATGAAGCAGGCATACGGTATCGAAAAAGCGCCGGCAGAATTCGTTGTTTTCGAGGTTACAGAAAAGATCCTTCATTAACAAAGAAGTGGCATACGCTTAATGCTTTCCATTGTCCAAGCGGGGAGGCGATATCGATGGTGAAGACACTTGTTTTCGGCGAATGCAACCATGAAGAGGATTTGGATGAACCATGAAGAGGAATTGACAGCATTCATGGACCGTTTTCAAACATAAAATTCCAGCTTCTTTTTACGAAATGTGCGATAACACATAAATCAGGAAAGCAACCACAACGGACGGAGGGATGAGCTATGGGCGGAAATGTAGTACGCATGTTTCGGCAAAACGAAACCGCGTACAAACGGCGCAGTAATGAATTGTACGATTCCGGCGCGTTTTCCGGGGCCGGTTACCGGCTGACCTGGGAGGAAGCCGTAAAATTGTTTATCCAAGCCCGCCGCGCGGAAACATCAAGCGATCATACAGTTAAGTTCGAACAAAGCAGTTTGGAATGCTACCGCCGAGTCTTGCAGGAACAGGAGATTGAGGCAGGTGTTTATGACGTCACGACAGATTTCCTGCGAAACAAGTTTATTATGACGATGGTGGAGAAGAAAGGCTACAAGCTCAACACCATCAACAACCGGATCAAGGCGATCAAGCGTTTCTTTTTATTTCTTCATGAGGAGGGCTGGATCCCGGACAACCCGGCGGCATACCTGAAAACACGGAAAGGCCACCAGCCAACCATTCAGTCTTTTACGGAGGAACAAGTCATCGCTTTGCTGAAGCAACCGGACCAAAATACGTTCACCGGTTTCCGGGATTATACCATGCTGTCCTTGATTCTCGATACGGGACTGCGCGTCGGGGAAATGACTAAGCTGAAAATGAGCCAGGTTGACTTGAAGGAAAGTCAGTTACTAGGCGTCATAGGAAAGAGCAAAAGGCCGCGCGACATTCCGTTTTGCGATGAGGTGCGCAAAATCTTGATCCGCTATATCAAGGCAAGGGGCGATATGAAATCGCAACACTTTTTTGTCACACTTGATGGCCGGCCGCTCGGCGTCCGGTCGTTCCAGGAAGCCCTTCGCCAGTATGGGAAAGACGCAGGTATTACCAACGTGCGGGTCAGTCCGCACACACTGAGACATACCTTCGCCAAAATGTACATCATGCATGACGGGGATCCCTACAGCCTGCAGGACATCCTCGGCCACACGTCGCAAGATATGGTCAAAAAATACGTGAACCTGTGGCGGCCGGAAATGAGAGATAAGCACACAAAATCGTCGCCGATGCGGCATTTGTACCGGGATGGTTTGTTGTAATTTTAGATAATTACTGTTTGAGGAATCAAAAGACTTTGGCTGTTTTGAGCGCCGCGGCAATCAGAACAGTCATTTTACATATCGCGATGTTTTTGGATTCAAACCATTATTTTTCATTTAAAGGCAGACATTTGCGAATTTTTCATACCAAGGTTGTCATATTACCGAAACAGCTGGCTCAGGACTATACGAACTTGAAGCTCCAGAAAAACGATGAATGCAATTAAAACTCCATAATTATCAGGTGATCTGATTCAAATCTTAGGGTTATTTAATGATCATTATTTCTTTTCGTGATTAATAATTCTGGATATTTCTCTAAATGTAAGTTTGATTTGGCCCGAAACCGATGGAGATAAATACTGTCCACAACGCGAGATGTACTTGTTTTTATCAAATTTTCCCTTCTATGAGGGGAGTTTCGATCCATATACATGAAACATAACCCACTTAGATTATTAATGGGAGGTTGCTGCTGGTGATTCAAATTAAAAAGAATTCTGTGATCCTTGAAATGGAGCGGAATGACCTTTGGCAACTGGGTACTGCGCTAAAAAATGGGATCATTAGTGAGTGTAAACTGAAATGGATTCGATATTTTCAAGGCGATTCAGAACTTGAGTTTATTCATTACGTACGAAGTAACCATCACCTGATCTTTAAATATCTCGAAGAAATATACTCCTTTTTGGAACGAACCGATCTGTTGGAATCTCTAGAAACAGAATTAATCAAGCTATTTCAAGATGATCGCGGAAGTGGAAATTGACGTAGAGTAATGTTATAAATATACGGTTTACAGGAAGGGTTTACCAATGTATGATTGTCATTAAAGGCTATAGATATGTCTATCCAGAGGTGTACAATGGTTGATTTTACGCATGTTTCCGACATAATTCCCTCTCACAGTGGTCTGCAGGTCTGTATTTCGGACAGTAAACCGGTTCAAGTGCTTCAGTGGCAATGTCAGGGTGAGCCGACAGCTGACCTCGAGAGAGGGATTTATACTACACACCCTTTACATATAGAGAAAGCTATAGAATTTGTCCGTTTGGCAATACAAACTTGCTCAGAACTGGTACTAACACCGGAATATTCGTTTCCTAGTGAAGTGCTGGACACAGTGGTAGGAGACCGTAAGCTTTGGCCTGGAAAAGGCTCCTTATGGTGTTTAGGCATGCAAGGGTTTGCACTTCAGGAGTTTGCCGAGAAGCTCGAACGTTGGACAAGCACTGGACACACACTGGTAATCAGGGACGCTTTTGAAAGATTAACTCATCGCCATTTTGTCGATCCGCTCATTTATTTGTTTGTTTTGGACGATGGGCGTTTGTGTATACTCCCGCAGTTTAAAACCATACCTATGGCAGATAAATGGAATGAATATGAAGCCAAAGGCCTTTGTACCAGCGATTTAATCTATGTTTTCGACCTATGTGGAAACAGTCATGACCAAAATCGTTTTCTATCCATTCTTTGTTCCGATGCGCTTGGGGTAGAACCGAAAGATATCTTAGAGTTTACTGAAGGTAAAAATCTTACAATTTTCCATGCTCAATTGAATCAAGAACCAAGGCATAAGTACTTTCGTGCTTTTCGCAGCTATTTTTTCGAACGCAATACCGGCCGGGATGTTCGGATTATAACCTTAAACTGGGCTGAGGGAACTGTTATTGATGGACTAAGATTCGACAAACCATGGTCGGCTTTTTACAAAAAGACGCTCAAAGGCGAATTGGTTGAACGAAGTCTTAGAGCTGTAAATCATGCCAAAGGTACTTATTATGCATTGCATAATCATTACACTGAGATTTGGTACTCGCATAGGGAAGAGCATTGCAAACGCTTTGATATCAACAAAGGCTTTCAAATCGGTGCTTCTTATGCCGCAACTGTTCATAATGAACCAGTTACCCAAGAGTACTACTTGTACAATGTGGCGCAGCGTTCATGGCATCCGGCACCAAGCGGATCCCAAAACTTGAAAGACTTAATCGAAGGTGGTGGCCCCGATTACGACTTCCCGCTGAGAGCAAATCCGCATGATTGTGATGCGTTTTTTGGCCTTTGTTTCGGTCATTTTTTAGAAGGAGAACTCAGTGCGGAAGACGATGAACTTGTCACCAGATTGCTGTCCGGCTCCGATAGCGAATCGGATCAAAAGCGGTTTGCCAAGGCCGCTCAGTATAACCGATTAATAAAACTGATTAAAAAACAAGATTTCCCTCAGGAATTGGAAAACTTAATTGACAATCACTTTCTACATCTAGACTCACCTACAGCCGAAGAAAAATTAAAATATGGCAATGTTTTTCCGAAAAGTCTCCCACCAGAACAAATGCATCCAGTTTTTTCGGCACTCTTCATCATTTCCGGGTATACAAGTAAAGAAGAAGTTGCAAAGCAGGTAGATGAAATCAGCATGAAACTGCACCCAAGCTTTCGTAATAGAGTGGTAATCTATTATTTCTCACCCGAGTCCGGAAAATATGAATATTTCGACGAACATTTAAGACAAACGAGAATAGACAAGGCGACATTTTCCAAATCACTAAGTTCAATTAAAGGCTAGGGTATCTCCAGGGAGGATAAGATGAGACTAGGGGATTTAATTGAGCAACTTCATTTTAAGAATGCCGTAGAGGCACAGACATTTCGTTTTCGGAGTCAATTATTCAAAGTCTTTCGAGTGAAACGAACTGAGAAGTCATTGCCCGAAATCGTATTCTCGGAATATTTTTTCGTAGAAGTGTCCGAAACAGCGATGTCCATGATGACGGAAGATGACGACCTTTCATATTTTCGTGATTTTCAGACCAAACTTCTTTCCAATACTTTCTTTTCCTATAAAAACGATGTACGCTGGAACCTTTATTTAATTCTGGTTATTGAGGAATATGAAATTATTAAGGACAACAGCATGCTGCAAAAAATTGAGAATGATGCCGACTATGCACGCAAATTTGTCGCAACGCCAGCCGATGTTTTGAAATGGCTGGACAAGGAATGGCTACATACCGCTGCAGAGGACATATCGGAAGAGGTTGATCCTTTGCAGGAGTGGACAGATCATTTGGAACCCGTCCAATTAACGGGATGCTTGACCCAACCTTTTGCTACACAGTATGTAAATCAATATCTAGCCGGACAACCATTTATATCAGCGGAAGTTCGTCCCAGTGCTCGTAGAGGTCAGAATTACGACGAGTATGAAGAGAAAATTGAAACCATCAATACAATTTGCTTTGACGGATTTCGTAATCACTGTTTTGCACATGTAGAGCCGATTCTTCCCACAACCGTCAACCTGCTTCACGGTCCGAATGGTTCTGGAAAAACTTCAGCCATGGAAGCGATCGAGTATGCGTTAACCAATGACATTCGACGCTGCTCGGAGTTCGGAGACAAATTGGAAGAAACGGCAGAAACATTTAAGGTAATGTGCACGACAGCATCCCAACAGATGTTGTCGTTTCAACCTGGAAAACCTGTAGCTTTATATAAGAAGTTAGCTCAAGCGTGGTATGGAGTTCCTACTGGACGGCAATCGGAACTCAACTACTATTTCCACCGGTTCAATTACTTTGATTCAGAGGCTGCTTATCGATTTGCGTTGAACGAAAGCGGCCGTGACGAAACCGAAAAATTCGATTATTCAGATAATTTTAGCCGACTCGTATTTGGTGATACTGTCATAGAAACGCAAAAAAAATGGCAGCGTTACAAACAAGAATTCGATGAGCAGTTGAAAGCTTTGACAAAACAGCAAAATGAGATTACATCGACAATAAGAAAGTTGAATGAGCAGATTTCCACCCTAAGCAGAACGGAGCAGGAACAATCTATTGATCTCGACACCTTATTGAAATCCATTCGATTGAACGAGTTAAATAGAGGACGAGAAGCAGGTGAATCGACACTGGAATATTTGGAGCGCCTTGCCTTCCTCTTGAAGTCTGTGGAGCCACGGCGAAAAGAAATTATTGAGTTCCCTTCATCAATCGTCACATTGTCGCTGGAACATATCCAGTTAGAGTTGCAGCAACAAAAGGACAAACTCAATTTGTTGATTCAGGAGAAGGACAGCAAACTTGCTCAGCAAGAGCAGCTAGAGTTAGAACTTGATCGGTTCCGTTCGGAATTGCAAAAGATTGAAGACCAAAATCTCGACTTCAAACAAAGTCTTGACTCTATCAGTAGAATTTTAATGGAATGGCAGGGTATTCGGAAAATAATCGAAACACCTTCACAGGTAGACCTAAGACGGGAGCTAGAGAACAGAGCGGAGTTGTTGACCAAAAAGTTAGATGCCTTGCAAAGATTCGAAGCCAAGTACAGCCGTGTGTTATCTTTAACGAACACCGAGTTATCCCTTTTATCCCATGCAGAATTACAAGAGCTTCAGAAAAACTTAGAAGGAAAAGAAGTAATGTTGATCCAGTTGAAAAACCAGCTTGAAGCAGCTGAGAAATTCATGGATCAGGTCAGCACTCTGCTTTCCCGTCTTCATCATCTGGGCAAAGACTTTCTTGAATTGGAACAACATTCGACGGTCTGCCCGCTTTGCAAGCACGAACATGGTACGCATAATGCATTGGCCAGTGCGATTCATTCCGCTATGTCGGTGAATGAACAAGGGGAAAGCAACATTGATAATCTACGACGAAATGTCGACTTGTTAAAAACTGAAACGGAGTCATTGAGGGAACGAATGGCGCAGCACGACAAAAAAAAACGTAATAGGGAGCAGGTAACAGAAGCATATAATGAGTTAATCAATTATCTGATATTTGATATCAGTGCTAGTCTACAAAGCCCGGAAGAACAATTGCAAGCTATTAAAGCCCTGTTTTCGGCACAAGTAGAGTGGAATGAACAGCGGGTTACTGTACAAAAACAACTGCAGGTGCTTGATGAAACGGGGTTCAGAAAAGAGACAATCATCCAAGCAGAACTGTTTCAAAAAGAAAATGAAATGTATCGGGAGTTTACGGAACAGCAATCTTCTGCTTCATTTGAGGAACACGTGATCATAAGGCAGAAGGATTTGCAAAAAGAAATGGCAGTGACAAATAATTTGTTGGAGCGGTTGCAAAAGCACATAGCTGATCTTCAACAACGTTTGCAGCAGTTTTCTTTCAAAGAACTGGATCTGGCCATAGAAGATCAGGAAAAACAAATCGAGTCGTTGCAAAGGTTTACTGAGAATATGGAGAGCTTATTCACCGATTTTGATTTGGAAGGACACGATAATTTGCGAGTCTGGGCCATTCAATTGCAAAAAGCTTTGACGCAAATCGACCTTCTGCTTGAAAAACTTCGAAGTCAACAACAGGAAGTGCAATTACAGTCGGAGTTGGCAGAGGCAAATAAAGAACTCGACGTTCTCAAAAATCAGTATGAACGCTGCGTGAGAGCTTGTACAGCACTGGAACAACTGAGACCGCTAAAGACATTTACGGAGCAGTTCATTGGCAAAAATATTACTAAAATAGAACGTTTCTTTAAGATGCTTCATACACCTAGGGAGTTTGATGAATTGATTTTAGAGAAAGAAGGATTGACACTGCTTAGGAAATGGGATGGGAAAAAGGTTAAAGCTTTCCAAATGTCATCCGGACAACGTGCTTCTTTAGCTCTTTCCGTCATGTTTGCCGTACACCTTGCAGCTCCAAGCGCTCCTAAATTTATCATTATGGATGAACCCGTGGCAAATATGGATGATCTCCATCTTATGAACCTTTTGGACTTGCTTCGAGACCTTGCGTTGTCCGGCAGACAAATCTTCTTTACCACGGCTAATCCTGATGTGGCGAACTTGTTCCGTAGAAAATTTAGCTTCTTCCAGGAACAATTTACGCATTTTGAATTTACTCGTCATTCCGGCGAACCAGTACACATTCGATCAATTAAGTACACGCCTTATATGGAAAGTCCGTTGTCTCAAATCAGCTAACTTTTGAGCTAATGATGGAAAGGATGCTCATCTTATGATATTTTCCTCAAGTCAACATATTCATTCTCTTTTATGGCGTCATTTTCATAGTGGAGCAGGCGCGGCTGGTTATTTAAGAGGGAAAATCCCCGGTTTGTCTCAATATCTCAACACTTTCTTCGCCAGCCGCTCAGATTTTGAGCGTTTGCAACGAGCAGAGTTTTTAAGTGAACGTATCTTGTCTTTGACAGACTTTGCTGATATGATCCCTTTGCGTGCAGAGGTGGCAACTCTAGAGATTAAACGTTTGATTGCTTATAAAAAGCAAACTGATCATACGGCTCATACCTTATATTTGTTCTTACTGGGAATATGGGTCTACGATCATATCCCGGAAATAAGACAAGCTGTTGATGCATCGATTGACAGTAGCAAGCCGGTAAAAATGTTTATATTTCAATGGACTTTTGCCTCTTTGCTCCATGATGTAGGCTATTTGTTTTATGATTTTGAAGAAGGTCTTAACTCGCCGTCATGGAATTTGTATGATGAGATGTTTTCATTTGATTTTATTCAACGATTTTCTGGAAGTTTAAGTGATAATGGAATAGTGGAACTGAGAGAACTATGGAATAAATTCATAGAAATGTATGATTTACCGAAGCATGCGGAACTAAAAAATTCTAGACAATTAATCGAAAAACTTGATGATATTCCATGGCTCGCCGAATTGCTCCCGACATATCAATCTGGACTACAAACAATGAACTCTTCGTTTAGCATCGGACCTGGATTGCCTCAATTTGCTTACCAAATGGCTAAAACCGGTTACAGTGGTCAACCAGTTGTCGATCATGGAGTAGCAAGCAGTCTAATCTTGTTAAAATATACGTCTGTATGGTATTGGTTAAGTAAAAAGGCGGCTGAAACATACCCTCAGCTTCATGAAGAATTGAATATTCTCTTTCATTACTATCCTCATGTGTTGGAAAAACATGTAATTCCCGCATGTAGAGCAGTATCCTATCATAATATGCCGGGTGTCAAGTTTAATCTTAATCAAGAACCTTTGCTCTATTTGGCCGTGCTTTGTGATGAATTGCAAATTTGGGACCGTTTTTTGTCCGGATCGGAATATATCAACAACTGGAAAACGGTTGAGCATTGTATGGCTGAGAATATCCTAGCGGAGATTATTTACGGAGAAACTGAAGCACCGTTGTTGCACTTAATGGTTTCTCCTAACCAATACAAAAAAATGCATGACTCTTTGGAAAAAAGAGTGGAGCAATGGAACCGCTTTGTGCAGCTTTCTGTGACCGATTAAATCTTTCCTATATGAAGGGGCATCGACGAACAATCGGTGTCCTTCTGTCTATTATATGCAGCCGCGGCTTTAGTGAAATGGGCAGTGGGGCAAACTGGTTGGCATGTCACGTTATTTTGTTTTTATGTTCCCTTCATTTCTTGCAATCCAAGAAAAATCATCTTTACCATCTATACTGTTCTTAGACCAACCGAGCCAAGCTTTATTTCCCGGAGAAAGCATAGTTGATGACCGCAAATCATGATTACTGACCATGTTGGTAGGGAGAATATAATTTTTCGAACTATGTAAGAAAGAACTGGCGTGGAAAAGAGAAGTTATAATCATTCATTGAATGTCCTGAATGATAGGCAGGTACTATTATACTTATGTGGTATGATAAATCTTCGTGATAATAGATACAAAAATTATGACCGAAAAGGAGCGGAAACCAAGCTTTCCGCTCCAACCCAGATTACATATTACGTTTCATATTTTCGACGGGACTGAATTTTTTATGCTGCTGTTTAATATCACTACTGAACAATTCAACATAATACTCTACCATATCGAGCGAGGCATGTCCCAATATACGTCGTAAGGTGAAGGGATCACCGCCATTCAAAATGTAAAACTTCGCCATCGTATGGCGGAAAGTGTGGGGCGAGACCCGTACCCCTTGGATGCCTGCCGCTTTACCGTAGGTCTGCATTTTTTCCTGTAACGCCCGGGGACTGATCGGTTCGTTGTTGATATTGACGAACAGTGCGTCCGTCTCCAGATCGCCGCGTATGTCCAGGTAGTTACGTATTATTTTTGCGCACGTTTGCTGGAACGGCACGCGGCGGGCTTTTCCTCCTTTTCCCTTGCTAATCCGAATCTCCTGCTCTTTGAAGAACAAGTCCCCGGTTTTCAGGTTACATAGTTCGCCGATCCGCATGCCGGTTTCTAGCAGCACAATCATCATCGTGTAGTCACGGAAGCCGGTGAACGTTTTGCGGTCCGGTTGTTCCAGCAGATCGGCTACTTGTTCTCTGGTAAAGGTTTGAATCATCAGCTTTTCCGCTTTGACTACATGCAACTCATCCGCGATATTATTTGTCATCCAGCCTTCCTCGAACAAATACCTGAAGAACTGCTTGACGCCTTTAATACGCCCATTCACCGTATTGTCGGACTTCCCTCGGTCGATCAGATAGGCGACAAAATGGTTTTTGACCTCGCGGGAAGTCACAGAATAGATATCGAGCGGAACTTCTTGTTCCAGAAAAGCATCTTTCATTTGTTGAACGCTGTCCTGATAAAATCGAAGCGTGAGTGGCGAAAGGTTTTTTGCTTTGCAATCGAGAATAAAAGAATGAAGTAAATCGTCGAAGCTTAATTGTTGCTTTGCGGAACTGGAACCATCGACGGTAGTCAGTACGTTTTGCCTGCGTTTATTCATACTGGCTCACCCCGCTTTTGTCGATGGCGTCCGGAAATTCGTTTACCATATGCTCGACCGGGCTGAACTTTCCATGTTGAATTTGCAGGTCTCGAGAAAACAGTTCGACATACATTTCCGTCGTTTCCATCCGCTCGTGCCCCAAAATGCTTTTTAGCGTAAATATGTCGCCGCCGTTTAGTAGATACTGTTTCGCCATCGTATGTCGAAAAGTGTGGCAGGAGCATTGGATACCTTTGATACCTGCCGCTTTGCAATATCGGGAAATCATACTCCGGATTCCCGTAGCTTTAAACGGGCGATTGTCCAAGTTGATCCAAAGGCGGTCGTGTTCCAGCGTTCCCCGTTCCTGTAAATACCGTTTTAGTTCGAACGAGCATGTGCGTTGAATCGGCACTTGGCGGGCTTTCCGTCCTTTGCCTTGCTGGATGTGCAGCGATCCTTCTTCAAAGTTAATATCTGTAATCCGGAGGTTCGCCAGTTCCTTCAATCGGATGCCGGTTTCTAGCAGCACTAGCATCATGACATAATTACGATAGCCGGTGAAGGTGAAGCGGTCCGGTTGAGCAAGCAATCGTTGCAGATGACCGTCCGTGAAGGTATGCGTCAATGAGGGCTGAACCTTGAACGGTTTCAATTCGGAGGAAATGTTCGTTTCCATCCAACCTTCGCATGTAAGGAATTTGAAAAACTCTTTAAGGATACAAAGGTTACAATTCACCGTCCTCAGTGCCAATCCCTCGTCCAGCATGCCGGGGATAATGCGGTGGGTCAGATCATAAGGGGTTAGCGTACCCAAATTCAGTTTCTTAGTTTCGAGGTGTTGCTTGAACTTGGTCAGCCCTTTGCGGTAACGGCGAATGGTTTCTTCCGTCAGATTTCGGATTTTACATTCCTGTAAGAAAAGATAAACGGCTTCATCGAAAGTAACGTTTGAACTTTGCAATCTTTTTGCTGGATCATTTTTTTGGCTTGACACTTCGCATATCCTCCATTGAGTGTTATGCGAGGTAAAGCGGATATACGAGTCGACTAGGGGGTGGTTCGTATAACAACCCGGTATACGATTTCGTAAAACTTTCACGAAAAACCGAGTTATTTACACTCAGATGGAACAATTTATCCATCGGCTAAAACCTTTGATACATAAGGTTTTTCGGCATTTTGGAGGGTTTTGTTCACCTCCTTCCGGCTCGTATAACATCGTATTCATCAACCTCGGCTTCTCCGGCAGCGGCAAAGGCGAGCCCGAGCTGTCCCGCATCATCGCGACGATTCCGGACGTGGATTGTCTGGTGCTGGACTACGAAGCGAACAGCGTTTCTCCCGAGCTGTACGCCCAAACGCTGCCCGAATTTATCCGAATCTACCGCGAGGCTCGACCGAAAACGCCCGTCCTTGTGCTGTCCCGGATTATGTTCGCCCGGCAGCTGTTCGATGCGGAGGCGAGAAGGCAGCAGGAAACGCGCAAAAAGATGCAAATCGAGCTTGTCCGTTCCCTCCGGGCGGCGGGAGACCGGCACCTTCATTTTCACGACGGGGAAAAGCTGCTGCTGCATCACGGCCAGGAATGCTTCGTGGACGGCATTCACCCGACCGATCTCGGCCTGATGCAGATGGCCGACGGCCTTGAGCCGGTGCTGAAAGGCATCCTGAGAAAATAGAAGGTTGACGAGGCTGCACCCGCGCCGCTTTTTCCCCGTACAATAACCCATAACGGGTAAAGGGGGAACCGGCATGATCGTCATAGCGGGCGGCAGTCAACCGGTCGATGCGTCGGGCCTTTCCGCGCTGGAAAGGGAAATCGTCAGGCAAAAGGAGCGGAGCGCGACCGTTTACCGGTATGCATCCGCGGAAGCCCTTCTGTTCGAGCTGATGATGAGGAGCGCGATCGTGGCCGAGGCGCAGGCGCTGAACGAGAGCGGGGTCGGCTTCGCCTCGTTCGAAAAATCGCGCTGCAACGAGCGATACTGGACGCGGAACGAAATGGGCGGATTTCGGCTCCGGGACGGCGTGACGCCGGCGGAAGGGCTGCGCGACATTTTCGTAAACGGACCGGCTTACGCCTTCGAATGCGCGACCGCGATCGTGATCGTGCTGTACAAGGCCATTTTGGACATGAAGGGCGACGCAATCTTCAACGCTTATTTTCCGAACCTGCTGCTGTATGATTGGCATTACGACAACGATCTGCGGTTCATTCGCAACGACGGGGAGGAGTCGTTCCCGGGGGATGTGCTTTATTTCCGGAATCCCGACCACGATCCGGACCGCCCAGAGTGGCAAGGGGAGAACGTGGTCAAGCTGGGCGACGATCTCTATTACGGACACGGCGTCGGGATCGGGTCGGCCGAGACGATGATCTCCGCCCTGAACCGGGCGAGGCGGCCGGGCAGCGACGTTTCCGCCTATATGGAAGATCTCGTGCTGCTGCCGGATTTCGAGTATATCCGTCGCCTAAACGCGAGAACCGGACGACGAACGGGCCGGAACGACCGTCCGGACCCGATCGTCGCCCGGATCGGCGTCAAACGCTATCGCTTTTGACCGTATCGATGGCCTCCCGTATCCAATCCATGCGTTTGCGGGGGATAAGAATTGTAAAACACGTACCCGTTTGTGCCCGCGCGTCGTGCGGCCGTCACCTTGTCGATAAGCTCTTGCTTGCCGCGCACCTCCGGGTAGAAGACGCGCAGTCCCGTAAACAGCTCGGTTCCGTGCGCGTGCCGGCGCGACAGCGCCATTTGGGTTCCGACCGGTTCCGCTCCCGTGTCGTAGCAGCAGACGACGATGCCGTCGTTCACCTTGGCGATCGCTTCGAAATCGACGCCGAACAGCCAGGAAGAGTCGGGCGTAAGCAGGCTGAGAAAATAAAGCCGGGTCCGCTCGGGCACGACGGCCTTCAAATCGCCGGCGAGCGAGGTGACGACGGTGGCGCGCCAGCGGAGATAATCCGCTACGTCCGGATAATCCTCGAAGTAGCCGATGCCTTCCCGCATGAATCGCTCGTCGTCGCTGATCGGCAGCTCCCGTTCGCACAGCTCGTCCAGCCATCCGCGAACGATCCGTTGCGCGCCGGCGATGTCCAGTCCGTCCCGGCTGGCCCGCTTCTTGCAGGAGTCGCA
This sequence comes from Cohnella algarum, assembly GCF_016937515.1. NCBI lineage: Bacteria > Bacillati > Bacillota > Bacilli > Caryophanales > Paenibacillaceae > Cohnella > Cohnella algarum. Next base: position 2,504,745 of record NZ_JAFHKM010000002.1, read on the forward strand.
GAAGCACAGCGACAGCAGGAACTCGTCTTTGACCGTCAATCCGACGCCGTCTTTTTCGTGATGGAATTCGTGCGGAAAGCCCATGAAGTTGAGCGATTCCAGCTCCAACGCGCGAAAGGGATACCGGGCGAGGTCGGCCAGCATCGTCGTCATGTAGAGCCGTACGTCCTCGTTGCTAGGGCAAAGATTGTAATAATAGGCGTCGCCGTAAGCGTTCTTCACGGTCGTATCGGGATACTCCATGCCAAGCTTCGTGTTGTGAAGGCAAACGGTCCATCCGGAAATATCGAGCCCGTGCTTTTCCGCCGCTTCGAACGCGCGGTCCCAGAAATCGGGCGTTTCACGGATAAGCGAAGCGGCGGCCGGCCGGATCCGCAAGGAGCGGTAGTTCGCTTCGCGGAAAGGAAAGTACAGGGTGCCGTCTTCCGGAAAATAAACTTTGCGCTTCGGGCTTCTCGGCTGGAGAAACCTTCCCGCGTGATAACTGGTCGTCAGGCTGACGCCGGTCAGTCCGGTCGCGGCGATTTCCGCCATCGCCTCTTCGATTCCGATATCGAGCAAGTCCCACGGGTATGTCCATAGCGAATAATGCATGCGTTCGTTCACTCTCCTGCAGCGGATTTAACGGTTTGCGCTCCCGGCGGGAAAAGAATGTTCCGGGGGAAGTTTAAATAGGGTCGTAGGGTCGTGGCTTTTGTTCAAAGTTGCCCCATGAAGTCGCAATATTTCAAATATTTCGCATAATGGCGTTCGTACTCGGCAGCGGCCTCCGGCTCCGGCGGCACGGTTTCGGCCGGCCGCGACAGCTTCCGGGAGATAGCTTTCAGGTCGGGAAACATGCCGACCGCGACGCCGCCCAGCATCGCCGCGCCCATCGAGGAAGCATCCGCTTGGGGCAGCAGCTCGACCGGCTTCCCGAAGACGTTCGCCAAAATCCCCGGCCAGAGGCCGATTTTGGCGCCGCCTCCGCCGACGCGGATCGAGCCGATCGCTCCCGGGTTCATCCCCTCCAGCAGCGCCAGCGTCTCCTTCAAATTGTAGGAGATGCCTTCGAGGACGGCGCGAAACAGGCCGGGGCGCCCGGTCGACACGCTGAGTCCCGCGAACGATCCGCGCATGTGCGGGTCGAAGCGGGGCGAGCCGCCGCCGGCCAGAAACGGGAGAAACAGCACGCCGTCGCTGCCGGGCGCCACTTTCGCCGCGCTTGCCCCAAGCTCCTGCAGCCGTTCATAGGATAAGCTGTCGTGAAACAGCGAAGCCAACCAATTGAGGCTGAGTCCTCCCGAAAAATGCGAACCGAGCGCGTACATCGTCCCGGGAAGCGCGTGCGGGTGAAACGTGACCTTGCCGTATCCGCGATCGTCGAAGCCGCCCGTCACCGACAGCATCGTGGCGCTCGTGCCGATCGTCAGCGCCGTGTCGCCCGGCTCGATTGCGCCGGTGCCGAGCGCGCCGGTCGCCATGTCGGCCGCCCCGGCCGCCACCGGAATGCCTTCCGGCAAGCCGAGCCGTTCGGCCATCGGCTTCGCCAGCGCGCCCGCGATTTCCGCCGGTCCGAGCACGTCAGGCAGCAAATCCGCGCGGAAGCCCATTTCCGCGGCGAGCGGCTTGTCCCATGCCTGCTTGACGGCATCGAAAAACAGGCTGTTGCCCGCGTCGGTCGAATCCGTCGCGAAGCGCCCGGTCAGCCGGTAGCGGAGATAATCCTTCGGGAACAAAAACCGGGCGGCCCTGTCGTACAGCTCGGGGAATCGTTCCTTGACCCAGAGCAGCTTCGGCGCCTGAAACGCGTCGATCGCCGGATTGCCCGTGCATTCGCGAATCCGGGCGCCGTGCGTCTTGCCGAGCCGCTCCGACTGTTCGAAGCTCCGGCTGTCCGCGAGCGGAATGCAGGGGAGAAGCGGTTCGCCGCTTTTATCGACGAGGACAAGCCCGCTCATATGGCCGGACAGGGAGATGACGCCGATATCCTTGCGACCCGAACGCTCCATGCAGGCGGCTGCCGCGCGAACGGCCGCTTCGATCCATTCCTCCGGCTGCTGTTCGGACCACCCGGGACGGGGGGAGAGGCTCGGATACGGCTGCGAAACCACGCAAACGACCGATCCGTCTTCCTCCATGAGCAAGCTTTTAACCGATGACGTTCCCAAGTCCAACGACAATATGAGCGCCATCGACGTCCCCCCTTCCCGGTTCGTCGGCCTTCGCTTCCGCGGAAAAACGGATGTCCAGCGAAAAACGGTCTCCCCGGATGTAGCTTTCGACAAACTCGACAGCCGTGTCGTCGGCGACGGAAAGTATACGATCGGCTACGATATTTACTCCGTCGCCAACACGTGGTCCGTGCAGCTGTACAAAGAGTTCGAGTCGGAAGTCAAACGCCACCAGGATCGAATCGAGAACGTCATCTATACCGAATCCGAAGGCAAGGTGGACAAGCAGATTTCCAATCTGGAAGATTTGATCGTCAAGGACGTCGACGTCATCATCACGACGCCGAACTCCCCGACCGCTCTCGTGCCCGTTCTGAAAAAAGCGCAGGACAAAGGCATCAAGGTCGTGCTGCTCGGCGCCAAAATCAATGCCGATACGTACGACGCGCTCATCACGGTGGACGATTACGACTTCGGCAAGGCGGGAGCGGAATGGCTGGCCGAAACGCTCGGAGGCAAGGGCAAAATCATCGCGCTTAACGGCATGGCGGGCATCTCCGTAAGCGACGAGAGATGGCAGGGCGCGAAGGAAGTGTTCGACCGCTATCCGGACCTCGAAGTGCTGTCCTCGGTCAACGCGGATTGGGATTACGCAAAAGCGAAGCTGGAAGTAGGCAACCTGTTGGCCGCGAATCCGCAAATCGACGGCGTCTGGTCGCAGGGCGGCGGCATGACGCTGGGCGCGATCGAAGCGTTTCAGGCCGCAAACCGCGCGCTCGTGCCGATGACGTCGGAAGACAACAACGGTTTTCTGAAAAAATGGAATTCTCTGAAAGAAGAAGGGTTCCAGAGCATCGCGGTCGCGAAGCCGACCTGGCTCGGATCGGAAGCGCTCCTGCTGGCGTTGGATATGCTGGACGGCAAGGAAGTGCCAAAGGATCAAATTCTCGAGGTTCCGGTCATAACGACGGACAATCTGGCCGAATTCGTGCGCGAGGATTTGCCGGACAGCTTCTGGGCGAACAGCCGGATGACCGACGAGGAAGTCAAAGCCACGTTCAGCGAATAACGTCACGAGTATGGAGGTCCGACCCATGGAAGCCATAAAGGAGATCGAAGTCGTTCTGCAGGGAACCGGACTGACGAAGCGCTTTTTCGGCAACACGGTGCTGGAGGACGTGTCCATCGCTTGCAAGCGAGGGACCGTTCTGGCGCTGGTCGGCGAGAACGGCGCGGGCAAAAGCACCTTGATGAACATTTTGACCGGAAGTCTTGCGCCCGACGGCGGAACGATCGCCTACAAGGGACAAAAGGTCGCGTTCAGAAATCCGCAGGCCGCCAAGCGGATGGGCATCGCGATCGTTCACCAGGAGCTGAGCCTGCTGCCGGAGCTGTCGGTCGGCGAAAATATGCTGCTCGGCCGGGAGCCGACCCGCTTCGGCCTGATCCGCCACCGGAAGCTGCACGAGCGGGCGGGCGAAGTGCTGAAGGAAATCGGCTTCGAAGTGGACGCGAACCGGCTGGTCAAGGACTTGTCGCCGGCCGAAAAGCAGATGGTTGAAATCGCGAAGGCCTGGCTGACCCGTCCTTCCGTGCTTATTCTGGACGAACCGACCTCGAGCTTGTCCAAGACGGAAACGGAGGGGCTGTTCCGAATGGTGCGCAAGCTGAAGGCCGAAGGAACGTCGCTCATTCTGATCACGCACCGGATGGATGAAATTTTCGAGATATGCGACGAAGCGGTCGTCCTCAAGGACGGCCGCATGACGAAGACGGACAAGACGTCGGCGCTCACCAAAAACGACCTGATCCAGGCGATGGTCGGCCGCGAAATTACGCAAACGTTCCCGCCGAGATCAGCGGGAGCGGCGTCGGGCAAGCCGATGCTGAAGCTTGCGGACGTCCATGACGGCGGCCGGCTCCGGGGCGTAAGCCTGGAAGTGCCGCGCGGAGCGATCGTCGGCGTCGGCGGTCTCGAAGGACAGGGCCAGCGCCAGTTGGCCCGCGGCTTGTTCGGGATCGACCCGTTCGCGGGCGGCGAAATCGCGCTCGACGGCGAGACGGTCAAGCTGCGGAAGCCGGAGGAAGCGATTGCCCGGGGCATCGCGTATATCCCGGACGACCGCAAGCTGGAAGGGCTCGTGCTGCCCCTGTCCGTACGGGAAAACATGTCGATGATGAATTTCGGCAACATCGCCCGCCGCGGCATCGTGAGCGCCGCGGCGGAACGGCGGGAAGTCGAGCGAGGCATCGCGAATCTCGCGGTTAAAACCTCGTCGATGGAGCAGATCGTCCGTTCGCTCAGCGGCGGAAACCAGCAGAAGGTCATTTTCGCCAAATGGCTGTACGACGATCCGAAGCTGCTCATTTTGCACGAACCGACGCGCGGGATCGACATTCAATCGAAGGTTGAAATTTATCGCCTGCTGCGGGAGCTCGCGGACCGGGGCGTCAGCATCCTGCTGTTCACGAGCGACATGCTGGAGCTGATCGGCCTGAGCGACCGGATCTATGTCATGTATGAGGGAACCATCGCCGGCGCGATCGCCGGCGAGGAAGCGACCGAGGAAAAAATCATGACCATGAGCTCCGGGCAGGCCGCGGGAGACGATTAGGAAAGGAGGGATACGCCTTGCTTCAAGGGTCTTTGTCCAAACACGCCAAGTTGGCGATTCCGGTTTATGCGTTGCTGTTCGTTTTGCTTGCCGTCACGTCTCTGCTTTCCCCGACCTTCCGGACGACCGACAATTTCGTCAACATCGTCGCCCAGGTCGCGCCGCTCGCCATCGTGGCGATCGGCCAGACGATCGCGCTGCTGCTGGGCGGCATCGATCTGTCGGTCGGCTCGGTCGTCAGCTTTTCGACGGTCGTCATGGCGCTCGTCAGCGACCAGGCGGGCTTCGGGCTGCCGGGGAGCATCCTGCTTTGCCTTGCCGCCGGGGCGTTCGTCGGACTCGTCAACGGCATCGGCATCGTGCGGTTTCGCATCCCGCCGCTCATTATGACGCTGTCCACGATGACGATCGTCAAAGGCGCCGCGCTCTACCTGCTTCCTTCGCCAGGAGGAGCGGTTCATATGGGCTTTATGGAATTTATGACCGACGGCTGGGGCATCGTGACCGTCGCGGGCGTTTTGATCGCGATTTTGTATGTCTTTTTCTTTGTGTTTCTGTCGAGCACGCGCACGGGCCGTTATATTTACGCCGCGGGAGGCGATGAAGTTCATGCGCAGAAATCGGGCGTGCCCGTCGTGCGCATCCAACTGACCGGATATATGCTGTCGGGATTGCTTGCCGCCGCCGGCGGCATCGTGCTGTCGGCGAGATTGTTTTCCGGCGATCCGGTCGTCGGCGACGCGTATTCCCTCGATTCGATCGCGGCCGCCGTCGTCGGGGGGACGTCGCTGTTCGGCGGCATCGGCGGAATCATCGGCACGCTGGCCGGCGTGTTCATCATTTCCATGACGAACAACATTCTCAATATGCTGGGAATTTTCGCCTATTATCAATACATCGTCAAAGGCCTCATTCTGGTGGCGGCGTTGTTTTTCTTCCAGCTGAAAAGGAGACGGCGATTATGAACGTACGGCTATCGCTTCATAAATACAAGCAAACGCTCGGCGTGTTCGGGCTGCTGCTGGCCGTTCTGGCCTTTTCCGCCGCGCTGTCGCCGGAAAGCTTCTCCGCCTCGCACTTGCTGAACATGGTGCGCCAGGCCGCTCCCCTCGGCATCGCGGCGATCGCGCAGACGCTCGTCCTGCTGGTCGCGGGCATCGACCTGTCCGTCGGCGCGACCATTTCGCTCGTCAACATTCTCGCCGCTTCGATGATGATGGGCCAGAACGGCAATATCGGCATGGCGGTGGCCGTTTCGCTGGGCGTCTCCTGCTTGATCGGGCTGATCAACGGGGTACTCATCACCCGCGTGCGCATTCCGCCGTTTCTTGTGACGCTGGCGATGTCGATGGTCATCCAGGGCGTCTACATGGTCTATTCGAAAGGATCGCCGAAGGGCAGCATCGCTCCCGGCTTTCGTTACCTGTCGGACGGATGGCTCGGTCCGGTTCCCGTTTCCGCGCTGATCTGGATCGCCGTATGGGCGCTGTTCGCGTTTCTTCTATATAAAACCGTCTGGGGACGCAAGGTGTACGCCACCGGCGGCAACCCGATGACGAGCCTGCTGTCCGGCATCCGGACGAACCGCATGATTATCCTCATGTACACCCTTTGCTCGCTGCTGGCGGGCGCGGCCGGTTTGCTGCTGTCGGCCTATATCGGGGTTGCTTCGGTCGGCGTCGGCAATACGTATACGCTGAACACCGTGGCGGCCGCCGTCATCGGCGGAACCGCGTTTTCGGGCGGCAAAGGCGGGTTGGCGGGCACCTTCGCGGGCGTGCTGATCATGATTCTGCTGCAGAGCCTGCTGACGATGCTGAACGTTCCCGAAGCGGGCAAGTTCATTAGCCAGGGTCTGATAATCGCGATTATGGTGGCGATCAACCAACGCCGCAAATAAACGCCGCAAATAAAGGAGAGAATCGACTTGAGTTATATTCGCACCATGCTGGGGGATATCGCCCCCGAACTGTTGGGATTCACGTATTCCCACGAGCATATCGTCTGCCGCCCGGGTCACTGGGCCGACCGCAACGAAGACGATCTGCTGCTGGACGATCCGGAGAAATCGCTTAAGGACGTGCTGGATTTCAAACGGCTGGGCGGCAACGCGATCGTCGACGCGACGGCGGTCGATTACGGCCGCGACGTAAAGGCGGTCAAATGGATTTCGGAGCAGTCCGGCCTTCATATCGTCGCGACGGCGGGCTTTAACAAGAGCTTCCTTTGGGATTCGAAACGGCCGCAAGGCAACGAAACGTATGAGCAATGGATCGAGCGCTCGTCGATCGACGAGCTGGCCGATTTTGTCGTATCGGAAGTCGAACGGGGGATGGAAGGCACCGACGTCAGAGCGGGGCAGGTCAAATTCGGCACCGGGTACAATATGATTTCGCCGCTGGAGGAGAAGACGCTCCGAGCGGTCGCGCGGGCCCACCTTCAAACGAAGGCTCCCGTCCACTCCCACACCGAAGCAGGAACGATGGCATTGGAACAGATCGCCTTGCTCAAGGAGGAAGGCATCCCGATAGAGCATTTGTCGATCGGCCACTTGGACCGCAACCCGGATACGTATTATCATTTGAAGGTGGCCGACGAGGGCGCGTTCCTGTCCTTCGACGGCATCGGCAAAATCAAATACGCGCCGGAAAGCGTCCGGATCGGCTGCATTCTGGAACTGGTCAAGCGCGGGTACGGGAAGCAAATTCTCGTGAGCGGCGACACGGCCCGCAAATCGTATTACAAGCATTACGGCCACGGCTTAGGGCTGGAGTACATCATCGGCAAATGGGTGCCGAGGTTCGTCGAGGAAGCGGATGCCGCGGGCTTTGACGGAAAGGCGCTCATCGAGGATTTCTTCGTCCACAATCCCCGCCGCTGTTTCACATTCAAAAAGTGAGGCGATCGTTATGGAATGGACGAAAATGACGGCGGAAACGGCCGAGGCGGCGCTGGCCCGCCATCCGGTCGCGCTGCTGCCGATGGGAGCGGTCGAAGCGCACGGCGCGCATCTGCCGCTCGGCACGGACAACTTGCTCGCCGAAGGCGTAGCCCGCATGGTGGCGGAGCGGCTGGACCATGCGCTCATCCTGCCGACGATCGGATACGGGCAGGTTTGGTCGCTGCGCGATTTTCCGGGCACCTTGTCCGTTTCCAACGAGGTGCTGATCGGCTTGATCGCCGACATCGGGCGCAGCTTGTACCGCCAGGGCGTGAAGGTGCTCGCGATCATCAACGGCCACGTCGGCAACCAGGTCGCCATGAAGGAGGCAGCCCGCGTCTTGTACGAGGAATGCCCGCTGAAGGTGCTGTACCTGACATATCCGGGCGTCGGCGGCGTCATCTCCGAGGTCATCGAGTCGGAGCGGGCGCACCCGTCTTATTTTCATGCCTGCGAGATCGAGACCTCCTATATGCTGTACGTGGCGCCCGAGCAGGTCGACATGGCGAAGGCCGTGAACGACCCGCCGACGTTTCCCCCCGAGTTCGAGGTGATGAACGTGCCGTGGCGGGAAGTGACCCGTACCGGCGTGCTCGGAGACGCGACGCTGGCCACCGCCGCAAAAGGAAAAGCGATCATCGACAAGGCCGTCGACAACATCGTGGCGCTCATTCGGAAGGTAGAGGGGGATTTATAACGTGACATCGATTCAAAAGTTGGGGAAAATCGGAGACCGGCTGCTGTTCAACTTCCTTGCTCTCGACAAACGTAATGCAGAAGAAGTAATGGAGGCTTCCGGCGGCTATGCCGTGCCGGGTATCGTCTCTACGGACTTCGCCACGCCCGAGGAGGCGTCCGCGCGTGTCGCGCAGCTGAAAGAAGCGGCACCGATCGTCAGCGTAGGGCTTGGCGGCGGGGGAGACACGTCCATGTGGCGCAAGGTGCTGGATATCGGTCTCGCGTCCGATCCGGGGCATATCAACCAGCCGTTTCATACGGCTTCCTATGCGCAGGGCATGTTCGACAAGGCGGGAGTCGCCCAGTACGTCAACGCCCTGATCGCCCCGACCGGCCAAAAGGGAGTCGTACGGCTCGCAAACGGAAGCGAAATCGATGTCGACGCGCTGCTGGAGCTGGCGGCGATGATGAACGTCGTTTCGATCAAGGTGATGCCGGTCAAAGGGCTGGATCATCTGGACGAGCTCGTTTATATCGCCCAGGCCGCCGCGCGGCGGGGCATTTACGGCATCGAGCCGGCCGGCGGCATTCATGCCGGCAATGTCCGCGAGCTTGTCGCGGCGCTGCTCCGCACGGACATCCCTTTTGTGATGCCGCATATTTTCGGCAATACGATCGATCCGGGTTCGGGCCGAACCCTGCCGGAAAAGGTCGAAGAGATCGTGAAGCCGTTTCGGTAACTCGTAACCGGTTAAGGAGTCGGCCAAGCCCGGCTTGTACCGAGCATCCGAAGGCCAAAGAAGCTGTTTTTGCTCGCCGTGCGAGAAATTAAGCGAATAACGGTCTCCAGAGGCGGTTATTTGCTATCCGCGCGAGAAAAAATGCAAATAACGGCCTTTCGCGACCGTTAATTCGGATGACGAGCCGTTTCCAGCCCTACTCAAACGAAATAACGGCCTTCGCGGGCCGTTGTTTGCTATCTTTACGGGAAATTTCGCGAATAACGGCCTTCAGGGGCCGTTATTCGCTCGCCGTGCGGGATGTTTCTCGAAGCCGGCGTTCGAAGCCGGCATTCAGCTTTTGGAAACGAGTTTTTCGAAAAATTCTTTCAGCTTCCGGTTCGTCTCGTTCAACTGCTCGATGCCCGACATGAATTGGGCGACGAGCTCGGCCTGGTCGCGGGAGGCGTTCGCGATCTGGGAAATTTCGGACTCCATTTGCTTGATGGATTGCTGAACGAAGCCGAGCGAATTTTCGATTTCGGCCGTTGCCTCCTTGGTGCTGACGGACAGTTTGCGAACTTCCTTGGCTACGACCTCGAACCCGGCGCCGAGCTCGCCGACGCGCGCCGCTTCGATGGCCGCGTTCAGTCCGAGCAGATTCGTCTGATCCGAAATTTCCCGGATCACGCTCGTGACGTTCGTGATGCCTTCCGAATTTTGCACGGCATGCTTCGAATTGCGCAAAATTTCCTCTGACGTGGCGGAAAGCTCTTCCGAATGGGCGGCAACTTGCTGGATGCCGCTCAGCAGGCTGGAAACGGTGTTTTCGGTTTCCTCCATAAGCGAAGCAAGCTTGCTTTGGTTCTCCATGCTGTAGTCGACGCTGATGACGGCGACGACTTCTTCGTTCTCGTCCAATATCGGAATGTACACGATATCGAAAGGAAACCCGAGCACCTCCTCGGGCATGTGAACCATCGTTTTGACTTTTCCGCCGTTCAGGCCCTTGAAATCCCGGGCTTCCTCAATGAGAGCGTCCCCGGCCTTCGCGCCGATTTTCAAACTTTCGCCGTCGCTGTGATAAAGCAACTTCTCGTGGTCCATGACGCTGATCGCCACATCTTCGCGGATCATTTGACGGATATAAGGCATGCATTGAATGACGGCTTCGACAATGTTCATCTGGATGGTCAAGTCCTTTCCTCGCTGCGGATTTGGCATTGCGATCGTGCTCCTCCTTTTTATATCGGCCGCCGAACGTTCAACAATGAAGAGCTTTTGGAAATATAGGAACCAACGATTTTTCATCCCGAAAGCTTGGCGATATAATGGGGAGAGGTCGATTGAAGGAGCGAAGAGGATGGCAAAGTCGAAATTTTACGTCGTATGGGCCGGCCGGAATCCGGGGATCTATGCGAGCTGGCCCGAATGCCGGAAGCAAATCGAGAAATTCGAGGACGCCAGGTACAAATCTTATGAATCGAGGGCGGAAGCCGAGAAGGCGTTCAAGGAAGGCTGGAAAAAGCATTGGGGCCAAGGCAAGCCGGCGAAAAGCGCCCCGCGCGGCCCGGCCGCCGCTTCGGCTTCGGAAGAAATCGACTATGACAGCATTTCCGTCGATGTGGGCACCCGCGGCAATCCCGGCCCGGTCGAATATAAAGGGGTCGACACGCGAACGGGAGAAACGCTGTTCGCCTACGGCCCGATCGCGAAGGGGACGAACAATATCGGCGAGTTTCTGGCGATCGTTCACGCGCTGGCTTATTTGCAGAAGACGGGCAGCGTCAAAACGGTGTATAGCGACTCGGTGAACGCGATCAAATGGATCAAGGAAAAAAAGGTGTCCACGACGCTTCCGCGCGACGAGTCGACCGAGGAGATTTGGCGGCTGATCGACCGCGCCGAGTCGTGGCTCAGGACGAATGCCTATCCGAACAAGATCAAAAAGTGGCAAACGAAGCAGTGGGGAGAAATCAAGGCCGATTACGGAAGGAAATAAAAGGATGGAGGGTTTTGTCATGACGGCATGGAAGAGGGAAGGGTATCGCAGCGTCACCCCGTATCTGATCGCGAACGAGGCGGATCGTCTGATCGATTTTATGAAGGAAACGTTCGGCGCGGAATTGCTCGAACGACACGCCGACGAGAACGGCGTCGTCCGCCATGCGTCTTGCAGGATCGGAGATTCCATCGTCGAGCTGGGCGGAAGCGGCGACGAGAAGTTTCCGTCGATGCGCAACGCGCTTCACGTCTACGTGGAGGATGCGGATGCGGCATACGACCGGGCGATCCGGGCGGGAGCGAGGTCCCTGTACACGCCCCAGGATCACGATTACGGCGAACGTTCGGGCGGCGTCGAAGATCCGTTCGGGAACCATTGGTATATCGCGACATGGACAAATAACGGATAAACTCGAAAGAGGAAGCCCATCCGCATCGCGTCAACTCTTAAAAAAGAAAGCAAGAATGCCAATGCCGAGCCCGGCGAACGGACTGGGCCGCTCGACCGCGCTCGGCATTGGCGATCCTCCGAACGCTCTTTTGCCGATTCGCCCCCCGCGCTTACGGTTCCGGCTCCTTCGGGACAAGCTCGAATATTTTCCCGGTTTCCAGCGTTTCGATGAATCGAAGCAGCCAGCGGTAATATTTCAAAGCCTCGATGATTTTGGCTTCATCCTGTTCGATATAGGCGGACAACGGCGCGTTGTCTTCGTTTTCCGCCCGAAGCGCCCGAAGCTCGGCGAGCGATCTGTTCAGCGCGTTTGTATTGCCTTCCACCGCCTTGCGCCATTTGATGGAGAAGTAATCCGAGAAGTTCTGGTACCAATCCGGCGTCGCCTCGTAAAAATCCTTCCGGGAGCCCTTTCCCCACACTTTATCGATCATTTTCAGGTCGACCAGCGTGCGAACGCCGGTGCTCATCGACGTTTTGCTCATTTCCATCTTTTTGCTCAGTTCGTCCAGCGTGACCGGACCGCTGCTGAAGTACATATGCCCGTATAAATGCCCGATGGATAGCGTAATTCCGTACAAGTCCATGTTTTTGCCTATGGAATCGATCACGCGCTCGCGGGCTTTCTTCAATCTGAGGACAAGCTCCGGCGGCAGATCGTCATATTCGTTCATGGAGGTTCCCTCCCAAGGATGCAATCGCTGAAAAACAACTCTTCAAAGTATTGTAAGCACACTCGTCGTCAGAAGTAAAGGATGCGCAACGGGAGGATTTTTAAGAAAAACAGAGCATACGTTACGTAAAGTGCGTAAAGTTAAAACTGTACGCACATTATTTTGGTATATGAATTTTGACCCCCAAAATGTGAAAAAGTTAGACTTGTATCATGTGCATCGCGAAGAAGATCCGGCGAGCGCCGCAAAAATCGGTGAAAGGAGGGCTCGAATGCCGATCATTGAAGTGAAGCACTTGACCAAAATTTTCGGACAGGATCCGAAAAGGGCTTTGGCGATGCTCGACCAGGGGCGGTCGAAATCCGACATCTTAAAAGAAACGAAAATGACGGTCGGGGTCAACAAGGCGGAGTTCGCGATCGAACAGGGCGAAATCTTTGTCATCATGGGCCTTTCGGGGAGCGGCAAATCGACGCTGGTTCGGCTGCTGAATCGGTTGATCGAACCGACGGCCGGGCATATTCTGTTCAATGGAACGGACGTCGTCAGGATGAATCCGGCTCAATTGCGCCAGTATCGGAGAAAAAACATCGGCATGGTGTTTCAGAAGTTCGCCTTGTTCCCGCATCGGACCGTGCTTGAAAACGCGGAGTACGGCCTCGAAGTGCAGGGAATAGATAAGAAGAAACGGAAAGAGCTTGCCATGGAGGCTTTGAAGCTGGTCGGCCTGGAAGGCTGGGAAAACAAGCGCCCGGACGAGCTGAGCGGCGGAATGCAGCAGCGGGTCGGGCTCGCGAGAGGGCTTGCCAACGATCCGGACATTTTGCTGATGGACGAAGCGTTCAGCGCGCTCGATCCGCTTATCCGCAAGGATATGCAGCACGAGCTGCTGGAGCTCCAGTCCAAAATGAAAAAGACGATCGTCTTCATTACGCACGATCTGGACGAAGCCTTGCGGATCGGAGACCGGATCGCCTTGATGAAGGACGGCGTCATCGTGCAGATCGGCACGCCGGAGGAAATTTTGACGCAGCCGGCCAACCAGTACGTGCAACGGTTCGTGGAGGACGTCGATATGTCGAAGGTGCTGACGGCCTCCCACATTATGTACAAGGCCGAAACGATCGCGCCGGAGCGCGGGCCGCGCGTCGCCCTGCAGCTGATGCGCGACAGCGAGGTGTCCACGCTGTACGTGGTGGATAAGGAAAAGAGGCTGCTGGGCCTCGTCACGGCGGACGAAGCGTCGCGGGCGCTGAAGGAGAACTTGCCGCTGGAGGACGTCATGGAACGCGACGTGCCCAAGGTGACGCCGGACGCCCACTTGAACGAGTTTTTCGAGCTGATGGCGGAGACGAGACTGCCGGTCGCGGTCGTCGACGACAACCTGAAGCTTAAAGGAGTCATCATTAAAGGAGCCGTGCTGTCCGCCCTCGCGGGCAATACGATTCCGGAAGCGGGAGGTGCACGATGAATATCGCGAAGCTGCCTCTCGGCGATTGGGTGGAAAGCGTAGAAGATTGGCTGACGGGGAATTTCGGCCCTTTTTTCGATGTAATCAATTCGATTATCCAGGGGATCGTGGACGGATTTCTGTCCGTGCTGCTGTCGGTTCCCGCCCTCGTGTTGATTCTGCTTATAACGGCTTTATCCTACTGGATCGGCAAATGGAAGCTGGCGGCGTTTTCGTTGATCGGACTGCTGCTCATCTGGAACCTGGAGCTGTGGGAGCCGTCCATGCAATCGCTGTCGCTCGTGCTGACCGCGTCGCTGCTGTCGCTCGTGTTCGGGGTGCCGATCGGCATTTTGTGCGCCCGGAGCAACGGCGCGCGCAACGTCGTGACGCCGATTCTGGACTTCATGCAAACGATGCCCGCGTTCGTCTATTTGCTGCCGGCGGTTACGTTCTTCTCGCTCGGCGTCGTGCCGGGGGTTATCGCTTCGGTCATCTTCGCGATTCCGCCGACGATCCGGCTGACGAACCTCGGGATCCGGCAAGTTCCGGCCGATCTGGTAGAAGCGGCGGACGCGTTCGGCTCGACGCCGGCGCAGAAGCTGTTCAAGCTGCAGCTGCCGATCGCCATGCCCTCGATCATGGCGGGCATCAACCAGACGATTATGCTGGCGCTGTCCATGGTCGTCATCTCCTCGATGATCGGCGCGCAAGGCGTCGGGGCGCTCGTCTATCGGGCGGTTACCCAGGCCAAGACGGGCGTCGGATTCGAGGCGGGGATCGCGATCGTCATTATGGCGATCTTGCTCGACCGCCTGACGCAAAACGCGTTCCGAAAAAAATCCTGAAAATGGGGTGCTGTTTTTGAAAAAATGGTTGTCTTTATTGTCGGTTATCGTCGTCGTCGCGGTCGCGGCCGCTTGTTCGAATTCCGGATCGGGAGGCGGGGACGCGAAGTCGATCAAGCTGGCTTACGTCGCCTGGGACTCGGAAATCGCGAGCACCAACGTCGTAAAGGAAGTGCTGGAATCGAAGCTCGGCTATACGGTGGAAATGCTGCAGGTCGACGCGGGCCCGATGTGGACCGGCATCGCCGACGGCAGCGCGGACGCGATGGTTGCCGCATGGCTGCCGAGCACGCATGCCTCCTATATGGAAACCTACGCGGAAGACATCGTTGACCTTGGTCCGAACCTGGACGGCACGAAGACGGGGCTGACCGTTCCGGCCTATATGGACATCTCGTCGATCGAAGATTTGAAAAACGCCGATACGGTCGCCGCGCTGGACGGCAAAATTATCGGGATCGAGCCCGGCGCCGGCATTATGATGGCGACGGAGAAGGCGCTCGAGGATTACGCTTTGAGCGACTATACGCTGGTCGAAAGCTCGTCGGCCGCCATGGCGCAGGAACTGAAAAAGGCGTACGACAACGAGCAGCCGATCGTCGTCACCGGCTGGACGCCGCACTGGATGTTCGGGTCGATGGAGCTGAAGTACCTGGAAGACCCGAAGGGCGTATACGGCGGCGCCGAGCAAATTCATACGATCGCGCGCCAAGGCCTCGAGGAAGACAAGCCGGATGCCTATACGTTCCTGGATCAGTTCCAGTGGACTCCGGACGACATGGCTTCCGTCATGGTCGCCATCCAGGAAGGCAAGTCGCCGGAGGAAGCCGCCAAGGAATGGGTGGAAACCAACGGCGGCAAAGTCGACGCCTGGATTCAGGGTATCGAACAATAAATCAGCGTTAAAAAAGCAAAGGAAAGCCGCCGGCTCTTGCCACGTCGCAGGGGCCGGCGGCTTTCTCCCGCGTTGCGGCCCGCCGTGCCGCGGGCTATAATGGGACGAAGAATACAGCCGACTGGAGGCGTGACATGCTCAGTTTCGAACAAAAGCTTGCGATTGCCGATTCGTTCCCCGAGCTGCGGCGCAAGGACGTATCGCTCGGTCGCGTCAATTATCATTATGAAGCGAGCGCCCGCGACAAAAAAACGGTCGTTTACCATCTCCATCCGAACGGGAACGGCTACGTTTATGCGGAAGGCGCGGAAGGCTACGAAACGGACGACAAGGGCTTCGTCAATATTCGCGACTTCTCGGAAAACGACCTCCGGACGGTAATCGGCCTGTCGATCCGATTGCTGGGTGATGCCGGCGAGGCTCGGACAAGCGGCGGGCCGGCTCGCGAGGAGCTATGGCGCAACGCCGAAGGGCAGAGGCTCGAATTGAAGTACGACGAAGAGGACGCGATGTGGTACGTTTTTTGCGGGTTGAACTTGGACGGGGTTTACGAAACGTACGATGAAGCCGCGGACTACTTGAAGGAAGAAGGCTTTGCGCGCTCCTAGAGACGGCGGGCGGCAAGGCCGGAAGGAAGGGCGGGCCGATGGAGGCAACCGAGCAGGAAGTGGCGGAATGGATGGTCCGGGAAATCCGGTTCCGGGGCATGCTGCATCAAAGCGAGGCGATCGAATACGTGAAAGCCCATTTCGGGGAACGCTTCGTCTTCGTAAACGAGAACGGAAACGCTTCGCTGTCGAAGGAAGTGAAAAAGGCGTTTCGCAAGCTCCACCGGGGCAGGATCGCCTGGGACCGCGACGGCTTTTTCTGGGGCTGGACCTGACGGGAGTGACTCCCGTCATTGCCTGCGCGGTAGGCAAAGAGTATCATTTAGCTATTACATAGCGGCAGGGTGGACGCACTTGAAAGTAAACATCGGATTCCGCACGATCAAGACGGCGGTCGGCGTAAGCGTATCGGTGCTGATCGCGCAAGCGCTCAAGCTCGAATATTACTCCGCTTCCGGGATATTGACGCTTTTGTGCATTCAAAAGTCGCGGAAGCAATCCAATAAGGCCGTTTTCAGCCGCCTGGTCGCCTGCATGCTGGGCATGATTGCGTCCACGGCGCTGTTCGAAATCATCGGCTATGCCCCGTATTCGTTTCTAGTGCTGATGCTTCTGTTTATTCCTCTGTGCGTCAAATTGCGCATTCAGGAGGGATTGGCGAGCAGCTCGGTCATCATTATGCACGTCTATATGAACCGGCAGATCGAAGCGTCGTTTTTCCTCAACGAGGTGCTCGTCATTCTGATCGGACTGGGCGTGGCGCTGCTCATCAATTGGTATATGCCGAGCATCGACAAGCAGCTGAACCGGATGAAGGCGGAAGCGGACCGGCTGATCTCCGTTATTTTGAGCGAGTTTTCCGTCTATTTGAAAAACGGCTACACGCTTTGGGACGGCAAGGAGATGCTGCAGCTGTCCGATTTGCTCGACCGGGCGCTGCGCATGGCGCAGCTGGAGGAAGAGAATTACCGTCCGGGCAAGAAGGGCGGCTATCGGACCTATTTTCACAACAAACGCAAACAATACGAACTGCTGGAGAGAATGCTCCCGCACGTATCGCAAATTACCGCCCAGGTGGAACAGGGGCTTCGCATCGGCCAGTTCATGGAGCGGCTCTCCGAACATATGAAGCGGCAGGGCGAATCGGGCGGCGACCGTCACGACAATTTTTACGAGTCTCTCCGGGGGATTCGGGAATACCACAAAGGCTTGCCCCTGCCCGAAACGAGAGAAGAGTTCGAAACCCGCGCCAACCTGTTCGCGGCGGCGAACGAGCTCGAACGGTTTATCGATACGCTATGATTCCGCCCGGCCTTCAGGCCGGGCTGTTTCGTTACAGCACCGGCCCCATCGATTTGATTTGGCATGGTGGCATCGGAGCGCCGCTGGCTGCAATAAGGAGCGTCGGGGCGCCGATGAACGGAATACGCTCACGTCGGAAGCCCTGGCAGTGGGAAAGCCCCCCCGTTTGACGAGCCTATGTTGGATTTTATCCAACGGTCGGAGCGAAAAACGACGAGGTTTCGATCCAGAGTGGAATTTATCCAACGAAAAGCGGCCGTATCGGCCGAAATGAACGAAACGTTCCCTCTAGGTTGGACAAAATCCATTCAAGCGCAAGGGATTCGCGAAAAAGCCGGTTTTGATTGGATAAAATCCACTGTAGCTCTGCCCCGTCACGCGCATCGTTGCCTCCTTTCTCTCCGTTCAGGCCGGGAATCGTCCGCCCAATCGCCGGACCGGGCAATATTGAAAGCCGAACTCGACGGGCCGGGCCAACAAAGTGCCCTCCCTCAGAGAACGGCAAAACCGTTTTTTCAAAATATTTATATTGTCATATTGACAATATAAAATTCCCGGCATATACTGGAATCAACAAGGAGGTTTTCCGCATGACGCAATCGCACTCGTATCGCACGCCCGACGGTTTGCCGGTCGATATCGCCATCTTTACGATCGCTTCGCTGGTCAAACCGGGCAATTACAAAATGCTCGCCGAACGCCGATTGCGCGTCCTGCTTGTGCGGCGCAGCCGCCAGTCCGAAGCTTATCCGGGCTGCTGGGCGCTGCCGGGAGGGTTTTCCGACGAGAACGAGACGCTGACGGAAGCCGCTTACCGGGAATTGAAGGAAGAGACGAACGTGAGCGGGGACGTCATGATCGAGCAGATCAAGACGGTGTACTACCCCGGACGCGACCCCAGAGGATGGATGCCTTCCGTCGTCTACTGCGCTCTGGTCAAAGAGCAGTACCTGCTTGACCTGGCGGCCGATACCGATGCCGACGAGGTCGGGCTGTTCGATATCGAAGAAGCGCTCGGAATGAAGCTGGCGTTCGATCACAACGACATTTTGCTGGACGCCTTGGCCCATGTCCGGAAGAAGATGATGACGACTACGATCGCCAAGGAGTTTTTGCCGGACCGGTTTACGATCCGGGAACTGTTTCAGGTCATTCAAACGGTCGTCCCCGACTTCGAGGAAGACATCGCCAATTTCAAAAGGAACCTGCTTGCGACAAAGACGCGCAAAGGGCTGATCCGGGAAGCGGCGGATGCCGAGGGCCGGCCGATGACGACGGACCGAAACTCCAACCGACCGGCCAGACTGTACGAATTCACGGATTACGAGCCGAACATATCCATCTACAACTCCGGTTTATTTTAATTCCGGTCAAAACGACCTTCTCCGTCCCGGGGACGACGAAGCCGTTTTGGCTTGAGCGGCCTTGTTGCCGTTATTTATAAAGTCGATTCGACTATAAAAAAGGTCAACATTTTCCGATGCCGATCGGTTACAATCAAGGGAGGAAACGCCCATGTTAAACCAAATTCGCCAAAACCCTCTGCTGCTGACGGACAGCTATAACCTGTCGCATACCCGCCTGAAATGCAATGTCGACTGGGAGGTCAGCCATCTGTACAACCGCAGCCAGGGGATGATCCTGTACGGTTTGCGGGAGACGATCGCGAACCTGCTGTCGATCCGGATAACCGAAGAGCACATTCGGGAGGCCGAGCGCGGCGCCGCCATGCAAGGCCTGAAGTTCCCGTCGGAGCTGTTCGAGCGGGTCGTGAACGAGTGCAACGGCTACGCTCCGATCGCCGTCGAATCGCTGCCGGAAGGAACCTGGTGCCCGGCGGGAACCCCGTTCGCGCAAGTGTACAATACGAAGACGGGCTTCGGGGAACTCGTCACCTGGTGGGAAGGCGTCTTCATGCACGCGTATTTCCCGAGCGGCTGCGCGACGGAGGCGTTCCGCATGCGCCGCTATCTCGAACAAAAGCAAAGGCAGTACGGCTATGACGATTCGTTTTTCTGGAAACTCCACAGCTTCGGCTTTCGCGGACATCGCAGCCTCGAGGATGCGTACTGGGCCGGAACGGCCTGGAACCTGGCGCTGCAGGGAACGGACGATTTCCATACGACCCTGCATACGCCGAACGCGCTCATCGGCAGCATTTCGGCGCTCGCCCACAAAGTGACGCAGCAATTCGACGACGAGCTGGATTGCTTCCGACACGCGATCGACGCGACCGCCCAAGCCGGGGAAAAGGTCGTCGCGCTCGTCATCGACACCTACGACGCCAACCGGGTCATCCGCGAATATTTGCCGGAGCTTGGGGCGCGGGCCAGGGAGCGAGGGGTGCGGATCGTGCTGCGTCCGGACAGCGGAGACGTGCTGCGGCAGGCGATCGACATTTACGAGGCGGCTCGCGGCCACGGACTGCTGGACGTCGTCGGCGTCATCATCGGCGAAGGCATGAACTTCGAGCGGGTGCGGCAATACGACGAGCAGCTGGAGCAAGAAGGCGTGCCGATCAGCTTCGTCTCGTACGGAGTCGGGGCGGGATTCTACCAGAACGTCAGCCGGGATACGCTCGGATGGGCGATGAAGACCGCGTTCAGCAACGGGAAGGACCGGATGAAGTTTTCGATGGTCGAGTTGAAGCGGAGCCTTCCGGGGAAAATCAAACCGGTTCTCGTTAGGGGAGAGCTGACGGTGGAAGCGGCGGACGAGAGCGAGCTGGAAGGATTGTACGAAACCGTCTACCGTCACGACGGCGACGGCGAGCCTGCGCTGCTTCCGGCGGGGCCGGACCACTGGGCGGCCGTTCGCGAGCGGATGCGCAAGCAGACGGCAGAGCAGCAAAACGTAAGGCTGTCGGCGGAAATCGAACGTAAAATCAGACGGTTTGCCGATCTGTACTTGCAGACGGAGGAAAAGAAAGAGAGAGGATAACGATGGCAAGGCCTTTTCAATTCGGCTTCGTGCTCGGCCGGTTTCAACAGCTTCACATCGGGCACGAACAAATTATCGAAATGGGGATCGGCGTTTGCGAGCGCCTGCTCGTGCTCGTCGGTTCCGCCCAGCTGCAAGGCACGCGGCGCAATCCGTTTCCGGCGCAGCTCCGCGTCGAGATGCTGACCGAGCTTTTCGGCGACCGCATTCATATCCTTCCTTTACCCGATTATACGAACGAGGACGATCACAGCCATGCCTGGGGGCGTTATTTGCTCGACGCGGTCCGGAGCTACGGCCGGGAGCGGGGATGGCCGCCGCTCGATTTGATGATTACCGGCAACGACGAGGAGCGGGGACGATGGTTTCCGCCCGAAGAGGAAGCGGATCTGGGGAAGCTGATCGTGCCGCGCTCCCGCATCCCGATTCACGCCACCGATTTGCGGCAGGCGCTGCTGGCGGGCGACAGGGCGTTCTGGGAGAGCTACGTCAATCCGAAGCTGCACGCCCGGTACGAGCAATTGCGTTCGCTGACGCTGGCGGCCGCGGAAACGAAAGAGCCCGGGAACTGACCCCGAAGGGTCGTTCCCGGGCTGCCGTTCTGCGCGCCTTGCCAGGCGGCCGGAACACCAAATCCCGGCGCGTCCGTTACTTGCCGTCCGGCTCAAATGGCGAAGGTCGCCGCCCATACGCATACCGGCTTGGATACCGATACGGAAAGACCGGTGTACGACAGCTTTCCGGAAACGGGATCGATCCGGAACAGCGTCAGGTTGTTCGTGTCCCGGTTGGCGGCGAGCAAATGGCGTCCTCCGGGCAAAATCGAAAAGTGGCGAGGGTGCCCGCCCTGAACGGACGCGTGTTCGACATACGCGAGTTCGCCGGTCGCTTCGTCGATCGCGTATACGACGATGCTGTCGTGCCCGCGGTTGGAGCCGTACAGGAATTTGCCGTCGGGGGAGACCGCGATTTCCGCGCATGTGTTTTCGCCTTCGAAATCGGGCGGAAGCGTCGGCACGGTCGCGACGCGTTCCAGCCGCCCGGTTACTGCGTCATAGCGGAACGAAACGATCGAGCTGTCCACCTCGTTGATGACGAACGCAAAGGCGCCGTTCGGGTGAAACGTCAAGTGCCGCGGCCCGGCGCCCGGATGAAGCGCCGTGTCGCCGTGCGGCAGCAGCTTGCCGTTATCGACCTTATAGGCGCGAATGCGGTCGAGCCCCAAATCGCAAACGAACAGGTAGCTGCCGTCCGGACTGTAGAACGAGGAGTGCGGGTGCGGCCTGTCCTGCCGTTCGGGATGCGCGCTTTTGCCTTCGTGGCGCCGTTCGTCCAGCAGACGGCCGATACGGCCGTCTTTTTCGAGTTCGACGAGGCTGACCAAACCCTCATGGTAGCTGGTTAACGTCAGGTAACGGTCGTCGGCGCTTTTTTGAATATGACAGGTCGGACCGCTGTTCGCGAGCGACCGGTTGACCTCCGTCAAGGTTCCGCTTGCGGGGTCGAGCTTCATATAGACGGCATCGCTCGCCTTGGAGCCGTCTTCGGCTTTGGTTTCCGTCAACGCGTAAACGGCGCGCCGCGGCGCATCCAGGCAAAGGAAGGTCGGATTTTGAAAGCCGGATTTCCGGTCCAGCAGCGTCAGCGTCTCCCGGCCGGCATCGAATTCATACACGTAAACCCCGGCGGAGGCGGCTTCGGCATAAGATCCTGCCACGATTAACGTACGATTTTCGGAAAGGCTCAAAGGTATCGTCTCCCGTCATGGATTCATTTCGTTTTATTTTACCTTTTCGGAAGAGAAGATGTAAAATGTTTTGGCCGTGCCTCTCCTCATGTCGAAAAATGAATGATAAGATAAAAGTGGTAATCGCATTTAGTCGGAAAGGATCGAAATAATGGGATTTTTGTCGTTTGTATTGGTGTCGACCGTCGAATATAGTGCCATGCTACTGGGGATTCTGGCCTTGTATCGCTTTCAGATCCGGTATTCGATTGCTCCGATCGTCGTTATTTCGCTGGTTTGCTCTTTTCTTTCCCATGCGCTGCGGATCAAGTATGAGGTCGAAATGGCTCCGGTCATTCAGCTTGTCGTCCTGATTTTGCTTTTCTGGCTGATGTTTCGCGTGCCGTTCATTTATTCGTGCATCATGATCATTACCTACTTTGTCGTATACATTCTGCTGCAGGCGCTCCTGCTCCTTATGCTGCCCGCCGCGCCATGGTTCGACGAGATCGGCTTGCAAAGCCTGGAAAGTCCCGAGACGTATTCGATGCAGATCATATGCGCTGCCGCCAACATCGCATTCGCCTGGTACTTGCAGTCTTCGGGGCGCGGATTCACGTTCGTTCCGAACGGCCCGTCCTCCGCCTTTCCCTGGAAGCGGGAAAACTTGAAGCTGTTCATTTTAATCATGGTCGGATTTTTGGTCTTGGCGATTAGCTATTATCTGTACGTCGAGCATTTTCATATTTTAGTCCCGCTGGTGATGCTGACGCTCGGCTTGTTCATCGCCATCTTTCATTATTCGATCCTGAAGGAAAAGAACCAATGATCGACCGGCTTGCGGAACGTTTCGCCCTTCGGTTGATGGGGTGGGGGGAATTGGGCAAGGACGCGTATCCCCGCCTGCGTCTGGGATTGATCATTTCGCTTACGACCTTGCTTATCGTCGGCTTCACCGTATTCATTCTGGCATGGACGGACCGGGCGGGGGAGGGGGTGCTCAGTTTGGTTTCTCTAGCGGCGCTGCGTTATTTTTCCGGGGGAATGCACTTTCGGACAAGCGAGCAATGCGTGGCCGTCACGGTTGCGATCGCCGTCCTGTGCGCCATGCTGCCCGATCTGTCCGTCCCCGTTACGATCGTCTGTCATGGGGCATGCGTCGTTTTGCTGGCGATTTTTTCGCCTTCCGGCGCGCTCAGGCAAAAACTGCCGGCCGGGAAGCATGCCCGCTACAGGTGGATCTCGATCGCGCTCGCCGCGCTGGGAACGGGGTTAACCTGGTCGGCCGTCACGTATTCCATCTTGTTTCAGAGCATTTCAACCATTAAAATAAAAAAATAGAGAAACTCGCAAAAAGTCGAATCTTGACTGCAATTAGGGAAAAGGAGCGAACCGGTTTGAAAAAGAAACTAGCCCAGAAGTTCTCTTTGGCCATGATGGGAATGGCAAGCATGTTCAGCGTAGCGAAAGTTTGGTTCGGAGATCCGGAGCTGAAAGAGCTGGAATAGCCTCGGCGCGCGACGCGGACGGCCGAACGGCGGCGAACGCTCAAGCTTTTTAATCGCATAGGTTATTTCACGGAAGCACCGTGCTGCAGAAACGTTCTGCATGCGCGGTGTTTTTGTCTTTTTCGGGACGGGTCGGCTTAGAGGGAGGCGAGAACAATGAACGAGTCGCTGGAGCGGGCGCGATCGGCGATTCAGGATTGGCTGGAAAAGCGGCAGCTTGCCCATCTTTCGGTGGCGGCAGACGATCTCCGGCTCGTTTTATATTCGACGGAGGACGATGTCCCGGCTTTGCGGGCGTCATTTACTCCGTTGCAGGGGGGCCGCTATGCGCTCGACCTTGCGAATCATCGGGGCAATTGGCAGCCGACGCCGTATGCGGGAACCGCAGAGGAATTGCTGCGGCTGCTGGAGGGGAAGCTGGCCTTTGCGCTGGCGCGCTGGCATTGACGGTGCGGCAAATGGAAACGGCTTGTTGCAGGCGGGATGGGCAAGCCTTCGTTGGACGTGACGCTCCCCTTCGAACCGACGACGAATGACCGACATCGACCGCCGCAAACATGCGAATGAAGAGTTAAGAGAAGTAACCACGACTCGATTGGATCGGCAGTATGCGTGGGGAGGCAGCGAGATGAGTCGCCAGGACTCAACTGGATCGGCAGCATGCGTGGGGAGGCAGCGAGATGAGTCATTTTTACTCAAATGCGTGTGGCTGCGAGCGTCGGACGGGTCGAGATGAGTCGCCACGACTCAATTGGATCGGCAGCATGCGTGGGGAGGCGATCAGATGAGTGATTTTTACTCAAATGCGTGTGGCTGCGAGCGTCGGACGGGTCGAGATGAGTCGCCACGACTCAACTGGATCGGCAGCATGCGTGCTGTGGCGATCAGATGAGTGATTTTTACTCAAATGCGTGTGGCTGCGAGCGTGGACGGGTCGAGATGAGTCGCCACGACTCAATTGGATCGGCAGCATGCGTGGGGAGGCGATCAGATGAGTCATTTTGTGCCCGTAAGCTAGCTCAGGCGCTTCGCACCCGGGGCCGCCGCTTCGCCGGACGCCGGAGCCGAAACGGCGGCAGGGGAGAAGCGGCCTCCAAACTGCGCCCCCCCCATCCCAAAGGCAGAAAAGGATAACCTCGAACCGTCAGCCTTTCGTTTTCAGCAAATCCGGATCGAACTCGGGCACGAGGCCTTCCTTTGCGGCGCGGACGAGCAGCGAGGAGACGGCTGCGTATCCGGCCTCGCCCAAATTCGCGGTGAAGTCGTTCACATAGAGATCGATGTGCGCCTGCGCGACGGACGGATCCATCTCCTGGGCGTGCTCCATCACGTAATCGCGGGATGCCTCCGGATTCGCCCATGCATATTCCACCGACGACCGTATCCAGCCGGATACGGCCTTGGCGTCAAGGGATCGGCGGGCGATGATGGCGCCGAGCGGAATCGGCAGGCCGGTATCGGCTTCCCACCAGCTTCCCATGTCGGCAAGCATCGTCAGGCCGTATGACGGATACGTGAAACGGGCTTCGTGGATGACCAGGCCGGCATCGATTTTGCCGTCGCGCACGGCCGGCATAATTTCGTGGAACGGCATGACGACGATTTCGCCCACGCTTCCGGGCACGTTTTGCGCCGCCCACAGGCGGAACAGCAGATAGGCGGTCGAACGCTCGCTCGGAACCGCCACTCTGCGTCCGGCCAGCGCCGCCGGGTCGGCGGCTTTATCCTTGGTCAGGACGAGCGGTCCGCATCCGCGGCCAAGCGCGCCGCCGCACGGGATGAGCGCATAGTCGGAAAGCACCCACGGCAGCGCCGCATACGAGATTTTCAGCACTTCGGGCCCTTCGGCGCGGAGCGCAAGATGGTTGGTAATGTCGATATCGGCATACGTTACGTCGAGCTTCGGAGCCCCGGGAACGAGTCCGTGCGCCCAGGCGTGGAAGACGAACGTGTCGTTGGGACATGGGGAAAACGCGATTCTCATTGGAAAACCTCCGGAAAAAGATTGCTGGCGGCCTCGAGCGCGGCCAACGCCTCGCCGATTCGCCAGGCGGATTTGTCGCGCGGGCCGACCGCGTTGGAAACAGCGCGGATTTCGAGCGCGGGCAGGCCGAACCGCTGCGCCGCGGTCGCGACGCCGAAGCCTTCCATTCCTTCGCAGGCGGCTCCGGGCACGCGCTTGGCCAGCTTGACGGCGGTGTCGGCGGTGCCCGTCACGGTCGTCAGCGTCAGCGCGGGACCGAGCCGAACGATCCGTCCCGAGAGCCGGATCGCTTCGGTCAAACGGTCGGCCAGCGCCGCCTCGACCGGAATGCGGGCGGAGCCGAAGCCGAGCTCGTCGATGCTGAGGTAGCCGTCCGGCGTTTCCGCCCCGAGATCGGCCGCGACGATTTCGCTCGCCACGACGAGCGAGCCGATCTCGGCCCGGCCGGGGAAACCGCCGCCGATGCCCGCGCTGACGACCAGGCGATAGCGGCTCGCGGCAAGCGCGGCCGCGGTGCCGGCGGCCGCCGCGGCCTGGCCGACGCCGACGACGACGACGTCGAAGCGGCCGTCGCCGCGCAAGCCGCGCAGCACGGCGTCCCGTTCCGCCTCGACGGCGGTGGCCACGAGGACGCGTCCTTCAACAGGAAAGCCAGGGTCCGAAGACCCTGGCGGCGAATTGCCGATGCTAACGTTCATTGCAAGAAACTCCTTCGGATAACAACCCTTATTCAATATTGTTATTATAGACCTCTCCGCGCGCGAAGGAAAGACGGATTGCGGGCGAATGCCGGGCGCGAAAATCCATATCTATTGAATAGGGAACGATACCATGCGCGGATTCCGCGTTCGAAGGAGGGGCGGCTATGGAGCCGGTGCCGCGGTTGATCATCGATACCGGAGGAGGAATCGACGGCGCCCTGGCGCTGCTGTTCGCCTTGTGCGATCCCGGCGTGGCCGTGCACGGCATTACGACGGTGAGCGGCGATTCGGACGCGGATCAGGCGGCCGATCAGGCGTTGCGCCTGATCGGGCTTTGTCTTCCGGAGGCGGAGGAACCGCCGCCGGTAGCCGTCGGCGAAGCCGGGCCGCTGGCGCGCGAACGGGCCGGCCCGTGGATCGCGGGCAGCGGGCGCAACGGTTTCGGCGGCGCGATGCTGCCGCCGCCGAAGGGCAAGGCCGCAGCCGAGCCGGCAGCGGCGTTTCTTGCGAGCCAGGCGGCCGCCTTTCCCGGCGAGCTGACGCTGGTCTTGGCCGGGCCGGTCACCAACTGGCCGCGGGCCCTCGAGATGGATTCGCATCTCGCGGAGAAGTTCAAGCGCATCGTCGTCGCGGGAGGCGCAGTCTTCGCCGCGGGCAACGCGACGCCCGTCGCCGAGCGGAATTTTCATGCCGATCCCGAGGCGGCGGAGCGGCTGTTCGCGACGGCCGGCGGCCGTTTGACGGTCGTCGGCCTCGATGTCACGATGCGGGCGCGGATTCGCGGGGAACATTTGGAGCGGTTAAGCCGCGGCAGCCCGCCCGAGCGGGAGCGGATCGTCGCGTTCATGAGACGGATGCTGAACCATTCGTTCGCGTATTATCGCCGGACGGAGCGCTGGCTCGAAGCCGCCCCCTCGGGTCCGCGCTTGCCCTGATCGCGGCGGCGGAGCCGGGGCTTTTTCGAACGGGCGTTTTTCGGGCTTCGGTCGATACGCAGGCCGGACTGACCGCCGGCATGGTCGTCGCCGACCGCCGGGCGCGCGCAAGCGTCGGGCGGGAGGTTTGCTTTTGCGTGGAGACGGACGAGGAGCGGGCGGTGGAGCGGTTTCTTTCGGCTTTTTCGTAATGCGGAAGCTGCGTCGCGTCAGGAATTCGGGTAAAGTGTAAGTACGGGGTAGAGGCCGGCAGGGCGGTTGGATTTCTCGGCCGGCGCGCGGATCAAAAAACAATTGCCGGAGGGGTTGGCCATGTATCTCGTCACATCGAAGGAAATGCGCGATATCGACCGCTATGCGATCGATGTCATCGGCATCCCCTCGCTCGTCCTGATGGAAAATGCCGGACGGGCGATCGCGGAGGAGGCCATTCGGCTTGCGGAAGCGGAGGGGGCGCGGGGCCGCCGCCCGCGCTGGCTCGTGCTGGCCGGCAAAGGAAACAACGGCGGGGACGGGGTCGTCTGCGCGCGGCGCCTGAACGAGCAAGGCTGGGAGACGCTCATCGTGTACGCGGAGGCTCCGGAAGGCTTCAAGGGCGAGGCGGCCGTTCAGCGCGACATCGCCGATCGGCTGCGGCTGCCCTCGGCCGTTTACGAGCCGGGGAAGCTGGAATGGGACCGCTTCGACGGCATCGTCGACGCGCTGCTCGGGACCGGCGCGACGGGCGAACCGCGGGAGCCGTACGCGTCGCTGATCCGGGAGGCGAACGCCAGCGGTTTGCCGATCGTGGCGGCGGACATTCCGAGCGGGCTGAACGCGGACACCGGCGAGGCGAACGAGCCGTGCATCCGGGCGGCCGTTACGGTCGCGCTCGCGATGGCGAAGCGCGGATTGCGGCTGCAGCCGGGGGCGGAGACGGCCGGAACCGTCGTCGTCCGGCCGATCGGCATTCCCGGCGATGCCGCGGCGCGGCAGGGCGTTCGCACGTTCGAGCTGAACGAAGAGACGCTGCGCCGAAAATTCGCGCTGTCGGGCGTGCCGCCGGTTCGCGCCGCGGATTCGCACAAGGGCACGTACGGACACGTGCTTGCGGTGGCGGGATCGCGCCGGATGAGCGGCGCGGGGCTGCTCTGCGCCAAAGCGGCGCTGCGCGCGGGCTGCGGCCTGCTCACGTGGGCGGTGCCCGAGGCGCTCGCGCTTCCGCTTGCCGGAGCGCTGCCGGAGGCGATGATCCGGGGCATCGCGGACGGCGGCAGCGGCGAATGGGGAGGCGCCGACGCGGATGACGCGCTGCTTGCCGCCGCCGGCAAGCAGGCGGTCGTCATCGGCCCGGGGCTCGGCCGATGGGAAGGCGACACCGGCTGGCTTCGCCGCTGGTGGGAAACCGTCGCGTCGCCGCTCGTCCTCGACGCCGACGCGCTCAACATGCTCGCCGCCGCCGGGACGACCGTCGCGGCCGGCGCGGCGGCAAGCGGCGGGCCGGCTCCGGCCGGGGAGCCGCTTGCCCTGTGGCCGCGGCGCGAAGCCGCGACCGTCCTGACGCCGCATCCCGGCGAAATGGCCCGGCTGTGCGGCTTGTCCGTGCGCGAGGTGCAGCGCGACCGGATCGGGCTGGCTCGCGAATTCGCGGGCCGGCACGGCGTCGTCCTCGTGCTGAAAGGCGCGCAAACGGTCGTCGCCTCGCCGAACGGAGACGTCTTCGTCAATACGACGGGCAACGCCGGCATGGCCACCGGCGGCACGGGCGACGTGCTCGCCGGCGTCATCGGCGGCCTGCTCGCGCAAGGCCTGGATGCCGCGGCCGCGGCCGCGCTCGGAGTCTACTGGCACGGAGCCGCGGGAGACCGCGCGGCTGCGGGGCGCACGTCGCCCGCTTCGCTGATCGCGAGCGACATCATCGAACAGCTGTAAGCGCCAAGGCTTGCAATTCAGCGGCGTTTCAGGCGCGCCTGCCTATTTCCGGATCAGCACGGGCGTGTCGTCCTCCACCTGCTCGAAAAGCCACCGGACGTCCTTGTTGTACATGCGGATGCAGCCGGCCGAGACGTATTTGCCGATCGATTTCTCGTTGTTCGTGCCGTGGATGCCGTAGGCGTAAGAGGTTTTGCCGTTCACGGTGACTTCGAGTCCGAGCCATCGGTCGCCCAACGGATTTTTCGGGTCCCCTCCTTTGATTTTCTCTTTGTAGTAAGGCCGATTTTTGATTTTCTCGTGGATGACGAACAGGCCTTCCGGGGTATAGGAAGGCTTCTTGCCCGTGGCCACGGCGAACGTGTCGATCAATTCTCCTTCCTGGTAATAAAAAAGCTTGTTCAATGACTTGTCGATGACAAT
The DNA here is from genome assembly GCF_016937515.1 of Cohnella algarum. NCBI lineage: Bacteria > Bacillati > Bacillota > Bacilli > Caryophanales > Paenibacillaceae > Cohnella > Cohnella algarum. Next base: position 2,534,211 of record NZ_JAFHKM010000002.1, read on the forward strand.
AAAATGCTCATGTTTGACGTACTTTTCGGCCAGCACGGCGGTGTCCGTCTGTTTTTGAGCCGCCTGGGCCGGAAGCGCAAACAAGCTCGCAAGCGCCAGCAGCGCCGCGAACGCCAACCACTTTTTCACCCTATCGCCTCCCCGCGTGTTTGCAATATATGCGGCCGGAGGCGCTTTTTGAAGCTGTCCGGGGGAAATTACAAGAACGGTGATCAGTCATATGACGGGGGTAACTACCGGAGCGTTCCGGAACGCGGGTATAATTTCGGAGGAAAGCAGGGGAAATTTATTTTTCGGTGGAAAAGGAGTTATGAAAAATGAGCAAGAGATTTGCAAAACTGGTTTTGACGACGGCAATCGCCGCCGTATCGATGTTCCCGATGGCCGCGCAGGCGGAAGAAGCCGCCTCGTCTTCGGCGCCGGGAACGGCGCTGAAAACGGCAGGCGACTTCGCGGCCTTGCAAGTAGGCAAGCGGGTGTTCGTGCACGATGCCAAATCGCAGCTGTTTCAAACGAACGGAGCCCAGCACGACGGCGATCTGAAGGATTTGTTCATTTTGCCGTTCGGTCCGGAGCAAATTCCGTTCGTGCTTGTCCATAACGAGAAAAACGGCTATCTCGTATTCAGCGACTTGTGGCCGGAGTTCTCCAAAGGCAAAGAAACGGATCCGACGGAGGAATACTTCAGCGGCCGGGTATTTACGACGGCTCAAAAGAAAATTGCCAACCGCACCAACCATAACTATGCCAAGCAGTTCGGCGACACGGTCGTCGTGTTTACCGCCAACGATTTCGACGATTTGTCCAAGGGCTACCACGAATCGTACAGACTCAAAGGCGAATTGCGGGGCTTGATCCTGTACGATTGCTGCCCGTACGTAGTCGTTAAGGGCGAAAAGGGCGCGCTGGACGTCTATCATGCAGGAGCGACGGGCGCGGAAAAGGCCGGCCAAATCGCGCTGTAAGGCGCGTCGGCTTCGATGCGGCCCGCGGGGAATTACAGCACTCTGCGGGCCGTAATGTAGCGCTTGGAATAGTCGCTCAGCTTGCTGACGAGAACCCCGTTCCAGGATTTGCCGATCGTATTGTGAATGAATTTGCCGTTGCCGATATAAATGCCGACATGGTTGACCTGTCCCGGGGTGCTCACGCTAAAGAACACCAGGTCGCCCTTTTTCAAATTGCTTTTGGAAACGTATTTTCCTTGTTTGCTTTGCGCTTTGGAGCTCCATTTGAGGGATACGCCGTATTTGCCGAAAACGTATTTCGTGAACGAAGAACAGTCGAAAATATATCTCGACGGGTTGTTGACGTTGAATTTATAAGTGACTTTGCCTTTCAACGATTGGGCAAGGGAAACGATCTTGTCCGCTTTCGTTGCCGAGGCCGCTTCCGCCTTGTGCGTCGGAATCGCGCCGGGAACGACGGCGACAGCCGAAGTGAAGGTCAACAAACAGGTAAAGGCGATTACCGTCTTCTTGATTACGTGCGTCTTGCTTTTTTCTGTATGTGTCATACGTTCCTCCCGATTGGTGTTTTTGCCTGACGGCTTGTACGAGTGGAAGTATAACACGGTCTGGGTTTTTCGGTTTTAAAAGTAAGAATCATTTAATATTAACAATAAATAGAAAATAAGTCGAATAGGCTTGAACATACGCGGTGATTGTCGATTGAATGCAGGAATGGTAAGCTGGTAGCAGACATTCTATTTGCATAGGTGGACATGCGTTCATGAACCGTAGCGTCCTTATCGCATTCCTCGTCTGCACGCTTGCCATCGCCGTTTGGTCCTTGCCCGCCCGGGCCGCTTCGGCCGAGATGGAAGCCGACGGAGCGTTCATGGATTTGTCGCCGTGGAATCCGAAGGAGAACGGCGCGATTTCCTTGAACGGGGAATGGGAGCTTTATTGGAACGAGCTGCTGTCGCCGCAGGATATCGCCGAGGGCAGAGCGGGCGTTCCGTTTGCGGTCGAAGTCCCGTCCACGTGGGGAAGCAACCGATTGCCCGACGGCAATCCGCTGCCCGATCAGGGGGTTGCGACTTACCGGCTGACCTTCGAGCTTGCCGAAGAAGAACCGCCGCCGATGCTGGCGCTATACGCGAGCGGCGTAGCGAGCGCCTTCCGTGTTTGGGTTAACGGCGTTCCGATCGGAGGAGCGGGCGTCGTGGGACCGTCCGAACAATTGATGTCCCCCGATGAAAATCCGCAAGTGCTGTCCTTTCGCCCGGAAGCCGGCCGCAACGAACTCCTTGTGCAAGTATCCAATTTCGTTCAGCGCAAAGGCGGGATCTGGGACGAAATACGGCTCGGGGACGCTTCGCAAATGACGGCTAGCCGGACGGCGAAATTCGGCGCCGAGGCGTTTAGCGCGGGCATTCTCGTCATTATGGGGATTTTTCATCTCGGACTGTTCGCCGTATCGAGGAGTGAACGGTCGTCTTTGTATTTCGGAATCGTTTGCCTGGCCATCGCCGTCCGGACGGTCGTGCTCGGCGAGCATGTGGCAAGCGTCGCTTTCCCTTGGCTGGCCTGGGAATGGTCCGTAAAAGCGGAATACATATCGGTTTCGGTCGCTTTATTCATGATGATTTTGTTCGTGCGCAACGAATACGCGACGCGCGCGCGTTCCGTGACGGCGGGGATTTTTTTCGCGGCGCTCATCTTGTTTACGGCTTTCGTGCTGCTGACGCCCGCCAAAATATATACCCTGTTCATGCTTCACTTTCAATTGGGCATCGTCCTGCCGGTATTTTTCTATTGTCTCGCGTTTTTCGTCATCGGGACGTACAAACGCAAGGCCACCTTTCCGATCAACCTGGCCGGTTTCATTCTGTTCAGCATTGCCGTCGTCCTGGACATTTTATTTTATAACCAAATCATCCCCAAAGGGCAGTTTGCTCCATACGGATTGCTGGCTTTTCTGTTGACGCAGTCGATCAACATGTGGTTGAGGTTTTCCCGGACCGCGATAGAGGCGGAACAGCTTTCGGCGCAGCTTCAGTCGGCCAACGAATCGCTGGAGCGCAAAATCGCGGAGCGGACGGCGGAATTGAGCGAATCGAATCTGCGTTTGGAATCGGCCAACGAAAAGCTGTCGGGAATGGAAAAATTTCGCCGTCAGCTGCTGTCCAACATCTCGCACGAACTGGGAACTCCCATTACCTCAATCAAAGGCTACGCTTCCGCGATGATGGAAGGAGTCGTAACCGACGACTATTTGAAATACGCGAAAAAGATTCACGACCGTACCCGGATGCTCGAGCTGATGATCGACGATTTGACCGAACTGACGAAGCTGGAAACGGACCAGATCCAGTTTGCGTTCCGGCCGACGGATACGGGCGTGTTTTTCAAGCAGCTTTTTTACAAATACGAATCCGAGATAACGGCAAGCGGCCGCCATTTCGAATGGGTAGAGCCGGACGGCGCGAACATCGACGGATGGAGCGCCGAAGCGGAGCTGGACCCGATGCGGATCGAGCAGGTCGTGTCCAATCTGTTGTCCAACGCCGTCAAATACACGTCTCCAGGCGGCCGAATCCGGATGGCGATCGAATACCGGGCCGTCGGCAAAGAATGGGGCGCGGCGGTCGTCAGCGTGGCCGACAACGGCGAAGGAATCGACGAGACGGAGACGGAAAAAATATTCGAACGGTTTTACCGGACGAACCGCCACCGTCAAATGGCGCAAGGCACGGGATTGGGGCTTGCGGTTTGCAGGGAAATCATGATTCGGCACAAGGGCTGGATCGCGGCGGAAAGCAAGCCGGGAACCGGGAGCCGCTTCCGTTTCGGCGTCCCCGTCCGATGGGTGCGCGCAGGAACGGATTCGCCGAAAGAGGAAGGAGCGTAAACGCATGAACGGTCATATACTCGTCGTCGAAGACGATGAAGACATCCGCGAAATTGTCTCCCTTTATTTAAGCAAGCAAGGCTTCGAAGTCACCGCCGCCGCAAGCATCGCCGAAGCCATGATCATATGCAGGAACGCGACGCCGGACCTGCTGCTTGCCGATATTTTGCTGCCGGACTCGACGGGGACGGAATTGACCCGATGGGTCAGAAAACGTTCCGATATGCCGATCATTCTGATGAGCTGCAAAAAGGAAGCGGACGACATCGTCGAAGGGCTCGAGCTTGGAGCGGACGATTATATTACGAAGCCGTTTGAACCGAGCGTCGTCGTGGCCCGCGTCAAGGCGCTTTTGCGCCGCACGCGGACGAAAGACACCTGGGAGGACGGAAGGCTCCGCATCGATCCGGTCGGGTGCGTCGTTACAATCGATAATCAGCCGGTTTCCTTGTTCGCGAAGGAGCTGCAGCTGCTGCTGTTCATGGCTTCCCATCATAATCAGGTTTACAGCGTCGAGCAATTGTACGAGCATATTTGGGGCTGGGACAAGGAAGGCGACTTGAGAACGGTCATGGTTCATATCAGCAACCTCCGGAAAAAGATCGAAGCGGATCCGGCCAATCCCTCTTATATCGTTACGGTGCGGGGATTCGGGTACAAATTTTGCTGGAATGCGGTTGACCGGACCATGTCGTCTTAACGCGGCAGTTCCGTCAGGCGGAAGCCGCAAGCCGCAGCTTGGCCTTCGCGATAACATTGGCGATCTGTTCCTCATAGCCGTAAATTTTCTCCTTGCGATTGACGATCTGCTGCTGAAGGGAGTTCAAACCGGCAAGCGCGCTGCGGGCGTCCTTGGCGCTGCCGGTCTTGACGGCCGCATTCAGCGATTTCATCACGGTCGAAACGGAGCTCTTGGGGGCGCCGATCGCCTTTTTCTCCGCTTGAATTCTCACCTTGACGGGGTCGATTTCGGCCAGCACGGCCCGAATCTGCTTCGCTTTTTTGCCGGTCGAATCCTTGAGCGACTTCAAAGCGTCCCGCTTCGCTTTAATATCCTCCCTGGCCAATTGGACGAGCGGCTTCAGCAAATTGGCCTGCGTCTGGAGCAGCTTCTTCAGCTCCTTGCTCTTCATCGCATTGGCCGCGCTGATTTGCTTGTTAAGCGAAGAATATCGGCTTAGCAGCGGGTCGTGCTTCGTTTCCGCCTGCTTCAATTGCGCTTCCAGCTTGCCGAGCTGCGAGGCGTTGATTTGCTTGATCTGGCTTTTGACCACTTTAACCGCTTCATCGTTGCTATAATGCAGCGCGTTGATTCTGGCATCCCAGCTGTCCGTCTGCTTCTGCAAGGAAAGAAATCCGTTATACGCGGCCTGCAGCTTGGCGGCTTCCGTCTTCTCCGTTACCGCGAGAAGCTTGTCCCACTTGGCTTGGGCCGCGGCCGTAAATTGCACCGTCGCGGCGTGCGACAAGGGGGCGAACGCGCTGACCAAACCGAAAACGAAAAGTGCTGCAGCAATCCATTTTCTCCAGTTCATGCTTGACTCCTCCAATCGATTCGTTGAATTTGGCAAAGCAAAAAGCACCTGCCGGAAAAGCCGAACGGCTTCCCTACAGGTGCTTCCTCGTAAGGTGATGCGAACTATTGTTCTCAGTTTAGACGATCGAAAACGGGATGTCAAGCGCTTGTCCGGGCGCGTGCCTATCTTTTTCTCAATTCGAAAAACTCGCAGCCGGCCCGGGAATGATAGGCCAGATCTCCGACGCCGGACTGGACGACGACCGTCCGTTCGTCAAAGCGAACGATGACGCCGCCGGAATCGACGATATGGTCGTCTTTGAACACGCGGACGGCGGCCCGCCGCTCTTGCGCCTCGGAAAAGTCGGGATCGGTCAGCAGCTTGCGATTGATCATGGCCGGGCTTGCCTCCTTAGGAATCGGTAACAGGAGAATACCAGTTTCCGGGCGGATGCACAAGGCCCGCAAGTCGCCAAACCAGCTCCATAATCAAGCTGTACGCGGAGATCCGCTTGATCCTTCGCGATACGAGCATCGCGACTATCGAAATACATTTATTTTTGTTCGCCTACATACACTGTATCACTTTCCGAAGAAGGATCGTGATGCGAGGATGGACATTGAACTGACGGCCCTGCATTGGGTGTATCTGGCGTTCATCGTCTTCATTCTGGTGCTGATGGCCAGGCGGCGCGACACGGTCATGCTTTGCGTAATCGGCGTCTTCGCGCTCGGTCTGATCGCGACCGAGAGCTTGACTCGATCCGTATCGGGCATCTTCAACGGCTTTATTTATGCGACAAAAGAGCTGGCCGGGACGATCTTCATCATTTCCATCATCGTGTCGATGAGCCGCGTCATGATCAAGACCGGCATCAACGAGCTGATGGTCGCGCCGCTGACGCGGTTCATTCGAACGCCCGCGATCGCGTTTTGGGGAATCGGCATCATTATGCTCGTTTCCTCTTTCTTTTTTTGGCCGTCTCCCGGCGTGGCGCTGATCGGGGCGGTGCTGCTGCCGGTCGCTCGGCGGGTCGGGCTGCCCGCGCTCGGCGCCGCGATCGCGATGAACCTGTTCGGCCACGGCATCGCGCTTTCCGGCGATTACGTCATCCAGGGAGCGCCGAAGCTGACCGCGGATGCCGCGGGTCTGCCGGTATCCGAGGTGATGGAGGCGAGCGTGCCGCTCGTCATCGTCATGGGGGCCGTCACGACGATCGCCGCATTCTGGATGATGCTGCGGGATCAGAAAAACGGGAAGTGGCGGGACGGCCTGGTCGCTTCGGCGGACCGTTCGATCCAGGCGTCGGACGAGCGGATCGCCCTGCCGCCGCGCGTCCGGCGATGGGCGGCCGCGATCATTCCGCTGCTGTTCGCGGCCGATGTCGCCGCGATGTTCGCTTTCGACCTGCAGGGGGGCGACGCCACCGCGTTGATCGGGGGCACCGCCGTCATCATCCTCATCGTTCTCGCGCTGCTCGCCCACCGCGGCGAAGGGCTGGAGGAGACGACGTCCTACCTCGTGCAAGGCTTTCAATTCGGCTTTAAAGTGTTCGGTCCGGTCATTCCGATCGCCGCCTTCTTCTATTTGGGCGATGCGGCGTTCGCGGAGCTGCTCGGCTCGCACTTGCCGGCCGGTTCCCACGGCATCGTCAACGACCTCGGCGTTGCCCTGGCCGAAACCGTCCCGGTCAACGGCATCGTCGGCTCGATTACACTGACGGTCACCGGCGCCATCACCGGGCTCGACGGCTCCGGGTTTTCCGGCATCTCGCTCGCGGGCTCCGTGGCGAACATGTTCGCCACGGCGATCGGCTCCGGCGCGGCGACGCTGACGGCGCTCGGCCAGGTGGCCGCCATTTGGGTCGGCGGCGGCACGATCGTGCCGTGGGCGCTCATTCCCGCCGCGGCCATTTGCGGCGTCAGCCCGTTCGAGCTGGCCAGACGCAACCTGAAGCCGGTGCTGATCGGCCTGGCCGTCACAACCGTCGTCGCGATGTTTCTCGTTTGAGGCGGCCGGCGGCTTGAAGGCATGCGGACGACCCTGTCGCGGCTTCTTCCCTGCCCTTTGATCATGGAAGGTTATTCCGGGTAAAATAGAAGTTATACATCCCGGAATAAAAGGAGCAACCGATGGCACGAGAAGCGAAACATACGGCGGCGATATCGCTTGGCATCATGGGAGCGGGGTTTCTCGCGACGTTCCCGGCGGACGGACATTGGGCGGGGGCGCTGCTGCACGGCGGTTTCGAGGCCGGTCTCGTCGGCGGCCTGGCCGACTGGTTTGCGGTAACGGCCCTGTTCCGCAAGCCGCTCGGCCTGCCGATTCCGCACACCGCTTTGCTCCCCCGCAACCGGGACAAGGTGGTCCGTTCCCTGATTCATGTCATCGAGAACGAATTTTTGACGAAAGAGAGCATCAAGCAAAAGGCGGGAGAGCTCCGCATCGGGGAGAAGCTGCTCGAAATCGCCGAAGGCCGGCTTCCGGACATCGTCCGCGCGGCGGTCCTGCTCGGCGACTACGGGCTGAAGCATCTGCCTGCGGAGCGCCTGGCCGCGTTTGCGGCGGGGGAGCTGCGGCGAATCGCGGAGAAGGCGGACGCGGCCGCCGTTCTGCGGGCCTTGCGTAACGAGATTTTGGAGCGGGGGTACGAGGAGCGGGCGCTGGACTTTTTGCTGGACAAGGCGGAAGACCTCGTTTCCTCGGATACCGCCCGCTACCAGCTCGGAAGCATGGCGGCTTCGGCACTCGGAAACCTTCAGGTGAACGGCTTGATGGGGTTCGCTGTCAACGCGTTCGTCGGATTTATGAGCGAGGACAAGCTGGGCTACATGCTGCAGGGCGCGATTCTGGGCAAGCTGCGGGAGATGACCGCCGACGAGGGGCACCCGCTGCGGGTGCTGCTGCTTAACGAGCTGCGGCGCGCGCTGATCGATCTGGACCGCAACGAAGCGTTGATCCGGGAGCTTGACGGCGCCAAGTCGCGCCTTCTGGAGCAATGGGACGCCGAAGCCTATCTTCGGCGCTGGATCGAGGAGCTTCGCGACCGGACGCTGGAATGGATCCATAGCGAGCGGTTCGAGCGGGATTTCGCGCTGCCGCTGCTCGCGAAGCTGATCGAGCGGGTAAGAGGCAACGAGGAGCTGTTGAATGCGTTTCAAAACTGGACCCAGACGCAAATTTCCCAAATCGTCGAGCGAAACCACTCCAAAATCGGCAAGCTCGTGCAGGAAAATCTGGACAAGCTGGACAACGATACGCTCATCGCGATGATGGAGGACAAGCTCGGCAAAGATTTGCAGTGGATTCGGGTTAACGGGGCGGTATGCGGCTTTTTGATCGGGCTGGCGCTCGAGGGCATCAATTTGATGTTATAGGTGCTATAATCGAGTCATTATCGAGGCCGGAGGGAACGAGCGAATGCTGATCATGAACGAGAAAATCAAAGCTTCCGAAGTCGAGCTGACGGGCCTGGACGGAGAGGCGCTGGGCATCGTCCCGCGCGCGGAGGCGTTGGAGCTGGCGAAGCGGCTGAAGGCGGACCTGGTATGCGCCTCGCTGCTCAGCAGCCCGCCCCTTGCAAGCTGGTTGCCCGGGGGCAGGCGAAGCAGGAGCGGCAGCAGGAGAAAAAGCAGGACCGGGCGGAGGCGCAATCGCTTAAAACGAAGGAAATTCGCCTCACTCCGCACATTGAAGACCACGACTACGAGACGAAGCTCCGCCAGGCGGAGAAGCTGCTGCAGTCGGGCCGCTCCGTGCAGCTTGTCGTTCGTCTGACGAACGCGAAGGAAGGGCAGCGGGCGAAGGAGCTGCTCGAAGCGATGCTCAAGGATTTGCAAGGCGCCGGAACGAAAAAAACGGCCGTGCAAACGAGCGGAAAGCAGGCGGCCGTGCTTGTACTGCCGCGATAAATTTATGTAAGAAAATCTGACTTAAGCGTTTACAATCCTTTACAAATGATAAATAAGACGGTATAGTGGTACTACGCTTAGTTTCCGGCTATATAGGTCGGGAAGCGGGGGAACCAGTTTTTGGGGCGAGTCGTTCGTCTTTTCGATGAACGTAGGGTACCATCTACCCGAGTCCGTCAGCTAACCTCGTCAGCAGGAGATGGGTCATTTCTTTGCTTATAACCAAGTAGAGTGAGGGCCCCCGCACGGTAGGGCTCTTTTTGTTTTATGATGGCCCCTGTTTTTTCTCCTATATCCGTTTCCCGCCGTTTTCCGCCGCTCTCGGACGATAAGCGAAAATGAAGGAGGGAACCGCGAAACATGATCAAAGCTCTTATTTTCGATTTCGACGGAACGATCATCGACACGGAAACCGCTTGGTACGTCGCTTTTCGCGAAGCTTACCAGCGGTATGAAGTCGATCTCAGCCTGGAGATGTACTCCGGATGCATCGGAACGAGCTTGCACGCCTTTAATCCTTACGAATATTTGATGACGGAATTGAAGCTTCCGATCGATCGGGACCAGTTTCGCGTTTCCGTTCAGGAACGCCATGCGGCGCTTATGCTTCAGGAAGCCGTCCGGCCCGGCATTCTGCATTTTCTGGATTCCGCCAAGGCGGCCGGCCTGCGAATCGGCCTGGCCTCCAGCTCGGATCGGGCCTGGATCGACCGGCACCTGGAACAGCTTAATCTGAAGGAATATTTCGAAGTCATTCGAACGAAGGACGATGTCCGGGAGGTCAAGCCGAATCCCGAATTGTACCTTCAGGTGCTTGAAGCGATGGGCATTGCAAACGACGAAGCCGTCGCGATCGAGGATTCGCCCAACGGCGCGCGTGCCGCTGTTGCCGCAGGACTGCGCTGCGTCGTCGTCCCGAACGAAATCACGCAAAGCCTGGAGTTTCCGGAGCTTCCGGGAGCCATCTGGGCCAAATCGCTGGAAGAAGTCGTCTTCGAGTCGCTTTTGACCGGTTCGCCCGTCCGCTAAACCCGGCGGCGGCGAACTTGTCCTAGAGGCGGGGGCGAAAGCTCCGCACCGTCAATAAATTGAAAATTCAGATATTATTTTCACCGTAAAGGCTGGGGTTTTTGATAAGGGAGAGGAGAGAACGATATTGAAATCAAGGAGAGCCGTCCATTTCGGAGCGGGCAATATCGGCAGGGGACTCGTCGGGTTGCTGTTGTCGCAGTCGGGGTATGAGATCTGTTTTGTCGCCCGCAACGAGAAACAGATCGAGCTGCTGCAGCAAAGAAAACAGTACACGGTCACCTTGGCCAACGAAAACAGGGATACGAACGTCGTGCGCAACGTATCGGCCGTCCATGTCAAAAACGACAAAGCCTTGCGGCAAACGATCGCCGAAGCGGACTTGGTCACGACGGCCGTCGGCGCTTCTTCGCTGCCTCATATCGCGGAGTCGCTCGCCAAAGGCATCGCTTTCCGCCTGCGGGAAAACAAACGGCCATTAAACGTCATCGCCTGCGAAAACGCCGTCGGGGGCAGCGCACAGCTCAAGAAGCTGGTGTACCGCCATCTGGATGAGCAGTCCCGCGAACGGGCGGACCGTTACGTTTCTTTTCCCAACTCCATCGTCGACCGGATCGTTCCGCAGCAAAAAAACGAAGATCCGCTCGCGGTGCAGGTCGAGCCTTTTTTCGAATGGGTCGTTCATCGTTCCGGCAATATGGGCGATATCGGGGATATTCGGGGCATTCAGGTCGTCGATAAGCTGGAGCCGTATACGGAGCGCAAGCTGTTCACCGTAAATACGGGTCACTGCGTTGCCGCTTATTTCGGCTACTTGTCCGGCTATCGGACGATTCAGGAAGCGTTGAAGGATGCCCGCCTTCGCTCCAAAGTCGAGAAAGTGCTTCATGAAACGGGAGAAATGCTCATTCGAAAGCATGGCTTTAACGAGTTGGAGCATCGAAAATACATCCGCAAAACGCTTGAACGGTTCGCCAATCCGGCGCTGGCCGACAAAGTGATTCGCGTCGGAAGGTCGCCGCTGCGCAAGCTGGCGCCGAACGACCGCCTCGTTCGCCCCGCGCTCCAGGCGCTGGCGCTCGGGGTCGAGGCGCCGCACCTCGTCTCCGCCATCGCCTCCGCCTTGATGTTCGATTACGAGGGCGATCCGGAAGCGGTAAGGCTGCAGGAGTTGATCCGCAAATACGGCGTCTCCCACGCGCTGACCGGAGTGACGGGAATTCCGGAAAAAAACCGGCTGCACGCCCTCGTCGCCGCCGAATACGGGAAAATGCGGCAGGCGGCGATGCGGCCGCCGCTCGGGAATATGTCGACGCTCGGGAATATGTCGAAATGACATCGGCCTTGGCCCGGTATTATACTGGGCTAAGGCTTGTTTTTTTGCAGATTATAACGACAAGGGTGAGGCCGGTGTTTTTGGAGGACGACAGTTGGATACGCTCGGTGCGGGAACGCTCCGGGCCGATGGAGAGGGCGGGCGAGCTTGATTCCGATTTGATCGAAGCGATCTATGAGGAAAAGCTGTTCAAGCTGTTCGTGCCGGAATCGATGAACGGCGCCATGACGCCGCTGCCCGAGGCGCTCCGCGCGTTCGAACGGGCGGCGTGGATCGACGGGGCGCTCGGCTGGGCGGTGACGATCGGGGCCGGGGGCGGTTTTTTCGCGGCGACGATGGATCAGGAGAGAGCGCGGGAGCTGTTTTCGGCGCGCGAGGCGGTCATCGCCGGAAGCGGCCTGCCGACCGGCCGCGCCGTGCGCGCGGAAGGAGGCTATCGGGTGTCGGGGCGCTGGAGCTATTGCAGCGGGGCGTTGTACGCGAGCTTCTTTACGGCGAATTGCGTCGTTGTCGCGGCGGAAGCCGGCGAGGCCGGGGCGGATAGAGTAGGTGGAGCTGACGGGGCCGGTGGGGCCGGGGCGGAAAGGGATGACGGAGCTGGCAGGGCCGGTGGAGCCTGGGCAGAAAGGGATGACGGAGCTGGCAGGGCCGGTGGAGCCTGGGCGGATAGGGTTGGCGAAGCAGACGGGGCCGGTGGGGCCGATGCGGGGAGACCGCCGCTTGTTCGCTCGTTCGCTTTTCTGCCCTGGCAGGTTGAAGTGATTCGCGATTGGAACGCCTTCGGACTTAGGGCGACGGGCAGCCATACGATCGTTGTGAACGACGCGTTCGTCCCGGACGACATGACGTTCGACATTATGGAGCCGCCGCGGCTTGCGGACCCGATTTACCGGTATCCGTTTCTGCCGTTTGCCCAAACGTCGTTCGCCGCCGTCGTCCTGGGCATCGGCCGGCATTTTCTGGACGAATGCGCGGGATTTGCGGACGAGCGCAAAGCCGATTGGGAGGCCGTCAAGCCGCGGAAGTTGGAGCTGCTGCTGTCGTCGCTGGCCGAATGGCGGCGGGAGGTCGACGCGGCTGCCGATCGCTTCCATGCGGCGGCGACCGAGACATGGGCCGGCTTTTTGCGGGCCGGCGCGCTTTCCCCCGAGGCGGAACGGCTTGTCGGCCGCCGCAGCCGGGAAGCGGCCCGAACCGCCGTCCGCGCGGCGGAGGCGCTGTTCCCGCAGCTCGGCATGACGGCGCTGCGGCAGGATCACCCGCTCAACCGGACGTGGCGGGATTTGCACACGGCGGCTCAGCACTCGGTGCTGCAGCCGGACGGCGATGAGGAGAATATCTGACGAAACCTTCTCCGCCAAGGCGGGATCATTAAAAAGAATCGCCAGGACGGGCGCGGGGCCTGCCGAGCGATTCTTTTTTAGTTTAAACTCTTCACCGTGCGAAAGCTGCTGCTCGTTTGAACCGCCAACCGCATGCAGCCGAACGCATTTGAGTAAAAATGACTCATCTGCCCGCCACCGCACGCCCGCTGCCGATCCAGTTGAGTCGTGGCGACTCATCTCAACCCTCCATGCGCAAACGGTATTTGTCAAGATAGTTGTCGCGATTCCTTAGGGAAAGTAAATGTTAAGATAGCGATTTTTTTGCAGCCGGAATAAGCGTCACTTTTTCAGGATTCAGCCAGACTTCATCTTTCAGGCTCCAGTCGCGAATGGTGCCAGACCAGCGATTAGGGTTTCTGGCTTTTGCGGCCAAATAAATCTCCTTGCGTTTCTCAAACACTTGGTGTGCTAATCCTTCATGCCGCTGGTTAGGTGTAATAAAATTCAGTCCGCTGTGTCGATGTTGTTCGTTGTACCAGCGAACAAATCGCATGACCCATTCACGCGCCTCTGACAAGGCCTTAAAGCCTTCCGTTGGATAGCCAGGACGGTACTTGCATGTGCGGAAAATCGATTCTGCGTAAGGGTTGTCGTTGCTGACGCGTGGTCGGCTTCGAGAGGGGGTAATGCCCAAACTGTACAGGGTCTCCAGCAACGTGGCCCCCTTCATCGGGCTTCCGTTATCCGAGTGAAGCACAAGCGGCTGCCGACGAATCACGCATTGCTCTCGCACGACCGTACGACGGATCAATTGACTGGCATGCTCGGCAGACTCTTCTTCCCAAATCTCCCAGCCTACAATTTTACGGCTGTACAAATCCAGGATGAGATACAGGTAGAAGAACAACCCCTTCACGGGCCCGGGCAACCAAGTGATATCCCACATCCATACTTCATTCGGGCCGCTCGCAGCGTGGCTGGTGATGGGTTTAAGGGTGCGTTTCTTGCTGCGCCCGCGATGGTGCTGCTGATTGTATTTATGCATCACCCGGTAAAAGCTGGACTCGGAGGCGATGTAGGTTCCTTCATCGGCCAGCGCCGGCACAATCTGGCTTGGCGGCAGGCTCCTGTACGGCGGCTGCTGAAGAACCTCCAGCACCTGCTGCTCTTCTGCATCGCTTAGCTTGTTAGCGGGTGTCGGCCGTTTGGCGTGAGGGCGTCCGTCTACGGTACCGCCTTGCTTGCGCCAGCGTTGCAGCGTTCGCTGAGTCAGTCCGAGCTCTCGGCAAGCAGCCGCTTCTCTTGCGCCGGCAGCAACGGCTTCTTGAATCAGTGTAAGGGCATGCTCGCGATCTGAGGCACTGATCATTCGTCCTCTTGGTCCCCCCAGATCGCTTGGGCCTTTTTTCGCAACACCAACAAGGCGGCGGCTTCGGCGAGCGCTGCTTCTTTGCGCTTAAGCTCTCGATTTAATGCCTTGTTCTCTTGCTCTTTCTCGCGGAGTTCCTTCTGAAGCCTGTTCGCTTGCGAGACGATTCCGCCATTGGCTTGCATACACGCATCCCGCCATGCTTCCACCTGCTCAACAAACAGCCCTTTTGTCCGACAATACTCTGCCAGTTCGATTTCGCTCAAACTTGCGGTTTCGACGACGACAGCGAACTTCTCCTGCGTACTCCAACGTTCGGGCTGTACGTCATCACCGGGTATCATACCTTGTGCTTTTGCCGCCTTCTTCCACTTAAATAAAGTCGTCTCCGATAGACCGATTTCCTTAGCAAGCCGACTGACCGGCTCGTTGTACGGGGGCATCATACGCTGTACAATGCTTTGCTTGAATTCTTTGGTTACGGGATTCACGTTCTCCACCTCGTCCTCGTTTCTCCTCACTATATATTCAATTTGGGGGTACGACAACTATTCTGACAGAGGGGGCAAATGGCCCCACGAACTTGAGTAAAAATGACTCATCTGCCCGCCACCGCACGCCCGCCAGCGATTCGGTTGAGTCGTGATGACTCATCCCAACCCGCCAAACGCATGCGACCGTACGCAGTTGAGTAAAATTTACCCATCTGAATGCCTTCGCACACCCGCTAACGATCAAGTTGAGTCGTGGCGACTCAACTTGGACCCTTCATCGCGGGGCGGCTTAAGGAATCCGCTGCCCGCGGGCGCTCACGTACAATTTGTACCATTCCTCGCGCGACAGTTCGACCTTCTCGGCGTCTTGACAGGCGCGAATCCGCTCCGGATTTTTCGTGCCGATAATCGCCTGAATGCCGGCCGGATGCTTCAGCAGCCAGGCGAGGACGATCGCTTCCCGCGTCGTGCCCTTCCGCTCGGCGAGCCGGGCGACCATCGCCGCGGTCTGCTGGACCGATTCGCTCTCGCCGTCGATGTTCCGCCCCGTAAACAACCCCTGGTCGAGCGGGCCCCATGCCTGCAACTGAATGCCCTCCAGGCGGCAATATTCCAGCGTGCCTTCCGGGAACGTGTCGTCCTTCGCCACGAGGCGGTTCAGATGAACGCCCTGATCGAGCCAGCCGCAATGCTTCAGGCTGAGCTGCAGCTGATTGACGATCAGCGGCTCGTCCAGAGAAGCTTGCAGCAGCCGAATTTGCCCCGCGCTCATATTGGATACGCCGAACGCGCGCACCTTGCCGTCCCGCTTCAGGATGGTCAGCGCTTCGGCTACTTCTTCCGGGTCCATCAGCGGGTCCGGCCGGTGCAGCAGCAGGATGTCGAGGTATTCGACGCCCAGCCGCTTCAGGCTCCCGTCCACGCTGTTCAAAATATGCTCCTTGGAAAAATCGTAGCGCTGCGGCTCGTCCGGTCCGTCCTCCAGCCGGATGCCGCACTTGGACTGGATCAGCATCCTCTCGCGCAGACCGGGGCGCTCCTTCAGCACTTGACCGAACACGGCCTCGGCCTTGCCTCTCGTATAAATATCCGCATGATCGAAAAAGTTGACGCCGATCGACAAGGCGGCCTCGATCGCTTCGTGCGCTTCCTTGACGTGCGCGGGCTCGATCGGATCGCGGTTCCAGCCGCCGCCGAGCGGCATGCAGCCGAGGGCGATCCGGCTGGCTTCGATGCCGCGCTTTCGCAACGGGATCATCGTCATCGTGGCAACGCTCCTTTTTTTCGGAAATGGCGTGACAACTTTTATTATAGAAATAACGGGAAGAAGGAGAAAGCGGTTCATTTTAAAACTAGGGTAGAAAAAATTAAGAGAAATTCGACATTAACCGACATTGCCTAATCGAAAAATGGTATAAAATGTTTTCTGGATTTTATTTCCTCGGGATTTTATTTCTTGCAGCGAATCAGAGACGGGAGGCTGGAACGATGAATGTAAAAACGATTTTCGACTCGTTAAATCGACTCGTACAAAAACGCCCGGCTATAGGCTGGATGATTCTGGTTGCGTTTGCTCTTTGCGCTTTGGCCACCGTGTTTGGAAGGGTAAGCGACTTTATTAACGGCTTTCGTGACGGTTGGAATGCATATTGAATAGGCGTTTTGCGGAGCTCCGATATGACAATGTTAGCGAGATGAATGAAACGCTGGTTGTAGAAGCGCCACAAATCGATCGGCGGCCATCCCCAATTGGTCCCGATCGCTTCGTATTGCCCGTCCGTGTCGAACTCGATACGACCCTGGCCGTCGTCAACCCCTTGCGCCTTCCGAAAAACCGCCGCCCGGCGGTTTTTTTTCTTCAGGAAATCGCTTTGCAAATTTCCTGATCCCGAAATTCGACGAAGACGTCTGGCAGCCGTTAGCGCACTTGCGCTCAGTTCTATCCGCCGATCCGGGCTTATGGCCGGTCGGAGGAGGAGGAATACCCGGTCGCCGGTCGGGTTTTGACTTGCAGCTCCTTCCTGTGCCGCAGATTTTGAGGAAATCAAAGGCGGCTCCGATGCGACCGCGATCAGTTCCCATGCCAAAGGTCATAATTCCAGGATCCGTTCCCAACATACTGAAAATATTTGGTTAAATTTTAAGGTATTCGACAAATTATTACAAAAAACAGCGATTCAAAGGTGTAAAATGTGCGCATGACTAATTTACTATATTTTCTGAATGCTTCCATGATTTCTATTTTTGGCAATTGGAAGTCGAAACTTAGCTGCTGCGGGTTGTGAAACTGTTCGGTCTGCGGCACTCGTTGTTCTCGTTTAATAATGGCTGAAGTAGTGCAGCAAAATTATCGTCGTAACTGCGCCCATAGATGAATGAATCGACAGGAAATACGAAGGAAAGGAAGTCATTGCATTTGAGCGATATGCCTATTCGTATTGGGATCGTCGAGGATGATCCGCTGTTCCTGCTGGCGTTGTCTCGCTACTTAAATTCCCAGCCCGATATGAACGTTACAGGAACCGCTGCCAGCCGTGCCGAAGCCTTGCAAATGATACTACTGAAGCCTCTAGACTTGATTTTAATGGATGTCGTTCTGTCGGACCAATTAGATGACGGCATTCAGGCTACTATTGAAATTCTGGAGTCGCTTAAAGTGAAAATCATTATGATGTCATCCCGCCGAGATAAAGACATAATTCTTCGTGCGTTTGCGGCAGGGGCGATTGATTTTGTTCCAAAAACCAGGTACCGGCAATTGCCCGAAATTATCCGTGCCGCATTGGATGTTTTCAATCCGCATGCCATATTGGCTGAGGAATACGGGGAGCTGCGGAAAAAGGAACTACTTTCACGTTTGTCTGCATCCGAACAAGAAATATTTGAATTATTGCACCAAGGGTATACCCGCTCCGAGATTGAAAAGAAACTTTTTAAGTCAGCTAGTACGATAAAGAATCAAATTAACAGCATTCTCCGGAAATTGGAGGTTTCAAATTCGAGAGAAGCAGTTCGTAAGGTCGAAACGCGTGGAGTAGGAAGATAAACAAGAAGATCAGGCTGTTTGTAGATAAGAATTCGCGCCAAAAAGATCCAAAAAATTTAGAACTACCATTAATAGATTAAATTCACTATTTTAGAAGTGGCTCTATAAAATAAGGAGCCATTCCTGTAATGAATTAAAATGCGGTTTGCAAAACAAAAAGCGCCTCCTGTATGCTGGGTCTCGGAATGGTGCACATTCACTGCCCTAATTAAGAGGAGGACGCTCACTATGAAGTTTAACCAATCGAGCAAGCAAAATCAACGGATTTCGAGAATTTCTGAAACAACATTGGTCATCGGGACGGATATCGCGAAGCACAACCATGTCGCTCGGGCCTTCACCTACCGTGGCATTGAGCTCGGTAAGCGTTGCCTGTTCCAGAACGACGAGAATGGCCTACTGGACTTGTTGGCCTGGGCCGAATCCATCCAGCAAGAACATGGACTGACGGACGTACTACTTGGCGTAGAGCCCACCGGGCACTACTGGTTCCCGCTGTTTCACTTCCTGAAGCAGCGCAGCATCGAAGTGGTGCTCGTGAATCCGCATCACGTCAAGAAAAGCAAGGAACTCGACGACAACTCGCCGACCAAGAACGACATCAAAGATGCGAAGGTCGTCGCCAAACTCGTCATCGACGGACGCTATACACAGCCGCAGCTGCCGGAGGGTGTTTACGCCGACCTGCGTGTACTGATGAACCAGCGTGACCGTCTATGCGGGGATTTGAATCGGGTGAAAGGAAGAATCCACAATTGGCTGGATCGCTTCTTTCCCGAATATAGGCAAGTGTTTAAAGACTGGGAAGGCAAGGCCTCGCTCATTACGTTGCAACACTTTCCGCTGCCACAAGACGTCGTCTCCGCCGGCGAAACGACAGTCGTGGCGACTTGGAAGAAGAACGATGTGAAACGAGCTGTGGGCCCCAAGAGAGCGGGACTGCTCTACCGGAAAGCCCAAACGTCCATCGGCCTCACGGAAGGCGCTACGGCGGCCAAACATGAGCTAGCCATGTATTTGGAACAGTACGCCATGCTGTGCAGGCAGATCGAACAACTGATGGAGCATGTGGCGGATCTGGTGGAACAGATTCCGGGCGCCACCCACATGATGAGCATTCCGTGTATCGGCCTCATCACTGTGGCAGGATTCCTGGCGGAAGTCGGAGACTTGAGCGGCTACGATCACAGCAGGCAAATCGTTCGTCACGCCGGTCTCAGCCTGCGAGAAAACAGCTCCGGGCTTCACAAAGGGGAAACGACCATCAGCAAGCGAGGTCGTTGTCGTCTCCGGGCTTTGCTGTACCGGGCGGCATTGACCTTGGTTGCCAAAAATCCGGAGTTCCGCGCACTGCACCTGTACTTCACGACGCGCCGGGATAATCCGCTGAAAAAAAAGCAGTCGATGATTGCGATTTCGAGCAAGCTCATTCGAGTCATGTTTGAGCTAGGCCGTAAACAGAAGAACTATGACGTCAGCAAAGTACTCGGCCCCCATCGGGAGGCTCAATTGCAAGCGGCAGCTTAATTCATTCACAGATGGATAACTCACTTTGGTTTCATCGCTTACACACATGTTGATCTTTGACAAACGAAGCACGGATAGGCTGGGAGTAATCGATTCCATTAGGGCAACGACCCCGTAAAGGAGCTAACCTGGCCTCCACCCCTTGAGAGGTAGAACGAAGGAATGTAAGGGCAACGACCCAGGGAGATATGGGAGGGTAAACCGCAAGGGCACATGTGGAGATCCATATGCGACCATACGGCTTTCAAAAAGCGGGGTGGTCCCCACCTCTATTCCCGCCAACAGGTCGATCCCAAATATTCGCTCCGCGTCAAATCTTATCCAAGGGAGCCTCGGATGTCAAAGTTGAAATCCTGAGAAAATGCGAGAAAAACGGAGAAAAGATTAATTTATTGAGGGAGGTCGTGTTTAATGACAGCTGTAGGTTTTTATGATCTCTCCAAAGAAGAATTATTGGAAGTTGACGGAGGAGGATTTTGGTCAAGCGTTGCTTACTACGCATTTACTGGTGGAATGGGTGCTTTGGGAGCGGCAGCTGGAGCGGCAATAGGCGGTCCTGTTGGAGGGGTGATTGGAGGGCGAATTGGGACCGTTGTAGGCGGAGGAATAGGAGCTTACGTAGGAGACCTAATTTGGGATGCAGCACATTAAAATTCGATGATACAAACATTAATTAACATTTCTATCATAATTATTGCTCTTGTGATCTTGGATTTTGTTATCGAAGCCAAGTTTCATATTCGAAAGCGTATTGTTAAAAAGGTCGGCGTACTTCTTACAATTATTTTATCAATTGTGTTTGTGGCGGGGATTGATACTATTTTGTTAAACTATTGGCCGGAACTCCAAAATAATGAATTATATAAATTCACTAAAATTGGATTTATCGTTTATTTCGTGCCTAAGAAAGGGGATAAAACATGACTCAATTTATTGAACTTAATGAACAGGAATTGAAAGAAGTTGACGGGGGAGGCCTTTTAGGTGCAATCGCTGGCGGTGTAATCGGTGGTCTTATCGGAGTTGGTGTCGGAATGGTTGCCTACACAACAGGAAGACTAACAGGAAATACTTCTACAAGCAGCTTTAATTCTGTTATGAGAGACTCCATGATGGCAAGCGCAGGAATTGGAATGTCGTTTGGAGCATTAGCTCCAACTCCTTGATTAAACAAAAAGAGGACTAGGTAGCCTGGTCCTCTTTATCTAGTATGATAAAAACTAACTTATGAGGTCAATATAGATGATAAGAATTGAATTAAATAAGAGCATTCGCTTTGAAAATGTCGCTTCTATTCGAAAAAAATTAAAAAAATCTAACATAAATCGTGCCGTTTCGTAACCTGCCGAATTATCAAACCGTAAACTACAAATATCAAAATTCAGGTGAACTTTATGAAAAAAAACAATCATATTTTGTTTAATTATAACATTAATTTTTTCGGTTCTTAGTTTTATCTATTATATCCCAACATTTACGGATACGACAATTTTAGTGTTGGGCGTGGTTGTTATGCTAAATCTTTTTATAGTTGCTGAGCTAAATAAAATAACCCAACAACCTGAAAAAGTTCAGCTTTGGAGAGTGTACTTTTCTGTTATTTGTTCCGGATTAATATTAGTTATTAAGATGTGAAGCGGAATTGTGAAGTCTGAGAGACTTGCTTTTGAGAAAGGGGTGAAAAAATGGAGTGAGTTCTTTCGACTACGGGTTCTATTTAATTGACGAGTATTATTGGAGTTTTATCTCAAAAATAATTAATCTATTAAATTTAAATTCGGGAATACCAGCAAAACAAAATTTTAAATAAAACAAAAAAAGTATTTTTAGCTTCTTCTATGCTGACCATACTCATGCTTATAACATCCTTAATCGTGTATCAATAATCAAAAACACAGGAAGTGTGTTTTAATGGCTTTTCACAAAAAGTATACCGTTATCAAACAGAATGATATAAAAGATTGCGGAGTCGCATGCATTGCCGTAGTAACGAAACAGTACGGACGACAAATTCATTTATCGCGAATCAGGGAAATCGCCGGCACCGACCTCCAAGGAACCAACGCCCTCGGCCTCATCAAGGCCGCCGAAAAACTCGGTTTTACAGCCAAGGGAGTCAAAGGCGACAAAGAGGCCTTCTTCAGTGATTTTCCCCTGCCTGCGATTGCCCATGTCGTCATCGACCAGTCGCTGCTGCATTATGTCGTCATACATAAGATTTCCAAGAAACAAGTGATAGTTGCCGATCCGGCCAAAGGCATTGTCAAATATCCCCCGGATGATTTCTTCAAGATCTGGACGGGGGTTCTTATATTGATGGTTCCGACTCCCCAGTTCAAGAAAGGAGACGAGACAAAGGGGCTTTTTTCGCGGTTCTTCGGCTTGCTCAAGCCGCAAAAAAAGCTGCTTGTCCATATTTTTTTCGCCTCCGTTCTTTTTACCGTGCTCGGGATACTCGGAGCGTTTTATTTCAAGTTTTTAATGGACGATATTCTCCCCTATGCACTGGAAAAAACCTTGCATATCGTCTCGATCGGCATTATCGCCCTTTATCTGTTTAAAATCATTCTGAACGCATTCCGGTCCCATCTCCTGCTTTATCTTAGCCAGAAGCTCGACTTAAGCCTCATTCTTGGCTATTACCAGCATGTACTCGGGCTTCCGATGAACTTTTTCAGTACTCGCAAGGTCGGCGAGATCATTTCGCGTCTGATGGATGCTTCCAAGGTGCGGGAAGCGATATCGGGCGCGACGCTGACGATGATGATCGATACGCTGATGGTTGTTGTCGGCGGGGCGATTCTGTATTCCCAAAGTCCGTTTCTGTTCGGGATTACGGCAGCGCTCGTTCCACTGTACGTCGCCATCGTCTGGGTATTCCATAAACCGTTCAAAACGGTCAACGAAAAGCAGATGGAAGAAAACGCGCAGCTTACTTCCTATATTGTCGAGTCTATCAACGGTATTGAAACCGTCAAAGCCTATAACGCCGAATGGCAGTCCGACTACGAGACGGAAAAGAAGTTTGTCCGACTTCTGCGTACGCTGTTCAAGTTCGGCTGGATCAATAATTTGCAAAGCTCCTTCAAAGGCTTTGTCGAGCTGGTTGGCGGCGTGGTCATTTTATGGATCGGATCCTATCAGGTTATGCAAGGGCAAATGAGTGTCGGTCAGCTCATTACATACAACGCTCTGCTCGCCTACTTCCTTCAACCGATACAGAATATTATTAATCTTCAGCCGATGATGCAGACGGCCGTAGTCGCTTCCAATCGTCTGGGCGAGATTTTGGACCTGGAGCTGGAGCGTTCCGCCGACGAGGACAAAAAGATTTTTCCAACAAGTCTTCGGGGCGACATCGAGTTTCGGAATGTCGATTTTCGCTACGGAACCCGGGCGCTAGTGCTTAAGAACATCAATCTGGATATCGCTCCGGGGGAAAAGGTTGCGTTTGTCGGCGAAAGCGGATCAGGCAAAACGACGCTCGTCAAGCTGCTTATGAACTTCTACCCTTACGAAAAAGGGGACATCGTCGTCAATCGTTACAATATCCAGGACATGAATATCGATGCTTTGCGAAGCAAGATTGCCTATATTCCGCAGGAAAACTTCTTTTTCAGCGGCACGATCAGGGAAAATCTGGTTCTGGGCTTGCGGGAAGAAATTCCGTTCGAGAAGGTAATCGAGGCGGCGGAAATGGCGAAGGCGCATGAATTCATTAACCGGCTTCCTCTTCGTTATCAAACGATGCTGGAAGAGAATGGAGCCAACTTGTCCGGGGGACAAAGGCAAAGGCTTGCGATTGCCAGAGCGCTTCTTAAAAATCCCGATATCCTTATTATGGACGAGGCCACAAGCAATCTCGATTCCACGACGGAGAAGGCGATTTCCGACACCATTCAAAATATCGGCCGGGAAGTAACCACGATCATTATCGCCCATCGTTTAAGCACGATTATGCGCTGCGATCGCATTTTTGTCATGGAGAACGGGGAGTTTATCGAGACCGGCACCCATCACGAATTGATGCTCCGCAAAGGGAAGTATTACGAGCTGTGGAAAGATCAGCTGCCCGAACATGAAGATCGGCGCGAGAATGCGGAGTCTGCCGGCGAATTGAGACAGGGGAAGGTTTACGCATGAGCGTGATTGTGAGAGATTTGAAGGACTTGTCCGACAGCAGGGAGCTTCTGGAAACGAAAGCGTCTCCCGTCATTCCGGTTTTTATTTATATTTTGATCGCTTTGCTGGCTGCAGCATTGATGTGGACTTACTTTGGGGAGAGAGATGTCGTGGTCAAAACGGCAGGCATCGTTCGGCCGAATTCGCAGATCAGCACGGTGAAAACGAAAGTGACCGGACAGGTCGCGTCGATCGGCTTCGATGCCGGGCAACGGGTTGAAAAAGGGCAAAGACTGATGTCGCTAAAGGCGGATGCGCTTGAACAGCAAAAGGAAATATACGCAGAGCAAATCAAGCAAAAGGAGGCGGACCTTCGGCAGCTTAGCTGGTTTAAGACGAGCGTTCAGTCCGGCAAAGATCAATTTCCCGAAGCTGCCCATGGATCGGAAATTTATGAACAGTTCAAAAAATATCTTCTCGATTACGAACAGTTGCAAAACGAGATTCAAAAATACGAAGCGGACGTTCGGAAACTGCAAGGCGAAAATCAGTACAACCTGCAGGTGACGCGTCAGCAAAAGACCGAATTGACTCAGGAACTTGAAGAAATGGGACTGCTGCTTCAGTCGGTTCGGGAAAATAAAAACTTGTTCAAGAGCGCCGGCGGAGTATATGTCGGTCAATACATTCAATACAACTATAAGATTAAACAACTGGAGGAGGTCGTGTCGGAGAAGCAAAACCAATACGAAACTTCAATGACGCTCGGAATCGACCTGGTCCCTGCTCGGCAAATCGAAAATGAATGGAAAGCTTTAGAGAGCGCCAAATTGGAATTGGAACGTTACCGAAACGAAACGATTACGGCACTGGAGACCGAAATTTACAATGCGGAGAAGAAGTTGGCGGATCTCGAAGCCGTATTGGCCAAAAAGGATTACGATTCCGAGGTAGCAAAGGCAGGGAAGCGGCAGCTTGAAGCGGCGGTCGGCAAGTTCGAGCAAGATAAGCTGGTGGAAATCGGAGCTTCGATTCAAGCCGTAGAAGACCAATTGCGAAACCTTCGAGATCAGGTCGAACAG
This sequence comes from Cohnella algarum, assembly GCF_016937515.1. Lineage (NCBI taxonomy): Bacteria > Bacillati > Bacillota > Bacilli > Caryophanales > Paenibacillaceae > Cohnella > Cohnella algarum. The sequence goes on from NZ_JAFHKM010000002.1 coordinate 2,558,824, forward strand.
ACGGAACTCGGGGTGAACGACTATGTTATCGAAGCGCCGATAGGCGGAATCGTCAATGTTGTTTCGGAAGTTAACGAGGGGGACTTGGTTGCTTCCGGAACCGAGGTTTTAACGATCATTCCGGAGAACGATTCTCAATTTACGATTCGTCTTACTGTGCAAAATAAAGATATTGCCGATATTCGCGTCGGCGATCCGATCAAATATCACTTCCCTGCGCTTCCGTACAAGGAATACGGCGAGCTGGAAGGGACAATCACGAAGATCAGCACCGATGCAAGCTACAACCAGGCGGACGGTCAAAGTTACTATGCCGTCGAGGCGACGATCGAAAACAAGCCGTTATACAGCTATAAGGGCGAGGAAGCCTCCATTAAGGTCGGCATGATTTGTGAAGCGTACGTCGTAACGGAATCCCAGAAAATCTTGTATTTTCTGCTCGAGAAGCTGGATTTGCGAGAATAATAAAGGAGCTCCAAATGGTGAAAAACAGGATTCGTTTTTCCATTGTCATTTTGGTTTGCTTGGTTATTTCATTTGGCGCGACAAGCTACGCGGAAACCCCTTTCCTCGCTACGCCTCCCGTTAAAGTGACGCTTGATGAAGTCGTTGAGACCGGAATCAAGGGAAGCCGCAATTTGCAACTGCTGCGTTATACGGTTCAAATGCTGCAGTATCAGAAGATGGATGCCGAGGACGATATCAAAGAAATCGACCAGGCCGGAAACTTTTCGCTGTTGCCGACAGATCCGGGAACGATAGCGGCCGGTATGCCGAACGACGGAAGTCTGAGCGAGGAAGAATGGCTTCGAATCGTACTGACTCAGGTGCAGATTAATTCAACGCTTAATGAGATCATCAAGGCCCAAGGCGAACAAACGGCCAAGCAGCTGAGCGAACAAAGGAAGCAATTGCTTTCGCTGATCGACGAAATCGACATTCAAAAAGGGAAGACCAATCTGCAGCAGGAAGCCGAAACAGAGGCGATCGAGCTTTATTTGACAACTCTGTTTTATCAGATTGTGAGCGTGAAGGAACAACTCGCTTTTTCGAAAGAAGAGACTGCATACTTGAACAATGAATGGGTCAGGATCAGCCTCCTTAAGGAAAAAGGGCTGTCGGATCAAATGGCGGTCGATCGTGCGGCTGCTGCAGCAGACCAGAAGGAGCTGGAACTGCATTTGTTGCAAGCCCAATACGCGTCGTTGCTTGGGCAACTGGCCTTTCAAATGAATTGGGACTCTAGCGACGTAGAGCTGGTAGCCGAAGCGGAAGAGGAATTCCGGGAACTCTCCTTTCCGGCCGATTACCGCTCATGGTTGGTAAACTCTTATGCTTATCGGCTGGCCCAGGAGGATGTCAAATCGGCCGAATACGCGGAAAAGGCCGCAGCTTCGGAAAGCTTTCACACGCGGATGCAAAAAGAAGCGGAAAAAAATGCGGCCGTTCAAAAACGGGATCAGCTGTATCAGGAATTGTACCGCATATTGGTTGCCGCCCATATGGAAGCGGAGCAGTCTTATGCGAAGGGAAAGCAGTTATTAGAGCAGGAGAAAGCTGCGCGCAACGAAAATCTGTTGGCGGAAAAGAAATGGGATCTCGGGCTAATTTCCCAGACGGAGCGGGACAAAGCCGCGTTAAGTTATCATAAGGCTGTAATGCAGCGTAAACAAGCGGCAATCGATTATAAGCTTAAACTCATAGAAATTGAAGCGATGAAGCGGGGATATTTCGGTATTTAGTTCTACAAATTATGACAAATTTCTCGACAGGGCTGGTCTAAAATAGAAATGCACACACTTGCATATCCATTATTTCATCTAAAAGGAAGAAGGGAAGTGTCAGGTTGAAACGATTTTTGGCAACGATTGCATCAGCCGCGATGCTGTTTGCGTACGCGGGAACGGCCGGAGCGGCCGCGCAGCAAAAACCGATCCAGGTGCTGCTGAACGGCGAGCCCGTTCAATTTGCCGTGGCACCGGCCGCTATCGAAGGCAAGACGTTCGTCGAATTCCGTTCGCTGTTCGTGGCGCTGGGGTACGAGGTGGCTTATGACGCCGGGATCAAAAAAATCACGGCAACGTCGAGCGGCCGGACCATCGAAATGACGGTCGGCGCGGATGCCGCGTTCGTAGACGGCAGCGCCGTTCCGATCGATAACCAGCTCCGAATTGAAAAAGGCCGCACGCTCGTTGGCGTCCGGTTTATCGCGACGCTGTCCGGCAAGGATGTCGCTTGGGACGCAGCCGCGAAAACGGTCGTCATCGTCGACGGCGGGCCGACGGCCGAGCAGGAGGCCGCGGTGTTCGCTTTGCTGGACAAGATGCAGGCCGCCGAAGAGGCATGGGATTACGACGCGACGATCGCGCTTTTTTCGGACGATTCTCCGTTAAGGGAAGACTATAGCGAGGAACTTGCGGCAACGTGGGATCGGCTTCGAACGAAGACGACCATTTTGGAGAAAAAGATCGTGTCCTATTCGGCGGAGGAGACGGTGCTTGAAACCGCGGAGGAGAACGTTAAAACAGGAGGAACGGGCTTTTCGCCCGACGCTCGGGTAAATTACGTCTATACGCTGCGCCCCGCGGCGAACGGAGAGTGGAGAATTTACAATCTCCAGGTCGTTAACTTCGTCGCAACGAACGTTCCGGAGCTGTTCGAGCAAGCCGCCGACGTCCCGGCAGAGGAAGCGACGGCGTTGAGGGCGGTTCTGGATCGGCAAATTCAGGCCCTCCAGGAAGAAAACCTGGACGATTACCTGGCTACGATGCATTTGGACGATGCCGGAATGAAAGAGGCGGCGTCGGCCCAAATCCGGCAGCTGTTCGACACCTCCGATTCCAAAATGACGATCGAAAAGTTTGTGGTCGCCGACTACTACGATACGAACAGAGCGACAATCCTGTTCGAAGCGGTTACCGAGGTTCAAGTGGCCGGACAGACCGTTAAAGTCCGTTCGGTCATGGCCAACGACGCCGAAAAAAGAGACGGAACATGGCTGCTCGATCCGGTTGCGATCCCGCTGGAAAACGAGCAGCTGTAATCGAACGCGTTCATGCGACGGCAGGGGGAAGCTCCTGCCGTTTTTCGTGTTGTATAATAGACAAGTCCAACCGAACATACGAAATTGGAACAACGGACAGATTGGGTGATGTCGTGAATTTGCTCGAAATCCGCGGATTGGAGAGTTTTGCGGAGCATACGCTTGTATTTCCCGCGTTTCAACTGGAAGTGGGGCCGCACGATGTGACGGCGTTGTATACGAGCATGAACGTGCGCCATGCGCTGCTGGCGAATCTGGCGGGCAAGCTGCCCGTTTCGAGCGGAGAGATCCGGGTAAACGGGGAGACCTGCGCCGGCAATCGAAAGCGGTATTTTTCGCAAATCGGCTTTTTATTTTTAAACGAGGGGCTTTACGAACGGCTCACGGTAAAGGAATACTTTTTTTTCTGCAAAAAATTGTACGGGTCCGCTTTGGACGTCGAGGACACGATCCGTTCGACAAAGCTGGAGACGAAGGCCAGGACGCGTATTTCGCAATTGAACCCGTCGGAGAAAAGAAGGGTTCAATTTGCCCGGATCCTGTTGCAGGACCCGAGCCTATTCGTGTTCGAGGAGCCGGATCAAAACGTCGACAACGAAACGAGGCTCGTGCTCCAAAGAATCGTCGCCAGGCTGCGCGAACTCGGCAAGGGCGTTCTCGTGCTGACCGGCAGCATGGAAACCGCCCTCGGCATGACGGACAAGGTATACCGTCTCGACGAAAAAGGGCTGAAAGCATTTGACATTCAAGAAAGGCGGGAGGCCGAGGCGGACGTTCCGGAGGAAGAACTGTCCGTTCAGCAGCTCGTGCGGTTCGAGAAAATCCCGGCCCGGATGAACGAGAAAATGATCCTGTTCAACCCGCCGGAGATCGATTACATCGAAAGCAACGAGGGCCAGACCCATCTTTATATCGACGGAGAAGCGTATCCGTCGACGTTCAAAATCAACGAGCTGGAGGACCGGTTGCGGACGTACGGATTTTTTCGCTGCCACCGCTCCTACATCGTCAATCTGCAAAAGGTAAGAGAGGTCGTCACGTTCACCCGCAACAGCTACAGTCTCGTGTTGGACGATCGGGTGAAGTCGTCGGTTCCTCTGTCCAAGACGAAAATGGCGGAATTAAAAGAAATGATGGGCCTTAAATAAGCTCCGTTCGCGGCCGGAAATGCTCCGTTCGCGCCCGGGGACGCTCCTTTGGACGGGATGATGATGCGCCCCGGCCCGATCTGCTCTAGGATAAGGGCATAGCGAAGTCATATGCGGAGGTTGAAAGCGCGATGGAAAATATTATCGAAGTGACGGCGTTGGAAAAATCGTTTTCCGGTTCCCGGGCTTTAACGAATGTATCCTTTAGCGTACGGAAGGGAGAAATTTTCGGTTTTTTGGGACCGAGCGGGTCGGGAAAAACGACGACCATCAAAATCCTGACGGCTCAGCTGAAGCCTACCTCGGGGACCGCCTATGTGTTCGGAGCGAGCGCGGACCGGCTGCGGGAAGCCCGATACCGCAAAAAAATCGGCATCATTACGGATAACACGGCTTTATACGCCCGATTGTCCGTCTACGACAATTTGAAGCTGTATTGCGATTTGTACGATGTGCCCTTTAGCCGAATCGGCGAAGTTCTGGCGATGGTGAACATGGAAGGCGAGAGCAAGAAAACCGTCTCCAAGCTGTCCAAAGGGATGCTCCAAAGAATCGTATTGGCGCGCGCCCTTCTGCACGAGCCCGAGCTGTTGTTCCTCGACGAGCCGACATCCGCGCTCGATCCGGTAAACACGAAGCATATTTACGAGGGCTTGAATCGGTTAAAAGAGCGGGGAACGACGATCTTTTTGACGACGCACGATATGAACGAAGCCGAAACGCTGTGCGATCGGGTCGCTTTTTTGAACAACGGAGAGATACAATTGCTGGGTTCCCCGCAAAAGCTGCGCCGGCAGCGCGGAGACGCGACGTTGACCGTCGAGCTTACCGACGGGTCCACCGTCATCGTGCCGAAGGGGCCGGAAGGGGCTCGGGAATTGTTCGAATACATGAGCGCCGATCGGATTGCGTCGGTCCAAACGAATTTTCCGACGCTTGGCGATATTTTCGTAGAAGTAACCGGGAGGAAGCTGGCATGACGTTATCGATGAAGCGGGTTTTCGCGATTTTGCAAAAAGACTACAAAGACATGTCCCGCAATTTGTACGTCTCGACGACGCTGTTGATGCCGATCGTGCTGTCGGTCATTTACGGCCGGATGGGCGCAGGGAGCATCGATACCTACTACTTGGTTTTCAACATGACGTTCGTCCTGGTAACCGCGTATGTGCAAGCGTCGCTGATCGCGGAAGAGAAAGAAAAGAACACGCTGCGCGGGCTCATGCTGTCGCCTGCCAGCACGCTCGAGATTTTTTGCGGCAAAAACTTGCTGAGCTTTCTGGCGACCGTCCTGATCGTGACGGTTTGCATGGCGCTGCAGGAGTACAATCCGCAAAATATGCCGGCCGTAATCGCCGCCTTGTTTTTGTCCGTCCTCTTTTATTTGGGCCTCGGGACGTTGATCGGGCTGTTTACGAAATCGGTGATGGAAGCTTCGGTCGCGGTTTTGCCGTTTTTCGCGATTTTCAGCTTCGGCTCCTATGTCACCCTGTTCATCGAGCAGTATCCGTTTCTGTCCGTATTGGAGGCGCTGCCGAATTTGCAGCTGCTCGAATTGGCAAAACGGGTGGAAGCGGGCGCGGGATTCGCCGATACGGCGGGCCATCTGGGCATCATCCTCGCATGGGCGGTCGCCATTCATATTTTGGCCGCATTCGTCTACAAGAAACGCATGGTCGACGAATAAAAACGAGAAAAGACTTAACTTCTGCCGCTATTTTCCGATATGATGAGGTGGTATAGGAAAAATACCCAAATCGGGAGACGGGAAGTGCTCTATTGAAACGCTTCGTTGGATTGGCCGTGACCGCAATGCTCTTATTCGCCTCCATGGGGACGGCGTCCGCCGCGAGCGGGCAGCCGGAGATCAAAGTTCTGCTTAACGGAGAGCCGCTTCGATTCAACCAAAATCCGGTCGCGATGGACGGACGGACGTTCGTCGAATTCCGGACTTTGTTCGAAGCGTTCGGCTATGAAGTTTTCTATGAAAATGCCACGAAAAAAATTACGGCGGAATCCGACAGCCGTTACATCGAAATGACGATCGGGGCGGATATCGCGTTCGTGAACGGCACGGCCGTCGAGGTCAACAAGCAGTTGACGACGCTTAACGGCCGCACGCTCGTCGGCGTGAAGTTTTTGGCGGACCTGTCCGGCAAAGAAGTGAGCTGGGAATCCGCGGCCAAAACGGTCGTCATCGTCGACGGCGGGCCGACGGCCGAGCAGCAGCAGGCTCTGTTCGGCGTGCTGGATCAGGTGCTCGCGGCGGAAGAAGCCTCGGACGCCGATGCGCTGATGGCGCTGTTTCACGACGAGTCCGAGATCAAGGATGCCATGGATGCCGCCATTCGCGAGCAGTTCTCGACAGCGAAGACGAAAACGACGATCGAAGACCGATATGTCGGCTATTATACCGACGAGGAAGCGCTCGTCGTCACGCTGGAGAAGTCCGTCAAAGTCAGCGGCGGCTTTTTCCTCGACAACGAGAGCGAAGTCGAATATACGCTCCGGCCGGATGCGAGCGGCCAGTGGAAAATTTACGACATTTACGTTCCTTACACCGACTACACGAACCTGGATCGCTTGTTCGATCAAGCCGTAACGGTGCCGGATGCGGACAAGGCGGCGATCGAAGCCGTGTTGAGCGCGCAGATGAAGGCGGCTTCCGAGGGCGACACGGAAGCTTACGTGGCGACGATGCATTTCGAGGACGAAACGCTGAAGGCGGATGCTTCGGCGGCGATCGAGGAGCTGTTTGCCTCCTATTCGACCAAAGCGACGGTGGAACAGCAAGCGATTGTCGAATACAACGGAGCGGACCGGGCGACGCTCGCGTTCGTCATGGTTTCGGAAGTGACGATGGAGGACCTTTCGTACACCGTTCGCTCGACGATGCTTAACGACGCGGTGAAGGTGGACGGAAAATGGCTGCTGGAGCCTTACACGTCGGAGCTCGCCAGCGAAGAGCTGTGATCGGAACGTGATCGCGGCCGGGCGCGGCTACTCGGCTGCGAAACGGGGCCGCAACTAGAAATAGGACTGTTTTGAGCGGGAGCTCTGCCGCAGAGGGCAGAATTCGCCGCCGGAACAGTCCTTTTCTACTTTTCCGTAAGCTGTTCCGGCTAGATCATCAGGAGCTCGCGGATTTCCTGCTCGGTGATCGCCGACAGCGCCTCTTCTCCCGGCTGGATCACTTCGGCGATCAAATCTTTTTTCCGCTGCTGAAGCTCCACGATTTTTTCCTCGATCGTACCCTGGGCGACAAGCCGGATCACCTGCACGACCTTTTTTTGCCCGATCCGGTGCGCGCGATCCGCCGCTTGCTGCTCGACGGCCGGGTTCCACCACAAATCGTACAAAATGACGGTGTCCGCGCCGGTCAAATTCAACCCCGTGCCTCCGGCGCGCAGGGAGATCAGGAACAGATCGTGCTCGCCTTCGTTGAATCTTCTGCACAGCTCGACGCGGTCTTTCGCGGGCGTTTGCCCGTCGAGATAAAAGCAAGGCAGGCCCCGGAGCTCGAGCTCCTCCCGGATCAGGCCGAGCATGGAGGTGAACTGGGAGAAAATGAGCAGCCGCTTGCCGGCGGCCAGCGCTTCCTCCACGATGTCGAGCAGCTGTTCCAGCTTGCCGGAGTCGCCTTCGTAGTTTTCCACGAACAGGGAGGGGTGGCAGCACAGCTGGCGCAGCCTCGTCAGTCCGGCCAGTATTTTCATCCGGCTCTTTTGAAAGCCCTCCGTCCGCAAATGGTCGATCGTCTCCGCCTGAAGCTTCGCCAAATACGCGACGTACAGCTTCTTCTGCTCGTCGGTGAGCTCGGACAGCTGCAGGGTTTCGATTTTGTCCGGCAGTTCTTTCAGCACGTCGGTTTTGAGCCGGCGCAAAATGAACGGGCGCACCCGCTTCGCGACCGCTTCCCGGGACAGCTCCGCAAACCGGCTGCGGCTGCCGAACAGCTCGGGAAACACCGCGTCGCAAAGCGACCACAGCTCGTCGAGCGAGTTTTCGATCGGCGTTCCGGTCAGGGCGAAGCGATGCGCCGCCCGAATGATCTTGACCGCCTGGAACGTCTGGGTGGCGTGGTTTTTGAGCGCCTGCGCCTCGTCGAGAAACAGCGCGTGGAACCGCTGTCCCGCGTACAGCTCCATATCCCGGCGGAGCAGCGGATAGGACGTAATGAGCACGTCGACGCTGCCCAGGTCCTCCAGCGCCCCGCTCCGCTCCTGCTTGGCGCCGGCGGCCATCCGGACGTTCAAATCCGGGGCAAAGCGCGCGATTTCGTTGCGCCAGTTGTAAATGAGCGAAGCCGGAGAGACGATCAGCGCGGGCAAGCCCGCTTCGCGAATCCGCTCCAGGTTGGATTCGATAAACGCGATCGCCTGCAGCGTCTTGCCGAGGCCCATGTCATCGGCGAGGATGCCGCCGAAATGGTAGCTGGCCAGCGTTTTCATCCATTGAAAGCCGAATTTCTGGTAATCCCGCAAAATCGGGGCGAGCCGTTCCGGCACGGCAAAATCCAGATTGTCTGGATTTCGCATATTGTCCAGCAGCTGCCGGAAGGCGCGCCCGAGCTTGACGTTCGCCGTCCGCGGCCCCTCTTCCATCAGCGCCAGTCCCCGCACGGCGGACAGGTCGAGGCGCGAGCTTTTGATGTCGTTTTTGCGGATGCCCATTTCGTCCATGAGGCGGGCGATTTCGAGAAACCCTTCGTCCTCGAGCGACAGAAACGCCCCGCCCGGCAGCCGGTAGTACGATTTTTTTTCAACGAGCGTTTTCAAAATGAGACCGATCTCCCGCTCGTCGATGCCTTCCATATCGAACCGGACTTCCAGCCACTGCGTGCGGGGGTCCATGTCGATCGTCATCCGCGGCGGAGGCGGGGGCTCTCGCAGCATGGCGTCCATGGGGCCTGTGGCCGTCACTTCGGCCAGCTTCTCCAGTTGGGGCAGCAGCCGGTATTGAAACCGGTAGACGCTTTCTTCGTCGTCCAGGTACAGCTCGCTTCCGTTGTATTTGAAGGCGGCCCGTTCGATCAGGCTCATAATGCGCCCTTCGGCTTCCACGTCGCGCATCAAAATGCGTTCCGAGTCGCCGGCTCTGCCTTTTCCCGGTTGCATCGGATCGATTTCAATGTCGTCATACTTATACGTCAGCCTGGCGAGCAGCCTTCCGTTCAGCCAGTCGAGCCCGATTCTGGCCTGCAGTTTCGGGCTCACGATCCGATCGGCGATCGCCTGGGCGATCGTCACCTCCCCGATTCGGCGAAGACCGGGGATGACCCGGTCCATGAAAGGCTCCATCTGCTCCGGGGGAATAAGCATATGCTTGCCGGGCTTGTACGCGAACAAGCGCTTCACTTCCTCCAGCCGCCGCATGGACGACTCTTCCATCCGGTGGAGAATGCCGTCCGCGACGACGACCCCGTAGCTGTCCATGACGAGCGTCCGGTCGAGACCGCGGATATCGAGCTGAAACCCTTCGGCCGGCGCCTGATTCAGCTCGAATTGCAGCGGCGGCGGTTCGTCGGTGACGACGATCCGGTCGACCTCGCGCATGCCGTGCGCGAAGCGGACGTTCGCCGCCTCGAACAAGGGAAGCAGTTCTTCCCATGCATAGGGCGGAACGATCATGTAGCGTTCGTGCTGAAAGCCGAAGCCTCCGTAGCTGCTGCGAAACGCCTCCCGGTACGCCTCCTCGCTGCGCCCGATATCGATCAGGCGGCGAACGATCGCCTCGTCCCCGGGCTTGAACGCATGCGCCGTCGGGTCGTAGGTAAACAGCTTGGCGAACGCGACCGGCAGCTGCTGATCGACCTTCTGCAGGAAATCCTTGATTTTTTGCACGACGTAGAGGCGTTTCGGTCCGACCTTCATCTCGATCGCGAACAAAGGCGAGCGGCTGTGCTCGTTCACGGGCGAGCAGATAAATTCCGTTTCCAGAAACTGCGCCTGTACGCCGGGAGCCTCGTCATGGAACGGAGCGTTCGAGACGGGGCCGTCGAAAAGGGAAATCATGTTTTTGGCAAATTGGATATCCCGGCTCGTGAACGCCGGCGCCGGCGGCTGGGTAAACGGCACGGTGCCCGTCTGCCGATCGGGCTTCGGCTGCGATTCGTAAAGGTGGACAAGGACGGCCGCAATATGTTTGCAATAGTATTGATTGTGGTAAGCGGGACAAGTGCAGCGGGCGTCCTGAACGCCGGAGTCGTCCATGACGATCCGCTGGTCGTATTCCTCTTCGCCGACGACGACGGCGCGAACCGTCCGTTTCCCCTCGTCGATTTCGACTTTGGTCACGCGGTGCTGCTCGTAGTATTTCCGCCCGCGCTCGTACGAAATGGAACCGCACAGCAGCTTGATTTGTTGAAGCGATAGGGAATGGATCATCTTCTTTTCCTTCCGCTTATTGTTAATATTTCATTATACCACACGGGGGCGGGATAAACGATTGTACTTGCGCGACCGGGACTTTCGATCTATCGAAACGACACCATCGATCATGTATGATGGGTATAATGTCGCAATAAAATCGAACTCGTGCTGGAGGAAGAGCCATGGCCCGAATCCTGATCGCCGACGATTCGGCGGTGATGCGAGCTACGCTGAAGAGCATTTTGACGAAAGCCGGACACGCGATTGCCGCGGAAGCCTTCAACGGCCGGGAGGCCGTGGAGATGTACGAGCGCTTCCGGCCGGATCTGGTGACGATGGACGTCATGATGCCGGAAATGGACGGAATCGCGGCGATTCGTCACATTTGCGAATTCGATCCGCGGGCTCGAATCGTCGTTCTGTCGACGATGGAGCGCCAGGAGACGATCGCGGAGGCGATTCGGGCGGGAGCGAAGGAATTCATCACCAAGCCGTTTATCGAACAGCGGGTCGTTCATATCGTCGGCCATGTGCTGGGCAGATGAACCGAAGGGCCGATCGGCCGGTTCTCGAACCGGCGATCGGCCCTTCTTTTTGCCTCGGCCTTTATTGTTCCTTGAGCGGAACGAGGTGCGTAAGCTGCGGCGAGACGATCACTTTAATGACGTGATGCGCTTTGTCGTATTCGACTTTGCCGGAGCCGGCCGACGAAGCGGGAGAGGAGCCGAGCACGTAAAACAGGTCGTCCGCGAGCGTGCGCAGGCAGACGTCCCGCTCCGGCTGCTCCAGTTCCTCCCACTCGCCCTTCGTCATTTCGAACGTTTCGTAACAATCGGGAATGGCGGTCAGCGCCTTGGATAAATCGTCCAAAATTTTGTCGTATTCCCGCGTATACCGGATCGCCACCGAGACCACATCCTTTCGTAAGTTTCATTATAGCGAATGCCAGGTGTTGCATAAACTTTATTTACGGATGACAAATCCGCTATAATGGGTACTTGAAGCAAGACGCACGGATAGAAAAATAGGGGATGATGCATGTGGCGGCTTGGCCTCGTATCGCGCGAATCTTATCCAAACCGTTTGTTTTCTTTACGATAATGATGGCGCTCAAAATTTATTTGGCCCGCTTCGTCATCTTCGACGGAGGGCATGTCTGGATGCCGCTTGCGACCGGCATTCCGTCCGTCTGGGTCGCGTTCTGCCTTGTAGAACTGCTGTTTTACAAGCGCAAGCTCGGCGCTTATTTAACGGTTAATCTGATTTTGACCTCCGTCTATTTTGCGGTCATCATGTATTACAAATATTTCGGCGTCATCGTCACCTACCATGCTTTGCAGCAGGTCGGACAGGTTACGGAAGTGAAAAGCAGCGTGTTCTCGCTGCTGCATCCTTACTTTCTGCTTATCTACGTCGATATCGTCGTCCTGTTTATTTTACTGCTTTCCAGTCGCAAGGTTCGGGCCTGGGGGAGAAGCCTTGCCGTACGGGAACCGAGGGCCGTATCGGCTTCCGTCGGCGCGCTTTCGATCGTGATGTGCGCGGCCAGCATTTATCCGTACAAGGACGGAATGAACGAAATTTTGCAAGCTCAAAAAATGGGAATCCTCAACTATGAAGCTTATGTCGCGTTCGGGGCTTCGAAGGACGAGCCGGTCGATACGAGCGAAGTGACGCAGGAGCGGATTCGCGAGATCAAGGGCATCGAGGATAAAGCCGAACCGGCCTATTGGGAAGCGGCCAAAGGCAAAAACGTCATCATTATCCAGCTGGAAGCGTTCCAGAACTTCCTGATCGGCATGGAAGTGGACGGCAAGGAAGTGACGCCGAACCTGAACAAGCTGGCTTCCGAAAGCTTTTATTTCCCGCATTTTTACCAGCAGGTCGGGCAAGGCAACACCTCGGATGCGGAATTCGTCGTGAACACGTCGTTCTTTATTCCTCCTCACGGCGCCGCTTCCCAGGTGTACGCGGACAAGGAACTGCCGAGCATGCCGAAGACGCTGGCGGAGCACGGCTACGACACCGCCACTTTCCATACGAACGACGTCTCGTTCTGGAACCGCGAAGAGCTTTATCAGGCGCTCGGCTTCGGCCAATATTACGACACCGCTTTTTTCGGCGAGGAAGATTTCGTCATGTTCGGAGCTTCCGACGAAGTGCTGTACGAGAAAACGGCCGGCGTGCTGGAAACGATGCGGCAAAGCGGCAAACCGTTTTACGCCCAGGTGATCTCGATGTCCGCCCATCATCCGTTCAATCTGCCGGAACGCAAAATCCGGATGGAGCTGCCGGAAAAGTACGACGATACGCTGGTCGGCCATTATATCGGCGCGCAAAATTACGCGGACCTCGCCCTCGGCCAATTTATCGAACGGCTGAAAAGCAGCGGCATTTGGGACGAGAGTCTCGTTATCATCTATGGTGACCACCAGGGATTGCCGGTATACTCGCTGACCAAAGAAGAGAAAAGCCTTATGAAAGAAATCTACGGCCGGGATTACGAGTCTCCGGACATGTTGAACATCCCGCTTATTCTCAAGCTGCCCGGCCAAACCGAAGGCCAGGTGCTCGAGCAAACGGGCGGGCAATCCGATCTGTTTCCGACGATCGCGAATTTGGCCGGCATTTCGCTGGACGATCATATCCACTTCGGTCAGGATATCCTGAACGAAACGGAAAACGTGCTGCCGCAAAGGTATTACCTGCCGTCGGGTTCGTTCGTGAACGACGGGGCGGTATTCGTCCCCGGCCTCGGGTTCGAGGACGGCGTCGTCTACCCGTTCTCCGGCGGCGAGGCCGCGGAAGGCGACGTAACCGAGGAACAGTACGAAAACGCGCTGGAGCTGATCAGCATGTCCGACAGCTACGTGGAGTCTCTCCCCGAACGAAACTGACGAAAAACGCCCGAAAATTGGTCGACCCCCGCCAGGCTAAGCCCAGCGGGGGTCATTCGTTTAAGCGCAACCGCGCGATGTTTCCTGAAACTCACTTGCACGAAAACAACGAAAGCCCTGCCTCTCAATCGTTCTTGCGGTTCCTTGACCGCTCCAGCGAGAATTCGTGTTCCTTTCCCAGCAGCCATTGTATTAAAGGAATGTGAAAGAGAACGGAGGCGATATCCCTTTAGAGGAAAAATCAGAGGGTCACACTTAAATCACTAATGAATTATACTTCATCTGGATAACTATGTCAAGGGTTCTCCACATTTTTTGGCAAAATTACCGAAACGACCGTTCCTTGGTCCGGGGCGGAGCGGACGCTCGCCTGGCCTCCGACGCCGCGTGCCCGCTCTTCCATACTGAACAGTCCGACCCCCTGGCTTTCCGGCATCGGGACGAAGCCGACGCCCCGATCCTCGACGCGCGCATAGACATGCGTTTCCGACTCCCAGACGTCGACCGTTGCCTCCGCAACCCCCGCGTACTTGCCGATGTTGGTGAGCGCCTCCTGAACGATCCGGTAAAGCGCGGTTTCCGTCTGGCGGTCCATGCGGCCCGCCAGCTTGCAGGTCAAGCGGACGCGAATGCCGTAATGCTGGGAAAACATCTCCGAGTAGCTCCGCAGGGCGGGAGCGACCCCGAGATCGTCCAGCACGGACGGCCGCAGCTCCCAGGCGAGCTCCCGCACCTCCTCCATGATGCCGGTGACGTCCCGGCGAAGCTGGGCAAGCTCCGGCGCATGCCCGGGCTGGGCGAGCAGCCGGTCGAGGTGGATCGCCAGGCCGAACAGGCTTTGGCCGATGCCGTCGTGCAGCTCGCGGGAAAACCGCTTGCGCTCCTCTTCCTGGATGCGCATGACGCGCGTCATCATCCGCTGCAGCTCCTGTTCCGCCTTCTTCAGCGGGGTGACCTCGTTGCGGATCGCCAAATATTGATAAGGCTTTCCCGATTCGTCCACGAACGGCACGATCGTCGTGTACACCCAATAGTAGCTGCCGTCCTTTGCCCTGTTGCGAATTTCGCCCCGCCACACCTCGCCGGATTGAATGGTCCGCCATAATTCGCGCATGAACGATTTTCCGTGGTAGCCGGAATTGATGATCCGGTGATCGCTCCCGAGCAGCTCTTCGCGGCTGTACTTGGAAATTTCGCAAAACTTCCCGTTCACATAGCGGATAATCCCTTTGCGGTCGGTCATCGCCACGATCGACGATTCGTCCAGCGCAAGCTTCAGATGGTTGAATTGCTGGAGCATCTGCTTAAGCTCGCTCCGAAATTCGGCGGTCATCGGAAACCCGGGATCGTCGAGGCTCGAGACCAGTTCGTCGACGCGTTTGGCTTCTTCAGGCGTCAAAGTTCAGCAACCCCTTTTTGAGCGCGTATTTGACCAGATCGGGCCGCGTCTTGAGACCGAGCTTTTCCATGACGTGGGCTTTGTGGGTTTCGACCGTTTTGACGCTGATGATGAGGTGCTCGGCAATATCCTTGTTGGAATAGCCCTTGGCGATCCAGCCGAGCACTTCCTTCTCGCGTTCCGAAAGCAGATCGTAGGCGTCCGCGCTTTCGCCGCGGCGGATCCGCTCCATATATTCGTTCATGAGCCGCTTCGTGGCGGTCGGGTACAAGTAGGCGTTGCCCTCGGAAACCGATTGAATCGCGGCCAGCAGTTCTTCGTGGGGGGCGCTTTTCAAAATGTAGCCCGATGCCCCGGCATGAATCGAGCGAAATAAATACTCGTCGTCATCGTGCATCGTCAAAATGAGCACGGCAATGTCGGGCATCAGCTTTTTCAGTTCGCCCGTCGCGGTCAAGCCGTCTTTGCCGTGCGGCATGCTTAGGTCCATCAGCACCACGTCCGGCGAAAGCTCCCGGGCCAACCGGATCGCCTCGTCTCCGTCCGCGGCGTCGCCTGCCACTTCGATGCCGGGCTTGCTCTCGAGCAGCATCCGCAAGCCCGAACGGACGACAGCGTGGTCGTCGACGAGCAAAATGCGTACGTTGTCCAAGCCGTTTCCCCCTCTCGTTCTCTCTATCTTATCAGGAGATTTCCCCGAAATGAACCTTGCCCCCTTCCGAATCGTACTCTCCCAACTGCCCGAGCCACTTGGCCGACATCTGGAGCACCGTTAGATTTTCCGGCGTGAAGCAGCGAACGGACCGAAACCCGGCCAGGAGCACGCCTTTTAATTGTCCATGGACGTTGACGGGCAAACCGGCCGCGGTCTGAAGCTTCTCGAGCAGCATGAACGGGGACTGTTCCTTCATCCGCGAGGCGCTCGGATTGCAGGGGTCCAATACGAGCGGCCGGCCGATTCTCGGAACGGTTCCCTCCAGCCCCCGTCCGATCCGAATGGAAAGCATGCGGTATCTGTCGTCGCCGCAGCCCGATGCGATGGCCCAGTCCAGCCGGCGTTCCCGGTCCTGCATCCATGCCAATGCCGCAACGTCGGCCGACAGGAGCTCGCGCAATAGATGAAGCTCTTTTTCCATCAGCTCGCGCACCTTTTCAACCATCCTTTCTCACCTAGCCTCGCTTTTCCGGTCGTCATCCTCTCATTAATTGTATTCTTTCTTGCGGGGGCTGTAAGTCGGGGAATTCCCCTAATTTGCGGTAAGGGAAGCGCAGCTGCCGTTCTTAGGAAAAAATCAGGGCCCGCCTCCGTCAGGATCGGGAATTCTCCCGATGGGGGACGGCGCGAAGAAGAGCTATGATGAAGACATCAGAAGGGAGAGGATTCAAATGGCAAACTGGATGAGAACAAACCGGATCGCCGCCGCGCTGCTCGTCGTCGTGAGGTTTTATCTCGGGTGGAAGTGGATCGAGGCGGGGTGGCACAAGATCGTGGACGGCTTCAGCGCCGCCGGCTTCCTGAATAAAGCGATCGAAACGCCGGTGCTCGCGACCGGCACGGAAAATGCGATGTACCCGAATTTTGTGGCCTTCCTCAAGCATTTCGCGCTTCCGAACGTTGAACTGATCAACGTGCTCATTCCCTGGGGAGAGTTTCTGGTCGGCCTGGGCCTCATACTGGGGGGCTTGACGGTTACCGCCGCCTTCTTCGGAATGATGATGAACTTCATGTTCCTGCTGGCCGGCACCGTATCGAGCAATCCGTGGCTGATTCTGTTCGGCATCGTCGTCCTGCTCGCCGGCAACAACGCGGGCAAGTTCGGACTCGACTACTACCTGCTGCCCTTGATTAAACGCGCCTACCGCCACATCGTCAAACGCAAGCACCCGACCGATCCGGCCGCGCCGGTCAATCGCCAAGGGGTTGCCGGATGACCGGGAAAGCGGACGAGGTTCCCGCAGGAGGGTCTCGGCGCACCGCTGACAAACGGAGGCTACAAAGCGGACGAAGTTTCCGCACGCGGGCCTCGGCCTCGCGTCGCAGCGAAAGCTGCAGCGCGAAGCCGGGGTTATTTTTTTGGGCGGACGACAAGCTTCGCGACGATCGGCGGAACGAAAGTTTTACAATGAGGGGGAGTCACGTAACCGGGAGGCGCTGCGAATGAACCGTTTTTCCGTTGTGCTGCGAAGTTTAAGGATGTGGCTGCTTTCTTTTCCCGTTGTCCGGCTCGCGCTGCCGCTTCACCTGCATTTATTGTTCGGCGGGCTTGGCGTGCTGTTTTTGGAAAAATTCCTGATCGAGATTTTGCCTTATTCGGTCTACGACACGCTGAATTTTTTGTTTTACACGATCCCCTTGTCTGTTATCGCTTATTACGGTTTTTTCGCCGGAGTGTGGCTGACGCTCGTGTCCGAACGCATCGACCGGCTGCCTTACGGATTGTGGGGGTACGCCTTCGTCATCCTGTTCCCGTTCCAGCACTTGACCCTCCATGCGATTGTCGGCGCCGTCATTTACGGCCTGCTCGGCTTGGGAATGCATCGATACGCGAAATTCGCTTCGGCGGAGCGGAAAACGGGGAAGATTTAGCCCGGAAGAGCGGGCGGCCTTTATCTTGCCGCCTCCGCACGCGTGAAATGGATCCAGATGAGTCGTGGCGACTCATCTCGACCCGCCATGCGCATACAGCCGCCCGCAGTTGGGTAAAAATTACCCATTTTGCCGCTTCCGCCTGCGCGCCTTCGATTCAAATGAGTCGTAGGGACTCATCTGAGCCCTCCATGCGCATACGGCCGCCCGCAGTTGGATAAAAATTACCCAACTTGCCGCTTCCGCCTGCGCGCCTTCGATTCAAATGAGTCGTAGGGACTCATCTGAGCCCTCCATGCGCATACGGCCGCCCGCAGTTGGATAAAAATTACCCAACTTGCCGCTTCCGCCTGCGCGGAGTCGGACCCAAATGAGTCGTAGCGACTCATCTTAGCCCTCCATGCGCATACGGCCGCCCGCTGGCCGATTCCGTGGAGGACGGCAAGCGGGTTTCTGACCTCCGCCCTAACTCCGAATCGAACAATCGGTCGAAAAAATTTTGAAACGCCAAGCGGAATGGGCCGTATATGAGGATAAAACTCACGCCCAATCTGTATCGAACGCTTCATTTGTAATTCGACCGTTCGTTTGATACGATGGCGAGGTGAGCCTAAAAGACAAGGAGTGGAGAGATGAAAAGCGTTATCAAGTTCTCATTGAACAACAAGTTCGCCATCTGGTTGTTCACTATTATTGTCCTCGTTTCGGGCTTGTACTCCGGCTTGACGATGAAGCAGGAGAGCATGCCCAATTTGTCGTTGCCGTTCCTTAGCGTGACGACGGTCTATCCGGGGGCTGCTCCCGACTCGGTCGTCGAGGACGTTACGGCTCCGTTGGAACAACGGCTGCGCAACCTGGATAATGTCAACAACGTCACCTCCACCTCGATGGAGAACGCATCGAACATTATGATTGAATTCGAATTCGGTCAAGATATGAACAAAGCGGTGACCGACGTTCGCGAAGCGCTCGATCTGGTCGAGCTGCCTTCCGGGGCGCAAAGTCCGAGCATTTCCAAGTTTTCGATCAATTCCTTTCCGATCCTTTCGCTGAGCGCGGCGGGGGGAGAGGATCTCGAGCACTTGACGAACATCGTCGACAGCGAAATCAAGCCGGCTCTCGAAGAAATCGAAGGCGTGGCGTCGGTATCGGTAGCGGGTCAATACGTGAGGGAAGTTCAACTGACGTTCGATCAGGCGAAAATGGCCCAGTACGGCTTGACCGAAGATACGGTGTCCAGCCTCGTACAGGCGGCGGCGGTCAAAGCTCCGCTCGGCCTGTTCCAATTGGACGATTCGGAAAAATCGATCGTCGTGGACGGACAAGTGACCTCGATCGAAGAGCTTCGCAACCTGACGATCCCGGCCGTCGGGGGAGCCGCTTCCGCGGGCGGCGCGCCGGGCGGTGCCGGCGGAGCTGCCGGAACGGGAGCCGCAGCGCCCGGAGCGGGCGCAGGCGCACCGGGGACGGACGCCGGAGCGGCGGGGACGGGCGCGGGCGCGCCTGCCGCGCCAATGGGCTTGCCGACCGTCAAGCTGGGCGACATCGCGACGCTGGAGCTGGTCGGCCAGGCGGAATCCGTATCCCGCACGAACGGCAAGGAATCGATCGGCATTCAAATCGTCAAAGCGAACGACGCCAACACGGTCGAAGTCGTCAATGCGGTCAAGGATGAAGCCGAACGTTTCCAAGAGAAGTATCCGGACATGGAATTGGTCGTTCTCCTCGACCAAGGCAAGCCGATCGAGGAATCGGTCCTGACGATGCTGGAAAAAGCGCTGTTCGGCGCCATTTTCGCCATCATTATCATCCTCTTGTTCCTGCGGAATATCCGCTCGACGATCATTTCCGTCGTCTCGATTCCGCTGTCGCTCATTATGGGCGTCCTCTTGCTCAAGCAATTCGATATTTCGCTCAATATAATGACGCTTGGCGCGATGACGGTCGCGATCGGCCGGGTCGTCGACGACTCGATCGTCGTCATCGAAAATATTTACCGGCGAATGGCTCTCTCCGGCGAAAAGCTGAAAGGCAAAGAGCTTATCCTGGATGCCACCCGCGAAATGTTCATGCCGATCATGTCGTCGACGATCGTCACGATCGCGGTCTTCCTGCCGATCGCGCTCGTCAGCGGTTTGGTCGGGCAGCTGTTCCTGCCGTTTGCGCTGACGATGGTGTTCACGCTGCTCGCTTCCTTGCTCGTGGCGATCACGATCGTGCCGATGATGGCGCATTCGATGTTCCGCAACGGCGTCAAAGCCGGCAAAGCCGACCACCACGAAAAGCCGGGCAAAATGGCCGAAGGCTACAAAAAGATGCTTGCCGCCACCTTGCGCCACAAAGTCGTGACCGTCGTCGCGGCCGTCGCGCTGCTCGTCGGAAGCTTCTTCCTCGTGCCGCTCATCGGGACAAGCTTCCTGCCGGAAGAAGAAGAAAAATATATGATGATCACGTACAGCCCGGAGCCGGGAGCGCTGCTTGACGATGTGACGAATCGGGCGCTGCAGGCGGAAAGCTTCTTGCTTGAGCAGCCTGACGTCACGAGCATGCAATATTCGATCGGCGGAGGCGGAAATCCGCTCGCGATGGGCTCTTCGTCCAATTCGGGGCTGTTCTATCTCCAGTTCGATCCCGACGTGTCGGAATTCGAAGCGAAAAAGGAAGCGATCGTAACCGAACTGCAGCAGAGAGTTCCGGAAGGCACGTGGAGCCAAATGGATATGACCGGCGGCATGGGAGGCAGCAGCTTCAGTCTCGGCGTATACGGAGAATCGCTGGAGCAAATCAAGCCCGTCGCCGATCAAGTCGCCGAAATCATGAAGCAGGATTCCAACTTCGAGGATGTCGAGACGAGCTTGTCCGAAACGTTCGGCCAATATACGCTCGTGGCGGACCACGACAAGCTGAGCCAGTTGGGCCTTACGGCCGGGCAACTGGCAATGAGGCTTATGCCGAACCACGAGAGACCGATCTTGACCACGGTCGAGGAAGAAGGCCAAACGTATAACGTTTACGTGCAGGTAGACAATGAAACGTTCGGCTCGATCGCGGACATCGAAAATGCGACACTTCAGTCCCCGCTCGGGGTGGAAGTGCCGATCAAGGATGTCGCGACCGTGGAGGAAGGCACCGCGCCGAGCACCGTTACGCGCGAAAACGGCCGGATGGTCGTCACGGTAAGCGGCGCAATTACGTCCAACGACGTGGGGGCGGCATCCGCCGCCGTTCAGGATAAAGTGGACGAGATGGACTTGCCGACCGGCGTCGAAGTCAAAATCGGCGGCGTTACGGAACAAATCAACGAAACGTTCAGCCAGCTTGGCTTGGCGATGGCCGCGGCGATCGCGATCGTGTACCTGGTGCTCGTGCTGACGTTCGGCGGGGGACTCGCTCCGTTCGCGATCATGTTCTCTTTGCCGTTCGCCATTATCGGCGGCCTCGTAGCCTTGTGGCTTGCAGGCGAAACGCTCAGCGTATCCGCGCTGATGGGCGCGCTCATGCTGATCGGGATCGTCGTCACGAACGCCATCGTCCTGATCGACCGCGCCATCCACAACGAGAAGGCGGGCATGACCGTGAGAGAGTCCTTGCTGGAAGCGGCCGGAACGCGTCTTCGTCCGATCTTGATGACGGCGCTCGCGACGATCGGTTCGCTGCTCCCGCTCGTCTTCGGAATCGGAGGCGGAGGCGGCATCATCTCCCGCGGCCTTGCCGTTACCGTCGTCGGCGGTTTGATCAGCTCGACGCTTCTGACGCTGTTCATCGTGCCGATCGCTTATGAGGTGCTGATGAGATTCCGCCGCAAACCTAGGGAAGATTAAGATGAGCGACAAAAAGCAACAGGTGCTGGAAGCGGCGTTGAAGTGTTTCTCGCACAAAGGGTTTCAGGCCGCATCGATGCAGGACATTGCGGATGAGCTCGGGATGGCCAAAGGCTCGCTGTACTTTTATTTCAAGTCCAAGGACGATTTGCTGCTGTCGGTCATCGGCTTTTTTACGGAAAGATTCATGGCGGGGCTGAGGGAGCTGTCGGAGGATCGGCAGCTTCCCCCTCGGGAAAAGCTTCGCTTTCAGCTTATCCGCAACCTGGTCACCCTTCGGCAGGAGCGGGGGTTCGCGGAAATGCTGCTGCGGAATCCCGGAATCGGTTCGAACGCGGAAATTCGCCAAATCTTCCAGGCTTTTCAGGTCCGGTTCATCCTGTGGTACCGCCAGCACATCGTCGAAATTTACGGCGACGAGGGGGAGCCTTACGCCTGGGACGGCGCGGCCCTGTTCGGCGGCATGACGACGGCGTACATGGGGCGGATTTTGAAGGACGACCTTCCGTTGAACGAAAATCGGCTGGCCAATTTTTTGATGGATCGGCTGGATGATGTCATGAAGGGCATGATCGGCAAAGGGGAACGGCCGCTGCTGAATCGCGAGGACGTCATCCCGCACTCCGAAGAAGAGGAGGATGCGTCCGACCCCGGCTACGAAGTCCGGCTCGCCTTGCGCGACCTCCGCCTGGCCGCGGAGAAATCGCACGAAAAGCGGCCGGAGGAGCGGAACGCGGATTTGCTCGGGAGCTTGACCCTGCTGGAGGAGGAATACGCGAAGCCGATTCCGGACCGCATTATCATTCGCGGTATGCTGGCTTACATCAAGGAATTGATCCCGCCCGAGTGGGAGGAGATGGTCAAACGTCTCGAAACGGGTCTGAGTTTTAATCGGTAGCGGCATAGCGGCAAAGGGCCTCCGTCCAGTCGATCGACGACTTGACGGAGGCCCTTGTTTTTGCATCGGTTTCCCTTTAGCGGTACGAAAGGACAAAATCCAACTCCAGCGTCTCTCCCGGCCGGAGCATGATCAGCTCTTCCTTCCGGTTCAGCGCGCCGTTCAACGCCGTCCACGGCTCCACGCAAATGAAAGGCTTGCCTTCCACCGACCAGAGGACGACCGTCTTGAACTGCGGGCTGTAATCCAGCTGGATCCGGCCTTCGTCGCCGAACGGAAACGCGATGGTCGGCGTTTTGGGATCGAGAAGGGCGACCGATTCGACCAAGCCGGCAAGGTCCACGGTTCCTGCAAACGGCTTGATTTGCCCGTCGTTGTAATCGAGCAGCCGCGTGGCGTCCGACTCGTAGAAGAAGCTTTTGCCGGGGCCTGTGGCAAAGTACGGATGGAAGCCGGCCTGAACGGGCATCGGGCGGTCCGACAGATTGCGGTAGGCTTGGCGAATGGACAATTTTCCGTCTTTTAGCCTGTAAGAGAACGAAAGCTCGAACCGAAACGGATAGGAGGCAAGCGTCTCGTCGCTGCTTCGCAGCTTCAGCGTCAGCAGCGCTTCCCCGTCGGTGCCCGTTTCGGCGACTTCCCAGGCGGATGTGCGCGCGACGCCGTGGTTGCGCATGGAATAGACCGTTCCGTCCCATTCGTATGTTCCGTCTTCGAGCTGCCCGCAAATCGGGAACAAAATCGGGATGCCGCCGCGGACGTTCGCTTTCGGATCGAGGAACGTGTCCCGATCCAGGTACAAGAGCTCCTGCCCGCTCAACCTGCAGCCGATGACGATGCCGCCCCGCTCCGGGCATATCTTCACGCTGGAGCTTGTGGCGTCTTCCTTCAGCTCGTAAATAAGAAAAGTATCGTCGTAGGAATCGATCTCGTATGGTTTGGATGCCGTCATCTGGTTCCCTCCTTTTCCCTTATTATAGAACTTCCGCAGGGCGCATGGAAGAAAGGGAGGGAACGAGCGCGAACCGCGTCAATACAGCATGTGCCCGAGCGGCCCTTCCTCGTCGATAATATCTTCGATTTCGTATACCGAAATCGGGAAGTAAGGGAAGCCCCAGGCGTAGGGGACGATGGCATAAAGGGGAAAATAAATGACCAGCGCCTTGTCGGCGATGTAATAATCCTGATCCTCCGTTATTCCCGGATATTCGCCGAGAAGCGGAAGATCCCGGGCCTTGATCTGGGCCCGAATGATGGAGTCCAATCGCTCGGCGTAATCGCTGTCGGGCTTGAACAATTCGTCGAGCGAGTAGCTTCGGCCGGTTGCCGCATCGAAGGTGAGCGATTTCTGCAGCGTATTTCCGTGGGCGCCGCCCGTGAAGGCGTAGTTCAGCAAGGATAGGCTAAGGACGCCGCGCTGGTTGTTTTTGATTTCGAAGGTGCCGTCCATTTCCTGAATATCGTCGCTGGGATAGCCTTGATCTTTCATTAAGGCGCGGGTTTCCTCGACGATCGCGGCGTTTATCTTTTCCCGGGCTTCCTCGTTGGTCCCGCCGGCCACGGCGGGCACGTTGATTTTGATATTCGGCTCCGCGATTTGCGAGACGGAAATCGGCAGCATCAGCGTTTGTCCGTTCATCCCGTCGTCCCCTTTCTGTCATGGGCTGTCGCTTCAGCATATGCGCGATCGGCGATGGGCGTTCGCGAGGGGGGATGCCGCAAATTCCCGTCAGAACAAGGTCAGCTGTTCCGGAGCGCAAGGAGCGCACGGAGCTTGCGCAGAAGGGACTTCAGCGGCTGGGTTGGAAGCGGAGTCGCGTTCCGGTTCGTAGAAATCCCCGCCGTTCATCCCGTATCGCCTGAAGCAGTCGGCCAGACGGGCTTTGACGGGGCGGACGTACGAATCCGGCAGTCGCGAAGAACGCCAGTACAACCGGCCATAGCGTTCCGCCAGTTCCGGGTAGCCCTGTCTCAGAACGGAAAAAAACCAGCTTTTCACTTCGGGGGTGGACAAACGCAGAAACGAAGCCATCACCTGCCGAATCCCGTGATCCGCGCATGCCGACAGGAGCGATTCCACGGCTTCCGGCCGATCGGTCAGGTAGGGAAGCATCGGCGCCATGAAGACGTGCGTTTCGATTCCCGCTTCGCGAAGCGCGCGGGCGCAGCGAAGACGTTGGAGAGGGGCGGGCGTTTGCGGTTCGAACGCGCGCCATATTTGCGGGTCGAGCGTATGCAGGCTGATATTGACGGAGACGTCAGGGAGCCGCCGGAGCAGGTCCAGATCGCGAAGCACGAGCGGGGAGCGCGTCGTGATGCTGACCGGGACGCCGAACTCGGCCAGCGCCTCGAGGCAGCCTCGAGTCAGCAGGGCCTTGCTTTCCAATTGCTGATAAGAGTCGGTCGCGGTGCCGATGGCCACCGAAGAAGGAAGCCTTGAAGCGGCGGCCATACGGCGAAGCTCTTGGCGCAGCAGCGACGGCGCATCCTCCTTCCAGAAAATGCGATGCTGAAACGCGTCGTCTGCCGGCTGTCCCAGAAAGACATGGGTGCTGCGAGCGTAGCAAAAGCTGCATCCGTGCTGGCAGCCGCGGTACGGATTGATCGACCAGTCGAAAGGCATGGATGGGGCGCGGACCGCGTTCAGCACCGTTTTGCTTTTCATCGGTTCGTATTGCGTCTTGGCCACTTGCGCTCTCCCCCTGTAACCAGTGATAAAGGGAGTTTACCAAACATACGTTCCCGTGTAAAGGAGAGAAAGCTGGAAACGGCTACGCAGGCAAAGCGAGCGTTAGAATGCAGCCCGGGTTGCCGGGACCCAGCTCCATTCGGCCTCCCAATTCGGCGACGCGTTCGGCCATCGCCTGCAAACCGAAGCCGAATTCCGTCGGGGAATAGGTATTGCCGTCGTTGGCGAGCCGAAACACGATCTCCCCGCCGGCCATCGTCAGCGAAAAATCGAAGCGGCGGCTTTCCCCGTGGCGGATGCCGTTCGTCAACCCTTCCTGCAGCGCCTGGTAAAGCACCCGCTTTTGCAGCATACTGAGCGAATCGGGGACGGCTTCCAGGCGGCAGCCGATGAAGACTCCCGTAGACTGCTTCGTCTCCTCGATCAAGGCATGGATGGCTTCAAGCAAATGAAATTCCGGCGTCTGATTTTCCACGATTCGGGAGGAAAGCCGGATTTCTTCGAGTCCTTTGCGTACCAGCTGTTTCGAAGCGTTCAATTTGTCCAGGGCCGTCTTCGAGTCCCGGCGAAGCAGCCTTTTGGCCGCTTCCAGCTGCACGATGGTCGCCGTCAGGGCATGCCCGACCGAATCGTGAATCGATCCGGTAATCCGGCGCCTTTCCTGAAGCAGCATCGTTTCCGCCATCGCTTCGGCCGTTTCTTTGGCGGATGCCGCGAGAAGCGCGTTGGCTTTTTCCAGTTCGTCGGAGCGTTCTTTCAATTCTTGCGTCCGATGGGCCACCTTTTGTTCGAGGGAACGGTTAAACGCCTCCAGCTCCCGGTTCATGATGCCGAAACGGTGCAGAATCACTCTGACGATGCAAACGACGAAGACGAACAGCCCCCAAAACAGCATGTCTTCCGGAAAATACCGCATCGGCGCCGACATCCATCCGGGCAAAGGAGAAAATCCGGGAATGATCATAAACCGAAAGACGTGCACGAGCGAGACGGCGGCCATCGAGGCGAAGCCGGACAACAGCCAGATCGATTCCAGGTCTTTTCGTTTGCGGTAGGCGGTCCCGAGCGTCCAGATGATGAAGATCACCGTGACCGGGAACGACGGAAGAAAAGGGAACAGGATCAGTTTCGGATACCAGTACGGGCTCCAGACGGCCGCTACGAGAATAACGCTTCCGACAATCAGCATGGCGTTTCGCATGAAAATCATCGTTTTGCGGTAAATGCCGGGGAACAGTTCCGTCATGACCCCCAGGAACGCGCCCGTTCCCAAGGGCATGAACACGTCCACGAAGTAGGTGATCCACCGGTAGTCCCATAGGAGCTGCAAAGAGAAGTTGTGCATCGCGCAAGCAGTCCCCCCGGAAAAGCAGAGGAGAAAGAAGTAGCCGTACAATTTTTCGCGGCGGACCGCATACAGGGAGATCGACACGAACGAGCAAAACAGGAAAAGGGCGCTGAGCACCAGATCGTCCGTGTCTTTGCGGATCATCCAGCGGATATGGTCCGAACGTTCGCCGAGACGGACGAGAGGCTTCGCGATGCTCGAACGGTTCGTCGTCAGCAAGTAAACC
Organism: Cohnella algarum; assembly: GCF_016937515.1. Classification (NCBI taxonomy): domain Bacteria; kingdom Bacillati; phylum Bacillota; class Bacilli; order Caryophanales; family Paenibacillaceae; genus Cohnella; species Cohnella algarum. The sequence continues at coordinate 2,585,251 of NZ_JAFHKM010000002.1, forward strand.
GCATCCGGCAAAGGCGCGGGGACCCGGGCCAGGTTCCATCGGGCGCCCAAATTGATTCTGTCATTTCGCGCTTTAATATCGAATGTATAGGTGAAATCTCCGTCGGCCCAAACCCGGACGCTCGCGGTATTGGTAATCCATAAATACGGATCGTGAAGGAGCATGTCCGGAAGAGGGATTCGCACCCAGTAATTGTCGGCCTCCTTTTCCTTCGGAAGACCCGCGGGGAACGGCGTCCAGCCGTCGGAAGGGGGCGCCGCCTCGTCAAAGCCGGCGGCGGCGGCCCATTCCCAGTTCTCCCTGTCGAGCCTGACGACGGATTCGGGAAGCCGAACCGACGACAACGCCAATCCGATGGCGACAAGGACAAGGGAAAGAGCGGCGATCATCCGGAGCAAGGGGAGATGGCGGCTCAGGCGGTTGTTTTTCATTTTTCCGTTCCCCCCGTCTGGCTCCTGCTCCATTCCGAATTCGGCGGCGGCGCGTCATCCTTGAGCAGGCGCACCGATTTCCGAATCGCTTCGAGTCCTTGGCGAACCGTTTGCTGGGTTTTCTCCAGCCGGCTTTCGGCAAGCTCCGCATTGTCGTCCACCGCCTGTTCGGCTTGTTCCATCTGATCGATCGACGCGGACAGCACGTGGGCGACGCGGCCGTGGATTACGCCGACGATGCGGTTTCGCTCCTCGAGCACGAGGGCTTCGGCCATCGTCTCCGCGTTCTCCCTCATCGAAGCCGCCAGTTTTTCATTCGTCTTTTGAAGCTGGGCATTCCGTTCCAGGATCGCGGCCGTGCGCTCGCGCACTTTATGTTCAAGGGTGCGGTTGAACTCCGACAGCTCCCGGTTGACCTCGTCGAAGCGATGCGCGATGACCCGTACAAGGCAGAGCAAAAACAACAGGAGACTGAAGGACATGAGGTCTCCCGGAAGCTTGCTCGCGGCGGGAACGATTCGGACGATTTCCGCGGCCAACTCCGGCGAATAATACCGGATGACGTGAACAAGAGCGACAAAGGTGACGACGAAGCTGCCGGACAGCATCCATACGGATTCGATATCCCGGCGTCTCCGGTAAATCGAACCGAGCGCGTAAAACAATTGGGCCGCGACGATAAGAAAGGCCGGCAGCACGAGATAGTTGATGATCCAAGCGTAAATCGCCTCGTCCGCCAGCGCCGCGGCAAGCGTCGCGACGAAAAAGCCGAACGTCGTCCGTCGAAGGCGGTTCAGCAAACGGGAGTGGATGGGATGAAACAGCACGCAAAACGTGCCGATGAACGCAAACACGCCGAGCGGAAAAACGGCTTTTTCCAGGTAGCCGATCCATGGCTGGTCCCACAAGTACTGCAAAAAACGATTGCGGGCAAAGGAGCCGTAAGCCCCGCACGCGGCAAGCAAAAAAAAGTAAAAGTAAAGACGGTCGCGGCGGGATCGGTAAAGTCCGAACGCGATAATGGCGCAAAAAAGCTGCAGCGCCCCAATCGTTATCGAAACAGCGCCTTCGCTGAAAATTTCCGTCACCATCTCATGCTTGTCCAGCAGACGAACGGAGGGCATCGTGCCGGACAACTTGCCGTTATCGAGAAAGAGCAGGACCTCTTCGGGAACGGGCTCGGGAAGGGGAACGAGATTCCAGTGGAAAAACGGATTCAGCCGATGCCCGGACCGTTCCGGCGAATAGGCGTACAGGAGCTCGTTATCAACGTATACTTTCAAGCCGTAAGCCCCGAAAATCCAAAGCTGCGGTTCCCGAGCGTCCGATTCGGGCAAAGGAATGCGCAGCCAATAGGGCTCGGAGGCGGGGACGGAGCCGCTATCGCCGAAGGAGCTCCAGGCATCGCTAGCAAGGGCAGGGGCATTCGCGCCGGAAAGCGCCGGAGCCCAGCTCCAGCCGCCGGTATTCAAGGGAGGGGTTTCGCGGTTCGAAAACGAGGACAGAGGCCAGACGAGAGCGATCAAAAGCACGCCTAATCCCAACAAGATTCTCAGCAGCGGCAGATGAACGCGCCATCCGGTTTCTCTCACTTGTCTCGCGGCTCCCTTCGGGCAAACAGTCGAAATTAATTGTAACCCGAAGGGGAAAAATGTCCAGTGACCCTCGTCATGTGACCGTCATCTCTTTCAGCCAAATCACCGCCAGCGTGCGGTCGTTCGTGCCAATTTTATCGTAGATGGTGCTGATGTAGTTTTTGACGGTGCCTTCGCTCATGAACAGCAGCTGCGCGATTTCGCGGTTGGTCCGGCCTTCGATCATCAGGGCGACGATGCTCGCCTCCCGTTCGGTGAACCGGACGTTTCCGAGCTCCGGCGAACGCGCCTTGGCGGGCGACAGCCGCGCGGACGAAGAGGCGGAGGATAACCTTGCGGCCAGCTTGGCGGCGATGCTGGCGGGCAGCATCATTTCGCCCGCGGCGGCGTCGCGGATCGCCTGCAGCAGCTTGTCGCTGGCGATGTCTTTGAGAAGGAATCCGACGGCCCCGTTTGCCAAAGCTTCGATAATATATTCGTCCTCGTCGAAGGTCGTCAGCATGAGCACCCTCGTCTGCGGCGATTCGGTTCGCAGCCGCTTGACGGCTTCGATTCCGTCCATGACCGGCATTCGAACGTCCATCAGCACCAAATCCGGCGCGTATTGCTGAACCAATTGGCATGCTTCGGCTCCGTTTTCGGCGGTCGCAACGACTTCCATGTCGTCCTCCAGCTGTAAAATCGTTTGCAGACCGTCGCGCATGAGCGTCTGGTCGTCCGCGATGATGATTCTGAGCATGGCCGCATCCCCTCTCTTCTACTGCTATTATAAGGTACGAACCTGCCGCATGTCATGACAATATGGATGACGCCCGTCACTGGTCATATGACGTTGACGGTCCGTATTCTAGAGGTAATCGCCGGGACGAAACGTTTCGTTCCGCAACGAACCGGGAAGAATACCAAGGAGGACCACACCTATGATCATTATGCCGACGTTTCAATGCCGGCCGGGCATGAAGTTGGGACGATCCGTGTACTCGGAGCAAGGACAAGTGCTCGTAAAGCGCGGATTCGTGTTGTCGGAGCATGTTATCGTTCGTTTGCATAAAATGGGACATCCCTTTCTTCACGTCGAGGAAGAAGGGACGGAAGATATTTCGCCCGATCAGGCGGTAGGCGAAGAGGCGATGAACGTGCTGCGGGGCGCGGTCGTTCAGGCCATAAACGAATTGAACGACGGGAAACGAACGTCGCTGAGTCCGGAAACGGTGCGTTTTTGCAGCGACGCCGTCTCCTTGCTGATCAAAGGGATGGACCGGCGCAATCGGCTGATTTTGCCGATTCATGACTATGCCGTTTTTTCGGACGAGCGCCGCCAACGTTTTTTGGAAAATGCGGTCAACGTCGGCGTGTGCGTCACGAGGCTTGCGATGGAAGAGGGCTTGCACGGAGAAGAGCTGGCGGCGTTGGCCGCCGGGGCGATTTTTCACGACATCGGGCTTTTTCGTTCCGGAAGAGATGGCAAGAACCGGGCGCATACGGAAGAGGGATACCGGTTGCTGAAGGACAGCGGTTTTTCGGAGCTGACCGCCCATTGCGCGTTGTTTCATCACGAGCGGATGAACGGCAGCGGATACCCGTTCGGACTGGCCGGAGCCCGCTTGCCAGACAACATCCAGTGGGTCGGGCTGATCGACGAATTCGACGGGCTGATTCACGGGCGGAACAAGGGCTGTCCCATGCTTCCTCACGAGGCTTTGGAAGTGCTTTACGGCGGGGCCGGCACGTTGTACGACATCGACAAAGTCCGCCGGCTGCGCGATAAGCTGGCGCTGTTTCCGGTAGGAACGACCGTCCGGTTGAATACCGGCGAGATCGGCGTCGTCTCCCGCCTGCACGAGGACAGCAAGCAGCGGCCGGTCGTCCGGATTATCCGCGGCGCAAGAGGCGAGCCTGTCGCCCGCCCGTTCGAGGTCGACCTGAAAAGATGCCTGCATGTCATGATCGGAGAACTGGATCGGCAGTCCTTCTCGGAGGATAATTTTGGCATCCCGAGTCCCGCAAAAAAATTAATAAAAAACGCTTGACTTTGATGCCTCTGTTTAGTATTCTATAAGAGTGCTCGCTGATGTAGCTCAGCTGGTAGAGCAACGCATTCGTAATGCGTAGGTCGGGGGTTCGAATCCCTTCATCAGCACCACTTAACCTCTCAAATGCGGCGCGGTTTCCGGTTTTCCGGGACCGCGCTTTTTGCTTTCATTAAAGAAGTTCGGTTTGACATTCCGAAGTTTTGTTGGTAGACTTCCTTAAGTGTAATTATTACAATTAATCGAAAAGTGTTTTGTTTTTATTTTTTCGCTTTAATCGTAATTATTACAATTTAAACGAAGGACACCGAACAACGCCATCTGCCAACGCATTCGATCGCTTCCGTTTGGAAGAGGGAGGGAGTACAAATGAATCGCCCCGTTTTAAAAGTCCGGTGATAAAGTCCGCGTAAGCAGGCTTTTATCACGGTTTTGTCGAATTAATATCGTAACACGACTATCGAAAGAGTGATTAGGTATGAAAGCCCGCAAGTCATCGGCTATCCAGCCTCAGATGTTCCAATTCGTGGATATGGATGAACTCGTGCCGAAAAAGCACATCCTGCGCCAACTGAACGAAGCGCTTGATTTTTCCATCGTTCATGATTGGGTGGCGCCTCTATATACGGAACGTACCGGCCGCCCGGCGGCTGACCCGGAGCGGATGGTTCGACTGATGCTGCTTTCGTATTTGTTCAACCATTCCGAACGGGAATTGTATCAACTGTTGCCCATGCATGCGGGCTATTTGTGGTTTTGCGGACTGGATTTCGAATCCGTCGTGCGCCCGGACTCATCGCGGCCGTCCCTGCCGGATCGGACGACCTTGGTGAAGACCCGGAAATTGTGGCGAACGCACGGTGTTTTTGAGAAGCTGATGAAACATGTCGTCGATCAGTGCATCGCCGCGGGACTGGTCCAACCCGATGTGCATGTCGGCGTCGACGGCACCCAGGTACGGGCCAACGCATCCATTCACAGCTTGAAAGAAATCACCCTGGCCCCGGTGGAGTCGATTGAAGACTATTTGGCTCGCATGGCCCGGCAAGATGAAGAGACCGGTGGTGTCGCCCATGATTCCGATGATGACCGACAGCCGCCCGCACCGCCCGCGCAAAAAGAGCGGCTGCTGGAAGACGAAGCGACGCATGAAGATTTTCATGGCAAAACGTTCTCGAACAAGACCCACCGCAGCGTAACGGATCCGGATGCCCGCTTGTACAAAAAGAGCAACGGTCAGGAAGCGCATTTGCGGTATTTGGTGCATGATGTGACGGATATCAAATCCGGCGTCATTCTGTCTACGCAAGCGAGCATCGCGTCCGGAACGGCTGAGCGTGAAACGAGCTTGCGGCAGCTCTTCGCGATCCGTTTTGCCCATCCGCAAATCCGGATTCGGACGCTTTCTGCCGATAAAGCCTACGGTACGACAGATTATCTGCAAGCGTTGTTCGAGCAAGGGATTGTTCCCCTGGTTTCGCTTCGCAACCTGACACTGGAAGATGTACCTGCTTGGAAACGTCAAACGAACGATCCGGAGAAACAACGCAAACGGCTGGCCAAAATCCGGGAAATCCAAATTCGAAACAAAGCCAAACGAATTCAGCTTATGGGTTCTTACCGTCATCTGCAAAAGTTGCGGACGCGGTGCGAGCATGTGTTTGCCGAAAGCAAAGTCGCGCATGGCCTGGGCCGCGCACGGAGCCGTGGATTGGACTGCATGCAAGAGCAGGCGGTGCTCACGGCCATCGTTCAAAATCTGAAAAGACTGTGCCGGTTTAAGAAAAAGCGACCACAAACCGGTGTTTTGGCATGTCCAAAACCGAAATCCGTGATGATGGAGGCAGTGTCGGACCTGCTCATTTCGGCGCTGGTTGGGTTGTTTTCCTCTTTTTTTATGCCGAAGAGACGGTTACAACTGACCTAAATCACCGGACTTTTAAAGTGGTACGAAGAAAGTTTCGGCGAGGATTATTTGCTCATCTATCGTCATCGGAACCGGCTGCAGGCCGAATGTGAAGTCCGAACGATGACGAAATGGTTAAAGCTGCGCCAAAAGGACCGTATCCTCGACCTTTGCTGCGGTACGGGAAGACACTCCTTGGCGCTTGCAAATGCAGGCTACCGCGTTACCGGCATCGATCTGTCTCCGGTATTGCTTCGGGAAGCGAGAACGAACGATCCCGATGGCCGCGTTACCTGGATCGAATGCGACATGCGCGCTTTGCCTGACGATACGATGTTTGCTGAACGATTTGACGCTGTCGTTAATTTGTTCACCTCCTTCGGCTATTTTGAAGAAGACAGCGAACAATTGAAGGTGCTGCGCCAAATCCGGAAAGCATTGAAGCCAGGGGGGAGATTCGTCATCGATGTTATGAACGCGGGATACACGGAGGATCATCTGGTGCCTCATTCAAAGCGAGTCGAACGGGGAGCGGTTATCTCGGAAACCCGCCGAATCGAAAAAGGGTTCGTCGTTAAAAAGATCGTTGTCCAAGAGCCGAACGGATCGCCTCGCCGTTATTCCGAACGAGTGAAGCTATACGCGCCCGAACAACTGTCGACGATGCTGAATGAGGCAGGTTTAGTGTTAGATACAATATACGGAGGATATGAGGGGGAGATTTATGACGCGAGGCAATCGTGTCGAATGATCATGGTCGGCCATCGGTAAGTATGCGGAGCTGGTCCGGGACTTCGATAAACAACTTTTGCATTTTCGTTTATTTTAATTCGTTTTAATCGTAATAATTACATAAAGTGAGGGGGAGGCAAGTTGTTCATCCGAATATTATCCAAAACGGGCAGTTTCAAGAGCCTGGCGTTTTTACTCGTACTCGTTGTTTTGGCTGCGGGCTGTTCGGCCGGCACGGGCAACGATTCGCCGATGACGACGGAGCGGAACCTGCAGTCGAACTCGCCGGCACAAGCCGAACAGTCCAATTACACGTTTACGGACACTAGCGGGAAACAAATTACGCTGAATATTCCGATTCAAACAGCAATCATCATCAACCGAAATACGGCGGAAGCGATCAAATTGTTGGGAGCGGACGATCGTGTTGCAGCAACCGGCGACGCGACAATTAAAAACAACCCGTATCTGGGTTTCCAAAGCTTGCCCGATGTAGGCGAAACCGGGCAGTTGAATCTGGAGACGATTCTGAGTTTGAAGCCGCAGGCCGTATTCACCTATACGAATCGGCCCGATCGGAAACTGGAGGAGAAGCTTGAGCCTGCGGGCATTAAAGTCGTAAGAATGAACAATTACTTGCCCGATCAGACGGACTCGGAATGGGAATTGCTCGGCAAGCTGTTCGGCAAAGAGGAGCGGGCCGCCCAATTTCTCGAATGGAAGCATGGAATCGAACGCATCTCCGCGGAGCGAATCCAATCGATCGGGGAAAACGACAAAAAAAGCGTAATGGCGCTGTCTGCAGGATTTCTCAATTCCGATGGGGCTATCGTATTTTTCCGAGTCAGTCGCTGGGCGGAAAACCCGGGGTGGGCGAGGGCTTTGCCACGATTTTGGCTGGCGGCAAAGATGCGGCGGATTTACAGTGGAATCCGGCCGAAGCCTCCACGACGATCATGGTCGATGAGGAGTATGTCCTTACGCGAAATCCGGACGTTATTACGCTGCACGGCACATGGCTTGGGGGATACGAAGCTGCGGACGTTCAGCCGCTCGAGGACGCGTTCGCCAATATGTTGTCCATCTCTTCCTTGAACCGGCTGAAAGCGGGAAAAAATAGGGACGTCTATTTTTTTCATACGAATTTCATCGGATCGGACAAACGGTATATCGGCGTATTGCAACTTGCCAAATGGTTGTATCCGGACCGCTTCGCAGACGTCGATCCCGAGGCATACGCAAGAGAGTATTTTGAAAAATGGCTCGGCGTCCCGTACCAAGGAATCTGGTATCACTCGTTTAAGGAGCGCAAATGATGGGGGAATCGATCCGTCGCAGTGAAACGGACTCTTTGAGATCGATATCGTCGACTCGGCAGCTGGCGTCTCTATACCGCGGCAGTTCGATGCGCAAGCTTCTCTTGCTCGGGTTGTTTCTGGTCTTGCTGGTCGTCGCAGCGGCAGCGGCGATCATGAAAGGCTCGGCGAGCGTGCCATTGCCGGAGCTCTGGGCAATGGCGACGGGAGGGACAGTCGATGAAATGAACGCGTATATCGTTCGGGAAGTCAGACTTCCCCGAATTACGATGGCTATCGTGACCGGCATATCGCTCGCTGCGGCGGGAGCGATCATGCAGGCGCTGCTGCGCAACCCGCTGGCCGACCCCTTTACTCTCGGCGTTTCCAGCGGGGCCTCCTTTGGCGCGGCGCTTGCTATTGTCGCAGGCTCCAGCGCATTCGGCATCAACCTTGTGCATAACGGACAATGGCTGATCGCGTTTAATGCATTCGTTTTCGGCTGCCTGGCGGTCGGAATCGTTTATGGCATCGCGCGGTTGAAGAGCGGTTCGACCACGGTGCTGCTGCTTGCGGGCGTGGCGATCGGCCAATTGTTCGCGGCCGGCGTATCCTCGCTCAAATATTTTTCCGACAACGAGGCCCTCAAAGATTTGATCGTCTGGCTGATGGGAGGATTTTGGGGGCCAGTTGGCAGGTTCTGTACATTCTTCTGCCCCTGTTTGCCGTATCGCTGGGGGTGCTGATGAAATATGCCTGGGATTTGAATGCGCTCGTTTCGGGCGAAGAGGCGGCGCGCACGCTCGGGGTCAAAGTGAAACGATTGAGGTGGATCTGCCTTTTGACGGTGACTCTGATGGCGTCAACCACGATTGCCTTCACCGGAATCATCGGGTTTATCGGACTTGTCGCCCCGCATATCGGCCGGATGATGATCGGTACCGATTACCGGTATTTGCTGCCGTTCTCCTGTCTGATCGGGGCCCTGCTCCTGCTGTTGTCGGATACGGTTGCCCGGCTGCTGCTGTCTCCGATCGAAATTCCGGTCGGAATCGTGACCTCCTTTTTCGGCGCGCCGTTTTTCGTTTATTTGCTCGTTCGAAAGCGTCGGGAGTACTGGGCCTAGGAGGAACGATCATGTTCGTAAACGTTTCGGGGTTATCGTTCAAGTACCGTTCAAACGTCATTTTAAGCGACATTCAGATGAGCATGAAAAAAGAAGAAGTGGTCAGCATCGTCGGACCTAACGGGGCGGGAAAGACCACGCTCCTGAAAAGCATCTGCTCCATCCTCCCGCCGCGGAAGGGGACGGTAAGGATCGGCGGGGAGGACGTGCGTTCGATAAGACCCGGACAATTGGCCAAAATCCAGGCTTATGTGCCGCAGCAAGCCTCGTCCGGATTTCCGCTTACCGTTATGGAGACGGTAATGCTCGGCAGAAAGCCCTACATTCGATGGGGCGTTACAAAGCAGGATCTGAACATTGTGGAATCCTTGCTGTTCGAACTTCGACTGGATCGTTACGCAACGCGTCATATGGACGAATTGAGCGGCGGCGAACGGCAGAAAGTTTTGATTGCCCGGGCGCTCGCCCAACAACCGGACATGCTGCTGCTTGACGAGCCGACTTCGGCCCTCGACATCCGGCATCAGCTCGAGGTGCTGGAGCTCGTCCGCAGCCTTGCGAAGCGGTCCGGAATGCTTGTCGTGCTGATCCTGCATGACCTGGAGCTGGCATCCCGGTATTCGGATACGGTTTACATGTTGAAGGACGGACGGATATTCGCATCCGGCAAACCCGAAGCGGTGTTTACCTCTCTCCATATGGAGAAGGTATACGGAGTGCGGATGGAAATCGAGCGCTCGCCGCATGGAATGAAAATGACCGCGCTCGAACCGCTGCAGGAATGACATTTTTATTCGGAAAACGAGAGGGAGGGAACTTCAATGTTTCACGGCGTCCGATTCAATATGGATTTTAAGCGGTTCTGGATGGAAGGCATGAAAGATTGGAACGGAAAATTGCCGGAACGAATGATCGACGATGCCAAGGAAGAAGCGTTTTGGCAAACCTATATCCCGAACAAATCGAGCGCGCTGGACGACTACTCGGCCGATATTCGAACGGAGCTTCTCCGTTTCATTGAACCGGCCGACCATGTGCTGGAGATCGGGCCGGGTTGGGGCAATTACACGTTTGCTGCCGCAAATAAAGCATCGTCGCTTACCTGCGTAGACAGCTCGCGAAGCGTGCTCGATTATTTGCGGAAGGAGACGAGACGCAAAGGTCTTCGCGAACCCCGGCTCATTCATGCCAAATGGGAAGATCGCCCTCCGCAGGAAACATTTGATGTCGTCTTCGGGATCAATTGTTATTATCGAATGCAGGAGATTGACCGGGCGCTTCTCCACATGAACAACGCAGCCAAACGGTGGGCGATCGTCGGACTGACGAGCGGTCCGGAAAAACCGCATTTATGGGAAATTCATCGGCGGCTTGGTTACAAAATCAAATTTCAGCGGCGGGATTACATTTATTTGACCAACCTTCTCTATGAGCTCGGCATCGATGCCAACTGCAAGATTCTCGATTTGGAGCGTACCTATCGGTATGAAAGCGAGGAGCAGATGATCATGGACAATCTTGGCGCTATTCTGGAACCCGATTACGATCGAAAAGCCGCGGAAGAGATTCTCCGCCAGTTCGTATCGGAACGGGATGGAAGCTTTCTATATAAGCATCGGTTCAAGGGCGTACTGCTGTATTGGAGGCCGGAACGCATCATGTAACCATCGAGCCGCAATTGAAAAGACCCGCAGCAGGAATCAAACATGGCCCGGCCGGGGTCTTTCTTGTATTGAAAATGAACTAGCCGGCAACGCAACCGGCAAACTGTTTGCGGAACCATTCTTCATCCAGATTGCGGCCGATGACGACGAATTCGCTGGTCGGCACTTCATTCGGCTTCCATTCGCGGTCGGGATACGAACCGAACAGCATGTGAATGCCTTGGAACACAATTCGCTGCTTGACCCCTTGATATTCAAGACGCCCTTGTAGCGAAAGGTATCCACGCCGTGGTCGACAAGCCATTCGTTAATGAAACGTTCCACCTTGTTTAAATCAAGCGGACGCGTCTCCCGAAAAAAGACCGAGGTGACATCGTCATCATGCTCATGATCCTCTTCTTCGAGAAATCCCGGTTCGATCTCCAGTTTCTTCTCCAAGTCGAAGGCGCCGATTCCGAGAATCCGGTCGATTTCAATTTGGGACTGCCGGGTGCGGTAAAGCTTGGCGGCCGAATTCATTGCGCGAAGCCGCTGTTCCAGCTTCTGAAGCTCGTCTTCGGAAACGAGGTCCGTTTTATTTAACAAAAGAACGTCCGCAAAGGCGACTTGTTCCTGCGCCTCATGGCCTTCGTCCAGGTGTTGGCCGGCATGTTTCGCGTCCACGACCGTGACAATGGCATCGAGCTTGTAAAATTCGGAGATTTCCGGATTGACAAAAAAGGTTTGAGCGACGGGGGCCGGATCGGCGAGGCCCGTCGTCTCGATAAGCACCCGGCTAAAATCGGCTCTGCGACCGCCTTTGCCGAGTTTGGCTTCCATGAGCTGACCGAGAATGCGAATGAGGTCGCCCCTTACGGTACAGCAAATACATCCGTTGTTCATTTCGAAGATTTCTTCATCCGCGCCGACAACAAGCTGATTGTCGATGCCGACTTCGCCGAATTCGTTGACAATGACCGCGACTTTTTCGCCATGGTCGGCAGTCAGTACGTGGTTAAGCAGTGTCGTTTTTCCGGCGCCAAGAAAGCCCGTCAGCACCGTTACGGGAATGCGGGAATCGGCCTGCAGATTTGGCATGACGTTCACTCCTTTGTCTTGACTTCTTAAATGTAATATTTACAATTAAGAAGAGTATAGATCTCTTCAATTCGTTTGTCAAACGACAGTCGAACCCCTTTATCTTTCGTTCCGGAATATTGAACGGGGTGCGGTTTATGTATATAATCGTAATAATTACAAATAAAAAGAGATCTTGACGTTCCGGCTCCGGTTCGCCGGAAAGGAGGACATTCGTGACAACATGGAATTTACAGGAGACTTTTTGTCACCTGCTCATCTGCAATGGCAGCAACTGCATGATGCGGCAAGCCGAAGAAGTAACGAAGGCGATCCGTGACGAAATTGCGCTTCTCGGAGCGGATAAACGGATTCATACGACGCGAACCCGGTGCAATGGGCGGTGCGCGGACGCCTGCGTAGTGATCGCCTACCCGGACGGAGTCTGGTATAGGGATATTTCTCCCGAATCCGGAAGGACGCTTGTCCGAAAGCATCTTTCAGGAGATCGACTGGATGAACAGTTGGTTTATTCGTTCGACGGCCGATTTATCGCTTCGGACCTTTCTGTAGCGGGAAAAGAAAAAACCTCAAGCTAGGCAATGCCATTTTAAACCGAAGGCGGGAAGGTTACTTTGATCAGAAAGACACCGGTTGTGATTCTGTCCGGTTTTCTCGGGAGCGGAAAAACAACGCTGCTTGCGAGAATGCTGGATTATTACGCTAAAAGACGAATAAGACCTGCTGTCATCATGAATGAAGCGGGCGACGTCAATCTGGACGGTCAGCTTGTCAATGAAGAGGTCCCGATGCGAGAAATGCTGAGCGGTTGTATCTGCTGTACGATTCGGGGCGATTTGGGCATGGAGATCCGAGATCTGATAGCGGATCGTTCGCCCGATCTGATTCTTATTGAAGCAACGGGAGTTGCGAATCCGATGGAAATTTTCGATTCGGTGACAGAGGCGGCCTTTCTCGTTCCTATCGTATGAACACGTTACGGTTTACACGCATTATTTCGAACATCCTATGGGATCGCGGTCGAATCGAAACCATTTTAAGCGAATTGCCGAGCAGTATCTATCGGGCAAAGGGCATTTTTACGGCGGCAGATACCGGAGAACGGATGATGTTTCAAGTTGCCTACCGGCAGCTGAATCTTTTTCGGATAAAACCGCAAAGCAACGTTCAGGACGTTGCCGTCTTTATGGGCGAACAATTTCCCAAGCAAGAAATTAAGCGGAAGCTAGAGGAAGACGCGGGTGTTGGCGGTGTCTAGCTAAGTTTCGGCACTATCTATCAAAACATTAAAACTGTTTCAAAACATTCAGGTCATCGAGTTTTTCGTCTTTGCCGATGAAATTCGCTATCGCATGATGAAGAAGGAGCATCCGAAATATCATGTCATCTGCATAGGATGCGAAACAACGATGACTGTCAAGCGGCAACCGTTATACGCGCTTGTCCCGGACTCCGGGCAAGCGCGTATTTTTAATTTCGGATTCGGGAGCGAAACGCCGGGCTGCATCGTTATTTAAGTAGGGAAAGGTGGTGGAGACGTGAGCGTTCCTGGGATCTTCGCCCGGACGGAAGAGGCGGCCGGTTTCGGGGAGGAGGAGTTGAAGACGTGCATGGACGAGTTCGGGGATATGGTGCTGCGGACCGCCTACGTCTATTTGCGGGATCGGCAAAAAGCCGAGGATGTCTACCAGGAAGTGTTCGTGCGCGTATTCCGGCACGGGGACAAGATCAAGCGGATGGACAATCCCCAAGGGTGGATTTTGCGCGTCACGATGAATTTGTGCCGGGATCTGAAACGCTCGACGTGGTGGCGCAGGGTGCTGTTTCTGAACGATGAGCGGGACGGCGTCTCGGGCAGCCTGGAAGACCGGATCGTGGCCTCGGAAAAAAGCCGGGAGCTGCTCGCGCACATTATGCGCCTGGAAACGCCCTACCGGATGGCGGTGCTTCTGTTTTACTATCACGATCTGTCGACCCGGGAGATTGCCGGCGTCCTCAAGGTTCCGGAAGGGACGGTCCGAAGCCGCCTTCACCGGGCACGCGCGTTGCTGAAGGATTATATGAACAGCGGGGAGGAATCGCCGTGAACAGAGATAAATCCGATGAAGAATTCGCGCAAGCGTTTCGCGACGCTCTCGATCCGATACGCGCGGGCGGGGAACTGCGGCAGCGAACGCTGGATTCGGCGCGGAAGGGATGGCGCGGAGCCCGCCGCAGGCTTCTTCGAGGCGCCGCCGCGTTGTTGATTCCCGCGTTCCTAGCCGCGGCGGCCGTCTATTTCCTGCCGGCCCTGTCCGGCATCCGGGGAGCCGAGACGATTTCCCCCGCGGCAAGAACGGCTTCCCTGTCCCCGAACCCGGCCGCGACGATCAAAGCTCCGATCCCCTCCTATATTCCGGCAGGCTACAGGATCGAGGAGGTCGTATCGTCGGTTCCCGAGGCGGACGAAGCGCCGGAAATCAACATCCGGTTCGCCTCGGAGCGCCCGGGCTTTCTGGAGCTGACCCGGCGGGAAGCCGCCGCGGAACGGCCCGACGAGCAGAGCTACTACCCGGTCGAGATCGACGGGAAAAAGGGATGGATTCGCAAAGAAGGCGAAGATGCCGTCGAGCTCATTTTGGAGGACGGCGACTACGAATACCGGATTACCGGAACCATTTCCGAGGGCGAAGCCGTGAAGATGGCCCTTTCGATCGAGCGAAAAGCCAAGGAGGACGAAGAAACGCATGAATGAACGATTTGTAAAAAAGAGATGGCCGCGAGTCGCCGCTTCGCTTGTTTTGCTTCTGGTAGCGCTCGCTGCGGCGGGCTGCGACAAGCCGGCGAACGCTCCCGAGCAGACGGAAGCGGAGCCGGCGGAGGCGTCGGGAGAAATCCGCCATCCGCCGGAGAACGACTGGAAGCCCTATGAGGCGCGGCCGGGAGAAAAAGTCGAGCTCACGGTGATGTACGCAAGCGAAGCCTCCTTTTACCGGGATTACGGCAATCTGTTTCTCGCCCGCCACCCGGAGGCGGAATTTCGCGTTGTCGCGCTGTCGGAGACGCGGGGCGAAGGGGATATGCTGGCCAATTACGAGGCCGTGCTCAAGGAGAGCGCGCCCGACGTGCTCCTGCTGAATGAAGCTCAATACGAGGCGCTCGCCGCAAACGGGCGCCTGCTCGATCTGGACGCTCCGATCCGGAGCAGCGGGTTCGACATGGAAAGCATGGTTCCGGGCGTCATCGAATTGCTGACGGAGCGGGGAGGCGGCCGGCTGTACGGCCTGTCCCCTTCGTTCGAAAGCCGGGCGCTGTATTACAACCGCTCGCTGTTCGACGAATACGGCGTCCCTTATCCGGAACCGGGCATGAGCTGGGAGGAGGTTCTGATGCTGGCCGAGCGGTTCCCGGACGCAAACGAAGCCGGGCAGCCGCTTTACGGCTTGTACCAGCCGACATTCACGATCAGTCCGTTCGACCTGGCGATGAAAATCGGCAGCGCGCAGCGGCTGTCCTTGCTCGACCCGGAAGGCGCGAAGCTGCTGCTCGACAGCGAGGGGTGGAAACGGATTTTCTCGCTGGTCGTGGAAGGCTACAAAAACCAGGCGATTTATTATCCCGCCGCGCCGCTTCGCGACAACGGCAACGGGACGACCTCCCTGTCTTTGGGCAGCAACCTGTTTTTGGACGGGCAAGCGGCCATGGCGATCGACGATATGCTCATGATGCAAATGATGGATTTCCTCGCGGGGCGCAAGGGCGAAAACGAAGGCGAAAGCGCCGCCTTCGCCTGGGACACGGTCCCGATGCCGGTTAGTCCGGATAATCCCGGCGTGACGCCCTATTTCGAAGTGGAAGATATTTTTGCCGTCAACCGCGAATCCGATCAGCTTTCGCTCGCCTGGGAATTCGTTCAGTACGTTCATAGCGAGGAGTTTATGACGCTTTCGGCCAAGTCGTCTTCCAAGCTGCTGTCCCGGACCGGCTTCGAGCAGGATTCGAAAGGAAGGGACTTGTCCGATTTTTACGCGCTCCAGCCGGATTTGACGATGCGGACGCCGCTCGTGCCGAAAGGCTTCACCCGCGCGTTTCGGGATATTGCGGAAAAAGCGATCACGGACGCGATCGCGGACCGGATGACAACGGACGAGGCGCTGGCCTACATTCGGGAGGAAGCGCAAAAAACGCTCAACGCTGCGGTCTCTTCCGGCAACCGCGAACGATTCGCGCTGGACGAGGAGCTGCTATAAGGGGAAGTCGTTGGACCGGTTTGACCGGGACGCCGAAACGCGTTATGATCGGGGGCAGATCGGCGGAACGCGCAAAGGAAGCGGCGGGAAGCAAGCCGGTTCGGAGGGGAAGAGAGCATGGAGTCTTCGGAAGTGTCGTTCCAATTCGCCGGCCGTATCGGCTGGATTCGTTTGAACCGCCCCCGCGTCATCAATGCGATTACGGCCGAGATGGCGGAAAAAATCGCGCTGCAGCTGGAACGTTGGAAGACCGAGCCGGATTTGCGGCTGGTCGTCATTTCCGGCGAAGGAGAGCGGGGCTTTTGTGCCGGCGGGGATATGGCCCGGTTGTACGAAGCGCGGAATAGCGGGATAACGGAACTGGCCGCGCGTTTGTTCGGGTGGGGTTACCGCCTGGATTACATCGTATATCGCTATCCGGTCCCGGTGCTCGTCTGGATGGACGGAGTCGTTATGGGCGGCGGAGCGGGCATCGGCTCCGCCGCCAGCCACCGAATCGTGACGGAACGGACGAAATGGGCGATGCCGGAATTGAATATCGGCTTCTTTCCCGATGTCGGCTCGAGCTACTTCTTGAACCGCATGCCGGGCAGAATCGGCCTTTATTTGGCGCTGACCTCCTCCGTCATAACGGGGGAGGATCTGCTGTACTTGGGGGCGGCGGAGGTTTATACGAGCAGCGGGCGGTGGGACGAAGCGAAGGCAAATCTGCAAAGCCTCGGCGAAGGAGGCTTTACCTCGCGGCAGTTGTCCGAGCTGCTCGCCCAAATGCAGGACAAGCCGACGCGGCCGTCCCGCTTGGCCGCCCTGCGCGAGCGGATCGACGACCACTTTGCCCGCGCGACGATCGAGGACATCCTGGCGTCTCTGGAACGCGCGGCCGGGGAAGGGGACGAGTGGGCTTGGGAAACGTTAACCGCGCTGCGCCGGAAGCCGCCGACCTCCCTTAAAGTGACGCTTCGCCAGTTTCAATCGGGCAGGGGAAATCGCTGGCCGATTGCCTCAGGATGGAAATGGACATGAGCATGAATTTCGTCGCGCACGACGATTTGTACGAAGGGATTCGCGCCGTTCTCATCGACAAGGATCGCAATCCGCGCTGGCAGCCGGCCGAGCTGGGCGAGGTGGACGAGCGGCGCGTGCAGTCGTTTTTCCGCTATGACTGGCCGGGCGGACGGCATCCGCTCGCGGAATTGGCGAGCGAGACGGTATCCCTGCCGGAATAGCCCGGCCGCAGCGGAGTGCCCCGCGAAACGCTCGTCATGTCGTGTCGCCGACGATCAGTTCGACATCGACCAGTGTGTTGTTGATCAGCGCGTCGTCGCCCTTCTCGATCATTCGCACGAGCGTCGTCAACAGCATGCGCCCGATCCGGTCCGTCGGCTGCTTGATCGTCGTCAGCTTCGGTTCCTGCAGCATGCGGGTGAAGCTGTGATAGTCGTAGCCGACGATTTTGAGCTGTTCCGGCACGCGCAATCCCTGCTGCTTGGCGTAGATATACAGCGCGTAGGCGACGATGTCGTTGCTGCAAAAAATGCCGTCGTAGCGGGACAGCTCGATCGAGGAAAGCTCGCGGGTAATGAAGTCCATGAAATACTCGAACGTCAGCTTGTTGCGGGCGCCCTCGATAAAATGATATTCCACGTCATGCTTCATGCAAGTTAAAATAAAGGCGTCCCCGCGCCGGTTGGACAGCATGTCTAACTCGAGCGGGCCCGAAATGTGGAGCAGCCTTTTGCAGCCTTTGGAAATCAAGTGCTCGGTGGCGAGCTCCCCGCCGCGGAAATTGTCCGATCCGACGCACGGAATGCTCCGCGAAATGACCCGGTCGAACGACACGATCGGCAGCGAAAGTTTCTTGTATTTCTCCGTATCGAGCGTATGGCTGCACATAATAATGCCGTCGACCTGATTCTCCCGGAGCATGCTGATATATTCCTCTTCCTTCTTCGGATCGTCGAGCGAGTTGCACACGAGCACTTTATAATTCAGCTCGTTGGCGCTGATTTCGACGAATTTGACCAACTCCGAGAAAAAAGGATGATTCGAATCCGGGACGATGATTCCGACGAAAAACGTCTGGTTTTTCAGCAGCGCCCGGGCGATCTGGTTGGGGCGGTAGTCCAAGTCCCGCATGGCGGTTTCGACTTTCCGGCGGGTTTCCTTGCTGATGTAGCCGCGGTTGTTGATGACCCGGGATACGGTGGCGACGGAGACGCCCGCTTTTTTTGCGACTTCTTTTATGCCTGACATTTCATCAATCCTCTGGATTAGACTGTTCGCGCCGTTCGTCATTGCAAGCTGGCGGCCTCGCTACGGAAGCCTATTTTCCTATTATAACAATATAAAAACGTTATCACAAAAGTGATATAAATATCAACAAATCGTCCGTATAACATGATATTTTATGCGTAAAAATGATGTGTAAACGTTTGACATAAATTTTGATGTGAGTATAATGAGCTTATCTCATCATGATGAAAACGAGAAAAATATGACAAATTGTGGAGGTACTGCAGCAATGAAGAAAAGTTTGTCCATCCTTCTGATTCTGGCTTTTATGGTCTCCGTTCTCGCGGCTTGCGGGGGAGGTTCCGACGGCGGGGAAGAAGCCGGTTCGAAAGTCGAAATTACCGTTCTCGTCGGCAAGCAGGAAATCGCGCAGCAATTCGAAGAGATGGTGAAGGAATACAACGAATCCCAGGACGGGGCCAACGTAACGGTCGTTTCGACGGCCGGGCAAAACGGCTACGAGCGGATAACGACGCTGTATGCGGCCGGTAACGCGCCGACGATCATGCACTTCTTGTCCGAATTCGGCGAAATGCAAAGCAAGCTGGCGGACCTGTCCGATCAGGAATGGGTGCAGAACGCGAACGAAGGCACGCTCGATTACGTAACGGTCGACGGGAAGGTCTACGGCATGCCGATGTCCGTCGAAGCGTTCGGGCTGCTGTACAACAAGTCCGTTCTCGATCAGGCCGTCGGCGGAAGCTTCGATCCCGCCACGATCAAAACCCGCGACGACCTCAAAGCTTTGTTCGACAAGATCGAGGCGACGGGCGCCAAGGCGGTCGAAATTTCTCCGGTGGACTGGTCGCTCGGCGCGCATCTCACCAGCGTGTATATGGCTAACGAATCGGACACGCACGAAGGCCGGTTGCAATATATCGAAGACTTGAAAAGCGGCGCCGCGGATCTAAACGCGGACGAAGCGTTCAACGGCTGGCTGGACACGTTCGACCTGCTGAAGGAATACAACATTTCCAAAGACGCGCCGCTGGCGGCGCTCTACGACGACGGTCCGATGCTGCTGGCCGACGGCGAAGTCGGCACGTGGTTCATGGGCAACTGGGCATATACGCAAATCAAGGAGATCGACCCGGACGGCGAGTACGGCTTCCTTCCGCTGCCGATTAGCAATGACGCTTCCGATCCCGGCAACAGCTCCATCTCGGTCGGCGTTCCGGAATATTGGGCGATTGACAAGGAACAGTCCACTCCCGAGCAGCAGCAGGCGGCGAAGGATTTCCTGAACTGGATGGTATCGAGCGAGAAAGGCCAGGACTACTATGTCAACAAGTTTAATTTCGTTCCGGCCTACGGCAATTTTGCCGTCAAGCCGCAAGATCCGGTTTCGACCTCGATGATGGGCTATATGGAAGCGGGCAACACGCTCGCGTGGATGAACAACTACTATCCGCCCGAAGCTTTCCCGTCGATGGCGGCCTCTTTGCAGAAGTATTTGAGCAACAACATCGATCGCGCGGGATTGGTCAAGGAATTCGGCGATTACTGGAAGTCGCTGGGCTAAGCGGACAAGCAGCGAAAGCCGCGAGCGGGGCGGACAGCCTGTAAAGGCTGTCCGGACCCGCTCCGGCTTTAACGACTTTGCGGAGGTACCCATGTATCAGGAAAAGACGTTTTTCGGAAAGTTGAAGGTGTTCGGGATATTCGGTTTTATCCCGCTTTTTGCTTTTTGCACGGTGATCGTCCTGCCGTTTCTAATCGGGATTTACATGACTTTCACCGACTGGAACGGAAGCGCGTCGAATTCTTCTTATCTCGGTTTCGTCAATTACGCCGATGCCGTTCGGGATCCGGCATTCTGGACCTCGATGTGGCTGACGCTGAAATACGTCGTCGTCAATCTGATTTTGACGAACGTTCTCGCCTTCGTGCTGGCGCTGCTCGTCACGAGCGGCTTCAAGGGGCAGAACTTTTTTCGCGCCGGATTTTTTACGCCCAATTTGATCGGCGGCATTATTTTGGGCTTCGTGTGGCAGTTCATTTTTTCGCGGGTCCTCGTTTATTTCGGAAGCGAGTTCGGCTGGGGGCTGTTTTCGAGCTCCTGGCTTGGGGACCCGGACAAGGCGCTGTGGGCGCTTATTGTCGTCGGCGTATGGCAGAACGCCGGGTACATGATGCTCATCTACGTCGCCGGCCTGATCGGCATTTCCGGCTCCTTGACCGAGGCCGCGGGGCTGGACGGAGCGTCCTGGCTCAGACAGCTGTTCAGCATCAAAATTCCGCTCATGATCCCGTCCTTTACGATCAGCCTGTTTCTGACGCTGCAGAAGAGCTTCATGGTGTACGATACGAATCTGTCCCTGACGAAGGGCGACCCGTTCCGTTCGACGGAGCTGATCGCCATGCACGTCTACAATGAAGCGTTCGTCAATCAAAATCTGGGGCCCGGCCAGGCGAAAGCGTTTATTTTGTTCGCCATCGTCGCCATTATTGCGATTCTGCAGGTCAGCGCCATGAAAAAAGCGGAGGTGGAGGCATGAAGTCGCGAAGCGTCGGGAAATCGGCCGCGTTCGTATTCAACGTCGTTTTGCTCGTTCTCTTTGTGTTCCCGCTGCTGCTCGTGCTGCTCAACTCCTTCAAGGCGCGAACGGACATCATCCGCAATCCGCTGGCGCTGCCGGACGAATGGTTGTGGAGCAATTATTCGGAAGCGTTCCGGACGATGGACTTTTCCTATGCGGTGCTCAACTCGCTGACGGTTACGATTTTGGGGGTCGCCCTGATCACCGTTTTTTCCGCATCGCTTGCCTACATGTTGGTTCGTTGGAAATGGAAAATCAACAACTATCTATTGATGGCGCTCGTCGCGTCGATGATCATTCCGTTTCAGGCGCTGATGATTCCGTTCGTCACCCTGTACGGCAATCTGCATCTGCTCAACAGCAAGTGGGCGCTGATCTATTTCTATCTCGGCTTCGGCATGAGCATGGCGACCTTTATGTATCACGGGTTCGTGAAAAACGTGCCCAAGGAGCTGGAAGAAGCCGCGCTGATCGACGGAGCGGGCAAAGTCCGGGTATTTGGGGGAATCGTCTTTCCGATCTTAAAGCCGATTTCCACTACGCTGGCCATTTTGAACGTGCTCTGGATCTGGAACGACTTTTTGCTTCCTTCGCTCGCGCTGATTAAGCCGGAAGACCGGACGCTGCCGCTGTCGACGTTTTATTTTTTCGGAAAATACACCTCGAATTACGGGGTGGCGATGGCCGCGCTCGTGCTGTCGATCATTCCCGTTATCGTATTTTATTTTGCCATGCAAAAGCAGATTATCGATGGCGTTGTTGAAGGAGCCGTTAAATAATGAATGAAATACCCGACCTTATCGCGGAAGCGAATCGGCACATTTCCTCCGTCCGCGATGCGGTCGCGCGCAGCGGATGGAAGCCGCGTTACCATTTGTCGCCCCAGGCGGGCTGGATGAACGATCCGAACGGCTTTATTCATTTTCGCGGCAAATACCACGTGTTTTTCCAGCATTGTCCGTTCAAGCCCGAATGGGGCCCGATGTATTGGGGGCATATGATCAGTCCCGACCTCGTTCATTGGAGGCATCTTCCGATCGCGCTTGCGCCGGACCAGGAGTACGATCGCGACGGCTGCTTCTCGGGCAGCGCGATCGAAGCCGATGGCAAGCTGTACCTGATGTACACCGGCAATGTTTGGACCGGTCCGGATCAGGCGGCCGACCTGCTTCAGACGCAGTGCCTCGCTGTCAGCGAAGATGGCGTCCGCTTCGTCAAGCTGCCGGAAAATCCGGTCATCGGCGCGACGCCCGAAGGGGACATCCACCCATTCCATTTCCGCGATCCGAAGGTTTGGAAACAGGGGGATCTTTACTATTGCGTCATCGCGTCCCGCAGCAAAAACGAAATCGGCCAGGCGCTGCTGTACCGTTCGGCCGATCTCAAACAGTGGGAATTCGTCAACGTCATGGCCAAGGGCGGGCGCAATCCGGGTTATATGTGGGAGTGTCCGGACGTGTTTCAATTAGACGGCAAGGACGTGCTCGTCTTGTCCCCGCAGGGAATGAAACCCGAGGGCTACTTGTACCGCAACAAGGACCAATCGGGGTACGTGCTCGGCAAGCTCGATCCGGAGACTGGCATGATGTCCCACGGCCCGTTCCGCCTGCTGGACTACGGCTTTGATTTTTACGCGCCGCAAACGACGGTCGACGCGCACGGCCGGCGGGTAATGATCGCGTGGATGAACATGTGGGAAAGCCTGATGCCGGAGCGGCGGCATGGCTGGGCCGGCGCTATGACGCTGCCGCGGCGTCTGGAGCTGAGGGAGGACCGGCTGCTCGTATTTCCGGCACGGGAGCTGGAGGCGCTCAGGGGAGAGGGCATCCGCTACGAAAACGTCGAAGTGCGGGGCGGCGAGGAGGTCAACCTGCCGGGCGTGGAAGGCGACAGTCTCGAGTTGGCCGTCGTGCTGCAGGGACGTCCGGCAAGCCGGTTCGGCCTTATGCTCCGCTGCGGCGAAGCGGACGGCGAGCGGACCGTCCTGACATACGACGGCAAGGAAGGCGTTCTGGAGCTGGACCGGAACGCGTCCGGCCAAGGCCCGGGCGGCGAGCGGCAAGCGCCGGTCGCTCTGCGCGAGGGCAAGCTGGCGCTGCGCGTGTTCGTCGACCGGTCTTCCGTCGAAGTGTTCACGGAAGACGGCGAGGTCGCGATGACGGCCCGGATTTATCCCGGCGAGGGGTCGGTCGGCATTCGCTTTTTCGCCGATGGCGGCATGGTCATTCGCGAGCTGGAGAGCTGGGCGCTCGGCGATTGTTACCCGATCGGGAACGAGTCGAACGGAACGGAGGAAACGACCTTATGAGCGATAACGATACATTGCGGCAAGATCGTTCGGCCGACGAGGCGGCCGGACCATGGTGGAAGGAAAGCGTGGCCTATCAAATTTATCCGCGCAGCTTTCAGGATTCGAACGGCGACGGAGTCGGCGATATTCGCGGCATCATCGACCGCCTCGATTATTTGCAATTTCTCGGCATCGACCTGCTGTGGATTTGCCCGGTCTACGATTCGCCGAACGACGACAACGGGTACGATATTCGCGATTTTCACGCCATTCTCGCCGAATTCGGCACGATGAAGGACATGGACGAGCTGCTGGCGCAAGCGAAGCGTCGGGGCATCCGCATCCTGATGGATTTGGTTGCCAATCATACGTCGGACGAGCATGCCTGGTTCGTCGAGTCGCGTTGCTCCAAGGACAATCCGAAGCGCGACTGGTACATCTGGAAGCCGGGGAAGGACGGCAAGGAGCCGACCAACTGGGAATGCGGCTTCAGCGGCTCGGCATGGGAATACGACGAAACGACGGACGAATACTTTCTACACTGCTTTTCCCGGCGGCAGCCGGATTTGAACTGGGAGAACCCGGATGTCCGCGAGGCGATCTACCGGATGATGGAATGGTGGATGGACAAAGGGATCGCGGGGTTCCGGGTCGACGCCGTTACGTTCATCAAAAAGAACCAGGCTTATCCGCAGTTGGAAAGCCCCGACGGGCGGCCGTACGTGACGGTCAATTGCGCCAGTCTCAATCAGCCGGGCATTCTCGATTTTCTCGGCGAGATGAAGGAACGGGTGCTGGCGCCCCGCGGCGTCGTCACGGTCGCCGAAGCTCCGGGCGTGCCGATCGAAGAGATTCCCCGCTATGTCGACGAAAAAGACGGCGTGTTTTCGATGCTGTTCCAGTTCGACCATATCGAGCTTGACCTGGAGCCCGGCCGCAAGGGCGTGCTGCGGTCGTTCGAGGTGAAGGAGTTCAAGGCGGCGCTGGCCAAATGGCAGTACGAGTCCAACAAAAGCGGCTGGCTCGGCCTGTTTCTCGAAAACCACGATTCGCCCCGCTCGGTGTCCAAATTCGGCAACGACGGTGCGTATCGGAGCCGGTCGGCGAAGGCGCTCGCCGCTTACTATTTTCTGATGCGCGGCACGCCGTTCATCTTCCAGGGCCAGGAAATCGGCATGACGAACGGAAGCTTCGATTCAATCGACGAGTACCGGGACATCGAGAGCGTCAATCTGTACCGCGTTCAGGTCGAGCAGGATCCGGAGGCGACGGCGGAAACCGCGGCCAAGGTGATGCATTTTCTCGCCAACCGCAGCCGGGACCACGGACGGACGCCGATGCAATGGAACGGCGGGCATGCGGCCGGCTTCACCTCGGGCACTCCGTGGCTGAAGCTTAATCCGAACTATGCGGAGATCAATGTGGAGCGGGAGATAAAGGACGAATCGTCCGTGCTTCATTTCTACCGCAAGCTTATTGCGCTTCGCCGCGGGAACAAGGCGCTGGTGTACGGCGCGTTCGAAGAGATCCACGAAGACAGCCCGGAGATCGGCGGCTATGTCCGGACGCTCGGCGAAGAACGCTGGACGGTGCTGTGCAATTTTACGGACCGTGCGGTGGCCGTCGCAGAGCCTGCCGGGGCGCAGCTTGTCCTAACCAATGCGGATAAGCGCGGCGAAGGTGTCTTGGCTCCCTACGAAGCGGTCGTATTCAAGCAATAACCGAATAGCCCTTAATACCTAAACGCCATGTCTGGGCTTAGAGGGCAAAGCCGAATGAAGCGAGCAATCGCCTCTTCGGCTTTTTATTTTGCGTCGATCTCCCCTCTTCATGAAAATTTCATGAACAAAGCGGGAGTTCTTCGTTTACAGATGGTACTTTCTATGACATAATTTTGATGGGTTCCGAGTTTTTGCGACAAATGAAAGGATCGAAATACTGCAAAATTCGACATATTATTACATGGATGTTACATATGATTAGGAAATAAGGAGGATCTCAACGCTTTATGGATAATTCCCTCTCATCCTTGCAGCAAACGCTGGACTTTGTCTGGCTGATTTTCGCGGGCATTCTCGTGTTTTCCATGCAGGCGGGGTTCACGTTGGTCGAAGCCGGGCTCACGAGGGCCAAGCACTCCATCAGCGTCGCGATGAAAAACGTAGCCGACATCATGGTCGCCGTTTTGCTTTTTTCGCTGGTCGGCTTTCCCATCATGTTCGGCGATACGGTCGGCGGCTGGTTCGGCTCGAGCGGATTCTTTTTATCGGGATGGGACGGCGATCCGTGGAACTGGGCGATGATGTTCTTTCAAATCGTCTTCGCCGGCACGGCGGCCACCATCGTTTCGGGAGCGATCGCCGAACGGGCCCGGCTGTTCGCCTATTTAGTGGGAACGGCGGTCGTGACCGTGGTCATCTATCCGGTCGTCGGCCACTGGGTTTGGGGCGACGTGCTGAATCCGGACCAGCAGGGATGGCTGGACGAGCTTGGCTTTATGGATTTTGCCGGCTCAACGGTCGTCCATTCGGTCGGCGGCTGGGTGGCGTTGGCCGCGGCGATCGCGATCGGTCCCCGGATCGGCAAGTACGAGCCGAACGGGAAGAGCAACCGCTTCTCGGCCTCGAATTTGGTGTTGGCGGCGCTTGGGGTGTTTTTGCTGTGGTTCGGGTGGTTCGGCTTCAACGCCGGCTCGACGACGCTCGCCAGCCCCGATATTGCGCTCATTACGCTGAACACGGCGCTGGGCGGAGCGGCCGGGGGCTTCCTGGCGATGGCGGCAAGCTGGATCGTCGACCGGCGTCCGCGTGCGGAGGATATGCTGAACGGCATTCTCGGCGGCCTGGTATCGGTCACGGCGGGCTGCAACGTGTTTACCCCGCTTCATTCGCTGCTTGCCGGCGCGATCGGCGGGCTGCTCGTCGTCGCGGCGATCCGTTTTATCGATCACGTGCTGAAGGTGGACGATGCGGTCGGCGCGATCGGGGTTCACGGCGTTTGCGGGGCGTGGGGAACGCTGGCCGTCGGGATTTTCGGCGAAGCGGACAAGCTCGCGGCCGGATCGCGCTGGGAACAGATCGGCGTTCAGGCGCTTGGGGCCGGCGTCGTGTTCGTTTGGGCGTTCGTCCTCGGGTTTGTCGTCTACTGGCTGCTGAAGAAAACGATCCGGCTTCGCGTTGGCCGGGAGGACGAGCTGATCGGCCTGAACATTTCCGAGCACGGAGCAAGGACGTCGCTGCTCGACACGGTGCGGGCAATGAACGAAATCGCCTCGGAAAAAATCGATCTCACGCGCAAGCTGGAAATCGAGCCGGGAGACGATACGGAGGAACTGAACCGTTCGTTTAACTATTTGTTGGACAAAATCGGCCAGCTTGTCGATCAGGTGAAAGGGCAGACCGGATTCGTCCATTCCAGCTCCGAGCAGATGATGAAGCTGAGCCGGCAGCTGAACGACAACTCCAATCTGCAGGACGAATCCGTAAGGCAGGCGTACGATTATTTTCAACAGATGCAGGCGCGGATGAAGTCGGAAATGGAGACGGACCGGGAAGCGCTGGCCGCGTTCGAACAGTCTATTGCGATCATGAACGGCATTTCGCAGGATATGCGCTCGACCCGGGAGCAGATGAACGAAATGGCAGCGAACATCGGCACGATGGAGGCGGGGCTCGCCGAAGCCGGCGAAGCGATGCGGCGCCTGTCGGAAGCGATGAGCGAGATTTCGGCGTCTTCGGGCCGGAGCGAATCGGTGATCGCTACGATCGACGACATCTCCAAACAGATCGGGCTGCTCGCGCTGAACGCGGGCATCGAAGCCGCGCGGGCGGGGCAATACGGCCAGGGCTTCGCGGTTGTCGCGCAGGAAGTCAAGAAGCTGTCCGGGGAAACGCAGCTGTCCACGCAAAACATTCGCGAGCTGATGCTCCGAATGGGGGCTGCCGTCGTCAGCGGCCGCGAAAGCTCGGCTCATTTCCGCCAAACGTTCGAATACTTGAATGAGGAACTGTCGCGAATTCCCGAGAAGGTGAAGCGCACGGCGTCGGAAATCGAATCGATGTACCAGAAGGCGCGGGGATTCACGGACGAAGTCGAGGAACTGCAGGCGAACGCTTCCGCCATGAAGGACGCCCGCCGGCGTCAATACGACGAACTGGAAGCGATGATGAACCGGATGCGGCGCGTGCTCGACCAAATCGAGGAAAACCGCGCGTTCACCTCGCAAATCGGCGATCGGGTACTGGAGCTGCGGGGCCAAAGCGGCACGCTTGACCTGACGATGCAGAAGTTCAAGACGAAGCCGGAATTGATTCACTAAGGAAAGCGCATGGGCGGAGGCGACGGGGTTCGGATGCCGGCCGGTTGGGTAATCTAACCGTAAACGGCAAAAGGATGTGACCGCCATGAAACAAAGCGTCCGTAAAGTCGCCTTCCTGCTTGCAGACGGCTACGAGGATTCCGAGATGAAAAATCCTTACGACGCGATCGTCGAAAACGGCAACGACCCCGTTATTATCGGCCTTGCCAAAAATCAGGAGCTGCGCGGGAAGAAGGGCACGATTTCCTACCGTTCCCACCTGACGGCCAAGGAAGCGAACCCGGAAGATTACGAAGCCGTTATCATCCCGGGCGGCAAGTCCCCCGCGGCGCTCCGCGAAGACGAAGCGATCGTCGACTTCGTCAAACGGGCGAACGGCAAGGGCATCCCGATCGCCGCGATCTGCCACGGCCCGCAAGTGCTGGCCAGGGCGGGCCTGCTCGGCGGCAAGACGCTGACGGGCTATGCCGGCATTCGCGGCGAGATCGAGGAGGCGGGCGGAACGTTCGTCGACCGGGAAGTCGCGGTGGACGGGAATCTCATCACGTCGCGCGGGCCGCAGGACGAGCCGGCTTTCATTCAGGCCATCATCGACAAGATCGGCGTCTCGGCATATTGAACGGAACGGCTCGAACGGCCGCCCGGCACTGTTTGACGGTGTCGGGCGGCCGTTATTTCGCCGGGGGATCGCGCCGACGCTCATGCCGGCTTCGTTCTCACGGCCGCTGGCCGGAGCAGCGAAGCCGCTGTTGGCGCTCGAGCTCCAGCCGTCCGAATTCCGCCCACAAAATCGCTTCGAACGTGCGGCGTTGAATTTGGTCCAGACGCCGGCTCGCAAGCGAGAAGGTCACGCCGAACCTGGAGGCGATGTGAGCGATCGCTTCGCTTCGCCGTTCGGGCAGGCGGATCTTTTTCAACATGTAATAAGGCATGGACGCATACAGCGCGAACCGGTTCGCTTCGGCCTCCTGATGCTCCAGAAAAGAACGGGGCATCAACGTCTGATTGCCCGCATGCCGCAAAATATGGCACAGCTCGTGAAGAAAGTCCCCCCACTGCTCGGCCCGGCTCAGCCGCTTGTCGATCAGGATGGAGCGCATGCCCGTCCATTCGAGCGCCCGGCTCGAAACGTTCAAATAGTGAACCCAAACGTTGAGCCGGGCCGCCACCTCGTCGATTGTCAGCTGCTCGGGCGTCGCGATGCCGGCTTTTCGCCACAAATTTTCAATCCATTCTTCGAACGGAGTCGGCTGGTAGTATCGCAGCATAAATAAAATGCACCTCGCCCCAGTGGGAATGTATGTTCGGTAAAGAGCGATAAATAAAAGCCCATGCGGGCGTTAATCGCGGTACGTCAGATCGGGTTCCGTCATTCCCCTTGCCGATCTCCAGGTTTGCGGCCTTTCTCTTTCTCCCGAATGAACTCCCAGAATCTGCGCATCTCCGCTTTCCGCTCCTCCGGCGCTTCCAGGTAGTCCTTGAAAAAAATGCCGTGCTCCGGGTTCCGGATGAATTGCTCGAACGCTTCCGAGGAGTTCGGCTGCCATTCGTCGGTTCGGCCCAGCAAATAATCGGCCGTCGTATGATAATATTCCGCGAACCTGAGGAGCATTTCCGGCTCCGGCTTGCGGTCGTCGGATTCGTAACGGGAAAGCTGCACGTTGCTGATGCCGAGGTCTCTGGCCGCGTCCAGTTGCGTTTTGCCCAAGCTGTCTCTTCGTTCGCGAAGCCGCCTGCCCAGCGTCATGACCATCTTCCTTCTTTCGAGATAAGGTAGTTCCAGTATACCATATTTTCCGATTCGGCAAAATAAAGAATCTAAATTTGTCCAAAAGGATTGACATTTACCGTTTTGGCAAAATATAATCGAACACACGTTCCCTTTCGGAGATTCGCATGGGGGCGGCCGACTTTGTTGTTTTTCGCAGTTTTCGCATATCGTATGTTTGCCAAATTGGCAAAAACCAAAAAAGCAGAAGAGAGCGAGGGTAAAAGCATGGAAAAGGAAGCGACCGTAAGGGGAAACAAGGCGGATTTGGGGAAGGCGACGGCCGAAACGTACCGGGAGACGAGAAGAGGGCTGCTGCTGGCGGCCGACCGGCTCACGAGGGGGATCGCGGCCCTGGAGCCGGTTCGGACGATCGAGCAAATGGACGAGCTGCTCGAACTGGAACGGCAGCGCAAGCTCGTGATCGAGATGATCGCAAGCTGCAATTATGTCATCGAATGGCTGGAAACCGGGAGAAGGCCGGGCAACCGGCGGGGAATCGAGCGGCGGTCGGGCGTTCAGCGCGAAATATTGACGGATCCGGCCCGGCTGCCCGCCGCGGCCGCGGCCGATTCCCGGACAGCAGCCGACGAGGCGGGCGGGAGCGAGCGGCAGAGCCGGATCGAAGCCGCCATGGCGGGACTCACCGAACGGGAACGAGACTGCTACGTGCTCGCCCACGCCCAGTGCTACTCCAATGCGGAAATCGCCGGCCTGCTCCGCATCAGCAAGTCCAGCGTCTCCACCTACGTGCTGCGGGCGCAGCGGAAAATTTCGGCGAACGTCGGCGGCATGTTCCTCGTCGGATGATGTCGTACGAATGCCACTTATAGATGAGGGGCAGGAACATACGTTCCTGTTCCGAAATCGGATCTTGGGAGGGTAAGCAAATTGGCGGCAAAGGATGTGGCGGTTTGTCATGAGAAACACCATCCGTCAGCGGCTCTCCGCTGACATTCCCGCGCTCGGCGGGCGGGTGCTGGAGCCCCATGACGATTACGCGTCGGCGGACAAGCCTTATCTGGTCCTTCAGCAAGGGTGGGAAACCGGCAGCGGAAGCGGGTTTCCCGGGTTCCGCAAGCGCTACGAAGTGTGGCTGCACGAAGCGAAAGCGGCGGGCTTCGATGCCGTCGACCGGTTGGCGGAATCCGTCATCCGGTCGCTGGACGAGCGGACGATGACGGACCCGGATACGGGGGACGCCTTCTTCTGCCGGTACATCGGCACGATCGGCCGCGATCGCGTGGACGGCGAGCGGCAGACGCTGTCGCGGATTTTGCGGTTCGCCGTCGACGCCGTGCAGCCCGCGGCGCTGGCCGAAACCGTCCCGGACGATCCGTGGCTGGAAGCGATCGCCGCTTGGACGAGGGCTTTGCTGGGAGGCTCCTGGCAAGTTTGCCTGAACGAGTGGCCGCCTTCCTATTTGCGCCCCGCCGTGCTTTGGCGGCTCGGCGGCATGGAAACGGGGCCGGGCAACGCGGCGGCGCTCGTCGTTCGCAAAAGGCTGGTCGGCCACGTGGCGGGGCGGACCGATAACGAGGAGCGGGAAGCGGCGGCGCTTTTGGCTTCGAGTCTGAAGCTGGACGGCAAAGTCGTTTTGTCCGCGGCGGACCGGCGCTGGCTGGCTGTCGAGGAGAGCGGGATCGACTTCGGCGCGGACCCGATCGCGGAAGGGCAATTGACGGTCGCGCTGTCGCGGCGCGTGAAGCGGGAGTCATTCGCAGAGGACGCTCCGCTGATGAGGGAAGTTTTTTTCAATGAAATCGGATCATGAGGTGAGTCCTGTGGCAGAGAAGAAATCGGCGGCTCCGGCCGCCCAATACGGCCGCGAGGAGCTTGCGGAAAGCTCGGCCGGCCTGTTCGGCGTCCCCGGCGAGGTGCTCGCGGGCGCCTTGCACGGCGTCGGCAAGGAACGGCTGTCGGTAGCGGAAGCGAAGCGTTATATCAACCAATTTTTGGACAGGAAGGTGAAGTGAAATGGCAGGAGGCAATTGGAGCGCGACGGATTTGCCGGTATTGCCCGGCTTTTATATGGCATTTCGCTCGGCGGCGACGGCGGCGATCGGACAAGGTGCGAGGGGAACGGTCATTTTCCCGGTAAAAGCCCATTGGGGACCGGTGCGTCAAATCGTCGAGCTGGGCAGCGAAAATGAAGCGATCGAGGCGTTTTCGGCCGACGATTCCGGCGGGGCGACGGCGTATGCGACGCTCCGGTTCGGCTTGCTGGGCGGCGCGAGCAAGCTGCTGGCGTACCGGCTGACCGACGGCACCGACGCGAAAGCGTCGATCACGCTCTCGGACAACGCGACGACGCCGGCCGACGTGCTGAAGCTCGAAGCGAAGTACAGCGGCGAGCGCGGCAACAAGTTCCGGGTGACGGTGCAGGCGAACGCGGTCGATTCCGCGCTCAAGGACTTGAAGCTGTACGAGGAAACGAAGCTTCTCCGCACGTTCACGTTCGCGGACGGCTCGGCGGATGCCGCCGTCGAGGCGATTAACGGCGACGCCGCCAACAAGTGGATCGTCGCGTCGAAGGTCGACGACGGAAACAGCACGCTTGCCGCCGTATCGGGGGCCGCGCTGGCCGGGGGCAATTCGGGCCTTTCCGGCATCGCCAACGGCGACTATATCGAAGCGTTCGCGGCTTTCGAGACGCAATCGTTCAACGCCGTGGCGCTGGACGGCGTGTCCGACGCGGCGCTGCTCGCCAGCGCGGCGGCATGGATCGCCCGCATCCGCGAGGAAGGCGCGGGCGCCATTCTTGTGGTCGGCGGCGGAATCGCCGACGACAAGGCGGCCGACGCCGTCGGCAAGGCCGTCGCCCGCAGCGCCGCCATGAGCAGCGAAGGCGTCGTCAACGTCGGCGCCGGCGTGAAGCTGGCCGGCGTCGAGTACAGCTCCGCCCAGACGGCCGCCTATGTCGCCGGCCTGATCGCGGGCCAGTCGCTTAGCCAATCGACGACGTACGCTCCGGCTCCGTTCGAGGACGTGACCCGGCGCTGGACCCGCTCCGAGCAGGAGCAGGCGGTGCGCGGCGGCGTGTTTCTCCACGTTCACGACGGCCGTCAGGTGAAGGCGCTGCGCGGCATCAACACGCTCGTCTCGCCGGGCGAAGGCCAAAGAAACGCCTGGAAAAAAATCCGCACGATCCGCGTCATCGACACGATCAATGCCGACCTCCAGCGCACGGCGGAGGACAACTATATCGGCAAAGTGAACAACACCGAGGAAGGCCGGCTTGCGCTGATCGGCGCGTGCAAGCAATATTTGCAGACGCTGGCCCAGGCGGGCGTCATCGAAGCGACCGGCTACGACGTCTACGTCGATACCTCCTTCGCGGCCGAGCCCGACCAGGTATTCCTCAAATGGGAAGCGAAGCTCACCGACGTGGTGGAACAAATTTTCGGCACGTTCATCGTGCAATAAGGGGGATAACGGAACATGATGGATCCGACCAGAGCCATTCTCGGCACGTACGGGCAAGTTTTCGTTGACGGGGTGTGGCAAACGAACATCAATCATCTGGAAGCCGCGGTCGAAGTGGAAAAGCGCGAACTGAAGCTGTCCGGTTCGGAATGGACCGTGCACAAGCTCGGCGCGAAAAAAGGCACCGGCACGATGAGCGGCTTCAAGGTGACGAGCGACATGATCCGCCGCGGTTTCGCGAAATTCGAGATCATCAACAAGCTGAGCGATCCCGAGGCTTACGGCTTCGAGCGCGTCAAGCTGATCGGCTGCGTGGCCGACCGCATTCAGCTGGCCAACTGGACGGCGGGCGAGGAAGTGACGGAGGAGACGGCCTTCACGTTCGAAGGCTACGAGCTGCTCGACCCGATCGTGGCGGGCTAAACGGCACGAATGAATATTAGAAGGAGGACGAATCGATGGCAACGGAATTGGAACAGATGACGGAGGAGCAGGTGCTGCAGCGCCTGCTTGACGCCGATAAAGTTCCGGAACGGACGGTGCTGCTGGAGCGGCTCGGCATTCCGGTCAAGCTGCGAGGGCTGACCGGCAAGCAGGTGTTCGGCATTCGCGAGCGCTGCACGGAACGGAAGGAGAAGCGGGGCCAGACGATCGAGCGGCTGGACGAAGAACTGTTCAACGTGTCGCTGATCGCGGCCAGCACCGCTTCTCCCGGCTGGGGCAATCCGCAGCTGCTGGCGAAGTTCCAGGCAAGCAGCGCCGAGGAGGTCATCAAGCGAATCCTGCTCGCGGGCGAGCTGTCCGCGCTCGGCGACGTCGTTCTGGACCTGTCCGGCTTCAATACGGAGCTTGAAGACGTAAAAAACTGATCCGCACCGGGGCGCTGGCGGGCATGCTGCATGCCATCTGGGTCAGGCATCACCTGCGCCCCGGCGCCTTCTGGCAGCTGCCGCGGGGCGAGCAGCTGTTTTTGATGGCGAGCATGGAACTGGAGCTCGAAGCGGAGCGGGCGGCGTCCTCCGGAAAGAAGGGAGGTGGAGGAGATCGCTGAACAAGGAATCGATATGGTTATCGGGGCGGACGGATGGTCCGGGGCGATTCGCGCGGCCGGCGCGCTGGACAAATATATGGCACGGCTGCAAAAGCGCATGGAGCTGCTCGGCAAGCTCGGGTTGAACCTTTTCGACCGGACGGATAAAAAGCTGGATCGCCTCTTTCGGCGCCTCGACGCTCTCGGCCGCAAACGGGTCCGTATCGACATTGCGCTGAGCGACTGCCTGTGCGCGCCGATCGCGAACATTCGCAAGCACCTGGAATCGATTACGAGCAAAAGCTGGGAAGTGAGCTTGCAGGCGAGCTTTGAGTCGAACAAGCAAACGGCCGAGCGCTTAAAATCGACGGTCGAGACGACCGTGAAGACGTCGGTGGAGGCCAAGCTGGACCTGGCGGTGGCCATGAAGTCGACGTGCGAATGCATTTGCGGAGACGGAGGCACGGCTGGCGCCAAGGACAAAGAGGCGGGAAGCGACAAAGGCAAAGAAGCAAGCGGCGAAGCGAAAGAGCCCGGATGGTTAAAGCAAATCAAGGGCCTGGGAAAGGACTTTGGCAAGGCTTTCAAGGATCGCGCAATGGAAAATATGGCCTCGAAGGCAGACCCGCTGATTGAGAAGTTGTCGAATAAAAAGGGGCTCGGCTTCTTAAAGCTCTTGCTGCCTGAAAAGCAGAATGAAGCCAATAGCAATAAAGTCGCCCAGAAGGTCGAGTGCGTCTGTACGTGCAAGTGCGAAGGAGATTCGAGCGTGGGCGGCGGAAGGAAAGGGAAAAAGGCAGGGCGTAGCTCAGGCAAAAGGGCTGCCGGAAGAACGGCCGCGCAAAAGAACGCTGCCGGAAATACGGCCGCCGATCGGACAGCCCCGGATTCGACGGCCGCGGATAAAACTTCCGCAGATCAGAAGGCTGCCGGAAAAACGGCCGCGAAAAAGAAGGCTGCCGGAAAAACGGCCGCCGATCGGACGGCCCCGGATACGACGGCTGCGGACAAAACGTCCGCAAACCAAAAGGCCGCCGGAACAACGCAGAACGAAGAGACAGCGGGAGAAGCGAAAGCGAATAAGGCCAAGGGACCTTGGGAAAGGTTCAAAAACTTCGGCCGTTCGATTGCCGAGAGGGCCAAAGGGTTGTTCGGCAATCCGGATGAGGCCGGCGCATCGGGGGATTCGGCCAAATCGGCAAACACAACCGAGGCCGATTCGGCCGCCAAGAAACCGAAAACCTTCGGAGGCCGAATGCTTGCGGCGGGCAAAAATCTGGCCAGAGGAGCGGGGAAGCTGCTCGGACCCGCGGGCGTGGTGCTGGGCGCAATGGATATCGCAAGGGCCGAGCCCGGCGAGGAGCGGAACAAGGCGATCGGCCGAACGGTTGGCGGAGTGGTCGGATCCGCGCTCGGATCCATTGTTTTTCCCGGCGTAGGAACGATTGCGCTGGGGATGGCCGGCAGCGCCGCGGGGGAATGGGTTAGCGAAAAAGCGGCCGGGGTCATCGACAAAATCAAGAGCTTTTGGCCATTCGGCAAAAAGAAGGAAAAGAACGATCCGCAAGAAGCAGCGGCTTCTGCGGCCAAAGCGCCTGCGAAGGACGGTCATGCCGCGTCCTATTCCGGCTCCGCCGCGTTGCAGATGAACAGCGGGATAGGCGGGATGTCCGTCGCGGGACGCAACGGACTCGCGCAAACGATGGCGTTATCCGCCGCCGTCATGAGCTACGGCAGCGGACGCGTCCCCGGACCCGGAATCCAAGCAGGGGTGACGAACAGCAGCGCAGGCGCCGGGATCGTTCCTTTATCAGGGTCGAACCCGATTGGCGGAGTCCAAGGGGGCGAGTCGTGGCTGAACTCTTTTTTTGAAAGACTGACAAGCCTTTTCCGTAACCTGGAAAATGCTATTGCCAGCAAACCGAGCGGGCCGCCCGGCACGCTGGCTCCGCGGCCTACGGCTTCGTTCGCCGGCGGGCTGCCTAACGCCGCTGCGATCGGGACGCCCGGCGGAACGGCCGTTATGCCGCCGCAGCCGGCGCCGATCAACATCAGCGTAGCCCCCGGAGCGGTGCAGCTGACGGTCAAGGAGCAGGAGTTGGACTATAACGCCATTGCGGCACAGGTCAGCGCGAGAATTTCCGCCTCCATTCAGCAATCCCTGGAAAACAGGGTTTAATATACAGGTTGGTCGAGAGAAAGAGGGGAGCGCCCATGGACATTTATTTGATCGACGCTTCCGGGGAGAAGTTTCATTTTCCAGTAAATCCGGAGGAGATTTCGATCCGGCGCGACAAGCAATTCGAGACGTTCAACATTTTGTCGCTCGGCGAAGTGGACGCGGCTCAGCAAGAGAAGGTGAAAGAAATCGCCTTCTCTTCCTTTTTTCCAAAAACGTACGATCCCTCCTACTGCCGCTACCAGGATCTGCCGGATCCCCGGACCGCCATGAACCAGCTGACGATCTGGATGAACAGCAGGCAACCCGTCCGCTTGCTGGTGACGGATACAGGGGTCAACGTTCTGGTGTACGTCGCCGCCCACACGTCGATGTTTCGAGGCGGCGAACCGGACGATATCGCGTTCGACGTCACTTTCCGGACTTGGCGGGACATGAAGGTGCGCGGCGCGGCGGCTGCGGCGGCGGTATCGGGCCAGACGGTCAAGGCCGCCCGGCCGGATACGAAGCCGGTACCCAAAGTGTATACGGTCGTTTCGGGAGATACGCTGTCCGGCATCGCGAAACGGGAGCTTGGCAGCAGCTCCAAATGGTCGGCTATTTACGAGAAAAACAAAGCCCAAATCGGGAGCGATCCGAACCGGATTTTCCCCGGACAAAAGCTGGTGATGCCATGAGCTACGAAGTGGTGCTCAGCGACAAATTCTATCTTCGCGATTTGATCGAGGAGATTACGCTGGAGGATTCGCTGGAGGAAATCGCATACCGAGCCCGCATCGAGTTCAAGGTGACGCCGGACTTCCCGGCCATCGCACCCGGGCAGGCGATTCGGATTTCCGGCATTCCTTATGGCGCGAAGGGCATGAAATATTTGCTGCATCCCGGCATGGTGTGGGAATGTTCAAGCTTCACAGGCGGAAGCAAAAGATTGACGGCAACGGTTTATGACCGGACCATCTATCTGGCCAAATCCGAGGACGAGCGGCTCATGCCCGCCGGACAGACGGCTTCCCAGCGCTTGAAGCTGTACGCCAAAGACTGGAACATTCCCGTCGGCGACGTCCCCGACACGAAAATTACGCTCGCCCGGGGCGTCAAGCGCAGCCAGTCGATTTTTTCGATGATTCAGGGCGATTTGAAGGAGACGGCGGAAAAAGGCGGGGATCTGTACCGCGCCCGCATGACGCCGGACGGGCTGTCGCTGGTCAAAATCGGCGGCAACGGGGACGTATGGGAGCTGACGGAAGCGGAGACGGTATCCCAGAACCGGTCGCTCGAAGGGGCAGTCACGCAGGTGAAGGTGCTCGGCTGCCAAAAGGGCGACGACAAGCTGTCGCCGGTGCTGGCAGTGGTCAAGGGCGAAACGGCGAAGTACGGAACGCTGCAAAAGGTGATCCAGGACTCGACGATCGAGACGGTCGCCGAGGCGCAGAAAGCCGCCAAAAACGTGCTGATGGGCTTGCAGGAAACCTTTTCCGTGACGGCTCCCGACATCAATACGATTCGCGCGGGGGACAAGGTGCGGCTGAACGGAATGAACCTGATCGTCCACTATGTCAAGCATCGGCTGGGGACGCCGGGGCATATGGACCTGGAGTTGTCCACGGAAGCTAAAGTGAGGAGGGATTGGTGTGTCTGATCCGTTTCAAAAACTCGTCTCGACGCTGGAAACCCGTATGTCCGGCCTTGCTTCGAAGGCGGTGTCGGGGTTGCCGGCCGAGCTCGGGACGATTACGGGAGGCGGGCTGAAGCTCGACTCGTTCAACCATGCCATTCCCGACTATATGGTGGCGGACGGGATGGCGACGCTGCATATCCCGCCATTTTCGCTGACGGGTACGATGACGTCCCCGGTTCAGGCGGACGGAACGCCGCTGCCCGGCGCAGCGACGTCGCAGCCGGCCCGATTCGATTTTAACGAGACGGAAGTGAAGGAAGTCCGCGTAAACTGGCAGGCGGGGCTGCGCGCCGGCGACCGGGTGCTGGCGGTTCCGGTGTTGGGCGGTAGCCAGGCCGTCGTCGTATGCAAGGTGGTGGGAGCGGGTGGCTAATCTTTTTCCGGAGGAAGAAGCGGTTGCGGCGGAAGCCGAGGTCGAGGAGAGCGAAGTCCGGTTCGGGCGCGGCGTGCGCTTCGATTACGAAGCCGGCGAGTTCGTGCTGACGCCGACAGGCCGAATCGCCGAGGCGGAAGGGGCGGACGCGTGGCTGGAATGGTGCCGGAAGGCGCTGCAGACGGAGCGGTACCGCCATCTCGTCTACTCGCGCGACTACGGCCAGGAGTTCGAAACGCTGATCGGCCTCGGGCTGTCGCGTTCCGCCGTCGAGAGCGAAATTTTGCGGATCACGACGGAAACGCTCATGACGGACCCGCGCACCGAGGCGGTCGGAAATTTTTCGTTCGAATGGCAAGGGGAGAAGTGCTTCTTCGCCTGCGAGGCGCGAAGCGTGCGGGACGAGAAGGCATTGCTGCAGGGAAGCGTGGTGAACGGGGGATGAGCGTTTTGCCGGATTTTTTGCAGGGCGAGACGGAGGAAGCGATTCGCGGCCGGATGCTGGGCCGGATCTCGCCGGAGATCGACAAGTCGGAAGGCTCTTTTATTTGGGATGCTCTTGCTCCTGCGGCATATGAGATGTACAGGTCTGCGGGTTGGGCGCAGGAGGTGCTGAGGCGCGGGTTCGCGTCGACGACTTTCGGAGGCTATCTCGATTTGCGCTGCGAGGAGCACGGCATTTCCCGGCTGGGCGCGGTCAAGGCTTCGGGCGAGGTTGCGTTCGTCGGGGAGCCGGGAACGAACGTGCCCTCCGGGCAAGTGCTCGCGACCGCCGCCGATCCGGTGACAGGAACACCGTCGATCGAATACGCGACGGTGGCCCCGGTCATGCTCGATGCAAACGGAACGGCGACGGTCGCGATCGAAGCGGTCGAAGCGGGAACCGAGGGCAACGTATCGGCAGGGAAAATCGCGCTTATGGTCACGCCCGTTCCCGGCATCGCTTCGGTCGCCAATCCCGAGCCGATAGGCGGCGGTCTGGATGCCGAGGACGACGCGGCGCTGCTGGCGCGGTTTTTTGCAAGGGTTCGCTCGCCTTCTGTCGGCGGCAACAAAGCGGACTATATCAACTGGGCGCTGGAGGTGCCCGGCGTCGGAGCGGCGATCGCGCTGCCGCTGTGGAACGGGCCGACGACGGTCAAGGTCGTCATTCTTGGCGAGGACAAGTCGCCCGCCTCCGCTTCGCTCGTTGCGGAGGTTCAGCGGCACATTTGCCCGGTGCCGGGGCTTGGCGAAGGCAAGGCGCCCGTAGGCGCCTTCGTCACGGTTGCGTCGGCGGAGCCGGTTGCGATCGACGTATCCGCGACGGTCGTGCCGGCGGCCGGGGCTTCCTTGGTCGAGGTTCGGAACGTTTTTGAAGCGCGGCTGACCGAATATTTGCGGAATATCGCGTTCAGTTCCGATCCCTCCGTCAAATACGTCCGGATCGGCGCGATGCTGCTGGACGTTCCGGGCGTTTCCGATTTTTCCGGCTTGCTGCTGAACGGAGCGGCGGACAACGTCGCGGTCGCTTCGGATCGCGTTGCCGTCAAAGGCGCGGTGACGTTCGCATGACGGAGATAACGAGCGAGCGAGGAAAGGAAATGCTCGGCTATTTGCCGGGATTTTACGAGCAGTCGAAGGTGATGGCCTCCATTTTGGACGCGCAGGGCCTGGAGTTGGATCGGCTTCGGGAGGCGCTGGACGGGACGCTGGAGCAGTTTTTCGTCGTTACCGCCACTTGGGGGCTGCGGTATTGGGAAGAGACGGTCGGGCTGCCCGTTTCGGAAAACGACGATGCGGATACGCGGAGAAGGCGTATTCTCGCCAAACTGCGGGGCTCGGCTCCTTTTTCCGCGTCCGTGCTCCGAAGCGTGGCCGAAGCCTACACGCAAAAGCCGGTTTCGGTCACGATGGACGCGGCGGCGCATACGATCGTGTTTACGTTTGAGAATGCTTTTATTACGGATCCAAGCTTTTATACCCAAATCGAAAATTTGATCCATGCTCACCTGGGGACCGCGTTCCGGGCGCTGTTCGTCTACCCGGGGAGCCTGGAATTGGCATATGAGTTCCGGCGGTACGTATACGGCATTCCGTTTGCCGGCGGGACGCTTTGCGGGACTTGGCCAGAACCTTCGACCCGGGGCCGGCTGTACGATCCGGCGTTAACGGTCGCGCAAAGCTATGAGCGGAGTCAGCGCCCTTACCGGTTCGCGGGCAAGGCTGCGGCGGGCTCGGAAGAAGAGCTCGAAACGCTGTTCGCGGAAGGGGCGACCGTGTTGACGGCTTCTGGCGCGGCGGAGCGGGCAACGAAAAATTATCGGCTTGCGGGGCAGGCGAACGCGGGGACGGGGGTGAAGTTGTGAGCATTACGGCGGCAGGACATACGAAGCTGAAGGATTACTTGCAGGGGTTGATCAAGGAAGGGCGTTATGTCATCGGGTCCGCGACGCATACGACGCCGATCTTCAAAACCGAGCGCAGCGGCGACGTCATTACGTTTTATCTGTATTTGCCGGACGGGGTGAGCGGCACGATCACGAAGTTCCAACTGATCGATACGGCCGGAGCCGTGTTCGACGATCAGCCGGACAGCATCTCGAAGCCCGGCGTGAACGGGCTGCTTGTGGCATTCAAATATACGTTGAAGAAGGTGTAGCGAAATGGCGTACACGAAAACGAATTGGCTCGACCACGTCGTCGACGGGAGCGGCCAGGTTATCCAGCAGGGCACGCCGCTGTCCGCCGCCAACCTGAACCGGATGGAGCAGGGCATCGCGGATGCGCACGCGCAGTTCGAGGATTCGGCCAGGCAGACCGTCACGTTGCGGCATGGGATGAATGTGATCCAGGCGGATCAGGCCTCGCCGTTGAACGCTACGGTTTATGGGCGGACGTTGGTGAACTTGTTCGGTAAAGAATGCAACTTTGAAGATGGGATAGGCGGCTTTAATGGAGGAACGGTATCCATAACGGCTGTTTCGGATTCAACTCACGCTAAATTTGGGAACAGAAGCCTTAAAGTTTCTTCATCGATTTCCGGAGTGTTATATAAGTCTAAAACTTTTACGGTCGATACGACTAAGCAATATTTGTTCATGGGGTACGCAAGATCAGATGGATCTGCCCAGGCTCGCATTGCTGTAGATTTCGGGTTGGGAGCACAGGAAGTTGTCCTCTATAATACGAGTCAGACATGGATTTTCGGTTACCGTAAGTTCGTACCGAAAATTACTACTTTAACCGTTCACGTTTACGCATCTAATGGATTAGGCGAGTGCTGGTATGATGGAATTGCTTTGTATGAGGTTAGTGCTTCGGAATACGCTGCGATCGGCACTTCGATAACAGACGTTGAGGCGTATTTCCCCTACGTGGATAGCGCCCAGCACCTTCAGGGGGGGCGATCCGGAAGACAGGAAAAAATTTGCTTCCGCCGTTTTCCGAATGGACACTTCATGC
This sequence comes from Cohnella algarum, assembly GCF_016937515.1. Lineage (NCBI taxonomy): Bacteria > Bacillati > Bacillota > Bacilli > Caryophanales > Paenibacillaceae > Cohnella > Cohnella algarum. The sequence continues at coordinate 2,626,674 of NZ_JAFHKM010000002.1, forward strand.
AAATACGGTTATAAACGAACCATATTCAATCACCCTAAACGCGACGGGGCCTAATCAATATAATTCGGTCAGGATATCCTGCATACCAAATCAACAATATACGTTAAGTAATAATTATAATTTAAAAGTCCGGTGATAAAGTCCGCGTAAGCAGGCTTTTATCACGGTTTTGTCGAATTAATATCGTAACACGACTATCGAAAGAGTGATTAGGTATGAAAGCCCGCAAGTCATCGGCTATCCAGCCTCAGATGTTCCAATTCGTGGATATGGATGAACTCGTGCCGAAAAAGCACATCCTGCGCCAACTGAACGAAGCGCTTGATTTTTCCATCGTTCATGATTGGGTGGCGCCTCTATATACGGAACGTACCGGCCGCCCGGCGGCTGACCCGGAGCGGATGGTTCGACTGATGCTGCTTTCGTATTTGTTCAACCATTCCGAACGGGAATTGTATCAACTGTTGCCCATGCATGCGGGCTATTTGTGGTTTTGCGGACTGGATTTCGAATCCGTCGTGCGCCCGGACTCATCGCGGCCGTCCCTGCCGGATCGGACGACCTTGGTGAAGACCCGGAAATTGTGGCGAACGCACGGTGTTTTTGAGAAGCTGATGAAACATGTCGTCGATCAGTGCATCGCCGCGGGACTGGTCCAACCCGATGTGCATGTCGGCGTCGACGGCACCCAGGTACGGGCCAACGCATCCATTCACAGCTTGAAAGAAATCACCCTGGCCCCGGTGGAGTCGATTGAAGACTATTTGGCTCGCATGGCCCGGCAAGATGAAGAGACCGGTGGTGTCGCCCATGATTCCGATGATGACCGACAGCCGCCCGCACCGCCCGCGCAAAAAGAGCGGCTGCTGGAAGACGAAGCGACGCATGAAGATTTTCATGGCAAAACGTTCTCGAACAAGACCCACCGCAGCGTAACGGATCCGGATGCCCGCTTGTACAAAAAGAGCAACGGTCAGGAAGCGCATTTGCGGTATTTGGTGCATGATGTGACGGATATCAAATCCGGCGTCATTCTGTCTACGCAAGCGAGCATCGCGTCCGGAACGGCTGAGCGTGAAACGAGCTTGCGGCAGCTCTTCGCGATCCGTTTTGCCCATCCGCAAATCCGGATTCGGACGCTTTCTGCCGATAAAGCCTACGGTACGACAGATTATCTGCAAGCGTTGTTCGAGCAAGGGATTGTTCCCCTGGTTTCGCTTCGCAACCTGACACTGGAAGATGTACCTGCTTGGAAACGTCAAACGAACGATCCGGAGAAACAACGCAAACGGCTGGCCAAAATCCGGGAAATCCAAATTCGAAACAAAGCCAAACGAATTCAGCTTATGGGTTCTTACCGTCATCTGCAAAAGTTGCGGACGCGGTGCGAGCATGTGTTTGCCGAAAGCAAAGTCGCGCATGGCCTGGGCCGCGCACGGAGCCGTGGACTGGACTGCATGCAAGAGCAGGCGGTGCTCACGGCCATCGTTCAAAATCTGAAAAGACTGTGCCGGTTTAAGAAAAAGCGACCACAAACCGGTGTTTTGGCATGTCCAAAACCGAAATCCGTGATGATGGAGGCAGTGTCGGACCTGCTCATTTCGGCGCTGGTTGGGTTGTTTTCCTCTTTTTTTATGCCGAAGAGACGGTTACAACTGACCTAAATCACCGGACTTTTAAATTTCTTTATTGAGTTTCAGGATGAGTCTGGGGCGTATATTTCATCTTCTGCCGGTACAACGTTTACCACTCCACCAAACGCGGTAACCTTAAGGCTATATTTCTATAATCGATCAGGCGCTAGCGGGACATACGTATTTACTGATCCTATGCTTGTCTTAGGGACAGCGTTGGATCTTCCAGCATCGTTTAAGCCGTGGAACGAAGATTATCCTGAATTTCGAAAGTTCCACTCTCTGAAAATATAAAAAGGGCTCCAAATCTTTGGTAGAATGGTGTTTGTCGAGAACACATCACCCAAAGAGAGGAGCACCTTTTAGGTGAAGTCTACCACAGCCATCAGCAAAATCAAGAGCGAATTTTCACTGCAAAACGCCACAAGCTTCGGTGGCGTCAAAATCTTTCTGGCCTTTCTCGAAAAAATCAAGCTGACCGAAGCAATGCGCAACCTCTCTGGCGGAAAAGCGCACAATGCGATTTTCCCTGTTCATCGAATTCTGCTCTACTTCATCGTCGGCTGGATGCTCGGCTGCGAGCGAATTTTCCATTTTCGTCGGTTGAAGTCTGACGCGCTGCTACTCCGTTTCCTTGGCGGACGTTGTCCACATCATAGCCTGTTGTATAAGGAACTGGGGAGACTGGGCCGAACCTGTCCGCAGCTGGCAACCGAGCTGAGGCTGCTCAATCAAGAGATCATCCGACCATGTTTACCGTCTGACCTTATTCTCGATCTGGATTCCACGGTGGAGACAGTGTACGGCGATCAGACCGGCGCGGCCAAGGGTACGAATCCACATAAGCCCGGACGTAAAAGCTACCATCCGTTACTGGCCTTTGAAGGACAAACTCGCTTGAATCTGAACGCGGTCCTACGGCCGGGCAACACCCACTCTTCCACTGACGCCGCCGCCTTTCTGCAGCAAACCTTCAAGCTTCTCGGCGAGCGCAAGGTGAAGTATGGTCGATTCGACAAAGGCTTCGGCGGCGAAGAATTCTATAGCCTCTGGGAAGGCCAAGGAATCGGTTACGTCGGCAAGCTCAAATGGACTCAGCGGCTCGCCAGTGAAGTCCAGGCTTGCCGTTATTGGACACGCTTTGTGGACGAGGATTGGATCATCGAAGGAATCAGCTTGATCTACAAAGCGACATCTTGGAGCAAGGCGCGTCGTGTAGCGGTTATTCGCAAAGCGCAAGTATTCGAAGACGGCCAAGGCCGAATCGTGTTTGATTCCGATTGGCAATACGAAGCCATCGTGACCAACCTGGAATGGGAAGCGATTGATCTATGGCGGTTTTACAACCAACGCTGCTGCATGGAGAACTACATCAAGGAAGCCAAAAACGGCTTCTCAATCGACCGTATCGCCACGAGCGATTTCAATGCCAATGAGTTGGACTTGCTCATTAAGCTGCTCGCTTACAACTTATTTGAGCGATTTAAACGCGACTGTTGCGAGCCCATTCACCAAGGCTATACGATCGCCCGTTTTCGCTTGGAGTTCTTTCATTGCGCAGCGACGCTCATTCGGCACGGCCGCTCCGTCGTATTGAAGCTGATGAAAGATTTCGCTGGTCGCTACGCCTGGAAGCGAATCGAGACCAAAGTGGCCTTGCTGGAATGATCAATATCCATAAAGTTACATGGAAAATGAACTTGCCCCTTCACTGGGGAGGGGGAAGAACCATCCGTAAATCGCGAAAGAATCCTACAGGAATGGAAAATACCCACATTTTTACACCCCGTACTCCTTTTGCATCACCACGTTATCTTGGACTTACGGGCTTTCGAAATTCAGGATTATATTTATATCCCAATTAAACTTGCTTCCAGTAATGACGGTAGTGTACGTGATAGTTTCGATATCAAAACAGGAGAATGTACACGGCGATGGCAAACAGATGTTGCATTTGATGGATCGCTGACATGGGCATTAAGCACAAATTTTTCTGGCTTTAAGTCTGTATTTACAACAAGTATTGTTCACGCTCGTGATGTATTAACTCAAGCATTTGCACTAAAGTTTGACGGATCTATTTTGTCTAAAGTATCCACATTAGCAGCTAATATGACTGCTGCAAACCAATTTATTACGTCTGCAACGTCTACTGTTTTTAGTGTGGCAAACACCGAGTCCGGCTGGGGGGAAAATTATTCACCCACAGCGGTGGAAATTAAAGCTTTCTTTTACGGTTGGAAGATGAACGATGGTAACTACGGTCAGCCTTACAACGGAAGTGGCGTGAAAACATGGGTACCATGGAACGCACAGGACAACTCCGAATCCGTAGTGATTGTCCCGACGATAACCTCTAAGGCCATTACGAGTGGGGGCTCTGATTATTACCGGCTGTCGTACCAGCTTACGAAGACGGTCACGGAGACTGTCGAAGGATTTGAGGGGGCGATCGGGTTGCATGACGGTGGCAATACGATCGAGCTGCTCGAAGGCATGATTGTGCGGGAAAAGATCGTCCCAAAACAACACTCGACAAATTTAAACTGGTACATCAATGAAAAGGGGGCGTCTTCAAATGTTCCGGATTGCCCTTTGCAGTATCGGCTTGATCAACCTATAGCAATCTACAGGAACGGTATCAAGGATGATGGTTGGGTTTGGAAAAATGACGTTAACAACCAGAACGGCAATCAGTATGCCTCGATACCTAACGCTCAATTCGACCCCACCGCCGAATACACCGTCACCTACATCGCCCTCGACCGCCACAAAATGACGACCAATGCGGTCGAAGCAACCGCCAGCTACAATACGAATCAAAAAACGGTCGTCGACTCTCTGGTCCAAAAAGTTACCGACGTAGAGACGACAACCGGAGTAAACGTCAACGCAATCGCGGAACTTTACAAACGCGTCAAGGCGCTGGGGGCTGATCCGATGGATATGACGACTTTGCGAGAATGGCTCATTCAACGGGGCGTATCTGCTCAGGAGCTTGATAGCTTTTCCGAACCTCCGGTACTTGCGGACTTGGGACAAACGATTCTCCTGGTCTTGCAAAACGGCGAGGCGTCGGCGGAACTGATCATGATGCTTGTGGCGCAGGTGTCCGCTCTTGAGGCGCGTGTTGCCGCGTTGGAAGGAGGTGGCGCCAATGCTTAATCTTTACCGGTACATGGTTCAGCAGAAGCTGAAGCGTCTTGGGGAGATCCCGGAACCGTACCAAAGCAAGCTGCGGGAAGAAGGTCTTTCCGACTTCGAAACGGACACGGAAAACTAAATGCAATTCAAGCTCCGCTTAGGCGGGGCTTTTTCTATCTCTTAAAGCAAAGAAAGCGTGGTGACGGTATGGCGGTTTTGCCGGATTTTTTGCAGGATCAGACGGAAGAGGCGATTCGTCAGCGGATGCTGGCGCGCGTGCCGGATCAGGTGGACAAGTCGGAAGGCTCATTTATTTGGGATTCGCTCGCTCCGGCGGCGTATGAATTGTTTTTGTCCGCAAATTGGGCCCAAGAGGTGTTGAAGCGCGGCTTTGCTTCCACAACGTTCGGCAGCTATCTCGACTTGCGCTGCGAGGAGCACGGGATTGCGCGGCGTCCGGCGGTGGCGGCGAAAGGTCAGGTTCAATTTCTTGGCAAACCAGGGACAACCGTTCCGGCAGGAACGCGGGTCGCCACATCCGCGGATCCCGTCAGCGGGACAGCCTCGATTGAATTCGAGACGGAGGCCGAAGCCATCCTGGGTATGGATGGGGCAGCGTTGATCAGCGTCAAGGCCGTGGAGGCGGGGAGCCTGGGCAACGTGGCGGTAGAGGCGATCAATATTCCCGTTTCCGCCGTGCCGGGGGTCACCGGCATTTTCAATCCGGCTCCGACGACCGGCGGAACGGAAGCCGAGAGCGACGAATCGCTCCTGGAACGACTGATGCTGAAAGTTCGGAGCCCGGGAACGAGCGGCAACAAGGCGGACTATCTGCAATGGGGGCTGGAAGTCGACGGCGTCGGAGGCGTGCAGGTTCAGCCATTGTGGAACGGTCCGGGAACGGTCAAAGTTTTTATTATCGATCGCGAAAAACGGGCGGCGTCCGCCGATCTCGTTACGGCCGTGCAGAATTACATTGCTCCGGACCCTGCAATCGGAAGCGGAAAAGCGCCGATCGGCGCAACCGTGACCGTAGCCCCCGCTGCGGAAATTGCGATTCATGTCAGCGCCAAATTGACGCTTGCAACCGGAGCTTCCTTGATTCAAGCCCAAAACGCAATTGGCGATGTTTTACGCGATTATTTGAAAGAGTTGGCTTTTTCCGACTCCGTTGTAAGGTACTCTCGGCTCTCGGCGATTTTGCTGGACATTCCGCAAATTGTGGACGTAACCGATCTCAAATTGAACGAAGGAACCGGCAATATTGAGGTCGCTTTAGGCCAAGTGGCTGTTCCCGGGACGGTGAACGTCAGTGTCTAGTACGTTAGAAAGCGTTCGCGGCCGACAGATGTTGACTTATTTGCCGGGGTACTATGCTACTTCTCGAATCATGAGCTCGATTGCAGATGCTCAAGGCAGTGAATTGGATGACCTGCAACGGGCGCTGGACGAGACGTTGGCGCAGTTTTTTGTGGCGACGGCTACTTGGGGATTGGACGTGTGGGAAAAAGAGTTCGGCATCGAGACGGACGAAACCAAACCGGTCGACCAACGGAGGAGCAACCTGATTTCCAAAATTCGCGGAACCGGCACGGTAACAATCGAGCTGCTGAAAAGCATCGGAGAGTCGTACACTAACGGAAAGATCGAAGTTACCCAACAGCCAGCGCTTTACCGTTTTACGGTTAAATTCGTCGACAATGTCGGATTGCCGCCAAATATCGACGATCTGAAAGCGGCTATCGAAGAAGTGAAGCCGGCCCATCTCGACGTTCAGTTCGCTTATCGCTATCTTACCGTCTCGGAAGTGAATCAAATGACGATCAATCAACTTCAAAGCCACCCGTTAACGGATTTTGCGCCGTTTTTGGATGGGGAGGGAGGAGTTTAAATGTCGGTATTTACAACGTTATGGAATCTATTGAAGAAAAACCCGGCCACCGACGGCGCCGACACTTTTAACATCGAGACGATGCTGAATGATAACTGGGACAAAATTGACGCCGCGCTCGGTTTAAAAGCGATTAACGCCGAAGTTCGGGCGGCGACGACCGCTAATATTACGATATCCGGATTGCAGACTGTGGATGGAGTCGCGCTTGCCGCGGGCGATCGGGTGTTGGTCAAAAACCAGACGACCGCAAGCCAGAACGGCATTTACACGGCGGCGGAGGGAACTTGGACGCGGGCGGCAGACGCAGATCAGAGCGGCAAATTGGCGAGCGGTCTTTCCGTTTTTGTTAAAGAGGGCACATCCAACGGGAAAAAACAGTGGCGACTATCCACAACCGGTTCGATTGTCCTTGGCACGACCGCATTGACCTTCGAATTGGTTAGCGGCGCTGGCTCGGCTACGGATGCCGTCGTCGGCAATCGGACGATAACGGATACGACGGCTCCTGCCGGAGATAGCGGCACGTTGACCGGCTTGTTCGGCGGTTTAGGTTATATGATCAAGGCGATCACGGGCAAAAGCAGTTGGAGGACGGCTCCGGCTACTACGCTTGAGGCGGCAAAGGGGCACATGGATGCGACTACGGGCGCACACGGCGCGACAGCAGCGGCAACGGCTAATGCGATTATGCAGCGGGATGCGGCCGGGAGAGCGAAGGTGGCTGCGCCTTCCGCATCCGATGATATTGCGCGTAAGGCGGAGGTGGATGCGGCGATTACATCTGCGGCCACAGATGCAACGACCAAGGCTAATGGCGTTCAGGCCAATTTATCGGCACACGTTGGTTCTGGAGGGGCGGCTCATGCTGCGGCCACTACTTCTGTCGCTGGATTTATGAGTGCGGGGGATAAGAGCAAGTTGGATGGGATTGCCGCTGGTGCAAACAACTACTCGCACCCTACCGGTGACGGCAACCTTCATGTACCGGCTACCGGTACAACGAATAACGCCAAAGTGCTGAAGGCCGGTTCGACCGCAGGGAGCGCTGCATGGGGAAATGTTGCTTTTTCCGAGGTAACCGGTAAACCGACAACATTATCCGGATACGGGATTACCGATGCGGCGCCTTCATCGCATGTCGGTTCTGGCGGGACTGCGCATGCTGCGGCGACCGCTTCCGCAGCCGGATTTATGAGTGCGGGGGACAAGAGCAAGTTGGATGGTATAGCCACTGGAGCCAACAACTATACTCACCCAACTGGCGACGGGAATCTTCACGTTCCGGCAACTGGCACTTCGAACAATGCTAAAGTACTTAAAGCCGGTTCGACCGCAGGGAGCATTGCATGGGGCAATGTCGCTTTTTCCGAACTTACCGGTAGACCAACCACTTTGTCTGGATATGGGATTGTAGATTCAGTGCCTTCTTCACATGTAGGTGCAGGAGGGGCTGCGCACGCTGCCGCTACTATGTCCGCAGCGGGTTTTATGAGTGCTATGGATAAAGTTAAACTTGATAAACTTGCGGTAACGAATCAGTTGGTTAATAACGTAGACCTTAATACCGTTACCCAAACGGGATTTCATCGTCTTAACGGCACACATCCGAATTCACCTCCGGATGTTGGATACAGTCAAATGCTAGTTCTTCAAGCTTCGGGAGATACAATTGTTCAGATTATTGTTCGCTACAATACCGCCCAGATATATATAAGATCAGGCAATCCGTCGAGTTTGGGGGGACCGACGGAAGGAGGATGGACTTCTTGGAAGACTACCGCCATGACTGACAATCCGGTATTCACGGGCGAAATTTCTATTCAGGGGGACGGACAAGGTGTTTCTTTCTATGATGGAACCCGCTTGTATAAAAGAATTGGTGGAGCAGTTACTATTCGGAAAGCACCAAGTGAATTTGACCCCGAGATTGAGAGTAATAACGGACAAAATAGGTGGCCTATCTGGCACAGTGGAAATAGCCCTTTAAATGCGTCGCCGAATGGTTACCAGAAACTAAATAGTGGGTTGATCATTCAATGGGGTAGGGTGCCGTCTGTAGCGACGATGAGTAGTACGACAGTAACGTTTCCGATTACATTTCCAACCTCTCTTCGTTCAGTAATAGCAACTATTGAAACGACAGGAGCTGCTGCAGGAGGAATTGCTAATGTGTTTAATTTAACGAACAGCAATTTTGGGTTAAGTCATATCAATTCAGATGGAGCACGAACAATTGATTGGATTGCTATAGGACATTAAGGGGGGAATACTATGCCAAAATATTTCGTTGATTTTAGTGATGATGGAGATATTGCAGGATTTTATGTCGATGAAATTCATGGTTTAGATATTCCTCAGTCTGCCTTACCAATTACAACTGAGAAATGGCAAGTTTATAGTTCCAATGCGCATTTATATAAATTAGACGGAAAATCGATTCGCCATAAGACGCAAATGGAATTAAATGAGGAAAATCTGGGTCGACCTCCTCTGCCGCCGTCAGACTTTGAAGCGATTGGCGAACAAATCGTGAATCGTGAACTTGATGTCTTAGAACTTCGTTATGCAAATCAAATTTTGAATCAACAAATTCTAGAATTAAAGCATAGGATAGCAGGTTTGAAAGAGGAGACGGGGACATGAGCAATTTCGAACGAATTAAATACTATTATGAAAAAGGTTGGGCCAAGAAGCCACATTTACTAAAGTATGTTCAATATAATGTGATCACACCAGCAGAATATAAGGCAATTACAGGTGAGGAGTACGATATTTCCGAGGTATAGGCGAGTCGCTAACTGTTCGCCGCCTGACTTTATGGCGGGAAAAAGGCATGAATTCGCCATTCGGTGTGGCGGAGCCAAACCGAATAAACAGCCGACAATAGCCTAATCCCTTCTGTACAATGACGGTGGATTAGGCTATTGTCGATTAAAAAGGAAAATGCTCCCGAACCTTTGGCGAGGATCCCCGGGAGCATTCACTTCATCATGTCAAAAATACTTTATTTCGGCCTTTCTTGCAAGGCTTATTTACGCACATTCGGAAATCAATCTCCTGACGTCCAGCTCTGCTGTGAAAACTGCGGTCGGCTTCTCCATAAACACGGTCGTTATTGGCGAGGAATTGTGACGAAGCATGAGGTCATCCAGATCCCGATCTACCGTCGATATTGTCCTACCTGTAGAATAACAATCTCCCTCCTGCCGGAGTTCCTGATTCCATGGGCCCGGTATGCGACTTGGGTGCGAGAAGCGGCATTAAAGCGCAAGCACAAGGGATTCTCTTGGCGGCAGACGACAGAAAGCACAACAACTCCTGCCGTGCGTTATAGCCGCCGTACGTTGAAACGCTGGTGGGCAAGACATCTGCGCCGCGCAGCGGATGCAGCACTATGGGTTGCTGGGAAACTCGTAGCCCAGGGGGACGACACGGATATGCTCCACCTTTACCCCACCATGATGAACCCAACGCCAATGGATACATTGGATTGGCTGGACAAACTGTTACCCCGATTCATCCCCGCTGGCGCATCCAGACGGGGCTATTGGACGTTTCTAAATGCGAGGTTACCTGTAGCATCACGCTTATAAATCCCTTCAGCATCCACCGCCAAGGAGCAAGGCAAACGAAAATCGCCTCCAAAATTGCTTTAAAAATCGCCTGGACGGCAAGTTGCCCTCCTGATCCCACAAAATATGCGCCCTCCCTGGCTTCTAGCGTCTATGCGATACTCTCATAGACCACAGGGAGAGGAGATTTAGCATGGATGAGCAAGCAAGGCAGCAAGAAGCCAACTTCCGTTATGGCTTAATTGCATCACTGGTTAGCCGCAAATTGGATCCCGGAGAACAGATGGCGTTGATGCGCGAAATTGTAAGCCATGAGTATGAAACGTCGTCGGGACAGCGAAGGAGAATTAGTCTACGAACGCTTGAGCGATATTTAAAAGCGTATCGCGAAGGCGGATGGGAGGCGCTGTTGCCCTCCGTCCGAGCAGACAAACTCACGACCAGGGAAATCCCCGAGGATGTGCTTGCCAAAGCGATTGCCTTAAAGCAGGAGCAACCCGGCCGAAGCGTCAGGCAGATTATTGCGATTCTGGAACTGGCGGCATTCGTGGCCCCCGGCACCCTGAAAGAAAGCACGCTTAGCAAGCAGCTTCGCCGCCGCGGCGCCACGCGCAAAGCGTTACTGAATACGGGGTGGAGCCACTTTCGCCGGTTTGAAGCCACGCACCGAAATAGCATGTGGCAAGGCGATGTGCAGCATACCCTTTACCTTCCGCATCCGGACAAGCCCGGCAAGAAGGTCATGGCCTATCTGGTTATTTTCATTGACGATTACTCTCGCTTCGTTGTGCATGGCCAGTTCTATTTCGAGGAACGTGTGGCCCGGCTGGAGGATTGCCTGAAGAAGGCGATTTTAAAGAACGGAGTGCCGGAAATGATCTATGTCGATAACGGCGCCATCTATTCTTCACACCATTTTGAGCGGATTTGCGGGCGACTGGGGGCAGAGCTTAAGCATACTCGCCCCGGACGTCCTATGGGACGCGGGAAGCAAGAAAAGTTCTTCCGATTTGTCGACCAGAGCTTTGTGCCGGAGGCATACGACCTGATTGAACAAGGGAAGATCCAGACGCTTAACGATTTGAATCGATTCTTCTCGGCGTGGCTTGAGATTGCTTACCACCAGAAAGTCCACAACAGCTTTAAGCAGCGCCCAGTCGACCGATACCAAAAAGACGACCACCCGATTCGCATGTTGCCGCCGCATGAACTCATAGAAGTATTCTTGCTGGAGGAATCCCGCAAAGTGGACAAAACGGGATGCATCTCGCTGCTGGGCACGATATTCGAGGTCCAGACAGAGCTTGCCGGCTCGAAGATTCAGGTGCGATTCGATCCGCACGACCTGTCCGTCATCCAGGTGTGGAAGGACGGCCAGCGCTATGAAGACGCGAAGCCAATGAAGCTCCGCGATCCGAAAAACCGGCCGAAGCAGGATGAACCGAAGGCCGTCATGCAACCGCCGAAGACGGGCCTCAACTATGTGGAATTATTGGTGGAAGAACAGAAACGGCAGACCCGCGAAGCGCAAGGCGCTGCGCTTTCGCGAGCGATGAAAGAGGTGAATCGCTCATGATTCGTGGTTTCTTCGGGTGGGAGCGCGTTCCGTTCACCCGGGAGATTGAAACACGGCATCTGCACCGCTCCAAGCGATTCGAAGAATGTGTAGCACGGATGCAGTATATGGTGATGACTCGCTCGATTGGCTGCGTCACCGGTGAAATTGGCTGCGGCAAGTCGACAGCCGTTCGCTACTTGAAAGACCAACTGGATCCGAACAAGTACCGGTTTATCTATCTGTCGGATGCGAATCTGAAACCAAGGGACTTTTACCGTGAACTCCTCCACCACTTCGGCTTGCCGCCCAAGTTTCTGCGCAGCGAAGCCAAACGGCAATTCCAGCACCTCGTATGGGATTTGTACGAGAACCAGCAGAAGGTCGCCGTTATTGTCGTGGATGAAGCGCACCTGCTTTCAGGAGACATGCTGCAAGAAATACGCTTTTTGACGAATTTTCGTATGGACTCGATTTCGCCGCTTGCCCTGCTGCTCATTGGACAGCCGGAACTACAGGCCACGTTGCAACTGAGAATCTTCAAGCCGATTACACAGCGGATGAACGTGCGTTTTCATTTGGAAGGCTTGTCGCTCGAGGAGTGCCGCGATTACATCTCCCACCAATTGGAGGTTGCCGGAAGTACAGGGCCGGTGTTTACGACAGAAGCGATGGACGCCATATACGCGCATGCTCGGGGGATATGCCGAGAGATAAATAACGTCTGCACCGCTGCGCTTCTGGATGCAGTGCTGCGAAAAGACAAAATGATTGATACCGTCCATGTGACGAGGATCCTAGCTGAATTTAAGGAACAGTGAGGGATGACAAATATGAATGAGATACGATTTCATGGAGATACCGAGCGTTGGAACGTGTACGATGGAGAAGAGTTGCTTTGCTCGCTACGTTGTGGTGATGCCGTGATGATTCAAGTAGGAAAGCACTTCTTGCCATCCAACCTTGAGCTCGATACGGACTGGTACGTGAAGTTTGGAAATTCGAAGTTCTGGCTCCACCGACATGCCAAGTACCGCGTCCGACCGCTGTTCTAACTGCTCTTCGGAGCAGTTTTTTTACGCCGACAAACAAAGGCGAAATATAATTGTCTCCGAAACGGCGGTGAGGAAAGCAAAAAGCCACCGTCATTGGCGGTTCCGAATCTACCGTCAATTAAAGTGGCTGATGACAGCTAACTAAAGGGGGTGGGAGGGTTGAGTACATCACTATCCATTATCGGAGCCTGCATTTCGACTTTTGCCGCTATTAGCGGAATTTTTATTGGCTGGGCCGGGAGGTCTCGGGCACTTCGACAAGATACAGTCGCCGAAGCCAGCCAGGACGCCCTGCTCCGAGCCGACATGGAATACATCAAGCGAGGCGTGGACGACGTAAGATTGGAGCAGAGGGCGCAAGGGCAGCGGTTCGACGCGTTGGCGGAGCGGGTCACGAGGGTGGAGGAGTCGGCGAAGCAGGCGTTGCAACGGCTCGACAGATTGGACGGGCAAGGAGGTTGAGATAAATGGATTCGGGGGAATTGTTTACGTGGCAGGCTCTCTCCGCGATGGGGGGAGCTTCTTTGTTGACGTTTCTGATCGTACAATATACGAAAGAGCCGGTAAGCCGCTTGGTCAAATGGCTGCCGACGGATCTTTACGCGGTGGCGGTCGCTTTTCTCGTTCTGTTGATGGCGCAGCTTGCGGTCAGCAACGAATATGCGGATTGGCGCGTGTACGCTCTGGCGTTGGCCAATGGTTTTCTGGTGGCGGCCGCGGCGGGGCAAATGCAAAACAAGGCGCTGAATCCGCCGGGGGCAAGCAAACCGGGGGCCGGGGGAAACAAAGCGGACGAGGCTGCGAAAGAGAGCCAGGGCTTGTGAGGCTGATGGGAAAAGTGATGCATCGCCCAGCCCGTTTTTTTCTTCAATCTTGCCATTTCGCAACATACGCTTTAAAATAAAGTCAAGAAAAGAGACGGATGGCGGTCCGTCTCCCGCACAACGCTTGAATTGGGAAGGCCTCGAATTGTGAATATGAGCGAAAATAACCCGTCTCCCCAGGCGCCAACCTAAGGGCGGGTTATTTTCGTTGTTTGCATAGGCACCGACCTCCTTTCAGAGGCCAGCGTCTATCCCACCCAAGGCGGTTGTACATCTAAATTATACCAATTATTACCCCCCTCTACTAGGCGGGCTTTTTCTTTTTTTATGAAATGCCTATCGCTGTACTCTGCAAGCCATCCCTCTTCCCTCCCAAGAACGCCCGACTCATGACGATTGCCGTTCCGATCCAGACTCAAGCCGCATAAAATAGGGACAAACCCGATTTTGAGATGATTTCAGGACAGCCAAACAGCGCAAACAGTCAAAATAGAATTCCGTCCAAGCCCAAGCAAGACAAGACGATTTCTAATATAGAAAGGAGGCGCCACGATGGCCGACAACTCCACCCAACTGGCCTTTTTCGCGAAGGTGCTGCCCCAAGCCCAGGCGGATCAGCGGACGCACGGCGTACCGGCGTCGCTGAAGCTGGCGCAGGCGGCGCTGGAGTCGAACTGGGGCCGAAGCGGGTTGACGCAGAAGGCGAACAACCTGTTCGGCATCAAAGGCACCGGCCCGGCGGGCAGCGTGACGATGCCGACGCGGGAGGTCGTAAACGGGCAGACGGTGACGGTCGACGCGGCTTTCCGGGCGTATCACGACTGGAGCCAGTCGATCGCGGACCACAGCCTGCTGCTGACGAGGCCTCGCTACGCGAAGGTGTTGAACGCCGACGGCAAAACGGCCGCCAGGGCTGCGGCCGCCGCCGGATATGCGACGGATCCGAATTACGCCGACAAGCTGATCGCGATTATGGATGCCTACGACCTGTACCGATACGACGCCGTGCAAGAAGAGGAACCGTACCGGATGAGCGCGGAGGACGCGGAAGCGATCATCCGGTTTCTGTCGGCGGGCTGGTTCGCGGCCGTAACCGACGAGGACAGAAGCGAGTTCAACCGGCTGGCGAACGAGCTCCGGGCTTCTGCCGGCATTCCCCTGAGCGGCTAATAACTCGGGGAGGCGCCGACGGCAAGCAGCGATAGGGGAAAAAGCGATTGAAAAAGGGGCAAGCAAAAAAATGACAAAAGGAATCGACTGTGCGACGCCGATTACCGCCAGCGCAGCCAAGGCGCTGGCCGCTTCCGGCTACCGCTTCGCGGCGCGCTACCTCGTTCCGGCGCGCTACGCCTGGAAGCGGCTAACGCGCGCCGAAGCGGCGGCGATCGCGAGCGCCGGCCTGATGGTCGTGTCCGTTTACGAGACGACGGCCAATCGCCCGGCGGGCGGAGCAGCGAACGGTAGGGCCGACGGAGCGTCCGCCCGAGCCGAAGCGGAGCTGATCGGGCAGCCCGCGGGGAGCGCCATTTATTTCGCCGTCGATTACGACGCGCAGCCCGGCGACTACGACGCGATCGAAGCCTACTTGAAGGCGGCGGCCGCCCAACTGCCGAACTATACGGTCGGCGTGTACGGCTCCTACGCCGTCATCGAGGAAATGGCCAGGCGCGGCGCCTGCCGGCACTTCTGGCAAACCTACGCCTGGAGCCGCGGCAACAAAAGCGCCCGCGCAAACATTTACCAATACTCGAACGAAGTGAGACTGGCCGGCATGTCCGTCGATTTGAACGAATCGTACGGAGGCGAAGGCTGGTGGAATGCGAACGGAGAGACGCAAAACGATAACGAAGAGGGAGAGATCGCGATGAGCAAGGAAGATGCGGAAAAAATCATTCGTTTCCTTTCGGCGGCCTGGTTTGCGGCTCCGTCCGCGGCATCGAAAGCCGAGTTCAACCGGCTTGCCAACGAAGTGCGCAAGGCGGCCGGCCTCCCGGTCGAATCTTAAGCGGCATGCACGCTTCCGCCCAGGCCGGACATATACTGCAACAAGTAGAACGTCCGAGTGGACCTGGAAGGGAGCGTGCCGGCGCCATGCCGACGATTCCGAATTTCCCCGCCGATCTGCTGCGGGAGCATATGCATTGGCATCATCGGCATCATATCAGCGATCCGAACCGAATCCCGATCGGCTACGGCCGGGAGTTTCTGGAATTCCATCGCGACTTCATCGCGCGGGCGCTGGACTGGTATCGGCGCAGCGGCTACGATCCCCGGCTGGTCGAGCCCTGGACGAACGTGCCGGAGCCGATCCGCCAGTCGCGCTGCTACGATCAGGGGGCCGAGGCGCGCCTTGTTTTTCGCCCGGATACGTTCCGTTCGGCGGACGAATTCGGGCGTTTCCTGGAGTCGTCCGGCATACACGGCTGCATTCATCAGGAAGCCGCCAGGCTGTACGGCGAACCGGATCTTAACGATTTCGACGTCGCGCCCCGCAACACCGTGTTTTACAACATTCACGGCATGATCGACCGCTGGTACCGGAATTGGGAAGGGCAGGGCCAGTTTCGGCAAGGGGAAGGACATTGGTGCGGAAAATTTTGGGCCGACGAACGCGAAGTGCTGCATTACCGCGCGTCGGACGGCAGCTGGCGGCTGGGGCAGCCGGAGGCGCGGATCGGTTCCGGAACAGGCGCGCGCGAAAAAGGCGTTCTGCTCGACTGGGGAATCGTCGGCGACAGCCGCGGCTACGGCCCGATGGACGACGGCCGCCCCTTCCGCGTCTGGGACACGGACGGCGACGGCCGTCTGGAAGTGATCTTTTACGATGCGGCGGGCCGGACGTGGCGGGAAGGAAAACTGAAGGGCGGCAAGCTCGAATGGGAGCCGGTCGCCATCCGGCGAATCGGTCATGCCTCGCGGCCTTCGGAGCCCTCGCCGCCCTCGGAATTCTCGCGGCCCTCGGAACTGCCGCGGTCCGCAAACGCCAACTCGCGCAGAAAACGAAACACGCGGATGTAATAACCGCGGTCGCGGGGGACGAAGCTGTCGGCCGTCACCGTCGCGCTCGCCGGGCGCAAGGCGTCGCCTTCCTCGTCCGGTTCCGCGCCTTGCGCCCCAACGGCCCCGACTTCTCCCCGCATCAGCGCGATGAGAAGGTCCGCCTCCGCCTCGTACACCCCGGCTACTTCCTCGCGCTGGAGGCGGAAGCCGGCGGGCGGCACGTCCGCGACGCAGCCGAACACATGGCTGATTTCCCGGTCGACGACCGGCCGCCCCGCAACCTCGCCCTCGCTTTCTTCCTTCACGATGCCGAACGGGACAAGCTCCTCGAACGGCACCGACCAGCCAATCTCCTCTTCCATCTCCCGCGCCGCGTCCCGCACGCTTTCGCCGGCCGCCAAATGGCCGGCGACCGTAATGTCGAAGCAGCCGGGATTCGTATCCTTGTCCGCGCTGCGCCGCTGAAAGACCGCATAGGCTTTGCCGTCCTCGCCGCGGCGGACGAGCCAGCAATGAAACGTTTGATGCCACAACCCGCGGGCGTGAACCTCGCTTCGAAGCGCGGTGCCCGTCCGGTTGCCTTGCTCGTCATAAACGTCCAAATATTCCGGCGGCCGATTGTCCTTAAGCATGCTCCGCCCCGTGCGCGCCGGAAAGCTCGGACGTGCAATGTCCGCAGCGCGTCGCGGCGAGCGGGATGACGGACAGGCAGTACGGGCATTCCTTCGTGGTCGGTTCCGCCGGCTTTTCTTCCGTTTCTTTTTTGCGGTTTAACCGATTGATGGCCTTCACGAGCATAAACACGGCAAAAGCGACGATCAGAAAGTTGATGACGACGTTCACGAACTGGCCGTAGGCGATGACCGCCACCCCGGCGCCCTTGACGTCGGCGAGAATCTTCGGATCCCCCTCGAACCCTTCCGGCAGCGTCCCGATCCGCCAGAACAAATCCTTGAAGTCGACCCCGCCCAGCAAACGTCCGATCGGCGGCATCACGATATCGTTCACGAGCGACGTGACGATTTGGCCGAACGCGCCCCCGATGATGACGCCGACCGCAAGATCGATGACATTCCCGCGAACGGCAAACGTTTTGAATTCTTTCAGCATATTGCTAATCATCCGATTCTCCCCCAATAATGGAATGGACTTGGAAAGGAATTCGCAAAAAATCGTCGAATTGTTAAAAACAAGCACGAAAACATGGCAGATTGGCGAGGGAACGAGCATGCACAGTTACGGAGCCGACTGGCCCGTCCTTTTTTCGCTCCTGGCTTTGGCGATAAGTATACTCGCATCTTACACGATGTTTAACTTTCTTGGCAATCTGAAACGGACGAACAATACGTTTCGGCTTTTCTGGTTGGCAGGCGGCGCTTTCGTGTTCGGCGTGGGCATGTGGACGAAGCATTTCGTCACCATATTGGCGAGCGACGGCCCGCTTTTTTTTACGTGGAGCTTGCCGATATCGCTGTTTTTCAACATTTTTTTCGCCTTGATGGCGTTCGTCATGCTGACGCTTCAGGAAGCGATCCGGTTCCGGTCCTTTGCCGGGAGCGTCATTTTGGCTTTCGGGGTCGGATTTATGCATTTTTTCTCCCTGCTGGGCCAGCCGATCGACCGCATATCCGTCGACGGGGGGATGGTCGCGGTTTCGCTCGCGTTGCTGTTCGCCGGCACGTATGCGGCGGTCAAGCTGTCCGAAATGAACGGGGAGAACCGCAAATGGCTGGCCAGCGTGACGCTGGGCCTGTCGGTATACCTTGTCCAATGGGTCGGCAATCAGGGGCTCGATATCGAATATTCCGTCTACTACAACCTGGACAAGCTGATCGAGGACGTCCGCTTCCTGGTGCTTGCGCTGGGGATCGGCGCCTTGCTCATTCTGACCTCGACGTGGGTGACCTGGTACATCGACAAGCGCATGAACCAGATGGACGAGCGGTACCGCTTGCTGGTCGAAAATTCGATCGACACGATCGCGATTTTCAAGCAGGAAAAATGGGTGTTCGTCAACGCGGCCGGACTCCGCATGTTCGAGGCGGATCATCCGAACGAACTGCTCGACATGCCGATTTACGCGTTCCTTCATCCGAACGATTACGACGCCGTGCGGGAGAGGCTGCACAATCTCGTCATTACGGGCAGCAGCGGGCCGGTGGATCAGACGTGGCTGTCGCTGAAAGGCAACGTGCTGCACACGGAAGTGGTGGAGACGATGACGACGCTCCAAAACGAACCGGCGGTGCAGGTTATCATCCGCGACATTTCGGAACGGAAGAAAAACGAGGAGCTGCTGATCAACTCGGAAAAGCTGTACGTGGCCGGGCAGCTGGCCGCGGGCATCGCGCACGAAATCCGGAATCCGCTGACTTCGCTGAAAGGCTTTTTGCAATTGATCGCTTCCGGCCGCCGGGAAAACAGCTATTACGAAATTATGAATTCGGAACTGGACCGGATCGAAGGCATCGTCAGCGAGCTGCTGATGCTGGCCAAACCCCAGGTCTACGACTTTTCCTATTACGATGTGCGCAATATGATGCGGGATACGGTCACGCTGCTGGAGGCGCAGGCGATTCTGCACAACATCGCGATCGAATCGGATTTTTCCCGCGACGTTCTTTGGGTGTACGGGGTCGAAAATCAAATCAAGCAGGTGTTCATCAACGTCATCAAAAACGCGATCGAAGCGATGGTCGACGGAGGAACGATCCGCGTTGCGCTGTTCCGGGAAGACGATTCGGTTTATACCCGCATATCCGACGAAGGGCCGGGGATCGGCGAAGACCAGCTCGCGAAAATGGGCCAGCCCTTCTATACGACCAAAGAGAAAGGAACCGGTCTCGGGCTGATGGTCAGCTACAAAATCGTCGACAACCACGAGGGGCAAATTCGCGTCTACAGCCAGATCGGCCGGGGAACGACGTTCGAAATCCGGCTGCCGTTCCGTTATCCCGAAGCTTCGCCCGCGGCCCAAAGCGGTTGAAAGAGGGGCGGGCGGCTTGGCGGCGGACGTGTTATAATGAGGTTTATTTCCCTATGAATTTTGCTGCGGGCAGTAGGAGGATCCATCGTGGCCGAGCCATTCAAAGCGATGCACAACAAGACTTTTCCGGACGATTTCGCGGATCGGGCGCGGGGATGGCGGCCGTTGTCGGACCTGTCGGCAGGGCGCCGGAGGCCGGACAACTCTAAGCTTGCGCTGTTCGTGAACGAGCGGGAGCTTGCCTCCGACTGGGGAACGCTGCTCGGGAGGGAAGCGGAAGCATGACGATTGGCGCTCGCGTATTCAAAACGGGGCTGGCGGTCGCCGTCGCGCTTTGGCTCGGAACGCTGGCAGGGCTGGAATCTCCGGTCATCGCGGCGGTCGCGGCGATTTTTACCGTGCAGCCGTCCATTTACCGAAGCTGGATGCAAGTGCTGGACCAGCTCCAGAGCAACGTCTTGGGAGCCGGGATCGCGATTGCGGCTTATTGGCTTTTCGGGAGCGCCCCGTTATCGGTCGGACTTGTTTGCATTCTCGTGATTTTGCTGTGCATCAAGCTGAAAACCGAGGACACGATCGGGCTCACGCTCGTGACCGTCGTGATCATTATGGAAGCGCAGAACCAGGGCTGGCCGGCGGCGCTTGACCGGCTCGTGTCGCTGCTGCTCGGCATCGGCTGCGCCTTCGCCGTCAACGTTTCCGTCGCTCCGCCCAAGCACCACAGCCGCTTCGTCCGCCAGGTGCAGGAAGCGCAAAACCAGCTGTCCAGGCTGCTGCGCACGTCGGTGTCGAACGAGCTGAAGGAGAACGTGTTCCGCAAGGAGCAAGAGCAGCTTCATGAGCAGCTGCGCAAGCTGGACGACTTTTACCGGTTGTTCGCGGAGGAGCGGGTTTTGAAAAAGCGCTCGCGCCTCCGCAAAGCGCGGCTCCTCGTCATGTACAAGGAAATGATGATGACGCTGGAGCGGGGCTACGAGCTGATCGAGGCGGTGGAGGAGCAGTATTTTGCCGTTCCGAGCGATCCCGCATGGAATCGGATGGTGGACCAGCACATCGAAATGCTGTGCGGCTACCACGAACAGCTGCTCTGGAAATGGGACAAAAAGCTGAAGGCGGGCGCGGTCCCGGCGGCGCCTCCCCCGGAGTCGGGCGTCCGGCTGACGGAGATGATCGCGGCCGAAGGAGAATTCGACGACGCGCTGAAGGCGCGCATCGCCGCGCAGGGCGAGACCGAAGTGACGGTCCGCGCCCGGTTGCTCGTGGTGACGTCGGCGTTGTTCGCTTACGAGGATCGGCTGCACCGCCTGGACAAGCTGATGGACCACTGGTTCGAGCGCGGGCTCGACGGCGCGGAAGAATAAGGATGGCGGCAGTCGCAATGCGAAGCGGCTGCCGCCTGTTTCTTTGCGGTTTCCTTTTTTGAACGTTTACATCCTCCGCGAAAAAAGGTAAGATAAAAAACGTTTAGCCTGTATACAAGTACACAACGAGTGGGGGGATCGGATTGGCTTATCCCGCCGCCTGGCTGCGCGAGGCATCGCTCGGGGAAGCGATTACCTGCGAGCTCAGACTGAGCATCGTCACCGGCAAAATCCAGCCCGGCGAAACGCTGTCCGAAAATCGGATCGCCGCGGACTTCGGCACGAGCCGCTCTCCGGTTCGCGAAGCGCTGCGGACGCTGTCCGGGGAAGGCCTCATCCGGCTTGAACGAATGGGCGCCGTCGTCCTCGGCCTAAGCTCGAAGGAAGTCGAAGAGCTGTTCGACGTCCGGTATTTGATCGAAAGCTTCGTCCAGGAACGGCTGTCCCGAATCGACCGCGAACCCTTGATCGCCTCCCTTAGGCGCATTCTCGACAAGATGGAGCTGGCCTTGCGGCATCAAGACGCCGAAGAATTCGCTTACCAGGATTTCGCGTTTCACGAGACGATCATCGCCGAAGCCGGCCATTCGCGAATTTGGCAGCTCTGGCGGAGCATTCGCCAGCTCGTGCTCGCGGTGATGCTCGTCACGACTCGGGAAGTGTTCGCCGACGGCGAGGAACGGGTCCAAGCGGTGATCGAAAAGCACAGGTTTATTCTGGACGGCTTGCGCTCGGGGGACGCCGACGAGATTCAAAAGCGAGTGCGGAGCTATTTCAAGGATTCTTTCGTCACCTTGCATCATAGTTTGGGCAAGCCTTGAATCCTTTCGCCCGACAAGAACGACGAAGCGGCAGGGAAACCTCCCGCGCTTCTTGTTTTCAAAGTTGTCGACAAGTATACATGTTATTCCGTTCGCCAGTTCGTCAACACTACCTATAGGAGCGGCGAACGACTCCGACAGACATCGCAAGAGCATCCAACACCATCGGGAGGACGATATGAATACTCTTTTCGGCATGAGCCACGCGGCAACCTTGTTGATTTGGACTTTGCTTGCAATCGCTTTCCTTATCGTGATGATTTCCAAGTACAAATGGAATCCGTTCGTCACGCTGCTGATTTCCAGCTTGCTGCTCGGGCTGGTTGCCGGCATGGATCCCGCCGATGCGGTTGCTTCCCTGATCAAGGGGATGGGGGGCACGCTCGGAACGATCGCGATCGTCATCGGACTCGGCACCATGCTCGGGAAGATGATGGCCGAATCGGGAGGCGCGGAAAGGATCGCGACGACGCTGATCGACCGTTTCGGGGACAAAAGGGTGCATTGGGCGATGATGATCGTCGGCTTCCTCGTCGGCATTCCGGTCTTCTTCGAGGTCGGCGTCATCCTGTTGATCCCAATCGTGTTTATCGTCGCCCGCAAAACGAAAATGCCGCTGCTCCAGATCGGCATTCCCGTCCTGGCGGGCCTGTCCACCGTGCACGGGCTCGTTCCTCCGCACCCCGCGCCGATGATCGCCATCGATGCTTATGACGCGAACCTGGGCAAGACGATTCTCTATTCGATTCTGATTGGCCTGCCGGTCGCGATTTTGGCGGGGCCGGTGTTCGGGAAGTTTATCGGCAAGCGGATTCCGGTCGAACCCGACGAGAAGCTGGTCGAGCAGTTCGCGATGAAGGAAAACCGCAGCCTTCCCGGCTTCGGCATCACGCTGTTTACGATTTTGCTTCCGGTTATCCTGATGCTGATCGGATCGGTCGCCAGCATTGCCGATCCGCAAGCGACGAGCGGGTTTACCCGGTTTGCCGGATTTATCGGCCACGAGGTCGTCGCGCTGCTGATCTCCGTCGCGTTCTCGTTTTTCTCGCTCGGCTTCGCTCGCGGCTTCAGCAAGGAGGAAGTTTCGAAATTCGCGTCCGAAAGCTTGCCTCCGATCGCCGGCATCGTGCTGATCATCGGCGGCGGCGGCGCGTTCAAGCAGGTGCTGATCGACAGCGGCGTCGGGCAGGCGATCGCGGACATGGCGACGAACGCGAATATCAATGTCATTTTGTTCGCCTGGCTCGTCGCCGCGCTGATCCGCGTGGCGACCGGTTCGGCGACGGTCGCGATGACGACGTCCGCCGGCATCGTCGCGCCCGTCCTGGCAATGACGCCGGGAGCGAACGTGGAATTGGTCGTGCTCGCGACCGGCGCCGGCTCGCTCGTATTGTCCCACGTCAACGACGCGGGGTTCTGGATGGTCAAGGAATTTTTCAACATGAGCGTGCCGCAAACGCTGAAATCGTGGACGATGATGGAAACGATTCTGTCCGTGGCGGGGCTGATTCTGATTTTGATCGTAAGCGCGTTTGTTTGATCTCGAACGGGAGAGGAAGGGTGAAGGATGACCGAAAAGACGGAATATACGATCGGCATCGATATAGGTACGACGAGCACGAAGGCGGTTTTGTTCGACGCGGCCGGCAAGGTGGCGGCGACGGCGAACGAGGGCTATCCGCTCTATACGCCGACGCCGTCGGTCGCCGAGCAGGACCCCGAGGAAATTTTCGCCGCGGTCGTGAGCTCGGTCGGGCAGGCCGTCCGGAAGGCCGGCGTTCCGCCCGAGCGCATCCGGTTCGTGTCCTGCAGCTCCGCAATGCACAGCGTCATCCCGGTCGATGCGTCGGGCAAGCCCTTGATGCGCTGCATCACCTGGGCGGACAATCGCAGCGCGGCTTGGTCGCGGCGGCTGAGGGACGAAATGGGCGGCCTCGAATTGTACCTGAGAACGGGAACGCCGGTCCATCCGATGTCGCCGGTCGCGAAGCTGCTATGGCTGCGCCATGACAAGCCCGACATCTTCGAACGGGCGGCCAAATTCGTATCGGTCAAGGAATACGTGCTCGCCAGGCTGTTCGGCCGGTACGTCGTCGACTACTCGATCGCGTCGGCCACGGGCTTGTTCAATTTGTCCCGTTTGGACTGGGACGAGGAGGCGCTCTCGATCGCCGGCGTGACGCCGGACCGCCTGTCCGAGCTCGTGCCGACGACTTATACGCTACGCGGAATAAGGGATGCGAACTCGGCGGCGGAAATGGGACTTCTGCCGTCCACGCCGTTCGTCGTCGGAGCCAGCGACGGCGTGCTGTCCAATCTCGGCCTCGACGCGATCGATCCGGGCGTCGTCGCCGTCACGATCGGGACGAGCGGGGCGATCCGGACCGTCATCGACGAGCCCGCCACCGACCGGAAAGGGCGGTACTTTTGCTACGCCTTGACCGAAGACAAGTGGGTCGTCGGCGGGCCGGTGAATAATGGCGGCGTTATTTTTCGCTGGGTGCGGGACGAGTTCGCCGCCTCCGAAACGGAAACCGCGAAGCGGCTCGGCATCAGCCCGTACGACGTGCTGACCCGGATCGCGGAACGGGTGCGTCCGGGCGCGGACGGCTTGCTTTTCCACCCTTACCTGACGGGCGAGCGGGCTCCTCTGTGGAACCCCGACGCCAGGGGATCGTTTTTCGGGTTGACGCTGCATCACCAGAAGGAGCACATGATCCGGGCCGTGCTGGAAGGCGTCGTCTACAATCTGTATACGGTCATGCTGGCGATGCAGGAAACGACCGGCGTGCCGAAGCGGATCAAGGCGACGGGCGGTTTCGCCCGCTCGCCCCTGTGGCGCCAGATGATGGCCGACATCTTCAACCAGAGCGTGGTCGTGCCGGAAAGCTACGAAAGCTCGTGCCTCGGGGCCGTCGTGCTCGGCATGAAAGCGTTCGGCGAAGCGGACGCGTTCACCAGGGTCCGGGGAATGGTCGGCACGACGCACGAGCATTTCCCGAATCCGGAAGCGGCCGGGATATACCGGGAGCTGCTGCCGATTTTCGTTCGCGTCTCCCGCCAGCTGGAGGAGGAGTACGAAAGCATCGCCAAGTTCCAGCAGAAGCTGTTTTCAGCCGAAGCGTAATCGGGATGTTCAATAGCCGCTTCATGGGCCGTCTTGTCCGTTCCCGGGACGAGGCGGTCTTTTGTCTTGCAAATTGCCGTGCGAATCGTTCAAAAATCAGACAATCGGCCCCGCGATTCCGCCGCAGCCTCCCGCCGCTTGCTATACTGGTGAAAAAAGATGCTGGCGAAAAAAACGGAATGCGGACGAAGGGAGCGGGACGGTTGAGCAAGCAAACGGTGATTCGGAAGATGGCGAGAGGGCATCTGCGTGTAGGCGGAGAGGAATCCGCGCTGCGGCTGCTGCGCGAAGCGGCGGGCTACCGGTGGGAGGGCAGGCTGTTTCTGTACTATGAATGCATCGGCGAAGAGATCGAGGCCGACGGCTTGTTTCCGGAGTTGGCCGGTCTGCTTGCGCCGTGGCCGGGGGAAGAGCAAGCGAGAAACTGGGTGCCGATGGCCGACGTGTTTCATTTCAACGAGCCGGCTTCGCTTGACCATTGGCTTCGGCAGGCCCCGGTGGACAAGCGAGCCGGCCGGGTGGCGCGGCTGAAGCCGGAGATGGCGGCAAGCTACATCTACTACCATTACCAGCTTCAAGAAGAGCGGGCCTTTCCCGGCCCCAAGTTCGAAATCATAGGCTTGCACGAAAACGTTCTGTTCGGCTATCAGGAGTTTCCGGCCGTCGTCGAACGCCCGGAAGTGCCGGGAAGGCTGCGCACGAGCGGCACGCCGGTGCCGTGGACCGATTCGCGAATGGATTTGCATTTTCAGCCGTGGCCGGACGGGCATCTTTATTTTAAGCCTGCGGAGACGTTGTTTGCGGTCTATGGGGGCCCGGCGATCGATCGATGATCGCGCACACCGGCTAGAAGGCGCCTTGCCATGCCTTGGCTTGGGCACCCCGCCATAAGCCAAGCGCCCTCCCGGACGGGGGGCGCCTGAGCCGGAACGCTGCTGGATTCGGTCATGCCGGACGCGGTGCGGTTCTTCCCACTCGATTGCGTTATTCCCCGAACGGTCTGCTTTACTTTTTGCCCCGGTCCATCTGGCGGCGGGGGCTGTCGATTTTTCCCCGCTTGTCGGTATCGTTTTCTTTCGGAACGAGCCGGGGATCGGTCCGGCCTTCGTGGTGATTGTCGAAGCTTAATTCGGTCAGCTCCCACTCGGTCGATCCGAGCGTGACGTCGGCGGGAAATACTTGTCCCCGGCGCAATTCCACTTCGGCGCCCCATTCGTCGCGGTACACGCCGTCCGTCTCGACCGGTTCGCCCGACATCGGCGGCATTCTTTTGCTTTCGCTCATACCCTCAAGTCACCTCTTTAAGGAAAAATCCGATCTTCGCGAAACGATAAAAAAGCTCTGTGCGGCTCGCTTATTGTCCGTGCTTCGGCACGGCGGCGCGGTCCGCTTGCGACTGCATGCGGCTGGCGCGGGTTTTTCCGCCCTCGCCCCGGTCCGCGGCGGCTTGGGCGCGGCTGGCTTCCTCTTGAGCCTTGGACGGTCGTTCGCCCGACATTCGGCGTCCCTCCTTGGATTCGATTCAACGACTAGGTTGCCACTGCGGCGTTTGCGTTATGCTCCTCGCGAACGCCGCCGAAGTTCCCGCAAAAAAGAAAAATAACGGCCGCCCGCGGCCGTTATTTCGTCCCCACTCGCAATCCACGAAAATCACTCGTCTTCCAAAAGTTCCTGCCGGTAAAGGGCAAGCGCCGTCTGCATTTTGTCGACGTATGCGGCATCGCCGCTCGAGCACATGAACCGGACGCTGCCGGTCCCGCCCCCGCGCGGAATGCCGTAGCGGGTCAAAAGCGCGGCCAGCCGCCGAACGGTGCCCGCGTTGCCGTCGACGATCCGGATATGCGGCGGCAAAATGTCGCGCAAGATGCCTTTGTAAAAGGGGTAGTGCGTGCAGCCGAGCACGACGATTCCATACCGGTCCAGGTCGTAGGGGGCCAGCTTTTCCCGGAAATAGTCGCCCAGCACGCGCTTGTCGAATTGCAGCGCTTCGCAATAGCGGACAAGCTCGGGCAACGGCAGCGAATCGACGATTCCCCCTTCGTCCACGCGCGAGACGAGCGCGTAATATTTCGGCATCTGCAGCGTAAGCGGCGTGGCGAAGACGAGCACTCTTTTTCCCGTGGCCCGATTCATTTCGACCGCCGGCTTGACCGCCGGCTCCATGCCGACGATCGGAATCGAATACAGCTCCCGCAGCTCCGCGATCGCGATGCTCGTCGCCGTATTGCAGGCCACGACGAGCGCATCGAGCCCCTCGGCCATCATCGTTTCCACCACTTCGAGAATGTACGACCGAACCTCTTCCTTCGTTTTCGTGCCGTACGGGACGTGAAGCGTATCCGCCATATACAAGAAATCCTGATCGGGCAGCCGTTTGAGCGCTTCGGCCAAAACCGACAGCCCCCCGAGACCCGAATCCAAAAATCCGATTGTCATCGTATGATCGTATCCTATGCTTATGTAGTTGAAATAAATATAACTCTAGCATATAGCGATACGAGGCGTCTCGCAAGAAGCATTAGGTACCAGTCCCGCCTAATCTTCCGTATATCGGGATTCCAGCTTTTTTCCGACCATCCACAGCAGAAACAGCACGATTAACGCCGCCGCGATTCGCCACGGATGATCGACGAGCGCCTGCAGGTCATGACCGAGAAACGACAACGTGAAAATCATGACCGACTTGCCGAGCAATATCGCGGTAAGAAACGTGTGCAAGCCGATTTTGGACATGCCGGAAGCGATGTTGATCAGCGCCGAAGGCGAAAAAGGGAAGCAGCTCAGCACGAAGATCGGCGTAAAGCCTTTGTTCTCGATCCAGGAGAAGAAGCGCTCCATTTTCGGCGACCGCTTCCGTATGCGTTCCCCGAAACGGCCGGCAAAGCGGCGGGCGAGCAGAAACACGAGAAAAGAGCCGACGCTCACGCCGATCCAGGACAGCAAAAATCCGGCCCACATCCCGTAAGCGGTAGCGTTGGCGACGACGAACACGACAAGCGGCAAAAACGGCAAAAAGGCTTCCGCCAAAGGCAGCAAAATGCCCGGCAGCGGACCGAGAGCGGAATAACGCCTCAGCAGCTCGCGAATGTCGTCGAGACCGATATCCCGAATATAGGCAATCCCGTTTTGCCAATATTGATCGAACAGAAGCGGTTCCGCATGAAAAACCATAGGCGACCTCACAGGGTCCGTAATGCGGCTTCAGCCGCGAAACAGACGGATTGGAAATAATAAATAGACGATGCATATGACGATAAAAATAGCCCCGGCCGACCCGACGACGAACGGCTCCCCGAACGAAGCGGCCGCAAGTCCCCGAGCGAAGGCCCGATCATCCCGCCCAGGCCTTCCACCGTCGACAGCACGCCCCACCCGAGCCCGCGCTGGTCCTTCGGGACGTAAGCGGCGAGCAGCGCGTTCCATGCCGGCAGAATGGCCGAATACGCGATGCCCAGAACGGCGGCGAACGCAAACGAGAGCGCAAGCGGCGGTCCGAGCATCAAGGCGAAAAGGGCGATCCCGAACACGCAAAATCCGGCGATCAGAAACCACTGCTTCCCGAATCGATCCGCGAGCCGCCCCATCGGAATCAGGCCGACCGCCGTGAAGGCTCCTCCGGCGAACAGCAGGATCGAATAATGCGTCGGGCTCATGCCCAGGTGGTCTTCCGCGAAGCTTGGCAAAATCGGCACCAGCATCCCGGCGGCCAGCGTTTGCAGCACCATGCCGGGGATGAGCAGCTTCATTTCCCGCAGCCGGACGCCGAGCTGGGCGAGCTGCCGCGAGAAAGGCACGACGTTCAGCTCGGCGTGCGAAGAACCGGGAATGAGAAGCGACAGCAGGCAAGAGGCGAAGGCGACGCCGACCATCACCCAGAACGTCAGCGCGTATCCGATTTCCAGCAGCAGGTTCGATACGACGGGACCGGACCCGAGGCCGACGAGCCAAACCGTGTACAAAATGCCCATTTGCGTTCCCCGCCGATTTTCCCGCACATGCGTCAGACAAACGATCCAGATGGGGGAAATGCCGATGCCAAGCAGGCCGGAAGCCGCTATAAACAGCCAGGGCCATTCGGCGTAGCCGATAAGCAGCATGCCGGCCAGCGTCGCGATCACCCCTCCGCCGACGACCAGCTTGACGCTCCAGCGGTTGAGCAAATAGCCCATCGCCAGCTTGACGACGGTATCGGTCAGGTAATGGGCGGTAATGGCGATCCCGATGACGTCCAGGTTCAGGCCAAGCGAGTTTTTTCCGAAGATCGGCAGAAAGCTGATCAGCGCCGCTCCGCGAATGAACTCGGTAAGAAACAAGATGACGCCGTACAGCGACATTTCGGGACGAAACAACGATTTCGCCGCATATCCGGATGCAGCCATGCTCTCTCCTCCGTTCATTCGCCGCGTTCGGCAGAGTTTGCCGCTCCCGAAAGCGCAAGCTGCGGCTCGGCTTCGCGCAAGGCCGCCCGGTTCGCGGCTTCCCCGCCGGCGGAGCCGGGCGTCGCGGCCGCGGCTGCGGCCGCGGTTTGCGACCGTGCCGGCCAGCCTTCCCCGATTCTCCGGTACGACGGTTTTCGGTTTGCCGCGAAACGGTTTCCGTTACTTTTGATTATAGGTAAATTCGCAAGAATATCCAATGCGATCCGATCGGCCGCATTTCGCTTGCGCAGGGAGGCGACGGCGGCCTTCATTTCCTCCCGCCGTTTTCCGTCCGTCAAAAAAACGGATACGGAGCGCGCCAGCTCGTCGCTCGAGCCGCAGACAACGGCCGCTCCCTTTGCCTGAAGATATTGCGCGTTGCTCCATTCCTGTCCCGGCATCGGACGAAGCAGGAACATCGGCAGTCCGGCCTCGATCGCCTCGGAAAGCGTCAATCCGCCGGGCTTCGTGACGATGCAGTCGGACAAGCCCATCAATTCATCCATCCGCTCTACGTACCCGAACACGAACACGTTATCTCTTCCGGAGGCGAACGACCTTCTCATCGCCGTCTCCAGGGCGGAATCGCGTCCGCAGACGAGCGCGATTTGCGCCCCGGTTTCCGCCGCCAGGCGGCGGCACCGGCGGGAGACGTCCGTTCGCCCGGCGTCCGCTCCCGCCATGTAGAGCACGACGCGCCTGGCCGGATCGAGGCCGTAGCGGAGAACGTCCGCGCGGAGGTCGCCTGCCGGGCCGAAAGGCCGCCGCAGCGGGATGCCGGTCACGGCGATGCGGGAGCGCGGGATGCCGATCGAAGCGAGCTGATGGCCCAGCTCCTCCGTCGCGATATAGTATTTGCGGATTCGGGGGTGCACCCAGCGCATATGAAGATCAAAGTCCGTGATCACGTTGAACATGGGAATATTCAGTCGGTTGCGCTTGTCGGCAAAAGGAAGGGCGAGATTCGGAAACGTATGGATGACGGCATCCGGGAGTTCGGCTTTGAGCATTTTGCGCAGCTTGGGGACGCCGAACGAGTGAAGCAAATAGGCGAAAGCGGAATGGGGCCTCATGTCCTTGGTGGCGTTGTACACGAAGCCGTAAGCTTTCGGCCAGAGGGTGTAGCTTTTCTTGTAGACGAAGCGGCTGAGGCCGTTCAGCCGGGGATGGGCTTCCGCCAGCAGGTCCACCAGCTTGACGTTGTCGACGCCGGCCCGCTCGAAGCCCGATTTTAACGCTTGCGCGGCTTGCAGGTGCCCTTCGCCGAAGCGGGCGTAGAGCACCCAGATTTTCGGCTGCGCGGCCGAGGTTTCGTTGTTCTTCCCCGCCATCTTAAATCCGCCCTTTCGCAATGAAAGTCATCATAGCTGAATGGTGCCCCATACGTCATGGGGGGATGCAGTTTAAGATCAGCATAACGGGAAAGTATTAATTCGCTGTCAACCGGGTGTCAAATCCGCGATCAAACCCGCATCAAATCAGAAGGTTGAACAGCAGCGGGTCCTTATTCAGTTCCATAAATTGAAATCCTTTGCGTTTCATCCGCTCGACGAGAGGCTCGTAATCGGAACGGTTTTTGAGCTCGATGCCGACAAGGGCGGGACCGTTTTCCTTGTTGTGCTTCTTGGTGTATTCGAACTGGACGATATCGTCGTCGGGTCCCAGCACGTCGTCCAGAAATTCGCGTAGAGCCCCGGCCCGCTGCGGAAAATTAACCATGAAATAATGCTTCAGGCCTTCGAAAATAAGCGAGCGATCCTTGATTTCCTGCATGCGGTCGACGTCGTTGTTGCCGCCGCTGACGATGCAGACGACGTTCTTTCCGGCCAGGCGCTCGCCCATTCCCGCGAGGGCGGCTACCGTCAGCGCCCCAGCCGGCTCGGCGACGATCGCGTGCTCGTTGTAAAGCTCCAGGATCGTCGTGCACACGCGGCCTTCGTTCACGACGACGATCTCGTCGAGCAGGTCGTCGCACATGGCGAACGTCAGATCGCCGACCCGCTTGACCGCCGCTCCGTCCACGAATTTGTCGATCTCTTCGAGAGCGACGACCTTCCGCTCCTCCTTGGAGCGCCGCATCGAGGCGGCTCCTTCCGGCTCGACGCCGATCACGACCGTGGAGGGGCTGATCGTCTTGACGTAGGCGGCGACGCCCGCGGCAAGGCCTCCGCCGCCGACCGTCACGAGCACGACGTCGATCGGCTGGCCGCTGGCCTCGACGATTTCTTTGCCGACGGTCGCGTTGCCCGCCACGATGCGGGGATCGTCGAACGGATGGACGAACGGCAGCCCGTCCGCCGTGCTGAAGCGAATCGCTTCGGCATAGGCGTCGTCGAACGTGTCGCCGGAGAGGCGAACTTCGACGCTGTCGCCGCCGAACATTTTCACCTGGTTGATCTTTTGCCGCGGCGTCGTCGTCGGCATGTAGATCACGCCGCGAATGCCGAGCGCGTTGCAGGAATAGGCGACCCCCTGCGCGTGATTGCCGGCGCTCGCGCAGACGACGCCCTTCCGGCGATCTTCCTCGGACAGGGAAGAAATCAAATTATAGGCTCCGCGGATTTTGAACGAGCGGACCACCTGCTGATCTTCGCGTTTCAAATATACGTTGCAGCCGTATTTGGCGGATAGCCCCCGATTGTGCTGAAGCGGCGTCGGCACGACGACATCTTGCAACACCCGGTGCGCGTGAAGGATGTCTTCGAGGCGAACCGGCAGATCGGAGGAAAAGGGCGAGTCGTTCATCGTGCAATCATCCTTTCGGTTTTTAATGTTATACTCTTATGAAAGGCGGAAGTCAATCGTTTATTTTCGCTTGTCCGGAATAAGGAAGAAGGGTGGGAGACGAACGGTGAAAAAGCTGCTCATAGCCCTGATCGTTTTGATTTTGCTCGCCGCGGGTGCGGGAATCGGCGCTTACGTTTACGTTTCTCCCGAAGAAGAGTTGGATTTGGCGTTTTCCGAGGTGCCCTTGCGCAATCGCGCGATCGATATGGTCAAACGCTTGTCGACCGATTTGATTATGTCCGAACAGGATGTCAATGACTTGGCGAAAGCGGAGCTTGCGGGCAACCCGCGTTTGTCGCGGGACCTCGAGATTACGGGAATAAGGCTTGAATTGAAGGACGGCTTTGTCGAGGCTCATGCCAACGTCATTTGGAAAAGCCGGATACCGGTCGGCCTCGTCGTTCAATACCGGTTGTCATGGCAATCCCCTATGCTGGTTCTCGTCCCGACGGAAGCGAAAGCAAAGGATATTTCTTTGCCGTTGGAATGGCTGGAGGCCATCGACATCCCGCTTGGCGACCGCTTGCCGGAGGCTCTCCGAATCGAAAGCGTCGAGGCGGGCGAAGGGAAGCTGACCGTTTCGTTTCGGCGGCCGAACGCGAGGGAATTGCAGGAAATGCTGGGATTCTGAAAGAACATTAAAGAACGGTCCGGGAAGATATGAAATTGATTCGAAATACCCTCGGGGGGTATACTATAGAAGTGCAAAACACGATATCCCGGGAGGTATAAAAAATGGTAAAGCGAATCCTTTTGGTCGGAGCCGCGGCAATCGCGCTAAGCGGGTGCGGTGCGGGCGAAAATAACGGAACAACGGCGCCGGTCGGCTCGAATAGCGGGAACCATGCCGGACACTCGGACATGAACCATTCCGTTTCGGGAGAGCTTCCCCCGTCCTTGAAGGAAGCCGCGAACCCGAAATTCGAGGTCGGGAGCCAGGCTTTGTTGATCGCGGATCATATGGAAGGGATGGAAGCCGCCGAGGCGACGATCGCGGGCGCTTACGATACGATTGTGTATGCGGTATCCTATACCCCGACGACGGGCGGGAAGCCGGTCGAAAATCATAAATGGGTCATTCAGGAGGAAATTCAAGATGCCGCCGACCGCCCCTATGAACCGGGAGAAAAAGTCGTACTGAAAGCGGACCATATGAAAGGCATGAAGGGGCCGTCGCCACGATCGATTCGGCCGAAGCCGGAACCGTCTACGTGGTCGATTACACGCCCGCTGCGGGAGGAGAGCCGGTAAAAAACCATAAATGGGTAACCGAGAGCGAGCTTTCGCCAATGCCATAGATAATCCAATTTATTTATAAATGAACCAAAAAAAGGAATCCACTCGTTGTGCGAATGCGGTTCTTTCAAGTATACTGGAAGCGTACCCTATTCATAAAAGGGGCGTTTCTTTTTATTGGCGTAAGCGTTTTCAAAAAGTCGATGAATCGTATCCGATAAGGAGGTGAAACCTTTGCGGCGCGTATCCGATATATATAGAGAGAGGGGGACGAAGGTAATGAATGCGGTCGTGGGCCGGAAAGCAAGATTCGGTCGACGGGCGTGGTTAACGGCAGTCGGGGCCGTCATGCTCTGGGGATCCGATGCGATCCCGGCGGCGGCCGCGGATTCGTTCGAGGCTTTTAACGCGGAGGCCGGCATGTCGACGCTTCCGCTATTGGCGGCGATGGCCCTCGGAATCGGGGTGGCTGTCGCGGCGGTTATCGCCTTTTTGCAGATGACGACGAAGTCGCGCGGCAAAACGGACGAACATGCGGATATTGCGGAGTACGGCCTGGAGGAAGCGATTTTCGATCCGCACGAAAAGGAACGGATTGCGGAGCCGAACGACAATGAGGACGACCGGCTGTTTCATACGATAGACGTCGAGCTTCCCGACGAGACGAAGCGGCTTGCTCCGGTCCCGCAGGCGGAAAGGGCCGAAGAAGGGGAGCCGAGGCTGTGCGGCTTGGAAGGAGAATTTGCCGGAAGCGCCTATCGGATCACGGATCGGGTATTGTCCATCGGCCGCGACGCCGTTCAATGCGGGCTCGTGTTTCCGAACGATGCGGGCGACGTCAGCCGCAAGCATTGTTCGCTCCGTTACGATTCCGAGCGCAGGATGTTTTTGCTGGAAGACCACGGATCGTCGAACGGAACTTTTTTATCCGACGGCAGAAGGCTCGTTCCGGGACAAAAGTACGAATTGCTTTCCGGAGACGAGTTCACGCTGTCCGGACACAAGCACCGGTTCGAGGTCAGGGACTAGGCGGGGCGCGGGGCCTTGATCGCCGGACGCTGCTCCGCTGGTCCCAATGTTGAGGTTTTGCTTTTAACGGGCCCCGAAAACTGATATAATCAAAAAGAGCAAACTTTTCGAAAATTCTAGACAGACGAAGGACGGATAAGAAAGACCATACTTGCGGGATTCGTTTCCGCCGGGAGGGATTGTCTTGGCCAAGCGCAGCCACAACGAAGTCCAAGAAAGTTTGATGGAATTGACGAGAATTTTCCGACCGAAGGACCCGCGCAAGTTTGTGAAGGACTATATCCGCAAATACCGGGTAACGGGCGGCTACGAAGACGAATTGACCGTTCTCGTGGAACGCGAGATGGACAAATTGAATTCATCCGCCTCCTGACCGAAATGACGGATGCCAATCCGGAAGCGGGCGTCTGCCGGAGATGCCCTATCCGGTTTTTTTTGCATATTCGGACTGTTTTTGTTCTTCGCCTCGCTAAAGAGCGTATGCTAAAGTTAGGCTGCTGCGGGGGAGGGGGAGGACCGCCTATGCGAAGCGAGATTGAAGCGAGGTCTATGTTGGATTTTGTCCAATCAAGGGAGTGTAAAACGGGGAAATCGTGACCTAGAGTGGATTTTATCCAACGAAGAACTTGAAATCGGGGTGAAAACGCCGAAAAGACCTCGCCTGATTGGCCAAAATCCAACGAAGCTGAGAAGTTCCGTGAAAAGAGGGATCCTGGTTGGATGGAATCCAACCAAGCTTCTCCGAACTCAGTCTCAGTGCATTCTGCTAATCCTTTGCCATCCTACCCGTCCCCAGCCCTTCGCAGTATTCCGCGATTCATGGAGTTGCCGCACTCATCCGAACCGGTTAGACGCACGCGGCCGGAGTCAGTTGGGTAAATATGACTCAACTGAACCGGTTAGACGCACGCGGCCGGAGCCAGTTGGGTA
Organism: Cohnella algarum; assembly: GCF_016937515.1. Lineage (NCBI taxonomy): Bacteria > Bacillati > Bacillota > Bacilli > Caryophanales > Paenibacillaceae > Cohnella > Cohnella algarum. Next base: position 2,662,047 of record NZ_JAFHKM010000002.1, read on the forward strand.
AATATGACTCAACTGAACCGGTTAGACGCACGCGGCCGGAGCCAGTTGGGTAAATATGACTCAACTGAATCGGTTAGACGCACGCGGCCGGAGTCAGTTGGGTAAATATGACTCAACTGAACCGGTTAGACGCACGCGGCCGGATTCAGTTGGGTAAATATGACTCATCTGAATCGGTTAGACGCACGCGGCCGGAGCCAGTTGGGTAAATATGACTCATCTGAATCGGTTAGACGCACGCGGCCGGAGTCAGTTGGGTAAATATGACTCATCTGAATCGTGTTAGACGCACGCGGCCGAAGTCCTCGCGTATCCTCGCGATCCCATAAATAAAGGGTCGATCCGCCGAGCTTGTTAACCATCGCTCCGGGTCGACCCTTCGTTATGTTCACGTTCCTTCGGCTCCGAGCTCGTACAGCGGGACCGGCACCTCGTTTCCCCCGGCGAAGATGTACTTCACCAGCTTGTTAAACTCGGGAAGCAGCGGTTCCAGCGGCCGATGTCCCCAATCGGCTTTGGCGAATTCGAGCAGCTGGTTGACGAATTCCTGATTGGCCGAAATGTGGACTTCCGCATATTTTTGCCCGCTGGTTCTCCGGATCGTCTCCCCGATAACCTGTTTCAGTTCCGAAGAGATGTCCGAAGGATCCTTGTGCGAGAAATAAGAGTTATAAGGAGTGGCCGCCTTTCGGTAGCTCCATCTCGGGCTTCCCGTATCGTTGTTGTACACCCCGTCCGTCGTCCCCGTATTGTCCTGTTCCTTCGTTCTCGGGCCCCCTCGCGCTTTGGTTCCGGTTGCGGACCAGTCGGTTAAGATGGCCGCGTACGCGTTTTTGTCCGTCACCATGACGATGGCGGAGCTGACCCCGGGAATCGTACTCACTTTATAGGAGAGCTTCGAATCGTAATCGAAATACCGGTTGTCGTGCTGTTTCGGATTTCGGGTCGTCGAGCCGTAGGAACGAACGCTCCGCATTTTCGGATCGTGATGAGTCCGGCTGGAGTAATCTTGAGCGCTGCGTTGAAAATGCGCTTTGTAGTTGCAGGCGGACGCGCTCCATATGAGCAAGAGCGCCAAGCCGCCCGTCAACCAGCGGCGACTGTTCATGGTTCCATCCCCTTCGCGAAAGCATTATGCATATTGTTCGCTTCGAAAGTTCAAAGTATGTACATCGCCACGGGTACATAAAACACGGCACAAATGGCAAATGCTTGAGGGAAGGAGACTGAAGCGGCAAGCCGGACGGAATCAAGCAAGCCGCCGCTTCGGCAGTGCCGCGGACTTCCGGATTTACGCCCGAAACCCCTTGAGCCACAACGTTTTTGACAGTTTTGAGAACAATTTGTGAACTGTTCTGTGAACGTTGACAAAATGATACACGAATCCTTATAGTTATTAGAGTGATTACGAGCGTCAAAATTTGGTCACAACATCCGTGCAACACGTAGCCTGCCGCCAAATCGCCGATTTTGGCAGTCTATGAAAACGTTAAAGTGGGGTTGAAAATGATGAATCGGTGGCGTGTAATGAAGCGGTTGCTTCCGCTGATGGCAGGAATGATCTTGGTCCTGTCGGCATGCGGACGGGAGGACTTGTCCGCGCTTAACCCGCAAGGTCCGGTTGCCAGAAAACAGCTGGAACTGATGCAGCTTTCGATCGGGATTATGGCCCTGGTTGTCATCGTCGTGTTCGCCATTTGCATTTACGTGCTGATTCGTTTCCGTCGGCGCAAAGGCGACAAGAGCATTCCGAAACAAGTGGAAGGCAATCACAAGCTCGAAATCATTTGGACGGTCATTCCGATCATTTTGCTCGTTATTTTGGGCGTTCCGACGATTTCGACCGTATTCGGCCTGTCCAAGGATTACTCCAACGATCCCGACGCTCTTCAAGTCAAGGTGACGGCGCACCAATATTGGTGGGAATTCGAATACCCGGATCTCGGCATTACGACGGCCCAGGAACTGGTCGTTCCGACCGGCAAGAAAGTCATGTTCGAGCTCGTGACGGCCGACGTCAAGCACTCCTTCTGGATTCCGGCGATCGGCGGCAAGATGGACAACAACGACGGCATCACGAACAAAATGTATTTGGAATTCGACAAGGAAGGCGTCTTCCGCGGCAAATGCGCCGAGCTTTGCGGTCCTTCGCACAGCTTGATGGACTTCAAAGCGAAAGCGGTCGACCAGGCCTCGTTCGATCGCTGGGTGGCCGCGATCAAGGAGCCGGTGGAAGCTCCGGCGGACGAAACCGTGAAAGCCGCGTTCGAAAACAAGTGCCTGACCTGCCACGCGATCGGCGACGTCAGCACGGGCTCGAGCGCTCCCAACCTGACGGGCATTGGCAGCAGGCTCACGATCGGCGGCATCCTCTACAACGACGAAGCGCCGACGGTCGATAATCTGGTGGAATGGATCACGGATCCGCAAGCGGTCAAGCCGGGCAACATGATGCCGACGGCCGAAGAGCTTGAACTGTCCGAAGAGGAAATCAGAGGAATCGCCGAGTACTTGGCGAACAACAAGCTGGAATATTAATTTGACGGGGAAATGAAGGGGGACGCGGCTTTGGCTGCTCATGCGCACACAGTCAAGCGATATCGGGGCTTGATGGATTGGCTGACAACCGTCGACCATAAAAAGATCGGCATTCTGTACTTAATCGCGGGTGGCCTGTTCTTCCTGATCGGGGACTGGAAGCGATTTTGATCCGGATCCAGTTGATCACGCCGATGAATGATTTTGTTTCTGCCGATACGTTCAACGAATTGATCACGATGCACGGTACGACAATGATTTTCCTTGCGGCGATGCCGCTTCTGTTCGCGCTGATGAACGCGATTATCCCGCTGCAAATCGGCGCGCGCGACGTCGCGTTTCCGTTTCTGAACGCGCTCGGCTTCTGGACGTTCTTCTTCGGCGGCCTGCTGCTGAACATCAGCTGGTTCGCCGGCAACGTGCCCGACGCCGGCTGGACGTCTTACGTGCCGCTGGCCAGCCCGACGTACAGCGAAGGCTCGGGCGTCGACTATTACGTCCTCGGCCTGCAGATTGCCGGGATCGGGACGCTGCTCGGCGGCATCAACTTCATGGCGACGATCATCAACATGCGGGCTCCGGGCATGTCGTTCATGCGGATGCCGATGTTCACCTGGACGATTTTCATTACGTCCGCGCTGATCGTATTCGCCTTCCCGGTTCTGACCGTCGGCCTCGTCGCGCTGATGTTCGACCGCTTGTTTTTCGCGAACTTCTTCGAAACGGCGGCAGGCGGCAGCAGCGTGCTCTGGGAGCATATTTTCTGGGTGTTCGGTCACCCCGAAGTTTACATTCTGATCCTGCCGGCATTCGGCATCATTTCCGAAGTCGTCAGCACGTTTTCCCGGAAGCGCCTGTTCGGGTACAGCTCGATGGTGTTCGCGACCGTCCTGATCGCCTTCCTCGGCTTCATGGTTTGGGCGCACCACATGTTTACGACCGGTCTCGGCCCGGTGGCGAACGCGTTGTTCTCCATCGCGACGATGCTGATCGCGGTGCCGACCGGCATCAAGATTTTCAACTGGCTGTTCACGCTCTGGGGCGGCTCGATCCGCTTCACGACAGCGTCCCTGTTCGGCATCGGGTTCATCCCGACGTTCGTCATGGGCGGCGTCACCGGCGTCATGCTGGCGGCGGCCCCGGCCGACTATCAGTACCACGATACGTATTTCGTCGTCGCTCACTTCCACTACGTTATCGTCGGCGGTCTGGTGTTCGGCATTTTCGCCGGCCTGTTCTACTGGTGGCCGAAAATGTTCGGACGCATGCTCAACGAAGGTCTCGGCAAAATTACGTTCGTCACCTTTTTCATCGGCTTCCACCTGACGTTCTTCGTGCAGCATTTCCTCGGCTTGCTGGGGATGCCGCGCCGGGTATGGACGTATCTGGACGGCCAAGGCTTCAACGGCATGAACCTGATCAGTACGATCGGCGCGATCCTGATGGGCATCGGCACGATCGTCATGCTGATCAACATCGTGGTGACTTCGTTCAAGAAAGCAAACGCTTCGAACGACCCGTGGGAAGACGGCCGCTCGCTCGAATGGACGATTTCCTCGCCGCCGCCGGAGTACAACTTCAAGCAAATTCCGCTCGTGCGCGGCTATGATGCATGGTGGAAGGAGAAAATGGAAGGCAACGCCGCAATGACGCCGGCCGAGCCGCCGGGACCGATTCATATGCCTTCGCCATCGATCCTTCCGTTCGTCATGAGCGTAGGCTTGTTCATCTCCGGTTTCGGATTTATTTACGACATGCTGTTCCTTGCGATCGGCGGATTGGCGATTACGCTGATTTGCATGCTGCTGCGCTCGGTATTCGACGATCACGGCTTCCATATCGAAGAGCATGAACAGGAGAAAGGGGTGACCGTATGAGTTCGCATCAGCACGCGGAAGGCCATCTTCCGCACGAACCGGAAAAGGCGACGCTGGAAGGCCGCAATAAAATTCTCGGCTTCTGGCTGTTCCTCGGCGCGGAGACGGCGCTGTTCGGCACCCTTTTCTCGGCGTTTCTCGCTCTGCGCCACAACGTGAACGACGGTCCGACCTCGCAGCACCTGTTCGAGCTGCCGATGATTTTCGCGGCCACGATGATCCTGTTGTTCTCGAGCCTCATGAGCGTGTTCGCCGTTCAGGCGATGCACCGCCACCAGGTCAAGGCCATGATCGGCTGGCTGCTCGCCACGATCGTGCTCGGCCTCGGCTTCCTGGGTTTGGAGGTATACGAGTTCTACCACTATATTCATGAAGGCCTCATGATGCCGACGAGCGCGTTCAGCTCCTCGTTCTACACGCTGGTCGGCTTCCACGGCGCGCACGTCGCGTTCGGGGTGTTGTGGATCGGTTTGCTCATTCTGCAGGTGCTCAAGAAAGGCCTGACCACCGTAACCGCTCCGAAAATTTACGTGTCGGCGATTTACTGGCACTTCATCGATGTCGTGTGGGTTTTCATCTTCACCGTTGTTTACCTGATGGGAAAGGTGGGTTAACCTCATGTCGAACGAACATACGACTTCCGAAGGAAATGCGAAACGCCACCGGGTGGAAGGCCCCCAAAAGCACATCGTCGCGTTTGTTCTGTCGCTGGTGCTTACGATCATCGCCTTCGTGACGGTCGCCTCCGGCGAAATCAACACTAATTTCACCTACATCGTTCTGGTGGCGATGGCAATCGTACAAGTGTTCGTCCAGCTTGCATTCTGGATGCACATGAAGGATAAAGGCCACATGTTTGCCATTATCGCGATTTTGTCCGGTTGCTTCGTCGTTTTCACGATGATCATCATGGCCTTATACTGGGTATGGTGGTAATTGCAAAAGGCTAAACTGCAAAGAGGCGGGTCCCCAATCCGCCTCTTTTTTCCGTTTTAAGTTCGCGATCGGAAAGGAGGAAACGACATGCCGGGATTGGATTATTTTTCGTTCGCCGAAATGTGGAGTCCGCTTTTTTTGGTGTTCATGCTGCTGATTGCGACGTTGTATGCGTTCGTGGTCGGGCCGTGGAGGCAGAGGTTCGGCGGCGTCGAGGCGGTGCCGGTTGTCCGGCAGCTCGCCTTTTACGGCGCGATGCTGCTGCTCTATCTCGTGCACGGAGGCCCGCTTAGCTTGCTTGGGCATCTGATGTTTACGTTTCATATGACCGATATGGCCATATCTTACATTATCGTGCCCCCCTGTTGCTGTACGGGATACCGGGCTGGCTGTGGAAATGGGCGTTCGGGCGCGCGTTCTGGAAGCCGTTCCGCCTGTTCGCCAATCCGCTGTTCGGCTTGTTTGCGTTCAATCTGCTGTTTTCGTTCTACCATATGCCGGACGTTCACGACTGGGTGATGACCCATTACGTCATCCACGGCTTCTTTTACGCGCTGCTGCTGGTCGTCGCGCTGCTGAACTGGTGGCACGTCATGTGCCCGGTGCCGGAATGGAGCAGAGTGACGTCGCTGCGCAAGCTCGGTTATATTTTCGCCAACGGCCTGCTGCTGACGCCGGCCTGCGTGCTCATTATTTTTGCCCCCGAACCCTTATTCGCGGTGTACAACGATCCGCAGGTCTGGGTCCAGGCGATGGGGTATTGCGTTTCGGGCGATCCGGCGAGATTGCTGGAGCAGTTCGAAGGCCCCGCGTTTTTCAACCTGATGTCGGGCAGGGAGGATCAGCAGCTTGGCGGCATCGTCATGAAGCTGCTGCAGGAGTTCGTCAACATTTGGGCGCTGTATTCGGTGTTCATGCAGTGGTACCGCAAGGAGAAGTCCCAGGAAGACGACCCCGCATTCGATCATGCCGCGTCCGGACGTTTGAACAATGTGTGAAACCGTTCGATTCGGTTTGAACAACGCATGACGGGAATGTACAATAAAATTTAGGTATTCACGTCGATAAGCGGGAGAATCGGACTATGACATCTTACGAAATTTTTCCAACGATCAGCACAAGCTTCATTGCGCTCAGCGCGATTCTGGTCGCGATCGGCTGGCGGCTGATTATCGTCGGCAAGCGGGAAGCCCACGAGAAAACGATGATCGCGGCCGCGATTGCGGCTGTCGTGTTTTTTATCATTTACGTGTCCAGGACGATTTTTATCGGCAATACGACCTGGGGCGGACCGGAAAGCCTGAAGACGGTGTACCAAGTGTTTTTGATATTCCACATCGTTCTGGCGACGGTGGCGGCCGTGTTCGGCATCACGACGCTGGTGCTGGCCTTCCGCAAAAACTTCGGCAAGCACCGGAAGTGGGGGCGCGTGACGGCGGTTACCTGGTTCGTTACCGCGATTACCGGCATTACGGTGTACGTGCTGCTCTACCTGCTGTATCCGGGCGGACATACGAAGCCGGTGATCGAAGCGATTTTCGGATAAAAACAAAAAGACGGTTCCGGGGCAAAACGCTTGCCCGGAATCGTCTTTTTGTTTTTATTGCCGGTTTTGCCGCTCGGCAGCCCCGGAGGAGCGGTTGTTTTGCTCGAACGCTTCGGCGGCTTCCTCGGCGGAAAATTCCGTATCCGCGGCGCCTTCTCCCGGAACGGGCATTTTGTTCAATTCGGTCGTTTGAACGTCCGCTTTGGACGAACGATTCTGGCGTTGCGTCATGCGCGAAAGCCTCCCTTGGCGTTAGAATGGGAACCAGGGAATAAGGTTTCCTTACTCGGCTTATTTTATGCCGGATTTCTCCGAATTCAGGGTTGTTCCCGAAACGCCCGAAGGAAGGACGAAGGAACGGGCGCTTCGAAGCTCATCGTTCGGCCCGAAACGGGATGCGTAAACGCCAAAAGCTTGGCGTGCAGGCCGAGCCGCCCGAGAATTCGCGATCGCGCGCCGTATTTTTTGTCTCCGACGACGGGGTGCCCGATATCCTGCATATGCACCCGGATTTGATTTTTTCGGCCCGTTTCCAGGCGGACTTCAAGCAGGCTGAAGCTCCGGTCGGAACGGAGAACCTTGTAGCGGGTAATCGCATGCTGGCCGTCGCCCGGCTTCGGGCTCGAATAGACGCGCATCGCCTTGTTTTCCTTCAGCCACGATTCCACGACGCCCTCCGCGCCTTTGACCTGGCCTTCCACCAGGGCGACGTAAACGCGCTCTTTCACGTTTTCCTTCCAGTTCGTTTGCAGCGCCTGCTGAATCTTCTCGCTCCTCGCGAACATCATGACGCCGGAGGTGTCGCGGTCCAGCCGATGGACGATGAAGACGCGGTTTTTCGGATGCTGCGCGCGGACGTGCTCCATTAGTTGACGATACGCCGTAAGCTCCTCTCCCTGCCCGGTCGCGATCGAAAGCAGGCCGGCCTCTTTCCGGACGACGATGACGTCATCGTCTTCGTAAAGAACGGACAGGCCGATCAGGCGGGGAGCCTCCGCTTGCCGGGCGGTGCTGACCGTTACCGTCTGTCCCGGCCGAAGCCGAAAGTTATACGCTTTCTCGATGTTTCCGTCAACCGATATTTGGCCCCTGGCCAGCATGGATTTGACCGAGTTTCGTCCTTGGCCGGACAGCGATTCGAGCAAAAAAGGGAGCAGGTCCCCTTCGGTCCGTACGGCGAAAACTTTGGCCGGGGCGGATTTTCCTTTGTTCAATTTCTTCTTCCTCTCTGGCTTTGCATGTCTTCACGATAGCGGATTCGGCGCCGATGTTCAAGCGCATCCCATTTGAACGGGAAAAACGGATTTCAGGAAAAGGTTGACATCCCGTTGCACAGTGATTATACTGTGTATAAAGATATACACACATATACAATGTTGATGGAAGGAGATTGCGATGCAAGGGTGGCAAAAGGTCCGAACGGTGCTGGTTTTCGAAATGAAGCGGGAATGGATCGGCCTGATCGCAACGTCGTTATTCGCCGTATACTTCGGCGCGGTGTTCATCTTTATCGTCGAACAGGACGCCAATGGAGAACTGCCGTTCATGAGCGCCATGCGCGACTGGATATACTTGTTCGCGTTCCCGCTGTTCGGCTGCATGATGCACCGCACCGTCTTCCATTACTGGCGGCAGGACCCGTTCACGAAGCGGGTGGCCCATTGGCGAACGATGCCCGTGCCGATTTCGGCGATCGCCGGAGCCCGCTACGCGCAAAGCTTGCTGACGCATTTTGCGGCCGGGGGATTGTTTTTGACGCTGCAGTATATCGTGTCCTCGGATCTCCGGGCGATCGCCAGCGCAAGCGAATGGATCGCCGCGGGACTCGTCTGGTTCGCCTACGGCGTGCTGATTCAAGCGTTTTACGTGTATTTGGAGCTTGGGTTTCCGGGTAAAACGTTCGTCTTGTATTATACGGCGTACACCGTTCTGGCCGGGGTAGTCAGCGCGCTCGTTGCCGTCTTGGGCGGCAGCTTGTTCCGCGAATTGCTCGCGGTCGTGAAGGAGAATCCGGCGTTGTCCGTTAGCGCGGCCCTGATTGTCGCGGCCGCCGCTTTGGCGGCCGGCTACCGGCTGACGACGAGCCGGATGCGGACGAGGCGGTACTCGTTTTAACGAAAATTAAGAATCGGCGCAAGTGTTGACGCGTATGGAAAGAGGTGGCTTTGTGTGGATTCCGATTCAAATTGACGAGAACCGTCCCGAACCTTTGTATCATCAGATCGAGACGCAATTGCGGGGGCTTATTTTGAACGGGCAGTTGGAAGAAGGGGCTTTGCTTCCTTCCATACGAGAGCTGGCCGCCTCGCTCAAATGCAGCGTCATTACGGTCCGCCGGGTGTATCAGGATTTGGAAAACGAAGGACTCTTGCGAACGAGGCAGGGGACGGGGACGTTCGTCGCCAAGGTGGACGAAGCGGCAAAGGCCGGCCACCGTCTCGACCGCGTCGTCGAAGCGCTCGAACGGGCTGCCGAAGCCGCGATCCAGAACGGCTGTTCCAGGGCGGAACTGGAGGCGATCTTTCGCGAGACGGTCCGCAAGTATTTTCCGGAAGGAGGGGGAGCGCCGCCATGATCGCGTTAACGGAAACCGAACCGGCCGTCAGGCTGCGGGGCGCAACGGTCCGAAACGAAGGCTTTGCGCTCGGGCCGCTCGATATCGACATTCCGAAAGGGTTGGTCACGGCGATTGTCGGGCCGAACGGGTCGGGCAAGAGCACCTTGTTCCGCCTGTTGATGAACATGGAGCCTTTCCGGGGGGAAGGGTGGCTGCTCGGCGAGCCGCTGGCCGAGGGCAGCGACGAAGAGCTCAAGAAGCAGATCGGATTTTTGGCCGAGCTGCCGCATGCGTACGAGGATCCGCTGACGCCGGAAGAAAAGGCGAAGTTCGCGGCCAACTGGTACCCCGGATGGGATTGGGGGCGGTACGGCAAGCTGCTCCGAAGCTTCGACGCGGAGCCCGTCCGCGGCAAGCTGCGCAAGCTTTCCAAGGGCATGCGCAGGAAAGTGGAGCTTGCCTGCGCCATGGCGCACAATCCGAAGCTGCTGCTGCTCGACGAGCCTTCGTCGGGGCTCGATCCCTTCGCCTGGAAATCGATGCTGACCGAGCTGCATCGCTACATGGAGCAGGGCGACCGGACGCTGATCATCGCTACCCACATTACCGAAGAGGTTCGGCGCCTGGCCGACTACATCCTGTTTATGTATCGCGGCAAGGTGCTCGGAAGCTTCGAGAAGGATCAGCTGTTCGACGAATGGAGACAGCTGCTTGTCCAGCTCCCGGAGGCCGCAAGGGGCGATTCGGACTGGTTGCGGCGCCTTCCGGGGCTCCGCGGGCAGGAAGCGTCCGGGGGAGGCATCTTCCGGATCGAATCGGATCGGTCCGAGGAGGCGCAAGCGTATTGCCGGGAGCGGGGGTGCACGATTTTATCCGTTCAAAGGATGGAGCTGGAAGACATTTTGGGGTGTTTAATTCGGGAGGAGGAACAAAAACGATGAATCCATTGGTGGTGGAACGCGTCGTCAAGCATTACGGGGACAAAACGGCCGTGAACGGCCTCGGGTTCGAGGTGGCCGAAGGCGAAATTTACGGCCTGCTCGGGGCGAACGGCGCCGGCAAGACGACGACGATGCGAATGGTGCTGGGACTGATTTTGCCGGATGACGGTCAGATCCGTTATTTCGGCCGCCCGTACGGCAAGGAACAGCTCAGCATGCTCGGCTATTTGCCGGAAGAAAGAGGCATGTATCCGAAAATCAAGGTGAGCGAACAAATTGCTTACCTGGCCCAGCTTCGCGGCATGTCCCGCAAGGACGCGGACGCAAATTTGAAGCGCTGGTTGGACAAGTTCGAAATTCCGGAGCATTACAACAAAAAGGTCGAGGAGCTTTCCAAAGGCAATCAGCAAAAAATCCAGTTCATTGCCGCGGTCATCCACCGTCCGAAAATCGTCATTATGGACGAGGCGTTCAGCGGCCTCGATCCGGTCAACGTGGAGCTGCTCAAGACGACGGTCAAGGAACTGCGCGACGAGGGGACGAGCATTTTATTTTCGACGCACCGGATGGAGCACGTGGAGGAATTATGCCGGAATATTACGATTATGCACCGCTCGAACCCCGTGCTGCAGGGCTCCGTCAAGGAGATCAAATCCCGGTTCCCGCAAGAGCGGGTCGCCCTTGCGGCCGAGCGTCCGATCGAAGGGCTCGAGGGGATTCCCGGCGTGAAGGCCGTTGCCCGGACGGAGAACGGCGGCTACGACATCAAGATCGGGTCGGAAGACGCGGCTTCCCGCATTTTGCAGCATGCCCTCGCGCAAGGACCGATTCGCCGCTTCGAGCTGCTCGAGCCGACGCTGAACGAAATCTTTATCCGAACGGTAGGTGAACGCCATGAATAGCATGTGGACGGTTACGAAATTTACGATTCGCAACAAGATTTACAGCAAATCCTTCATTATTACGACGCTCATTATCGCGGTGCTGCTTGTCGCAGGCGCCAACGCACCTTACTTCATTCAGAAGCTGACCGGCGACAGCGAGCCGACCAAGGTCGGATACATCGAAGGGCAATACGACGAGATCACGCAGGGGTTGAACGACTTCTTCGCGCAGCAGGAGGAACCCGGGGCCGCGCTCGTAGCTATTCCTTCCGCGGGTTCCGAGACCGCCGATTCCGAAACGCTCAAGCGGGCGATTCGGGACGGCGAGATTAAAGGCTATATCACGTTCCGGGACAATCCGGAAGTCGGCTTCCCGGACGTCGTCTACAGCTCGGAAAAGATGCTCGAGTCCAAAACGTCGCAGGCATTGGAGGCCGGACTCCAATCGATCAAAACGAGTCAGGCGATTTCCGAAGCCCGGCTGACCGAAGCCCAGCAGACGAAGCTGTTTGCGCCGATTACGCTCGATTCCGTGCAAATTTCCGTAAGCGGAGACGGGGGGAGCGGCAAGACGGCCGACGAACAGGCGACCGCGATCGGACTTACTTACGTCATCATCATCCTGTTGTTTATGGCCATCATGATTACGGGCACGATGATCGCAACCGAAATTACGGCGGAAAAGAGCTCCCGCGTCATGGAAATTCTCGTGACCAGCGTATCGCCGCTCAAGCAAATGTTCGGCAAAATCATCGGCACGTTCGCAGCCGGACTCCTTCAGCTGCTCGTGCTCGCCGCCGTGTTCGTTCTGAATCTGTCTCTTCCGCAAAACCGGGACGCCTTCGCCTCGTTCGGCATCCGTCTCGACACGATCGACCCGCTGCTGCTCGTTTTCGCCGTCTTCTTCTATCTGGCCGGCTACTTCCTGTTCGCGACCGTGTTTGCCGCGCTGGGATCGATGGCGAGCCGCACGGAGGATATGAACCAGGTCGTCACTCCGGTAACGATGCTGATGCTGCTCGGCTTCTACATCGCGATCTACGGGTTGAGCAACCCGGACAGCACGATCGTCGTCGTCGGCTCGTTCATTCCGTTTTTCGCCCCGTTCCTCATGTTCCTGCGCATCGGCCTGTCCGATCCGCTCTGGTGGGAAACCGTCGTCTCGATCGGGTTGCTGCTCGCCTCCATCGGCCTGTTCGGCTGGCTGTCGGCGAAGATCTACCGCACCGGCGTGCTGATGTACGGCAAGCGCCCGACGTTCAAGGAAGTGCTGAAGGCGATGAAGGCTTACAAGGTTTAAGTTTCGCCCTTTGCAATACGTATTTGAGACTGAAGAAGACCCTTGATTTATCGGAAACGTCGATAAATCAAGGGTCTTCGTTTATAGCCCGGGACGTCTTGCCTTGAGACAACCTGTCATTTTCGAAGAACGCAGGGTCAACCTAAAGCCATCATATTTTGCCGTAAAACGGCAAATGATAACCTCCAGTTATTTCCCGCGGAAGATCAGTTTCGGTTGCCGCGATTACTGGGGGTTATTTCATGAGCGAGCAGGCATCGCAGCAGCTTCCGCCCGACGACCGGCCGAAGGCGGAGCGCTTCACCGCCGCCGGCTTTATCCTGGCCGCGATCGGAAGCTCGGTCGGTCTCGGGAACATGTGGAAGTTTCCTTATATTACGGGGAAATACGGGGGCGCGGCGTTTTTTCTCCTTTTTATCGTTTGCCTCATCGTCATCGGCCTCCCGGTCCTGCTCGCCGAAATGACGATCGGACGGGGAGGGAGGGGAGACGCCTCCGCTTCCTTTTACAACCTGACCGGCAAGGCGCACTGGAGCTTTTTCGGCCTCCTGTCCGTTCTCTGCGCCTTTTTGATCATGTCCTATTACGGCGTCGTCGCCGGATGGACGTTTCACTACACGTTCGGATCATTTGCGGGCGTTTTGTTCGGCGAAGGGAACGATTACAAAGCCATGTTCGAAGCGTTCGCTTCCGGCTATTGGCCGATTTTTTGGCAGGCGGCCGTCATGGCGATTTGCGGGAGCGTCATCGCGAAGGGCGTGTCCGGCGGCATCGAGAAATTCAATAAATTTCTGATCCCCGGATTCCTGATCATATTGCTCGTGCTCATGATCCGTTCCGTCACGCTCGCGGGCGCCGGGAAGGGCGTTGAATTTTTCCTGAAGCCGGACTTTGCCAAGCTCGGGGCGGAGTCTGCCCTGGTCGCGCTCGGTCACGCCTTCTTTTCGCTGTCGCTCGGCATGGGCTGCATGCTGACTTACGGTTCTTACGTCGACAAGCGGCAGTCGCTCGGCGCCGCGACGCTGGCGATCGGGTTCGGGGATTTGCTCTACGCGTTCATTGCGGGCCTCGTCATCTTTCCGACCGTGTTCTCGTTCGGCCTGGAGCCGGACGAAGGGGTGGGACTCGCCTTTATGGCTCTCCCCGCCGCGTTCTCCCGAATGCCGTTCGGTTTTTTGTTCGGCGGCTTGTTTTTTCTGCTGCTTGCGATCGCGGCGCTGACCTCGGCCGTTTCGATTTTGGAGGTTCCGGTTGCCTACGCGATGAGGCAGTGGAATTGGAGCCGGAGAAAAGCTTCGGCAATCGTGTCTTCGCTGTCCTTTATCATCGGGATCCCCTCCGCCTTGTCCGTCGGAGGCGTATTCGGTTCGTTTCGGCCGGGCGGGAGAACGATTTTCGAATGGTTCGATTTCGTGACGTCGTACGTGCTGATGCCGATCGGCGGCCTCGTGGTGACCCTGTTTGCCGGTTACATTTGGAAGCGGGCGGGGGAGGAGGCAGGGCTGACGGGGTTCTGGTATCGTGCCTGGATGTTTTTGCTGCGGATCGTCGGCCCTGTCCTGATTCTTCTCGTGTTTCTGCATTCCGTCGGAGCGATTTCGTTTTAAGCCAACTTCGAATCCAGCCAGGGACGGATGACCGGAATAATCGTGACAAAAGTTTGAACGCGATTGACAAATGTTCCAAAATCGCCGATAATCGTTCTCATTGGATGAAAAAGTGATAATGATTATCATCTTTACTTAAACTGCGCCGTGGATCTTTCCAGGGCAGGAAGAGAACGGTTCGGAAATGAAACGTATTTATCTGGTTTTAGCGTTAATCGCGCTTTCGTTTGTTTCCATCTTTATCGGAGTAAAAGATCTCAACCCGCTGGATTTGTTCGATCTGACGGACGAGAAGGCGCAGGTGCTCTGGGTCAGCCGGATTCCCCGGTTAGTCAGCATCCTGATCGCCGGCGCAAGCATGAGCATATGCGGATTGATCATGCAGCAGCTTACGCGCAACAAGTTCGTTTCGCCGACGACGGCCGGTACGATGGACTCCGCCAAGCTCGGCATTCTCGTATCGATGATGCTGTTCACGGCGGCCCATCCGATGGTGAAGATGGCGATCGCTTTCTTGTTCGCGTTGGCCGGAACGCTTGTTTTTATGAAAATTCTGGAGAAAATCAAGTTCCGGGATTCCGTCTTTATTCCGCTCGTCGGCCTGATGGTCGGCAACGTCATCAGTTCGATCGCGACCTTTTTCGCTTACCGGTACGATCTCGTCCAGAACATGTCTTCGTGGCTGCAGGGGGATTTCTCCGGCATCCTGAAGGGCCGCTACGAACTGATGTACGTCAGCGTGCCGCTCATGGTGCTGGCGTACCTGTACGCGAACAAGTTCACCGTGGCGGGCATGGGGGAGGACTTCTCCGTCAACCTCGGCCTTAACTACCGGAGAGTGGTCAACATCGGTCTCGCGATCGTCGCGATGTCCAGCGCGGCCGTCATTTTGACGGTGGGGACGATTCCTTTTTTGGGCTTGATCATTCCGAACATCGTCAGCCTGTACCAAGGGGATCATTTGAAAAATACGCTGTCCCACACCGCGCTGCTCGGGGCCGTGTTCGTGCTCGCTTGCGACATTATCGGGCGGCTGATCATATATCCGTACGAGATATCGATCAGCCTGACCGTCGGAGTCATCGGCAGCGTCATCTTTCTTTATTTGCTGGTGAGGAGTCGTCGAGCCCATGGATAACCGCATCAAGATCGGCATCCTCGTCGCGCTGTCGCTTGCGTTTCTCGGCGTTTTCATGTTCGCGGACGTCGGCAACTGGGATTACGCCATTCCGCGAAGGGCGATGAAGATCGCCGCGTTTATCATTACGGGAATCGCCGTCGCGTTCTCGACCGTCGTGTTTCAGACGATTACGAATAACCGGATTTTGACGCCGAGCATTTTGGGGCTCGATTCGCTGTACATGCTGATGCAGACGGCCGTCGTCTATTTTTTCGGCTCGAACTCCGTCGTCATTGCGAACGGGAATTACAACTTTTTGTTGTCCGGGGCTTTGATGATCGGTTTTTCCCTGCTCCTGTTTCTGTTCGTGTTCAAACGCGGGCAGCAAAACCTGTTTTTCCTGCTGCTGATCGGGCTCGTCATCGGCACGATGTTTCAGAGCATGTCGACGTTCATGGAAGTGCTGATCGATCCGAACGAGTTTCAGGTCGTCCAAGGGAAAATGTTCGCCAGCTTCAACCGCGTCAACACGGATATTTTGCTGATTTCCGTCGTCGCGCTGCTGCTCGTTACGGCTTACTTCCTGCGGTTCGTCAAGTATTTGAACGTTCTCGCCCTCGGACGCGATCATGCGGTCAATCTGGGCGTCGACTATGACGGGGTGGTCAAGCGGCTGCTCGTCGTCGTGGCGGTGCTCGTCTCGATTTCCACGGCGCTTGTCGGACCAATCGCGTTTCTCGGCCTCCTCGTCGTCAACCTGGCCCACGCGATGTTCAAAACGTACAGGCACAGCTACCTGATCGGCGGCTCGATTATGATCTGCGTCCTAGCGCTTGTCGGGGGACAGACGATCGTGGAGCGGATTTTCGCTTTCTCTACGCCGCTTAGCGTGATCCTCAATTTTATCGGCGGAACGTATTTCTTATATTTGCTGCTAAAGGAGAACAAGTCGTGGTAGAGGTGAAAGGCGTATCGAAAAGCTACGGCGGCAAAAAAGTCGTCGAGGACGTGTCCGTCACGATCGAAAAAGGCAAGGTGACCTCGTTCATCGGGCCGAACGGAGCGGGCAAAAGCACGCTGCTCTCGATGATCAGCCGGCTGATCCCGAAGGATCAGGGGGAAATCTGGATCGACGGCAAAGAAATCGGCGCCTGGAAGACGAACGAACTGGCGAAAAAAGTATCCATCCTCAAGCAATCCAACCATATCAATTTGCGGCTGACGGTTCGCGAGCTCGTTTCGTTCGGAAGGTTTCCCTATTCCCAGGGGCGGCTGACCAAGGAGGATTGGCAGTTTGTCGACGAGGCGATCCGGTATATGGATCTCGAGGAGATGCAGCACAAGCATCTTGACGAGCTGAGCGGCGGACAAAACCAGCGCGCGTACATTGCGATGGTCATCGCGCAGAACACCGAGTATATTTTGCTCGACGAGCCGCTGAACAACCTGGACATGAAGCATTCCGTGCAAATCATGAAAACGCTCCGCAAGCTCGCGGGGGAGCTCGACAAGACGATCGTCATCGTCATCCACGATATCAACTTCGCGTCCTGCTATTCCGACGCCATCGTGGCGCTGAAGCAGGGCAAGCTGGTCAAGCAGGGGCCGACCGACGACATCATCGAAACGGACGTGCTCCGGGACATTTACGACATGGAGATGGATATCCGGCCGATTAACGGCAACAAAATTTGCGTGTACTTCACTTAACTCGTCGGCGAACATCGTTAATTGCGCCGCAAGGCGTCATTATAAAATCATTTCAAGGGGTGCAAATAATGAAAAAAGCAGTTTCCGTCCTGATGTTGAGTTTGATTATGGTCGTTGTCGCCGCGTGCGGTTCGGGCAACGGCAACAGCAACGCGGGCGCGTCTCCGTCCGCTTCTCCGAGCGCTTCGGCTTCCGCGAGCGCCAGTCCGTCCGCGTCTCCGAGCGATTCGGCCGCGCCGGCGGAAGTGACGATCACGCACGCTTCCGGGGAAACGACGGTGAAAACCAACCCGACTAAAGTCGTCGTGTTCGATATGGGCATTCTGGATACGCTCGACAAGCTGGGCGTCGAAGTCGCGGGCGTCCCGCAAAACAACCTGCCGGCTTATTTGAGCAAATACGAAGATGCCAAGTATGCGAACGTCGGCGGCCTGACCGAACCGGATTTCGAGAAAATCGCGGAAATTCAGCCGGACCTGATCATCATTTCGGGACGCCAGGCAAGCTCCTACGAGGAATTCGTCAAAATCGCTCCGACGCTCAATCTGACGCTGGATACGGCCAAGTACAGAGAGTCCGTGATTTCCAACATGACCGCGATCGGCCAGGTGTTCAACAAGTCCGACGAAGTGAGCGCCGAGCTGGCCGCGCTCGATGCGAAAGTGAAGGAAATCCATGAAAAGGTGACGGCGGAAGGCAAAAAAGCGCTGATCATTCTCCACAACGAAGGTTCGATCAGCGCGTACGGCTCCGGCTCCCGTTTCGGCTTGATCCACGACGTCTTCGGCTTCGCCCAAGCGGACGAAAACATCGAGGTTTCGACGCACGGCCAAAAAGTCACGTTCGAATACGTCGCCGAGAAAAATCCGGACTACCTGTTCGTCGTCGACCGCAGCGCGGTCGTCGCCTCGGAAGGCGGAGAGGTTTCCCCGGCCAAGGAGTCCATCGAGAACGATCTCGTCAAGGGCACGAACGCCTACAAGGACGGCCATATCGTGTACCTCGATCCGAACTACTGGTACCTGTCCGGCGGCGGCCTCGTTTCCGTCGGCGCCATGATCGACGAGGTCAGCGCGGCGATCGGCTGATCAAAAGGCGCAAATCGCGTCGGCTCGCTCCATGCGGAGCGGGCTTTTTTTTGCGGTTTAGAAGCTTTGGGCGGAGGATGGTCATTCGTTTTTAATTGAAGCAGGAACCGGGCCGGGGGAGGCGGGAGGATCCAAATGTCATTTAAAATGACATCAATCAACCCAGTGCACCCATTCCGTCAATCGCGTTGCTGTTTTCGTCATCGGGCCTTTTCTATAATGGAAAGTAATCGCAAGCCGCCAAACGGCAGGGCTAACGGAAAGAGGGACCGACGACATGATCGAAATTTTGAAAGACCAGGAACCGATGACGCAAACGGAAAAAGGCCAACTGGAAAGCACGGTCGCTTCCATCATCGAGCGCGTGCGCAACGAGGGAGACGCGGCGCTGAAAGATTTTCTGAAGCAGTTCGACGGCGTCGAACTGGACCGGCTGAAGGCGACGGAAGCGGATATCGAAGCGGCGAAAAAACAGCTTCCCGCTACCCTTCTGGAGGACATGGCGTTCTCCATCGAACGGATTAAAGCGTTTGCCGAAGCGCAGCGCCGCACGCTGACCGAGTTCGAACAGGAGATGATCCCGGGCGTCTTCCTCGGCCAGCGCGTCATCCCGATCGAAGCGGTCGGCGCGTACGTGCCTGGCGGGCGCTACCCGCTGCTGTCTTCGGCGCAAATGGCGATTATTCCGGCGAAGGTGGCGGGCGTGCCGCAAGTCCGCGTGTGCACGCCGCCGACCAAGGAAGGCCGCATCCATCCGGCCGTGCTGGTCGCCGCGCATCTGTCCGGCGCGGACGAAATCTTCGCCGTCGGCGGCGCGCAGGCGATCGCCGCGCTCGCCTACGGCACCGAAAGCATCCGCCCGGTTCACAAGATCACCGGCCCGGGCAACCGCTTCGTCACCGAAGCGAAGCGCCAGGTGCACGGCGTCGTGGGCATCGACCTGCTGGCCGGCCCGAGCGAAGTGCTCGTCGTCGCCGACGAGACGGCCAAACCGGCGTACGTGGCATCCGACCTGCTGGCCCAATCGGAGCATGACGTGCACACGCAGGCGATCCTCGTTTCGACGAGCCGCCCGCTGGCGCTGGCCGTTATGGAGGAAATCGAGAAGCAGCTGCAGACGCTGCCGACGGCGGCGACCGCGCGCGCCTCGTGGGAGAAACGCGGCCGCATCATCTTGGCCGACACGCTGGAAGAAGCGATCGAGACGGCGAACGACCTGGCTTCCGAGCATTTGCACGTGCAGATCAAGGACGCTTATGCGCATCGCGATAAATTCACCAACTACGGCTCGCTGTTTCTTGGCGAAGACTCCACGGTTGTCTTCTCGGACAAGGTGTGCGGCACCAACCACATTCTGCCGACGAACCGCGCGGCGAAATATACCGGCGGCGTTTGGGTCGGAACATTCCTGAAGGTGGTCACGTACCAGCACGTCGAACGGGCGGGCGTCGAGCGGCTGGCTCCGCACTGCGTGCGGCAGTCGTACCGCGAAGGGTTGATCGGGCATCTGCGTTCGGCGAACATTCGCTTGACCGGCGAGCTTGACGCCAAGCCGGAAGCGGTGGCGGACGAAACGAAGTTTTAAGCCGCGGGCCGCGAGCCGGGCCGATTCTCCGTCCATGGGACGAGGGAATCGGCTTCTTTTTTTGCTATCGGGATATCGTAGATTTCGCGGACGATAAGCTCTATTTTTACAAATGTAATATTACATAACACTAATGGTCACTCCAGTGCACCGATATGGTCAATCGCGTTGATGTACGCGCTTTCCGTTCAAACCTATAATACCAACAGGGGAAAAAACTTTACATTAAGCAGGGAGGGAGCCACATGAACGCGGTTGCGGAATCAAAGCAAAACGAGACCGCCCGCAGGACGAAGCTGAGCAAGGGTCTGATCTTTGCGGCATTTGTCGGACCGGCATTGCTGACCTTTCTGTGCATTCAGATCATTCCGTTTATCATGGGAATTTACTATTCCTTTACCTCATGGAACGGCGTCAGCTCTGCGGTGGAGTGGGTCGGGCTCGACAACTTCGCGCGCATTTTCACGGAAGACGACAAATTCGTCCGTTCGTTTCTGTTTACGCTGAAGTTTACGATCGTCGCCGTCGCGCTGAGCAATCTGATCGGCTTCGGCCTGGCGCTGATGCTGAACGGAGCGCTCAAGTCCAAAAACGTGCTGCGAACCGTCTTTTTCATGCCCAACATGATCGGCGGCTTGCTGCTCGGCTTTATCTGGCAGTTCATCTTCATCAAAGGGTTTGCCGCGGTCGGCGAATGGTCGCAGCTTTCGTTCTTCCAGCTCCCGTGGCTGGGCGACGCGAACACCGCCTTCTGGGGGATCGTCATCGTGTTTGCCTGGCAGCAGAGCGGCTATCTGATGATCATCTACATCGCGGCGCTGCAGGGCGTAGACCAATCGGTCCTGGAGGCGTCCCGGATCGACGGCGCGAGCAGATGGATGGCATTGCGGAAAATCGTCATTCCGCTCATCGCGCCGGCCTTTACGATCTGCTTGTTCCTTTCGCTGTCGCACGCCTTCAAAATCTACGATTTGAACTACTCGCTGACGGGCGGCGGCCCGTTCAATTCGACGGAGTCGGTGGCGATGAACATTTACGCCGAAGCGTTCACGAACAACAACTACGGCATCGGCTCGGCGAAGTCGCTCGTATTTTTCGCGATCGTGGCGCTTGTCACGATGGGGCAGGTTATGCTGACCAAGAGACGGGAGGTGGAGGCGTAAATGGATTCGAAATACACCGTTCGTACCCTTGCGTTGGAAATCGTGGCGATTGCGCTGGGACTTCTGTTTCTCGTGCCGTTCTACTTCGTGCTGATCAATTCGGTCAAGGGAAACGCGAACATTTTGCTTGACGCGGCATCGCTTCCGGAAGAAGTGATTTTCAAAAACTTCGGGCGCGTATGGGAGCTGCTCGATTTTCCCAAGGCGTTCCTGAATTCGCTGCTCGTGACGGTGTTCGGCACCGCCGGGCTGGTGGTCATCAGCTCGATGGCGGCCTGGATGCTCGTGCGGACGCCGGGCAAACTGAGCCAAATCCTGTTCGGCTTGTTCGTGGCGGCGATGGTCATTCCGTTTCAGACGGTCATGATTCCGCTGGTCAAGCTCAGCGCCTCGCTAGGTCTGGTGAACAGCATACCGGGGCTGGTATTCATCTATTTCGGCTTCGGCGTTTCGATGACCTTGTTTCTGTACCACGGCTTCATCAAGTCGGTGCCGAAGGAAGTGGAGGAATCCGCCAGCATCGACGGCTGCAACCCGTTCGGCATCTTCTGGCGCATGGTCTTCCCGCTGCTGAAGCCGATTACGGTGACGGTCGTCATTCTGAACACGCTTTGGATCTGGAACGATTACCTGCTGCCCAGACTCATGCTGCAGGAAGCGGAGCTTCGAACCATTCCGGTCGCCATGAGCGCCCTGTTCGCCCAGTACAACAAACAGTGGGATTTGGGCTTGTCCGGCCTTGTGATCGGCACGCTGCCGATCGTCGTCTTCTTCCTTTTGCTGCAAAAACATATTATCAAAGGCATTGCGGCGGGGTCTGTCAAATAGTGGAGGCTCGATATCTCTTCGATGGGCCGCCAATGGCCGGTCGAATGATATAAAATAGAATGATCAGGAGGGCATGGACTTGATGAAGCGAAAATGGATGTTGGGCATTTCAATGTTGGCGTTAGCGCTCGTCGTATCGGCATGCGGAAGTTCGAACGGCGGTTCGGGCAATGCGGCGCCGAGCGGTTCGGCGGCGAGTTCGGCAGGAGCGGAAGCGTCGTCCGGCGGCGATCCGGTGACGATCAGCGTTTTTCAGCTGAAAGTGGAAATCGCCGACCAGTTCGACGCGATGATCGAAGAATTCGAAAAAGAGTATCCGAACATCAAGGTGAAAGCCGAGACGGTAGGCGGCGGCACCGGTTATATGGACGCGCTGAAGGCGAGATTCGCGGCCGGCGAAGGCCCGGACATCTTTAACAACGGCGGCGCAAGCGAAATGCAGCTGTGGAAGGAGCATCTGGCCGATCTGTCCGGAGAGCCCTGGGTCGGCCACTTGCTGGAAGGCACCGGAGACGGCATGACCGATACGGACGGCAAGCTTTACGGCATGCCGATGAACATGGAAGGTTACGGTTATCTCTACAATAAAGACCTGTTCGAGCAAGCGGGCATCGCCGAACTGCCGACGACGCTGACGGAGCTGAAGGCCGCCGCGCAAAAGCTGCAGGACGCCGGCATCACGCCGTTCGCGAACGGGTTTGCGGAATGGTGGATTATCGGCAGCCACTTCACGAACGTCGCGTTCGGCTATCAGGAGGATCCGGCCGGCTTCATCGAACAAGTCAACTCCGGCGCCGCGACGATTCCGGACAACGCTTTGTTGAAAGAGCTTCAGGGCCTGATGGATACGACGATTCAGTACGGCAACGACAACCCGCTGACCACCGACTACAATACGCAAGTGACGCTGTTCGCCTCCGGCCAGGCGGCGATGCTGCAGCAAGGCAACTGGGTGGAGAGCATGGTGTGCGAAATCAATCCCGATCTGAACATGGGCATTCTGCCGATGCCGATCAACGACGGCGACGCTTCCGGCAAAATCGTGGCAGGGGTGCCGAACAACTGGGCCGTCAACAAAAATTCGCCTAACATCGAAGCGGCCAAAACGTTCTTGAACTGGATGGTATCCTCCGAAGCGGGACAACGCTACATGACCGAAGAGTTCGGCTTCATTCCGGCCTTCGACAACATTGCGACGGACAAGCTGTCGCAAACGAGCCAGGACATCGTCGCTTATTCCAAAGAAGGAAAGACGATTCCGATGATTTGGACGAGCTGGCCGGACGGCGCCAACAAAGAATTCGCTTCGTCGATGCAGCAATATTCGGCCGGTCAAATCGGATGGGACGAAGTGCTGAACCAAATGCAAGCGTCATGGAACAAATTGAAATAAAAACTGACATAGACAAGGGAAGGAATGTCCGGGCGACGGGCATTCCTTCTTCGACCACCTGGCGCGCTTGACCTTGACCCGTTTCCGGCCGGTGTCGGGCACGCGGGTTGCGGGTTGGAGAGCGCCGGTTTTCCGCCAAAGGCAATCCGGATCGCAGGAATGGGGGCATCGCGGTTGATCCGAACAAGCTTGAGAAACAAATTGGTCATCCTGCTGCTGGCCATCAGCGTGCTGCCGTTCGCTTCTTCGGTGGTGTTCACCTATTTTTATACCCGCGATTCGTTGAAGGACCAGTTTGTGCAGGAAAACGTCAACCTGCTGGATCTGGGCAAAGTGTACATGGAAAGCTACATGGACGAGCTGCTGGACATCACCTTGTCGGTTTACAGCAACCCGAATCTTCTCTCGTATTTACGCTCGGCGGGTCAACGCGACTACGAAACGTTCTGGACGATGCGGGACGAATTGACGCAGTTGCTGTATGCGAACGAGCATATCCGCCGCGTCAGCATCGCGCTGCTCAAGGAAAACCGCAACATTCTCGTTTCCAAGAGCCAGGTCGGCTTTACCGACATCTCGGAGGAGGAGTTGGCCGACTACGCCAAGGCGGATCGCAGCTCCAACTTCTTTTATATCGAGACAGTGCGGCAAGCGAACGAAAAAGGCGCCGCTGCGGGCAACACCTTCACGATCCTGCGCTCGTTGACCGACGTTCCTTCCAAAGCTACTCTGGCTTACTTCACCCTCGTCGTCTCGCCCGACCAAGTGGCCGAAATTGGCGAAAAGCTGTATATGCGCGGCAAGGAGAACTTGTCCATTTTGACGGCGGAAGGCGAGCCCGTCTTCAGCTCGAGCTTCGGGAGCGAAGATCCGGAGCTGATCGAACGGGTGCGCGACTCCGGACGCGAAAGCGGAACGCTGGAGTGGAACAGCGAAGACTTCCGGGGCGTCGTCATCTATAACCGGACCGCCATGTCGGACGGCGGCTGGATTCTGATGAAGAGCATCCCTTTCGAGAACCTGTTCGAGCGCGGTTACGAAATCACGCAAATCAACATCGCGTTCGGCATCTTCGGCATCAGTCTCGCCGTCGCCGCCGCCGTGCTGTTTTCCTTCCGCATCACCTCGCCCCTGCGCATTCTCGTGGAAAATATTCGCCGGGTCGAGAAGGGCAAGATGCAGGTCGGCTTCCAATCGCTTGGCCGCGATGAAATCGGCGTGCTCGGCGAAAGTTTCCGAAAGATGGTCGAACGCCTCAACCGGTTGATCGAACGGGAGTACAAGCTGGAAATCGAAAACAAAACCAATCAGCTGAAAGTGCTGCAATCGCAGATCAATCCGCATTTTCTGCACAACGCCCTGCAGTCGATCGGGTCGCTCGCTCTCAAGAATCGGGGCGCACAGGTGTACGGGCTGCTCACGAATCTGTCCAAAATCATGCGGTACAGCATGAATACGGACGAGGACAAAGTGCCGCTCATCCGGGAGGTCAACATCGCGGATGCCTATCTGCAGCTTTACAAGGAACGATACTGCGACGAGTTCGAATACGGCATCGACGTGGACGGCGGGCTGATGAACGCCGTCGTGCCGAAGATGCTGCTGCAGCCGGTCATCGAGAACTACTTCAAGCACGGGATGGAGGCCGGGTCCGGCGAGATCGGCATGCTTCGCGTCGAAGGCCGGCGCGAAGGGGAGCAATTGGTCGTGCGGGTCATCGACAACGGGCGGGGCATCGATCCGGGCCGCCGGGACGAGCTGTACAGGCGGTTTCTCGAGGAGCAGTCCAACGGTTCGAAGGCGGAGACGAACATCGGTTTGCGAAGCGTTTATTTCCGGTTGCGGTTTTATTACGGTCCGCAGGCCAGCCTGACGCTCGACAATCGTCCGGAGGGCGGAATGCAGGTCGAAATTCGGCTTCCCGCCGAATTCGAAACGGAGGGTGGAGAAGGATGAAGGCCATCATCATCGACGACGAAAAGCATGTTCGCGACGTTTTGCGCATGCTGGCCCAGTGGGAACGCTTCGGCATCGACGAGGTGCTCGAGGCACGGGACGGCGAGGAGGCCGTGCGGCTGATCGAGCGGCACCGGCCCGAAATCGTCTTTACGGACATGAATATGCCGACGATGGACGGCATCAAGGTGCTGGAATGGCTGCAGCGCCACGCCGGCGACTGCAAAACCATCGTCATCAGCGCCTACGACGATTTCCATTATATGCGGAGCGCGATCTTCTACGGAAGTTTCGATTATATTCTGAAGCCGATCGAACCGGCTCTGTTGAACGAAACGCTGGAGCGGGCCGTGGAGGAATGGAAGCGCGAGGCGCTTAACCGGAAGTCGGCCCTGGAAAACGACCGGGTCGCCAGCGAGGCAAAGCCGCTGTATTGGGACCGTCTGCTGTCGAGCATGCTGAGCAGAGCCCCGGCGCCGGACGCGGCCGGACAGCTCGAGCGGGAGTTCGGGGTGGCCGCAGGCCGCACCTTGTTCAAAATTTGGCTGATGCCCGTTCACGCCTTCGCCGCCGTCAAATACGGCGGCAACACGGAAGTCGCGTTTTCGGCGCTGCTGCCGGTCGTAAACGGCGTATTGCGAACGAGCGGGAGCGGCATCGCCTTTCGCAATCTGGACAAGCGCGACGAGCTGGCGATGCTCGTCTGGAATCTCCAGGACGAGGAGGCGCTCGCCAGGCATCTTCTGGGGGCGGTGCGCCAGGAAGTCCGGATGCAGCCGATCGTCGCCGCCGGCAAGGAGGCGCGTCAGGTCGCGGACGCGTACGAGTCGGCGCGGTACACGCTGATAAAGTGCGATTTGGAGGAAGCGGCGCGGGAACGGCAGCCCGTCCGGTTCGAGGAAGTGAAGCCGCGCGCCGTCCTGCATCTGCTCAATTACGCGCAGGAGCTGAGATGGGCGATCCAAAGCGGCAGCACGGAAAGCGTCGACCGGCTGCTCGACGGGATTTTCGAGACGCTGCAAGCCTCCGGAGGCATGACGCTGGAGCAGTTGCACAACTGGGAGAGCCAATACGGACTGCTGCAGGCGAACTGGCTGCAGGAATACGACATCCGCGACGGCGGCAGCTTGCATCGGGGCGACGGCTATTGGGAGGAGGACGGGCGCTTCTCCTTCCGCCGGTTCCGCGACGAAAAACGTGTGCAGTTTCACGCGCTGATCGGGCTGCTGCACGGCCTGAAATACCGGAAGGAAAAAAACAGCATCCGGGAAATCGCGCTTTTTTTGCGGCAAAATTACAAGCGCGAAGTGACGCTGCAGGAAATATCGGACCGTTTCTTTCTCAGCCGCGAGTATATATCGCGTAAGTTCAAGCAGGAGTTCGGCGTCACCATCACCGACTACGTGACCCAGGTACGCATCGAGAAAGCGAAGGAGCTGCTGGAAAATCCGCATCTGAAAATATACGAGATCGCGGATTTCGTCGGCTATCAGAACGATAAATATTTCATCAAGGTATTCAAACGGGCCGAGGGCGTGACGCCGAGCGAGTTCCGTTCGTTCGCGGCCGCTGCCAGGCAGGCGTGCGGCTCTTGAGGGAAGAAGCGGGAAGGAACGAAGATGGCAAATCGGAGTTGGGCCGCGGAAGCGGGGTTGTTTTTTGCGATAAGCGTACTGTTCTTTGTGAGCATTACGGCTTTCGACCCGTTCGTGTCGTCGTATGCGGCGGAGCTGGGGGTCGGGCCGGCGCTCATCGGCAGCATGGTCGGCGTTACGGGGCTCGCCTCGATGTTCGCGCGGCTGCCGTTGGGCATTTTGTCGGGCATGCTGTCCAGACGAAAGCTTTTCATCCAGGCGGGCTTCGTGCTGACGATCGTCTGCTGGACCGCCGCCTTCCTGGCGCCGGGCGCCGGAACGCTGTTTCTCGGCAAGCTGAGCAACGGGCTGGCCGGCTCGACGTGGGTGATTTTTACGGTCATGTTCCCGTCCTTGTTTCCGGACCGGGACGGCGCGAAGGCGATGGCCTTCATTTCGGCGGCTTCGCCGCTCGGCTCGTTGGCCGGCTCGACGATCGGCGGGCTGGTCATTCACGCGTACGGCTATTCGGCCGGCTTCTCCGTGGCGGTACTGGCCGCCCTGCTGGCGTTGGCGCTGACGTTCTTCCTGAAGGAAGGACAGCCCCCGGCGCGGACCGGCGAGCCGACGTTCACCCGGCGCACGCTGACCTCCCAGCTGTCGGACAAGCGCCTGTGGGCCATCTCGCTGCTCGGGGCGCTGATCCAAATGACGATGTACGGCACGCGCGACACCTTTACGCCGCTCATGGCGCAGCAGCTCGGCGCGGGACCGATCGCCGTCAGCTGGCTGGCCAACACGCATCTGATGATGTTCGGCCTCTCGACGGCGCTGTGCCCCTGGCTGTACCGCCGTCTCGGTCTCGTCCGAACGGGGGTGCTCGGCTTTGCCGCGCAGGGGCTGGCCATTGTGCTGATGCCGGCCGCCGGCGGACTGCCCGCGCTGTTTGCGCTGCAGGCGGCGGCCGGCATCGCGTACGGGATGGCGTTCACGTTTCTCATGTCGATCGTGCTGGAGCGGACGCGGCCGCACGAGAAGACGACGCGCATGGGCTTCTTCCAAAGCCTGTACTCGCTCGGCATGTTCGTCGGGCCGCTGCTGCTCGGCCTGCTGGTCGACGGCGTTTCGGAGGCGGCGGGCTTCGCCGTCTGGGGGCGCTGTCCGCGATCGGCGCGGCGCTGGCCGGCGCGCTGTACCGGCGCGGCGCCGCGCCCGTTGCGATTAACGCCGAGGAACCGAGGATTTGAAGAGCCCGAAAGGGAAAAGGGAGAGAAATGCCGTGCGATTCGACATGACCATTAAATCGCTGCTGGACGGATACCGGACCAAGACGTTCTTGCCGGAAGAGATCGTCCGGGCGTATTTGGCGCGCATCAAGGCCGCGGACGCAAACCTTCGGTCGATCATTACCCTGACCGAGGAGACGGCGCGCTGTCAGGCCGGCATTGCGGGATGGCGGCTTGCCGCGGGCGAGGACCCCGGCTTGCTGCACGGCGTGCCGGTTACCTACAAGGACAATATCGATACCCGGGGAATCCGGACGACGAACGGCTCGCAAATCGACCGCGACCGGGTGCCCCGGCGCAATGCGGCCGTAGTGGACCGCGTCGGCGGAGCCGGGGCCGTAACCGTCGGCAAGGCGAATCTTTACGAGTACGCTTTCGGCATAACGTCCGACAATCCGTTTTACGGCGACGTGCGCAATCCGTGGGACGCGCGGTTTATGGCCGGGGGCTCCAGCAGCGGCTCGGCGGCTTCCGTCGCCGCCGGCTTCTGCCTCGGCTCGATCGGCACGGACACGGCGGGTTCGATCCGGGTGCCGTCCGCCTGCTGCGGCGTCGTCGGCCTCAAGCCGACGCGCGGGCTGGTGCCGACGGACGGGGTGACGACGCTGTCGTGGACGCTCGATCACGTCGGGCCGATCGCCCGCAACGTGGAGGACGTCGCGCTGCTGCTCGAGGCGGCGGCGGGCAAGCCGTACGCCTGGGCGTGCCGCGAGGACATCCGCGGCCTGCGAATCGGCGTCCCGCGCCAATTCGTGTCCCGGCGTATCGAGACCGACGTCGAGAAGCGCTTCGACGCGGCGCTGGCGGCGCTTGCCGAGCTCGGCGCGGTGCTGATCGACGTCGACCTTCCGCTGGCCGAGGAGGCGATTGCCGTCGCCACGGGCATCGCCACGCCCGAGGTCGGCTATGTGCACCGCGAGCGCATCGCGTCATCGCTGGCGCTGTACGGCGCCGGCGCCGCGGAAACGTTCGCGCGCAGCCGCGCCGCGACGGCGCACGACTACATGGACGCGATGCGGAAACGCGACGAAATGACGCGCGGCTTGGACGAGTTGTTCCGTCAGGTGGACGCCGTCGTCACGCCGACGATGCCGGCGGCGCCGACGCGGCTGGGACAGGGCCAAG
Source organism: Cohnella algarum (assembly GCF_016937515.1). Taxonomy (NCBI): domain Bacteria; kingdom Bacillati; phylum Bacillota; class Bacilli; order Caryophanales; family Paenibacillaceae; genus Cohnella; species Cohnella algarum. The sequence continues at coordinate 2,691,061 of NZ_JAFHKM010000002.1, forward strand.
TGCGGTTTCCCGACGGCTCGGTCGAGACGGTGGACGAGTGCATGATCCGGTTCACCTGTTTGTACGACATTACCGGCCATCCCGCGCTGTCGGTGCCGTGCGGGCTAACGGAGGACGGCCTGCCCGTCGGCCTGCAGATCGCCGCCGCGCACCATCGGGAGGACGCGGCGCTGCGCATCGCTTACGCGTATGAACGGGCGGCGCTGTCCGGGTTCTATGCCGAACGGGACGCGCGGATCGAACAAGGCGCCGGGGCCGAGGCTTGACGCCCGCGGCGCGTCAACGAAGTGCACCGATCCTGTCAATCGGGTTTCTATTGGACGTCCGGACGCTTTTTTTATAATGAAAGCGAACGCGAGCACGGCCCTGTCCGTTCGCGGCCAGGAAAGCGAACGGGCGCAATCAAACAAGAAAAGGTGGATTTTCATGGAAATCAAGAGCAACGGCAATCCGGAAGAAGGAAGCAAGCCGGCGAACGGCGCAACGGGCGCGCCGGCCGATAAGCCGAAAAGCGGCAAGAGCCCGGCCGAGCCTCAGGCCGCGCCGCAGGCGGCCGCATCCGCTCCGGCGGCAACGAAGCGGCGCGTTCAGCAAAGCAATCTTTTTTATGCGGATGCTGAAGAGGTCAACATGATCGACACGAACGACGATTTCGATTATCTGAACCTCCCCGGAAGCCTGCAGCGCAAGCAGAGCATGAGGGGCTTCGATCCCGAATACAACAACATCGTCGATTACATCGTCAAGATCACGCGGCAAATCTGGAAGGAAAAAGACATCGGCCTCATCTACGAAACGTACAGCCACAACGTTTCCGTCCACAAAGGGCTGCTTAACAGCCACGGCGTCAACGAGGTCGTGGCGGGCACGCTGCAGACGCTGCATGCGTTTCCGGACCGGAAAGGACTGGGCTGGAGCGTCATCTGGTCGGGCAACGACGAGGAAGGCTTCTTTACTTCGCATCGGGGCAAGTCGATGGGCACCAATATCGGCGACAGCCTGTACGGCCCCGCGACGAACAAGAAGGTCGTCTTCCGCACGACGGCCGACTGCATGATTCTGAACAACAAAATTTACGAAGAATGGCTTGTGATGGATACGTTCCATATGGTGCAGCAGCTCGGGCTCGATCCGGTCGAAGTGGCGAAAGGGCTGGCCAAGGGCACCCGGACGCTGACGGCGCCGCTTCATTTCGGCTTCCCCGAGACGGCCGAAATCGGTTTGCCGCCGAAAATCTACCGCCGGCAGTTCGAACACTTCGAGATCGGCGACTTCCTGCTGGAGATGATCAACCGGGTATGGGAGCGGCGCTCGTTCAATTTCGTGGACAAGTTCTACGATCCGAACGCGGTCGTTCACTACGTTTGCAACCGCGATCTGATCGGCATGGCGGAGATCAAAGGGATGTTCGTCAGCTTCTTCGCCTCGATTCCGAACGGCAAAACCCATATCGAGCGCATCACATGCAACCGGCGCGGCTCCGACGCCGACTGGGACGTTGCGATTCGCTGGCGCGTACAGGGCACGCACGAGGGCATGGGCTACTTCGGGCGGCCGAGCGGCAAGCCGATCGAAATTTTCGGCATCAACCATTACAAGATCAAGGCCGGCAAAATTATCGAAGAGTGGTTCCTGTTCGACGGCATCGAAGTGCTTCGGCAAATTTACATGGAAGCCGACGGCGGCGTCCAGAACGCCGCGGCAGCCGTCGCGGGCGGCGACGGCAGCTTCTCCGGCGTATCCTGAGCGGCGCGGGCAGCATCTCCGGCGTAAGGAGACGGCGCCGGCAGAGCTGCCTTCACCTATTGCGGTTGCTGCCGGACGGACGGATGGCGTCAGGCGCGGCGTTACGGCCGGGCCGTCCGAATCCAGACGGCCATTTCGCCCGGCTCGCGGTTCCCCCACAGGTAATACGGAACCGCCTTCAACCGTGCCGCCTTGACGCGGGGGCGGAGCGGCAGGTACGGCGCGCTGTCTTCCGGCCAGCCCGCGCCTTCGATCGCCGTCCCGTCGGCCTCGATGACGACGGCGCCGCCGAGCGGGCCGGCCTCGAACCGCTCCGCCAGGTTCGGTTCGGCGGCCAGCGCCAGCGACGCGAGCGGCGCGCCGTTGTCCGCTTCCTCCAGGCAATACACGAGCGGTCCGCGCTGGAAAGCGGCTTTGCCGGCATTCGCCCGCATGAGAGGGTGCGCGAAGAGCAGTTGCGTTTCCAGAGGAAGCTCCCAGCCGACGGCGTCCCCTTGCGACCATTCGCGCTCGACGAAGGCGTAGCCGCGCTCCGTCCGGTAGTCCGCCGGCTTTCCGTTCACGGTCAACGCGGGTCTCGCGCCGGCGCACCAGCCCGGCACGCGCAGCGCCAGCGCGAATTTCGCGGGAGCGTTCGATTCCGGCAACACTTCGAAGCTCACCTTACCCGACCAAGGCAGTTCCGAACTCATTTTCAGCTTGACGGGGCCCGCATCCAGCTCGAAGCGGGCTTCGCTTCCGATATACAAATGGGCGTATACCGTATTGCGCTTCCGGTCCGCCGTGTAGATGTACTCGTTAAGCGAGCTGAGCAGCCTAGCGACGTTGGGCGGACAGCAGGCGCAGCCGAACCAGCGCTGCCTGACCGGCTTGACGTGGCGCTTGCCGGGATTGCGAACGCTGGCGTCCGGCCACACCTCAAGCGGGTTCACGTAGAAAAAATGCTTCCCGTCCCTGGACATGCTGCCAAGGACATTGTTGTACAGCGCGCGTTCCATCGTATCGGCATATTCGCTCCGCGCTTCGAGCAGGAGCATCCGCCGCGCGAAGAAAACAAGCCCGATGGAGGCGCACGTTTCCGCGTACGCCGTATCGTTCGGCAGATCGTAATCGAATGAAAACGCCTCGCCGTGATGCGTGGAACCGATGCCCCCCGTCACGTACATTTGCTTCTCCGTCACGTTTTTCCACAGCTTCCCGCACGCTTCGCGCAGCCGTTCGTCGCCGGCGAGCCGGGCGAGATCCGCCATCGCCGCATACATATAGACCGCCCGCACGGCATGCCCGACCGCGACCGTCTGCTCGCGCACGGGCAGGTGGCTTTGGTTGTACTCCAGGTCGGGGGGAGAAGTCGTCCCTTGAACCCAATGGCTCGTTCGGCCCCGGCGCTCCCATTCCTCCGCGAAGTAGTTCCGAGCTTGGCCCCGTTCGTCGATAAAGTACCGGCTAAGCCGCAAATAACGATCTTCGCCCGTCGCTTCGTAAAGCTTGACCAGCGCAAGCTCGATCTCCTGGTGGCCGCAGTAGCCGCGAAGCTTGCCGGGCCCTATGCCGAACACCTCGTCGATATGATCGGTCAAGCGCCGAGCGATATCGAGCAGCTTGCGTTTGCCCGTTCCGCGATAGTAGGCGACGGCCGCTTCGATCAGATGCCCGGCGCAGTACAGCTCGTGCGCGTCGTGCAGGTTGGTCCACTTTTTGTCCGGCTCCTTGATCGTAAAATAGGTGTTCAGGTAACCGTTTTCAAGCTGGGCGGCGCCGATCAGGTCGATGGCGTCGTCGGCGATCCGCTCAAGCTCGGGATCCGGGCGGCTGGCGAGCGAGTAACCGACCGCCTCCAGCCATTTGGCGAGATCGCTGTCCTGGAACACCATGCCTCCGAATTCCCCTTCCTCCAGCCCGGCGGCAATGCGGAAATTCCGGATCGCGTAGCTCGGAGCCGCCCCTCGACCCGGTCGTTCAACGCTTCCCACTGATAAGGGATGACCGCCTGCCGAACCAGCTCCGTATACTCGTTCCAGAAACGATCCTGCACGCTGACTTTTTCGCTCATGGCTTACCTCCCGAAATATCAGAAATTGACTCTGTTCGAGATGGATTATATCCTTAAAAACAAGCGAAAAAAACAAACGGATTAAACCCGATTTTATATAATCTCACACAGACAGAAAGGGGACGCTCATGGAGCCGGAAACCTATGTCGTCCTGCGGGCGCCGCCTCTGCCTTATTATCTCGGGGCCGGCGTTTCGGCCTATGCCGAAGGGGAACAGCACCCCAATCGCAAAAATCTCGGCTTTTTCGATCTGCTCTGGGTCGTTCGAGGGGAGCTTCACATCGGGGAAAACGGGAGGGATTGGGCGCTCGGCGAAGGACAGACGCTGCTGCTGCTGCCCGACGGCGAGCATTACGCGGTCAAGCCGTGCGACCGGGAAACGGTATTTTATTGGGTGCATTTTTCGTATTCCGGGGAAAAGGAAGTGCGGCACGCGCCGCTTGACAGGTTCCAGCAGCCCTTCGAGCAGCCGTTCAGCAACCCGTATGAAATCCGGCTGCCCTATCGCGCCGGACCGGGGGGCGCGAGCGAGGGCCCGAAGCTGCTTCGGGAGCTGGTCCGGCTGCGCGACGGGAACCGGACAGCCGCGTTCTGGAAAGAGCAGGCGCTGCTGCTCGAGCTGCTGCGGCTGCTAGAAGAGGGCGAGCACGAAAGCCGGAGCACGCCGGCGATCCGGATCGCGGAGCAGGCGGAAGCCTACTTGAAGGCGAACTATCAGGCGGAGCTGACGAACGGGAAGCTGGCGGAGGCGCTGCATTTTCATCCGAATTATATCGTTCGCTGCATGAAGGAGCGATTCGATCGCACGCCGATGGACTATCTGCACGAATACCGGCTCGAGCAGGCGAAGCTGCTGCTGGTGACGACCGATTGGTCGATCGCGCAGATCGCCGAGCGGGTGGGCTTCCGCCACGTCCCGTATTTCTCCGCCTGCTTCAAGCGGCAGGCCGGGGTGTCGCCGCTGAAGTACCGGCGGCGCTACCGTTCGTAAGCGGCCTGCCGGATCACAAAGCCGGAGCCTTGCCGCCGTCGATGTTGACGGACGTTCCGGTCACGTAGGACGCGGCGTCGGAAACGAGAAACGCGATGACGCGCGCCGCTTCGACCGTCTCGCCGATGCGGCCGAGCGGAATGTCGTGCTTCGGATCGCGGGAAAACTGCTCCCAGCTTTGCTCCGGCGCCGTCTGTTTCCAGGATTTCTCGATCTGGTCGCTGCGAATCAGGCCGATGCAGACCGTGTTGACGCGGATCCCGTATTTGGCAAGATCCCGGCTCATCGCTTTGGTCAGCGCCATTCCGGCCGCCCGGCTGACGCTGGTCGGAAGCGAAGCGGCGCCCGGCGTTTTGGCGAACGAAGCCGTCACGTTGACGATCGCGCCCCCGTTCTCCTTCAGATAGGGAAGCGCGGCGCGGCTGAAGCGGATCGCCCCGAACAGCTTCAAATCCAGATCCTGCTCCCAAGCGGACAGCTCGACGACGTCGAACGCCGCCGCCGCGGACGTGCCCGCGTTGTTGACGACGATGTCCAGACGCCCGAACCGCGCGATCGCCTCGTTCACGACCCGCCGCACGTCTTCGTCGGACGTGACGTCGCCGGCAACGGCAAGAGCGTCGGCGCCCGTTTCCTTTTTAATCTTTTCGGCGGCGCCGCGCAGCGCGTCTTCGCCGCGGGCGACGACGACGACGTTCGCGCCCTCCTCCGCCAGCACGATGGCGGTCTGCAAGCCGATTCCTTTGCTTCCTCCCGTGATCAAAGCCGTTTTGCCCTTGACGCCCAAGTCCATTGCCGATTCCTCCAATAACAAGATTTAGACTCGCGATAAATCCGTTGCCGATAGAAAGCGTATGTAGGCTGAGTTACTCTAATTTTCATTATAGCCTATTCGAATTTTGGAAAAATGGACGATTCCATATAAAATAGGGACAGGCTTTATATTCGGGAGGTGCGTTCGTGCTTTTTTATGCGACATTCCTTATTTCCGTTGCCGTCGACCAATTGACCAAGCTGTGGGTCCGCCAAAATATGCGGGTCGGCGAAACGCTGGACGTTTGGCCGGGCGTGCTTCGCTTTTCCCACTACGAAAACACCGGCGCGATGGGCAGCTCGTTTCAGGGCTACGGCCGCTGGTTCGTGCCGATCGCCGTCGCCATTCTTCTCTTCGTTTTATACAACCGGCACAAAGGACGTTTGAAAGAAAAGTGGATGGAGCTCGGCACCGGCCTTTTCGTCGGGGGAGCGATCGGGAACGCCATCGACCGGACGCTGTTCGGCAAGGTCACCGATTTTATCCAGTGGTGGTCCGGACGCAGCATTATGAATTTGGCGGATCTTATGTTGAATATCGGCGTCGTGATCATCCTGATCCATATGCTGCTGCCCAAGAAAACAAAAGCGGCGGCATAAAGCGAAAAAAGGCTGTTCCCCCGGCAACCCGGTGCCGGGCGGAACAGCCTTCTTTATGCTTCCGGAACCTTATACTTTGAACCGCAACACGTTCCAGGACGCCTTCGGCAGCCGGGCGGCGAAGACGAGGCCTTCCGCGGCGACGCTGCCGGTGCCGCTGACCGGCTTCACGCGGTCCGGATCGTCCGCGGTGTTGACGGCCTTCAGATCGTCGCTCGTCAGCTCGATATGCTCGATCAGGGAAGCTGCGCCGAAGCTGCGGAGGTCGATGTCCACTCCGAGCGGGTCGGACAAGTGACGGTTCACCGCGAAGACGGTCAATTCGCCCGCCTCTTCGTTATGAACCGCGACCGCTTCGATATGCGGGACGTCCGTATACGACTTGGAATCGTACCTGGAAGACTGCACGAGCGGCACGAGCGCGGTGCCGCGGCCGAACACGCTTGCGTGCATGTACGGATAGTAAATCGTCTGCTTCCAGGCGCGACCGCCGTTTTCCGTCATGATCGGGGCGATGACGTTGACCAGTTGGGCCATGCACGCCATTTTGACGCGGTCGGCGCGCTTCAGCAGGCTGATCAGCATGCAGCCGACGACAAGCGCGTCCTCGAAGTTGTAGACGTCCTCCAGCTGGGGCGGGGCGATTTGCCACGGCTCGATTTTTTTGTCGGCGTCGTTGGAATGGAACCAGACGTTCCACTCGTCGAACGAAAGGTACATCTCCTTTTTGCTGCGCTTTTTGGCTTTCACATAGTCGGCCGTCGCGACGACCGTTTTGATGAATTCGTCCATGTCCATCGAGGAAGCGAGGAACGAAGCGCTGTCGCCGTCGCGGTTGCCGTAATAGCGATGCAGCGAAATGTATTCGACATGATCGTAAGTGTGGTCGAGCACGGTCGCTTCCCATTCGGGGTAGGTGGGCATTTCCGTGCTGGAGCTGCCGCAGACGACGAGCTCGATGCTCGGGTCGACCCATTTCATCACTTTGGCGCTTTCCAGGGCGATGCGGCCGTACTCGGTTGCCGTCTTGTGGCCGATTTGCCAAGGGCCGTCCATCTCGTTGCCCAGGCACCACGTTTTGATGCCGTGCGGGTCGCGGTAGCCGTGCCGGATGCGCAGATCGCTTAAATACGTGCCGGACGGATGGTTCGCGTACTCGACGAGCTCGCGGGCTTCGTTCGGACCGCGGGTGCCGAGGTTGATCGCCATCATCGCCTCGGTGCCCGCCTTGCGGCACCAGTCCATGAACTCGTTCAGGCCGAACGTATTCGGTTCGATCGTGCGCCAGGCGAGCTCCAGCCTTCTTTTTCGCTGTTCGGCAGGTCCTACTCCGTCCTCCCAGTTATACCCCGATACGAAATTGCCGCCGGGATAGCGGACGATCGGAACCTGAAGCGTTTTCACCAATTCCAGCACATCGGCGCGAAAGCCCTGCTCGTCCGCGGAAGGGTGGCCGGGCTCGTAAATGCCCCCGTATACCGCCCGTCCCAAATGCTCGATAAACGAACCGTAAAGACGCGGGTCGACGTCGCCGATCCGGAAATCCTTTTCGATTTTGATTTTTGCCGCGCTTGACATCAGATCACCTCAATGAAATAATAAAAATATTAATTCAATTAAATAGTATTAATAAATATATTAAACATTAGCTTCGAACGAAATGCAATGGATTTTTCAATGGGAAGGATGAGACGAATGATTCGCGCCGATACCGACCTGAAGTGGCTGCCCGTATACGAGGCGCTGGCGAGCGGCGTCCGGCTGAAAATTCTGGAGCTTCTCGCCGAACGGCCGATGAACCTGAAGGACCTGGCGGCCGCTCTGGAATTAAGCGGACCGATGATGACGGCGCACATCCGGAAGCTGGAGCAGGGAGGCCTCGTTCAAACCCGAATGGTTCGCAAAGACGGAGGCACGCACAAGATGTGCTCGCTCGCCGCGAGCGGGGTCGAGATCGCGTTTCCGAGCCGGGAACGGGAGCTGCGCTCCGTTCAGGAGGTATCGGTGCCGATCGGCCATTTTACCCGGTACGAAGTGTTTCCCACGTGCGGGCTTGCGACGAAGGACAAGCTGATCGGCCAGTTTGACGACGCGCGTTATTTTCTCGAGCCGGAGCGGGTAAACGCCCAGATTTTATGGTTCGGGCGGGGGTACGTGGAATATCAGATTCCGAATTACTTGCTTGCGGGGCAGGAAGCCGAGGAGATCGAAATTTCGCTTGAAATCGGGTCGGAGGCGCCGGGGGTCAATCGCCATTGGCCCTCCGACATCCATTTTTACTTGAACGGCGCGCTGCTCGGCATATGGACGAGTCCGGGAGACAGCGGGGACGGGAGGGGGAAGCTGACCCCGGCATGGTGGCAGGATGCGATCAATCAATACGGATGGTTGAAAATGATCCGGGTGCGCAAAGACGGAACGTACGTAGACGGGCAGCGGGTGTCCGATACGACGCTTGCGGACATTCCCGCCGCCCGCAATCACTGGACGCTTCGCCTGGCCGTGCCGGAAGACGCCGAACATGTCGGCGGCCTGACGCTGTACGGGGAGTCGTTCGGGAACTACGCCCAGGATATTTTGTTTCGGGTATATACGTAGCAGGAGGACGGATTTTGGTCTGGAGCGTCACATCCGCGTACACGAGAAGTCCCCCCGCTTTCGTTTTTTCTTCCATCATAGCGCATCGGGCGCTTTTTTTGTCGAATAATCGGAAAATGCTCGCCGGCGCTTTTTCCCCGAGGATCGACGGATGCCCGAAAGACGAACACTTATGCTATAATGGATCGCATTGCTCCCGAAGGAGCCGCGGTTCGAAAACTCCCGCGTTATCAAAACTAGGAGGGATTTATTTGTTTAATTTTTTATGGGGCGTATTATTCGTCCTCGTCAATTTCGGCCTGTTCCTGGCCTGCTACCGGCTGTTCGGCCGCAACGGGCTGTACGTCTGGATCGGCGCGGCGACGGTGCTGGCGAACATTCAGGTCGTCAAAACGATCGAAGTGCTGGGCATCGTGGCGACGCTCGGCAATACGATTTACGCCACGATTTATTTGACGACCGACTTGCTGAACGAAAAATACGGCGCCAAAGAGGCGAACAAAGCGGTCTGGTTCGGTTTTTTTACGCTGCTCATGTCGATGATCATGATGCAGATGGTGCTCGTGTTCACGCCGCAGGAGACGGATATTTCGCAGGAGTCGCTGGAAACGATTTTCGGCTTGATGCCCCGCATCGCCCTGGGCAGCTTGACGGCCTATTTCGTCAGCCAGTTCATGGACGTTCGGCTGTTCAGCAAGCTGAAAGATGCGTTCCCGGGACGCAATCAGCTGTGGATTCGGAACAACGGCAGCTCGCTGCTCAGCCAGCTGGTCGACACGCTTATTTTTACTTCGATCGCCTTTGCCGGCGTTTATCCGTGGGACGTCTGGTGGCAAATCGCGCTCAGCACGTATTTGCTGAAATTTATCGTCTCCGCCGCCTCGACGCCGGTCATTTATATCGCAAGGAATTTCAGGTTTAAAGACGAGGCGTCAAGCGCCGGGCAGTGACGCGAACAAGCAAGAGCGGGCCAGCGAAGCCTTGCCGATAAGCCGACGGGTTCGATGCAGCCGGCGCAGCGGGCCCGTTTTGTCGTTTTTCGGCTTCGCGGCCGATTCCGGACGATATTGTCCGCACCCCGGCGGAACCGAAGCGTCGGCGAGAAGCGTTTTTTCCGAAATGTGTTGACATTCGCCAGGTCCGCTTCTAAACTTTGTTTGTCGTAAACCGGAAGCGCGCTGTTTTGCGGGCGCGCTTGACGAACTTGTTTCGACCGCATGGGAGGAATTCGCTTTGGCTTCATCCGCAACCGCCAGACCGGCCGCCGCCTCGACGGCTGCCGCGCTGCCCGTATTGCTGGCGATCAGTCTCGTTCATATGATGAACGATTCGATGCAAGCGGTCGTTCCGGCGCTGTACACGGTGCTGGAAGATTCGCTCAGCCTGTCCTACGCCCAGGTAGGGTGGGTTACGTTCGTTCTGAACATGACGTCATCCGTTATGCAGCCGCTCGTCGGCGCCTACACCGACCGCCGTTCGTCCGCGCATATGCTGATCGGCGGCGTCGCGCTCAGCTTGCTCGGGATTATCGGGCTTGCGTTCGCCCCGTCGTTCTGGGCCGTTTTGCTCGCGGTTTTGTTCATCGGCCTCGGTTCGGCCATTTTTCACCCCGAAGGTTCGAGAGTCGTTTACTTTGCGGCCGGCGGCCGGCGCGGCTTCGCGCAGTCCGTCTACCAGGTCGGCGGAAACGCGGGCAGCTCGCTCGCGCCGCTGATGACCGTCTTCGTGTTCGTCCCGCTCGGGCAGATCGGCGCCGCATGGGGCTCGGCGTTCGCGGTCGTCGCTTTTGCCGCGGTGCTGGCGATCATCCCCTGGTACCGCAACCGGCTCCGGCAGTTCAACGCCGAGAAAACGGCCGCCCGTTCGGCCAAAGGGAAGACGGGAACCGGAGCGCTGCAAAGTCATCCGCGGGCCGCGTTCGCCATGAGCCTTCTCGTCTTCATCGTGTTTGCCAGATCGTGGTATCATTCCGGAATCGGCAGCTATTATCAATTTTTCCTGATCGAAGACTACGGATTATCGGCCAAACAGGCGCAAATTCCGCTGTTTCTATTCCTGGCCTTCGGGGTGGCCGGCACGTTTATGGGCGGGGTGCTCGCCGACAAGATCGGGCTGAAAAAGATGATCGTGCTCTCAATCGCGGGAGCGATCCCGTTTTCGCTGCTGCTGCCGTATTTGCCCTTGTCCTTGGTATATCCGGTCATCTCGATCCTCGGGTTTATTTTGCTGTCGGGCTTCTCGGTCGCGGTCGTGTACGCCCAGCATTTGATGCCGGCGAAAGTCGGGATGGCTTCGGGCCTGACGACGGGGCTCGCCTTCGGCATGGGGGCGATCGGCGCCGTCGTTCTCGGCAAGGCCGCGGATGTGTTCGGCATGACTTCCGTCATGCAGACGGTCGCCTTTTTGCCGGTGGTCGGGCTGCTCGCGCTGCTGCTGCCGAGCGATCGCCCCAAATCGGCGTAACGGGACGTTCCCGGACGTAAAGGGCATTCCGAAGCGCGGACGATGCATGGAGACAGGAAGCGCATTCATAGGCTATACTGATAGAGACGGAATCCGACACGACAGGGATGGGGGATCGCATGAAAAACGAGAAGTGCGGAGGAGCGGCCACGCCGAGATGGTTCGGTTACGCGCTGCAGTCTCTGGTTTATTTGAGCCATCATGCCTGCAACCAATCCCGATGTCCGAGCGGGGAAATCGCCCTGAAAATTTGCACCGAAGCGACGTTGACGCGCCGCATCCTGGCGCTGCTCGCCAAAGCCGACATCGTGGAGGCCCGCGAAGGCCGCGACGGCGGGTATGCGTTGCGGAAATCCCCGGACACGATCACGCTGGCGGAAGTTTACCGCGCCCTTCATATTGTCGATCCGCTGTTCTCGGGCATGATGGACACGGCGAACGACGGCGCCATCGGAACGGAAGTGAAGCCTGTTTTTATGGAAGTCGTCCGGGAATCGGAAAAGAGGCTCATGGACGTACTCGAGAGAAGAACGATCGCCGATCTGATCCGGGACGTGTACGGGCTTCAAGCTTGAAACCAGATTAATCGGAGGAATGATCGATGCTGTACGGAATATCTCCGCTCATCTCGCCCGAACTGCTTAAAGTGCTGATGGAAATGGGCCATGGCGACGAAATCGTCATCGGGGACGGGAATTTTCCCGCCGCGAGCCATGCGCAAAGATTGATCCGCTGCGACGGCCACGGCATCCCCGAGCTGCTGGACGCGATCCTGCGATTGTTCCCGCTCGACCCTTACGTGGAAAAGCCGGTCGCGCTCATGCAGGTCGTACCCGGCGATACGGTCGAAACGCCGATCTGGAACGAATACCTGGCGGTCATCCGGGAAAGGGCGGGACTCGAAGCGCCGTTCGAAGAAGTCGAGCGATTCGCTTTTTACGAAAGGGCGAAAAAGGCGTACGCGGTCGTCGCGACGGGCGAAAGCGCGCTGTACGCGAATGTCATTTTGAAAAAAGGCGTCGTCAAGCCGTAACCCGGGCTGCATTCGGGGCGGCGGCACATGGTTTGCGCTTATAAGGGACCCGGAGGACGGCATGCGTTCTCCAGGTCCCTTTTTAGCCTGTCGGAAAGTTTAAGTTCGTTTCTTCGCGTTACGAAAGAGTTTTTGCAGAAGCGCTTAGGGGACGTCGGAGGCGGGGAGGCTGGGACATTTAAGAGGAGGAAGACCTCTAGGAGAAGGAAGACCTATGTTGGATTTTGTCCAATTGAGAGAGAGGAAAATGCGGAAACCGTTAGCTAGAGTGGATTTTATCCAACGAGGAGCTTGGAATTCGGGCAAAAACGCCGAAAAAGCTTCGCCAGGTTGGACAAAATCCAACGAAGCTGCAAAGTTTCGCGAAAAAGCCGATTTTGGTTGGACGAAATCCAATCAAGCTTCCCTGACCTTGCGCACATCCCGCTCAAGGCCGCACGTGGTTTACCTGCCGCCGCCGCGCGCTGGGGGCTGCGCGCGACGCGAAAAATTCCAAATGCCGAACCGGCGCCCCTGGCTGCCGTTAGCCCTCTATACGCCTCGGCCCAGGCGATCGCCGCGGGCGGGCTATGGCCTGGGGGCGCCGAAAATCCTCCAGCCCCTTACGCCGATTTCAACCGGTCGAAAAACGCGGAAATGGCCATCTCGGCCGCGCCCATGACGGCGGAACGGTCGCCGAGCTCGGCATACAAAAGGTTGACGTTGTGCAGGTGGAAGCCGAGCGCCCGCTCCTCCACCGTCCGCCGCACGGCTTCCTCCAGCCACGGCCGGGCCCGGCTCATCCGGTTGCCGATGACGACGGCGTTCGGATTGAATACGTTGACGATGTTGGCGATGCCGATGCCGATGTACTCGCCGATGCGGGCGAACAAAGCCCGCGTTTCGGCATCTCCGGCTTCCGCCGCCGCAAGCGCCGAGTCCAAATCGGCGCGGCCTTTGCCGCTTTCGGCTTCCCGGAGGGCCAGCTCCGAAGCGTACAGCTCCCAGCAGCCGCGGTTGCCGCACCGGCAAAGCTTGCCGCCGGCCTCGATCGTCATATGGCCGAGCTCGCCGGAAAAGCCGGACGCCCCCTTGTACAGGCTGCGGCGCAAAATGAGCCCCGTGCCGATCCCGATGCCCACGCTAATATAAACGATGTTGGAAACGCCTCGTCCGCTTCCGAATTTTTGCTCGCCGAGCGCCCCCGCATTGGCTTCGTTGTCGATCATGACGGGCAGGTTGAACGTGCGGCTCAGCGCTTCGCGCAGCGGGACGTCCCGCCAGTCCATGTTCGGAGCGAACAGCACCGAGCCTTGCCGATCGACAAGTCCCGGGACGCCGACGCCGATGCCGACGATCCCGAACGGGCTGGTCGGCGCCTCGTCCATCAATTGCTGAATGAACGGGCGCAGCTCCCCGAACACGCGGTCGGGGTCGAACGAGGGGAGCGGCGCTCTCCGCTCCAGCACGACGTTGCCGCGCAGGTCGGTCAATACGCCTCGCACGTCGTCCACGCCAAGATCGATGCCGATCGCATAGCCCGCCGTCGCCACGAATTCCAGCATGACCGGCTTGCGGCCCCCGCTGGACGCGCCCGTGCCGGTCTCGACGACCAGCTTGCTGTCGATCAAATCCTGAACGAGACTCGAGACGGTCGCTTTGTTCAGTCCGGTCGTTTCGGAAATTCTGGCTCTCGAAAGCGGGGCGTCGCGCAAAATCGCCTCCAGCACGATCGCCGTATTCAAACGCTTGATCATCGCCTGATCGCCTGTTGTCACGCTCATGGTCCTTCAAAAGCTCCTTAGCTGCCGAATTCATAAGAATGCCTCCATCATACCACAATAACGAGGGCCTGCAACTTAGTTTAGTCGATAGACAAACTAAGTTTAACGTGCTATTCTTAGATTGTGAAGCGATTTCACCATAAACAGGAGGTCCTATTCATGAGCTTTTTCCCTAATGTTCCCGAAATCAAGTATGAAGGACGCGGCTCCAAAAATCCGTTTGCCTACAAGCACTACAACGCGAAGGAAGTCGTGCTCGGCAAGACGATGGAAGAACATCTGCGCATCTCGGTTGCGTATTGGCATACATTCAACGCGAACGGCACCGACCCGTTCGGCGCGGGCACTGCGGTCCGCAGCTGGGATTCCCTGTCTCCGCTCGACAGATCGAAAGCGCGCGTGGAAGCGAACTTCGAACTGCTGCAAAAGCTCGGCGTTCCCTATTATGCGTTCCATGACGCGGACATCGCTCCGGAAGGCGCGACGCTCGCCGAAACGAACAAAAATATCGACGTCATCGTCGCCAAGCTGAAAGAATACCAGCAAGCGACCGGCAAGAAGCTGCTGTGGAATACGGCCAACCTGTTTACGAATCCGCGGTACGTTTTCGGCGCCTCCACGTCCAACAATGCCGAAGTGTTCGCTTACTCCGCCGCGACGATCAAGAAGATGCTCGAAGTCGGCAAGGAGCTGGGCGCGGAAAACTACGTCTTCTGGGGCGGCCGCGAAGGCTACGAGTCGCTGCTCAATACCGATATGGCGCTTGAGCTCGACAACCTGGCCCGCATGCTGCAAATGGCGGTCGACTATGCGAAGGAAATCGGCTTCGAAGCGCAGTTCCTGATCGAGCCGAAGCCGAAGGAGCCGACGAAGCACCAGTACGATTTCGATGCGGCGACGACGCTGTCGTTCCTGCAAAAATACGATCTGAAAAAGCACTTCAAGCTCAACCTCGAAGCGAACCACGCGACGCTGGCCGGCCATACGTTCGAGCACGAGCTGCGCGTAGCGGCCATCAACGATGCGCTCGGTTCCATCGACGCGAACCAGGGCGACTACCTCCTCGGCTGGGACACGGACGAATTCCCGTTCGATTTGTACAGCACGACGCTCGCCATGTTCGAAATCGTCAAAGCCGGCGGCCTCGGCAAAGGCGGCGTGAACTTCGACGCGAAAGTCCGCCGGACGTCGTTCGAAGACGAGGATCTGTTCTTCGCGCACATCGCCGGCATCGACGCGTTCGCGCACGGCCTGAAGGCGGCGGCGAAGCTGGTCGAGGAGCGCATCATCGACGACATTCTCGATGCCCGCTATGCCAGCTACAAAGAAGGCATCGGAGCGGAAATCGTTTCCGGCAAAGCTTCTCTCAAATCCCTTGAAGCTTACGTCCTGAACGAGCAAAAGCCGATCGTCAACAAATCCGGCCGCCTGGAGCAAATCCGGGCTACGCTGAACGAAGTTATTTTCAGCGTTTAATATTTAGCGCCTTAAATTTAGATCAATAGTTACCGCCCCCCGTGGAATGGCTCCCGAGGGGCGGTTCGCGCGAGGGAGGACAATCGGATGAAATACGTCATCGGCGTCGACCTGGGCACGAGCGCGGTGAAGACGCTGCTTGTTTCCGAAGACGGGACGGTGCGCGCGGAAGCGACGCGGGAGTATCCTTTATATCATGAAAAATCGGGCTGGAGCGAACAAGAGCCGGAAGATTGGGTAACGGGCACGGCCGAGTCCGTGAAAGAGCTGATCGAGCGCTCCGGCGTCGCGCCGGAAGAGATCGAAGGGATGAGCTTCTCCGGGCAAATGCACGGCCTCGTGCTGCTCGATGCGGAGCTTCGCCCCGTGCGGCGGGCGATATTGTGGAACGATACCCGGACGACCGAGCAGTGCCGGCAAATCGAAGCGAAGCTGGGAGACAAGCTGCTCGCGATCCTGCGCAACCCGGCGCTGGAGGGCTTCACCCTGCCGAAAATCGAATGGGTTCGCCAGCATGAGGCGGACAAGTTCGCGAAGGCCGCAAGCTTCTTGCTGCCTAAAGACTACGTGCGCTACCGCCTGACCGGGGCGGTTCATATGGATCTGTCGGACGCGGCCGGAACGCTGATGCTGGACGTCGCAGGCAAAAAGTGGAGCGAGGACGTGCTGAAAACGTTCGGTCTTCCGGCGTCCTTCTGCCCCCCGCTCGTGGAAGCGGGCGCCCTGGTCGGCACGCTGTCCGAAGAAGCGGCGCGGCTTACGGGACTTTCGCCCGCGACGAAGGTGTTCGCGGGCGGCGCCGACAATGCCTGCGGAGCGATCGGCGCGGGCATCGTGAAGCCGGGCGTGACGCTGTGCAGCATCGGCACGTCGGGCGTTATTTTGACGTACGAGCCGGATGCGTCGGCCGATTACAAGGGCAAGGTGCACTTTTTCAATCACGGCAAGGAAAACGCGTTTTACGCCATGGGCGTCACGCTCGGCGCGGGCTACAGCCTGAGCTGGTTCCGCAACACGTTTGCCAAGGGCGAATCGTACGACGCGCTGCTTGCCGGCGTCGGCGATCTGCCGCCGGGAGCGGGCGGCCTGCTGTTCACCCCGTACCTTGTCGGGGAGCGCACGCCGCACGCCGATTCCGTCATTCGCGCCAGCTTCGTCGGCGTCGACGGCTCGCATACCCGCACGCATTTCGCGCGCGCGGTCATGGAAGGCATTACGTTCTCGCTGAACGAGACGGTGGATATTTTGCGCAAGGCGGGCAAGACGGTCGACACGATCGTCTCGATCGGCGGCGGCGCGAAAAATCCCGTCTGGCTGCAGATGCAGGCGGATATTTTCCGGGCGGACGTCGTCGCGCTCGAGAACGAGCAAGGGCCGGGCCTGGGCGCGGCGATGCTGGCCGCGGCCGGCTGCGGCTGGTTCCCGTCGCTTGACGAATGCGCCGACGTTTTCGTGAAGCGCGCGACCGTCTATCGACCGGATCCCGAGCGCTCCCGCCGTTACGCCGAGCTGTTCCGGGTTTACCAGGACGTATACGGCCAGACGAAAGGCTTGAATGAAGCGCTTGCCGCTTTCCGAAAGTAAAGGAATCCGATACAATAAAAAACAGGCAACTTGTCACTCGCGATCGGTTGCCTCCCTTTAAAAAGAGCCCCCGCAGCGCCGGCCGGTAACCGGAGGGGGCTCTTTGCTTTTGCAACGAGGGACAGGCTTCTTCGTAAAAAAGAACAAACGATCGGAAAACGAGGTGCAAAATTGGAGGAAGCTCAACGTTTTTGCCTGCAGGCCGTTATCGAGGAAGCCGGCTACGAGCCGGGCAAACCGATTTTGCGCAATATGGCGTTCGACGTGCGGCCGGGGGAGCGGCTCGGCCTGCTCGGACCGAACGGAGCCGGCAAAAGCACGGTCATGAAAGGGCTGCTCGGCCAGCTCGGCCATTGGAAGGGGCGGATCGTTTGGAACGGGGAGGAGAACGGCCGCGCTGGCGGCGCGGACTCCGTCCGCCGGATCGCCTATATCCCGGAACTGCCGATTATTTACGACCGGTTCACGCTTTGGGAGCATTTGCAGCTGGTCGCCGCGGCGGCCGAAATTCCCGAGGAACGGTTCGAGCGGCGCGCGGAGCAACTGCTGGCCCGGTTTCGCCTGCAAAAGGCGAAGCACGAATACCCGGTTCGCTTCTCGAAAGGCATGCAGCAAAAAACGATGCTGATCGCGGCTTTTTTGCTGGAGCCGGAACTGTTTCTCGTCGACGAGCCGTTTATCGGCCTTGATCCGGGCGCGATTATGGAATTGCTGGAGGCGCTCGACGAGGAACGGGCCCGCGGCGCGGCGGTCGTGCTGACGACGCACGTGCTGGATTCGGCGGAGCGGCTGTGCGACCGGTTCGTGCTCGTGCACGAGGGAGGCATCGCGGCGTCCGGGACGCTGGCCGACATCCGGCAGGCGGCGGGCTGCCCGGACGGGACGCCTTTGTTCGAATGCTTTCGCGTGCTGACGCGGGAGGAGGAGCGCCCGTGAACGCGGGACGAAGGTTCAGGCCCGCGCCGCTCGCGTTGTCCCGGATCGCTCGCTTCTGGCGCGAAATCTGGAAATGCTGGCGGTTGACGCTGGACTGGACCGTACAGCTGTACATCGTGCTTCCCGGCCTGTTCGTCGGGGCGAATCTGTACCGGGATGTGTGGCTGAATCCGCCGGCTTGGCTTGACTATGCGAACGTCCAGGCGGTATTCGCCGTTCTGGGCATGTTCATGCTCCGAGCCCGCGTCCGGACGTTCGCTTACGAAGGGGACGGGTTGTTTTTGCGCCGAAGCGGGCGGTGGACGAAGAACATGCTCCATATCGGATTCGGTTATACGCTGCTCGTCCGGATGCTGACGGCGGCGGCCGTTCTGGCGCTTCTTGCGCCCGTCCTTGACCTTAAGTTCGGCTGGAACCTCGCGATTGCCTTTCAGGCCGGCCTTGCCGCCGCTTTTTTCGGATACGCGTGGACGATGGCGCGGGATGGGCTCGAACGCCGTCTTTCGGGCTGGCGGCGGCCGGTCGCGTTATGGGGCGCGAGAATTGCTTTCATCTTCGCATGGACGGCCGGAATGACCGCAGCCGTCGCGCATCCGGTTGGGCTGGCTTCAGCCGTTTTCCTGCTCTTTATCGTTTCCCTTTTGCTTGCTCTGCTTCGGCTGCGGGCGAAAGGAACGTTCGCGCATGAATTGACGGTCGAAGGGGAGGCTTATTCCGCTTGCATCCGGTTTTTGTTTTACGATTCGGGGGGATTGCCGAAGCTGCCGAGAAGGCGAAAACCGCTGCTTTCGTTCTCGCGCTTGCGGCTTCCGGGGCCGAGAGACACGGACCGCCGCGCGGCCGAGCTGTGGCTGAAAGCGAAGCTAAGGGACGCGGATAACCTTCAGGCGCTGCTCTTGTTTGCCGTCCTCGGCTGCGCCGCCGTCGCGCTTTCGCCGGTCGGCCTGGGGCTCGCGGCATGGCCTCTGATCGGCCTCGTCGCGTTGCTTTGGTTCCGCGGGCAATGGCAGCGCTGGGCGGCGGAGCGGTTCGTCGCCATGCTGACCTGGGCGAGCGGCTCGCTCGAGCGCGCCGAAACGATCGGAGTCCGGGCGATGTTTATGCCGCTGTTTCTCCTGTGGGGCACCGCTCTCGGCTGCAAAATCGGTTTATCGTTCGGCGGGCTTTATTGGATTGCCGTATGGATCGTTCCCCTGATCGGTTGGCCTGCCGGATGGCGGGGGGCAAGCTGGATAATCGACGGCTTGCGCAACCGGGAACGGAAGCGTCGGGAGGAAGACGGGAAGCGCCGGGAGGAGGAGGCGAGACATCGGGAGGCCTAACCGTGGCTTGCGGACGGCGGATCGAATTGTTGGGAAGCGTACATGCAAGCGGAAATCTTGGGAACATTAAGCGGGAAATCGATACCGAATCAAGGAGTAGATGCGCGATGTCCGCCGCTCTGATGTTTCAGTTTCCGAACGAATCCGCGGCCAAGCTTGCCTTCGATACGCTGCAGGAGCTCGGCTACGATCCGCAAGCGCACGAACAGGGAAGGCTGCACATTCATGTCGTCCGGGAAGATTTGGCTTCCGCTCTGGAAATCGTCCAAAGCCACGGGGGCGAATTGTTGGAAGAATCGTCCGGAGAGGCGGCCATGTGCGCCGACGACGCTTACGAGATGGACGCGATTCCGATTCCGGCGCACACCGTCAACGAGGATTGGGCGTCTCTCGAGACGTACACGGCCGGAGACGTTGAGGAAGAGCCCCGGTTCGACCCCGATCCGGAAAGCTACGATCATTTCGAGGCGAGATAAGCGGGAGTGCCAGTACGAGGAAAAAGAAAAGGCCGATGAGGCTCGGCCCGCGAAATCGCGGATCGAGCGCCTTCTCCGGCCTTTTTCATGCTTATAAGGTTACAATCGCCGAAAACTTCGCCTACGTTGGATTTTATCCAATCGGCAAAGCGAAATAAAAGATACTCGCGGCCTAGACTGGATTTTATCCAACGAGGAGGGTCGGATCGGGGAGAATTGGGTCAAAAGGCGTCGCTCGATTGGATGAAATCCAACGAAGACGGCAAAGTTCGCGAAATTCCCGCTGTTCGTTGGACAAAATCTGACAAAATCCAATGAATCTTCGGCGGCTCGATGCGAAGTTCCGCCGGGCTTGAGGAGAAGAAAATCGGCGGCTCGAAGCGAATGCCGGCGATAGCTGCGGGTTCGGACGGAAGCGGAAGGGCTGCGTTCAGGCTTGCCCCGACCTGCAAGCCTCCGCGGCGGCCGTGCCGGCCGCGCGACCGGAAGCGAACGCCGCCGTTATATTGTAGCCGCCGGTATAGCCATGGACGTCCAGCACCTCTCCGCAGAAAAAAAGTCCCGGCGTCCGCTTGGACTCCATCGTGGACGGATTGATTTCCTTGACGTGGACCCCGCCGCCGGTGATGAACGCTTCCTCGATCGAAAGCGTGCCCGACGCCCGGACCGGAAAGCTTTTGCACAATTGCGCGAGCCCCAGCCAGGCCGCTTTGGGAACGTTCGCGACGCCGCCGTCCGGGTCCAGGCCGGAGAGCCGCAGCAGAAGCGGGACCATCCGCTCCGGGAGCTTTGCTTTCACGATCGTTTTGACGGCCTTGCGCGGCTCGGCTTTCGCGGCGGCGCCCCAGCCGGCAGCCAACTGTTCCGCATGCTCCCCGGGGAAAAGGTCGATGGCGATCGTGACCGGCCCTTTGCCCGCCCGCGCGGTTATGACGACGAATTGGCTGCAGCGCAGCGCAGCCGGTCCCGAAAGCCCGAAATGCGTAAAAATCATATCGCCCTCGTGCGAGACGACGCTTTTGCCCCGGCCGTCCAATACGGTCAAGTTGACGTCGCGCAGCGAAAGTCCCTGCAGCTCCCGCTGCTCGATCCATTTTTCGCTCGACTTGATCGGCACCTCGGTCGGATACAGCTCCGTGATCGTATGCCCCGCCTCCTCCGCCCACGGATAGCCGTCCCCGGTGGAGCCGGTATGCGGGACGGATTTCCCGCCGGTCGCGACGACGACGCATCGCGAAAAGAGCCGCTCCCCGGATTCGAGCCGCACGCCGGCCGCGCGGCCTTCCGCGTACAGCACCTTGTCCACCTTTTGGAACACGCGAACTTCGACGCCGGCGCCGCGCACGCGCCCGACGAGCGTATCGACGACCGTTTTCGCCCGATCCGTAACCGGAAACATGCGGCCGTTGTCCTCTTCCTTCAAGGCGATGCCGAGATCTTCGAAAAAAGCGGCGATTTCCCGGCTTCCGAATCGGGACAGCGCGCTGGTCAAAAACCGGCCGTTCCCGGGCAAAAAGCGAATGAGCTCCTGCGTATCCTTGTTGTTCGTCACGTTGCAGCGCCCGCCGCCCGAAATAGCGAGCTTGCGCCCGAGCTTGTCCCCCTTGTCGAGGAGCAGGACGGCCGCTCCTCCTTCCGCCGCCGCGATGGCGGCCATCAAGCCCGAGGGCCCCCCGCCGACGACAATGACATCCCACATCTTTTTCACGCATCCCGGCTTCCGAATTTTAAAGTTCCGATTCCGTTATTGTAGCACAAATCGGTTCCGCGATTCCTGCCGGAGGGGGGGCTGGCGCGAACCGCGAATAAAAGCGGCCGCGGCTGCAGAACCTAAGGTCGAACCATCCAGACAAGGAGGATGCACCCATGTCCAATCCGCAGTTTCCTTCCCCGGAAGTTCGCAAGCCCGATTCGAAGAGCCGGCGGAATCGCTCGCCCGCAGACAAAGGTTACGATAAAAAGCTGGACGGGCCGAATCGTCCTTCGACCTGAACGGCGAACAGCGGAGGTTACGCCATGACCGACAACCGCGAAACAACGAAGCGCCGGAACGATTTTGCATTCGAGCCTTTTGATCCGGAAGACCGATGGGTGCATCGGGCGGAAGACGGCGGCAAGCGCGGCCCGAAAAGCCGGAGCGGGTTCGCCAGGGGAAGCACGGCTTCCTTCGGCGCGGTTTCGTATCTCGATCCGAATTTTCCCGTTCCGGAAGTGCTGGACGAACCCTGACGATGCGTCGGGGTTTTGTTTTTGACGGTTCTCGCGGCAGCGCGGTATAATAAAACGAGCGGATCATTCGCTAATTACCGATACGGAAAGCGAGGCTGGAAAGATGTCGATGTCTTTCGAAAGATATATGCTGGACATGATTCAACCGATGCGCGACGACCTGACGCGGATCGGCATTACGGAGCTCAGGACGCCCGAGGAAGTGGAGGAGGCGTTCGCGGAGGAGAAGGGAACGATGCTCGTCGTCGTCAACTCCGTTTGCGGCTGCGCCGCAGGCCAGGCCCGTCCCGGCGTGGCCGAGGCGCTCAAGCACGACGCGCTGCCCGACCGCCTGTACACGGTGTTCGCCGGACAGGACAAGGAAGCGACGGCCAAGGCGCGCGAATATTTCGCGCCGTATCCGCCGTCTTCCCCTTCGATCGCGCTGCTGAAAGACGGCGAGCTCGTTCATTTCATCGAACGCCACCAAATCGAAAACCGCAGCGCAGGCGAAATCGCCGGCGATTTGACGGCTGCGTTTGACCGTTTCTGCCGCTGAATCGGTTAGCCCGCAGGTTCGGTCACCGGACTTGCGGGCTTTTTGCACAGCGAAGTCGCGGACATGACGGTTTGATCGGGCCGTTGCCCGTTTAAGATAACGATAGGAAAGAAGTTTTCATAGTAGAAACGGAGAGTGGTCAGCGGTGAGTCTTCAGCAGGAAATTATCGCCAAGCTTGGCGTCAAGCCGACGATCGACGCCGACGAGGAAATCAGGCGCCGGGTCGATTTTTTGAAAGACTACGTCAAAAAGTCGGGAACGACCGGCCTGTTGATCGCGATCAGCGGAGGCGTGGACAGCGCCGTGACGACCGGACTATGCAAAATGGCGACCGACGAGCTTTCCGCGGAAACGGGGAAGGAATACATAACGCTCGGCGTATTTCAGCCGTACAACGAGCAGGAAGACATCCACCACAGCTACGCCGTGGCCGAGGCGTTCAAGCTGACGCACAAAGTTGAGACGAATATCGCCGAAGCGGTGGACGAAATCGCGCTGGAAACCGAGTACGCGTTCAAATCGCTCGGCATTCACCGGCACATCAGCCGCGGCGGCAAAGGCAATGTCAAGGCTCGCACGAGAATGGTCGTTCAGTACGCGCTTGCGTTCGACCTGAATCTGCTCGTCGTCGGGACCGATCACGCATCGGAGGCGCTGACCGGCTTTTACACGAAATGGGGCGACGGCGCGGTCGACGTGACGCCGCTGAGCTCGCTTAACAAGCGGCAGGTGCGCCAGCTTGCGCGCCGTCTCGGCGTTCCGGCGGAAGTGGTGGACAAGGCCCCGACGGCAGGATTGTGGGAAGGGCAAACGGACGAGGGCGAGCTCGGCGTTTCCTACGAGGCGAACAGCGATTACCTCGAAGGCAAGGAAATCGACGCGAAGGCCAGGGAAATTCTGGAGCGCCATTACCTGCGGACCGAGCACAAGCGCCAGCCGATTCCCGGCATTTAAACGGCCATGATCGTCGGGATCGGACTGGACTTGGTCGAGCTGCAGCGGATGGAAGGCATTCTCGCCGGGCAAGCGGGGGAGAGGTTTGTCGCGCGCGTGCTTACGGACGCGGAGCAGGAGCGTTACCGCGCGCTGCCGCAGAGGCGGGCCGTCGAATTCGCGGCCGGACGCTTCGCCGTCAAGGAAGCCGTCGTCAAGGCGCTGGGATGCGGGATCGGAGCGGCCGTCGGCTTTCGCGACATCGAGGTGCTGCCCGATGCCGGAGGCAAGCCCGTGTGCAGCGTATCGGCGCGAGCCTGGGAGCGGCTGGGCCTTGCGGCGGGGGAGCGGATCGTTCACGTGGCGATCACGCACGAACGCAGCACCGCGGCCGCGACGGCCATCGTGGAAGACCGGCGATAAAAAAAGGCCCGGAAGCCTTGCGGGGCGACCGGGTTTTTGCTGCTGAAACCCGCGGATCGAGCGGCCGTCAACGATTCGCGAGCCAGGCGGCGAGGGCGTCGATTTCTTCATCGGTCAGACGGCCCCCGAACGCCGGCATGAGGTCCCCGCCCTGGACGATCTGCTCGCGAATTTGCTCGCGGGTCAATCTGTCGCCGACATTCCGCAAATCGGAGGGGTCTCCCATTTTTCCGGCCAGATCGGCTCCGTGGCAGGAAACGCAATTGTCGCGGTACAGGATTAGAGTCTCTTCCGGTCCCTCGACCGGGGAGCCGGACGGGGCGGCGGTCGATCCGCCTTTTCCGCATGCGGCGAGGATAACGGCCAAGCCGACGGCCGAAGCGACGGCGGCAATTTTTTTGAAGGCGCGCGGCTGCGACAGGCAGGGATGATTTACCAAGAGACGTATCTCCTTCAATTTTTATTTTTGCATATATAATAGAAAGTCGAATCCATAGCAGAATCTATCAGACACCATGAGGAGCACAAATGACCCGTCCTTATTTTAGCATATTAATGAAGCATCTCGAACAAATGAACGTGGATGTGACGGCTGCATCCGAGACGACGCTCGCGGCCGCGGATACGCGCGGCGACGGATTGGACGCGTACGATTGCAACCGGTTTATTTACGTCGTTCGCGGGGTAGGGAGACTGCTGCTGGAAAACGAAGAAATCGCATTGAAACCGGGCTGCAGCAGCATCGTCTTCGCGGGAACCCGGCACGATATCCGGGCCGGAGGCGAAGCGGATTTCGCGTTCAAGTGGTGCCATTTCCGGGACGGCTACGGCGACTGGAATATGTACCGCCTGCTGCGGCTCCCGTACGCGGTGAAAATCGAAACGGAAGAAGCGGAGCGGCTGCTGGATAAAATGAAGCGCCTGTCGCTCGAATCCGGACCGACCTCCAAACTTCGAATCAAAGCCGCCATCCTGGAGCTGATCAGCTCCTATCTCGAGCATTTGCCCGAAAACGCGGGCAAGGAGACCGAGGCGCCGAACCAGGAAATGGAGAAAATCGGCATCGTCCTCCGCTACATCGACGAGCACATCGGCGAGAACTTGACCGTCGAGGAGTTGGCTCGGCAAGTGTTTTTGCATCCGAACTATTTTATCGTGTTTTTCAAAAGCATGATGGGATGCTCCCCGATTCAGTACGTGAACCAGCGCCGAATGGAAATCGCCCGGAGCCTGCTGCTCAAGCCGGAATGCAACGTTTCCGACGTGGCCAACCGAATCGGCATGAAAATATATTACTTTTCCCGGATGTTCAAGTCGCATACGGGGCTGGCGCCCAGCCGTTACCGCAAATTGGCCGGCATTTTTCCGGGCATGGAAGAGAGGGAGCGGCCGGAGAAGGAGGACGGCTTTTAAGACGATGAACGAAACCGAACTCAAGGCTTATTTTTCCCGCGGGCTCCTGGAATGGTACCGATCCCAGAAAAGGGACTTGCCCTGGCGAAGAAGCCGCGACCCGTACCGGATCTGGATCTCGGAAATCATGCTTCAGCAAACGAGGGTCGATACGGTCATCCCGTATTACAACCGTTTCGTCGAGCGCTTCCCGACCGTGCGCGAATTGGCCGAAGCGCCGGAGGAGGACGTTCTCAAGCTGTGGGAAGGGCTCGGCTATTATTCGCGGGCCCGCAATCTGCAGGCCGCCGCGAAGCAGGTGACCGAGCTTTACGGCGGCTCTATTCCCGACGACAAAGAGGCGGTGTCCGGATTGAAGGGCGTCGGGCCCTATACGCTCGGAGCGATCATGAGCATCGCCTTCAACCGGCCGGTGCCCGCGGTGGACGGCAACGTCATGCGGGTGCTGTCGCGATTTTTTTGCATCGACGACGATATCGCCCGGCCGGCGACGCGCGGCAAAATGGAAGTGCTCGCCGAGGAGCTGATCCCCGAGGGGGAGGCCGGCGAGTTCAACCAGGCGCTGATGGAGCTCGGCGCCCTCGTCTGCACGCCGCGTTCGCCGCATTGCCTGACCTGCCCGGTCATGGAATGCTGCGCGGGCAGGCTGGCAGGACGGGAAACGGAGCTGCCGGTCAAAAGCAAGGCGAAGCCGCCGAAGCCGCAGCACCGGCTCGCCGTGCTGGCGGTGCGGCCGGACGACGGCCGGGTGCTCGTCCGGCAGCGGCCGGAGCAGGGGCTGCTGGCGAAGCTGTGGGAGCTGCCGCACGTCGAGGCGGCGGACGTCGAGTCGTGGCGGTCGGACGAAGCCGGCCCCGACTGGCTTGCGGGCGCGCTGGCCGCCGAAGGCTTGCGCGTGCTGCCGCGCCGCTATGCCGGCGAGGCGGAGCACGTGTTTTCGCACCTGCATTGGTATTTGCGGGTGTGGGAGGCGGACGGCGCCGGCTTCGCCGAGGCGGCCGAAGGGGCCAAGCCCGCCTCGGCGGCGCGCGAGACGTTATCGCCGTATGAAGTCGGCGATGCCGCAAAGACCGAAGGCCGGGAAGCGCTGCCCGATTCGTACCGGTGGATCGATCGGGAACAGTTCGAGGCGCTCGCCTGGCCCAACGTTTTCCGCAAAATTCTCGACGATCATTTTGCCCGGGCGGCCGGGGAGCGCTAGCTCGCGACGGCAGGCGCGGGCTGAGGCGGCGAGCTGGGCTGCGACGGCCCGGTGCCCGGCGCGCATCGCCGTCCCGATAGGACGCTCTGGGACACGGGCAGGCGGCGTTTGGGCTTATGGAACCCTGGGCGGGCAGCCTTAGGTTGGATTTTATCCAACCGACGGAGCGAGAAACGGGAAAACCCCGGTCTACAGTGGATTTTATCCAACGAGGACCGGGCTTTTCGGCCGAAATCTCCAAAAAGGCCTCGCCTGACTGGACAAAATCCAACCAAGATGACGGTTATCGCAAAAAAGCCGGAGTTGAGTGGACAAAATCCAACGAAGCATAAGCCGTCAAAGCCAAGCACATGCGAACCCGCGCGACGGCTTGCCGAACGCAAGAAACGCCGGAACGAATATTCGTTCCGGCGTTTCTTGCTGGATCAAGGTTCGATTACTTCTTCGCGGCGTCGTAGAGGGAGCCGACTTTTTCCCAGTTGACGACGTTCCAGAAAGCGGCGATGTAGTCGGGGCGCTTGTTTTGGTATTTCAGGTAGTAAGCGTGCTCCCATACGTCCAGGCCGAGCAGCGGCGTGTCGCCTTCCATGATCGGGCTGTCCTGGTTCGGCAGGCTGTACACTTTCAGCTTGCCGTCTTTGCCCAGCGCGAGCCAAGCCCAGCCGGAGCCGAAGCGGGTCGTGGCGGCAGCCGTGAACGTTTCTTTGAATTTATCGAAGCCGCCCAGCTCGCTGTCGATCGCGGCAGCCAGGGCGCCGGTCGGAGCGCCGCCTGCGTTCGGAGCGATCGTTTGCCAGAACAGCGAGTGGTTGGCATGGCCGCCGCCGTTGTTGCGAACGGCGGTGCGGATGCTTTCCGGTACGGCGTTCAGGTCGGCGATCAGTTCTTCTACGCTCTTGCCGGCGAGTTCCGGAGCGGACTCCAGCGCTTTGTTCAGGTTCGTAACATACGTGTTGTGATGGCGGCCGTGGTGGATCTCCATCGTCGTAGCGTCGATATGCGGTTCGAGAGCTTCTTTCGAATACGGAAGCGCGGGCAATTCATGTGCCATGTTTCAGAGAACCTCCTCAAAGTTCGGAATATGTAACCCGTTTCTATTATCCCTGATTTCCGATATTAAATCAACGAGAATGTTTAGAAAGTCGGTTACGCGAAAGCTCACGATTTTACTATA
Organism: Cohnella algarum; assembly: GCF_016937515.1. Taxonomy (NCBI): domain Bacteria; kingdom Bacillati; phylum Bacillota; class Bacilli; order Caryophanales; family Paenibacillaceae; genus Cohnella; species Cohnella algarum. The sequence goes on from NZ_JAFHKM010000002.1 coordinate 2,718,828, forward strand.
CCCATCGGGGATAGGTTCGAAACTTGACGTCCGGCTGTCGGGAAAAAGAAATGAAGGCCGTTACAATCGAAGTCCGTGCGGAAACGTCGAAATTCGTCCGAAAACGGCTTAAGCGGGAGGTTTCTTGAGAAAACACCAAGAAAGCGCTTTATATTAAGCGTTTTCAAGTGATTTCTAATGATTTTCGAAAAAATTTTTTATGCTTTCTTAACAAAAGGGGGAGAAATTTTCGAAAATTTGTCGTAAAATTAGATTTACGTTAACTTGCTGTAAAGAAGTGGCCAAGCCAATCTTATCTCGAACCGGGGAGCGTTATGATGAAAATTCGCACGTTTCAACTGTCGGATTACCGGTCTGTTTCCGATTTGCTGGAGGTTTCATTGTCGGAAGAGTGTTGCAAGGAGACGTTGAAGGCTCTGGCCCGTCAATTGTCTTGGGATAGCGAATTGGTTCTCGTCGCGGAGGAAGAAGAGGAAATTTTGGGCGTCATGATCGGAACGATCGACAAGCAAAACGGCTACGTATACCGAATTGCGGTTCATCCGGATCACCGCCGCCGCGGAGTCGGCCGGTCGCTGGTGACGGCGCTGAACGCCAGGTTCCGTCAACGCAACGTCCTTAAAGTTTTGGTCGCGGTGGACAAGCATAACGAGCATCTGCAGCCTTTTTACGAAAGATTGGGAGACGCCCCGGACATGGTCAAGCTGAACAGGCCTTTGTCGATCGTTGCCGGATAACGTTAATAAGACGCGCAATTCCCCATTAAAAGGAAAGCATATCTTACGTGCCGGGAGGCGCCGAGGAAATTCGGTTGCTTTTGGACATAAGATATGCTTTTCTTATAATACATTGAATTGGTGCCGGGCAGGTGTCGCGAATGGAGAGCAGCGGAAAGTCGTCCTTATCCCCTTATGAACGCTGTATCATCAAAAGCTTTAAAAACAACGGCTCGCTGCACCGGGTCTGGCTGGAAAATTGGCAGGTGCCGGACCGTTTGCTTCATCCCCGCCATGCGGAGCAGTCCATGTGGATCTTCGTCAACGACCATACGACGATCAGGGAAGCGGACGGCAAGGAATGGATCAGCCGCGTGCCCGCGGTGTCTTTTTTTATTCCGGGCCATTGGTTCAATATCGTGGCCTTGCTCGAAGACAAGGGAGTCCGTTATTACTGCAATATCGCCTCCCCTCCTTACCGGTACGACGACGTGTTGACCTACATCGATTACGATTTGGATGTCGTGCTGTTTCCGGACGGCGCCATGCAGGAGCTCGACCGCGACGAATACGATCGGCACAAGGAAGAATACCGGTACAGTCCGTTCGTGCGCGACAGGGTCGAGGAAGGGCTGATGAAGCTTCAAGCGCGGATCGCGGCGCAAAGCGAACCGTTCGACGAAGCGGAGGTACGGCGCTATTATGCCGAATGGAAAGGCCAATCGATCGGCAAAGGAGACGTTAGCCTATGAGCGAAAGGCCCTCTTTTGACGCTGTTACTCCCGGCAGAACCCGCGCTTCCCGGCCCGAGCGGCCCGCTTGGGCCAAGGAGCTGCGGGATTGGGCGAAGGCGCTTTTGGTCGCCTTGGTCGTCGTTGTTTTACTGAGGGCTTACGTATTTCAGCTGTCGACGGTAAAAAGCATTTCGATGGAACCGACCTTGCATGAGAAGCAGTGGCTGTTCGTGAACAAACTTTCTTATCGATTCGGCAGTCCGGATCGGGGAGACGTCGTGATCCTGAAAGACCCGAGCGACGGTCCGGACCGGAAAAGCCTGCTCGTGAAGCGGGTAATCGGAATTCCGGGCGACAAGCTCGAAATCCGGGGCGGCCATCTGTACGTCAACGGCGAACTGCGGATCGAGCCGTATACCGATTCGCCGATCGAGGACGGCGACTTCGGGCCGGTGACGGTGAGCGAGGGGCACTATTTCGTAATGGGCGACAATCGCCATCTCGGTTCCAGCAAGGACAGCCGGACGTTCGACGAAGTTCCGGAAAGCTTCGTCAAGGGCAGGGCGGAAGCGATTTTGTGGCCGATCACCCGGTGGTCGGGGCTATAATGATTGCAGCGAAGCCTGCGGCGCGGCCGATAGCGTTTTGAAGCAAAACGCGCCGCATGCGGCGGACGTTTGGAGAGAACCCGAGCCCTATGCGGCGGACGGAAAAGGAGGGAGGCATGGCGAAATGACGACGGCAAATCGTTCTCCCGCGCGGAGCGCGGAGTTTTGGCGGAAGTTGAAGGAGGAGATGGTGAAAGCCGCTCCGGAGCTTGGCATCGACAAAATCGGCGTCGCGTCGGCGGATCCGTTCGCGGAATTGAAGGAACGGCTGCTCCGCCACCGCGAGCTCGGGCGGGAGTCCGGCTTCGAGGAGCCGGATTTGGACAAACGGACGAATCCGGCGCTGCTGTTCGACGAGCCGAAGTCGATCATCGCGATTGCCGTCGCCTACCCGTCCAAGCTGCATAACCCGCCGGTGTCCGAACCCGGGCGCAGACGGGGGATTTTGTCCCGTTCGGCATGGGGCGAGGATTACCACCATGTGCTGAACCGCAGGCTGGAGCGGCTTGCCGCCTGGCTGGCGGAGCGGGTGCCCGAAGCCCGGGGCGCGTCGATGGTCGACACCGGCGCCCTGTCGGACCGGGCGGTGGCGGAAAGGGCCGGCATCGGCTGGAGCGGCAAAAACACGATGATTCTGACCCGCGAATGGGGCTCGTGGGTCTATTTGGGCGAAATGATCACCAACTTGCCCTTGCCGCCGGATACGCCGGCCGAGGAAGGCTGCGGCGACTGCACGCTTTGCATCGACGCTTGTCCGACCGGCGCGCTCGTCGGCCCGGGGGAGCTGGACGCGCAGAAGTGCGTTTCGTTTCAGACGCAAACGAAGGGAATCGTATCCGACGAGATGATGCTGAAAATCGGCAACCGCTTGTACGGTTGCGATACGTGCCAGATCGTTTGCCCGGCGAACCGGGGCAAGGACGCCCGGCACCATGCGGAGCTGCTGCCCGACGCGGAGACGGCGAAGCCGCTGCTGCGGCCGCTGCTCGCAATGGGCAATCGGGAGTTCAAGGAAAAGTTCGGAGCGAGCGCGGCCGCCTGGCGCGGCCGCAAGCCGATTCAGCGCAACGCGCTCATCGGGCTCGGCAACTTTCGCGATGCGTCGTCCGTGCCGGACATCGTCCGCGTGCTGCGCGAAGACCCGCGTTACGAGCTGCGGGCTACGGCGGCCTGGGCGCTTGGCCGCATCGGCGGCGTCGACGCGGAAGCGGCGCTGCGGGAAGCGGCCGTTTCGGATGCGGACGATCGCGTGAAGGAAGCCGCCGAGCGGGCGCTTGCGCGGCTGCGGGAAGGGGATTCCGGCGGCGAAGCGAAGCGTCGCCGCCCGGCAAAGCCGAAAACACCGGTTCGACAATAGCGGCGGCTGCCCTGGCGGCCGCCGATTCAGGAGGACGAGCGGATGCGGAACAGAGGTTTCATCAACCAACGCGAGCCTAAGGCGGAAATCAAGTGGACGGAGCTGGAATCGCCGGCCGGTACGCTGCTTTTGTGCCGGACGGATGACGGAATATGCCGGCTCGATTTCGGCGGCTGGAGCGAGCGCGAGCCGTTCCTTGCGGCCTGGGCGAGGCAGTGGTGGCGGGATTTCGCTTTCGTACGCGCGGCGGACGATTCGATGCTGAAAGATACGATTCGCCAACTCGCCGATTATTTCCGGGGAAATACGACGGAATTCAAGGTGCCGCTCGATATGCGCGGCACCGTCTTCCAGCGCCGGGTGTGGGAAGCGCTTTGCGATGTCGGCTACGGCAGTACCGCATCCTATCGCGACATAGCGGCCGCCATCGGCCAACCCAAGGCGGTGAGGGCGGTGGGAGGCGCGAACAACCGCAATCCGGTTCCGATCATCGTGCCGTGCCACCGCATCATCGGCGCGAACGGAGCCCTGGTCGGCTACGGCGGCGGACTTGACGTCAAGGAACGGCTGCTGGCGCTGGAACGGACGAAAGCGAAAGCGGCGGTTGAATGAAGATTTTTTCGGCGGCATGAAGCTTTCCTGGCTTTCGGGCTTCATCTTTTCGGCGAACTTGCCGAAATTATGGAGTATTATTGAAATAAAAACGCCACGAGGCAACATTCGGCGGGAAGGTCAGCAAGCTCAGACAGGAGAGAGAACGGATGAGACTGGTCGATATCGAAGCGGTTGAGCCCGGGCAGACGCTCGGCAGGACGATTTTTTCGGCGAATGGGACGGTGCTTCTCTCCGCGGGCGTGCAATTAACGGTATTTATGATTAGCACGCTTAAGCGGTTGGGCGTTACGATGGTCTACATAAGCGATCCGCTGTTTCAGGACGTGACGATCGAAGAAGTGTTGTCGGAAAGCACGAAGCATGCGGTCATCCAGCAAATGTCGGAAGCGTTCGATGCGCTGCGGTCGGGCAAGACGTTCAACACGAAAGCGATCAGCACGACGGTGGGCCAATTGCTCGAGGACGTCATGCGGAACCAAAACGTGCTCGTGCAGCTTTCGGACATCCGGACCGCCGATAATGCGGCGTACATTCACGCGATGAACGTCTGCATGATGTCCACGTTGGTCGGCCTGAATATGGGGCTCAACATGATCCAGCTCAAGGAGCTTGCGATCGGGGCGATGCTGCACGACATCGGAAAGCTGGACGCCCCGGACAAGGAGCAGGAGGAAGGCCGGCTTCATCATGCTTGGCGCGGCTTCGAAATGCTGAAGATGAAGCGGGAGTACAGCCTGCTGACGGCCCACGTCGCGTTCCAGCACCACGAATGGATCGACGGCACGGGGCAGCCGCGCGGGCTCGGAGGCGAAGAGATCCACCTGTACGCGAAGATCGTGGCCGTAGCCAACGTGTACGACAATCTGCTGACGGATTTGTCCGAAGGAAGGCGGATTCTTCCGCACGAAGCGGTGGAACGGCTGAACGCGCTTTCCGGAACGCAGCTTGAACGCGAGGTGCTGGTCGAGTTTTTGCGCATCGTTTCCGTTTATCCGAACGGGATCTCGGTGCGGCTGTCCAACCGTCAGACGGGCGTCGTCGTGGGACAGCACCGGGGGCTGCCGGGCCGGCCGGTCGTGCGCGTCATCGACAAGGCGGGAGACGAAGCGGTCGGAGCGACGGAAATCGATTTGTCGCAGCACCCGACGATTTTCGTGGAAGCGGTGCTTCTGTAACGGCCGGAAAGCGATTTGATCTGGCGCTCGGAGCCGTGCTATCATAGGTAGGTTGCGTCGGACAAGCGTCTTCGCAACGGCAAAATTTTTCGTAAGTCGGAGGGGAACGAAGTGAGCGCTTGGAACATCGTAATTCCGATCGTGACGCTTATCGTCGGCGCGGTGCTCGGATTTATTTTCGGGGTATTCTACTTGAGAAATCAAATGACCCGCATGCAAAACGACCCGGAAATGCTGCAAAAGATGGCGAAGCAGATGGGCTACAATATGAATAAGCAGCAGCTGCAGAAAGCGCAGCAAATGCTGAGCAAACAAAACGGCAAACCCCGGCGCAAATAGAAGAAGGCCGGGCGCGAGTCGCAGAGAACGCGAGCCCCGTACGTTCGGGACGCAGCTGCGGCGATAAGGAGGAAGATCGGTGGCCGGATTGAAGGATTATACGAATACCGCCGTTTCGCGCAATCGCGAGCAGATCGAACACCACGTTCGGGAAATATTGAAGCTGATCGGGGAGGATGTCGAGCGCGAAGGCCTGCTCGATACGCCGGCCCGCGTGACGCGGATGTACGAGGAAATATTCGCGGGCTACGAAGTCGATCCGCGCGACGTGCTCGGCGTGACGTTCGACGAAAAGCACGAGGAGCTCGTCATCGTCAAGGATATCGTTTACTACAGCCAGTGCGAGCACCATATGGCGCCGTTTTTCGGCAAAGCCCATATCGGCTATATTCCAAGCGGCAAAATCGCGGGCCTGAGCAAGCTGGCCCGGCTCGTGGAGGCGGTCACCCGCAGGCTGCAGGTGCAGGAGCGGATCACGTCGCAAATCGCCGACATTCTCGAGGAGTCGCTCGATCCGCACGGCGTCATGGTCGTCGTCGAAGGCGAGCATCTGTGCATGTGCTCCCGCGGCGTCAAGAAGCCGGGAAGCAAAACGGTAACGTCGGCCGTGCGCGGCCAGTTCCGCAACAGCTCGGCGCTGCGATCGGAATTTTTGTCGTTGATCAAAGAGTAGGAAAAAAAGGCCAAGCGGTCGGATGCCGCTTGGTTTTTTGTTGAGGTTGATTTCGGACCTCCGCGGATCCGTTGAGTTTGGGCTACATCTCAATCTCCAAACGCGTGCAGCCGCGCGCAGTTGGGTAAAAATGACTCACCTTACCGCCTCCGTTTGCGCGCCGTCGCTCCGGTTGAGTCGTGACGACTCATCTCAACCCGCCAAACGCACGGAGCCGCGCGCAGTTGGGTAAAAATGACTCACCTTGCCGCCTCCGCGCAAACTCTGTCGCTCCAGTTGAGTCGTGACGACTCATCTCACCCCGCCAAATGCATGCAGCCGGCACGCAATTGAAGGACAAGCCGGGCAAAAAAGCCGGACACCCGGCATCCGGTTTCACCCGCAGCCTCTCCTGCGGTACCAATAAGCGTAGACGGTTCGGAAGCCCAGCTTGTCGTAAAGGCGAACGGCCGGAGCGTTGGCCTGAACGACCTGCAAGTAGCCGGTATCGGCTCCGCAAGCAGCTCCCCAATGCAAAATGTGCAGCAGCAGCTGCTCCCCGAATCCCCGATTGCGGCATTCCGGATTCGTCACGATTTCATACAGCCCGACATAGCGGTCCTCGACGACGCCCATGCCGCAAGCGACGGGCTTTCCTTCGCAAAACAAGGTGAAAAAGCCTTTGGCGTCGGGCGCCGCTTCCATGATTCGGCGGGCGGCCGACGTCTGCTCGGGCGAATAGTCGAGCCACTCGGAAACAAGCTCCATCCAGCGCACGGAAGGAGACCGCTCTACGCCAATGTCGTCCGTCTTCGGCTGCGGCAGTCCGGCGAGAGCCGCCGACTTAACGGCCGAAGGTTCGAGGAGGTCGTACCCGAACGACTGAAGCAAGCCGTCCAGATGCCGGGAGGCGGCAAAAGGCGTTATTTTAAACACGGCCGGAAGACCCGCGTTACGGTAAATTTCCTCGCAGGCTCCGATTTTTTCTTGCAGCGTTCGTCCGGTTTCCGCCGGCGGGCCCCAAAGCGGCTGAACGGAGTTGGCCCGTTTCGTGAAGCCCTCGGACAACCGGATGAGCCAGCCGTCGCGGACGAACTGGCGCAATCCCGGCCATGCGTTCAAGGTCAGCTGTTCGATGCGTTCGCCCTCGATTTGATGCCGGTTCGGCGCCGGAGCTTTCGTTCCGGAAGCTTCGTTCAAGCGATCCGGCTCCGCCGAACGGCTGCATTGGTCGATCACGCACGTCACTTCCATTCGCTTCAGTATAATTATACACTACTAATTATAATTATACGGAAACAATTTTCAACCCCCGGCTACATTCGGCACACTTCCTTCGGACAGCTTTCGCACCGGCAAATTTTTCGCAAATAGTCCATGTCTTTGACGACCAGGTAACCGTCCTTGACGAGAATGACGTTTTCCTTGCGGTACTCGGACAGCATTCGATTGACGCATTCCCTTGACGCTCCGATCATATCCGCGAGCTCGGTATGGTTGATTTTCAACGAAATCAACGTTCCGTCGCTGTCGGGAACGCCGTTGGAATTGCACAAGCGGATAAGCAGCGAGCAGAGCGCCCCGGATTTTCCGTAAAGCATAAGGTCCCGAAATTTCGTTTGGGTCATCCGGTGCATCAGACCCATCCACTTCATGAATTCGATGGCAAAATCGCCGTGCTGCCACAGCAGCACTTCAAGATCGGCCATCTGGATCAGCCCGATTTCCCCGGGTTCGATCACTTCGGCGTTAAACGAGTGAACCGGCTTGCCGGACGGATCGGGCTGGCCGTACAGATCTCCGTTTTGGAGCAGATAAAGCGTGATGTGGCGTCCGTTGTCCGACGTTTTCGTAATGCGAAGCCGGCCGCTGCGGACGAACAGGAGTTTGTCGGCAGGATCGCCTTCCCAGAACAGGACGGTGCCTTTTTCGATCGTTTTGCGGTACATGATGCTCTGAAGCTTGGCAAAGCTGTCGGCGGAAAAACACCGGGCCGTTCCTTCCGTACCTTCGTTGCAAATCGGGATTCGGGCGGTCGGGTTCATTCGCGGCACGCTCCTTCAGTTCGGATACTCTTATTGTAAAGGAATCCCGCAGTGGGATTTATGAGGGGAATGACTGAATCTGCGGGGGAAATTCCCTGATTTTGACCGGAAATGATCTACATCACTGCGGCCGGCCGACTTTATCGGGTTTAATCGTTTCAGGAAACCTTGAAGAAAGGAGCTGCCCAAAATGCCGACGCAACCGTCCGAAAGCATCCCGCCTTCGCGGGATGTATCCGCGGAACCGCCCGTAAGCGGAATTATTCTCGCGGGAGGCCGCAGCCGGGTGAAGCGCGGAGAGCTGAAGGCGTTATGGCCGATCGACGGGGAGCCGCTGCTGGCAAGGCAAATCCGTTTGATGAGGTCCTGGTGCAAGGAAATCATGGTGGTCACCGACACGCCGCGCTTGTATTTGCCGCTCGTCCCCGCGGATGTCCGCATCGTCACCGATTACGCGAAGGGAAAAGGGCCGCTGGGCGGCATGGCGGCAGGGTTGTCGCTCGCGCAGCTCCCCTATGCGTGGATCGTCGGCAGCCGCATGGCGGATTTGTCCGTTCCGGCCGCCCGGCTGCTGCTGGCGCGCTGCGCAGCCGGACGAAAGGAGGCGGTGTGGCCGTCGGATTCGAGCGGGCCGTATCCGCTGCACGGCATATACGCCTGCGCGAGCGCCGGCCGCGTCGTCCGGTTGTTCGAGGAAGGCCGGCGAGGGCTGGCGGATTTGCCGAGATTTCTGCTCTGGGACGAGGTGACGGAAAACGAATTCGCCCGGCACGGCATCGCATTCGATTTTGTCCGCGAGCGGGCCGCCGGCGGCGCCGTTTATCCTTTTCCGGCCGACCGAAGGTAAAAATCCATTGTGACGCCGGTCATAGCGGGCGGGAATTCCGGCGATTTATGCTGTAACCGTAAGAGTCCAGAGGTTTATCTTTTGGGGAGGCGGAGGCTTATGACGGTAAAAGAGAGCCGAGCGCAGCCGAACGCGGCGGCCGATCAGGCGAACGCTCTCGTCGCGAGGGCGCATCAGGCGATGGAGGCGTATTTGCGCCTCGATCAGGAACGAATCGATGCCATCGTGCAGGCCATGGCGCTGGCGGGTTTGAACCGCCACATGGAGCTCGCGAAGCTTGCCGTGGAGGAGACGGGACGCGGCGTGTACGAGGACAAAATCACGAAAAACATGTTCGCGACCGAGTCCGTCTATCACAGCATCAAATACGACAAGACGGTCGGGGTGATCGAAGACAATCCTTACGAGAGCTACCAGAAGGTCGCGGAGCCGGTCGGCGTCATCGCCGGGGTGACTCCGGTGACGAACCCGACGTCGACGACGATGTTCAAATCGCTGATCGCGGCCAAAACGCGAAATCCGATCATTTTCGCGTTTCATCCGTCCGCGCAGCGCTCGAGCGCCGCGGCGGCGCAAACGCTGCGCGACGCGGCCGTCAAGGCGGGCGCGCCGGAGCATTGCATCCAGTGGATCGAATCCCCGTCCGTGGAAGCGACGCAGGCGCTCATGAACCATCCCGGCGTAGCGCTCGTGCTCGCCACCGGAGGCTCCGCGATGGTGAAGGCGGCGTACAGCACCGGCAAGCCGGCGCTCGGGGTCGGACCCGGGAACGTGCCGTGCCTGATCGAGAAATCCGCCGATTTGAAGCAGGCGGTGACCGACCTCATCTTGTCCAAGACGTTCGACAACGGCATGATTTGCGCGTCCGAGCAGGCGGTTATCGTGGAGGAGGCCGTGTACGACCAGGTCCGCAAGCTGATGATCGAGTACGGCTGTTACTTTTTGAACAAGGAAGAGACGGAGGCCGTGTCGAGGCTGGTGATCAACCCGGAAAAATGCGCCGTGAACGCGGCCATCGTCGGCCAGCCCGCGGAGCGCATCGCCGAATTGGCGGGCGTCGAGGTTCCGCCGGGAACGAAAATTCTCGTGGCCGAGCTGGGCGGCGTCGGGGACGCCTGGCCGCTTTCCGCCGAGAAGCTGAGTCCGGTGCTCGCCTGCTACAAAGTGTCGACCGTGCACCAGGGCATCGCCAGAGCGGCGGAAGTCGTGGCCTACGGCGGCATGGGGCACTCCTCGGTCATCCATTCCCGCAACGAGGAGGCGATCGCCGCGTTCGCGAGGCGTTTGCAAACGGGACGCGTCATTGTGAACGCCCCGTCGACGCACGGCGCGATCGGCGACATTTACAACACGAACCTGCCGTCCCTCACGCTCGGCTGCGGTTCGTACGGGCACAACTCGACGACGGCGAACGTAACGGCGGTCAATTTGATCAACGTGAAAAGGGTGGCGAGGCGTACGCTGAACATGCAATGGTTCAAAGTGCCTCCGAAGGTGTATTTCGAGCGGGGGGCGACGCAATATCTGGAGAAAATGCCGGACATCTCGCGGGTGCTGATCGTCACCGACGCGACGATGGCGCAGCTCGGCTACGTGGAGAAGGTCGAGTACTATTTGCGCAAGCGGAAAACACCGGTCAGCATCGAAGTGTTTGCCGACGTGGAGCCCGATCCGTCGACCGATACGGTCGACAAAGGCACGGCGCTGATGCGGGCGTTCCGGCCGGACTGCATCGTGGCGCTCGGCGGGGGCTCGCCGATGGACGCCGCGAAGGCGATGTGGCTGTTCTACGAATACCCGGACACCGAATTCGACGCGCTCAAGCAAAAATTTCTCGACATCCGCAAACGGGTGTACAAATATCCGCGGCTCGGCTACAAGGCGAAATTCGTCGCCATTCCGACGACGTCCGGCACCGGCTCCGAAGTGACCTCGTTCGCCGTCATTACGGACAAAAACAAAGGAAATACGAAATACCCGCTCGCCGATTACGAGCTGACGCCGGACGTGGCGATCGTCGACCCGGAATTCGTTTACAGCTTGCCGAAGACGGCCGTCGCGGACACGGGGATGGACGTCCTGACGCACGCGATCGAAGCGTACGTGTCGGTCATGGCGAACGATTATACGGACGGGCTCGCGCTGCAGGCGATCCGGCTCGTCTTCGACAACCTGGAACGTTCGTTCCATACTTCGGATTCGCAAGCTCGTGAAAAAATGCACAATGCCTCGACAATCGCCGGAATGGCGTTCGCCAACGCTTTTCTCGGGATCAACCACAGCCTGGCTCACAAATGGGGAGGGCAGTACCGTACGGCGCACGGGCGGACGAACGCGATTTTGATGCCGCACGTCATCAAATACAACGCCGGAAAGCCGACCAAATTCGCGTCGTTTCCGAAGTACGGCCACTTCATCGCCGACGAGCGGTATGCCGATATCGCCCGGCTGCTGGGGCTTCCGGCGAAGACGACGGAGGAGGGCGTCGGAAGCCTGATCGCGGCGGTGCGGAAGCTGAACCGCTCGCTCGGCATTCCCGAGAAATTCGCCGATCTCGGCATTCCGGCGAGCGACTTCGAGTCGCGCGTCGACGAGCTCGCGGACCGCGCGTTCGAGGACCAGTGCACGACGGCCAATCCGCGGATGCCGCTCGTGACGGAGCTGGCGGACATTTACCGGAACGCATACTACGGCAGATTTTAACCGGATTCCCGATTTTATTTGGAGGTGCTTGACATGGCGAAGGTTGCAGACGAGGTTCGGAACCGCGCGAAGCCGGGGGGCGGCCCTTGGCGGGGGTTTGCGGATGGCGAATGGAAAAAACGGATCGACGTGTCCGGCTTCATTTTGCGGAACGTTGCTCCCTACGACGGGGACGAGGCGTTCCTCGCCCCGCCGACGGAGGCGACGCGTTCCCTGTGGGACCGGGTGCTGGAGCTGATGCGCCGGGAACGGGAAAACGGCGGCGTGCTCGATATCGACGTCCATACCGTGTCGACGATTACATCGCACGGTCCGGGCTATATCGAGCGCGGCAAGGAAAAAATCGTCGGGCTGCAAACCGACGCGCCGCTGCGGCGGGCGGTTCAGCCGTTCGGGGGCATCCGGATGGCGGCCGACGCCTGCGAAGCCTACGGCTACCGGCTGCCGGACGACATGATCCGGCTGTTCACCGACATCCGCAAAACGCATAACCAGGGCGTGTTCGACGCGTATACGACGGAAATGCGGACAGCGCGCAAAGCCGGCATCATTACCGGGCTGCCCGACGCCTACGGCCGCGGGCGGATTATCGGGGACTACCGGCGGGCCGCGCTGTACGGCGTCGACCGCCTCATCGACGACAAGCGGGACGATTTGCGGGAGCTGGAGGTTTGCGAAATGTCGGAGGAGGTCATCCGGCAGCGCGAGGAGCTTTCCGAGCAGATTCGCAGCCTGCAGGAGCTGAAGAAGATGGCGGCTTCCTACGGCTTCGATATCTCCAGGCCTGCGGCCGATGCGCGCGAGGCGTTTCAATGGCTGTACTTCGCTTACCTGGCCGCGATCAAGGAGCAGAACGGGGCGGCGATGAGCCTCGGCCGCGTGTCGACGTTTCTCGATATTTACATCGAGCGGGATTTGGCGGAAGGCACGCTGACCGAAGCGGAAGCGCAGGAGCTGGTCGACCATTTCGTCATGAAGCTCCGGCTCGTCAAATTTTTGCGGACGCCCGACTACAACGAATTGTTCAGCGGCGACCCGACGTGGGTGACGGAATCGATCGGCGGCATGGCGCTGGACGGCCGGACGCTGGTAACCCGCAACTCGTTCCGTTTTCTTCATACGCTTTATAACCTGGGGCCGGCGCCCGAGCCGAACCTGACGGTGCTCTGGTCCGAGCGTCTCCCGCGGGCGTTCAAGGCCTATTGCGCCAAAGTGTCCATCGCGACAAGCTCGATCCAGTATGAAAACGACGAGCTGATGCGCCCGCTGTTCGGGGACGATTACGGCATCGCGTGCTGCGTTTCGGCGATGCGGATCGGCAAGCAGATGCAGTTTTTCGGGGCGCGGGCGAATTTGGCGAAGGCGCTTCTGTACGCGATCAACGGCGGCATCGACGAGAAGCTCGGCATCCAGGTCGGCCCGAAGCTCGTTCCGCTGACCGGGGACACGCTCGATTACGCGGAAGTGGCGGCCAACTACGACGAGGTGCTGGAATGGCTTGCGGGCCTGTATATGAACACGCTCAACGTCATCCACTACATGCACGACAAATACTGCTACGAACGGCTGGAAATGGCGCTGCACGACCGGGAGATCGTCCGCACGATGGCGTGCGGCATCGCCGGGCTCTCGGTGGCGGCCGACTCCTTGAGCGCGATCAAGCACGCCAAAGTGCGGCCGATCCGCAACGAGCAAGGCGTCGCGATCGATTTCGCGATCGAGGGCGACTATCCGCAATACGGCAATAACGACGACCGGGCGGACCGGATCGCGGTCGAGCTGGCGGAATCGTTCATGAACAAGCTGCGCAAGCACCATGCGTACCGGAATGCGATTCCGACCCTGTCGGTGCTGACGATCACCTCGAACGTCGTGTACGGCAAAAAAACCGGCAGCACGCCCGACGGCCGAAAGAGCGGGGAGCCGTTCGCGCCGGGGGCGAACCCGATGCACGGACGCGACCGCAAGGGAGCGCTCGCGTCGCTCGGCTCGGTCGCCAAAATTCCGTACGCGAGCTGCCAGGACGGCATTTCGAACACGTTCTCGATCGTGCCGAAAGCGCTTGGCCGGGAGGAGGAGGCGAGAAGCGGCGTGCTGGTGTCGCTTCTGGACGGCTATACGGCAAGCGGCGGGCACCATTTGAACGTCAACGTGTTCAACCGCGAGCAGCTGCTGGATGCGATGGAGCATCCGGAGAAATACCCGCAGCTGACGATCCGCGTGTCGGGCTATGCGGTCAACTTCATCAAGCTGACGAGAGAACAGCAGCTTGACGTCGTGAACCGGACGTTTCACGGAGCGATGTGACCGGGCGTCCGGCTGCGCCCCGAAACCCGAAGGGAGGCGAAGGCCATGCATAACGAAGGCCGCATCCATTCCATCGATACGTTCGGCACCGTCGACGGCCCGGGCATTCGCTTCGTGCTCTTTGCGCAGGGGTGCGCGCTGCAGTGCGGGTACTGCCACAACCCGGATACGTGGAATCCCCGGGACGGCCGAACGGCGACGGTCGAGGAGTTGCTGGCGGAAATCGAGCCTTACGTTCCGTATTACAGCCGCTCCGGCGGCGGCATTACCGTCACGGGAGGGGAGCCGACGCTGCAGGCGCCCTTCGTCGCCCGGCTGCTGGCCGAGTGCAAGAGGCGCTGGGGGCTGCATACGGCGCTCGATTCCTCAGGCTTCTGCGACCCTCATCACGTCGAGGAACTGATGGAGGTCACCGATCTCGTGCTGCTCGATCTGAAGCAGCTGAACCGCGAGCGGCACATTGCCCTGACTAGCCAGCCCAACGACCGGACGCTCGCCTTCGCCCGCTGGCTGTCGGAGCGGGGGAAGCCCGTATGGATTCGCCACGTGCTCATTCCGGACGTGACGGACGACATGGCGGACTTGACCGCTCTGGGGGCGTTCATGGGCACGCTGGGCAACGTGGCAAAGTTCGAGCTGCTGCCGTACCACCGGATGGGGGTGCACAAGTGGGAGCGGCTCGGCAAAGCGTATCCGCTGGAGGGCGTCCGGCCGCCGGAGGAAAAAGAAATGCGGCGCGCCCGGCATCTGATCGAAATGGCCATGCGCGACGCGAAGACCGTCCGCATCGGCGAATCATAGAAAAGCCGCTCCCTTGTCCGATCGTTTCGCGCCGGACGGGGGAGCGGCTTTTTTAGCGACGAGAAAGCGCCCGGGCAAGCTTGCGGGACACGCGGCGCAATTTTCGCCATGATGCCTATTTTCCAATGCAGGCCCCCTCTGGCGCGAGGAGGAGCGTTCCCCGGACGTTTGTCCATCGCGAATAAGAAAAGGGCCAAATCGGACATCGTATTCCGGGCGGGATGTGGCGTATGATGACGGTAAAGCAGCGAAATCAACCATGGTATGGAGGTTTTTCAACAGATGGGTTCCTCAGATAAAATCCGAATCGGCCTCATCGGAGCCGGCAATATCGGAAACGTGCACCTGCAAGAATTCGGCAAGCTCGGTCAGGAATGCGAAATCGCCGCGATTACGGACGCATATCTTCCGCTCGCGGAGCAGCGGGCGCAGCAATACGGCATTCAAACGGTCGCCCCGTCGCCGGAAGCGCTCATCGAGCGCGGCGACATCGACGCGGTGATCGTCGCCGTGCCGAACCAAAGCCATGCGCCGCTGACGATCCGGGCGCTGGAAAGCGGTAAGCACGTGCTCGTCGAAAAGCCGATGGGACTTCATTCCGGGGCGGCCAAAGACATCGTCCGCGCGGAGAAGAAATACGGCAAGACGGTCATGGTCGCGCATCAGATGAGGTGGGATTGGCTGCCGCTGCAAGTGAAATCGCAAATCGAGCAGGGCGAGCTGGGCAACATTTACACGGCCAAAACCGGCTGGTACCGCCGCAAGGGCATTCCCGGCTGGGGCACGTGGTTTACGCGGAAGGACCAGTCCGGCGGCGGGCCGCTCATCGATATCGGCGTGCATATGCTGGATCTGGCGTTTTTCCTGATGGGCGAGCCGAAGCCGGTATCGGTATACGGGTCCACCTACGCGGAATTCGGTCCGCGCAAAAAAGGGATCGGCACGTGGGGCAAGCCGGATTGGAACGGCATCTACGACGTCGAGGATCTGGCGACGGCGATCATCAAGATGGACAACGGGGCCTCGCTGACGCTGGAAGTGAGCTGGGCCGTGCACATGAACACGGACAGCAGCCCGTTCGTTCACATCATGGGCTCGGACGGCGGAGCGTTCCTGAGAGGCAACGAAGGCATGTTCCTGACGGAAAAATTCGACCGCCCGGTCGACGTGCCGCTGCGGGCCCCGGATAACGACGAAGGAAGCCGCGTGCGGTTGAGCCGCCACTTCCTCGAATGCATTCGCGAAGGGAAAACGCCGTGGACTTCCGCCGAGACGGGATTGCGGACGAATCTGATCATCGACGCGATTTACGAGTCGTCCCGTACGGGCGGGGAAGTCAAGCTGGACTGGAGCCTGTAATCCTGGCTTCTAATGCGAAAAAAGACAGAATCCTTTAATCCGGGGTTCTGTCTTTTTTACGGACAAGTCCGATTTCGCGATCAAACGTTAATCGGGTGCTCGGCAGGCAGCGGCTTTGGCCTCGGTGCGGCACTGAAAAAAAGTTCATTATAGACAAAGCATTTTGTAAATCTTTTCAGCACCTGGAAATCGTATTCGGCGTCCCGAAACAAATTCAAATAATCTTCCTCATAGCGAATATGTTCGCCCTCGTCGTACCAATTCATGAATCGGTTGTTGAATCGGGTCCGGTTGCACAAATAAGGCTCGATGACGACGATTTTCCCGGCAGGCTTCAATATCCTTGCAAATTCCAGCAAATATTCTCTGATCAGATTGTCGGGGATATGATGAAGCACGGCGACAATAAGGATGGTATCGATCGAACGGTCCGGGACCGCAATCCGTTTTGAATCAAATTCGATAAAACGATGATCGGGATACCGCTTTTTGGCGTACTCGATTCGTTTGACGTCGGGCTCGATGCCGATGTACGAATCCGGATTGCAGATGACGCAGTTCGCCCCGGTGCCTGCTCCGAAATCAAGAGGGTGGCCTGATCGTAAGTCGAAATGTTCGTTAATAAGGTTATGAATGTATTTTTTCGTAAACCATGCCGTTCGTACGAACGCATGGTACAATTGCGGCGGAAGAGGCATCGTTTTTTGTCACATCCAAGCGTTTTTTGAATGACGCGGGCAACCCGTTCGGGACCCGGAACGGTTGCACGACATCAGGGAGTATGTCCCGAAAGCGGAATAACGATACGGGTAAAATTCGGGCGGACGGACAATCTCTTAAAGTCCTCCGCTCGTTTGATATCCTGATAGGCAGGCAGGTATAATACATACGGAATAGATGAATGACAGGGAGCGGAAAGGGCTGCCATGCGCAAACTACATCAGAGACCGAGCGGCGCCAAGCTGTCCGTCATTATCGCGGCTATCGTTTTTTTTGCGGTAGCGGCAACCTTCGGGTTGAACACAGGGGTCGGCTATTTCACTCAAAAATCGGCTTTGGCGGAAAATACGCTTTCCCTGAACGCGAAGCAGGGAGGAAGGAGCCGGACGGTAGCGTATAAGCCGGAACCTTTGGTTTCTGCGAACTCCGGATAACCGGCCGATAGAATGACAAAAAAGAACAAGCCCCGATTTCCGAAAACCAGCTTGGCGGCCGGTGCGGGGCTTGTCCGTATGTTCAGCGGTTTTTCAGCATTTCGACGTCGGCTTTAAGCTTCAACTGTTCTCGGTTCAAGATGTCGATGCTGTAATCGTGAGCCTGCCACTTGGCGGAAAACTCGTGCCTCATCTCGGTTTGCTGTTCCGCGATCCGGGCGACGGACGCATTCGTCGATTTCACGATGCCGATCAGTTGAACGAGCAAATCTTCGTGCCGGTCCAGACGGCCGGAGGTTTCCCGTTTGAAGCTCCTGTAATCTTCCTTGTGCTCGCTGAAATCCCTTTTCAGCTCCGCCATCTCTTGCTTAAGTCCGGACACGTCTTCCTTAAGTCCGGACACGTCTTGCTTAAGTCCGGACACCTCCAGCTTAAGCTCCGCAAATTCCCCGCGGAAATCCCGCAGCTCCAGCAAAATCAAATCCAGCTTCTCGTCGCTCATCCCGAACAGCCTCCTCAATAAAATATAAATGGCGTTGCAGGCGAGTTCGCGTTCCCCGTGGTAGCGGTTGGAGTGCGGGGGGAGTCGGGAACATTTGTTCTAATTTTACTATATGGGCCATGAATTGACAAATTAAAAAAATGTCGAAGTAGGGGCAGCCAAAGCTCATGAGGGGGAGGCGAGCGGGCGTCAAGGGCTCCGGAACGCAAAAAATCCCCGGCCGCAACGGAACCCTTCCGTCGCCGCCGGGGAGCGGATCGCCTCAATACGGCTGCCATTGCAGCGTTCTTGCCTTCGCGAAACGATCGGAAACATAAGGCCAGTTGACGACGTTCCACCAATCCTTGATATAACCCGCCCGATCGTTCTGATGCTTCAGGTAGTAGGCATGCTCCCATACGTCCAGCGGCAGCAGCGGCACGACATCCCATTGCGAAAGATTTTGATGCTTTTCGGCCGTCAAAATTTCGAGCCGGCGGGCGCGCGGGCTCCAGACGAGAATCGCCCAGCCGCCGCCTTCGACTTTGTCGGCGGCTTCCGTAAACTGCCGCTTGAAAGCCTCGTATCCGCCGAAATCGCGCTCGATTTGCTCGGCCAGCGGTCCCGTCGGCTTTCCTCCGCCTTTCGGCGACATCGCATCCCAAAAAATCGTGTGCAAATAATGGCCGGCCCCGTGGAACGCCAGCTCCCGTTCCCAATGCTTCACGAGGTCGAAATCGCCCGTGCGCCGGGCCTCCTGCAGCTTGAGCTCCGCCTTGTTCAAGCCGTCCACGTAGCTTTGATGGTGCTTGTCGTGGTGTACCCGCATCGTCTTCTCGTCGATGTACGGCTCCAAGGCATCATACGGATAAGGCAGCGGCGGCAGCGAATGCCCCCCGATCGGAACCGGACGTCCGGTCCCGGCGCCGGCGAGCGGATCGGACCAGCTTCCTTCGGGGGATCTCGCCAGTCCGTCGGCGGGCTGCGGAATGTCCGGCCGCTCCGCAGCGTCGTCGCTTTCCTCTCCGTTCGGCCGAATTTGGCCCGCTGGCGCCGACGAAGCGGCCGGCTTCGGTTCGGAAGCGTCCAAATAGCGTCCGGATTCCGCCTGAAGCCGCTCCGCGAGGGCGGAGGCTTCCGGGTTTTTGCGAAAGGCTTCGCTATTTTTTCGGATCACCTTGAGGTGGCGAATATATTCGGCGGATTGCCGCTTTGCCTCCTCCTCGAGACGGGCAAATGAGGAAGCGCGCCGGGATAAATGAAACGGGGTGCCGGGCGTCGGCTCGTACAGCGAATAGCGGGCGGCAGCGGCCGTCCGCTCGAACACGAGCTGCCATTCGTTCAGCAGCTTCGCGAACGCCGGTTCAAGCCCGGGGATCCGTTCGCGCAGAAGGAGCGTTCCCTGGCTTTCCCGGGTTTTCCAACCGACCAATTCATTTGCCAGTTCAAATGGATATCCGCCAGAAGCTTCGGCTGTCGGCATGCCGATTCCCTCCCTCCATAAGTAGCAGCGACATATGGCTACGTACCTATGTTTATGCCGGGAAAACGGCCGTTTATGACACTTCAGACGGCGAAGGTTTCGCCCGGGACGGTTTCGCCGGAGCCGGAAGAGCGGCTAATGCCGTCTAAAAAAACCGAAGCGCGTTCGACATACTCCTCCGTATGGGTCCGAAAAATCATTTCGTGAAGAACGTCCGGAACGATCCACAGCTCGGAGGACGGATGGGATTGCGCCGCCGCGATATTTTCGGTCATCCATTGCGGGGATTTGTCGTCCGCCGTTCCGTACACGAGCATGATCGGAAACGGATAATCGGTGGATTGCGCTTGTTCCGAAGGGATTTGATCCACCGAATATCCGCTCCAAAGCGGGAATAAAAGCCGAACCAGATTCAGGGTCAGGGGTCGGGGAAGCGATACGTACCGGTTAATATTTTCATAAATCGTGTCTTCGTCCGCCAAAAACGTGCTGTCCAGGATCATGCCGTCGATCAGGTCCGTTTGAAGAGCGGCTTGAAGCGCGGTGCCGGCGCCCATGGAAAATCCCCAGACGACGAGTTCCGCGCTGCCTTGGCTGCGGGCGAACTGCAGCGCTCCGAGCAGCTGCTGCGATTCCGCTATCCCTCCGGTCGCCGCGGACGGCCGAACGGGGTCGGCGAACCCGTAGTCGAACATGAGCACATTATAGTTCCAGCCGTTAAGCAGCTCGGCGATATCGTACATCGGCACCCAAGGCTCCTCGCGATTGGCGCCGAACCCGTGGCTCAGGACGACGGTTCGCTCGCTGCCGCCGGGAATCCACCAGCCGTGCACCTGGGACGCCCCGTCCGCGCTCGGAAACGAGACGTCCGAATAGGGGAGGTTTTTGGCGGACATCGGGTTGAGCGACAGGGCGGCGACTTTCGGATGCGTAAGGAGATAAGCCGCGTAGGCAAAAATCGACACGACCAGCAAGACCGACGCGAAAATGAAAACGAGGACGGCCAGAAGCAGTCTCTTGCCTTTCCGCGAGACCGCGGCTTCCGGGACGAAAGCGGGGGATTCGGGCAAAGGCAGGGCGTCCAGAGGGCGGGAACTCAGCGTTGTCGTATTCATCGGGATCGCCTCCGCTTCGGATGAGGGTTTTCTAATGAAATCGTTAAAGTTATCGTAAAATTGAAAAAAGGGAGCGTCAACGAGACTTGTCGAATTGTTAGACAGACGTAATGAAACTGCAATGAAACGCTGCCAATATTTACGGGGTTGAGCGCATCGGTTATACTAGGTGTACCAGTGTTTCATGGAGTGAAACGATTGGAGGCCTTCGAATGGAAGACGAGAAAAAGACCGTACGCGCCGTCGAAAGAGCTCTCGACGTTCTCCTTTGTTTTACTTCGGGGAGCGAATGGGGGTTGACGGAAATCGCGCAGCGAGCCGGGCTTCACAAGAGCACGGTCCATCGTCTGCTGGCGACGTTGGAAGAGAAGGGCTTCGTCATGCGCGACGAGGCTACCGATAAATACAGGCTGGGCTTGCGGATTTTGGAGCTGTCCGCCCATTTGACCCAGTCCGACGACCCCGCGGTCGTCCTGCTCGAGGAAATGAAACGGCTGCGGGACCAATTGGGCGAAACGATCAGCTTGTACGTGCGCGACCGGCGCGACCGCGTCCGCATCCAGGCGGTGCAGAGCGAGCAGGCGATTCGCCGGGTCGCTCCGGTCGGGGCCCGGCTGCCGCTGTTCGTAGGCGCCTCAAGCAAGGTACTGCTCGCGTTTGCCGAACCGGAAGTGAAGGAAGCGCTGCTGAACGATCCGGCATGGCCCGCGTCCGTCGATATTCCGGCGTACGAGAAGCAACTGGCCGAGATCGCCGCCGCGGGCTACGCGACAAGCTTCGAGGAGCGCGAAGCGGGGGCGGCGGCCGTCGCCGCGCCGATTTTCAACCGGGCGGGCAAGCTGGTGGCGGCGTTGTCCGTCTCCGGACCTTCGAACCGGCTTACGCCGGACGTCATGGAGGAGCGGGCGCCCGCCATCGTCGCCGCCGCAAGGCGGATGGGCTCGCTGCTCGGCTAAAAAACCGGGGACTGCCGAAAGGTCGGAAAAGACCTTCGGGCAGTCCCCGGTTTTTCGTAACGGGATAAAGGACGGAAAACGACGTTTCCCAATCGGATTGCGACCGTTTTACGCTTTCGGCTCCAGTCCCGCAAAAACGCCAGCGCGTCGTCCAGCGTCGAGACTTTCACCAGTTCGAGATCAAGGTCGAGCTCCTTGACCGTTTCCTCGGCTTCCTTCCAGTTGCTCGCGCCGTTCTTCTCGTCGTAGGGGACGAGGAAGTAATCCGCTTTTTCCCGGTCGGCGGCCATCAGCTTGTATTTGATGCCTCCGATCTGCCCGACCGTGCCGTCGGCAGCGATCGTGCCGGTGCCGGCCACCCGGTAGCCCCGGGACAGGTCGTCTCCGGTCAATTGGGCGACGATTTCCAGCGTCATCATAAGTCCGGCCGAAGGACCGCCGGTGTCCGCGAAATCGAACTTGACCGGGTCCGGCGCGGTCACCTTCAGCACGGTTTCCTGATAAAAGCCGACGCCGGGCTTGCCGGTCGAAGCCATCGCGATGAGCGGGACCTCGGCCTCGAACGGCTTGTCGCCTCTCGTTCCGGCCAATTTGACGGTTTCCCCGGCTTTTTTGGATTGAAGCACGGCCGTTAGCGATTCGGCCGTCAACGTTTCCTTGCCGTCGGCGGACGTAATGATATCCCCCTCCTGAAGCCCGTGCTCGCGGGCTTGCGTGTCCGGCAGAAACGCCCTGACGATGACGCCCTGCTCTTCGATTTGAATCTGCCGGCCGAGGGAGTCGTAGGCCGCCATCAGCGCCCCGTTTTCGGAGCTGTCCCGCATATAGGCGAGCAGGTTCCGATAGGCGGCGTAATTGACCGTGCCTCCCGTGGCCTTCTCTTCGGTTACGATGTCCATTCGGGGGTTGATCCAAGCGTACAAGATGGAAAAAACGTTCGGTTTCGAATACGTCGAAACGGTCGTAAACAGCAATGCGCCTTTCTCCTCCAGTTCGTGCCCGGTTTCGACCCGGGGATGAACGGGCTCGGCCGAGCCCGGTCCATAGAGCACGTAAGGGAACGACCAATTGCTCGCCACGATAAAGAGAACGGCAACCAGCCCGACGATAACGGCCGATCGGTAGCGGCGGAGCCAATGTTTCTGTTCAGCAGCCATCCGGGCTTCACCTCCGGTAACATTATAGCGCAACAACGCGAGCGGAAACAAAAAAGAAAAGGAAAGAGCAGGAAACGACGGCACGTTTCGTTCCGCAACCGCGCCCCGCAACGCAAAAAAGTCCGAAAGCACGGGCGAACCGTACTTTCGGACTCGGGGCAGTGCGAAGCAAAAGATTTATTGCGCGGCCAGCATTTGGCGAAGCACCGTTTGCAGGATGCCGCTGTTGCGGTAGTAGTCGACGTCGACCATCGAGTCGAGGCGGACGGTAACCGGGAATTCGAACGTCGAACCGTCTTCGCGGGTAGCTTTGACGGTGAGCGTTTGGCCCGGCTGCACGTCGTTGCTCAGGCCGGCGATGTCGAACGTTTCGCGGCCGGTGATGCCGAGCGTCTTCCAGCTTTGGCCGTTTTGGAACTGCAGCGGCAGTACGCCCATGCCGACCAGGTTCGAACGGTGAATCCGCTCGAAGCTTTCGGCGATGACGGCCTTGACGCCGAGCAGGAACGTGCCTTTGGCCGCCCAGTCGCGGGAGCTGCCGGTGCCGTATTCTTTGCCGGCGATGACGACGAGGTTTTTCTTCTCGTTTTGGTATTTCATCGAAGCGTCATAGATCGACATCACTTCGCCGGTCGGCAGGTACGTCGTCACGCCGCCTTCGGTGCCGGGTGCGACCTGGTTGCGAATCCGGATGTTGGCGAACGTGCCGCGCATCATCACTTCGTGGTTGCCGCGGCGGGAGCCGTACGAGTTGAAGTCCTTCTTGGCGACGCCGTGCTCGGTCAGGTACAGGCCTGCCGGGCTGTCGGCCTTGATGTTCCCCGCCGGCGAAATGTGGTCCGTCGTGACCGAATCGCCGAGCAGCGCCAGCACGTTCGCGCTCTTGATGTCCGCGATGTCGCCCGGCTCGGAGCCGAGATCGGTGAAGAACGGCGGGTTGGCGATATAGGTCGACTTCGCATCCCATTCGTAAAGCTCGCCTTGCGGAACCGGGATTTGGTTCCATTGTTCGTTTTGCGTAAAGACGTTTTCGTACTTGGCGCGGAACATGTCCGGGGACAGCGACTGGCGAATCGCTTCCTGGATTTCGTCGTTCGTCGGCCAAATGTCCTTCAGGTACACCGGCTCGTTGTCTTTGCCGAAGCCGATCGGATCGTTCGCCAGATCGATGTTGACCGTGCCGGCCAGCGCGTAGGCGACGACGAGCGGAGGCGAAGCCAGGTAGTTGGCTTTGACCTGGGCGTGCACGCGGCCTTCGAAGTTCCGGTTGCCGGACAGCACCGCGGCTACCGTCAGATCGTTGTCGGCGATCGCCTGGCTGACTTCGTCCGGCAGCGGGCCGGAGTTGCCGATGCAGGTCGCGCAGCCGTAGCCGGCGACGTAGAAGCCGATTTTCTCCAGGTACGGAAGCAGGCCGGCTTTGCGCAGGTAATCGGTAACGACGAGCGAACCCGGAGTCAGCGAGCTCTTGACGTATTCCGGCTTGGTCAGGCCGCGTTCGACGGCTTTCTTCGCGACCAGGGCCGCGCCAAGCATTACGCTCGGGTTGGACGTGTTCGTACAGCTCGTGATGGCGGCGATGACGACCGCGCCCGTCGTAAGCTCGCTTTTCTTGCCGTTTTTATGATGGACTTCCGCTTTTTGCGCGATCTTTTCGTCGGTGAGGCCGTAGCCGCCCTTGTCGATCGGCGTGCGGATAATTTCGTTGAATTCTTTCTTCATGTTCGTCAGCTCGACGCGGTCTTGCGGACGCTTCGGACCGGCGAGGCTCGGAACGATCGTGGACAAGTCCAGCTCGATGACGTCGGTGAACACCGGATCCGGCGTGTCGTCGGTGCGGAACATGCCCTGCGCCTTGTAATACGCTTCGACGAGCTCGATTTGCTTCTCGTCGCGGCCGGTCAGACGCATGTAGTTAAGCGTCTCGGAGTCGACCGGGAAGAAGCCGATCGTGGCGCCGTACTCCGGAGCCATGTTGGCCACCGTCGCGCGGTCGGCGAGGCTGATGTTGGAAAGGCCGGAACCGAAAAATTCGACGAACTTGCCGACGACGCCCTTTTTCCGCAAAATTTGCGTAATCGTAAGCGCCAGGTCGGTCGCGGTCGCGCCTTCGGCCAGACGGCCGGTCAGGCGGAAGCCGATGACTTCGGGCATTACGAAATAAAGCGGTTGGCCGAGCATGCCGGCTTCGGCTTCGATGCCGCCGACGCCCCAGCCGACGACGCCAAGGCCGTTGATCATCGTCGTATGGGAGTCCGTGCCGACGAGGGAATCCGGGTAAACCTCGGTTACGCCGTCTTTCGTTTTGGTCGCGGCGACGGAAGCGAGATACTCGAGGTTGACCTGGTGAACGATACCGGTAGCCGGGGGAACGGCGCGGAAATTATCGAACGCCGTTTGCGCCCAGCGAAGAAAGCGGTAGCGCTCTTCGTTGCGCTCGAATTCGATGTCCATGTTCGTTTGCAGCGCGTCCGGCGTGCCGAACGCATCGACCATGACGGAGTGGTCGATGACAAGGTCGACGGGAACGAGCGGGTTGATCCGTTTCGGATCGCCGCCGGCTTGCTTCACGGTTTCGCGCATGGCGGCCAGGTCGACGACGACCGGAACCCCGGTAAAGTCTTGAAGCACGATCCGCGCCGGAATGAACGGAACTTCTTTATCCTCGCGGCCGTTGGTCCAGCCGGCGAGTTGCTTGACATGCTCGCCCGTAATGGCGCGGCCGTCGAATTGACGGATCGCGGCTTCGAGCAGCACCTTCATCGAAAAAGGAAGTTTGGATACTGGGCCCGCACCTTGCTGTTCCAGCTCTTGCAAGCTGTAGTAGCGGTACGATTGTCCGGCTACCTTCAGCTCGGACTGCACCTTGTAAGGCAGGTTAGACAAATCAATCAGCCTCCTGAGTCGTTGAGAATGAGTTTCATTGCGTGAAACACGATTTCAAAAAACCTTCAGTTATAGTATAACGTCAGACATGCGTTCCGTAAAGTTACATTTGCTGGCTCTGTGAATGTTTTGTGACGAAATCCGCGCCGAATCGCGAATTTCATTTGGCGCGCTTTGCGCCCATTTTAATAGGATGCCTCCCGTTCCGGGCGTTTCATCCGGCATTGGCGCAAAAAGACAACCCGGAAGCAGCTTGGCCTCCTCGGGGCCGCTCTTCCGACGTCATGCTTCGGCCGTTTTCCGCATAGGATGAAACGAAGCGAAGTCTGGGCGAATCGGGAGGAGGAACCGCGGTGCCGGATCGGCAGCTCGGATGGAAACAGGCGTTAGTCGATTATGTGAGTGTCGTCAATGAAGCCGGTTTGCTCGGGGATGCCAAGGCATTTCGACGCGTGCCGGATCCCTACCACCGCATGCGCCTCGTTCGTCGGGCGGAGGCGCTGGAGGAGCGCGCCGCGCTTGTCCGGTTCAAGCCGATCCGCAGCGAAATGAAGGCGCGCCTGCTCCGTTACGAGGCGAAGGAAACGGAGGTCGCGGCCGACCTGCAGCTTCATACGGTCCGCTCGTACGAACAGGACCGTTTTCCCTGGCTGGAAGAGCGGGTGGAGAAGGAGCGAATTCGCCTGATCAAGTCGGGAACCCGCTGGCGGGTGGACGGGATCGAGCCGATCGCCACCGAGCAGCACCCGCTGCCGATGGCTCACGCGAACCGGGAGCTTGTCGACGAGTACGGCTGGCCCAGTCGCCCGGTGCTGCCTTCCATCCCGCTCATCAAGACGGATGCCGAAGTGCCCGCGCGTTCGAAGGTATACGCGGGGCCGGGCACGAGCGGGAGTTGGGAGGACGGGTACGAGCGAAGCATGCCTTACCGCAGGGAAGAGGCGGTCGCATATGCCGAGCGGTGGTGGGACCGGCCGAACCCCGCCTTCGAAAATTTCGACGTCAACTGCACCAATTACGTTTCCCAGTGTCTCTTTGCAGGGGGAGCGCCGATGAACTATACTGGTAGGAGAGAAACGGGCTGGTGGTACAAAGGGCGCTCCGGCGGGCAGGAGCTGTGGAGCTTCAGCTGGGCGGTCGCGAACAGTTTGCAGCATTATTTGTCGGCGCCAAGAGCGTTCGGGCTGCGGGCGGAGGCGGTCGACTCCCCGCGTCAGCTTCAACTGGGCGACGTCATTTGCTACGACTGGGACGGCAACGGAGGCTACCAGCACAACACGATCGTGACCGCGTTCACGCCGGACGGCATGCCGCTGGTGAACGCCAATACCGTCAGCAGCCGCCGCCGTTACTGGGATTACCGCGATTCCTACGCATGGACGGAGCAAACCCGGTACCGTTTTTTTCATTTAATCGACGAATTTTGACCCTATCATCCGGAGGACTGCTATGAATTCCAAAGTTCGCGTCGGCCTCGTGTACGGCGGACGCTCTGGCGAGCACGAAGTTTCCCTGCAAACCGCTCTCGCGGTTTTGAAAGCATTCGACTACGGGAAATACGAACTGATTCCCTTTTATATAACGAAGACCGGCCAATGGCGGTCCGGACCGAAGCTGGAGGCGCCGCCGGCCGCGATCGCCGAGCTCCGGTTCGAACCCGAACCCGATGCGATCGACGCCCCGTCCGATGCCATGCTCCCCGTCGTGCGGGGCATGAGCGAGCTCGCGCCCGCCGACGGCGAAGCGCAGCGTCCGATCGACGTCATGTTTCCGCTGCTGCACGGAACGTTCGGCGAGGACGGCACCATTCAGGGCCTGTTCGAGATGGCCAACCTGCCTTATGTAGGGGCGGGAGTCCTGGCCTCGGCGGTCGGCATGGACAAGGCATTCATGAAAACGATGTTCGCCCAGGCGGGACTTCCCCAGGTCGGCTACCGGTTTTTCACCCGGTTCCAGTGGGAAAAGGAGCGCGAAGCGCTGCTGGCCGACATCGAGGCGTCCCTGAAATACCCTTGCTTCGTCAAGCCGGCGAACCTCGGCTCGAGCGTCGGCATCTCCAAGGCGCGAAACCGGGAAGAGCTGGCCGACGCCGTTTCCACGGCGCTCCGCTACGACCGCAAAGTAATCGTGGAGGAGTTCGTCGACGCCCGGGAGATCGAGGTCAGCGTGCTCGGCAATGACGAGCCGAGGGCGTCGGTGCCCGGGGAGATCGTCAGCTCGAACGATTTTTACGACTATAATGCCAAATATATCGACGGGAAATCCGCCATGGTCATTCCGGCCGAAATCGATCCGGACGCCGCCGCCGCCGTGCGGGAAATGGCGGTCAAAGCGTTCCGGGCGATCGACGGCTCCGGGCTCTGCCGCGCGGACTTTTTCATGCGGCGCAGCGACGGGCGGCTCTTCATCAACGAAGTCAACACGATGCCGGGCTTTACTCCGTTCAGCATGTACCCGCTGCTGTGGCAGGAATCCGGCGTTTCATACCGCGAGCTGCTGGACACGCTGATCGAGCTTGCGATCGAGCGCCACGGCGAGCGGCAAAAGCTCGACTACGGCGGTTAACGCAACCGGAGGGATCAGAGATGGGCTTTCAAACGGAATTCAACTCGGTATGCAAATTCAAATCCGAGCAGGAGCTGTACGAGCTTCTGGAATACGGACGGGGCAAAATGGTCAAAAAGCAGTTCCGCGTGTTCCCGACCGGCCAGAAGGTCATCGCCTACACGCCGGACAACCAGGCTATCGCCATCGTGAAAATCGTCGCCTCCATCGCCGAAATCAATTTCCAGGGCGAAGAGGTGACCGAGGTGGAAATGGAGCTGGTCCGGCGGCTGACGGAGGAGGAAGCGCGCGTGCAAACCGCGCTCGCGCACGAAATGTTTTTCGGCGAACAGGGCTGAAGCCCCGCAAATCGAACGGGTGGACAAGCCCGCGATCGGACAAACTTCTTTTAGAGAACGCGCGGCTTCGGCCGGGCGAAAAAGGGGCGAGTTCGATGCGAGTCAGGTTCGGTTTTGTCGCCATGTCCGTTCAATTGGAAAACGCATCCCCGTCCCGGACGATGACGATGGCGAATTTCGCCAAACTCGCGGACCGAGAGGCGGGGCTTCGTCGTTTGGAGACGCTTGCCGAGGAAAACATCCGCAATACGCTGCGCCTGCTGAAGCACTGCCGGTATATGGGCGTCAAAGTGTACCGAATGACCTCCAAGCTCATCCCGCTGGCGACGCATGAGGACCTCGCCGACTGGTCCCCTTACGAAAAGCTGGCTCCGTCGTTTGCGGAAATCGGAAGCTTTGCCCGCGAGCACGGCATCCGCCTGTCGTTTCACCCCGACCACTTTACGGTGCTGAGCACGCCCCGCGAAGAGGTGCTCCGCAAATCGGTCAAGGATCTCGAGCATCATGTGCGAATTCTCGAGTGCATGGGGCTCGACGAGCGGGCGCTCTGCAACATTCACGTCGGCGGAAGCTACGGGAACAAGGAGGAAGCGGGCCAACGGTTTCTGCGCAATTTCGGCTCGCTGGACGAGCGGATCGGACGGCGTCTGACGCTGGAAAACGACGATAAAACGTTCACGGCCGCGGAAACGCTGGCGATCTGCGAGGCGGCCGGGACCCCGATGGTGCTGGACCTGCACCATCACGCGGTCAATTCCGGCGGCGAGTCCGCGGAAGTGCTGTGGCCGCGCATCGCCCGGACATGGGAACGGTTCGAGCCGCTCGGTCTTCCTCCCAAGCTGCACGCATCCAGCCCGAAAAGCGCGACAGACCCGCGTGGCCATGCCGACTACGTGGAATCCGGGCCGCTGCTCGCCTTTTTGCGGAGCATCGCGGGTTCGACGCCGGCCGTTGACGTCATGATCGAGGCGAAGCAAAAGGACCTGGCGCTGGTCAAGCTTATGGAGGACATGAAGGCGGCCGCGGCGGACGGGGAAGGGGTGCGGATCGTCGACGGGGCAAGCATCGAAGTTGAAGGGTAGAAAGCGGTTTGCGGCAGCGATGGGAAACCCGCTGGCGCAGGGGCCGCACGAAAGGCACGGGCATCCCGCGAGCGGGCCGCCCGTTACGGAGGAGTTGGACGAGTTGGAAGGTTGGGCTTGGACGCTGTTCGCGCTGATCGGCGTCGTTTCCGCCATATTCGGAAGCATCGTCGGCTTGGGCGGAGGCATCGTCATCGTTCCGTCGCTCGTCTTGATCGCGCCGGCCATGCTCGGAGAGGCGGTGTCGACGCAGACGGCCGTCGGCACTTCGCTTGCGGTGCTGATCTTGACCGCGTTTACGGCCACCTGGACCTATAAAAAACAAGGCAAAGTCGACTTTAAAACCGGATGGCTGCTGTTCGCCACGAGCGGTCCCGCGGCGATGGCGGGCGCCGCCGCGACGAATGATGTCCCGAAAGGCCCCTTTCAACTGAGCTTCGGCCTGTTCATGTTCGTCATGTTCGTTCTCATGATCGCCCGGGAGCGCATGAAGCCGCTGAGCCGGGACTGGCCCGTACGCCGGACGTTCGCCGATGCGGACGGGAACGAATACGAGTACGGGTATTCGATCGGACTGGCGCTTGCGATCGGAGCGGGAGTCGGCGTTTCGTCCGGCTTGTTCGGCATCGGAGGCGGCTCCCTGTTCGTGCCGCTTATGGTGCTGCTGTTCGGGTTCCCGCCCCACGTCGCGACGGCCACGTCCATGTTCGTCATTTTGCTGTCCTCCGTGACGGGAAGCGCGGTGCATGCGGCAAACGGCAACATCGATTGGCTGCTGTTCGCCGCCCTCGCTCCCGGCGCGATCGTCGGCGGAAAACTGGGCGCGGCGATCGCCGCGCGGATGACGGGCAAGCAGCTGATGTGGCTGTTGAGGGCGACGCTGCTCGCGGTTGCCGTCTATTTGATCATTAAAGGATCGGGGGAAATGGGCTGACCGAACGCCCGTTTTTCCCCTTTTTCCCGTTAGACGCGGAACTCGCTATCTTCCCTCTCGTATATAATACAAGCATGATAGAATTAGGGAACGAAGTCGCGCTATAATAAACGGGTAAGGGTTTTCACGGAAAAAACTATTATTTTGGAAGATTTGAGGGATGATTCGATGGATGCCAACGAGCCGGTTATCGGCAGCAAGAGCTTTACGGCGGTCGCCGTCAACTGCGCAGCCAAGGCCGGTGAATGGATTAAAACCAAAATCGGCAACTTCGCGGCCCCCGACGTCAAATACAGCAAGCACGATCTCGTCACCGAAGTGGACAAGGGAGCGGAGAGGCTGATTCGGAATTTGATCGTGACCCACTTTCCGGAGCATTCTTTTTTGGGCGAGGAAGGGGTCGAACCCGGCCCGGAAGCTTCGGCGAAGGCGCTGGAACGCAAAAGCGAAGCGGAATATTTGTGGATCGTCGACCCGGTCGACGGAACGACCAATTACGTGCACGGTTTCCCGTTTTATTCGGTATCGATCGCCTTGGCTTATAAGGGACAAGTTATCGTCGGCGTCGTATACGATCCTTCCCGGGACGAGCTGTTCGTAGCCGAACGGGGCAAAGGCGCTTACGTACACGGGAAAAGAATGAGCGTTTCGAAGGAGACGGCTCTCGCGCAAAGCCTCGTCGCCACCGGCCTGCCGGCGGATCACGTGGCGGCGCTTCCGGCCAATCTGCGCCAGATTCAGGCGCTGGCTCCGCAGGTGCGGAATTTGCGGATCGCCGGCTCGGCCGCCTTGCACATGGCCTACGTGGCGGCGGGACGGCTTAGCGGGTTTTGGGAAGTGGGGCTCAACGCCTGGGATTTGGCCGCGGGCTCGCTGCTCGTCGAAGAGGCGGGAGGGCGGCTGTCCGATCAGGCCGGCCAGCCTTATCATCTCGGCGTCCGGGACATTGCGGCGAGCAACGGCCGGATTCACGACGAGCTGATCGAATCGCTCGCCAAAGCGTAAAAATCCGAGCTTTCGACCATCCTAGGGGAAGCGAAGGAGGCGGCGACATGGCCGAGGAACAGAAACGAGCCGCCGGGTCGCCCGAAGCGGACGAGGCCGCGGAGACCGCGGCTTCGCCGGCGGAAAGGGAATTGGCCCGCCGCTTGGCGGAGGGCGAGGCGGACGGCCGGAACGCGGCCGAAGAAGCGGTGGCATCTCTGCCGCCGCGGTGGGAAATCCGCATTCGGAGCGAAAGCGATCCGATCGCGGAGAAGACGGCAGTCTATCGCAAGATGGCTTCCGAGGCGGACGACCGCTACGCCCGTTACGACGGAACCGCGGCGGGCGGCGACGCGTCGGCCAAAGAAGAGTAAGCAGTTCCCGGAAACGGTTCGTTTTCGCGGGGCTGCTTTTTTTCGGATCGAACTCGCGATAGCGCCAAAACCAGCAGATTTGCAGGCTTTCCTATATGCCGCCGGACGGCTAACGAAAGGCGATTCTGCCGGCACGAGTCCATCGCTTTATCGCGTTCGCGGGGCGGAGGAGCGCGAACGCAGCCTAAGTCTATACGAGGCCCTCATACGTCCAGTTTCGCCCGCATAAAGGCGATGAACCGCGACGCCTGGGACGCCAGCGAATCTTCCTTGCGGTAGACAAGGCTGATCGTTCGAGGCCGCACCTTGCCGGGCAGCTCCCGCACCGCCAAATCGCCGTCGGCGGCTTCCCTCAAGACGCTGCGCCCCGGCAGCAGCCCGATTCCCATGCCGTGCTTGACGGCTTCCTTGATCGTCTCGACGGCGCCCAGCTCCATCCGAACGTTCCAGCGCAGCCCGTTTTCCCTCGCCCAATGCTCGGCCAGCTCCCGCGAGGTCGACCCCGTCTCATGAACGAGAAACGGCTCGTCCGCAAGGTCGCTCACGGCGACGTTCTGCCTCCCCGCCAGCCGATGCCGCGGAGGCAGGACGAGCTTTAATCCGTCATCGGCGAGCTTGATGACGTGAAGCTCCGGATAGGGCTCGTCCGGCAGCGAAACGACGGCGACGTCCACTTCGTACCGGTGCAGCATGGCAAGCACGTCGGAAGCTTGCTTCACCGTCAGCAGCGGGAGCGTCAAAGGGAATTTCATCTGGAACTCGGCGAGATACGCCGGCAGGAAATAAGTGGCGGGCGTATAGCTCGCGCCCAGTCTGAGCTTGCCCCGTCCCTGATCCCTGTACTCGCTCATTAGCCGCTGGGCTTCGTCCATCATGGCGGCGATTTTGCGGGCGTAAGGGAGCAGGTCCTCCCCGGCTTCGCTAAGCCGCAGACGCCCGGACCTTTTGCGAAACAGCTCGACTCCGAGCGTATCCTCCAACTTTTTCAAATGAAACGTAACCGTTGGCTGCTTGAGCCCCAACTCCTCGGCGGCATCCGAAATCGTGCGGCTGGCGGCCGCTTTTAGAAAGACTTTCAACTGTTGGACGTTCATCCGCCAATCCCTCGTTTCCCCCGTTTCCGATCGATTAAAATATAGATAAATTCGATAAAAATATCAATAACTATAGATATTATTTAATCTCAAGTTGGCATTGGGTTTACATAAGCTTGACAATCCCCCCTTAAAGTTAAGGCATACCTAATTTGGGCAGGGGGATGCATATGAAACGGAATTTCATCAACCGGGGCTTCGCCGCCGCGGGCCTGATATCGCTGATGCTGGCAACCGCGGCTTGCGGCAGCAACGCAAACGGCGCGAACGGTGCCAACAACGGAAACGGGGCGGCGAGCTCTCCTTCGCCGTCGGCCTCGCAAGCGGCTTCCGCGTCGCCTTCGGCTTCGGAAAGCGCGAAGCCTGCGGGGGGCGGCGAGACGCTGACGGTCTATTTGAACGATTTCGACGAAATCATCAAGCCGATGTTCGAAGAGGCGACCGGCTACAAGCTGGAACTCGTAACCGGCAACGGAGCGGAAATCATGTCCCGGATCGAAGCGGAAAAGGGGAACCCGCATTGGGACGTCGTCTGGATGGATTCGATGCCTTCCATCGAAGGCCTGAGCCAGAGCGGACAGCTGTTGGAGGGCTATACTCCCGCCAACGCCGCGAATTTGACCGATTTCGCGAAAGGCTTCGTGCCCGCGAACCAATCCTATTATCCGACGGGCGCGCACGCCGCCTCGGTCATCGTTTACAATACGGAGGCTTTCGACGAAGCGAGCGCGCCGCAATCGTGGGCCGATCTGGCCGACCCGAAATTCAAGGACGCGGTCGGCATGGCGGACCCGGCCGTCGCCGCTCCGGCGTATCCGTTCGTCGCCTGGTTTTTCGAATCGAAAGGCATGGAAGAGGGCAAGGCATACTTCAAGGGCGTATTGGGCAACGGCACCCGCGTCTATCCGAAAAACCCCAACGTCGCGCAAGCCCTGACCGGCGGCGAAATCAAGGCGGCCGCTCTCCAGGAGAGCAACGCGTACGCTCTGAAAAACGGCGGCGAGCCGATCGGCATCATCTGGCCGGAAGAAGGGGCGCCGGGTTCCGTCCGCGTCGCCGCGATTCAGAAGGAAACCGACCATCCGGAAGCGGCCAAGGCGTTTGTCGACTTCCTGCTCGATCCCGCTACCCAACAGGCTTTGATCGACCAAGGCGAGGAAAGCTATTTCGAACCGAGCGTGACGGGCGTCAATCCGAAAGCGGACCGCGAGCCGAACGCCAAGCTCGTCGTGGCGGAAGCTTCGTTCGCTTCCGGGCACGAGGCGGAAATCAAGCAATGGTTTGCGGATAACGCGGTGCAATGACGATGCTGAACCGAATATTCGCTTACGGGAACAGGACGGGCTGGCTGGTGCTGGCCGTCCTTGTTTTGCTTATTCTGCTTCCGCTTGCGGCGGTCGTCGTCCAGGTGCTGCTGCCGGGCGTTTTTTTCGGAACGTGGCAGATTGGCGACTTGTCGCTGCTGCTCGACGTGTTCAAGCGGCCTTTATGGTCGCAATCGTTAAAAAACACGCTTATCCTCGGCGCCGGCACGACGCTTCTCGGCACCGTCATCGGCGGAGCGCTTGCCTCCGTACGCGCCCGTTGGTCGTTTCCGGGGGCCCGGCTGCTCGATTTGGCGGTTTGGCTGCTGATCATTACGCCGTCCTTTATTCTCGCCCAAGGCTGGGTCATGTTCGCCGCGCCAGGCGGGCTGGCCCGCCAGTGGCTGGGCTGGGACTGGGTCCATTCGGCGGTGTTTACGCCGGCGGGGCTGATCTTCATTATGTCGCTCAGCAAATTTCCGTTCGCTTACTTGGCGGTGCATGCCGCTTTGGAATGGAAGGTCGACCGGCTCAGCGAGGCGGCGCGCATGAACGGCGGAAGCTCCTGGACCGCTTGGCGGACGATTCAGGCGCCGCTGCTGCTGCCGGCGTACTGCTCGGGGGCGATGCTCGTTTTTATGGACGCGGTGGGCGACTTCGGGCTTCCGGCTTCCATCGCGGCCGTATTCCGCTTTCCGACGCTTCCCTATTCGATTTATTCGGCCCTGTACACGTCGCCGATCCGCTTCGATATGGCCGGCGTGCTCTCGTTCTATCTCGTCCTGATCATCGCGCTGGCGATGAGCCTGCAATTTTACGCGCTCCGGAAATCGCGCTACGATTTCCTTTCCTCCCGGGCCGTCCGCTCGGAGCCCCGGCGGCCGGCCCGGGGAGACTGGGCGCTTGCCGCGGGAACCGCGGCGCTGCTCGCCGCGGCGGTCGGAATTCCGTTCGGCTCGAACCTAGTGTCCTCGATTACCCGATCGAACGGTTCGGCGGGAAGCTCGCTGACGTTCGAGCATTATCGGCAGTTGTTCGCCAACGGAGGCCAGCTGGCGGACGGGCTGCTCCATTCGCTCGGCATCGCCGCCGGCGCGGCCGCGATCGGATTGGCCGTCGGGTTTCTCGTCTCTTACGTCCTGACGTACTCGACGTTCAAGCTGCGGCAAACCGTCGACGTCATTTCGCTGATCTCCCTGGCCGTTCCGGGGGTCGTGCTCGGCATCGGCTACATTTTCGTCTGGAACCAGGCTTGGCTGGAGAAGATCGGCCTGCTGCTGTACGGTAAGCCGGCCATTCTCATTTTGGCAAGCGTGGCGGGAGCGATACCGGTCATCACGCGCGTCGTGACCGGAGCGATGGCCAAGGTGCCGAAGGGGCTGCTGGCGGCGGCGCAAATGCAGGGCGCGCCGTTCGGGCGCCGGGTGCGGACGATTTTGCTGCCGCTGCTGCGGGGAGCGCTCGTATCGGCGGCGCTGGCGGCGTTCGGCGCGAGCGTTTTCGATCTCGCGACGACGTCCATTTTGTTCCCGCCGAACTTCATGACGCTGCCCGTCGTCATCAACAAGGCGTTCGAGGATTTGAAGTTCGGTTATGCGGCGGCCGCGACGCTGACCGGCGGCGGAATCGTCATCGCCGTCATCCTGGCGGCGGAATGGCT
Source organism: Cohnella algarum (assembly GCF_016937515.1). Classification (NCBI taxonomy): domain Bacteria; kingdom Bacillati; phylum Bacillota; class Bacilli; order Caryophanales; family Paenibacillaceae; genus Cohnella; species Cohnella algarum. The sequence goes on from NZ_JAFHKM010000002.1 coordinate 2,754,653, forward strand.
GTTCAAACCCAGAAAACGCAAGGAGCGGAAAACGTGAGCAAACCTACGATACTGGAAGTGGAAGGGCTCGGGAAGGCGTACGGGAGCCATGCGGCGCTCAAAGGGGTCGATTTCGGCGTCGCGCAAGGCGAGATCATCAGCGTGCTGGGACCTTCGGGCTGCGGAAAATCGACCCTGCTTCAACTGATCGCGGGCTTGCAGCAGCCGGATGCGGGGGAAATCAGGCTTAGAGGCGAAACCGTGTCGTCGAAAAGCAAGCTGGTCCCGCCCGAAAAAAGGCGGATCAACATGGTGTTCCAGGATTATGCCCTATGGCCTCATATGTCGGTATACGATAACGTTTCGTACGGCTTGAAACGGAAAAAAGCGTCGGCTGCCGCCATCGAGGAGAAAGTGAACGGCTTGCTGCAGCTGCTTCATCTGGAAGGGTTCGAAAATCGTCTGCCCGCCCAGCTGTCCGGCGGCCAGCAGCAGCGGGTGGCGATCGCCCGGGCGCTGGCGACGGAGCCGGATTTGCTGCTGCTCGACGAGCCGCTGTCCAATCTGGACATGAGGCTGCGGATCGAGATGAGGACGGAGATGTCTTATCTGTTCCGCAAACTGGGAACGACGGTATTCCACGTGACGCACGACCCGGAGGAAGCGTTCGCGATGGCCGACCGGCTGATCATCATGCGCAACGGGGCGATCGACCAGATCGGCCGGCCGCAAAGCTGCTACGGGCTGCCGGCGACGCCTTCGGCCGCTTCCCTGCTGGGGGCGGGCAACCGGCTGAGCGGCAAGGCCGAATCGGAACGGGCCGACGGGGAAGTCGCCGCGGCCGCGGAGGCGGGGACCGGGGCGGGCAGCCGAACCGATGCGGGCTCGGAAGCGGGAACGGAACGGGAAGGCGGCGCCGGAGCGCGGGCGGAAAGGCAGGGCGGAGCGGCCGGAGCCGGGGCGGAAGCCGATTCGATCCCGTTCGCGGGCCGCACGGTCGCCGCGAGAACGGGAAAATCCGTGCTTCGGGGCGTATCGCCGGAACGGCCTGCCGGAAGCGCGGAAGTTTATGATATTCTATTCCGCCCGGAAGCCGCGAGTTGGGAAGGCAGCGGAATGCGGGAAGCCGGCTATGCCGCATCCGGGGGAACCAGGCGTTTCCGCCCGGCTTCAACCGGCTTCCGGCCCGCATCGTCCACAGCTCCTTCGAGGGGAGCCGGTGGAGGGTGCTCGCCGAAGACGCCGAAGGGCGAAAGCTTGCGCTGTTCCACGACGAGCCTCTCCCGGCGGGAGCGACCGGAGCGCTCGTTTTTTCCCCGAACGAAACGTACATGTATCCGCAACGAGACGAAAGGTGATCGCAGATGCCCCGTATTTTGGCCATTTCGGACATTCACGGTCATGCGGAGGCGGCGCGCGCGCTGCTTCGCATGGCCGATTACGCGCCGGGAACCGACCGGCTTTATTTGCTGGGAGACTTTATCGATACGAACCGCGGCAGCTGGCCGGCGCTGAGGTTCGCGCGCGAGCTGGCGCTGCAAGGGGCGCGGGCGGTGCTCGGCAATATGGAGCGCTGGATGCTGGGCGCGGCCGAGCGCAGGGAGGCGCCGGCGGTCGCTCCGGAGGATATTTCGTTTTTGCGGGAAACTCCGCTTTATTGGCGCGAGGACGAATTTTTGCTCGTGCATGCGGGCATCCGGCCCGGCGTTCCGCTCGAGAGGCAGGAGGCTTCCGATTTGACGGGAATCCGCAACGATTTTTGGGAAAAGGACGGGGAGCTGCCGTATACGGTCGTTTTCGGACATACGCCGACCTTCAAGATGGGCGCCAGGGCGGGAGAGCTCTGGTTCGGGAAAAAGCGGATCGGCATCGACACCGGAGCCAAGCACGGCTGCCGCCTGACGCTTGTCGACCTGAGCAACCGGATTTCCTTTTCCTGCGCCACGGAATCGTTCGGCCGGTACTCGGATTTGCGCGAGCGAGGGTGGACGCTGCCGCAATAAAAAAGCATCCCGGCGCCGGCATTGGCGTCGGGATGCTTTTTTTGGCAACGCGAATTCAGTGGAGTCGTGGTGGCTCTTCTCGCCGCCTCCGCATGCGCGCTGACGATCCAGTTGCGTCGTGGCGACTCATCTCAGCCCCGCCATACGCTTATGGCTGCACGCAGTTGGGTAAAAATGACTCATCTCGCCGCCTCCGCACGCATGCGGACGATCCAGTTGCGTCGTGGCGACTCATCTCAGCCCCGCCGTACGCTTATGGTCGCACGCAGTTGGGTAAAAATGACTCATCTCGCCGCCTCCGCATGCGCGCTAACGATCCAGTTGCGTCGTGGCGACTCATCTCAACCCGCCATACGCATGCTCATGGCAACCCCTTGAAGACGTCCCGGATTTTGTGCCGCTTCGTTCTTTAAACTTTACAGAGCCTTGAACGAAGCTTCCGCGGCCTCGAGCGTGGCGTCGATGTCCTCGTCCGAATGCGCCGCGGTGAGAAACCAGGCTTCGTACTTGGACGGGGCAAGGTAGATGCCGCGCGCCAGCATCTCCCGGAAAAACCGGGCGAACAGCTCGCCGTCGGTGTCCTGCGCTTCTTCGTAATTCGTTACCGGATGATCGCAAAAATGGGTCGAGAACGCTCCGACAATTCGGTTGATCGTAAGCGGAACGCCATGACGGTCCGCCGATGCCGCGAGGCCCGCGGTCAGGCGCGCCGCCTGCGCTTCCATCCGCTCGTACACGCCGGGCGCCCGCAGCACGTCGAGACAGGCGAGCCCGGCGGCGACGGAGGCGGGATTGCCCGCCATCGTTCCGGCCTGATAGGCGGGGCCGAGCGGCGCCACGCGGTCCATGACGTCGCGTTTGCCGCCGTAAGCGCCGATCGGAAGCCCCCCGCCGATAATTTTGCCGAGCGCGGTCAAATCCGGCTCGATGGCGGCAAAATCGGGAAACGCGCCGAACGTTTGCGCCGAGCCGTAATGGAAACGGAAGGCCGTGATAACCTCGTCGTAGATGACGAGAGCGCCCGCGTCGCGGGTGAGCCGGCATACCGTTTCCAGAAAGCCCGGCTTCGGCATGACCATGCCGAAGTTGCCGACGATCGGCTCGACGAGCACGGCGGCGACGTCGTCTGCCCACCGCTCGAGCGCCTGCTTCAGGCCGTCGGCGTCGTTGAACGGCACGGTGATCACTTCGTTTGCGATGCTGACCGGCACGCCCGCGCTGTCGGGGGTGCCGAGCGTCGACGGTCCGGAGCCCGCCGCGACGAGCACGAGGTCGGAATGGCCGTGGTAGCAGCCGGCGAATTTGATGATTTTGGCGCGTCCGGTAGCCGCCCGGGCCACCCGGATCGCGGACATGACGGCTTCGGTCCCGGAATTGACGAACCGGACTTTATCCATTGAAGGGATGGCTTCCTTGAGCCGGCGGGCCAGTTCGATTTCGCCTTCGGTCGGCGTGCCGTACAGCGTGCCGCGGCGGGCGGCGTTCACGATCGCTTCCGTCACATGAGGGTGGGCGTGGCCGGTAATGATCGGTCCGAAGGCAGCGAGATAATCGATGTAGCGGTTGCCGTCCGCATCCCAGAAATAAGCGCCCTCCGCGCGATCCATGAATACGGGCGCGCCTCCTCCGACGGCTTTGAAGGAGCGGGAAGGGCTGTTGACGCCTCCGACGATATGCAGCTGGGCTTCCTCGTACAATTGAGCGGACTTCGATCTCGACATATGGAAAAAACCTCCCGTTGGATGATGTGAAACGCGTTAAGCGGGCTCAGCGCATTGGCGGGGCGGCCTTTCTTTGGCGGAATGTGCGCGCATGCAGCCAAGAAGCAAGCGGAGACCGCCTCCCGGCGATCCCCGCTTGCCTTGCTTTCGGTGACGATGTTGTGAAATCCGGCGAAACGCAAACGGACTATTCCGAATCCGAGCCGCCGGACGAATCCCCGGTCTCCGCGGAAGCGGAAGACGAAGCGGACGGGGACGGCGTCGCCGCGACGGCGCTGTCCGTCGCGAGCACTTCCTGGACGTATTCCTTCAATTCGTCCGAATCGCGGATGCCGAGAACCGCCGCGCCGCCGACCCGCTCGTCGGAAATGAGCTCCATCGGCGGAACCTGGGCAGAGCCCGCCTGGTGCGATTTGAGCCCCAGGTTGCCCAGCTTCAGCATATCTTCCGGCGACAGGTTCGTTTCGATGTAAGGGCTGATGTCGCCGATAATTTGCGGCAGCTTGATGATGTTCCAGCCCGATTGCATTTTGTCCGCGACGGCTTTCAGGAAGTTCCGCTGACGCTCGGTGCGCGTGAAGTCGGACAGCTTGTCGTGCCGGAAACGGACGTATTGCAGCGCTTTTTCCCCGTCAAGGTGCTGCTGCCCTTCCTTCAAATCGATGTCGTAAACGTGGCCGTCCGCCGCATCGCTGTATTTCATATCCTTTTCGACGTAAAAATCGACGCCGCCGATCGCGTCGACCAGCTTGATGAAGCCCTGAAAGTCGGCGTAAACGTAATACTGGATGTCAAGTCCGAGCAAGTCGCCGATCGCCTTCATGGCCAGTTCCGGACCGCCCAGCGTGATCGCGACGTTGGCCCGGTCGCTTCCGTGTCCGGGAATTTCGATGTACGTGTCGCGCAGGACGGAAAACAGATGAATGCCCTTCGTCGTCGGATCGATGGAAGCGACCATCATCGTGTCGGAACGGGCGACTTCGCCTTCCCGCAAGCCCCGTTCGTCGCCGCCCATGATCAGGATGTTGACCCGCTCGGTCCCCGTCCATTCCGGGGGCTTCTCCTCCGGCTTTTGCTCGAATTGGCCGAACCGGGACTCGTCCTCGGATTTCTGCAACCCTTTTACCTCCTGATAGCCGCTGTAAACGTACCAGCCGACGCCGGCAAGCAGGACGATGACCAAAGCGAGCAACGTATAGCTGAATATTTTCCATTTTTTACGCATGCGAATATGTTCCTTTCGGCGCAGCCGGCAAAAAGCGACGTTTGCGCAGGGGTGATCTGAATTGTATGATTGCATTGCATATTATGAAATTATAAAGTTTACTGAAGGATGTAAGCAAGTATTGTCGAAAAATGGAGGAAACGTAACGCAATGCTGGCAATCGAAGTCGAAAAGCTGCGCAAACAGTTCAAAGTGCAAAAAAATCGAGAGGGCCTCAAGGGAGCGATGCTGGACTTGTTCAAGCGCGAGCACCGCGAGGTCGCGGCCGTCAAGGATATCAGCTTTCAAATTCCGCAAGGCGAGATCTGCGGCTACATCGGCGAGAACGGCGCCGGAAAGTCGACGACGATCAAAATGCTGACCGGCATTCTCGTTCCCACGTCGGGCAAAATCGTCGTGAACGGCTACGTGCCGCACAAGGATCGCGAAACGTTCGTGAAAGGCATCGGCGTCGTCTTCGGGCAGCGCAGCCAGCTGTGGTGGGACATCGGCGTTATCGAATCGTTCCGGCTGCTGCGCAAAGTATACCGGGTGGACGAACGCGAATTCAAGCTGCGGCTGGACGAGCTGGTCGAAACGCTTGAACTGGGCGACCTGCTCAATCGCCCCGTGCGCAAGCTGAGCCTCGGCCAGCGGATGCGCTGCGAGCTGGTGGCCGCGCTGCTGCACAATCCGTCGATTTTGTTTTTGGACGAGCCGACGATCGGTCTCGATATCGTGGTAAAAACGGAAATCCGCGAATTTCTGAAACGGCTGAACCGCGACCACGGGACGACGATTTTGCTGACGACGCACGACCTGCAGGATATCGAAGCCCTCTGCTCGAGGGTCATCATGCTGGACGACGGCAACATCATCTACGACGGCGGCCTGGATCAATTGAAAGACCGTTGGGGCAAAGGCCGCGAGGTGCAGTTTCAGTTTGCGGATCCGGTTTCGCTGCCTTCGCTGAGCGCCCTGACCGAAGGGCTCGCGGTCCGCTGGTCGAAGGAGAACGAGCTGACGGCCAAAGTATGGCTCCCGCGCGAAATGAACGTGTCGGACGTGCTGTCCCGCGTCGTCGGCGCGAAGGAAATCAGCGACATTAAAATTTTCGAAACGAACACCGACGAGATCGTGCGCGAGATCTATCGGACGGGGAGCTCGGTCAAGCCGGCCGGAGACGAAGCGGCAGAGCCGGCGGTTTCGGGAGCTGGAGTCCGGTGAGCGGCGCGTATCTCGATTTTATCCGAATCCGTTTCCTGACGATGCTCGCCTATCGCGTCAATTATTACAGCGGCATTGCCGTTTATGCGATTAACATCGGCGCTTATTACTTCATGTGGAAAGCGATCTACGGAGACGCGGAGCGGCTGGCCGGCTTTACGGTCGTTCAAATGACGACGTACGTCGCGGTGTCCTGGATGGCCCGGGCGTTCTATTTCAACAACCTGGACCGGGAAATTTCCAACGAAATCCGCGACGGCAGCGTTGCGGTGCAGATGACGCGGCCTTATTCCTACCTGATGGTGAAAATGATGCAGGGCCTCGGCGAAGGGCTGTTCCGGCTGCTGCTGTTCATGGCGCCCGGCATGATCGTCGTGACGCTTATTTTTCCCATCGAGCTGCCAACCGATCCGGTTTTATGGATCATTTTCTTCGTCATGCTCTGGTTCAGCTTCCTTATTAACACGCAGATCAACCTGATGACGGGGCTGTTCGCCTTTTTCGTGGAAAACAACGAAGGGCTGATGCGGATGAAAAGGGTCGCGGTCGACCTGCTGTCCGGGGTCGTCGTGCCTATCGCGTTTTTTCCGGGGTGGGCTTCAAGCGTGCTGCAGTGGCTGCCTTTTCAGGCGATTACGTATTTGCCCGGATCGGTGTTTACGGAGCGCATAACCGGCTCGGCTGTGTGGGAGGCGCTGTTCGTTCAGGCGATCTGGTGCGCGGCGCTCGTCGTGCCGATTTTGCTCATGTGGCGGGCGGCCCGGAAGCGGCTGTTCGTGCAAGGAGGTTAAGCCGATGAAAATAGGGCATACCTTATCGCTGTTCCGCGAATACTTGGCCAATTATTTTAAAACGAAAATGACGTACCGGGCGGATTTTTGGGTGGAAGTTGTCTCCGACCTGATGTTCTCGGCGATGAATCTGATTTTTATCTTCGTCGTTTTTCAGCATACGCCTTCCCTGGGGGACTGGAGCCAGGCGGAGGTCGTGTTCGTTTACGGCTATTTTATGATTCCGTACGGGGTGTTCGGCGCGTTCGTGAATTTGTGGAATTTCAGCGAGCGGTACATCGTCAAAGGAGAGATGGACCGGATTTTGACGCGGCCGGCAGGTTCGCTTACCCAAGTGCTGCTGGAAAACGTCGATCCGCCTTCGCTCATCGGGTCGCTCGTCGGTCTCGGCATCATGGGCGCCGCCTGGACGCAGCTCGGCCTTCCGTTCGACTGGTACGATCCGCTCGTGCTCATCGTCATGGTCGTCGGCTCGGTCCTCATCTATATGGGCATTTACGTCGCGCTTGCCGCGATCTCGTTCTACTCCGACGCCCCGACGGGCATCGTGCCGCTGATGTTCAACATTCAGAACTACGGCCGCTACCCGGTGCAGATTTACAACAAGGGAATCCGGTTTTTGCTGACGTGGGTGCTTCCGTTCGCGTTCGTCGGCGTGTATCCGGCGGAGTTTTTCCTGGGGCGGGCTTCCGGGGACGGGCTCATGCCCTGGCTGACGCCGGCGATGGGCGTCATTTTCGCCGGGATCGGCGTGCTCGTGTGGAACCACGGGATCAAGCGCTATCGCGGCGCGGGGTCGTGAGCCGAGGAGTTGGCGAAATAAATCGAAACGCGAGCGGATAACGGTCGCGCATGGCTGGGTTCTCGTATAATTTCAATAAAACTTGCCGGCGCTGCTGCCCAGGCGGTAAGAGGTGATCCGTTTTGTTCCGGAGGCGGGTTCCAGCAAGTTCAGCTCGGCCAGTCTGGCAAGCGACCTTCTGGCGAATTTTTCGCCGATGTTCAAAGCCGAGCAAACTTCCGGCAGACGGAACGTGCGCTCGAGTTTGATTGCAAACCACATGATGTCCCGCTCGACGGGGGTCATTTTCGCCGGTTGTCCCGCATTACCACTCGCCGAACATTTGAATCACGGTCTGTCGGCAATAGGCAGGAGAGTCCTTGATGTCGTCCGACGAAAACCGCAGCATTTTCCACCCGTTCAATAGGAGGAAGTTTTGCTTTTTCCGTTCTTCGGAAAATTGCCGCCGGTCCATTTCGCGGGCATGGGCGTTGAAGCCGTCCATTTCGAGAGCGATCTTGTGAGGCGCGCGCAAATAGGCGAAATCGAGAAAGCGGATTGCCCCCCGATCATCGATGATTTCAAATTCCGGATGCAAATGCTCGAAATTCCCGACCGCAGGCCACCAGATTTCGCTTAGAAACAGCTTTTCTAAGTAACCGTGTCCTTCCCTCAATCTTCGCAGGGATTCGCCTTTCCTCGTTTGCTGCCGATCCTCCATCCACTTTGCGTAAGCGGCATCGAAATTCATCGTCTTTTTCCCTTTTGCACAGAAACGCAAAAAGCCGCCCTACCCTTGAACCCAAGGAATAGTGCGGCGTTCTTCGCTCGCTGTGATCATGTTGATTCGATTATACCGCATGTCGGGCGTTCTTGCCATTCGGCGGCGGGATTTGGTAAGATATCGGAAATTGTTTTTCGGAGGAGCGATTCGCCGTGTCTCAGGTACAAATCGGACAACCCGTGCCGGATTTCGAGCTTCCGTCTTCGGAAGGCGGAACGATTCGGTTAAGCCAATTTCGCGGCCGGAAGGTCGTTCTCTACTTTTATCCCAAGGACATGACCCCGACCTGCACGCAGGAATCGTGCGATTTTCGCGATGCCAACGCTTTGTTCGGGGAAGCGAACGCCGTCGTGCTCGGGATCAGCCCGGACGATGCGAAGTCGCACGCGAAGTTTATCGCGAAGCACCAGCTGACGTTTCCGCTGCTGGCGGACGTGGATCGCAAAGTGGCGGAAATGTTCGGCGTCTGGCAGGAGAAGAAAATGTACGGCCGAACGTATATGGGCATCGTGCGTTCCACCTTCCTGATCGACGAGCGGGGGATTCTGGCGCAGGAATGGCGAAATGTCAGGGTAAAAGGCCACATCGACGCGGTGTTGGCGGCCGTTCGCGCGCAGCAGCCCGGATAATAAAGGCTTCGCAGGAACGGTTCCGCGTTCGCCGGCCGCCGCCGGGTCCCCGTCCGTTATGCGCGGGGGCCGTGCGCTTCTTCGATTTGCCGCTGCGTCCTAACCGGCGCAAACAGGCTGCTGTCATCGCCCATTCTCTTCGATTCCCTTCGATTCATCTGCCGGGAAAATAGCAAATGTTGCGGTCATTCGCCGCAATTTTCGCAACGACATGCCCGATCGATTTTATTAAGATAAATAAATGCGGGCTGAGCGAGCCTATGGAGGCTTCCGTCTCCGGCGCCTGGATTCGAATTCGGAAACGGAGTGGACGAAATGGAATGGATCATCGATATCGAGGGCGTAACATGGATTCAGGGGAAAAGGACATTGTTAAACGACGTCAGCTGGCGCGTCCGCCGCAATGAGCATTGGGCGCTGCTCGGTCTCAACGGATCCGGCAAAACGACCCTGCTCAATATGATCAACGGTTATTTCTGGCCGACCAAGGGGAAGGTGACCGTCTTGGGCCGCCGGTTCGGGGAAGTCGACTTGCGGGAGCTGCGGCAGTCGATCGGCTGGGTCAGCTCGTCTCTGCAGGAAAAGCTTTACGGAAGCGACCGGACGCAGCTTGTCGTCATCAGCGGCAAATTCGCTTCGATCGGACTCTACGAGAAGCCGTCGCCCGAGGATTTCGTCCGGGCGGAGCGGCTCATGGCGAAGCTCGGCTGCTCTCACCTGTGGGACCGCGAGTATCGGACGTGCTCGCAGGGCGAGAAACAAAAGCTGCTCATCGCCCGGGCGCTCATGGCCGAGCCGAAGCTGCTGATCCTGGACGAGCCGTGCAACGGGCTCGATCTGTTCTCGCGGGAGCGCCTGCTCGCCAGCATTGGGGATCTGACGCGGCAGGAGAACATGCCGACGCTCATTTACGTGACCCACCATACGGAGGAGATTTTGCCGGCATTCGGCCATACGCTGCTGCTTCGTCGGGGCGAAGCGTTTCGCCAGGGCGCAACGCGCGAAGTCATGAATTCGGAGACGCTGAGCGATTTTTTTGAAGCGCCGGTCATCGCGGAGCGCCACAACGGGCGGTTCTACGTGCGGCTGGCGGAAGGGAACGCGGTCGATTGGAACGAGTGAAAACGAAACGGCACGACGCCGACCAAGCCTCCATGCGGGCCGCTTCCCGCATGGAGGCTTGTTTTTTGCGGAAGGACCAAGCCTGGATAAAAAGAGGCGGAAAATGGGCAGCGAACCGGGGGTAAACCTGTTGACAAGGACAAATCGTTCATGTTAACTTAAACGTGTAAGTAGCTTAAACGGTTAAGTTAAAGGAGATGAACGAATTGCGGAAAAAGCAATGGGGGAAAGCGGTTTTGCTGGCTATCGTTCTGGCGATTGCCGCCGCTTGCGGAAACGCGGGCCATTCGCAGGTCGAGCCGGGAAGCGGAAACGGCAGCGCGAACGCGACCGGCAGTTTAAGCGGAAAAGCAAACGGAAACGCAAACGGAAACGCAAACGGAGACGGAACCGGGAACGGAAAAGGAAACCCGGGCGACAACCCGAACTCGTCGACCGCTTCGCCGAATTCTGTAAGCGCTGACATCGAGCCGGAGGACGGGGCGTCCCTGGTCGTCTGGGAGTCGGACGGCAACGAGCGGAAGTTTCTCGAGGAAATCGGTAGGCAGTACGAGGAACTGTACGGCGTAAAGGTCAAGGTCGAGACGGTGCCGTCCATCGATACGGTCGGCAAGCTGATGACGGACGGCCCGGCGGGGCTTGGGGCCGACGTGTTTTCGGCGCCGCACGATTCCATCGGCAAAGCGGTCAGCGCGGGGCTGATGCTGGCGAACGACCGGACGACCGAGGATTTGGCGAAAAACGCGATTCCGTCGGTTGTAAGCGCTATTACGTACGACGGCGTCACCTACGGCTATCCGATGTCGGCCGACACGTACGCGCTCTATTACAACAAAGCGCTGATGCCGAAAGGGCCGGAAACGTTCGAAGAGCTGCTCGAATTCGGCAAAACGTTCACCGACCCGTCCGCCAAAAAATACGCCCTCGCCTGGGACGTCGCGCAAATTTATCTCGTTCACGCGTTCATCGCCGGATACGGGGGCTACATTTTCGGCCAGGACGGCACCGATCCGGCCGATATCGGCCTGAACAACGAAGGCGCGGTCGAAGGCGCGACATTCGCCCGGACGCTGAAGGCGCTGTTCCCGCTGAACACGGCGGACATCAACAGCAATGTCATCGCGGGCCTGTTCCAGGAAGGCAACGCGGCGGCGATGATCGAGGGCACGTGGCAAATGGCCAATCTCGCGAACGCCGGCGTCGATTTCGGCGTCGTGCCGCTCCCGCTGCTGCCGAACGGCGAACACCCGAAAAGCCTGATCAGCGTGCGCTCGCTGTTCGTCAACTCGTACACCCGCTATCCGAACGCCGCGAAGCTGTTCGCGGAGCTGGCGACGAACAAGGAAAACGCCAAGCTGCGCTACGAGATGACCGCCCAACTGCCGACGCGTCAGGATCTGATGAACGATCCCGTCGTCACGGGGAACCCGGACGTCGCCGCGTTTATGACTCAAATGCAGCATGCCGTGCCGCTCGCCGCCATTCCGGAAACGGCGACCGTATGGGTGCCGTCCTACGCCGCGCTGTCGACGATCTGGAACGACGACAAGACGGATGTCAAGCAAGCTTTGGATCACATGGTGAGCCAAATGAAAACGGCGATGGAAACGAACCCATGAAAAGCAACGTTACGACGATGGCGAACCGGCCTCTTTCCCGTCCCTGGACGGCGGCGGTTCTGTCCGCGGCCTGCGCGGGAGGCGGACAGCTGCTGAACCGCCAGTATGCGAAGGGAGCTCTGTTTTTAAGCGTTTATGCGATCGGGGTCGCGTTCATCCTGCCGCGGCTGTACGAAGCCATTCGCGGCCTGATCACGCTGGGCGACGAGCCGACCCGGATCGTGAACGGCGCGCTCGTCAAAGGCGATCACTCGATATTCATGATGATCGACGGGCTGATCGCGCTATTCGTCGCCGCGGGGCTGGTCTGGCTTCACGTCCTGAACGCGGTCGACGCCTACCGGCAAGCCGCCTGCAAATCCGCGGCTTCCGGGGGCCGCGCCCCGGGCGTCCGGCTCGCGGCGCGGGAGGGGCGAACCGCCCTGCTGCTTTTGCTGCCGGCGTTCGTGCTTGTGCTGTTCGTGTCGGTCATCCCGATGCTGTTCAACATATTGACGGCGTTTACCGACTACTCCTCGCCGAACCACATTCCCGACCGCTCGCTCGTCAACTGGATCGGGTGGGGCACGTTCGTCCGGCTGTTTACGGAGCCGGCGTGGTACTCGACGTTCACGGGCATTCTGCTGTGGAACGTCGTCTGGGCGGCGCTGTCGACGCTGACGGTGTTTTTCGGCGGGCTGCTCGTGGCGCTGATGATCAACCACCCGAAAGTCCGCTTCAAAAAGCTGTGGCGGACGACGTTCATTCTGCCTTGGGCGTTCCCGGCGTTTATCGCGATTCTCGTCTTCCGCCTGCTGTTCAACGGCGCCCTCGGCCCGATCAACGGGCTGCTGGAGCAAATCGGCCTGCCGGCCGTTCCGTGGCTCGCGGACCCGACGATGGCGAAAGTCACGATATTGCTCGTCCATTTCTGGATCTCGATGCCGTTTCTGATGGCGCTGCAGTCGGGCATCCTGACGACGATTCCGAAGGATCTGTACGAGGCGGCGGAGGTCGACGGCGCGGGCGGGCGGGCCAAATTTTCGCGGATTACGATGCCCCACGTCCTGCTCGCCACGTCGCCGATTTTGATCATGCAGTTCGCGTCGAACTTCAACAACTTCAACCTGATTTATATGCTGACCGACGGCGGTCCGGCCAATCCCGCCTATTTTTTCGCCGGGTCGACCGACATCCTGCTGTCCTGGATTTACAAAATGACGCTGGAGCAAAACCAGTTCAACATGGCTTCCGCCGTGTCGATCGTCATGTTCGTGCTGATCGCGTCGATTTCCGTGCTGAATTACAGCCGAACCCAATCGTTTAAGGAAAAGGACTGAGCGATATGGCCGCCATAAAAGGAAGGGTTGCCGTGCTCGGCATTTACGCCGCGCTGATCGGCATTTTGATCGCGACGCTTTACCCGCTCGTCTGGGTCGTCGGCACGTCGCTGAACCCGGGCAACTCGCTGCTCATCAGCAGCATGCTGCCGAAAAACCCGACGCTGGCGCACTTTGCGGCGCTCCTGCGCGAGACCGATTTCCTCCTGTGGTACCGCAATACGCTCGTCATCGCCGTCGCCAACATGCTGCTGTCGACGCTGCTCGTGACGGTGACCGCGTACGCGTTTTCGCGTTTCCGCTTCAAGGGGCGGCAGGCCGGCCTGATCGCGCTGCTCGTGCTGCAAATGTTCCCCGGCTTCCTGTCGATCATGGCCCTTTTCGTGCTGCTGCTGCAGACGGGGCTGCTGAATACGCATCTCGGCCTCATCCTCATTTATGCGGGAGGCTCGGTTTCGTTCGGCGTCTGGGTGATGAAGGGGTACTTCGATTCGATTCCGCGCAGCATCGAGGAGGCGGCGATCATCGACGGAGCCGGCCGAAAGGAGCTGTTCGCGCGGATCATGCTTCCGCTGTCGGTGCCCGCGATCACCTTCGTCATGCTGACTTCGTTCATCGGTCCGGTCATGGACTTCATTTTGCCGCAAATCGTGCTCCGTTCCTCGGAGAAAATGACGCTGGCCCAAGGACTGTACGGCATGGTGTCGGACAAAACGAACTCCAGCTTCAGCCTGTTCGCCGCAGGCTCGGTGCTGGCCGCCCTGCCGATCACGGCGCTCTATATGGCGTTTCAAAAGTATTTGATTCACGGCCTCAGCGCCGGAGCCGACAAAGGATAACGATGAAAAAGATGACGATGAAGGATATCGCCCGGGCGGCCGGCGTCTCCACCGCGACCGTTTCCTACATCATGAACAACGTCGAAACGCAGTCGATCTCCCCGGAAACGCGGGAAAAGGTGATGAAGGCCGCCCAGCAGCTGAACTACATCCGCAACATCAGCGCCCGCTCGCTCAAAAGCGGCAAGTCCGAGCTGATCGGCGTCGTGCTTCCGGATCCGGAAGACGGGCCGGCCTGGCAGAGGTACAAGTACGCGCAGGCGGCGTATCGGCTCGGCCGGCATTTGAACCGGTACGGGTACCAGCCGATCGCCATCCACGTCGATCCTTCGTCGCCGAAGCTGGACGTCATTCTGGAGCGGGAAATGGACGGCGTATTCGTATTCGACGTGTCGGAGCGGGATTTTCTCCGCATTTCCGGCCGGTACGGGATGGGGATTCCGGTCATGGCGGTGGACAGCTGCGTCAAGGAGCCGATCTTTCACAAGCTGCTGCCGGATTTCGCCGGCGCGTTCGCGGCGGCGGAGCGGGCGCTCGGCGCGGCTCCGCAATTTCTGATCACCGACGAATACCGCGATCCGGAGCTGTCCGGACGAATCGAACGGCTGTCGGGGCTGTCCGCCGGCGATATCCACGTTTATCGGGACGAGGAGGCGCTGCGGCGCTTCGTCCGGGAACGGGCCGGGCAGGCGGGAATCGCGGTCAACGAGTTCGTCGGCCTATCCGCGCTGCGGGCCGAACCGGCGCTTCGCTTGGCCGCCGTTTGCACGTGCGGGTGCCCCGAGCTGCTGCCGGAACGGACGCCGAAAATCCGGTTCGACCCGGACGGCTACCGCAAGGCGGCGGAGCTGATCGTCCACTACATTCGCAAGCCGCACGAAGCAAGACCGGAAGAGTTCGTTTTTTTATCCGTTTTGCCTTAGACAGGAAGGAGAGAAAGCCATACATGCAACCGCAATCGCAGGCGAAAAGGCTATCGCAATCGCAAATCCGCACGTTCGCGAATTTTCGCTCGGAATTTCTGGACAACGAACGGGAGCTGTTCGTTTATTTGCCTCCGGGCTACGACGCCCCCGGGAATGAGGGAGAGCGCTATCCGGCGCTGTACATGCACGACGGGCAGCACGCGTTTCGCGCCGACGACCGCGGCGGCTCGTGGGAGGCCCGGGAGACCGCCGACCGGCTGATCGCGGAGGGAAAAATCCGGCCGCTGATCATCGTGGCGGTCGCGAACGTGGCAAGCGCGCGGATCGCCGAATATATGCATCCGGTACCCGGCCTCGGCGAGGTGTACGGGGCGGCGGGGAGAGGGGACTTGTACGAACGGTTTCTGATCGAGGAGGTCAAGCCGTTTATCGACCGGGAGTTTCGCACGCTTCCCGGGCCCGAAGACACGGGCGTTCTCGGATCGTCGGCCGGCGGCCTCGTATCGTACAATCTGGGCTTTCGGCGCCCCGACGTGTTCGGGCTGGTCGGCGCCTTGTGCCCGTTTTTCGTCAAGCCGGACCCGACACAGGAGACAGAGCAGTGGCTGACCCGGATTTACCGGCACAAGCCGCCGATCCGGCTGTGGATCGACGTCGGCGACGCGGAAGGCTTCACCGTGATGGATAAGCATGTCCGCACTGTCGTCAAGGCGATGCTTGACGCCGGGTTTGCGACTGGCCGCGATTTGGCGTACCACTTCGTCCCGGGCTCCGGCCACTCGCAGAAGGATTGGGCCGCCCGGCTGCACGCCCCGCTGCTTTTCCTGTTCGGACGGGTCGGGAACGTCGCCGATTCCTTGCTGCTCGGGCCGGACAAAGTCGGGCTGAACGGGGCGGCCGCCGTTTTTCATCCGATCGATATATACGACACCGGCTTTGTCGCGACCAACCTCGCGGCTTCCTTCCGCGTCGCCGACCCTTCCGTGCTGTCGGTTCTGCAGGACGGAACGGTCGTGCCGCATCGCGAAGGGGCGACCGAAGTCGCGTATACGAACGCGGCGGGCCGGACGTCGGTGCGAGCGGTAACCGTCGTGCGGGAGCTGGCGGAGCGGGTGAAGGTGACGCTGCGCGTCGTCGTGCCGCCGGATACGCCCGACGAGGAGACGATTTACGCGGGCATCGAGCTGCCCCGGATCGGTCCGTATGCGTACGGGGGGACGTATATGCTGCCGCGCGATTTTGCGGTCGAATTTCGCATCTCGCGCGGGATGGGACGCGACGAGGCCGACGAATCCGGCCGGCCCGCCCCGTTCCGCTTGCTTCGAGCGCAGGAAAATCTCGTCGCCGAATACCGGGTCGCGGGCTGGATCGACCGGGTTCGGGTCTAACGAAAGGAGAAAACGCAATGGCGCTGCTTCGGATCGAAAAATTTCGTTCGGAACTGCTGGACAACGAAAGGGACATTTACATTTACCTTCCCCGGGCTATGCAGACGGAAGCGGCCGCGCCTATCCGGCGCTTTACCTGCACGACGGGCAGAACATGTTCCATCCGGCCTACAACGGCCAGTCGTGGAACCTGCACCTGGCGGCCGACCGGCTCATCGCCGAGGGGAAAATCGAAGAGATCGTCATGATCGGCGTCGCCAACATGGAGGGGGAGCGGGCCAACGAGTACACGCACGCGCTCGAAGGCGTCGACTACAAGCGCGACAAGTGGAACATCGAGCCGAAGGGGGAGCTGTACGAGCGGTTTCTGATCGAGGAGCTGAAGCCGTTCGTCGACCGGCTGCTGCGGACGAAGACGGGACCCGAGCACACGGCGCTGCTCGGTTCCTCGCGCGGCGGGCAGGTCACGTACCATATCGGCATGCGCCGGCCCGACGTTTTTGGCCATCTCGGCATTATTTCCCCTTATCTGTATCACGTCGATCCGGCCGACCTGACCGAAACGCGCGTCTACGCCCGGTTCGCGGAAAAGAAGCCGCTCGAGAAAATTTGGATCGACCTCGGCGGCAGGGAAGGCACGCTCATCATGGAAAAGCACGTTCGCGGGCTCGTCCGCGAACTGCTGGACGCCGGATACGAGCCCGATCGCCAGCTGGCGTATTATTTCGATCCGGATGCCGAGCATACGGAACGGGACTGGGAGCGCCGGGCGGAGCTGCCGCTCATCCATTTTTTCGGCCGGCGGGGGGAGCTCGCCCGGCTGACGCTGACGGAAGCGAAGGCGACTGTCATGCACGGGGAGGATGCGGTTTGCCGAATCGTCGCTAGCGCCGAGTACGAGGGCGGATTGAAGCTGACGCCGCTCGGCGGCGCGTTCGCGTCCGCGGGGACGGCGCCGGCGCGGATCGACGGAGAGGGAGTCGTCCGCTCCCCGCGCTGCGAGAACGCGAAGGTGGCATTCCGGTTCGGAGCGAGCTCCGCCGAACTCGACTGGGCGCCGCGGCCGAGAACGGAGTCTCCGATTTCGGGCTAGAATCGAGGGCGCCGCGGCCGCGACCGGGGTCTCCGGTGCCGGGCTAGAATCGCTGGGGCGCCGCGGCCGCGATCGAAAATCATTGGTACCTGGCTAGATCGCTGGAGGCGTTATCGGGCAGCCTTCTGGCCGATAACGGCGTAATGGCGCGAAGGCTCGGAGTACGGATATGCCAAAGCGGCGGTCTAAAATAGGCCGCCGCTTTTTTTGGGGATGAACCGGCGACATTTCCCCGTCCGCTCCGGAAGTTGGCTCGGCCCCTGCGGATCCGGTTGAGTCGTGGTGACTCATCTCAACCCACCGTACGCGAGCAGCCGCGCTCATTTGAGTAAAAATGACCCATCTCGCCGCCGCCGCATGAACGCGAACGATCCAGTTTGAGTCGTGGTGACTCATTTCACCCCTCCGTACGCGAGCAGCCGCACTCATTTGAGTAAAGATGACCCATCTCGCCGCCTCCGCATGAACGCGAACGATCCGGTTGAGTCGTGGTGACTCATTTCACCCCTCCGTACGCGAGCAGCCGCACTCATTTGAGTAAAAATGACCCATCTCGCCCCCTCCGCATGAACGCGAACGATCCGGTTGAGTCGTGGTGACTCATCTTAACCCACCGTACGCGAGCAGCCGCACACATTTGAGTAAAAATGACCCATCTCGCCGCCGCCGCATGAACGCGAACGATCCGGTTGAGTCGTGGCGACTCATTTCACCCCTCCGTAAGCGAACAGCCGCACTCATTTGAGTAAAGTAAGCGTCAAATAGCCCCCACCTAGCGGCGGGAGCTCAGTTCGACTAATCTGTAGTTACTTTTTACTTAATCGGCACTCAGCCGGTAGCTCGTGCGACCATGGCATGAAGGGTTCGAGCGCGTCGGCATCGAGCGGTCCAGAGATCTGCGGCAACTGCTCGAAGAGGTACTTTAAGTAGTTGAACGGGTGCAGACCATTCTCCTTGGCCGATTCGATCACGCTGTAGATTACCGCGCTAGCCTTCGCGCCGCGAGGCGTGTTGGCGAACAGCCAGTTTTTGCGCCCGATCACGAACGGTTTGATCGACCGCTCGCTCCGATTGTTGTCGAGCTCCAGCCGCCCATCTGACAGGAACGCAGTAAGCTTATCCCACTGATTCAAGCTGTAGGCGATCGCTTGACCGGACAGGCTCTTCGGCAAGGTTTTGGACCGTTGCTCCTTCAGCCATCCATGATAGGCGTTAAGCACCGGCAGGCTTTGCTCCTGCCTCTTCGCCTGTCGCTCTTCAGCGGAGACTTCGGCAAGGTCCCGTTCAATTGCATACAGCTGGTTACAGTAAGCCAGGCCCTGTCCCGCAACGGTTCCCAGCTTCCTCATCTCCGGCGGCCCTGCCTTCAGCGCCTCGTCGTACTTGCGCCGGGCATGTGCCCAACAACCGACGAGCTTCACGTCTGCCACCTTGTGGTACCCGGGGTACCCATCCACATGCAAATAGCCTTTGAATCCGGACAGGAAGTTGCGCGGATGTTCGCCGCCCCGCGTCCGTTGGTATTCGTAGAGTATTGCCGGCGGCACATCACGTCCGGTCCGATATAGCCACAGGTAGGACGTCGCTTCCGCGGACTTGCCTTCTTCGCGCAGCACCTGAAGCGTCGTCTCGTCGGCATGCAGCACTTCTTGCCGCAGCAGATACGCCTTCATGGCAGCAAACAGCGGAGACAGCCATTGCTCCGCACCATACATCATCCAGTTCGCCATCGTCTGGCGAGACAACGTATAGCCAAGACGCGCGAACTGCTGCTCTTGCCGGTACAGGGGCAAGCCATCCACATATTTCTGCGTCATGACGTAGGCCATGCTGGACGGCGAAGCCAAGCTTCCGGGATAGACGGGCCTCGGCATGGGCGCCGTGACGATGGGTGTCTGGATCTCATGACGCTCGCAGTGGCGGCAAGCATAGACTTGACGAATATGCCGCATGACCTTGACCTGCGGGGGCACCAGCGCGATCTCGCTGCGCATCTCAGTCGTCATCTCATGCAGCGAGCCGCCGCAGCAAGCACAGGACCGTTCGCCTTCCTCGAGTTTGTACACGACGGTCTCTACCGGCAGGTCGGAGAAGTCGTCTTCACGCTTGCCCGTCTGTTTGCGGCGCTCGTACGTGATCTTCTCTGTAGGTGGCTCTTGTCCGGCTGGTGTGGCCAGCACTTCGGCTTCGTTGAACAGATTCAGCTCCATCTGGTCCGGATTCGTCTTCTCGCTGGAAGTGCCGAAGCGCTTTTGCTGCGCCAGACGGAACTGTTCCTCGTACCACTTGAGCTTGGCCGATAGCTCGATATTTTGTTGTTCCAGCTTCGCATTTTGTTGCCGAAGCTCTTCGATCTGAGGCGATTCCGCTCGATTTTCCATATGGTATACTTCGGCACGGATGGGGGCAACGCCTGCCATAACATATGTCGAATTAAGTAAGGAATAGATTGCTAAATGACCGTAGCGGCGGTCACTTTCGGGTGAGCCTGCCGCTGGCTGAGCGAAAGTCCGTCCAGCAGCCAGCGGAGCTCGCGGGTCGTGACCGTGACCGGATCGCTGTGATCCCTGGGCCACTGGAACGTGCCGCGCTCGAGCCGGCGGTAGAACAGCCAGAAACCGTTGTGCTCCCAATACAAGATCTTTAACTTGTTCCGCTCGCGGTTGCAAAAGACGAACAAGCATGGAGAGAATGGATTCAGTCCGAGCCCCTCTTGGACAAGAGCAGCCAATCCGTCGATGGATTTACGTAAATCCGTGCTGCCACAAGCCAGAAATACCTGACGGCTGGTTAATTCGCTCAGCATATGACCTCCAAAGCCTGCACCACGTCGCGGAGCAAAGCAGGATTGAACCCGGCGTCAACCTCGATGACGGCTGCGCCGATTCGGATGCGAAGGCAAGCCGAAGGTGTGGCTTCCGGCTCGGGAGTAATATGAGCTTTGACGAAGGTGGCTGACTTGACAGCAGCAGGGGATGAACCGCTTAGTCTCTTCATCCATGTATAGAGCCCGCGACGATCCACCTGATTGGCTTTGCACCATCTTGCTGCTTTTTCTCCACTGGAACGGAAAGCGGCAATTCGTTCTTCCCATTTCTTCTGTACGTCTTCTCTGGCCATAAAAAATCCTCCCCCAATTGGACTATGAGGAGGATTATCTCACGGTTATTGCAAGGAACGAAGGTGGGGAGAGTTTGACGCTTACTGAGTAAAGATGACCCATCTCGCCGCCTCCGCATGAACGCGAACGATCCAGTTGAGTCGTGGTGACTCATCTCAACCCTCCGTAAGCGAGCAGCCGCACTCATTTGAGTAAAAATGACCCATCTCGCCCCCTCCGCATGAAACGCGAACGATCCAGTTGAGTCGTGGTGACTCATCTTAACCCACCGTACGCGAGCAGCCGCACACATTTGAGTAAAAATGACCCATCTCGCCGCCGCCGCATGAACGCGAACGATCCGGTTGAGTCGTGGTAACTCATCTGAGCCCTCCGTACGCGAGCAGCCGCACGCATTTGAGTAAAAATGACCCATCTCGCCCCCTCCGCATGAACGCGAACGATCCGGTTGAGTCGCAGCGACTCATTTCCCCCAAACGCATGCCCATCTTTCATTTGCCTTTTCGAACCCCATCCCCCCGACCCGAAATCCGGATACCCGATCTTGAAATTGCGTCCTTTTTTTCCAAAAGCCGAGCACCTAAAATGAAAGCGTAAACAAGTTAGCGCGGGGACGAGGCTGCCGACTCGCCATAACGAAAGATGCGGAGGTGCGGCTTAACGTGAAAACGGGGACGGGAGCGGCAACAGGAAGAACGGCGGGGCCCGGTCCGGCCGCTTTTCGCCGGGAAAGGCGGCTCAAATGGCTGAAAAAGCTGTACGGCCAGCGATACTTGCAGGCCATGGCGCTGCTCGGCGTCGCCTGGATGATCGTGTTCAACTACATTCCGATGTACGGCATCATCATCGCGTTCAAGGAATTCGACATCATTTTTCCGATTTCGCAGGCGCCGTGGGTCGGACTTGACCATTTCAAGGAGTTTTTCGAGGACGACAATCTGGTCAACGTCATTCGCAACACGCTCGGGATCAGCCTGATCAAGCTCGTCATCGGCTTCCCGCTGCCGATTATTTTCGCCCTGCTGCTCAACGAAGTGCGTTCGGTGCTGTTCAAAAAATCCATTCAGACGATCTCCTACCTGCCGCACTTTCTTTCCTGGGTCATTCTGGGCGGCATTCTGGCCACCTGGCTGTCGGACGTAGGCATCGTCAACAAAGTGCTGCTGGCTTTGAACCTGATCGACGAGCCGATTACGTACCTGGCGGAACCGCAATATTTCTGGTCCATCGTCGTCGCCTCGGACATCTGGAAGGAGCTCGGCTGGTCCGCCATCATCTACCTGGCCGCGATCAGCAGCGTATCGCCGGACCTGTACGAGGCGGCTACGATCGACGGGGCGGGACGCTTTCAGAAAATATGGAGCATTACGCTGCCCGCGATCAAGGGCACGATCGCCATTTTGTTCATTCTGGCGGTGAGCGGCCTGCTGAACTCGAATTTCGACCAGATTCTCGTGCTGCGCAATTCGCTCAACGACAGCGCGAGCAGCGTAATCGACATCTACGTGTACCAGACGGGCATCGTGGACGGGCGCTATTCCTATTCGACGGCGGTCGGCCTGCTGAAATCGGTCATCGCGCTCGGGCTCCTGCTCGGAGCGAACTACGTCACGAAAAAGCTCAACAACACTTCCCTGTTTTAACCGAATTTTTTCCCGAAAGGAGGCGAAGCGATGTTTTCCCTGAAGCGCCAAACGCGGGGCGAGGCCGTTTTCGGGCTAGTCAACGGCTTGCTGATGCTCATCATTTGCTTCGTGACGCTGTACCCGATCTGGTACGTGCTGGTGAACGCGTTCAACGACGGCACCGACGCGATGCGGGGAGGCATCTACTGGTGGCCCCGCAAGTTCAGTCTCGACAGCTTCGTCACCGTCTTCCGCAGCGACGGCATTATGACCGCGATGGGCATCACCGTCGCGAAAACGGTCGTCGGCACCGTCGTCCACGTCCTGTTCACGGCGATGGTCGCCTACGCGGTGTCCCGCGGCGAGCTGATCGGCCGCAAGCTGTACATGCTGATCGGCACGATCACGATGTTTTTCGGCGGCGGCCTCATTCCGACTTATCTGCTCATTCGCGATCTCGGGATGCTGGACCAGTTTCTCGTTTATATCATCCCGGCGATGTTCAGCTTTTTCGATTTGATCATCTTCCTCAGCTTTTTCCGGGAAATTCCCGCGGGGCTCGAGGAGGCGGCGAAAATCGACGGCGCGAACGACTTCTCGATTTTTCTGCGCGTCGTCATTCCCGTGTCGATGCCGGTCGTGGCGACGATCGCCCTTTTTCACGGCGTTTACCAGTGGAACGACTATTTTACCGGCATGATTTACATCAACAATACCGACCTGCAGCCGATTCAGACGTACCTGTACCGGGTGGTGGCGCAGTCGAGCTCCAACCAGATGCTCGCCTCGATGCCGAGCGGCGTCACCGTGGGCGTCACGAGCCAGTCGCTCAAGCTGGCCACGATGGTCGTGACGACCGCCCCGATCGTCTTCGTCTACCCGTTCCTGCAAAAATATTTCGTCAAAGGCTTCATGATCGGCTCGATCAAGGGGTAGCATCCGCGCGCGGCTCCGCCAAAACGCAAGCGGCGCCGCTGAGCTGAATTATCCGTCCGCGCCGCGGCGCGAACTGGTAATATAAAAATATCGAAGCAAAGGGGCCATCAAAATGGGTGCAAAACGCAAATGGCTGTCCGCCATTCTCTCGGCGGCGCTTGTCTTCACGCTTGCGGCCTGCTCGGGCGGCAATAACGCCGCAAACGGCGGAGGGGCGGAGGGCTCGGCAAGCGCAAGTCCGGCCGCAAGCCCGCAGCCGTCCTCCGAAGGGCAACAGCCTGCCGAAGGCGAACCCGCCTGGAAGAAAAACACGTCGCCGATCACGTTCGACTGGTACATCAATTTTTCGTGGTTCAGCAAAAAATGGGGCGGCGACGCCACGGCGGAATATATCACGAAAAAAACCGGCGTCAGCCTCAACTTCATCGTCCCGGCCGGCAACGAGAACGAGAAGCTGAACACGATGCTCGCGTCCGGCTCGCTGCCCGATTTCATCACGCTCGACTGGAACAACGAAAACGTCAAGAAGATGATCAACGGCAAGCTGGTGCTCCCGCTGAACGAGCTCGCGGAGCAGTACGACCCGTACTTTTTCAAGGTGACCGACCCGGCAAAGATCGGCTGGTATACGCAGCCCGACGGGAACGTGTACGGGTATCCGAACGCTTCGTCCTCTCCCGCGGACTATGAAAAATACGGGGAAAACTTCACCTCGAACCAGACGTTCGTCGTGCGCAAGGACATGTACGAGGCGCTCGGCAAGCCCGACATGAGCACGCCGGAGGGCTTCCTGAACGCGCTGCAGGCGGCGAAGGAGATGTTCCCGGACGTGGACGGCCAGCCGCTCATTCCGATCGGCCTGCACGAGTTCAACGATACGGGCAACTACTCGCTGGAGGGCTACCTGCAGAACTTCCTGGCCATCCCGCAGCAGAAGGACGGAAAGCTTTACGACCGCAGGCAGGATCCGGAATACCTGAAATGGCTGAAAACGTTCCGCAAGGCGAACGAAATGGGGCTGCTGGCAAAGGACATCTTCATCGACAAGCGCCCGCAAATGGAAGAGAAAATCGCGCAGGGCCGCTACTTCGCGATGCTGTACCAGCGGACCGACTTCGCCACGCAAAACATCGCGCGCTACCAGAACGATCCGAATTCGGCGTACATCGCGATCGACGGGCCGGCGAACGCCGCGAAGGATTTGCCGACCTTGTCCGGTCCCGGCATTTCCGGCTGGACGGTGACGCTGATTTCGAAGGACGTCAAGGACAAGGAGCGGGCTATCGCCTTCCTAAGTTATCTGATCAGCGAGGAAGGCAACAAGGACTTGTACCTGGGCGAAAAAGGCGTCACGTACGATACGATCGACGGCAAAGACCAGTTCAAGCCCGAGGCGCTCGAGCTGATGAATACGGACCGGGCGGCGTTCGACCAGCAGTACGGAGCTTCCTACACGTACTGGATGCTCATGGACACGAACATGAACCTGCAATGGGCTCCGCCCAGCGTCGATCCCGGCAAGCAGATGGAGGACTGGACGAAAGGCAAGGCGATCAGCATGTCCGAATTCGACAACCTCGACCCGCCGCCGACGTCCAAAGAAGGCGTATCCAACAGCAAAAACGGCCGCCTCTGGGGAAAAACGCTGCCGAAGCTGCTGCTCGCCGAAACGGACGAACAATTCGACAGCATCTTCAACGAGTACTTGCAGGACCGGGAAGACCAGGAGGCCATCGAAGCCTACCGGCAAAAAGCGTACGAGGAAAACCTCAAGAAGCTGGAAGAGATCAACGGCTGACGGAGGGCGGCGGCTGCCGGGCGAAGGTCCGGCAAAGCCCCCGGCCCCCGGCCGAATCTTTCGGCCGATCCGAATTCGCGAGCCTGGCCTCCGCCGCATCCGGCGGGAGGCCGGGCTTCATCCGTGAACAGCGGGAAGGGATGACGACGTGGCCAAATCGCAAAGAAAACGAAGCTCGGCGATCCGATCCTTCACGGGCAGCTTGCCTCTTCAGGTCAAGCTGATTTTGTCGTTCGTGCTGATCATTTTCATTCCGATTTTGATCTACTCGTGGTTCTTGTTCCGCGGCGTTTCCGACAATGCGATCCGGGATCTCGTCAAAAAAACCGAAAACATTCTCGATATCGAAAAAATCAACATTCAAAACAACGTCGAATTGATGGAATGGACCGGCCAGCTTGCCCTTTCGAACCAGGATATGAAGGATTACCTGCAAATCCGGGAGGAGACGGACATCGCCTGGCTGCTCGATTTCAAAACGAAAACGTTCGCCGGCTACCAGCATTTTCTGTTCAACAATCCGCGGATCGCGAGCATCCGCCTGTTTACCGACAACCCGCACGTCAGCGAGTTTTGGCCGGTCGTGCTGAAGGAATCGCGCATTCGCGACCGCAGCTGGTACGGCACGGTTTTGCGGCAAAGGGGAATCGTTTGGTGGGAAATCCAGCGCGGCGGGGAAATTTTGTCCACCGCGGCGCCGGACGCGTCCGCGGCGACGCCGTACGTGTCGCTGCTCCGGGAGTTTATGTACCCCGACGACTCGACCCATAACGGCATTTTGGAAGTCAGCATGGAGGTCCGGCATTTTTTTACGAAAACGTTCAGCAGCGTTCAGGAGCCGGGTTCGCAGCTGCTGGTCGTCGCGCGCGGCGGCGAGGTGTATACCGACGAAAAGGCGGCGGTGTTCCGGAACGCGCCGGCCCGCGAGCTCGTCAAGCGGCTTGCGCTGACCGACGGGGAAGGCAACGCCAGCGAAACGTTCGATTACGAGGGGCATCCCTACCTGGCGGTTCATTCCTACATTCCCCGGCTGGACGTTCATCTCGTCAACGTCGTCACCCTGGCCGACACCCTGGCGGACATCCGGCAGACGCGCAGCAACATGACGGTCATCATTCTCGTGCTCGTCGGCGTGCTGTGCATCGTTTCCTATTTTATGCATTCGCTCATTCTCAAGCGTCTCCGCGTGCTCCGGGACTCGATGAAAAAAGTGCGCGGCGGCAATTTCAGCCCGGACGTGCCGGTGTACGGAACCGACGAGGTGGGAGAGCTCGGGCATCACTACCGCCAAATGCTCAAAAAAATCAACGAGCTGATCGCGGAGCAGGTTAACCGCCAGGCGGCGACCAAGGAAGCGGAGCTGCGTTCGCTCAAAAACCAGATCGATTCCCACTTTTTGTACAACACGCTGGAAAATTTGAAAATGCTGGCGGAGGTCGAAGGGCAGTACACGATTTCCGATGCGCTCACCTCGCTTGGGGGGATGATGCGCTACAGCCTGCAGTGGACGCGCGACCGCGTTCGCTTGCGGGACGAAATCCAGCACATTCAGCATTACATGGCGATTATGAACGTCCGCTACGACGGGAAGCTCGAGCTTCGCCTCGACGTCCCGCCGGAGCTTAACGATCAGGAGGTGCTCAAAATGTCGCTGCAGCCGATCGTCGAAAATGCCGTCAAGCACGGAATGAGCCAGGGGGGCCTGCAGGGGAAGAAGCTGTCGGTATCGCTTTCCGCCGCCGTCCGGGAAGGCGAATGCGTCGTCGAAATCGCGGACAACGGCTGCGGCATCCCGGAGGACCGGCTTCGCAGGCTGAACAGCATGCTGCGCATGGAGGAGTCTGACTACCGGGAGCTGCGCGGCCGGCTGGAGCGGGAAGGCCGGGACGGCGGCGGCATCGGCCTGCGCAACGTCGATCATCGGCTCGTCATGAGCTACGGCATCGAGTACGGCATCCGCATCGAGAGCGTCGAGGGCAGCTTTACCCGCGTCGTCATGACGCTGCCGCATTTCATGGTGTCGGGAGGCGAGGGAAGATGAAACGGAAATTGCTCATCGCCGACGACGAGCGCAACATTCGGGTCGGCCTTCGGGCGATGATCGAGCGGAAGTTCCCCGGCCGCTACGAGTTCGCGTTCGCGGAAAACGGAGACGAGGCGCTGGCGCAGCTGTCGGGGGACCGGTTCGAGCTGCTGCTGACCGATATCCGGATGCCCGTCATGGACGGGATCGTGCTGCTGGAGCAGATGCAGGCGATGGAGGCAAAGCCCGAGGTCGTCATCCTGAGCGGGTACGACGACTTTCCGTACGCGAAGGCGGCGATCCGCTACCAGGCGAAGGAGTATTTGCTGAAGCCGATCGTGCGCGAGGAGCTGTTCGCGGTCCTGGAACGGCTGGAGGACGAGCTGCGGCGCAAGGGAGAGAAGCGCGCGGACGACACGCTGCGGCGGACGAGGGAGGTTTCGGATCAGCTCGCCTACGTCCTGCTGCAGGAAAGCGCGGACGAGCGGGAAATCCGGGAGCGGCTGACGCGGGCGGGCCTCGGCTGGCTGGACGGGGAATACGCGATCGCGCTGGTCAAGGCGGCGGGCGGCGAGACCGACCGGCAGGCGATGCTCGAAGGGCTGGACCGGCTGCTGGAAGGGGAAGCGGAATGGGGGCGCTGCCAGGACCGGGAAGGGCTGACGGCGGTCGTCGCCAGGGATTCGGCCATTCTGGCGAAGCTGCCGGAAGCGCTGGCCGCGTTTTCGCCGAATCGTCCCCGGGTCGGGCTGAGCTCGCGGGTTTCGGGGATGGGCCGGCTCCGGCTGGCCTACAGCCAAGCGCGCCAGGCGCTCAAATATTACGTGCTTCACGCCGAAGGCGGAGTCGTCGCCTACGATCGCGTCCGCGCGCTCGCTTCGGGCTGCCCCGTGCCGGAGGACGCCATCCGGAAAATATCCAATTTGATGGGGACCGGCCGGCTTCCGGAAATGAAGCGGCTGCTGCAGCAGGCGCTCGATATCCGGGCGATCTCCCGCTGCGAAATCGGGCTTCTGGAGACGATCGGGCGAAAGCTGAACGAAGAGGTGTTCGACCGGGTCTACCGCAGCTACGGCGAGGAATCGATCGAAATTTTGAAGCTGTACAAAAACGCGGGGCATTTCGATCATTTCGACTCTTTTCACGATTATTACCGGCACGTCGAGCAGCTGACGGAGCGGCTCGACGAATACGTCAGCCGCGTCCGGGCCGCGCACGCCGAGCGCAAGGATATGCAGAAGGCGGTCGAGTACATCCACGAGCATTACCGGCAGGACGTGAACATGGCCGTCGTGTCCAACTATGTCTCGCTGAATTACACCTATTTCAGCCAGGCGTTCAAGGAGCATACCGGCGAAAGCTTCTCCTCCTATTTGCGCAAGGTCAGGCTGGCCAAGGCGAAGGAGCTGCTGGAGGGGACGGATCTCAAAGTATACGAAATCAGCTCGCAGGCGGGGTTCGAGAGCGTCAAGCATTTTACCCGGCTGTTCAAGGAAGCGGAGGGCGTGTCGCCGCTCGAATACCGGAGCGCCCGGCGGGTCCGGGAGCCGAAGTAAGCGGAGCCCGGAAGCGAAGCGTAGACCGGCAGCGAAACGTAGACCGGCAGCGAAGCGGAGCCCGGCGCGGAAGCCGGATCGGGCCGGAGCGGGGGAAGTTTCAAGGAGGGAGCGAGGTTGACGGATATGAACCGTTCGGAAGTGGAAGGCTGGGTACGGGCCGAAGGCACGAGGCTCGTCAACGGCCGCGGGGACAATTTGCTGCTGCGGGGAGTAGGGCTGGGCAGCTGGCTGCTTCCCGAGGGCTATATGTGGAAGCTGCCGGAAGCGGGCGACCGGCCGCGGCGGATCGAGCGACTGGTCGAGGACCTGATCGGCGCGGACGCGGCGGCGGCGTTCTGGACGTCATACCGGGAGCGGTACGTCGCCGAAGCCGATATCAGGCGGATCGCGGAGGAAGGCTTCAATTCGGTGCGGGTGCCGTTCAATGCGCGAATGCTGCTGGAAGGGGAGACGAACGCGCGGGGCTACAACGAAACGGCGCTCGGCTGGCTGGACCGGGTCGTCGAATGGTGCCGGAGATGGAAGCTGTACGTCATTCTCGACATGCACGGCGCGCCGGGCGGGCAGACGGGGGCGAACATCGACGACTCCGAGCGCGACGTGCCGGAGCTGTTCGTCCGGGAGGAAAACCGCCGGGCGGCCGTCGACATGTGGCGGATGCTCGCGGAGCGCTACCGGGACGAATGGATCGTGGCGGGCTACGATTTGCTGAACGAGCCCCTGCCCGATTATCACGGAGCGTACAACGATCAGGTCGAGCCGCTGTACCGGGACATGATCCGGGCGATCCGCGAGGTGGACGACCGGCATCTCGTCATTTTAGAGGGCGTGCATTGGGCCACGGATTTTTCCGTGTTTACGGAGCCGCTGGACGGCAATGTTCTGTACCAGTTTCATAAATATTGGAACAATCCGGATACGGAAAGCATTCGGCGCTACCTGGATTTCAGGGACCGATGGAACGTTCCCGTCTTTATGGGGGAGGGCGGGGAGAACGATCTCGACTGGTACGCCGGCGCCTTCCGGCTGTTCGAGGATCACGGCATCGGCTGGAATTTCTGGACGTGGAAGAAGATGGATACGACGAATTCTCCGTGCTCGATCCGCCGGCCGGACGGCTGGGAGGAGCTGGCCGCGTTCCTGGAAGGCGGAAAGCGCCCGGACCGCGAGCGCGCGCTTCGGATTTTCGGGCAGTATTTGGAGCATCTGCCGCTCGAAGTCTGCGACTACCGGCCCGAAGTGATCCGGGCCTTGTTCCGCCGGCTGCCGGTCCGCATTCCCGCCGTTCATTACGGCTATGGCGTGGACGGTTTCGGCGTCGCGAAGAAATGCGGCTGGACGACCGGGTACCGCGGCGGCGACGGCGTCGAAATTCGCCATGCGGACGACGGAAGGCCGCAGCGCCCGCCTGCGGAAGCGGGCTGGCACCGCTGGAACCCGGACGACAAGCTGTGCGTGCAGCTTGCCCCCGGCGACCGGCTGGCTTACGATTTCACGGCGGCCGCGGGGGAAGCCGGGCGATATCGGCTCCGGCTGCGGATGAGCGCTCCCGAAGGGGCGGCTTCGGTCGAAGCGACGCTGGACGGGGAGCGGATCGGGGAGGCGCGCGCGGCGCGTGCCGATTGGGAGACGGTCGGGCTCGGCGGCGAGCTTCCGCCTCTGGCGGGCGGCGCGCACCGGATCGCGCTGACGGCGCGAGAGGCTCCGGTCCGTCTCGAGGCGCTGCTCTTTCACCCGGCGGTGGAGGATGCCGGGGACGCGCCTTGACGCTCTCTTGCGGGCAAAGCTATAATTACTTCAATCGAAAACATGTATCCCGCGAATCGTCGAATCGCCCGAATCACCGGGGCTTGGCTTTCCGAGCGAAGCGTTCCGGTCGGGCGATTTAGATTTGCCTTCAGGAGGCCCGGTTAACCCAGTGGACAAAAAAGCGCACGAACTGATCGTCGTCATCGACTTCGGCGGTCAATACAACCAGCTTATCGCCCGCCGTATCCGCGATCTCGGCGTTTACAGCGAATTGCTTCCTTACAACACTCCCGCAGCGAAAATCCGCGAGCTGAATCCGAAGGGCATCGTCTTCTCCGGCGGACCGGCAAGCGTTTATGCCGAAGGAGCGCCGACGGTCGACCCCGGCGTCTACGACCTCGGCGTGCCGATTCTCGGCATCTGCTACGGCATGCAGCTCATTACGCACCAGCAGGGCGGCAAGGTCGAACCGGCGAGCAAGCGCGAATACGGCAAATCGGACGTCGATTTCCAGACGGATTGCGAGCTCATTTACGACCTGGACAGCCGCCAGACCGTCTGGATGAGCCACGGCGACCACGTGACCGAGCTGCCGCAAGGCTTCACCGTCGACGCGAGCACGCCGCACGCGCCGGTCGCGGCCATGAGCGACCGCGCTCGCGGACTCTATGCGGTGCAATTCCATCCCGAAGTTCGTCATTCGGTCAAAGGGAACGAGATGATTCGCAACTTCCTGTACCGGGTTTGCAAATGCAAAGGCGACTGGAGCATGGAATCGTTCATCGAGGACATGATCAAGGACATCCGCCAAGAGGTCGGCGATCAGAAGGTGCTGTGCGCGCTGTCCGGCGGCGTCGATTCTTCCGTCGTGGCCGCGCTCATTCACCGGGCGATCGGCGATCAGCTCACGTGCATGTTCATCGACCACGGCCTGCTGCGCAAGGGCGAGGCGGAGAGCGTCATGGACACGTTCGTCGGCAAGTTCGACATGAACGTCGTCAAGATCGACGCGAGCGAGCGCTTCCTCGGCAAGCTGCGCGGCGTGGACGATCCGGAGCAAAAACGGAAAATCATCGGCAACGAGTTTATCCGCGTGTTCGAAGAGGAATCCGCGAAGTTCGACGACTTCGCTTTTCTGGCGCAGGGCACGCTGTACACCGACATCGTCGAGAGCGGCACCGCGACGGCGCAAACGATCAAGTCGCACCACAACGTCGGCGGTTTGCCGGAAGACATGAAGTTCCAGCTGGTCGAGCCGCTCAAGGCGCTGTTCAAGGACGAAGTGCGCAAGGTCGGCGAAGAGCTCGGCTTGCCGGACGCCATCGTTTGGCGCCAGCCGTTCCCGGGACCGGGGCTGGCCATCCGCGTGCTCGGCGAAGTCACCGAGGACAAGCTGGAGATCGTGCGCGAGTCCGACGCGATTTTGCGCGACGAAATCGCCAAAGCGGGCCTCGACCGGGAAATTTGGCAGTACTTTACGGCGCTGCCGAACATGAAGAGCGTCGGCGTCATGGGCGACGGCCGGACGTATTCGTACACGGTCGGCATCCGCGCCGTCACGTCGATCGACGGCATGACGGCAGACTGGGCGCGCATCCCATGGGACGTGCTGGAGAAAATTTCGGTGCGCATCGTCAACGAAGTGCAAAACGTGAACCGGATCGTCTACGACATCACCTCGAAGCCGCCGGCCACGATCGAGTGGGAATAGGCTGCATGCGATAACGGTCAAATCGGAGAGTGCGAGACTCCGATTTGACCGTTTTTCATATCGGAAAGTGTAAGTTCTTCACCTTACGAAAGAGTTTAGGGGAAAATTAGGGGAGGAGGAGGTCTCGCAAGGAGCCTATGTTGGAATTTGTCCAATCTAGGGAGCGGAAAACGGGGAAAACGTTGCCTAGAGTGGATTTTATCCAACGAGAAACTTGGAATTTGGGCGAAAACGCGGAAAAGGCCTCGCCAGATTGGACAAAATCCAACAAAGATGACGTGTTTGGTGAAAAAAGCGGTTTTGATTGGACAAAATCCAACCAAGCTTTGCCGACCCAGTGTCATCCCGCTCAACCTTGCTCAACCCTGGCCAATCCTGCGTACCCCTCGTGTTTTTCTCAGGACCGATTATTTCGGGAATTCGGATGCGAATCGGATGAAGAAACCGGGAAAGCGCTTATGATTTCATTCGCGAAATTGGTTGTGTTGATCCTTTCCTTTCACTAAAAGAAATAGACCGTCCAGGAGTCTGCCATATCCCCGCATGCTGCCGTCATGCTACCCTCCCTTGTGTTACCGCAAAGCATGCATCCTGCGGCTCGTCGGCCATTCTCGCGAGCATCCGATATTTTTCTACCCTCCTTCTTATCATCTTCCCCTTATCGCGAGCCGCCGACAACTATAGAATGAACCTGTAAATCAAAAGGGGAGGTTATTTGCAAATGTTCAAGCTGGGGAAAATCGGCCTTGTCGCCGCGCTTTGCGTTACGCTGCTGGCGGCCTGCGGCGGCGGATCGAACGAAAGCGGCGGCGCGTCCGGAGACGGACAGGAAAAAGTGACGCTGACGCTGTGGAACAACTGGTCCGGCCAGGACGCCAAAGCGGTGGCGATGAGAAAAATATTGGACGACTTCAAGGCGGCGCATCCCGAGGTGGACCTGCAGGTCGAGGCGCTGGCGACGGACGGCTTGAAAACGCGCCTGCGCACGGCGGCGGCCGCGGACGAAATGCCCGATTTGTTCGTCATGTGGCCGGGCGCCATGACAAGGGAATTCGTCAACGGCGATTTGCTCCAGCCGATCGACGAGTTTCTGGACAGCAAGCCGGAATGGAAAAACAACTTCATTCCGAACGCGCTGGACGACTTCACGGTGGACGGCAAAGTATACTCCGTTCCGATGAATCTGGCGCCGAGCTCGCTCGTTTATTACAACCAGGCGATCTTCGACCAATACGGGGTCAAGGTGCCGACGACCTGGGACGAGCTGCTGGCGGCTATCGATACGTTCAACCAAAACGGCGTCATCCCGATCGCGCTCGGCAACAAGGCGAACTGGGTGGCCCAATCGACGACCTTCAGCACGATCGCCGACCGCGTGACGGGTACCGACTGGTTTCTGAAAGCGGTCGCACAGGACGGGGCGCAATTTACCGATCCGGAGTTTATCGATGCGCTCAAGAAGATGCAGGAGCTCGGGACCGCAAAAGCGTACCAGGACGGCTTCAACAGCATCGACGAAAACCAGATGATCCAGCTCTACACGCAGGAAAAAGCCGCCATGTTCATCAACGGGGGCTGGGCGGTCGCCAGCCTGGTGAACACCGCGTCGGAGGAAGTGCTGAACAACACGAACATTACGATTCTCCCGCCGGTCGAAGGCGGAAAAGGCGAGCCGCAGACGACGGCCGGCGTCGTCGGCACGGGACTCGGCGTCAGCAAGAAGGTCGACGGCGCCAAGAAAGAAGCCGCGATGGAACTGCTGTATGCGCTCGCCGGGCCCGACGGGCAAAAGGCCACGCTCGACAGCAGCACGCTCGTCAGCTACAACATCGAGCTCGACGAATCGAAGGCCAACCCGCTGTTCGTCAAGCTGAGCAACCTGATGAAAGACGTGAAGATCGTTCCGGTCTACGATTCCAAACTGAGCTCGGCCGCGGTGGAAGCCGTCAACAACGGGCTCCAGGAGCTGCTCATGGGCGGCAACCCGGAGGACATCGCCAAAAAGATCCAAAGCGCCCAAGCCGGCGCGGTCGGTTCCTGATCCGGAATCGGCACATCAAATTCGCCATCCGTTCGGCCCTCCTCCGGGAGGGCCGACGAATTCAGGGAGGTGGTGCGGGTGAATACGCTGCGGGTACGCCGGTTTATCGCGCTGGCGCTGTTGCCCTCTCTTGTCCTTTACGCCTTGTTCGTGTTCGTGCCGGTCGTCTGGTCGGCGTACTACAGCTTTTTCAACTGGTCGGGCATCGGCGAGGCCAAATTCCACGGCGCGAAAAATTACGTCGAGCTGGTCAACGATCCGGTGTTCTGGCATTCGCTCAAAAACAACGTCATCTTCGTCCTGGCGTCGGTCCTCGGACAAGTGCCGATCGCGCTCGTCCTGGCGATCGTCCTGCACAAGAGCAACGGCTTGCAGCGATTTCTCCGCTCGGCCGTGTTCATGCCGATGGTGCTGTCGTCCGTCGTTATCGGGATGATCTGGCAGTACATCTACCATCCGCAAATCGGCATTCTGAACTTTCTGCTCGACGCCGTCGGCCTCGGGTCCTGGAAGCTGCAGTGGCTGTCCGACCCGAACATCGCGATTTACGCGCTGCTGCCGCCGCTGATCTGGAATTTCGTCGGCTTGTACCTGATCATCTTTATTTCGGCGCTGCAAAACATTCCCGGCGAAATCCACGACGCGGCGAAAATCGACGGCGTTTCCGGCGCGAGAAAGCTTTTTTCCGTCACGCTGCCGATGATTTGGGGGACGATCCAGGTCGCGCTCATTCTGTGCATTTCCGGCAGCCTGAAATCGTTCGATCTGGTGTATGTGATGACGAAGGGCGGTCCCGCCCACGCGACCGAGCTGCTCGCGACCTACATGTACAATTCGACGTTTTCCACGTACCGGTACGGCTACGGCAGCACGATTTCGACGGCCATCGTCATCATCAGCCTGCTGTTTATCGGGACGAGCCAATGGCTCACGCGGAAAAAAGCCGATTAGGAGCCTGTCCGATCCGAAAGCCGTTCGGTCGGGCGGACTCCAACAAGGAGAGGAGGTACCCAAGATGAGCAATGCGCAGCTTGCCCGGACGGTTTCCCGAAGCGTCGAGTCGACGAGCGGGCGAACGCTCCGGAAAAAATGGGGCGCGGGCTTGTTCTGGATTTTTTTGCTGCTTTACGGCATTCTTACTATATATCCGCTGTTTTGGCTGATCATCAGCGCCTTTAAATCCAATGCGGAATTTTTCAGCCGCCCGTTCGGCCTTCCCGAAACGTGGCTGTGGGAAAATTTCACGCGGGCGTGGGAAACGTCGAAAATGGGCACCGCATTCATGAATTCCGTCATCGTCTCGGCCGTGTCTCTCGCGTTGACGCTGCTGCTTGCGGGTCTGACATCCTACGTGCTCGCCCGCTTCAACTTCCGGCTGAAAGGCTGGACGATGGCTTTCTTCGTCGTCGGCATGCTGATTCCGATTCACAGCACGCTCGTCCCGCTGTTTATTCTGATGAAGCAAATGTCGATTCTGAACACGTATTGGGCGCTGATTTTTCCTTATGCCGCGTTCGCGCTGCCGACGGCCATCTTTGTCTTGACGGCCTATCTGGCGACGATTCCGAAGGAAATCGAAGAAGCCGCCTATATCGACGGAACGGGGCTGTGGGGCGTGTTTTTCCGGATCATGCTTCCGATTTCGCTGCCGGCTTTGTCCACGGTCACGATTTTGACTTTTTTGCATTCGTGGAACGATTTTTCGTTCGCCTTGGTGTTTATCAGCAACGCGGCCTTGAAGACGCTGCCGCTCAGCATCACGACGTTCGCCGACGGGTTTCAGACCGATTACGGCTTGACCCTGGCGGCGATGACGCTGTCCGTGCTGCCGACGATTCTCGTCTTTCTCCTGTTCCAGGAACAGGTGATGAAAGGCATGACGGCGGGAGCGGTCAAAGGCTGACGAAGAACGGTTGGGGGGATCAAAGACGTGAGACGATGGATCGGAAATTCGCTGCGGCGCAAGCTGTCCGTTCTGATGCTCGCGTCCACGTTGATCCCCCTGCTGTTTTTGGGGATTTTCGCGTTTTATACGTCGTCCCGGGTGACCGAGCAGAACCTCAATCAGGCCGGCATGGATACGCTGAGCCAGATGGAGGGTTATTTGCAATTCCAGCTGAGAGACGTGGAGAACGTTTCCTTGTTTCTGATCGGGCAGCAGGACGTGCAGCGTTTTGCCGCCGGGACGGACGACGACGTCGAGCTGCGGACGCGGGTGCTCGGCATGCTGGTCAGCCTCGTCAGCTCGAAGGAGTACATCGCGGATATTACGGTCTATTCGAACCGGTTCGACCTCCCGGTGTCGACGGCGACGTTTTACCGCTCCGACTTGCATGAGCAGCTTGCCCTCGAAGACGTGACGGCCAAAAGGTGGACCCGCCTTTACACGGTCGAGGACTACGCAGGCGAGCATCGTCTCGTGTCGTTCATCCGTCCGCTCCGCAGCATCAACGACTACGAGCCGCTGGGATGGATTTCGATCAGCCTGGACGAGCGGACGATTTCCCGGAATTGGGGCGAGGCGCAGCTGGGCGGAGGTCAGGGGGAAGTCGTGCTGTTCGACGGGGAGGGGCATCTTTTGTCTTCGACTGACAAGAACCGGCTGTCGGAGTCGATCGATGCGCTGTACCCGGGTCTCCGGCAACACCTTGACCGCGCGAAGCCCGCCAAGGGCGTGTCCGCGTACGGAGACGGGCGCGACAAAAAAACGGTTCTTTACTCCCGCCAGGCGCTTGGGGGCTGGACGCTGGCCGGGGTGTTCCCCTACGAGCTGTACCGCTCGCAAAGCGAATACATCGTCCGGCTGACGGTGCTGGCCGTCGCGCTTTCGGTGCTGATCAACGCCCTGCTCATCCTGTTTACGGCTCGGCGGATTACGAATCCGCTGCGGCTGCTCACCCGGCTGCTGACAAAAATCGACCCCGACGAGCCGCTGCCCGTCGTTCCGATCCGGTCGAACGACGAAATCGGGCAGCTCGCCCGAAGCTACGGGCTGCTCGGCACCCATATCGAACAGCTCAAGAAAAAGCTGGTCCGCAACGAAGCCCGGAAGAAGGAAGCCGACATGCGCGCGCTCCAGGCGCAGATCAATCCCCATTTTTTGTACAATACGCTTTCTTCGGTCCATTGGATCGCGCTGATGGCCGACGAGAAAAAAATCGCGGACATGGTCGGCGCCCTGAGCGATTTCCTGCGGTTCAGCCTGAACAAGGGCAACGAGTTTTGCGAGGTGCGGGACGAAATTTCGCATATCAAAAACTACGTCATGGTGCAGTCGATCCGCTTTCCCGACAAATTCGACGTCGACTACGTCGTGCATCCCGCCGCGCAAACCAAGCGGATGGTCAAGCTGCTGCTGCAGCCGCTGGTCGAAAACGCGATGATTCACGGGGTTCAGAAAAAAGAGGGGAAGGGAAACATCGCCGTTTCCGTCGAGCTTCGGGGGAACCGGTTGTTTTTTCTCGTGCTGGACGACGGGGTCGGCATGACGGAGGAACGGCTGGCGTTCGTCCGGAACAGCCTTCGGCCGGACGGCGGCGGGGAGACGCTCACGGAGGTTTACGGCCTGCGAAACGTGAACGAACGGCTGCTGCTGCATTACGGCCCGGATGCGATGCTCCACATCGACAGCAAGCCGCAGGCCGGCACGCGCGTTTCTTTTTCCACTCCCGTTTTGGAGGGTTCGCATGAAGATCATGATCGTGGATGACGAAGTCATTATCCGCACCGGACTGGCGAAAGTGATCAAGTGGGAGGAGCTCGGCCTGCACTTGCTGGAGCCGGCGGCTTCGGCCGAAGAAGCGCTGGAGCGGCTCGGGCGGGAACGGCCGGACATCTTGCTGACGGACATCCGCATGACCGGCAAGACCGGCCTGGAGCTGGCCGATGAGGCGAGGCGGCTGCTCCCCGACCTGGACATTATCATTCTTACCGGCTACGACGACTTCCAATATACGCAGCAGGCGATCCGGCAGGGCGTGAACGATTACTTGCTGAAAACGAGCCGGCCCGAGGACATCATCAAAACGGTGCTGAGGGCGAAGCGGCGAATGGAAGCGAAGCGGGACGAGCACAACCGGGAACGGTTCAAAAACAAGGAGACGCGCGACCGGCTGTTCGAACGCTGGATTATCAGCGGGGATCCGTCCGGGATCGAGCCCGGGCTGCAAGAGGCGTTCCTGTCCGGCCTGTCCGCGCATCCGGGCAACGGCGGAGTCCGAATGCTGCAAATCTGGCTGGTGGCGGGCGAAGGCTGGACGGAATCGCCTTCCTCGGAGTCGCTGCTGCTGTTCGCCATCGAAAATATGCTGAGAGAGATGCTGGCCTGCGAAACGCTGATCCGGAAAAAACGCATCGTGGCCGCCGTTCCGATCGATCCCGCGCGCAAGGAGTTCGAGCATTCGCAGCATTATTCGGCCTTGGCGAAAATCGAGCGCTTATTGAAATGCAGGATATTCGCCGCCGCCGGCCTGCCCGTGGATCGTCCGGAGCGGCTTCACGAGTCCTACGTCGCGGCGGACCGCGTTTTCGGCTATAAGGGCCTCATTCCCGACAACCGGGTCGAGTACGAAGCCTTCATCCGCCGGAAGGGCGGCAAAACGTCCTGCTCCTACGAAGAGGAGCTTGAGCTTTCCGCCATTTTGCTCGAGGACGACCCGCTTGCGCTCAAGGGCTGGGTGCAGACATACATTCAAGCCCGGCTCGAGGATCCCGAATTCACGCTGGAATCGCTGGAGGCTTCGCTGCATTCGGCGGCCGCCGCGGCGGGCAGATGGCTGGAGCGCGTGCAGACCGTAACGGGCCGGAAAAACGCGGAGGAGGGGCTCGCGCCTTTCCGATACGAGAGGGAGTCCGTTCCCCGGAACGCCCTGTTCCAATATTTGTACGCCGTCATGAAGCGGTATCACGACCGGCTGGCCGAAGGGGCGGCTTCGCACGCGCAGAAGGCGATGGCCTATATCGAAACGAATCTCGGCAAGGACGTCGGCCTGCAGCAGGTCGCCAGGCACGTGCATCTGCATCCGAACCATTTGAGCGAGGTGTTCAAAAAGGAGACGGGAATGACGTTCGGGGATTACGTAACCCGGCGGCGGATGCGCCGCGCCGCCGGGATTTTGTCCACGACGCCGGCGAAAATCAGCGAGGTCGCGGCTTCCGTCGGCTATGCGGACGTCAAGTATTTCAGCCAGCTGTTCAAAAAAGAGACCGGAAAGACGCCCAGCGAATACCGCGAAGGCGCCGCCTCGGCCGTCAAACAGGATTAAGCGCATAAACCAGCAGGAGGAGACGATCGGCATGGAGCTGAAGCACGATTGGAGAATTCAACATTTCGAACCGGGGGAGAAGCGGCCGCTCGACGTCGCTTCTCCCGGCCTGGACGACCGGTTCTGGGCGACGGCAAGCGTGCCCGGGGACGTTCATGCGGCGCTGATCGAGCGGCGCATCATCGACCACCCGTATTACGGACACAACGACGTCAAAGGCCGCTGGATCGAGCAGAAGGAATGGTGGTACCGCAAGTCGTTCGATTTCGCGAAGGACGACGATCCCGAGCTGCGGCACGAGCTGGCGTTCGAGGGGCTGGATACGTTCGCGACGGTATACCTCAACGGCCTGGAGATCGGAACTGCGGACAATATGCTCATGGGCCATACGTTCGACGTCACGAGGGCGCTGCGCGACGGCCGCAACACGCTCGCCGTCAAATTCGATCCGCTGTCGCTTCACAACCGGGACAAGCTGCAGTTCGACTGGTCCTCCTATACGAAGGAGCGGCCGTGGATCCGCAAAGCCGCGATGAATTTCGGCTGGGACTGGGGCCCGCGCCTCGTGACGGTCGGCATCTGGGGCAAGGTTCGGCTGGAGAGCCGGCGTCTGGCGAAGCTGGAAAGCGTATTTGCGCGGACGGTCCGAGCCGGCGCGAAGGAAGCGACGGTTCGCGTGGACGTCGAGGCCAGGGCGTTCCGCCGGAACGAGCCGTGCGAATGCGAGATCCGGCTGTTGGCGGGGGACGGAAGCGAGGTTGCCTCGAAGCGGGTGCCCGTGAGCCTCGGGAAAGCTTCGGCGGATCTGGCTGTGGACTCGCCGCGGCTGTGGTGGACGCACGATCTGGGAGAGCCTTACCTGTACGAGCTGGAGGCGACGCTTTATGCGCGCGGGGAAAAGACGGACGTCTACCGCAAGCCCTTCGGCATCCGCACCGTCGAGCTCCGGCTTCGGAACGAGGCGGGGGAAAACGCGTTCGCGTTCGCGCTGAACGGCGTGAAGCTGTTCGCCAAAGGGACGAACTGGATTCCCGCGGACAACCTGATCGGCTCCATTCCCGACGACCGCTACCGCGACCTGATCGCGCTTGCCGTCGACGGCAACATGAACATGCTGCGCGTCTGGGCGGGGGCATTTACGAGAAGGATATTTTCTACGACGAATGCGACCGCCGGGGGCTTCTCGTCTGGCAGGACTTCGCGTTCGCCAACGCGCTGTTCCCGGACTTCAACCGGAACTTCATGGACAACGTGCGCCGCGAGGTCGTCTACAACGTCAAAAGACTGCGCAATCACGCGTCGCTCGCGCTCTGGTGCGGCAATAACGAAATCGACTGGCTGTACGACAAGAAATCGTCGGAAGGCAGCATTACGACGCCTTTCTACGGCGAAAGCATCTATCACGAGCTGATTCCGGAGGTGCTGGAAGAGCTGGACGACAGCCGGGCGTATTGGCCTTCGTCCCCTTACGGCGGCGACGACGCCAACGACCCGGACGCCGGCGACCGCCACAACTGGCAGGTGTGGCACGGCTCCGTCTACCCGCGCAAATCCGGCGAAGCTCCGGTCATCGACTACAGCATCGAGGGCGTCTCCTTCAAAAACTACAAAAAGGACTTTACGCTGTTCAGCAGCGAATTCGGCATGCATGCTTCGGCAAACCGGCATACGCTGGAAAAGTACGTGCCGGAGGGCGAGTTCTACTGGGGAAGCGCGGAGATGGCGTATCGCAACAAGGATACGAATCACCTGAAGGGCATCCTGCTGATGGAAGGCTTTACCGGCATTCCGCGCGACATCGGGGAATACATGAACTTCTCGATGCTGACGCAGGCGGAAGGGCTCAAATACGGCATCGAGCATTACCGCCGGAACAAGCGCCGGACGAGCGGATCGCTGATCTGGCAGCATAACGACAGCTGGCCCGGCACCAGCTGGTCGCTGATCGACTACGAGCTGCTGCCGAAGGCGTCGTTCTACTACGCGAAGAAATTTTATCATCCGCTGCTGCTGTCGCTCGATCACGACCCGGGCCGTCCGCTCCGGCTGTGGGTCGTGAACGACCGGACCGCTCCGTGCCGGGGAAGCGTCCGGCTCGGCGTCTATGACTTTGCGGGCGAAATGGTGTTCGAGCGCGAATTCGCCGCCGACGTTCCGGCGGGCGGCGCGGTCGAGCTCGGCAGCCTGACGGAGGCGGAGGCGCTGAACGGCAGGGCGGCGGAAGAGGTCGTCGTGCGGCTTTCGGCCGACGGCTTCGACGCGCCGGACAATCTGTACTATTTGCGGGATCACAAGGACCTGCGCCTGCCGACAACGGAGCTGAAGGTGACGGCGGACCCGGCGGCGCAGACGGTGACGGTGGAAGCGGGAGCTTATTTGGCGCGGATGG
The DNA here is from genome assembly GCF_016937515.1 of Cohnella algarum. Lineage (NCBI taxonomy): Bacteria > Bacillati > Bacillota > Bacilli > Caryophanales > Paenibacillaceae > Cohnella > Cohnella algarum. Next base: position 2,796,294 of record NZ_JAFHKM010000002.1, read on the forward strand.
CGAAGATCGATTTGCCGCGGGGCAACGTCCGCTTCAGCGACAATTTCTTCGATCTGCTGCCGGGCGAGCGGAAAACCGTCGTCCTGGCCGATCCGAGGGCGGCGCCGTCTCGCTGGCCGGCCTTGCCGTGACGGCGATCAACGCGGGTCCGGCCGGCGAGGGCTAGAAGGTCGTTCGTCCGAAGGGCGCCTTCCCGAGACGTCGAATGTGCGGGGATTGTTCTTCCGGCGCGTCGGACGGTTCGGAAGGGAGAAGCGCTCGACGCTTCTCCCGGCCCGGACGAGCGTTCGGCTCAGCTTTCGCCTTCGCCGGAGCGGCCGAAGGCTATTCTTTTGGGGAGGTCCGCATCGGCCAATTTTACGTGCGTCTCGATCATGTCCGGAACGTGTTTTTTGGTCAGAAGCATGCCGCCTACGGTACCGTTTACGATTTCGAGCTTTTCCGGGCCGAGCTCGGACAGTCCCGCGTGCGAAAAGCGAACCTCCTTGCCGAAATGACTCGATAGCGCATCCGCAAGTTCGCTTTGTTCCTTGGCGGTCAAGCTTTCGAAACGGGACAGAATGTCATCGATTTTTTCGCTCACGCCACATCTCCCTCCTTTCCGGCAAAATTTCGGTCTCGATCATTCCTCATACGTTTTTCCGCGGCGAAGGGTCCCGTTATTTCCGGATGCGTGCTGCATTTCGGGGAAACAACCCATTTTATTCGACATAATCCGAAAAATTAGGGCTTATTTCGAACGAATTTAGCAAAAACTTATAAAAACGTTCGCTTTTTGGATTGACGGACGGTTGCTTTCTGCCTAGAATGAGGAGCGCAGGGCCGGATTTTTTTAGGTTGAGAAGCGGAACCTAGGAAAGTCGGGCCATTTGAATTTTGTCTATCGGATCAAGGTCAAGGGGGAAGGCTCTCGAATGGAGAAGTTTTTCAAGCTCAAGCAGAACGGAACGAACGTGCGCACGGAGATCATGGCGGGGATTACGACGTTCATGACGATGGCGTACATACTGGCGGTCAACCCGATTATCCTCGGGGGCTCGGGTTTGGACAGCTACGGCATTTTTCTCGCGACGGCGCTGGCGGCCGGCATTTTTACGATTGCGATGGGGCTGTTCGTGAATTTCCCGGTAGCGCTGGCTCCGGGCATGGGCCTGAACGCCTACTTCGCCACGACGGTGGTGGCGTCCAAGGCGACCGGCCATCCGATCACGCCTTCGATGGCGCTGGCGGCGGTGTTCGTTTCGGGGATTATTTTTTTCATCCTGACGGTGACGAAGGTGCGGCAAATGCTCGTCGTCGCGGTGCCGGACGGGCTTAAACACGCGATTACGGTCGGGATCGGCCTGTTTATCGCGATCATCGGCCTGAAAAACAGCGGCGTGCTGACGATTTCGCTCGACGCGTTCGGCCGCGAGTTCCCGCAAGGCTCGTACACGGCGCTCGGGGGCAGCGAAACGGTCATCCATCTCGGCGACCTGACGCAGCCGTCGGTATGGCTGACGATCGTCGGCTTGTTTCTGATCGCGGTCCTGATGGTATTGAAAGTGCGGGGCGCGATCTTGATCGGCATTTTGCTGACGACGCTGATCGGCGCCATTCCGGGCGTCGATGCCGTCGACTTCGGCTCGCTGCAAGGGCAAAGCTGGATTCCCGATTTCTCCAAGCTGAACTTTCTGGATTTCAATTTCGCCGATTTGCTGACGACCGGATTGCTGGCCGCGATCGCGACGTTCACGTTCGTCGAGCTGTTCGACACGTTCGGCACGTTGGTAGGTACGGCTAACCGCGCCGGCTTCCTGAAGAACAAAGAAGAAGGAAACAAGCGCATCGGCAAGGCGATGCTGGTCGACTCGATCGCGGTCAGCGGCGGCGCGATGCTCGGAACGAGCACGATGACCGCTTACGTGGAAAGCACCGCGGGAATCGCGGAAGGCGGCCGTACGGGGCTTACGTCTTCCACGACGGGCGTCCTTTTTTTGCTGTCGCTATTCCTGGCGCCGATCGCGCTGCTCGTGCCGACTCCGGCGACCAGCGCGGCTCTCATTATCGTCGGCGTGCTGATGATGCAGTCGGTGAAGGAAATCGACTTCTCCGATCTCGTCATCGGCATTCCGGCCTTCCTGACGATCGCGTTCATGCCGTTCACGTACAACATCGCCAACGGCATCTCGTTCGGGATCGTGTCTTACGTGCTGCTGGCGGCGGTATCGAGCTGGTTCGGCCGGAAGAAATACAGCGTGCATTGGCTGATGTGGATTTTGTTCGTGCTCGTCATTGCCCGGTACTTGTTCGTGGGCGGGGAATAAGCGTGAAAAGGGAAAAAACGGCCCGAGGGGCCGTTTTTTCGATGAGCGTGGCCGGAAACGCGGGGATAAAAGTGGAATAACGGCCCCGAAGGGCGGGGTTAATCCCGGAAAAGTCGGCGGGAATGCGAAATAACGGCCCGGGAAGGCCCGGGAAGGCCGTTATGTTATGCTGCAGTTACACGAACCGGAACCAGGAGATACGCACGCCGCGGCTCGGTTCCAGCACGACGTCGGCGGAGCCGCGAAGCCCGGAAACGGCGCAGGTGACGGTGACCCACGCTTGTTCGCCAGCGGTGGCGGGCACGGTGCAGACGCCGACAGGTTCGCCGGCCCCCGGGCGTTGCTCCGGTTTCGCTTCGGCCCGGATCGCGATCGTCCCGCCTTCGGCCGCCGACACCCGCGCTTCGAAGCAGACGGCCTCGCGCTCGCCGAACGCGGCGTCCGCGTAGCGCAGCATCGCGCCCTCGCGAACGGCCGCCGCGCTGCTGCCGCCTTCGCGGCACTCGTCGATGACGACGCCTTCGTAGTCGTCATAATTGACGGCGGCGGTCACGCGGCGCAAGTCGCGGGGCGGCACGATCTCGCCCTCGACGCGAAGCTCGGCGCGAAGCGCCAGATCGGCGGACGAGCGGCCGACGGCCAGCTCCCATTCGCCCGCCTCGACGCACCAGCGGTCGCGGGTGACGTCCCAGAACGCGAGATCGTCGGCCCGCACGGAGAAGCTTACCTCCCGGCTTTCGCCGGCTTCGAGCGCGATGCGGGCGAAGCCGAGCAGCTGCCGCAGCGGCCGCTTCACCCGCGACCCCCGCGCAGTGCCGTACAGCTGCGCGACTTCCTCGCTCGCCCGGTCGCCGGCGTTCCTCACCGTCACCGCGACTTCGACCTCTTCGCCCGGCCCGACGGATGGCCGGCCTAGCCGCAGGTTCTCGTATTCGAACCGGGAATACGTCAGCCCGTGGCCGAACGGATACAGCACGTCGCCCTTGAAATACCGGTACGTGCGCTCCCCTTTGATGATGTCGTAGTCCATAAAGTCGGGGAGCTGGTCGACCGACCGGTACCATGTCATGTTGAGCCGGCCCGCCGGGGCATAATCTCCGAACAGCACGTTTGCGATCGCCGTGCCGAGCTCGGGCCCGGCGTGAGACGTGTACATGATCGCCGGAACGTGCTCGTCCGCCCAGTTCACCGCGAACGGATAGCTGCCGACGATGACGACGATCGTGTTCGGATTCGCCGCGAACACATCGCGGATGAGCCGGTCCTGCGATTCCGGCAGCGCGATGTCCGGCCGGTCGATCGTTTCCTTGCCGTTGACGAGCGGATGGTTGCCGACGAACACGACGGCCGCATCGGCCTCGCGCGCGGCGTTGACCGCTTCCCGCACCCCGTCCTCCACGACGAAGGGTTCGAACGCGGCCCGGGCGCCTGCGCCGGCTTGATCGCCGCCGACCCAGTTGCCGTGCACGTCCTTGACGGCGCCGCCTTCGGACGCGGCCAGCAGCCCGTCCTCGCCGATCGCGATCGGGCCGTCGTCCCAGGCCGACAGCGTCAGCCGTCCGTCCGCGCCCGTATCGGTCAGGAACACTTCCTTGGTGAACCAGCCGAAAATTTCGTCCGCGTCGGCGGTAACATGCCCGCCTTCCTTGGTCGTCAGGTACCGGCCGGGACGGCTCAGCGGGCGGAACGTATGGGCGCGCCAGCCCCAGTCGGTCCGCGCGAACGTCTCGGCCTCGTTCTCGTCCGCAACCGAGGCGGCCAGCTTTCCTTCCGCCGTCAGGCCGACATACCGGGCTCCGTCCTTGCGGGCCGGTCGACCGTGTTCTTCCGGCGCCAATCCGGCGTGCCGTTCTTCTTCCGCGCCCTGCGGCTTCCCGTCCCCGGGCCGTCCGGCATGCCGCCCTTCGTCAACCACTTTCAGCTTGATCCGGTCGCTTCCGTCCGCGAACAGCACCCGGTCCTCCGAACCGAGCCGGCCGCGGATCGCCTGCAGCGGCGTGACCGCGTACGGCAGCGTGCCGCTGTACCAGTCCCGGAACACGTCGCCGGCGAGCGGCCCGATGACGGCGAGCCTCCGGATCTTGTCGGCCCGCAAGGGCAGCGCGCCGCCTTCGTTTTTGAGCAGCACGACGTTTTTGCGCGCGGCTTCGAGCGAAATCTGCCGGTGGTCCGGAGCGCAAATGACCGATTCGTCGATCGAAGCGTACGGATTCCGGTCGTCCGGATCGAATTCCCCGAGCCGGAAGCGGACGCGGAACGCGTTGCGGAGCGCGGTATCGAGGTCGTTCTCCGTCAGCAGCCAGGCCTTCAGCGCGTCGCGGATCGCCTGCTTGGATACGGCGTGGTCGTCGGTGATGCTGTCGATGCCGCTGCGGATCGATCGGGCGACCGCCTCCGCATAGTTGTCGAAGTACTTGTGATCGTTCACCGTGCCGAGCACGTCGCCCGCGTCGCTGACGACGAAGCCGTTCATGCCCCATTCCCGCTTGACGACGTCGTTCACCTGGGAATTGAGGTTGGCCGGGACGCCGTTCACCGCGTTGTAGGCGGTCATCATCGACAGCGCGCCGCCTTCGACGAACGGAATCTCGAACGCTTTCAGGTAATATTCGCGCATGTTGCGCGGATCGATGCTGACCGAGCATTCGCCGCGGTCCTTCTCGTTGTTGTTGCCGATAAAATGCTTCAGGCTGGCGACGGCGCGCACGTAAAACGGGTGATCCCCCTGCATGCCCCGCACGAGCGCCGCGCCCAGCTTGCCGGCGAGGACCGGGTCTTCCCCGTACGCTTCCTCGTTGCGGCCCCAGCGCGGATCGCGCTCCATGTCGACGGTCGGCGCCCACAGCGTCAGACCGTTGATCGCCGGATCCCGCCGGAAAAACCCCCGCGCCTCCGTCCCGATCGCCTCTCCGACCCGCCGCAGCAGTTCGGCGTCCCACGTGCAGGCGAGACCGACCGGCTGCGGGAAATACGTCGCTTCGCCGAGCCAGGCGATGCCGTGGGCGGCCTCCGTTCCGTGCTTGTATTTCCGGATGCCGAGCCGCGGAATTTCCTCCTGGTACTGGCACATCAGGTCCACTTTTTCGTCCATCGTCAGCCGCGACACCAGGTCGTTCACCCGGGTTTCCAGCGGCAGCTCCGGATTTTGGAAAGGATATTCGTATTTGTCGCTCAAGCGCTTCGACCTCCAAACTACTGAAAACGCATTCAACCAACGCTATTGTACTCCATTCCGCGTTCCGGAAACACCCTCACAATTCCACCTAAAATCCATGGAAAATTGAACAGGGGGTTGCGCGAACGAGGCGCGATGCTCCACAATAGGGTCGATTATTGTCGTTGCTCCGGTTGCGGGCCGCGGGCGGGGAGGGGATCGGATGAAAAACGTATGGCGGCGGCTGAACGACATGAAATTGCGCAACAAAATGGTGCTCTCCTATCTCGTTTTTTTCATCCTGCCGATGATCGCCGTCGGTTTTTTCATCGTCCGCGAATACCGCGAATCGGCGTTGGACAAGGCGAACGAGCAGACGGCGAGCGCGGTCGAACGGATGAAAAGCCGGACGGGCGAGACGCTCCAGACGGCGATCGACCTGTCGAGCCGGCTCGTGCTCGATTCGGATATGGAGCAAATCGCGACGACAAGGTACTTGAGCCGCAGCGAGGTCGTCGAAGCGTACAGCGAGTACGTCACGTTCCGGACCTATCTCGAATTCAATCCGGAAATTGCCCAGATCAAGCTGTTCGTCGACAACCCGACGCTGCTGAACAACTGGGAGTTTTTCCCGGTCGACGCGGAGCAGACGAGCGCGTTCTGGTACCGCGACGCGCTGGAGCACGCCGGCCAGATCGGCTGGCACTATTTTCCGGACGAGACCCGGACGCCGCGCAGCATGCTGAGCCTCGTGCGAAGCGTCTATTTCCAGGAGGACAAATCGTTCGGGGTGCTCGTGATCGACCTGAACACCGAATATCTCAACTCGGTGCTGGAGCAGGAAAGCACGGAAACGTTTCTATCGGATGAAAACGGTTACGTCGTCGCATCCACCCGCCGCGACGCGATCGGCAAGCTGCTGCCGGAAACGCGCCTCGGTCCCGACATCGCGCGGATGAGCCCGGGCACGTACGAAACGGAGGTCGGCGGCGTCCGTTCGCGGGTGATCGTCGATCGGCTGCTGCCGGACAAAAGCTACGCGAGCCTGAACTTCGTGACCGTATACCCGATCGACAGCATCGTGAAGGAAGCGAACCGAATCAGCGAGCTCGGCATCCGGATCATCGCCGTGTTCGGCGCGATCTCGGCGCTGCTCATCTGGCTGATCTGCGACGTGGTGACGAAGCGGCTGCGCCGGTTCAGCCGCCAGATCAGCCGGGTGGCTGCCGGCAACTTCAACGCGGCGGCGGCGATGGACGGGGCCGACGAGATCGGGCAGATTTCCCGGCAGTTCAACCAGATGGTGCGAAACGTCCGGGAGCTGATGGAGGAAGTGGCGCTGTCCCACCGGCGGGAAAGCGAGCTCGCGCGCAAGCAGAGCGAAATCAAGCTCAAGATGCTGGCCAGCCAGATCAATCCGCATTTTCTCTACAACGCGCTGGAGTCGATCCGCATGAAGGCGCACATCAACGGGGAAAAGGAAATTTCGCAGGCGGTCAAAATGCTGGGCAAGCTGCTGCGCAAAAACCTCGAGCTGACCGGCCAGGCGATCCGCCTGAAGGACGAGATCGAAATCAGCCGCAGCTACCTGGAAATCCAGAAGTTCCGCCACGAGGACCGGCTCGCCTACGAGCTCGACATCGAACCTGCCGCCGAGCAGGTGAAGCTTCCGCCGCTGCTGATCCAGCCGCTCGTCGAAAATTCGGTCGTGCACGGGCTCGAAGGAAGCACCGGCGGGGGGACGGTCAAGGTCGTCGCGCGCCTTGCGGACAGCGCGCTGCGCATTGCCGTCGAGGACGACGGCGTCGGCATTCCGCCCGAAAGGCTGGACGGCATCCGGCGGTCGTTCGAGGGGCAGGAGGCGGAGCGGATCGGGCTTTGCAACGTGCATCAAAGACTGCAGCTCACCTACGGCGACGCCTCGGGGCTGCGAATCGAAAGCGTTCCCGGGGCCGGCACCCGGATCGAATTTCACATTCCGCTGGAGGGTTGACGCCATGTACAAAGTATTGATCGCGGACGACGAACCGTTGATTCGGGAAGGGCTGCGGACGATCGTCGAATGGGAGGAGCACGGCTTCGAGGTGGCGGGCAGCGCCGCGGACGGACGGGAAGCGCTGGATCTGGCCGCGAAGCTGGAGCCCGATCTGATGATCGTCGACATCCGCATGCCGGGCATGGACGGCCTCACCCTCATGCGGTCGGTCCGCGAACGGGCCCGGCGGCGGCCGCATTTTCTCGTGCTCAGCGGCCACGCGGATTTCGAATACGCGAGGCAGGCGCTGGACATGCGGGCCGAAGGGTATATGCTGAAGCCGGTGGACGAGGACGAGCTGGCGGAGCATCTGGCGAGGCTGAAAACGGCGCTGGACGAGGAAAAGACGGCGTCGGCGGCGCCCGCGGCGGAGCGGATCGCGGCTGCGCTGCTGTCCGGCGAGGGGGGCGCGGTGCCGGAGGAAGCGAAGGCCGGCGCCGGATTCGACGCCTCGTCCTACGAGCTGGTGCTGATCCGGCTTCAAAGCCGGGAGGAGATCGACAGAGAGAAGATCGACGCCGTCAGGCGCAAGCTTGCCGAGGCGTACGCGTCCCCGCGCCGCGGCATCGTGCTGTCTCTCGACCCGTACGTCGGGCTCGTGCTGAAGGACGCCGCCGGCGACGCGGGCGCGCTCGACGCCGCCTGGCGCGAAATCGCGCGGGCCTGCGCGGGCGAAGGGCTCGATTTTACCGCGGTCAGCGGCGGCCCCTCCGTTCGGCCGGAAGAGCTGAGCCGGTCGTACCGCGGCGCCAGGGAGGGGATGCGGCGCCGGTTTCTGCTGGAGGGGGACAAGGTGCACGTCCGGCTTCCGAATGCGGACGGGGGCGCAAGCGCCGGCGCGGAAGCGGCCGCGGAACGGCCGGAAGCGCCCGATCTCGCGGCGGCGGCCGAGAAGCTGTCGCTCTCGCTCGACATCGGCAGCGCGACCGCGGCCGCCGAGCAGATCCGGAGCGCCGGCGACGACATGCTCCGTGGGGGCATGACGGAGCGGGAGATCAAGGCCGCCTTCGTGCAGATGCTGACGCTCGCGACGGGAGCCCTCGCCCGGAACCGGCCGGAAGCGAAGGAGAAGGCGCACGCCTTTACGGCCGAGGTGACCGGCGTTTACGCGGAATACCGGTATTCCGGCCTGATCGAGCGGCTGGCCCGGCTCGTCGGGGAGATGGCCCGGCAGCTCGGCGACGGCGGAGGCGACAAGCAGGTGCAGCGGATGATCGAGCTCATCCGGCGGAATTACGAGAAGAACCTGAAGCTGGAATCGCTGGCCGAGCTGTTCAGCTACAACAGCTCGTACCTCGGCAAGCTGTTCAAAAGCACGACGGGCGTTTCCTTCAACACGTATCTGGATCAGGTCCGCATCGACAAGGCGAAGGAGCTGCTCGCCGAAGGGATGAAGGTGTACCAGGTCGCGGAACGGGTAGGCTATTCCAACGTGGATTATTTTCACGGCAAGTTCCGCAAATACGTGGGCGTATCCCCCTCCGAATACCGGAAAAGCCTGCACTGATTTTTATATGATTTTGCCCCCAATCCTCCCGGTAGAGAGCGGGGGGCTTTTTTTTTATCATGGTACCATACGGCAGGGAGGGGTTACATGAAAGCGATGACAGGAGCGGCGATTTCCGGGAGCGCGAAGGCCGGACGCGGCCGGGGGGATTTCTGGAAAACCGCTTTTCGCAACCGATATTTGTACCTGATGTCGCTTCCGTTTGTCGTCTGGGTGTTCGTCTTCAGCTACTACCCGCTCTGGGGCTGGCTGATGGCGTTCCAGAACTTCAAGCCCGGAAGATCGATCTTCGAGCAGGAATGGGTCGGCTTCGAGCAGTTTCAGAAGCTGTTTGCGGACGACATGTTTTACCAGGTGCTGCGCAATACGCTGGCCATGAGCGCGCTCGGGCTGGTCGCCACCTTCACGTTTCCGATCGTGTTCGCTTTGCTGATCAACGAAGTTCGCCAAATGTTTTTCAAGCGGTTCGTGCAAACGGTTTCTTACTTGCCTCACTTCGTATCCTGGGCCGTCGCGGCAAGCATCGTCACCAAGATGCTGTCGACCGAAAACGGCGCCGTGAACGACATTCTGATGGGGCTCGGGATCATCGACCAGCCGATCCAGTTCATGGCCCAGGGCCATCTGTTCTGGGGGATCGTCACGCTGTCGGACGTCTGGAAGGAAACCGGCTGGAACGCGATCATCTATCTGGCGGCCATTACCGGCATCAGCGGCGAATTGTACGAGGCGGCGAGAGTCGACGGCGCAAGCCGGCTGAGGCAAATCTGGCACATCACGCTGCCGGGCATCCGGTCCACGATCATCGTGCTGATGATTTTGTCGATCGGCCACCTGATCAGCATCGGGTTCGAGAAGCAGATGCTGCTCGGCAACAATCTCGTGCTCGACTATTCGCAGGTGCTCGACTTGTACTCGCTGCAATACGGCTTGCAAATGAGCCGCTATTCGTTCGGCGTCGCGGTCAACATTTTCAACTCGGTCGTCAGTCTGATTCTGCTGTTCGCGGCCAACGGCCTGTTCAAGCGGATTACGAAAGAAAGCATTATGTAAACCATCACGCACAGACTTGGAGGTGCCCCGATTGGCAACCCGGACCCGGCGCATCGGCGCTTCCGCGGGAGATCGGCTGATCGACGCGCTCATTACCGCCGTTCTGGTCGTCGTCGCGATCGCCACGATCTATCCGTTCCTGAACGTGCTCGCGCTGTCGTTCAACGATTCGACGGACAGCGTGCGGGGAGGAATCACCATTTTCCCGCGCGAGTTCACGCTGGAGAACTACAAGATCATTTTTTCGTACGAGAGTCTGATCACCGGCTTTCAAATTTCGGCGCTGCGGACGATCGCGGGGACGGCCCTCGGGCTGATCAGCTCCTCGATGCTGGCCTTCACGCTCGCCCGCCCCGATTTTCAGGGACGAAGGTTCATCTCGGTCTACCTGGCGATCACGATGTACGTGTCGGCCGGTCTCATTCCGACCTATCTGCTGATCAAGGATCTGAACATGATGGGCACGTTCGCGGTGTACATCCTGCCGGGCATCGTCAGCGCCTTCAACGTGTTCGTCATTCGCTCCTTCATCGACGGGCTTCCGTACGCGCTGCAGGAGTCGGCGAAAATCGACGGCGCGAACGACTTCACGATCTACTGGCGGGTCATCCTGCCGATGACGACGCCCGCCCTGGCGACGATCGCGCTGTTCATCGCGGTCGGCCAGTGGAACTCCTGGTTCGACACGTACCTGTACAACGCGACGAGCCCGCATCTGACGACGCTTCAGTACGAGCTGACCAAGGTGCTGCAAAGCACGACGAGCGGCAGCGGCGGGGACTACCGCACGACGAACATGACGCAGGCGCTGGCCGCCGTGTCTCCCGATTCGGTCAAAATGGCGATCACGATCGTCGTCACCGTGCCGATTCTGCTCGTGTATCCGTTCCTGCAGCGCTACTTCGTCAGCGGCATGACGCTCGGCGCCGTCAAGGGCTGAAGCGGCGAACGGGCGGCCCGCCTCGGCGGGCCGCGTCAAGGGCGATTCCGGGGGCGGCTCCTCAACGGGCGGCGCTGCATGACGGGACGCGCCTGCATGACGGGCGCGCCTGCATGACGAGCGCGCCTGCATGACGAGCGCGCCTGCATGACGAGCGCGCCTGCATGACGAGCGCGCCTGCATGACGGGTCGTGCTGGATGACGGGCCGCGCCTGCATGACGGCGGCCGGCCGGCCGGCAGTCGCAGGCCCGAGCTTTTCGGAAACGGCTCCGAACCCAAAACATTCGGTATGAACAGGGCAACCTGTTATACAATAGAGAAGACAAACAGGAGGGTTACAAATGGCAATCAAGAAAAAATGGCCGGCTCTCGCGCTGGCCGCGACGCTGGGCGTCGGCCTGCTCGCAGGCTGCGCGGGCAACGGCGCCGATAACGCGAGCAATTCGAACGCCGCGGGAACGGCATCCGCTTCCGGCGAATTGAAACCGATTACGTTCAGCTTTTACAGCGAGGATCCGAATCCGAACTGGGCGAACATGCAGGATGAAATCGGCAAAGTCATCACCGAGAAGACCGGCGTCACCCTTGAGGCGGAATTCGCGGTCGGCGACGCGGTGCAGAAATCCGCGCTCATCGCCACCAGCGGCAAATATCCGGACATTATCAGCGCCAAAACGAGCATCAGCAAATTCGTCGACGCCGGAGCCGTCATCGATTTGACGGATTTGATCGAGGAGCACGCGCCGAACCTGAAGAAACTGTTCGGGGATCAGATCAACCGGCTTCGCTACAGCAACGACGATCCGTCCATTTACGTCATTCCGACCTATGACGGCGTGGGCAACACGGCGTTCGACGCGACGGGCGGGTTCGGCCTGCAGCACCGGGTCGTCAAGGAGCTGGGCTATCCGGAAATCCGCACGGTCGAAGATTTTGAAAACGCGCTCAAGCAATACCTCGCCAAACACCCGACCGATGAAAACGGCAACAAAAACATCGGCCTGTCGCTGAACGCCGACGACTGGTACATGTACATTTCCGTCACGAATCCGGCCTTCTTCGCCACCGGCGCCCCCGACGACGGGGAATACTTCATCGACAAGGAAACGTACGAAGCGACCTATCACTATCTTCGCCCGGAAGAAAAGGAATATTTCCGCTGGCTCAACCATATGAACGCGGAAGGGCTGCTCGATCCCGACAGCTTCGTCCAAAAATACGACCAGTACAAGGCAAAAATCGCATCCGGCCGCGTGCTCGGCCTGATCGATCAGGAATGGTCCTACGCGGACGGCGAGAAGGCGCTGAAAGCCGAGGGCAAATTCGATTATACGTACGGACATTACCCGGTCACGCTCAGCGAGGAGTTCAAGGAAACGTCGTTCTGGCCGACGGGCTTCATGGCCGGCAACGGCATCGCGATTTCCGCGACGAACCCGGATCCGGAGCGCACGATCAAGTTCCTGGACTATTTGGCGTCCGACGAAGGGCAAGTGCTGCTGAACTGGGGCATCGAAGGCACGCACTACACCGTGGACGAAAGCGGCAAGCGCACGATGCTGCCGGAAGTCAACGACCGCCGCGTCAACGACGCCGCCAACTTCCAGAAGGAAACGGGCATCGGCAACTACACGCTGCTTAGCGGACGCTTCGGCGACGGCGTCAAGGATCCGAGCGGCAACTACTATACGCTTAAATTCCCGGAACAAATCCTGGCCGACTACAACGAAGCGGAGAAAGAAACGCTCGCCGCGTACGGCGCCACGATGTGGAAGGATCTGTTCCCGAAGGAAGACGAGTTCGAGGAGAGAGCGTACGGCGCGGCGTGGAACATCACGATTCCGAGCGACAACGACTTGACCGTGCTCGACGAAAGATTGAAGACGATCACCTGGAAAATGATCCCGCAGGCCGTGCTGGCCCAGCCGGAGGATTTCGACAAGGTGTGGGACGATTACGTGAAGCAGTTGGAAGACGCGGGCGTTCAGGAAGCCGAGGAGCTGAAGACGCAGTTGATCAAAGAACGCGTCGAGCTGTGGAGCAAGTAAATCGGGATTCGACGAGGGCGTGTTCCCGGATGCTTCGCGCATCCGGGGAGCGCCCTCGCTTTTTTCCGACCGGGGGGCCGTCTCCGGCGCGCACGATATCGTTTCAATTGAGCCGTGGCGACTCATCTCGAGCCCCCAAACGCATGCAGCCGTACGCAGTTGAGTCCAAATGACTCATCTCGCCGTCTCCGCGCGTACGATATTGCTCCAGTTGAGTCGTGGCGACTCATCTCGAGCCCCCAAACGCATGCAGCCGCACGCAGTTGAGTCCAAATGACTCATCTCGCCGTCTCCGCGCGTACGATATTGCTCCAGTTGAGTCGTGGCGACTCATCTCGAGCCCCCAAACGCATGCAGCCGCACGCAGTTGAGTCCAAATGACTCATCTCGCCGTCTCCGCGCGTACGATATTGCTCCAGTTGAGTCGTGGCGACTCATCTCGAGCCCCCAAACGGATGCAGCCGCACGCAGTTGAGTAAATGGACTCATCTTGGTGCCTCTGCGTGCACGATACTATTCCGGCTGAGTCGCCGTGACTCATCTCACCCGTCAAGTCTGGACGGAGGCGACATTTATATCGAAATTTCGAGCAGGCCAAAGAAAAAATCCGCATATTCCCAGCTTTTTAAAATCCGAACATTCGTATTTTGATGTAACATAAGCGTTCGTCTTTCGTTTGACAATCAAGGGAGGTTGAAGTACACTTAAATCCGGAAAATAACCGAATTGCTCGTATATCATCGGGGATATGGCCCGATCGTCTCTACCCGAAAACCTTAAATTTTCGGACTACGAGCCCGCGGACGCAGGCGGATGCCGCTTATCGAATTGCGACAAAGTTCGACAGCGGCATTGCGCCTTATAAGCGTCCGTCGGGACGCGGTCGGAAAGACGGGTTTTCACGAGAGAAGATGGGCTGGACGGGGAATGCTTACAACATATACCCGTCGCCCTTTTTGTATGTTTAGGAACGAAAATAGGCGATCCTGGGGGAAGGGTGGAAGCATGGGGGCACTCGTCGGAGTCATCATGGGAAGCACGTCGGACTGGGAAACGATGAAAAAAGCGTGCGACGTGCTCGATGAGCTGAACGTGGCATACGAGAAAAAAGTCGTCTCGGCGCATCGGACGCCGGATTTAATGTTCGAATACGCGGAATCGGCCGCGTCCCGAGGGTTGAAGGTCATTATCGCGGGCGCGGGCGGAGCCGCACATTTGCCGGGGATGGTCGCGTCCAAAACCGTCCTGCCCGTCATCGGCGTGCCCGTCAAGTCGCAAGCCTTGAACGGGCTCGATTCGTTGTTGTCGATCGTTCAGATGCCCGGCGGCATCCCGGTGGCGACGGTAGCGATCGGCGCGGCCGGGGCGACGAACGCGGGGCTGCTCGCCGCGCAGATGATCGGCGCCTTCGATCCCGAAACGCAGCGCCGCGTCGAGGCCCGGCGGGAGCGGATTACGCGGGAAGTGCTGGAAGGTGAGCTGCCGTGAGCGAACCGAACATTCAGCCGGGAACCGCTAAAGCGTCGTCGGGCGAGTCCCGCGAGGGCGCGGCCGGGCGGCGCCGGACGATTTTGCCGGGGGCGACGATCGGCGTGCTCGGCGGCGGACAGCTCGGCCGGATGCTGGCGCATGCCGGCAGCCGGATGGGCTACCGGTTCGTCGCGCTCGATCCGACGCCGGACGCGCCCTGCGGCCAGACGGCGGAGCAGATCGTCGCCGGCTACGCCGACCGAGAAGCGGCGCGGGAGCTGGCGCGCCGCGCGGACGTCATCACGTACGAGTTTGAGAACGTCGACGCGGGCGTAGCCGCGATGCTGGAGGCGGAATCGTACGTGCCCCAGGGCAGCGCGCTGCTGCACACGACGCAGCATCGGCTGCGCGAGAAGCGCGCCGTCGAAGCGGCGGGCGCGCGGGTTGCGCCTTACGCGGAGGTCGCCTCGCTGGCGGAGCTGAAAGCGGCGTCGGCCAGGCTCGGCCTGCCGGCGGTGCTGAAGACGGCGACCGGCGGCTACGACGGCAAAGGCCAGTGGGTGCTGCGAAGCGAGGCGGACGCGGAAGCGGCCTGGCCGGAAGCCGAGCGCGCCGGCACGGAGCTCGTGCTGGAGAAGTTCATCGACTTCGCCATGGAAATATCGGTGATCGCCGCGCGCAGTCCTTCCGGCGAGGTGCGGACGTTTCCGCCGGCGGAGAACGTGCACGTGGACAACATTTTGCATCTGTCGATCGTGCCCGCCCGCATCGGGGAAAACGTGCGGCGCGAAGCCGAGCGGATGGCGGTGTCGATCGCCGAGACGCTCGGCGCCGTCGGCCTGATCGCGGTCGAGATGTTCGTGGCGAAGGACGGCGAGATTTACGTGAACGAGCTGGCGCCGCGTCCGCACAACTCCGGCCACTATACGATGGAGGCCTGCCGCACGTCCCAGTTCGAGCAGCACGTCCGCGCGATTTGCGATTTGCCGCTGGGCGATTCCGCGCTGCTCACGCCCGTCGTCATGGCGAACATTCTCGGCGAGCACGTCGAGCCGCTGCTGGCCTGGATGCGGGAGCGGGATTCGGAGGCGGAACGCCTCGGCGTCGAGCCGAAGGTTCATCTGTACGGCAAAGCCGAAGCGAAACCGAAGCGAAAAATGGGACATGTCAACGTGCTTGCGCCGAATGTCGACGCCGCGCTTGCGTGGATCGCCCAATCGAAGATATGGAGGGTCTGAACCAACATGATCGATCGTTACAGCCGCCCGGAAATGCGGGCCATATGGACCGAAGAGAACAAATTCCGGGCTTGGCTCGAAGTGGAGCTTGCCGCCTGCGAGGCTTGGGCGGAGCTGGGGCACATTCCGAAGGAAGACACCGTCAAACTGCGGCAGAACGCCAAGTTCGACATCGACCGCATTTACGAAATCGAGCTGGAAACGCGGCATGACGTCATCGCCTTCACCCGCGCCGTCTCCGAAAGCCTCGGGCCCGAGCGCAAATGGGTCCACTACGGCCTGACGTCCACGGACGTCGTCGATACCGCGCTCGGCTACCTGCTCAAGCAGGCGAACGCGATTTTGGAACGGGATCTGGAAGCGTTCATCGATATTTTGCGCGGACAGGCGATCGCCTACAAGCACACTCCGATGATGGGGCGCACCCACGGGGTTCATGCGGAGCCGACGACGTTCGGCCTGAAGCTGGCGCTGTGGCACGAAGAAATGAAGCGCAACCTGGAGCGGTTCCGCAAGGCGGCGGACGGCGTTCAATTCGGCAAAATGTCCGGCGCCGTCGGCACCTACGCCAACATCGACCCGTTCGTGGAAAAGTTCGTGTGCGAGAAGCTCGGCATCACGCCGGCGCCGATCTCGACGCAAACGCTGCAGCGCGACCGCCATGCCGAATATATGGCGACGCTGGCGCTGATCGCCACCTCCATCGACAAGTTCGCGACCGAAATCCGCGGCCTGCAAAAGAGCGAGTTCCGCGAAGTCGAGGAGCCGTTCGCGAAGGGCCAAAAGGGCTCGTCCGCGATGCCGCACAAGCGCAACCCGATCGGCTGCGAAAACATGAGCGGCCTGGCGCGCGTGATCCGCGGGCATATGGTTTCCGCCTACGAAAACGTGCCGCTGTGGCATGAACGCGACATTTCGCACTCGTCCGTCGAGCGAATCATTTTGCCCGATGCGACGATGCTGCTTAACTATATGCTGAACCGATTCGGCAACATCGTGAAAAATTTGACGGTGTTCCCGGAAAATATGAAGCGCAACATGCGAAGCACGTACAACGTGCCGTTCTCCGGACGCGTCATGACGAAGCTGATCGACAAGGGCTTCAGCCGCGAGCAGGCGTACGACACCGTGCAGCCGCGCGCGATGCAGGCTTGGGAGGAGCAGCGCGATTTCCGCGAAATCGTCGCCTCCACGCCGGAAATCGCGAACGTGCTGTCGGCGGACGAGCTGGATGACTGCTTCGATCCGAGCTGGCACCTGAAGCACGTCGACACGATTTTCGAGCGGCTCGGGTTGAATTAAGCGCGCGCCGCTTGCCGGACGAAATGAACGGTCCGGAAAGGCCGTTAATTCGAAGATTCGGCTTGAAATCATCCTATATTATAAGAATAACGGTTCCACCAGGCCGTTAAATGGATTTTATATCGGTTTTTCGTTAAATAGCGGCGCTTTCGGACCGTTAAACCGGAACCGAACGCACTTTGTACGCCCGGATGGCGGGTCGGAGTGATGGGCGCCCGAGCCGGGCGCCGCGCGTGCCGGTCGGACAAGGATCACTCGAGCCGCGACCGGATTTTTCTTCGATTCGGAAGGGGCTCGAACCTCATGCCCGTTTTCGTCCGGAACCGCCCGCCGCCGGGCAAATTCCCCCGACACGCAAGGGGAAAGAAGGAGGCTGTCATGTCGACAGAAGCGTTGTCAACCGCCGCCGGGCTCGTGAACGCCCCGCTCATTCACAAAGGCAAGGTGCGGGAGCTTTACGATTTGGGCGAGCACCTGCTCATCGTCGTCACGGACCGCATTTCCGCGTTCGATTACGTGCTCGACCCGCCCGTTCCGGATAAAGGCCGGGTGCTCAACGAGCTGAGCGCCCACTGGTTCGCGCTCGCCGCGAAAATCCAGCCGAACCATATCGTGCATACCGACGTTGCGAAGCTGGGCGGTCTCGTGAGCGACCCGGACAAGCTGAAAGGCCGCATCATGGTGTCCCGCAAGGCGCAGCGCATCGATATCGAGTGCGTCGTGCGCGGATACATTACCGGAGGCGGCTGGAGACAGTATCAGGCGACCGGCGAAGTGAACGGCATCAAGCTTCCCGAAGGCCTGCGCAAAAACGGGAAGCTGGAGCGGCCGATTTTCACGCCCGCGGGCAAAAACGACGTCGGCCACGACGAGGACATTCCGTTCGACGAAATGGCCCGCCGGATCGGCAAGGAGCTCGCGGAAAACCTTCGCGACCGCAGCCTGAAGCTCTACGAGTTCGGCCGCGACTACTGCGCGGAGCGCGGCATCATTTTGGCCGATTGCAAATTCGAATTCGGACTCGTCGGCGGAGAGGTCATCCTCATCGACGAGCTGTTCACGCCGGACTCCTCGCGGTTCTGGGCCGAGGAAAAGTACGCGCTGGACGTCGAGATCGACAGCATGGACAAGGAGCCGGTCCGTTCCTACCTGGCCGGGTCCGATTGGGACAAAAACAGCCCTCCGCCGCGCCTGCCGGATGAAGTGGTCAAGGCGACGACCGAGCGCTACCGGGACATTTATCGCCGCTTGACCCAAGCCTAACGCCAACGTACCGCCAATGTCGGGTCTTTATTTTCCCCAATCCATCCCCACTTTAGGAGGAGAACCTCATTCATGAAAGCAACGGTATATGTAACCATCAAAGCGAACGTCCTTGATCCCCAGGGAAACGCCGTGCAAGACGCCCTGCACACGATGGGCTTCGACGAAGTCGGCAAAGTCCGCATCGGCAAGTATATGGAACTTCAGTTGAATACGTCCGATCGCGCGCAAGCGGAAGAACGCGTCAAGGCGATGTGCGAAAAACTGCTGGCGAACACCGTAATCGAAGACTACCGCTTTGAATTGGAGGACTGAGGCGCTCATGAATTTCGCGGTACTCGTGTTTCCCGGTTCCAACTGCGATATCGACATGCTGAAAGCCGTCGAGGATACGGTCGGCCAGCCGGTCGACTACGTGTGGCATACGGCATCCGACCTGTCGAAATACGACGCCATTCTCGTGCCGGGAGGCTTCTCCTACGGGGACTACCTTCGCTGCGGCGCCATCGCCCGGTTCGCGCCGGTGATGAACGAGGTGCGCAAGGCGGCGGAGGAAGGGAAATTTATTCTCGGCGTCTGCAACGGGTTTCAAATTTTGACCGAGGCCGGCCTGCTGCCCGGCGCTCTCATCCGCAACAACACGCTCAAATTCCGGTGCCACCCGGTCGACCTCCGCGTCGAAAACGCGCGCACGGCGTTCACGAAGGATTACGCGGAAGGCGAAGTCGTGTCCATTCCGATCGCGCACGGCGAGGGCAACTACTACTGCAGCGACGAGACGCTTGCGCGGCTTAAAGCGAACAACCAGATCGTGTTCCGCTATACGGGCGAAAATCCGAACGGCTCCGTCGACAACATCGCGGGCATTTGCAACGAGGCGGGGAACGTCGTCGGCATGATGCCCCACCCGGAGCGCGCGGTTTCCGAATTGCTCGGATCCACGGGCGGCGCGAGGATGTTTACGTCAGTACTAAACGCTTGGAGGGAACGCAATGGCGCAGCAAGTGTCCGCTAAAGAACCGACGATCGAACAGATCGCCGAACAGAAAATTTACAAGCAGTTCGGCGTTTCCGAATCCGAATACGAGCTCATCTGCGGCTTTCTCGGACGCAAGCCGAACTATACCGAAATCGGCGTGTTCAGCGTCATGTGGTCCGAGCATTGCGCGTACAAAAACTCCAAGCCGCTGCTCAAGCGTTTCCCGACGACCGGGCCGCGCGTGCTGATGGGGCCGGGCGAAGGCGCCGGCATCGTCGACATCGGCGACAACCAGGCCGTCGTGTTCAAGATCGAGTCGCACAACCACCCGTCGGCGGTCGAGCCGTATCAGGGCGCGGCTACCGGCGTCGGCGGCATCATTCGCGACATTTTCTCGATGGGGTCGCGGCCGATCGCGCTGCTCAACTCCTTGCGGTTCGGCCGGCTGGAGAACGACCGCGTGCGTTACCTGTTCGAGCACGTCGTCAGCGGCATCGCCGGCTACGGCAACTGCATCGGCATCCCGACGGTCGCAGGCGAGGTCATGTTCGACGAATCGTACGAAGGCAACCCGCTCGTCAACGCGATGTGCGTCGGCCTGATCGACCACGACCGCATCCAGCGCGGCGTCGCCAAAGGCGTCGGCAACCCGGTGTTCTACGTCGGCCCGGCAACCGGACGCGACGGCATCCACGGCGCGACGTTCGCGTCCGAGGATTTGACCGCGGAATCCGAAGCGAAGCGCTCGGCGGTGCAGGTCGGCGATCCGTTCATGGAAAAGCTCGTCATGGAAGCGACGCTCGAGCTCATCGAATCCGGCATCGTGCTCGGCATTCAGGACATGGGCGCGGCGGGCCTGACGTGCTCCAGCGCCGAGATGGCCAGCAAAGCCGGCAACGGCATGGAGCTGTACCTCGACGAGGTGCCGCAGCGCGAGGAAGGCATGACGGCGTACGAAATGATGCTGTCCGAGTCGCAGGAGCGGATGCTGTTCGTCACCGAGCCGCAGCACGAGGCGCAGGCGAAGGCGATTTTCGAGCGGTGGGGCCTGCACTGCGCCAAAGTCGGCAAAGTGACCGACGACGGCCGCTTGCGGCTGTTCCACAAGGGCGAGCAGGTGGCCGACATGCCGGTCAAGGCGCTCGTCGACGACTGCCCGGTGTATAACAAGCCTTCAAAGGTGCCGGATTATTATTTGAAAAACGGCTCCGTCGATACGACCCGCTACGAGCAGGTCGCCGACCTGAAGGACGCGTTGAAAAAAGTGCTCGGCTCGCCGTCCCTGGCAAGCAAAGAGTGGGTTTACAGCCAGTACGATTACCAGGTCCGGACGTCGACGGCGGTCGTGCCGGGATCGGACGCCGCGGTCGTGACGATTCGCGGCACGCGCAAGGCGCTCGCGATGACGACGGACTGCAACGGCCGCTACGTTTATCTGGATCCCGAAGTCGGCGGTCGCATCGCGGTCGCGGAAGCGGCGCGCAACATCGTCTGCTCCGGCGGCGAGCCGCTGGCGATTACGGACAACCTGAACTTCGGTTCGCCGGAGAAGCCGGAAGTGTTCTGGCAAATGGAAAAAGCGGTAGACGGCATGTCCGAAGCCTGCCGTTATCTCGAAACGCCGGTTATCGGCGGCAACGTGTCGCTGTACAACGAAAATGCCAAAGGGGCCATTTATCCGACGCCGGTCGTCGGCATGGTCGGCCTGGTTCACGATATCGACCACATTACGACGCAGGAATTCAAAGCGGAAGGCGACGCGATCTTCCTGCTAGGGGAGACGAAGGCGGAGCTCGGCGGCAGCGAATTCCAGTACGCCGTGCTGGGCTTGACGGAAGGCCGTCCGCCGGAGCTGGACCTTGAAACCGAGAAGAAGCTGCACCGCGCCGTTCTGGGCGCGATCCAGCAAGGGCTCGTCGCTTCGGCGCACGATTTGTCGGAAGGCGGCCTGGCCGCCGCGCTGGCGGAAGCTTCCTTCGGCCGCGGGCTGGGCGCAACCGTCGATTTTACGACGAACCTGCGGACGGACATCGCGCTGTTCAGCGAATCCCAATCCCGCATCCTGTTGTCGGTCAAACCCGAGCGCGCGGACGAACTGTCCGCCTGGCTCGCTTCGCAAGGCGTTCCGGCGCAGCGGCTCGGCACGGTCGGCGGCGGCAGCTTGACGATTGCCGTTAACGGCCGCGTCGCGATCGAGGCGTCCGTGGACGAACTCCGCAAAGAATGGAAGGAAGCGATCCCATGCCGGATGCAGTAAAATCCGGACCGAAAGCCGCTGCGAATGCGGCCGAATCCTTGTTTTGGACCGGAGATTATTACAACGAAGGCCATGCTCACGAGGAAATCTTCGACAAAGTCAAAGAGGAATGCGGCGTATTCGGGGCGTTCAATTTGCCGAATGCGGCCACGCTCGCCTATTACGGCCTCCACGCCCTGCAGCATCGGGGCGAGGAGAGCTGCGGCATCTGCACGTCGGAAGACGGCGTCTTCCATTACCATCGCGGCATGGGGCTCGTCAAGGAAGTGTTCGACCGCGACAAGCTCGATTCGCTGGCGGGGAACCGGGCGATCGGCCACGTTCGCTACTCGACGTCGGGCTCGAGCCAGCTCGGAAACGCGCAGCCGCTCGTCTTCAAGTACCGCGGGGGGGACCTCGCGGTTTGCACGAACGGGAACCTCGTCAACGAGCCGGTCATCCGCCGCGAGCTGGAGGATCAGGGCTCGATTTTCCAGACGACGAGCGACACCGAGGTTATCGCGCACCTTATCGCGCGGTCGCCGAAGGACCTCGTCGAGGCGGTCAAGGACGCGTTCGCGCGGCTGATCGGAGGCTATGCCTTCCTGATCATGACGAAGGACTGCCTGATCGCGGCCTGCGACCCGAACGGCTTCCGGCCGCTCGTCATGGGCCGGATGGGCGACGGCTACGCGTTCGCGTCGGAAACGTGCGCGCTGGAAACGATCGGCGCCGAATTCGTGCGCGACGTGCAGCCTGGCGAAATTCTCGTCCTCGACAAGGACGGCCTTCGCGAGGAGCGGTACGCGCCGCTCGAGCGCCGGGCGGTTTGCGCGATGGAATATATTTATTTCGCCCGTCCGGACAGCGACATCAACGAAATCAACCTGCACTCGGCGCGGAAACGGATGGGGCAGCGTCTCGCGCTCGAATCGTTCGTCGACGCCGACGTCGTCACGGGCGTGCCGGATTCCAGCATTTCCGCCGCCATCGGCTACGCCGAGCAGACGGGCATCCCGTACGAGCTCGGCCTGATCAAAAACAAATACACGGGCCGCACGTTCATCCAGCCTTCGCAGGAGCTGCGGGAACGCGGCGTCAAGATGAAGCTGTCCGCCGTCCGCAAAGTCGTCGAGGGCAAGCGGGTCGTCATGATCGACGACTCGATCGTGCGCGGCACGACGTCGCTGCGGATCGTCAACCTGCTGCGGGAGGCCGGGGCGACGGAAGTGCACGTGCGGATCACGTCTCCGCCGTTCATGAACCCGTGCTACTACGGGATCGATACGCCGAACCCCGGCGATCTGATCGCCTCCACGAAGTCGGTGGAGGAAATCCGCAAGGCGATCAACGCGGATTCGCTCTACTTCCTGAGCAAAGAGGGACTCATGGAGGCGGTGGGCGGCCACGAAAACGAGAAAAACCGCGGCCTGTGCATGAGCTGCTTCGATAACGATTATCCGACCCAGGTGAAATTCGAGCATGCGAAAGCGACCTGCGGCTGCGATTAAGGGGAGCGACGGGGAGCAGGCGGATCGGCGCTCTTTCGCGGGCGTTCGAAACGCAGCGGCCGCTATTCGCATGAATGAGCCGTGGAAGCGGACAACCGGGGAGAATGGCGGCCAGAAACGACCGCTAAGCTGCCGCCCGAACAGGGTAAAGGCGCTTGGCGGTCAAACCGGCCGTTATTTTGCCGCGGAGCACAATTTTCGCGCTTGGTTTTCTCCGTGAGCAAAGGAAAACGAGCCAAAAGGAAAAGGGGGCCAACCCATGTCTGAAGCGTACAAACAGGCCGGCGTCGACATCGCGGCAGGCAACGAAGCGGTCGAACGGATGAAAAAGCACGTCAAGCGGACGTTCCGTCCGGAGGTGCTGACGGGGCTCGGCGGATTCGGCGGGCTGTTCGGGCTGAACAAGGACAAATACGAGGAGCCGGTGCTCGTCTCCGGAACCGACGGCGTCGGCACGAAGCTGAAGCTGGCGTTCGACCTGGACAAGCACGACACGATCGGCATCGACGCGGTCGCCATGTGCGTCAACGACGTCGTCGTCACGGGAGCGGAGCCGCTGTTTTTCCTCGATTATCTCGCCTGCGGCAAGCTGGTGCCCGAGAAAATCGAGGCGATCGTCAAGGGCGTGGCCGAAGGCTGCGTGCAGGCGGGCTGCGCGCTGATCGGCGGCGAAACGGCCGAGATGCCGGGCATGTATCAGGACGGCGAGTACGACATCGCCGGGTTTACGGTAGGCATCGTCGACAAGCCGAAGGCGATCGACGGCTCGAAGATCGCGCCCGGGGACGCGGTCGTCGGCCTCGCTTCGAGCGGCGTCCACTCGAACGGGTATTCGCTCGTCCGCAAGCTTTTGCTTGAGCGGATGGGATACTCCCTCTCCGACAAGCTGCCGGAGCTGGAAGGCAAAACGCTCGGGGAAACGCTCATCGAGCCGACCCGCATCTACGTGAAAAGCGTTCTCCGCCTGCTGGAGAGCGTGCAGATCAAAGGCATGGCGCACATTACGGGCGGCGGCTTTATCGAGAACATTCCGCGCGTGCTGCCGGAAGGCGTGAACGTCGATATCGAGCGCGGCTCCTGGCCGGTGCAGCCGATTTTCGGCCTGATGCAGCGCGACGGCGCGATCAGCGACCGGGACATGTTCACGACGTTCAACAACGGCATCGGCATGGTGTTCATCGTGCCGGGCGAGCAGGCCGAGGCCGCCGTCAAGCTGGCCGGCGAATGCGGCGAGAGCGCCTACGTCATCGGCAAGGTGACGGCCGGCAACCGCGTCGTCACGTTCGGAGGCGCGGAGCTGTAATGGCGAGTTCTCCCCTGCGAATCGCCGTATTCGCTTCGGGCGGCGGCAGCAACTTTCAGGCGCTGGCCGAAGCGATCGCGGACGGCGGCATCCCGGCCGAGCTCGCGCTGCTCGTCTGCGACAAGCCGGAAGCGGGCGTCGTCCGCCGGGCCGAGGCGCTCGGCGTGCCGACGCTGCTGTTCCGGCCGAAGGAGTACGCTTCGCGCGAAGCGTACGAACGGGAAATCGTCGAACGGCTCGTCAGCGAAGACGTCGGCCTGATCGTGCTGGCCGGCTACATGCGGCTGATTACGGACGTGCTGGTCAAGCCCTATTACGGGCGGATGATCAATATTCATCCCGCGCTTTTGCCCGCTTTTCCGGGCGTTCGCGCGGTGCGCCAGGCGCTCGAGTACGGGGTGAAGCTGGCCGGCGCGACCGTGCATTACGTCGACGGCGGCATGGATTCCGGGCCGATCATCGCGCAGCGGGCGGTAGAGGTGGCGGACGACGACACGGAGGAAACGTTGACGGCACGCATCCATGCGGTCGAGCACGAGCTTCTGCCCCGGGTCGTGCGCTGGATTGCGGAAGGCCGCGTGACGCTGGACGGCCGTAAGGTATCGATCGTCCGGCAGGCTTGAGGAAGGTCTTGTTCGGAAGCAAAAAGATGAATAACGGCCGCAACGGACCGTTATTTCGCGAATCCCCGTCCCGGGCGGTGCATAGCGCCCTCTTTTGCGTTTAAGCGACCCCCGGCGGGGTCAGACGGCGGAATGAAACGAAGCCGCGGCAGCGGCGAAGCTAAAGATTAGGAGTGAAATCATGGCGATCAGAAGAGCGCTGGTCAGCGTATCGGACAAGACGGGCATCGTGAAGTTTTGCCGCGAATTGTCGCAGCTCGGCGTGGAAATCATTTCGACGGGCGGCACGAAGACGCTGCTGGAAAAAGAAAACGTGCCGGTCATCGGCATCTCGGACGTGACGGGCTTTCCCGAGGTGCTGGACGGCCGCGTCAAGACGCTGCACCCCGCGGTGCACGGCGGGCTTCTCGCGATCCGCGACAACGCCGAGCACCGCGAAACGATGGAGAAGCTGGGGCTCGATTACATCGATCTCGTCATCGTGAACCTGTATCCGTTCCAGGCCACCATCGAAAAACCGGACGTGACGTACGAGGACGCGATCGAAAACATCGACATCGGCGGTCCGACGATGCTTCGTTCCGCGGCGAAAAACCATGCGTTCGTCACCGTCGTCGTCGATGCGGGCGATTACGCGCAGGTGCTCGAAGAAGTGCGGGCGGGCGGCGATACGGAGCTGGCCACGCGCAAAAAGCTGGCGGCGAAAGTATTCCGCCACACCGCGGCCTACGACGCCCTTATTTCCGACTACTTCGCCAAAGTATTGGACGAGCCGCTGCCGGAGCGCCTGACGGTCACCTACGAAAAAGTCCAGGAGCTGCGCTACGGGGAAAACCCGCACCAGCAAGCGGCTTTTTACAAGAAGCCGATTTCCGCCGCGGGAAGCATCGCGACGGCCGAGCAGCTGCACGGCAAGGAGCTGTCGTATAACAACATCAACGACGCGAACGCGGCGCTGGCGATCGTCAAGGAATTCGACGAGCCCGCCGTCGTGGCGGTGAAGCATATGAATCCTTGCGGCGTCGGCATCGGCGCCGACATCGACGAGGCGTACCGCAAGGCGTACGAAGCGGATCCGACCTCGATTTTCGGGGGCATCGTGGCGGCCAACCGCACGATCGGCGCGGAAACGGCCGGACGCCTGAGCGAAATTTTCCTCGAAATCGTGCTCGCTCCCGACTTTACGCCGGAAGCGCTCGAAATTTTGCAGCGCAAAAAAAATATCCGCCTGCTGCGCCTCGGCGAAATCTCGTCGGCATCCGAACGGAGACCCGAATGGCTGATCAGCAGCGTCGAAGGCGGCATGCTCGTGCAGCAGAGCGACGTGCACAGCCTGACGGAAGCGGATCTTAAAGTCGTCACCGACCGCGCTCCGACCGCGGAAGAGCTGAAGCAGCTGCTGTTCGGCTGGAAGGTCGTCAAGCATGTCAAGTCGAACGCGATTTTGCTGGCGGCGGACAGCATGACGGTCGGCGTGGGCGCCGGTCAGATGAACCGCGTCGGCGCGGCCAAAATCGCCATCGAGCAGGCCGGAGAGAAAGCCCGCGGAGCGGTGCTCGCTTCAGATGCGTTTTTCCCGATGGGCGATACGCTGGAGTTGGCGGCGAAAGCCGGCATTACGGCCGTCATTCAGCCGGGCGGCTCGATCAAGGACGAGGAGTCGATCAAGGTCGCGAACGCGCACAACATCGCCATGGTCATGACCGGCGTGCGTCATTTCAAGCACTGAGCAAGATCTGAGGGGGAGCCTGTACACATGCGTATACTTGTCATCGGACGCGGCGGACGGGAACACGCCATCGTCTGGGCGCTTCGGCGCAGCGAAAAGGTCAAGCACATTTTCTGCGCTCCGGGGAATGCCGGAATCGGCAGTCTTGCCGAAAACGTCGACATCGGGGAGCTTGAATTCGACCGTCTCGTTCAATTCGCGTTGGACAACGCGGTCGATCTCGTCGTCGTCGGTCCGGACGATCCGCTTGCCGCGGGCATCGTGGACGCGTTCGAAGCGGCGAAGGTACCCGTATACGGACCGCGCAAAAACGCCGCCGAAATCGAAGGCAGCAAAATTTTCATGAAAAACCTTTTGCGCAAATACGGCATTCCGACGGCCAAATACGAGACGTTCACGGAATACGAGCCGGCGCTTGCCTATCTCCGGAGCCAGCCGGCGCCGATCGTCATCAAGGCGGACGGCCTCGCGGCGGGCAAGGGCGTTACCGTCTGCTTCACGGCGGAAGAGGCCGAGCGGGCGCTGCGGGAAACGATGGTGGACAAGTCGTTCGGCGCGGCCGGCGACAAGGTGGTCATCGAGGAGTACCTCGAAGGCCAGGAGATGTCGATTTTGTCGTTCGTCGACGGGGAAACGGTTCGTCCGATGCCGGCGGCCCAAGACCACAAGCCGGTCTTCGACGGCGACAAAGGCCCAAACACCGGCGGGATGGGCACGTATTCGCCGCTGCCGCATATTCCGCAGGCGATCATCGACGAGGCAATCGAGACGATCGTCAAGCCGACGGCCCGCGCGATGGCGGCCGAAGGGCGTCCGTTCCGCGGCGTGCTGTTCGCCGGGCTGATGATCACGAAGGACGGGCCGAAAACGATCGAATTCAACGCCCGGTTCGGCGACCCGGAGACCCAGGTCGTCCTGCCGCGGCTGAACACCGATCTTGTCGATATTTTCCTCGCCTCGATCAACGGACGCCTGCATGACCTCGATATTTCCTGGAGCGACGAAGCCGCGGTGTGCGTCGTGCTGGCTTCCGGAGGCTATCCGGGCTCCTATCCGAAGGGCTTGCCGATTCATGGACTGGACGATGCGGGGGATGCGCTCGTGTTTCACGCGGGGACGGCGGAGCGGGACGGAAACGTCGTCACGGCGGGAGGCCGCGTGCTCGGCGTCGTCGGGCTCGGCAAGGATATCGCCGACGCGCGCGGCAAGGCGTACGAAGCCGCGGACAAAATCTCGTTCGAGGGCAAGTTCAACCGGACGGATATCGCCGCGAAGGCGCTGGTCCGAAGCAAGTAAAGCATGAAAAAGCCGCCTGAAGGTCCGACGGGACTTTTGCGGGCGGCTTGCTTTATTTTTTTCGGAACAATTCCCGGCGCTTGGAGTAAACGTAGGCGACCGCGTAAACGACTCCGATGGCCAGCATGGCGGCAACCGCATGCTGCGAAAGCCAAGCGACGAACGCTTCCATGAAAGCGACCTCCCTCGGGATGACTTCTCGGTTTAGAATGCCCCGTTTGGGGTAGAATGTTCCGGCGTCCGTTTGACAGAGGAAAGCGATGATGGTAAGATTTTTAATACATAGTATATTAATCGGAATTAGAGGAATAAAGGAGATCCGACCATGGAAAGACCGTTTACGATACGACACGACCGCTTGAACCTCGCCGCGACGATCCATTATCCGAATCCGGATGCCAAGCGGGAGGGCCGGAAGCTTCCCCTGATTATTATCAACCACGGTTTTGTCGGAAGCCGGATCGGCGTGGACCGATTGTTCGTGCTGGCGGCCCGGCAGTTCGCGGAGCAAGGGAATCTGGTTATCCGGTTCGATTTCGCGGGCTGCGGGGAGAGCGACGGCGTTTACGGGGAGCATGGGCTCGACTCGATGATCGAGCAAACCCGCACGGTGCTGAACTACGGTCTGTCGCTCGATATCGTCGATCCTTTGCGCGTGACGCTGCTCGGTCACAGCTTGGGCGGAGCGGTCGCGCTGCTGACCGCCGTGAGGGAAAAGCGGGTGAAATCGCTCGTGCTCTGGTCGGCGGTCGGGTATCCGTTCAACGACATTACGCGCATCGTCGGACGCAAAATATACGAAGAAGCGGTCACCCGAGGTTCGGCGGACTATCTCGGCTACACGCTGAAGCCGGATTTTTTCGACGCGCTGATGAAGCATCAGCCGTTCCAGGAAACGCAGAAGTTCACCGGGGACGTGCTGCTCGTGCACGGAACGGGAGACGACGTCATACCGGTCGATTATACGTTTTTGATGGAAAAGACGTTTTGGCTTCGGGGAGAAGGACGCTGCGACAAAGTCGTCATTTTTCAGGCGGATCACACCTATTCGAGCGGCGAGCATAAAAAAGAGCTGATCCGCGCCACCTCGGATTGGCTCGGCGGCTACGACCAGCGGCAGCAGGAGTGGCACCATTGGAGCATATAGGCCGAACGAAGCCTTCGAGTCCGCGCGGCAGCGGTTGAGGGCTTTCTTGCCCTCTCCGCGTGGCTTAAAGCCGATTCCAGTTGGGTCAAATTTACTCATCTCACCCCACCGCCGCGCACGCCGTCGTCCCAGTTGAGTCGTGGCGACCCATCTAGGCCCGCCGTCCGCGTACAGCCGCTTCCGGTTGGGTCAAATTTACTCATCTCACCCCACCGCCGCGCGCTGACGATCAAGCAGACGTTTTCCCCATACCGGCGTATTTTTATCGAAAATTGATGCTTAAGCCACTGGTCTTTTGTCGGACCGGGCCGATCTGACATGTCGTTTAGTACAGTTTTTGTACAGATCCTCCTGCTACTCTGTTATGGTGCTGTTCGTTAGCAACATGTGCGGAGAAAAAGATAGATGGACGAAATCAATGAATCGGGAGGCAGCTGTGAAAAGATTTTTGAAAACGATGGTCAATTTGCGCTTGTTGGCCGTGTTGCTTGTCGTTGCCTATGGAGCTTTCTCGGACGTGGGGGCGGCATCGGCCGCTTCGGCACCGCCGCTCGGCGCGGCCTCTGAGTCGGCCAAGCCGGACGTCATTCCGGAGCTGCCGGAAGCGGCGTTGTATGTCGCCGACTCGGACAAAACGGGCGAAGTGGTCGAGATCGCCGAGGAGGAAGTGCCGCTCGGAACCGTCGAAACGAAGGCCAAGCCGGACGTCATTCCGGAGCTGCCGGAAGCGGCGTCGTATGTCGCCGGCTCGGACGAAACGGGCGAAGTGATCGAGATCGCCGAGGAGGAAGTGCCGCTCGGAACCGTCGAAACGGAGGCGAAGCCGGACGTCATTCCGGAGCTGCCGGAAGCGGCGTCTTATGTCGCCGGCTCGGACGAAACGGGCGAAGTGATCGAGGTGGCCGAGGAGGAAGTACCGCTTGGAACCGTCGAAATGGCGGCGAAGCCGGACGTCATTCCGGAACTGCCGGAAGCGGCGTCGTATGTCGCCGGCTCGGACGAAACGGGCGAAGTGATCGAGGTGGCCGAGGAGGAAGTGCCGCTCGGAACCGTCGATCACGGCGTTGATGCCGCGAAGACGATCGAAGAGGACGAGGCGCCGCTTGGCACGCTGCCGCAGACCGGCGAGTCCGGTCCGCTTCCGTTTTACCTGTTCGGATCGGCGCTTGCCGTTTTCGGCGTTTGCCTGCTGCGCAAAAAACGCGTAAACTGACCGTATGAACGCGGGCCTGTCCGGCCTGAATGCGTCGCTGCATTCACGCTTCTCCACGGCCCAGGAGGGATAACGACATGAAAAAGCTGTACTTGCTTTTCATCCTGGCGGGCGTTTTTCTGATCTGCTACCCGCATCTGAACGAGTGGGTTCAGGACCGGAAGCAGGCGCAGTTGCTGGCTGCCGCGGAGCGGGAGCTGGCCGAAGCCGACGATCGGCTGTCGTCTTCCGTATCTACGCTAAAGAACGGCTTGGCGAAAGTGAACGCGCTATTGGAACAAAGCGCGCAGGAAGAAGAACCGGAGGAGCCCGACCCGTTTGCCGCGTACGCGGAGGACGAACGGCCGCTCGCCATCCTGACGATCGACAAAATCGACGTCAAGCTGCCGGTGCTCGAAGGGGCCACCAAGCAGAACATGAAGCACGCCGCGGCGCACATGACAGAGACGGCCGCGCTGGGAGAGGTCGGCAATGCCGCCGTCGCCGCGCATAGAGCCAGAACGAAGGGCCGCTTGTTCAACCGGCTCGACGAAGTGGAAATCGGCGACAAGATCGACGTCAAGACAAGCGAGGGCAGCTACAGCTACACGGTTTACGAAATCAAAATCGTGGAGCCGACGGAGCTTTCCGTGCTGGAGCCGAACGGAACGGACCGCATTTTGACGCTCATTACGTGCGATCCGCTCGTCAACCCCACGCATCGTCTGA
Source organism: Cohnella algarum (assembly GCF_016937515.1). Taxonomy (NCBI): domain Bacteria; kingdom Bacillati; phylum Bacillota; class Bacilli; order Caryophanales; family Paenibacillaceae; genus Cohnella; species Cohnella algarum. The sequence goes on from NZ_JAFHKM010000002.1 coordinate 2,827,356, forward strand.
TCGTTCACGCCAAAATAACCGATTCCGCCGCGACGGCGGATTAAAAACTGCTTTTCTATTTCGACAAATAATGGTATAATTTTTATGTAAAAGCTTATCACGATAACGGCAAACCTGTCGAAAGGCAGGGACGCAAAGCTACAGGGCCTTCCTCCGAGCGAGATGGCAGCCAGTTGCCGAACGACATGGCTTTTTTTGTTTTTTCGAAGCCTCTGAAAACTTTACCGATAATGGCATACCTGTCGAAAGGCAGGGACGCAAAGCCATAGGGCCTTCCTCCTAGCGAGATGGCAGCCTGGCCGCCGAAGGGAGTTTTACGAATGCGCAAGCTCGCGTTCGCGACCGCCGCGATCGTTATATTGTTTACCATGTTGTTTGGCGCCGCAGCCTACGCCGCCAACGAAACCGGCGCGGAATGGCTGGACACGACAAAGCTGGATACCGGGGCGGTCGGCGTGCGCTATGCAGTCAAAGCCGACGTCAAAACGAAGGCCATGATCGTCAAGGACACCGGAAAATATACCTATACGCTCAGAGCGGACAAGCCTGTCGAATGGTTCCCTCTGCAGTTGGGCAACGGCGACTACACGGTGACGATTCTGGAAAACGTCAGCGGCAATCAGTACAAAGTCGTGGACAAGGCAACGCTGACGCTCGCTTTGCAGGACGGCACGGCCGTTTATTTGAACCAGGTACAGAACATCGATTGGACGCCGAACAGCATCGCCGTTCAAAAGGCGAAGGAACTGACGCAGAACAAAAAGACGGACGCCGAAAAGGTGGCCGCCGTTTACCGATACGTAATCGACAACGTCAAGTACGACAAAGAGCTCGCGGCCGCAGCCACGCCGGATTACCTGCCGCAAATCGACCGCACGTTCGCCAGCAACAAGGATATCTGCTACGGCTACGCCGCCTTGACGGCCGGCATGCTGCGCGCGCTCGATATCCCGACGAAGCTGGTGACGGGCAAAACGACGTACGTAACCGAGTACCATGCCTGGAATCAAGTGTTTCTGGACGGCCAATGGGTGACGATCGATACGACGGTCGACGCCGGACTCAAAGCCGGCAAGCAAGATTTCCAAATGATCAAGGATGCCGCTCTCTATACGACGGACAAGGTGTACTAAAGCCTTGGAATTTGCAAAAAAAGCCCAGGAAGCTCCGAGCCGCAGCGCGGTTTTCGGGGCTTTTTTTCAGATCGAAATCGAGCGTTCAGTTTCTGTACAGTTCAAACGGCTATACTTGAATGAGCGATATTCGGGGCCGGCAATGGGTCGTTCGTCCCGAAATTTCAGGCAACGAAACGAAAGAGGTAAGGATATGTTTGCTTTTGGAGGAAATTCAATCGTAACGGTAATGATCGTCTACGCGCTCGCAGCCGTGAATTTATATGCCTGCCTGAGCTTCGCGGGCAAGATCGGGCTTTCGAAAGGGGAAAAAGGGCGGCTCGCCGCGGTTCAGGCGGCGGTGACCGTCGTTTTCGGCATCGGGACGGATTTTTTCTCGGAAATGATCGACGTTTCCCGGACGTTTCCGTTTCTTTTCGCTTTAACTTCGGTTCTGGTGGCGCTGATCGCCGTCGTCACGGCCGTGCTGATGGCCAGCTGGATCATGGACGAAAAAAGCCTGAACCTGCGCCAATGCATGGCGGGGACGACGCTGCTGGCCGCAGGGTTGTCGTCGATGCATTACAACGGCTTGGCCGCCCCTTGGCTTATGGAGGTCTACGATCCCAATCTCATCGCGATCGTCGCGATTACGGCCGTCGTCGCCATCGCAGGGGTCAGCTGCATTTTTCCCAGGCTTGCCAAAGGGGCGATCGCCGCAGCCATTTTAGGTTATATGATGGTGCCCGCCGCGCTGAACGTCAGCCATTTCATGGCGGCATTGGTTCTGGTGTGGCTGCTTTCGCTGCTGGGCATGTACGTGCTGCAAAGAACGCGAGATTCGAAAACGGCAGACGCCGGAGAAAATGCCTATAAATCGTTGTACGAGAACAGCCGGGACGGAATCGTTCTGATCGACAGCCAGTATAAAATCGTCGGATTGAACGCTTCGGCCGCTTCCATCACGGGCATGGAAAGCCGGCAATTGCGAGGCAAGCCGCTTTCCTCCGTGCTTGACCGCGTGCCGCCGGAAGTCCGGCGGAAAACGAAAAAGCTGTTTTTGCTTTCGTTGCGCGCTCCCGAACAGCGTCCTTGCGAGATGCCGTTTCTCGACGCCAAAGGACAGCGGCGCGAGCTTCAGGTGACGCGAATTCCCGTTCGGGTCGAACTGGACGGGGAGGAGGTGCGAAGCTTTATCGTCATCAAGGATATTACGAGCGAAAAACGGGCGGTCGAGCAGATTCGTTACCTGGCCTATCACGACGAGCTGACGAAGCTGCCGAACCGGAGAATGTTCAACAAAACGTTGGAAGAGGAAATTCGATCGAGCCGGGAAACGGGCAAGCCGTTCGGCGTCATGATCGTCGATATGGACGGGTTCAAAAAAATAAACGACGCGTTCGGCCATACGCAAGGCGATCTTTTTCTGAGACAGGCGACGGAACGGATCCAGGGCTGCCTGAGCGGAAGCCAGGCCATGCTCGCCCGCATAGGCGGGGACGAATTCGCCGTAATCTGCCGGGGAGAGCGGCTGGGGGAGGAAATGGCGGACCTGGCCGACCGGATCGTCCAGGCTATGCATCGGATTCCCGAGGGGATCGTATACGGCGTACAGGCTTCGGCCAGCATCGGCATCGCCGTTTTTCCGCAGGACGGGGACACCGCCGGGCAGTTGATGGACCATGCCGACGCCGCCATGTATGACGTCAAGAAGAAGGGCAAAAACGGCTTTCAAATGTACAAAAGCGACCGCACGCCGCCGTTTCCGGAAGCCTCGTTGGACGTCTGACCCGGAAGCGGGCGGCGCGCGGCTTGATTCAGGCGTCGGCCGGATATCCCGCCCTGGACGTCTCGCCGACCTCCGCAAGCTCGCCGGCGGCGGCGAGCTTGTCGACCGCCAGAACGAACATGGCGTGCGACCAGGTGAGGGGGACGATCCATGCCGGAGCTCCGCTGGCTTTGTCAACCTGTTCGGGCAGCAGGCCGGTTTCGGTGCGGTGATCGATCGCCCAGCGCAGCAGCTTGCGCGCCTCCTCGTATTGTCCGATCTCGGTCCGGTAGTGGGCGAGCCACAACGTCGTCAAAATCCACGGATTGCCCCCGATGTATGGATCGTTCTCATACCGTTTGATCCCTCCGACGACGGGCGAGGTCAGCTTGCGCTCGATCGCATCGGCCTGCCGCCGCATGTAGTCGTGCTCCGGAGGCAGCACGCCGAACGGGGTCGAGACGCCGAGCAAGCTGATGTCGACCGTCGGATCGTATTTCAGCCGGTATACGGGATAGCCCTTTGCCGTATGCTCGACGCCGCCTTCCGCGCCGCGGGCGACGGCGCGCTCGTACTCCTCGCGGCCGACCTTCAGATGAAGCCCGCGGTAAAAGCTGCCTTCCGCCTCGTTCCAGCAATCGTTCTCGATCGCTTCGGCGATGCGGTCCGCCATCCGCTCCCAGGCCGCGGCCGAATCGTCGTCCCCCATCAGCCGGGCGAACGAGGACGCGGCGCGCAGCCCCGCGGAGACGGCGGCCGCCGAATACGTGTGCTCGGCGTCGCGCTCCTCCCACAGGTCGACGCTCGGCTTCGGAAGGCCGGTGTCCGGGTCGACGAAGCCGGCGAGAAACGCCGCGCCCTTGGCCACGGTCGGCCACATGCGGCGGGCGAAGCTTTCGTCGCCGGTTGCGGCGTAATGCTGCCACATCCCCCAGACAATGGAGCCGCCTTCGTCGATCTGCAGTCCCCACGAGGGAGCGAGGCTGCCGTCGTGGTAATGGCGCTGCTGCCAGGACCCGTCCGCCTCCTGCGCGCTCAGCGTCCATTCGTAGAAGCGCCGGGACGCTTCCGTCAGCCCGGTCCGGTCGAGCGCCGTCGTGATGAACGCCGCGTCGCGCCCCCAGCAGAACGAATAGCCGCCGCAGCGGGAAAAGCTCTCGTCCGCCTCGGGAGCGGCAAGCAGGCTGCCGGTCTGCGAGTCGGACATCAGCTTGAACATGAGAACGGACCGTTCGTACAGCTCCGCAAGCGCCCTGTCGCCGCCCGGGCACGGCCGCGCCCCGCGCAGCTCGGAGTGCCAGTAGATGCGGGTCGCCTCCAGCCATTGCGAAACCGGCCTTTCCTTCGTCTCCGCCAGCCGCAGCAGCGCCTCCGGCATCGTCGTTCCCGCCGCGATGTAGACTGGAAGAGTGGCGCTTTCGCCGCCTTTCAGCTTCAAATCCCAAGCCATCGCCCCGTCCGGCCGCATGTCGATCGCGTTGCCGTTCAACTCTCCGCGAACCGCCGCTTCCCAGGCGGAACCGCATTGAAATTCCGCGCAAACGTTTGCGCCCGAGACGGCAAAAAAAGACCGCTTATGGAAGTGAACGATCGCATCCGCGTCTTCGCGGAACGTCGTCGTGTTGTACAAGGGGCTTTCGTTGACGTGAAAAGAAGAATACCAGACGAAACGGAACGAGACCTCGCCGGCCGTCTCGTTCGTGAACGTATAATGGCGCACGTGAACGTCTCCTTCGGGAAGCGAAAAATCCCGCTGCAGGACGGAGAGAGGGAAGCCGTTGCGGCTCGCCTCGGTCCGGACGATATTGGTGCCGGGTTCGTAGGCGATTCGATGCTCCCAGCCGTCCGCGGCATCGTCGAACCAGGTCGCGGCGGAATCGGCTCCGGAAAGCCGGATGCCGGTCCGAATCGCATCTACGTGCTGGGGATGGTCGATATGGGGCCACCACAGGCGGTACAGCCGGCCGGTCCGCCCCAGCGAACCGAGCATCCGGCCGTTGCCGACGATGGCGTCGATCAGATAAGGTTTGTTGGACATGTCGGTTCAGCTCCTTTTTAACGCGGGATTGATGGACGAATCGCGAACGACGAGCCGGTGCGGGATGATGACCGGATTTTGCAGCGACGGCTCTCCCTGCACGCGACGCAGCAGCGCCTGAACGGCGGTATAGCCGAGCTGATAGGTGCCGATATCGATCGAGCTGAGCGGCGGCGAAGCGAGCTCCGCCAGCGGAATGTTGTTGAAGCCGACGACGCAAATATCGTCCGGCACGCGATAGCCGAGCTCGGACAGCCCCCTCATGACGCCGAAGGCGACGTTGTCGTCGATGACGACAAGCGCGGTCGGGCGCTCCGGCAAGCCCATGACGAACGACATCGCCCGAAACCCGCTCTCCTGCAAAAACTCGCCCTCGACGATCCAGTCGGGGCGCGCGGCCAGCCCCGATTCGGCCAGCGCCTTTTCATAGCCTTTCAGCCGGTCGTGGGACAGCGTAAGGTTCGGCGGTCCGCTGACGAAGCCGATGCGCTCGTGGCCTTGGGCGATCAGATGCCGGGTCGCGTCGTACGCGGCGAGCACGTTGTTGTTGTCGACCATCAGCGCGTCGGCGTACGCTTCGCTGCGTCCGATCAGCACGAACGGAAACGACTCCTCCTGCAAAAACGAGATGATCGGATCGTCCCGGCGCGAGCTGAGCAGGACGATTCCGTCCACCCGGCGCCCCCGGACGAGCCGGGAAATCGTTCCGACCTCGTCCTGGTCGGAAGTGGCCGTCGTCATGAGCAAATCATAGCCCATGCGCGTCGCCTGGGTGACGACGCCGCGCAGCAGCTCGCCGAAAAAATCGTTGCGGAACAGCTCCTCCGCGGGCCTCGGCAGCATGATGCCGAGCGTGTGCGTCGTTTTGGAGACGAGGCTCTTGGCCATCACATTGGGGTGGTAGCCGAGCTCTTCCATAATTTTTTTGACTTTGCGCGACGTTTCGATGCTGATGCGCGGATGGTTCGAGACGACCCGCGATACCGTCGAGGGCGAAACGCCGGCGAGCTTTGCGATATCTTTGATGGTGACCATGCCGATTTCACCTTTCTGCAATCGTTTGAACAAGACATCCCTAATGTTAAAGCAAAGCGGTTTCAATGTAAATACAAAACGTTGAAAACGGATTCTTGAAGCCGAAAAAACGAGCCATTTACTGTAAAACGGCGTTTTCGGGAGAAAAACAGCAGGTTTTTTGGGGAAAATACCGGATATGATCTGTGCAAACGTTTTTACAAGCGTTTCGGCATGTTGTATGATGAGGATGTGAATACAGCGCTTTCATCATGAGGATTTCCTGAACCGACGGCTATTGCCGGTATTTGCGGGAGAATCGACGGTCTTTAAGGCCCATTTGGACAAACGTTTGCACTGAAGGGGGCGAGCTCCTTGATCGCGCAAATTCCGGTCCGCTCGCAAACCGCACCTTCGGCAAAAGGGATCGCGACATGAGAAAGGCGCGTGCAATGAAGAAAAACGAACACGGAAGGGGAAAGTCAAATGAGGAAATGGATCGGTATTTTGCTTGCGAGTACGATGGTATTCGCTCTTGCGGCATGCGGAGGAAACAACGGCAACAGCCAGCCTTCGGCTTCCGCGTCTCCGTCCGCCACCGCTTCGGAATCGTCTTCGCCGTCCGCGTCGCCCGATGCAAGCGAATCCGCGGCGCCGGAGCTTACGCCGGAGCCGGGCGCGAGCCTTATGATTTGGGAAGACGAAAACCAGCGGATTTTCATCGAGGAAATGGCGAAGGAATTCGAAGCGCAATACGGCGTTCCGGTCAAGTTCGAAAAGGTTCCGCCGACCGACCAGGTGACGAAGCTGACGACCGACGGTCCGGCCGGCATCGCCGCCGACGTCGTCGTGTTCCCTCACGATCAGATCGGGCGCGCGGCTACCGCCGGCCTCGTCTTGCCGAACGACGTTTTCGAGGAAGAAACGAAAACCGGCAACCAGGAAAACGCGGTTAACGCCGTTACGTTCGAAGACGTGATCTACGGCTACCCGTACACGGTCGAGACGTACGCCCTCATCTACAACAAGGCGCTCATTCCGGAAGCTCCCAAGACGTTCGAGGAAATCATCGAATTCGCCAAAACGTTCAACGACCCGAAAAACAACAAATACGCGATCATGTGGGAACTGCAGCAATTTTATTACAACTTTGCGTTCCTCGGCACGACCGGCGGCTACATGTTCGGCGACAACAACACGAACAAGGACGATATCGGCCTGAACAACGAAGGCGCAGTCAAAGGCGGACAATTCCTGCAAAGGCTGCAAAAGGAAGTTCTCCCGGTCAAAACGGGCGACGTCAACTACGATATCAAAAAAGGCCTCTTTACCGCAGGCACGCTGGCAATGGACATCAACGGTCCTTGGGCGCTTACCGATTACCGGAATGCCGGCATCGATTTCGGCGTCGCTCCGATGCCGACGATCGACGGCAACACCTTCAATTCGCTCTCCGGGGTTAAAGCTTACTACGTCAACGCGTTCTCGCAATATCCGAACGCCGCCAAGCTGTTCGCCCGGTTCCTCTCCAGCAAGGAAGCGCAGCTGAAAAACTTCGAGCTGAACGGCATTCTTCCATCCAACAAGGATGCGGCCGCAGATCCGAAGGTAAGCGGCGACGCCGTCACGATCGCGTACCTCGAGCAATTCGCGAACTCGACGACGATGCCGGCCATTCCGGAAATGGGCAGCGTCTGGAATCCGATCACGGCGGGCATTACCGAGATCTGGGACGAAGGCAAGGACGTCAAGACGACGCTGGACAAAGCGGTTCAGCAAATCAAGGAAGGCATCGCTTCGACGCAATAAGTCACCGTAACGCGGTTCACCCGCCGGCACGAGTTCCGGCGGGTGATTCCCGCATTTTAACGGAAGGAGCCGGACGGCATGAAACAGCATCGTACAACCGCGACCGTACTGTCCATTCTGGTGCAGGGGCTCGGTCAAATTTACAACGGGCAGCGGATTAAAGGCATCGTTTTGCTGCTGATCGAAGCGCTGGGCCTTATTTATTTGATTCCGCGTCTGGGCGACGCGATCTGGGGTCTCGTCACGCTCGGAGAGACGACCCAGAGATTCGAGAAGGTCAACAATTCCACGCAACTGGTGCCGGGCGACCACTCGATTTTTCTCATGCTCGACGGCTTGATCGTCGTGTTCGTTTTCCTTTTGTTTATCGCGGCGTACGTGTTGAACGTTCAAGACGCCTATAGAACGGGCGCGCTTCGGGACGAGGGCGCCGAGCTGAAAAGCTTCAAACAGTCCTATCAAAGCCTGTCGGGCAAATATTTTCCGTATTACATGCTGTCCGTTCCGGCCATCGGCGTTCTGTTTTTTACGATCATGCCGATCATATTCACGATACTTCTGGCGTTTACGAACTATTCGGCGCCTGACCATATCCCTCCGGCCAAGCTCATCGACTGGGTCGGCTTCAAGACGTTCAAGGACCTGCTGTTTCTGAAAAGCTGGAGCAATACGTTTTTCGGCGTGCTGCTCTGGACGATCGTGTGGGCGGTCGTGGCGACCGTGACAACGTATTTCGGCGGCGTACTCGTCGCCTTGCTCATCGAACAGCGGGGAATCCGGTTCAAAAAGCTGTGGCGCACCATCTTCATTTTGCCTTACGCGGTGCCCCAGCTCATTTCGCTGCTGATCATGAAAAATCTGTTCAACGGCCAGTTCGGCCCGATCAACCAGTATTTCCGGGCGTTCGGTCTCGAAGGCCTGCCGTGGCTGACCGATCCGTTCTGGGCGAAGGTGACGGTCATCGTCGTCAACATGTGGCTCGGCATTCCGGTCAGCATGGTGCTCATCCTCGGCGTCCTGACGGCGATCCCGAAGGATTTGTACGAAGCGGCCGAGGTGGACGGCGCCAGCCCCTTCCAAAAGTTCCGCATCATTACGATGCCGTTCATCCTGTTCGCGACGACTCCGGTGCTTATTATGCAATTCGCGGGAAACATCAACAACTTCAACGTCATTTTCCTGCTGACGAACGGCGGTCCGATCAAGGGCGACTACCAGTTTGCGGGGGCGACCGACCTGCTCGTCACCTGGCTCTACAAGCTGACGCTCGACAACAGCAAGTTCAACGTCGCTTCGGCGATCGGCATTATCATTTTCCTGATGATCGCTTCGTTCTCCATCTGGAATTTCCGGCGGTCTCGGTCGTTTAAAGAGGAGGACATGATCCAATGAACAAGCGGAAAAGCAAAGTCCGGCTGACGCTCAGCTACATCGTCCTGATCGCCATCGCGGTCGTCTCGATCTATCCCGTGCTGTGGGTCGTGCTTTCCTCGCTGCGGCCGGGAGCCGCGCTGTATGCCGAAAGCATGTGGCCGAGCCAGTTTACGATCGAGCATTACCGCGAGCTGTTCACGAACAAGTCGTTCCCGTACGGGACGTGGTATTTGAACACGCTCAAAATCGCGACTCTGTCGATGATTTTCTCCACGATTCTGGTCACGCTCGGCATGTATTCGCTGTCGCGCTTCCGCTTTCGCGGCCGGAAGTCGGCGCTTACGGTCATGCTCGTGCTCGGCATGTTCCCCAGCTTCATGAGCATGATCGCGCTTTACATCATTTTGCTGCAGCTCAAGCTGCTGGATACGCACGCGGCGCTCGTCATCGTATATTCGGCCGGCGCGGTGCTGGGCGGCTTCATCGTCAAGGGCTTCTTCGACACGATTCCGCGCAGTCTCGACGAGGCGGCCCGGATTGACGGAGCGAGCCACTTCAAGGTGTTTACCCGCATCATGCTTCCGCTGTCCCGTCCGATGCTGACTTACGTTGCGCTGACGAGCTTCACCGGCGCCTGGGTCGACTTTATTTTCGCCCGCCTCGTGCTGCGGACGAAGGAGAAATGGACGCTCGCCGTCGGCATGTGGGATCTCGTCAACAGCTACCAGAACAGCAATTTTACGCTGTTTGCCGCGGGCTCGGTGCTGATCGCCATCCCGATTACGCTGCTGTTCATCTTCCTTCAGCGCTTTCTCGTGCAGGGGCTTACGTCGGGGGCGTCCAAAGGATGAGGCGAGCGGCCGTCTGGCTGATTCTGATCGGCCTGCTGGCAGGCTGTACCGGGGGAGGAGGAGACGCTTCTCCCCCTGCCGCCGTTTCGGCTCCGGCGTCCGGCGAAGCGGCGGCCCCGGGGTCCGATTCGGCCGGAACGGGCGCGGGATCGGGCGAATCCAAATCTCCGTCGCCCGCATCGCCCTCGCCTGCGTCGTCGCTCGCGCCGGCGGCCGGCTGGGAGGCGGACGAGCAGCCCTCCGCCGTTTACTACGAAATTTTCGTCCGATCGTTTTACGACAGCGACGGGGACGGCATCGGGGATTTGAACGGAGTCGCCGAGAAGCTCGACTATTTGGGCGAATTGGGCGTCGGCGGCATCTGGCTCATGCCGATCAACGCTTCGCCGAGCTACCACGGCTACGACGTGACGGACTATTATGCCGTTCACTCCGATTACGGGACGTTGGAGGATTTCCGCCATTTGCTCGAAGCGGCGCACGCGCGGGGCATCAAGGTCATTATGGACCTCGTCGTCAACCATACGAGCAGCGAGCATCCGTGGTTCAAGGAGGCGCTGGCCGATCCCGACAGCCCTTACCGCAGCTGGTATACGATCCGCCCGTCGGCCGAAAAGACGCCTTCCGACAACGCGGCCTCTTCCGGAAGCCCCTGGCATGATGCCGGCAACGAAAAGTACCTCGGCATTTTCTGGGGCGGGATGCCGGATCTGAATTTCGACGAGCCGGCCGTTCGCGAGGAAATGATCGAGATCGGCCGTTTTTGGCTGGAGCAGGGCGTCGACGGCTTCCGGCTGGACGCGGCCAAGCATATTTACGGGGATTTCGCCTCGACCGTGCATTCGGAGGAGGTCGCCGCGAAAAACAAAGCGTGGTGGCAGGAGTTCCGGAAGGGGCTTCGCGAAACAAATCCGGATGCGTACCTGGTCGGCGAGATTTGGGACTCGACGTCGATGATCGCGCCGCTGCTCGATCGGGCGCTCGATTCCGGATTCAACTTCGATCTGGCGGGACGCATTCTCGACGCGGCGCAAGGGGAACGGGACCCGGATGTCGCGTTCGGATTGAAGCGGGTGTACGGGGCGTACGGCAAAGCCTCGGGCGGCGCGTTCACGGACGCCGTCTTTCTCGCCAACCACGACCAGAACCGCGTCATGAGCGTGCTCGGCGGAAACGCGGACCGGGCAAGGATGGCGGCGGCGGTGCTGCTTACGCTGCCGGGCAACCCGTTTCTGTACTACGGCGAGGAGATCGGCATGCTCGGCATGAAGCCGGACGAAGCGATCCGCGAGCCGATGCTTTGGTACGAGGGAGCGGAGGGCGGCCCGGGGCAGACGTCCTGGCAAACGCCGCGATACAGCAAGCCGGGGACGGTTTCCGTCGAAGCGCAGGAGCGGGACGAGCGGTCGCTGCTGCGTCATTACCGGACGCTGATCGGGTGGCGCAACGAGCTTCCCGAGCTGAGGGACGGGGATATCGACGAATATAAAACCGGCAACCCGAAGCTCGGCGCGTTTATCCGCAAAACGGGCGATTCCCGCGTGCTCGTCGTGCACAATATGTCGGGCGAGCCGCAGGAGGCCGAGCTTGCGCCGTCGGGGCTATACGGCAGCTTTCAGAAAATCGAGCGGCAGACGGGCGGCGAAACGGACACGGCTGCCCTTGACGGCACGACGCTCCGGCTTGCGCCCTACAGCTCGGTCGTCCTCCGGTAGCGCGGATCGGGAGCGCTCGGCTGGCCGTGCGGAGGGCCGCGGCGGGAGACGGGGACGCCGATCGACGCGACCGGGCGGACGGCCCGGTCGCTGTCCGTTTCAAGGAAGCCGGAACGTCAGCTTGCCGCCAAGCCCGGCCGCGTCGTACGGCTCCTGAAGCAGCGCGTGCATGATGTCCGTCGCCGCGCGGGCCTTGTCCGCATCCGGCACGATTTTCCCGGTCCGCTCCGGCAAATATTCCGGGCAATCGGAGGTGCACACGACGATCATGCCGTCCGGGTCGGCGAACTTCATCAGGCGCAGGGCCAGAAATTCGTTGAACACGACGAGCGGCTTGTCCCGGTGTTTGCCGATAAAGGCTTCGATCGCGCCGGCGTCTCCGTCCGCCGCCAGAATCGCCTCATCGCCGAGTCCGCTCGCATCGCGAATTGCCTTGGCGATCGTCCGGTTATGGTAACGCTCGTGGATGACGGCGAACGGGCGGCCTTTGCCCGCGATTTCGCCGGCAAGCTCGAACAGCCCGTCGAAATCGGGCGATACGTGCCGGAACAGCGGATCGTCGACGATGCTGTCGATCAGCACGACCGGCGAGCCGAACGGAAATTTTTCGGAAACGGCATAAAAGGAGTCCTCGCTGGCGTCGATGACGAAGACCCCGTCCAGCTTGCGCTCGGCAATGATCGCGAAATTCGGCTTGCCCGGGTCGATGCGGGACACCATCAGATGGTAGTTCCGGTCGTTGCTGAGCCTCTCGAGCCGGTCGATGAATTTGCCGTAGCTGATATGCTTGGAGACGAGATCGCTCTCTTCGGCGACAAGAAGCGCGCCGAGCAGGTTCGTCCGGCCGACGGACAGGGAACGGGCGGTCAGGTTCTGGATATAGTTCAGCTTTTCGGCCGCTTCGTAGACGCGGTTGCGCGTCTCCTGCGGGATCGTCTGGTTCGTTACGTTGTTCAGCACATAGCTGACGGTAGCGACGGAAACGCCGGCTTCCCGGGCCACGTCGCGAAGTGTCGGTTTTTTGGCCAACGGCTTCTCCTCGCCTTCGATTTCGTATTCACATCATAATGGGGGGAAATGACAGGTGTCAATTCTTTACAAACTTAGGGTTGACAGCGAAGAATTCCCCCTTTTATAATCAAATTAACTTAACCGGTTAAGTTATAAGTTGAAGGCAAGATGCGAATTTTCGAATTCGATTTTCGAATGAAAGAGGTGAATTTCTTGACCGACGGAGGTTCGCGAATCGTCTCCATCCCGGACGTGAGGGCGACGAGACTGAACAACGCCCGGGAAATCCGGGTCTATTTGCCGCCCGGTTATGATCGCGACCCGAGCAAGCGGTATCCGGCCGTTTACATGCATGTCGGCCAGCACGCGTTCGAATCGAGAAAAAGGTCCGGCGAATCGTGGAACATGCACAAGGTGCTGGACCGGCTGATCGGAGAGGAGCGAATCGAGGGCGTGCTGCTTGTCGCCGTCGACCATGTGGCCGAGGAGGGGCGAGCGAGTTTTTTCACGATTCGTGCGTTCACCCGATCCGGTGCCTGGGGGAAGCGTACGAGCATTTTTTGATCCATGAGCTGAAGCCGCTGATCGACCGGACGTTTCGGACGAAGCCGGAGCCGGAGCATACCGCCCTGATCGGGGCGTCCGCGGCGGGCATTTCCGCGTACACGATCGGGCTGCGGAATCCCGGTATTTTCGGCAAAATCGCGGCGCTGTCCCCCTATTTTGTCCACGTCGATCCGCTCACGCTGGAGGAAAAGCGGCAGTACCGGCCCTATCCGATCGCCCCGGGGCAGCAAGTTTGGATCGACATCGGGGGAGCGGAAGGATTTTTCATGCCCCGCCACGTGCGCCAGGTCGCCGTGGAGTGGCTGGAGGCGGGCATCGGGCAGGGCGAGAGGTTCCATTTCTATCACGAACCGGAAGCGGCGCACTCGGAGACCGATTGGGGCGGGCGAGCCCATTTGCCGCTGATCCGCTTTTTCGGAAAAAAGGGCGAGCCCGTTCGCGCAGCGCTTTACGGGCCGGATACGGTCGGCATCGAGGGAGCGGCGGAATGTCTGAACGCGGTGGTCGAGCTTTCGAACGGCCTCGCGTTCAGCGATTTGCGGGGGACGTACGAGGTCGACCGCCCCGACGTGCTCGAGGTGAAGCCGGACGGAACGATCGTGCCGAAAGCGCCGGGCGCGGCGACGATCCGGTACCGCAACGGAAAAGCGGAGGCTTGGCGAGAGTGCCGGGTCGTGGAACGGCTCGACCCTTACGTGCACGCGGACATCGAAATCGAGGTTCCCGAATCGACGCCGCCCGATTCCCGCATTTACGCGACGTTCGAGGTGCCGAAAATTCGCGATGCGCTGTACGGGGGCCGGGTGCGGCTGCCGAGAGGCTTTAATCTGCGCTTCATGATTACGCGCGGATACGGCCGGGACGAGGCGGATGCCGGCTTCAGGCCCGCTCCGCTCCGCAGGTTGTCCGCGTTCAGCGATTGCAAGGTCCGGTTCAAGGTGGACAATTGGATGGATCTGATGCCGGGTGCGGAAAGGGGGAAGGGCGAAGCCGGCTGGTAGGCAAAAAGAATAGCTTGAACGGGGATAGGAGGGACGTTCGTGGAAGTTTCGCGTCCGCTGGAGAAAAAGAAGCCGTTACTGCGAAGGATGACGCCGGCGCCGGCGCCGGATTCGGAGCGCCCGCTCCGGAAAAACCGGCCGTTCCTGTGGATCATGGCGGGCAATACGATTTCGGTGTTCGGCGATTGCTTCAACGGAATCGCGTTAAGCTTGTGGGTGCTGCAAACGACGGGCAGCGCCAAGCTCATGGCCGCGGTCCAAATCTGCTACATGGCGACGACGATCCTGTTCGGCACCTTGGCCGGAACCGTGGCGGACCGCGTCGACCGGCGCAAGCTGATGCTGCTGTCCGACTTTTTGCGGGCGGGCATCGCGGCCGCGCTCGCCGTCTGTCTGTTTTATCTTCATGCGCCGTTTCCGGTTATGCTCGCGCTCGTGACGCTGTCGGCGTTCTCCAGCCTGTTTCAGGGTCCCGCGTTCCACGCCTCGGTCACGCAGCTGGCCGGCAAGGAACGCATCCAGCAGGCGACGAGCGCCGTGCATTTGACGGACAATGTCGCCCGGATATCGGGCCTGGCGCTGGCCGGGGTGGCCGTCGCCGCATTCGGCGGCTTCGCCGCGATGCTGTTCACCTCGGTTACGTTTTTTCTGTCGGGCATTTGCGTGCTGGCCGCGGGGGCCTTTTCTTCCGCGGGCAGCAAGACGGCGGAGAGGGCGCCGTTTTTCGCGGATTGGAGCGGCGGCTTCGCGTTCATCCGGAAGGACGCGCTGATCCGGTCGATCGTCATTTTGAATCCGCTGCTGATCCTTTTCTTCATGTCTTCCCTTATGCTCATCCAGGTCGTCGCCGTCAAAGACTGGAAAGCCGGGCCGATCGCCTTCGGCCTGATCGAAATGTGCATCCCGCTCGGCTATATGATCGGCGCCGGTCTGATCTTGTCTTTCAGTTCCCGGCTGGGACGCAGGGGATGGTGGGTCATGACCGGGCTGGTCGCGCTCGGCCCCGTTTTTGTCGCGATTTCCTTCATGCCCGCCGCTCCGGCCGCGCTTCCGCTTATTTTGGCCGCCGGCATCATGTTTGCTTTCTGTACGATGCTGACCCAAATTATTTTGCGCTCGGAGGTCGAACTTGATATGCAGGGGAGAATTTACGGCACGATGGGCGCCATTACGAACGTGGCGCCGACGCTCGGGCTTGCCGTCACGTCCGCGCTGGCGGACGAGTGGGGGGCGACCCGGGTGCTGGAAGCCGTCGGCTTGTGCCTGCTGGTTTCCGGCGTTGCGGCCGTCTGGCTGTTGAAGCCGATTCGCAACTATCGTTGAGGATTGCGTTCGCCGGCCGAGAAGGCGGCGGCGGAACGGCCCGCGAATTTGCTCTCGCGAGGCCGGTCCGCGCCGCTGTCCGATCAAGCTCGGCTTACTGCCAGTTGACGGTAACGGTGGCCGTGCCGCTGGACGGCGTCGTGAACGTATGGTTCGAGCCGCTTTCCCAGGTGACGACGGAGCCGTTTTTCTTCAAAAATTTGAACTCGAGCGCGGTATTGGCCGGAACGCTGACGTCGTAGTACCAGGTCGGGTACGCATGGATGACCTGATTGAACATCGGACCGACGGCCGAAGCGGGAGTCCAGTTGCCGAGCTCGGCGACGTTGCCCGTCAGGTAGACGTTTTCACCCAAGGCGGTCGTGGCGTTCTGCACGACGAAGCGAACCGTGACCTGCTCTCCCGTCAAGATGTTGAAGCCGTTGTAATTGTTGCTGTCGACCGAGGCCGCCGTGCGAACCTTGACGTTGTACTTGCCGGGGGCGACGGAAGGCACGATCGCTTCGATATGCGTATCCTCCCAGGACAGGATGTTCGAGCCCGTGACGGCGTTGGTGCCGAAGAAGACCGTACCCTTGGCCGAGCCGAAGCCTCTGCCGTCGATCGTGACGGTATTGCCGGCTTTGCCCATGACCGGGCCGACATGGCCGACGACCGGCGTCGTCTGAGCCGGCGCGTATTCCCAAACGGCGACCGCGCCGGCCGCAAGCGTGAACGTCGAGACGGCGCCGCTGCCGCTCGCGGTGATGCTGTTGCCGTTCAGCAGGCCGCCGAGAACGTCCGCGTAGGTTCCCGCCGGGAAGGAGGTCAGCAGGCCGCTGATCGAAGCCGGGCTGGACAAGTTGCGGTTGATGGCGACGACGGCGACGCTGTCGCCGAATTTCCGCTCGTAAATGTAGACGTCGTTGTTGATCCAGCGCTGCTGGGTCGTGCCGTAAGCGATCGCCGGATTGGACTTGCGCAGCGGGGCCAGCTCCTTGATGACGTTGAAGGCGGTCGTCGTTTCCGAGAAGGACGACATCATCGCGCGGTTGTCCGGATCGGTGCCGCCGCTCATGTACTGCTCCGTTCCGTAGTAGATGGCCGGAACGCCGCGCGACGTCAGCGTAAGCGCCAGCGCCTGCTCGAGTCTGCGGTTGCTGACCGAGCTCGATTTGAACCGCTCCATGTCATGGTTGTCGATGAAGGTCACCTGATCGGAAACCTGGGCGTATTCGGAAGCGGTGGAGGAAAGCATCGAATCAAGCCCGTACATCGTATCGGTGCCGTCCCGGAACACCTGGCGGACCTTCTGGGCGAAGCGGAAATCGAGCAGGCTCATGCCGGACTCGTTGGCGAAATAAACGTTGTTCGGGTCGTTCTCGTTCGTGCCGAGGAACCATTCCCCGAACGTGAACACCGGCTCATAGCCGTAAATCGAGGCCATCCAGCTCTTCTGCCAGCCGAGCGGCATATGCTTGACCGCGTCGACGCGAATGCCGTCGATGCCCATGTCGAGCCAGACTTTGATCGCATCCTTGAAATAGGCGTCGATCTGGGCGACGTTGTGGTTGATGTCGGCGAGGTCGTACAGGTTTTTGTAAATGCCGTTTTCCAGCGAGGAGAAATCCGAACCGCCGTTATGGTGGAAATAGCCGTTCGTGTCTCCCGTATAGCCGCCGATCAGGGTGCCGTTGTCGTACAGCCGGCCGTTTTCCGCGAACGACGTGTTCGTTTCCATCGCCGGCGACGTATGGTTCGGCGCGAAGTCGATGACGATTTTAATGCCGTGGGCATGGGCGGTATCGATGAGCGTCTGCAGCTCCGAGAACGTTCCGTAGTACGGGTTCGTCTTTTTGAAGTCGCGGGCCCAGTATCCGTGATACGAGGTGTTGTTGACGCCGGAGTAGTTGACGACGGCGTGAATGTTCTCGACCGGCTGGGAAATCCACAGCGCCGTAATGCCCATGTTCGTGAAGTAGCCGGAATTGATTTTGTCCGTAATGCCTTGCCAGTCTCCGCCGCAATACAGCTTCAGGTTCGTGCAGCCCGAGCTGAAGGCCGCTCCGGTCGGGTTGTTGGACGGATTGCCGTCGGCGAACCGGTCGGTAAAAATTTGATAAATGACGTCCGTGCTGAAATTCGTCTTGTTCGTGACCGAAGTGTCCGGGGCCGCGGATGCGCTTGGAGCCGGAAGCGCCGGAGCGACCGATCCGATGAGCAGCGCGACTGCCAGGGCAATGCCGGCAAAAAGCTTCTTGAACGGTTTTAACATTAAGTTCCCGCCTCTCTTAAATTGGTGTCGATAGGAAGCCGAAGAGAACAACCGGAATTTGAAACGCTTTCAAAAAACCGAGGAGAACTCATCCGGACATGATCCCTATTCCTCCTTTCAAAGGCAAAGACCCCGGCAGCTCCGCGGGGGAGTTACCGGGGTTGTTTTTAAACCGGGCGGTTTAAAAAATCAGAGCCCTCAAATTTAACTTTCGAGTTTATTCTACAACATATTCAATATATGTCAATAATTAATTTTAAATACAATATTTACAAAATAAAAATTCCATACTATGATGAAAATGAAAACAACATTTTCAAACCGCGCAACAATCTGAGGGCCATGCTCGCTGGAACGCATGACGGTTTCAGAGACAACCCCGTGATCTCCTGGAGACACGGGGTTTTTCGCGTTTCCCGCAGCGTTTTTCGCGCATGGCGCCCCGGCTGCTGCCGGTCGCCGAAAGGAGGCCCGATTAACGACAAACCGGAAAGGTGAGCCTGCTGGAAAGGAGAGGTGCCATTGCCGGGTAAATCCGCAATCGTAACGATCGACGGCTTTTACGCTCGCAGATTGAACAACGAGAGGAGGATATTCGTATATTTGCCGCCCGGATACGAAGAGGGCGAACAGAAGCGCTACCCCGTTCTGTACATGCACGCCGGGCAGCGGGCGTTCGCGCCGGCGCGTCCGGGGACGGAATCCTGGAACATTCACGAGGCGGCCGACCGGCTCATCGAAGCCGGAAACATCGAAGAAATCATCATCGTCGCCATCGCCCACGTCCGTCCGGTCACTTCCAACGAATACTACCATTTCAAGGCTCCCGCCGAGGAGGCGGACCATATCGCCTGCTCCGGGCTGGACTACGAACACTTTCTGATTCACGATTTGAAGCCTTATATCGACCGGCGGTTCCGGACGTTGACCGACCCCGGCAACACCGGCCTGATCGGATCGTCCGCGGGAGGCTTGTCCACCTACCATACCGGGTTCCGCAATCCGGACGTGTTCGGCAAGCTGATCATGCTGTCGCCGTATTTCGTCAAAGCCTGGCTCGACGAGACCGGCAAGCCGAACCTTTGCGAGGAGACGCTGTACCGCCCGTACCCGGGCAAGCGCCCGCTCAAGCTTTGGCTCGATATCGGAGACGCGGAGGGGCTGTTTTTGCCGCGGCACGTCCGGCAAGTCGTCGACGAATTGACGGCCGAGGGCTATCGCTGCGGGGAGGACGTCGGTTATTTGGTGAAGCCGGAGGCGGCGCACCAGGAGAAGGATTGGGGCGAAAGGGCGCACCTCCCTCTTCTGTTTATGTTCGGCCGGCGTCCGGAACGCATCGCCGCGCTCGAGCTTCACGGCCGGGACCGCGTCGGGCTTAACGAGCGAAGGCTGCGGATCAACGCGATCGCCCGGTACGACAACGGACTGGAGCTCAGCTTGCTGGACGCCGACTATGCGGTTGCCGATCCCGACGTGCTGGAGGTGGAAAGGGACGGGACGATCGTTCCGAAAAAGCCTGGGGCGACGACCGTGACGCTGAAGGCGGACGGCCTGCATACCGCGCGCGAATACCGCGTCGAGGCGGAGCTGTCCGAGTTCGTTCAGGTAGCGATGATCGCGGAAATTCCGCCCGAGCCGTCTCCGCCGGAAAGCATCTACGGCGGCATGGGGATGAAGCTGGTTCGCGGCGCGAACGGCCGTTATGCCGGCAGCTTTCTCGTGCCAAGGGGAACCGGCTACCGCTTCCGGTTTACGCGAGGCTTCCGCAAGTTCGAAACGGCCGCCGACGGAAGCGCGCTGCTCAACCGGGCCTTCCGGGCCGACAACGATCTGGTTCTTCATTACAAGGTGGAGCGTTGGGAAGAGACGACGGCCTACTCGCCGGAGAGGAGGAGCCATGCAGACCCTGCCTTTTGAACCGCTGATGGACATTCCTTACTACTATCCGTGCAATTTTCCTTTGATTCACGAAGTGCTGCGAGGGCAAGGCTCGGAAAGCAGCCTGAGCCTGCTCGCCAACTCGCGGTTATACGGCTTGCCGGCCTGCTCGAGTTCCGGACTGGTGAAGGTTTACTTCGACAAGCTGGACTACGACGATCCCGTCTGGAAAATGACGGGCAGAACGGAGTTTCCGGACTTCGAGGAGGGCCTTGACGAGATCCGGCGCCGCACAAGCCGGGGCGAGCTGTTCATCGCGACGGGCACAAGCTATTATCTCCCCTACACGGACGACTATTTGAATCCAAAGTACATCGAAAAGCTGACCGAGCCGAATTCCCGGCTCTATCTGGTCGATCATTGGCTCGGCGTGCATGGCATCGGCGAAGAGCGGGTGCAGGTGTACGATCCGGTTCCCGCCCGCTACCAGGGCTCGCTGTCCTTGAAGGCGTTCGACGACTTCTGGAAGGGCAACAAGGCGATTCCGGAGCTTGCGGGCGCGAAACGCAAGGACCGGCTATACACGTACGGCTCGATCGACATCGAAGCGGAGACGAAGCTGACCCCCGCCTTGTACAACGAGGCGCTGCTGCGGGCGCTGGCGACGCAGGCGCACGAGTTCCTTGCCGGAAGGGAAGTCGTCCGGGGCGAGCGCGCCTATTATTTCGGCCACGCGGTGTCGCTGCGGCTGCTCAAGCGGCTGCATCTCGGGACCGAGGGGGAGGATTCGCTCCGCTCGATTTCCGCCTTTTTGTTCGATATGCGGTGGAGCCGTTATTTTGTCCGCGACCTGCTGCGGGAGTTGACCGCGACGTTCGGCGCCGCCCACGCCGGTTATTTGGAGGAGTTCTCGCAAATCATCGAAGAGTGGGAGACCGTGCACAAAAAGCTGCAGGGCTCGGGCGGAAGCGAGAAGGCGGCGGATCGCCTGGCCGCGCTTAGCCGGTCGCTGGAGGCGCTGATCGGCCGGGAGTATCGGCTGTACGAACGCATCCGGAAGGATCACGCTTCGGTGCCGCCGTTCGAACGGCGAGGATCGGGCCGTAACGCCGGGCATCGGGACGCGATCGTCCGCATCGTGCTCGACAGCTGCCGGGAAATCAATTCGGTCCACAACGGACGCATTCCGGTGGAGCTCGGCTTGCAAACGCCGCTTTACGGGCGCGACGGCAATCTGGACTCGCTCGGGCTGGTAACGCTGCTCGCCACGGTGGAGCAGGGGATCCAGGACGAGCTCGGGTTGGGCGTCGCCTTGTCCGACGGAGCGGAGCCGGCGGCGGGAATGTCCGACAGCCCTTACCGCACGGTGGACAGCCTGGTCGGGTATTTGCTCGGGCGGCTGCCGGAAGCGGGCTAAGCCGGAGGAGGTGGACCATGTATCGAAGCTTTCTGTTTGACCGCTTCGGGGAGTTCGGCTCGCGGACGGCATTCGTATGGCGCGGGACGGCGTATTCGTACGACTGGCTGGCGAACGCCGTCGCGCTCCTGTCGGAGCAGCTGCGCCTCGAAGGCATCGAACGGCGCGTCGTTTCGCTGGAGGAATCGTATACCCCGCACGCGGTCGCCGCGCTGTTTGCCTTGTTCGCAAGGGGAAACATCGTGCTGCCGCTCGATCCCCAGCTGGTCGAGGCCAAAAAGCTCGAATATTTGGCGATCGGCGAGGCCGAAGCGCGAGTTCGTTCGGACGAGGGGGGAATCGTCGCACGCCCGCACCGGGAAGGCGGCATTTCCCATCCGCTGCTCGCGTCGCTGCTGATGGAGGGCGCGCCGGGCCTGGTCATTTTCTCCTCCGGATCGACGGGGAAAAGCAAGGCCGCCGTTCACCACGCCGACCGGCTGCTCGGCAAGTTCCGCAAAACCGGGCGCCCGCGGCGGACCATTCCGTTTATGATGTTCGACCATATCGGCGGCATGAACACGCTGCTGCAGACGCTGGCGAGCGGAGGCAGCCTGTGCATATTGGAGGACCGCTCCCCCGCCGAGGTTTGCAGGGTGATCGAGCGTTACCGGGTCGAAGCGCTGCCGGTATCCCCGACGTTCATGAATTTGCTGCTCATTAGCGGAGCTTACCGGGAATTCGATTTATCGAGCCTGGAGGTCGTTTCCTACGGCTCGGAAGTGATGCCGGAGAGCACCCTGGCCGCCTGGAACGCCGTTTTTCCGAATGTGCGCACGGTTCAGGCGTACGGCATGTCCGAGCTCGGCATCCTGCGGACGAAGTCCAAAGGCGGGGACTCGCTCCTTTTTTCCATCGAATCGGACAGCGCGCAGTACCGGATTGTCGACGGCATGCTGGAAGTGAAGACGGAGACGGCCATGCTCGGGTATTTGAACGCGCCGGATCCGTTCACGGAGGACGGCTGGCTGCGCACGGGCGACGAGGCGATTGCGGAGGGCGGCTTTATCCGCATCCTCGGGCGCCGCTCGGAAATCATCAACATCGGCGGGGAGAAGGTGTACCCGGCCGAGGTGGAAAGCGTGCTGCAGCAGCTCGATTTCATCGAGGAGGCCGCGGTAAGCGCGGAGCCGAACGCCATTACCGGGCAGATGGTGACGGCGACCGTCAAGCTGCGGGAGGAACTGCCCCTTAAAGAGGCGCGCCGGCGGATTTGGGCGTATTGCTCGGATAAGTTGCCCCCTTTTAAAATTCCGCAAAAAATCGTCGTGACGACCGAATCGCTTGTCGGCAGCCGCATGAAAAAGAGGAGAACCCCGCAGCAAGCGAACAGGGATTGAGCGGGTTAGCTGGCGGACGGGGATTGAGCGGGCTGGCCGGCGTACAGGGATTGAGTGGGCTGGCTGGCAAACGGGGACTGAGTGGGCTGGCTGGCGAACGGGGATTAAGCGGGTTAGCTGGTAAAGCGAACAGGGATTGAGCGGGTTAGCGGGCGTACAGGGATTGTCCGGGTTAGCTGGCGGACGGGGATTGAGCGGGCTGGCCGGCGTACAGGGATTGAGTGGGCTGGCTGGCAAACGGGGACTGAGCGGGCTGGCCGGCGTACAGGGATTGTCCGGGATTGCGGGCGAACAGGGGTTGTCCGAGTTTGCGTGACCGCGCCGGCTTCGTTGCATGATTGGAAGTGGCTGAGCAGTACTACTAAATCCAATTCTGAGGAGTGTTTGGACGATGCAAACGACGGTAGAACGATACGCGCAGGAACTGGAGCAATTCCACCGGGACGGATACGTCGTATTCAAAAACGCGTTGAACGCCGAGCAGGTCGCCGCCGTCAAAGAAGGCATTCGGCAGGCGTTCGAAGGCAAGGGGCCGGAAGTCATGCTTCAGGGGCCGATGTTCGAAAGGGGCGAAATTTTCGAGTCGCTCGTCGACTACCCCGGCGTTTCCGAGTTCATCGAGGAAGTGATCGGCCCGGACTGCCAGCTCAGCAGCATGAACGGGATGCGGACGATCCGGGAAAACGCGGTCAGCAAATGGCACGTCGACGAAGCGCTGTTCCTGCCGCTCCCGGACGGCGTCGAGCTGGATCCGCGCATTCAGCTGCCGGTTTACTTGTGCAACGCCCTCTATTACCTGGACGACATTACGGAAGATCTCGGCCCGACGCAGATCGTTCCCGGCTCGCACCGGGCGGGCAAGCACCTGGCCTTCGCCGACGAGATCGGCATGTACAAGGGACGCGGTCCCGAATCGGTGCTCGTGAACGCCGGCGACTGCCTCGTGTTCAACAGCCAGCTCTGGCACCGCGGGGCGCCGAACAGGACCGACCGGCCGCGTTACGTGCAGCAGATCATCTATCGGAAAAAATTCCTCGTGCCGCGCATGAGCCACGACGACAACGCGGGCTATCGGGTGCCGCAGGACATTCTCGACCGCGCCAACCCGCGGCGGAAGCGGCTGCTGGGGTATAACGAGCGGATTTTTTGAGAGTTGGCGCTGCCGGATTCGCGTTCGGATGGGAGGGACCCCGGCGTAAACGGGGGCGTCTCGCGTAGCAAGGTTGACGCAGCATAGTCAGGTTGGCGCAGCGTAAGCAGCGAGCCGGTCCAGGGGGGCGTCCCGTGAGCGGATTTTGATCCGCTTGAGGGGCTGCCCCCTTGTTTTTTGCATTTTCTCCGTTTGGTCGGCTTTTGTCGATTGCGCCGGATTTCCTTGATGTAGTGCATTGGGTGCACCACATGGCGTCTCCCCGCCTGGATTTCCCTGATGTAGTGCGCTGGGTGCACCACATGGGCGTCTCCCCGGTTGGATTTCCCCGATGTAGTGCGCTGGGTGCACCACATGGGCGTCTACCCGACCGGATTTCCCCGATGTAGTGCGCTGGGTGCACCACATGGGCGTCTACCCGACCGGATTTCCCCGATGTAGTGTACTGGGTGCACCACATGGGCGTCTCCCCGGTTGGATTTCCCCGATGTAGTGCATTGGGTGCACCACATGGGCGTCTCCCCGGTTGGATTTCCCCGATGTAGTGTACTGGGTGCACCACATGGGCGTCTCCCCGGCTGGATTTCCCTGATGTAGTGCACTGGGTACACCATATGGGCGTCTCCCCGGCCGGATTTCCCCGATGTAGTGTACTGGATGCACTACATGGTCATCGCTCCCGCTGGATTCCTCCAATTCTGCGCCGAATACGCGCTGAAACAACCCTCCGTAGACATTCGGTGGGTTGTTTGCGTTGGCGGAGGATTCGATGTGCCGCGCGGCGGCCACATTGGATTTCGAGTTGTGTTGGACTCCTTTAAGGAAGACTGGCTGCTCACCGCATGCCATCCGGGGAAAGATAGAGTTACGGAGGTAAGCCCCGATTGCCGGCTTCCGGAAAGACCTTATGAATGCGTAGCATATGGTGTGGGATGCGACTACGATAAATTCCTCGTCGTCACGCCGAAGGGGAGTTTCAGTCCACGCATCCGTGTGGGATGCGACGGGGCGGGATGTCCACCTACGGCGGCCGACTCGTGGTTTCAATCCACGCATCCGTGTGGGATGCGACTTAAACAAGGCTATGGCCGACATCGATCGGCAGATGTTTCAATCCACGCATCCGTGTGGGATGCGACCAAAATCCTCGACGGCCGTAATCCGGTCGTCCTGTTTCAATCCACGCATCCGTGTGGGATGCGACACGAGTTGTACGAATACTGCAAGATGGTACTTGAGGGTTTCAATCCACGCATCCGTGTGGGATGCGACAATCCCCTATGACGTTACCGTCACCGCCATAGGTTTCAATCCACGCATCCGTGTGGGATGCGACACACAAACGATACGACGAGCAGCAGAGGGACAAGTTTCAATCCACGCATCCGTGTGGGATGCGACGTTTCAGCATCGTCAAGGTCCAAGATTTTTGCCGTTTCAATCCACGCATCCGTGTGGGATGCGACCGCCCGGGCGGTAGACGCGACCCGGTGGGGCGTTGGTTTCAATCCACGCATCCGTGTGGGATGCGACCGAAGACGCCCTGTGGTTCGATGTGCCGAACCGGTTTCAATCCACGCATCCGTGTGGGATGCGACGCAGAGCTTGCGGTGATCGAACTGAGGGAAAGGGTTTCAATCCACGCATCCGTGTGGGATGCGACATCGACTGGAAACAAGGCCGGCCATTACATCTCGTTTCAATCCACGCATCCGTGTGGGATGCGACTAGCCGCCCTGGATCGGGACGGCGGCCCTCTATGTTTCAATCCACGCATCCGTGTGGGATGCGAC
This sequence comes from Cohnella algarum, assembly GCF_016937515.1. Lineage (NCBI taxonomy): Bacteria > Bacillati > Bacillota > Bacilli > Caryophanales > Paenibacillaceae > Cohnella > Cohnella algarum. Next base: position 2,852,810 of record NZ_JAFHKM010000002.1, read on the forward strand.
AGCGCGATTTCAAAGCCCTTGTGCTGTAAGGGCTTGCAAGCGCTTTAGTGCGAATCTCATTTTATTATACTTCAAAACAAGGTGAATTTCATGATAAAACGCTAAAAACCCAGTCGTATCAAGGGGTGCGAATCTCCCAGGAAAATCATGTGCGCTTGGGGTTCGCACCGAGATTAGGGCGATACATGAGCGAGCGACTAACTCGATGGTTTGGCGGCTTAGTTGTAATATCCTTTTTAGAAGTCCGGTGATTTAGGTCAGTTGTAACCGTCTCTTCGGCATAAAAAAAGAGGAAAACAACCCAACCAGCGCCGAAATGAGCAGGTCCGACACTGCCTCCATCATCACGGATTTCGGTTTTGGACATGCCAAAACACCGGTTTGTGGTCGCTTTTTCTTAAACCGGCACAGTCTTTTCAGATTTTGAACGATGGCCGTGAGCACCGCCTGCTCTTGCATGCAGTCCAATCCACGGCTCCGTGCGCGGCCCAGGCCATGCGCGACTTTGCTTTCGGCAAACACATGCTCGCACCGCGTCCGCAACTTTTGCAGATGACGGTAAGAACCCATAAGCTGAATTCGTTTGGCTTTGTTTCGAATTTGGATTTCCCGGATTTTGGCCAGCCGTTTGCGTTGTTTCTCCGGATCGTTCGTTTGACGTTTCCAAGCAGGTACATCTTCCAGTGTCAGGTTGCGAAGCGAAACCAGGGGAACAATCCCTTGCTCGAACAACGCTTGCAGATAATCTGTCGTACCGTAGGCTTTATCGGCAGAAAGCGTCCGAATCCGGATTTGCGGATGGGCAAAACGGATCGCGAAGAGCTGCCGCAAGCTCGTTTCACGCTCAGCCGTTCCGGACGCGATGCTCGCTTGCGTAGACAGAATGACGCCGGATTTGATATCCGTCACATCATGCACCAAATACCGCAAATGCGCTTCCTGACCGTTGCTCTTTTTGTACAAGCGGGCATCCGGATCCGTTACGCTGCGGTGGGTCTTGTTCGAGAACGTTTTGCCATGAAAATCTTCATGCGTCGCTTCGTCTTCCAGCAGCCGCTCTTTTTGCGCGGGCGGTGCGGGCGGCTGTCGGTCATCATCGGAATCATGGGCGACACCACCGGTCTCTTCATCTTGCCGGGCCATGCGAGCCAAATAGTCTTCAATCGACTCCACCGGGGCCAGGGTGATTTCTTTCAAGCTGTGAATGGATGCGTTGGCCCGTACCTGGGTGCCGTCGACGCCGACATGCACATCGGGTTGGACCAGTCCCGCGGCGATGCACTGATCGACGACATGTTTCATCAGCTTCTCAAAAACACCGTGCGTTCGCCACAATTTCCGGGTCTTCACCAAGGTCGTCCGATCCGGCAGGGACGGCCGCGATGAGTCCGGGCGCACGACGGATTCGAAATCCAGTCCGCAAAACCACAAATAGCCCGCATGCATGGGCAACAGTTGATACAATTCCCGTTCGGAATGGTTGAACAAATACGAAAGCAGCATCAGTCGAACCATCCGCTCCGGGTCAGCCGCCGGGCGGCCGGTACGTTCCGTATATAGAGGCGCCACCCAATCATGAACGATGGAAAAATCAAGCGCTTCGTTCAGTTGGCGCAGGATGTGCTTTTTCGGCACGAGTTCATCCATATCCACGAATTGGAACATCTGAGGCTGGATAGCCGATGACTTGCGGGCTTTCATACCTAATCACTCTTTCGATAGTCGTGTTACGATATTAATTCGACAAAACCGTGATAAAAGCCTGCTTACGCGGACTTTATCACCGGACTTTTAGAAAATCGTTCGGATCATGGTCTGCCAATGGTTTTGAAAGATAACCCGTGTTCGCCTAGAGCGTCCCGAAGCTTGGGTAAAGATGCTGGTCCCATGCCGTGAAGTTTCAAAATCTCTTTCTCGCTGTAATTCGCAAGTTGTTGGACCGAAATGATTCCCTCATGCTCCAAAGCCCGTCTTGCTGGGGAGGAAAGAAGGGAAAGAAATCCGGACTCGGGTTTGCGTTCTTGCTCGCAGATGGGGCAAGTGGGGCAGTCGCTGCTTTTATAGTATTCGTGTCCTTTTTCGCAAGTTCTTAATGCTTTACTCGAAGCTGCCATGGGCGCATCTCCTTATTCTGTCTTCTTCGCTCGTTTGCCTATTGAGCCTGAACTTCGAGAAAAGAGAAAAACGCTGATCAATCCACGCATCCACATGGGATGCGACAATGAAAAACGGCCTATCCTCGGCTCCACCCGAGTTTCAATCCACGCATCCACATGGGATGCGACCGGAGGTCGGGCGCTCCTGAATTGTTACGCCGTGTTGTTTCAATCCACGCATCCACATGGGATGCGACCGGTAGGTTTTGTCGATGTCTGCTACCGACTGGGAGTTTCAATCCCGCATCCACATGGGATGCGACGGGAAGGCTATGTCGCCTTGATCTGGAATGCCGTAAGCGTCAAACTCTCCCCACCTTCGTTCCTTGCAATAACCGTGAGATAATCCTCCTCATAGTCCAATTGGGGGAGGATTTTTTATGGCCAGAGAAGACGTACAGAAGAAATGGGAAGAACGAATTGCCGCTTTCCGTTCCAGTGGAGAAAAAGCAGCAAGATGGTGCAAAGCCAATCAGGTGGATCGTCGCGGGCTCTATACATGGATGAAGAGACTAAGCGGTTCATCCCCTGCTGCTGTCAAGTCAGCCACCTTCGTCAAAGCTCATATTACTCCCGAGCCGGAAGCCACACCTTCGGCTTGCCTTCGCATCCGAATCGGCGCAGCCGTCATCGAGGTTGACGCCGGGTTCAATCCCGCTTTGCTCCGCGACGTGGTGCAGGCTTTGGAGGTCATATGCTGAGCGAATTAACCAGCCGTCAGGTATTTCTGGCTTGTGGCAGCACGGATTTACGTAAATCCATCGACGGATTGGCTGCTCTTGTCCAAGAGGGGCTCGGACTGAATCCATTCTCTCCATGCTTGTTCGTCTTTTGCAACCGCGAGCGGAACAAGTTAAAGATCTTGTATTGGGAGCACAACGGTTTCTGGCTGTTCTACCGCCGGCTCGAGCGCGGCACGTTCCAGTGGCCCAGGGATCACAGCGATCCGGTCACGGTCACGACCCGCGAGCTCCGCTGGCTGCTGGACGGACTTTCGCTCAGCCAGCGGCAGGCTCACCCGAAAGTGACCGCCGCTACGGTCATTTAGCAATCTATTCCTTACTTAATTCGACATATGTTATGGCAGGCGTTGCCCCCATCCGTGCCGAAGTATACCATATGGAAAATCGAGCGGAATCGCCTCAGATCGAAGAGCTTCGGCAACAAAATGCGAAGCTGGAACAACAAAATATCGAGCTATCGGCCAAGCTCAAGTGGTACGAGGAACAGTTCCGTCTGGCGCAGCAAAAGCGCTTCGGCACTTCCAGCGAGAAGACGAATCCGGACCAGATGGAGCTGAATCTGTTCAACGAAGCCGAAGTGCTGGCCACACCAGCCGGACAAGAGCCACCTACAGAGAAGATCACGTACGAGCGCCGCAAACAGACGGGCAAGCGTGAAGACGACTTCTCCGACCTGCCGGTAGAGACCGTCGTGTACAAACTCGAGGAAGGCGAACGGTCCTGTGCTTGCTGCGGCGGCTCGCTGCATGAGATGACGACTGAGATGCGCAGCGAGATCGCGCTGGTGCCCCCGCAGGTCAAGGTCATGCGGCATATTCGTCAAGTCTATGCTTGCCGCCACTGCGAGCGTCATGAGATCCAGACACCCATCGTCACGGCGCCCATGCCGAGGCCCGTCTATCCCGGAAGCTTGGCTTCGCCGTCCAGCATGGCCTACGTCATGACGCAGAAATATGTGGATGGCTTGCCCCTGTACCGGCAAGAGCAGCAGTTCGCGCGTCTTGGCTATACGTTGTCTCGCCAGACGATGGCGAACTGGATGATGTATGGTGCGGAGCAATGGCTGTCTCCGCTGTTTGCTGCCATGAAGGCGTATCTGCTGCGGCAAGAAGTGCTGCATGCCGACGAGACGACGCTTCAGGTGCTGCGCGAAGAAGGCAAGTCCGCGGAAGCGACGTCCTACCTGTGGCTATATCGGACCGGACGTGATGTGCCGCCGGCAATACTCTACGAATACCAACGGACGCGGGGCGGCGAACATCCGCGCAACTTCCTGTCCGGATTCAAAGGCTATTTGCATGTGGATGGGTACCCTGGGTACCACAAGGTGGCAGACGTGAAGCTCGTCGGTTGTTGGGCACATGCCCGGCGCAAGTACGACGAGGCGCTGAAGGCAGGGCCGCCGGAGATGAGGAAGCTGGGAACCGTTGCAGGACAGGGCCTGGCTTACTGTAACCAGCTGTATGCGATTGAACGGGACCTTGCCGAAGTCTCCGCTGAAGAGCGACAGGCGAAGAGGCAGGAGCAAAGCCTGCCGGTGCTTAACGCCTATCATGGATGGCTGAAGGAGCAACGGTCCAAAACCTTGCCGAAGAGCCTGTCCGGTCAAGCGATCGCCTACAGCTTGAATCAGTGGGATAAGCTTACTGCGTTCCTGTCAGATGGGCGGCTGGAGCTCGACAACAATCGGAGCGAGCGGTCGATCAAACCGTTCGTGATCGGGCGCAAAAACTGGCTGTTCGCCAACACGCCTCGCGGCGCGAAGGCTAGCGCGGTAATCTACAGCGTGATCGAATCGGCCAAGGAGAATGGTCTGCACCCGTTCAACTACTTAAAGTACCTCTTCGAGCAGTTGCCGCAAATCTCTGGACCGCTCGATGCCGACGCGCTCGAACCCTTCATGCCATGGTCGCACGAGCTACCGGCTGAGTGCCGATTAAGTAAAAAGTAACAACAGATTAGTCGAACTGAGCTCCCGCCGCTAGGTGGGGGCTATTTGACGCTTACGGAATGCCAACAGCGTTTCAATCCACGCATCCACATGGGATGCGACATATAACAAGTCCATAACGTCTCCGATCGAGTTCGAAGTTTCAATCCACGCATCCGTGTGGGATGCGACTTTCGCTCGTAGTCAACGGCAAAACGTCAACAGCGGTTTCAATCCACGCATCCGTGTGGGATGCGACGTTGAAAGCGGCCGGGTTTGAGACCAACTACTATATGTTTCAATCCACGCATCCACATGGGATGCGACTCAAGGGCTTTTTCGGAACCTTCGACGCCGAATAGTTTCAATCCACGCATCCACATGGGATGCGACTGAATTTTGTGACATGCACAACATAGTCATTGATGTTTCAATCCACGCATCCACATGGGATGCGACACAAGTCGTTACTTTTCAACGGGCGAAATGAAGGTGTTTCAATCCACACATCCACATGGGATGCGACACCTTCGGCTAGCAGTTCCGGAAACCGTGGCATTGCCGTTTCAATCCACGCATTCACATGGGATGCGACCCAAAATTGGGGAAACATCGATTATGGCCTTCACGTTTCAATCCACGCATTCACATGGGATGCGACGCAAAGCCTATGACGGACTAGCTGGGTCCGCCAAGTTTCAATCCACGCATTCACATGGGATGCGACGCAAAGCCTATGACGGACTAGCTGGGTCCGCCAAGTTTCAATCCACGCATTCACATGGGATGCGACGAGTTTGGGGTCACCAAGGAGGTCATCCGGACAGTTTCAATCCACGCATTCACATGGGATGCGACGTCAGCCTGCCGAGAAAATCATCGACCCAAACTCCGGTTTCAATCCACGCATTCACATGGGATGCGACTGGCCGCAGATGCAAATGGCACAGCCAAAAAAAATGAGTTTCAATCCACGCATTCACATGGGATGCGACGATCGCTCAAGGGGAATCGCTTTATCGGGCCCGACCTGTTTCAATCCACGCATTCACATGGGATGCGACCCGAGCGGAACGCTAGCACCGCCGATTTGGTGGTATTGTTTCAATCCACGCATTCACATGGGATGCGACGTCGCCGGTTCCATATCCGTCCGGCACCCAAGCCGAGTTTCAATCCACGCATTCACATGGGATGCGACGGGTGGCGTTAAAGTTAATCGATATTACGTCTCGTCGTTTCAATCCACGCATTCACATGGGATGCGACCAAGAACAATCTGGAATTGTTCATTGCCGACTGGTTTCAATCCACGCATTCACATGGGATGCGACAATGAGTGATATCACGGTTCAAGAGTTATTGCAGTTTCAATCCACGCATTCACATGGGATGCGACGAGAGGAGCATGATCAATGACCCCGATGTTTGGTGGTTTCAATCCACGCATTCACATGGGATGCGACTCGACGCGAGCGCTCGCCGAAGCGATCAAGGCGGAGTTTCAATCCACGCATTCACATGGGATGCGACCGGGATTTGTGGAACCAAGTGGCCGAGGAGCAAGTTTCAATCCACGCATTCACATGGGATGCGACTGTTTTGCCTCGTCTTGGTCGCGGACTGGTATGTTTCAATCCACGCATTCACATGGGATGCGACGCGCGGCCCGGACGACCCTCCACCTGATACCGACGTTTCAATCCACGCATTCACATGGGATGCGACGTGATCCCGAAGCCCTCTCCCCGAGCGGTGAGCAGTTTCAATCCACGCATTCACATGGGATGCGACGGTCGCGGCCTGGTACAGCGGTTTAAGGAGCTGCGTCGTTTCAATCCACGCATTCACATGGGATGCGACACCTTGCCAAAAGATACCCCCGGAATCTTGCAGGTTTCAATCCACGCATTCACATGGGATGCGACATCGGAGAATTTCGGCCCGTGCCCAAGCCCCAATATGTTTCAATCCACGCATTCACATGGGATGCGACAGCGCGGCAATAGAGCCCTTATGCAGCAAGGGTTTGCAAGCGCTTTAGTGCGAATCTCATTTTATTATACTTCAAAACAGGAGGAATTTCATGATAAAAAGCCGAAAACCCAGGCATATCAAGGGGTGCGAATCTCCCGGGAAAAACATGTGCGCTTGGGGTTCGCACCAATGCTAAGGTATACCTAACTTCATTTTGGGGGAGTCAGAGTAGATTTAGGTACCAATCAAAGGTTTGATCGACTTTTTGCGAAATGAATGCGACAAAATTTTCCGGATTTCCGGATGTATGGGCTTCATCGAGAGCGGAATAGTACTCCAAACGATTTTCCTTTTCAATGACAATTGGGGGATATCCGTTTTTCATCAGTTCAAAATTTAAAAGCAGCCGTGCCGTTCTCCCGTTCCCGTCAACAAAAGGATGAATTTTTACAAACTCACTATGAAGTCTGGCCGCTCTTTCAATAGCGTGCAAGGACTTGCTTTGCGAAACCATCCAATGAGCCAACTGCTCCATCAAAAAAGGGACATGACTAAAGTCCGGCGGAATGTGCTTTGCACCGCTGATCAGTACATTTTGTTTCCGGTAAACGCCGGCCTGATCATCCATGATGCCTTTTAGAATTAAGCCGTGAATGCTTTTGATTTGCCATTCCGAGAAAGGTTCGTTGCTTCTAACCAGTTCTTCGACATAGAGAATCGCTTCTTTGTGGTTGATGGCCTCGAGGTGTTCTTTGATCGTTTTTCCGCCGACCGTTATACCCTCAAGAGCGACTTTGGTTTCGGATAGAGTCAGGGTGTTGCCTTCGATTGCATTTGAATTGTAGGTCCAATTTACAATTAAATGCTCTCGGATACTGTTAAGCGTATGTACGGGAAGAGGGCGTTTGGAATCGAGTTTTTGTTTTTTTTGGTCGATTGTTTTAAACATCATTTTCCTCCTCTTCCCTACACTTTGGGGAGAAAATTAATTCTACTCCCGATAATACCGGATGGGCGACAGGGTTTCAATTTGCGTCTCTCGTACGGGATGCGGCGATCGCTTGAAAGTGGCTCTGTGGCTTGATTTGCTGTTTCAATCCACGTACCCCATACGGGGTGCGACGCAAACCCGTCACCACGGAGGATAATCCGCAGATGTTTCAATCCACGCACCCCATACGGGATGCGACCCTCTCGTGACCGTATTGCCGTTAAGCGGCAAATGGTTTCAATCCACGCACCCCATACGGGATGCGACCTTCGCGGTAAGCCATTCATCCTCGAACCTTGGCAGTTTCAATCCACGCACCCCATACGGGATGCGACGGACGGAAAGAGCGGAAAGCCTTGGATTCTTCCGGTTTCAATCCACGCACCCCATACGGGATGCGACGATGGTAATCATTCATCTGTCCTCCTTTGGGTAAGTTTCAATCCACGCACCCCATACGGGATGCGACCACACCGGGAACATTCGTTTTCAAAGACAAGTACGGGTTTCAATCCACGCACCCCATACGGGATGCGACCGAGGGCGTGCGGTACACCGTAATCCGTACCTATGTTTCAATCCACGCACCCCATACGGGATGCGACCGATTTCTTGTTCGACACTCGGATTCTCCGGAGCGTTTCAATCCACGCACCCCATACGGGATGCGACATTTCAGCTTGCGAGCTGCCGACATGCTTGCGGACGTTTCAATCCACGCACCCCATACGGGATGCGACCAATACCGGTAGCACTCGTCATAGGCCGCAAAATAGTTTCAATCCACGCACCCCATACGGGATGCGACGAGGATGTTTCCGGCCCGGATTGCGTCCGAACCGTTTCAATCCACGCACCCCATACGGGATGCGACCGAAACCGCAATCGGGAGGAGGCGGGTCCGAGTTTCAATCCACGCACCCCATACGGGATGCGACCCGGATTTCATTATTTTCTCCGATACGGGTTGGGTTTCAATCCACGCACCCCATACGGGATGCGACTTACAACGATCTCCTGTATGCGATCGTAGGGCCGGTTTCAATCCACGCACCCCATACGGGATGCGACAGCGCGGCTGCGGAGCCCTTGAGTGGCAAGGGTTTGCAAGCGCTTCAGTGCGAATCTCATTTTATTATACTTGAAAACGGGTAGTTTTTCATAATAAAATGCCGAAATCCCAGTCATATCAAGGGGTGCGAATCTCCCGGGAAAATCATGTGCGCTTGGGGTTCGCACTTGTGATGCCGTATATTTCCGCCAAAAAAGAGGTTATGATAGAAAAAAAGCTCTATAGGTTCTGACGATTACTCGCTTTTGCGGTGACAATCCTATTTTCCCCAAAAAAGTTCAAAGTTCAATAGGAGGCAAGATGAAAACGGAACTGACGAAGAAACAAACGCAGGAGATCGTTCAGTTTCTCGTTGAAAATTGCGAAGCGTTTGCGGTCATTTTATTCGGATCGGCGGCAAAGGAGCGGATGCGCGTCGATAGTGACGTGGACATCGCGTATTTGTCGCACCGGAGAAGTTCGGACTACGAACGTTTTATGATGGCCCAACGGCTTGCAGATGTGCTGAAACGCGATGTGGATCTGATTGATTTTTATAGGGCAAGCACGGTTTTTCAGGCACAAGTGGTGACGACCGGGAAAATGCTGTACGATGGGGAGCCTTTTGTCCGGCAGGAAGCTTTTATGGTGGCGTTAAAATCGTACGCTTTGTTGAATGAAGAACGTTCTGAAATTTTGGCTCAAATTGAAAACGGAACGGGGGACAGCGCATGGGGCGGGATGTGGACTACCATTAACCGGTGCATCGCCCGAATTCAAGAAGAATATGCAGGAGACCCGGCCAACCTCGGGAATATGACCAAGCAGGACTCGATCATTCTGAATTTGCAACGAGCCTGCGAGGCATGTATCGATCTGGCCATGCACACGGTGGCGGAAAAAAAGCTCGGATTGCCTCAAACGAGCAAGGAGGCATTTGATTTTTTGCTGCGGGAGCAAGTGATCTCGGAAGAACTGTGCAACAACCTGAAAGCGATGGTCGGTTTTCGCAACATTGAGGTCAGAATTGTTCAGGCGATCATTGAGAAGCATTTGAACGACTTTCCGGCGTTTGCGGACAGGATCCGGGTATACATGGCAAAAAGTTCGGAGCCGGACGGGGCATAAGGTATAGGGAGGAAAAAACAATGGGATGGGCAGAGGGTGATTCTGCTTCGTTCCATTTTTTATTTTGGGGCGTAGATGTAGATTAATTTAAATCATATAGGATTCATTCGATTTAACGACGGAACTACATCTTACTGATGCTTGTTGTTTCAATTCACGCATTCGCATGGATGCGACGCCGACGACATCAACGCCAAACCGGAAACGCTTCCGATTTCAATCCACGCACCCCGTATGGAATGCGACCGCAGCCGGCGTCAGCAAAAGAGAAAGAGCCGGATGACGTTTCAATCCACGCATCCGTATGGGATGCGAAATGTCGATCGTCTCGCCAAGATCGGTCACAACCTGTTTCAATCCACGCATCCGTATGGGATGCGACAACGCAATGACGCTGGAAGAATTCCGGCAAGCAAGAGTTTCAATCCACGCATCCGTATGGGATGCGACCAGGAGTCGTAGACATAGCTACCAGGGTAATTGGAGTTTCAATCCACGCATCCGTATGGGATGCGACTAAGGCAGAACGGGACGATTACCGTAAGGAACTGGTTTCAATCCACGCATCCGTATGGGATGCGACTGTCCTTGTACTCTTGAGGGATAGTATCAAGCGTTCCGTTTCAATCCACGCATCCGTATGGGATGCGACGCGACGATTTGATCCAATGGAAAGAGAACCAAAGGTTTCAATCCACGCATCCGTATGGGATGCGACGTCGAGATTGGTTTAGTGACAGCCTCCGGACGTTCGTTTCAATCCACGCATCCGTATGGGATGCGACTTGCGGGCTGATCAAAGATGCCCGCGACAACAAGTTTCAATCCACGCATCCGTATGGGATGCGACAGCGACGATACGGAGCCCTTGAGCGGCAAGGGTTTGCAAGCGCTTCAGTGCGAATCTCATTTTATTATACCTGAAAACAGGTGGATTTTCATACTAAAATGCCGAAATCCCATTCATATCAAGGGGTGCGAATCTCCCGGGAAAATCATGTGCGCTTGGGGTTCGCACTCCCAAATATTACTTTGGATTGATTTGAATATACTTGTGCAATTTCTGATCAGCGGAATCGATATGCGGCAGTTGCTCCAAAATGACAGGAGGAAACGAGGAATGTTTGATTTTTCCGTTTTGAATCCGCAAGGATTGATTAGCCGCAAACCATTGGTAAATTTCCTCATTTCTTCTCCCATGTACTTTTGGATAGCTGACCAGAGGTTTATCGGGAAAATTAAAATCGGTCACCTTGAGCAATCGTTCGAGAACTTTAGGTTCGATAGAGTGGTTTCCCGGTTCATAGGCCCGGTATACAAAGCTCCCTCTTCTCTGCAGTTCTCGCGAATCGCGAGTTTTGATTTGCTTGACTGCAATTTTGACGCTTCCCATGCCCAACGGTTTGGCGTAGCCTAATTTATGCATATGATTTCCGTTATCGGAGCTACGCAACTCCAACACCCACTTCAAATTCGCCAACTCCTGTTCGGTCAGGTGGTGAAAATATACCTTAAACGCAAATGTGATTCCGGGTTTTACGGGGCGAACCGTATGTGTGAGTTTCGAATTCTTGCCCTGCTTGTTATCATTTTTTATTGGAACACCATGCCAGTAAAATTTTCGCCCTCTTAGGATGGCTGTTCCGTATTGAATCACTTCCTTATTTTTAAGTTTGCGGTCATACCTCACAGCGTAATCGTAATTCCAATGATCGGCTGGACGTTTGTCGTGTTTCATATTCGGCCGTTCCAGATAAAACTCCGCTGCCGAGGGCTTGGGAGATGCTAAAGTGAGTTCAAGTTCGGGCCTATAGTATTCTTGGGGTTTCAATAACGGGTTCACAATTGTGGCGTCGGTAAACCGAAGGCGAGATCCCATTGATCCCTTTTTGCCGACCATGCCGAACAGAGAGCAGGATGGGCATAGGCAATCTGGGTCCTCACAAGGTTGATAGCCGCCGTTATCCTTCAGAATGTGATAAGGTTGGTTCAAAAACATATCTTTAGAAATCGATGACGGGGCAAATAGATACGTACCGTTGTAGTCATTCGGATCATAATAGTAAACGCAAATAGCTTGCCCATCTTTAGCCTTTAGCCGCTCAAGGTAAATACGATAACTTGGTTCGGACGCATTTTTCTCATTGTCTTCATAGTTCTTCAACAGCTCATGAAGTTTCCGAATGGACAGGTCATCGTCCGAAAATCGTCTAATAATTTGATTTGTCAATTTAAAGACGGATTCATTTTTTTTCTTGGGCATATATTTGGAAATATGCAAATAGTACTCCGGTTGGTTCGTTCCCAAGTTATCGAACAAGCCGATTACTTCTACCTGTTCTTTATTTAAGACAACTCGAGAACCTTGCGAGTAACGATTCCATAGATTTTTGTGACTTCGAACTTTCTTCTTTTCAGCTTTAAACAATACCCAATCCCCGTCGATGAATTTCAATATCCCGAACTTGTTCCGAGGGATCCCTGAGCGGCGGAATAAATAATCTTCCGGGTCAGTATTGACCACACTCATACAGGAGTTCGTGGCGGCTTCGTGAACGGAGCGGATGGCGCCACGAATTTCGGAGCCGGGGACGACAGGCGGGTAGTATTCTTCTTTGTCTTGTCCTGCCTCCAAGTTTCGGTATCCATAAAAATTATAAAAAGGATTAGTTTCCGATTTAGGGCCGGAAGTGTTTGGGATGATCAACGGGGTATGAGGTGTCAACTCGCATTCGATATACCCGCTTAAAGTACCATGTTCCGGATTCATCCGCGTGCATTCGTCCCCGAGCGGAATGAATGTGTAAGGATTGACGAACGACTCGTTGAGATCGATCTTCCATTGCGAATCATTTTGAGCGAAATTAGCAATTTCTTTTTTGGAGAATCGGGACATGTTACTACACCGCCTTTTCTTCGCCGTTTTCTACGTAATATAGTCCGCACAGACGGGAATCGATCACGTTAATGCTGCCATTCCGAGCTTCGATATAATTCCGGACTTTGGAATAAACAGGGAGACTGCTCCGGTCCAGTTTGACCGGGAGCATAATGGAATTGCCTCGAGCTTCCGTATATCGTTGCCACTCTTGGCCCAATGATGAATCTTCAGCAAAAGTACCCCACAGTTCATGGCATTCATCGAATACAACCATTCCATCCGGCAACGTATGCAACAAACTGTCATCTATGTCGTTTAGCCGTGGTAGTTTTGTTTCGTTTTCATCTTCTATCACCCGAACGATGAACGAATCATAATCTACTTTTAGCGCATAAAACTCGTTTTCCGTGTCAAAAATTCGTAGCATTGTGGTTGCGTTCCAGTCGGAAGGTTGGCCGTCATGGAAGAGAAGACGGTATTCGCGGTTCTTGCCGAAAAAGACGCCGTTGTCCCGATAGTCCAGTGCAAATAGGCGGCGATTGGTCTTTTTTTGGAGAAAGTTATCAACGGCTTCTTCAAGCTTTCGGATATTAAACGTGGTCAAGCTTTCGTCACGCTCCTCCATACCGGGATTTTCTCGATAAACGCCTGCCGGTAGGCATCTGCCGGCAGATGGCCTCCATCAATTCGGACCGCATGATTTACCTGCTCCGAGAGATGTTCTTCCTCGTCGGGATCAACGCCATCTACCGTAAAAATTCCCCGGCCGATCGCCGTTTCTCCACCGACCGTAATCATCCCTCGTGCCAGTTCGTCAATACATAATAGAACAAGTCCGATTATGTAGTCGTTATTACCGTTTCGGTGCTCGACACGGATTGTTAGCTCGGTATGCGCTGAACCGGATGTGTTCAACAAAGGCCGAACGGTTAATAAAGCTCCGTCTGCAGCTCCACCCCGAAACCGGTCAATCGCCGCCCTTACATGCCGGACCAGTTCGCCTCCATAGATGACAGACTCTTCAAATACGAGCGGCGACGCCAACGCCTCTGCTCCGGTGTTCTTTGCGATCCGTCCGAATAGATCGTCGATCTCAAGAGCGTTCAACTGCTCCAGATTCCGCAGTTCCTCGGTGTAGGATCGGAATGCGCCGGCCCAGGAGGTGCCGGGAATGACCGGTAAGAAGTCGGAGCGGGTAAGTTGTTCGGCCGAAGTGGTATCGTCGTCGTCTTTAAGACTTGTATCGTACGTCCGAATGAGCAGCGAATGAGGAATTCTCAGCGGGACTCGGATTGTCGTAAATCGGTTCCCGAGGGAAACATTAAATTTGGAGGGACTCCAGGGTTGCGTAACATGCCTCCAATCAAAATGAATCCATAACTCTCGGTCTTCTTTTTTGCTCATGTCGAGTTCCAGGTACGCAGCATCTTCTAAAGCAAGGATGCCGAACCCTCGGCGGGTTTTGCGGCCAACCCGAACAAGACCGTCTTGAAAGCCATGGACCATACGATCAATATTTTTTTGTGCGGCCAGGTACTGACCATCGCGGATAACCGCTTCCAGCATAAAAGTAAAAGCAGCTTCGCAATCGATGACCTCGTAGTCCAGTTTCGCTTCGTGGACCGCTGTCTTATGGGGACCCAGGCGCACACTTTCTCGAAATGAAACAGAGATCGGCTCGGCTGTTGTGGCGTCGTAAAATATAAAGGAACTGAGTGTAGAGATTCTATCGCGTCCAACGGATTGTCCGAACACGGAAACGATATCTTCCTCCTCTTGATCCAGGCTGACGCCATGGGCGCACAAGCTGCGTAGGACGCCCGCCAACGTACTGCCGGGAATATATGGATTGCCGCGGAAATCCCGGAGAATATCGATATCGCTGTGCACGGCTTGTCCGCCGGAGACGATGGCGGGAGACTTCAGAACAAGCGTTCCTCTCAAATATATACGGTGCGTAATCCGATTGCCCGGAAGCCGTTTAGTTTGCGGAACCAATTTGTTGTGCCTCCTTTTGTTGCCGTTTGAGTCGTACCTTCAATAGTGCAAAAAAAGTATCGTAGTAGCAAGTTAACACTTCGTACGTGCCCGGTTTCCATTCCAACAGGGCGGGAAAGGATAGTTCCTGTAAAATTTGATCGGTTTCGCCGGTGACTCGTTCTGCGCGAAATAGATCCTTGAACGAGACGGAATTCTTGCGTTTTTTTGCATCTAAGCTACGAGCTTGATTGTACAGCGTCTCATAGTTCATCTTCGACCGGCATTCGCGATATAACTTCCACCGCTTGCGGATGTGCGGATTTAACTTGTCGCGGTGTGTTAAATGACTGTCAAACCATTCATCTGCATCTTGGGCTGCTTGGGCCGACAATCGGCGAAACAGAACGGTTTTTAGTACAGAAGAGATTAGCATACGTGTTGTCTCCGTCAGCGGCAGAGCTTCAGGGATCTCGTTTTCCGTTCGGGAGATAGGCTCGCGAACAATCAATCGCTTATGCGCCAGGACATCAATCTCATACTCACCGTAGCCGACAGACGTATAAAGGCCCAGCGTTCCTCTTGCCGGGACCATGACATCTACAGAACTACGGTTCACAAAAACGAACAGGCTGCCCCCGTCGTATGCGGGCTGGCTCACTTTCGGCAACTGCCATTTCGTATTGTAGCCGCTGTATTCCGTAAACCGGCAGTAAACCGAGCCGGTCGGTTCAATCGATAAAGGTCCGGCAAGCTGTTTCTCCAATTCACGCAAATACGCGGTTGCAAACGTCTCCGCCTTGCAATCGCAGTATCCGTTGGAATTGGGCACGACGGAAGGCGAGGAGAGTAGCACACCGAAAGTTTGGCCACTTTGAATCCGGATCATTTCCGGAGGCTTCGTTCGGACAATTTGACCGAATTTCAGACGTACTTGCCCGTACTGGACGTTTGCGCTTCGCCCCATGCGAAGCAGGCAGCCGTAGCGTTTGGCTAAATCGATTAAGACATTCAGAAGTCGCCCCTCGCCCTCCAGACCGGCTGCGAACAAGCTGTTTCGAGGCAGCGCCTCATAGACGAACAGTTCTCCGCCGATCTCGCTTTCCGGTCCGAGAGCGTGGCCGATGCTTTTTAGGGCTGGGCGCTGATGATGATAATGGATTTCTGTCGCTTGCTTTACCCAATATACGACAGACGAATTCTCGGGACTGGCGATATGAAAGCCTTGAGGAACCGTAGCCATCCGGTCGTCCTGCATCGTACCCGAAGAAGACGGATTCGAATTTTTATCATAGGCAGGTTCCATAATGTAGACGTGATCGTAATCGTCTTTTTTACGTTTCCAATGTGCACCGTTCGGGCGGGACCTTTGCGGAGAAATGTCCGAAACGGACGGGTACCCGTTACGAAACCTTACCTTGCCGTGGAGAAACAGATCGGCAAATAGTTCGTCCTTTTCCGGATCGTAAGCGGGATTTTGCTTTTTCCGGTCCTTAATGTAAAGAGAAGCGAACGAACCGAGCAGAGCGGTACCGGTAACGTAGCCTTCTCGAAAAATAACGGGCGATTGCAGCATCAGATTTAGGGGCAATTCATACGTTTCCGACTCATCCAGTCTATCGGTGGAAAAGAAGCCGGAATCTTCATTCTCCCGAATCGTTCGATCCAGACGGCACTTTACCCAACCAAGTCCTCGCGTGCGGTTCAATCCCATATGACGCAGCACATTTGTACAGGTTTCCAAAATATCCAAATCTGCCAATGAATACTCTCCGGAAAAAGAGACTTCAAACTCAAAAGTAGAAACTGGCTGAATGACGCGAATAGAGCGCAACGATTTCGGCTTGACCGCTCCAGTTCCACGATCGACGGCCGTTTGTGTTCTTATCGACGTATAGACGTCGCGAACAGCGTCAGGATGGAAATAGGAAGCGGTTGTTGGATTGCTCCGAAGGTGCCGGAGACAATCCACGAGTTCCGCATAGCCGCTCGGGCGGCCGTTTCTAATCAAAACGTTTCCCTGTAACGTTCCGCTGCGACCAAATAGCCGATCACGAACATTCTGGCTGAATATTTCAGCATCGTATTGAGCCAGTTCGTCGAAACATTCGAGCAGACAACCCTTTAACCTTTTGGCCGGAATTTCGGGAATTCCAAACTCGTCTACGGCAACTTCTGTATCGATGATACCGGCGGAGCCTTCACCGATTGCGGGACAAAGCGGAGATAATAATTCCAATACGAATTTCATGATGAAACCTCCTGCCAGGAACAAAAGTCGATGAATTCGAGCGCGTCAAACAGTTTCGTCGTGTAGGACGGTTCCGACGTCCCGTAATGTTGAACAGCCAAGTCCCAGGTTCCGCCAAGAAGCGTGATCAGACGTTCAAAATCTTGCGGATAGCGCGAGCGAATGAACTCAAGCTCAAGGCCGATTGCTTCTTTGCCGGATTTCATCACATGGTGCAAATCCTTCAGCTTGGAGCGTGCCCACACTTTCGGCGAACACGCAAATTCGGCAGTCAATTTCTTGAAGTTACTCAACTCGTAAATTGCCAGGTCGCGGCATTCTTCTGAATCCCCCTGACGGGGAATATACCAGGGCCTAAAGCATAATGACAAAAAGCGATCGTTATACGGGACGAAATATTGTTTCCTTGTTTGATCCAAATCGCCGGTGATACCGCTTTTGCAAAGATGAAAATCGATCCAGGAAGCTCTTTTCTGACCTTTATCCCGTAATCGACCTTCATGTTTGGCATATTCGCAACATTGCTCGGCGATGGCGTAGGCTCTCGAAAAGGGAAACGTGATCTTAGCGATGGCCACTCCGGCGCTTGCAGTCAGATGGTTCTCGTCAAACGAAGGGTCGAGATCATTAAGGTGCTTTATAAAGTACTCGGCATATTCCAATCCGTACTTACCGTCGCATACAAAGGTTACGTCGTCGCCGTCCATGACGATCGGTCGAATCGGCAGAACGAGGTTAGGGCTCGTATGATCCGTTTTCAACTGGCGATCTTTAACATATTGAATAAGTTGACGGAACGCATTCTCATAGGAGTTATTAATTTCGCCGGACAACTGGCAGAGTTTCTTCAAGGCTTCGTCCATAGAGAGTTCGGAGTCCTCGGTCAGTTTTTTTACGAGTTCTCCCATGCCATTTCCGTCAATGTGAACAATTGCGAGAAAATTTTTGTCTTCTTCCTTGCGGAAATGCTGGAATTCACGAATAAACGACTCGTGTTCCGGTAGCTGAAACTTCAATTCAAAATAACGTTGATCGGCTTCTTCCCGTTTGCTTCTCTGCTGAGCAGACATGCCTAGATAAGGTTTTTCTTTGTTGATGCATATAGGGGCTTGTGTCAAATTGTCCAACCGATTGATAGAATATGAGCCCATAAGTCGGGGCGTCTGTTCCGTTTGTTTCTCGCGTTCCGCGTTTTGCCGTAATGTCTGAAAAACAAGCTTGGCAGGCGTTTTCTCATCGTACTCGCAATACCCGCTGCAAAGACGCAATCCTCGCCCGTGTTGGAGCAGCCAAATCTTTAAGTTGCGAGATACTCTCTGAGCATCCTCCAATGTTTTAAAGCGCACAATTGCATTTCCACCACCGGAATACTGGAGTTTTGCGTCTTCGCCATAAGGTTGCAACATGCGTCCGAGGACGCCGTCCGAGGCCAGCGTCTTCTTTACGATCTGAGAGCCGCCGCTAATTTCAGTCAGTTTGTTCGAAGCAAAAATAAAATCCTGGATGCCGCTGAGATCAAATTTTGCCAGCACGCTCATGACTACATTTCACCTTCCTGTGACGACTTCTTTAGATGCTTCTCGAACATTTGCTTATAAGCGGCGTGAGGAAACGGCATCGGATTGTTTATCAGCATGAGGAGCTGATTTAGCTGAAAGATCAGGGTTAGAAAAACGTGTTCTTTTTGGTTGTTGTCGGTAAGTTTGAGGTCTGAAATTTTTTTGGCTTGTGCTTGTTTTTGATTATTGTATTTGTCTATTTTGGTTATTTTATAGTGGTTTAACTTTTTGAACCAGTAATCATAAGACTTATTTTCATTCTGCATCGTCTTTCGAAGGGTGAAGTCAGTATCAAAGCTAATAATAATATCAAATAGATTAGAAGTAGATTTAGAAATTTGTTCGGTCGTGGTCGAACATAAAATACGAATGGGCCGAGTGGCTTTTTGTGAAGCAGGGCTTTCAAACATTAGTCCCCTGAAATTCTGGTTACAGATTCACTACAAGTACTGAGCATTGCAATGGATTTACACCAGCTCTTTAGTTCATCTAACTTCAAAGTGTTGCTTTTACATTGAACAACGACAGCTACAGCTTCGATCGGAATAAACTTCATTTTTCCGTAATTGAAAATATAGGGAGTATACTGTTCGTCGTAGATTGCCAGATCAACTTCTGCTGAAATATTGCCATTGGAGTCCAGAACAAATACACCTTGATCAATGCAGAACTTGCGAGGAATGACTTGCTCGAATAATTCTTTCCATATGTACTCGCGATACGATCCTGTCGTTGGAGGATGAGCAGGTGTTTCTAGTAGAAGTTGACTTACGATCGACCTTTCCAGATGCGCATAGTTTCCAATGATTTTAGGTATTGTATTTTTCTTGGCTGTCATTTTCAAAGGCTCCTTTCATATTGCTTTATTTATCGTAGATAACGCTAAAGTGCCCGAAACCAATGGTCGAATTTTTACCCGCATGCAGTAGCGTTCCGGCTTCAAGCAGCGGCGTAAAAGGGGTTAAATCTCCCTCATAGCAAGCCCATCCTTCAATGGCCGGCAAATTCAACTTGTTGTCCTTACGGTTCATCGAGTACCGTTCAAAATCGACAAACTGCCAATTTTGCTGGATCGTCCTGACTTTGCGTGCCTCATTCAATAACCCTTCTTCGTCCCAGTGAACGAGGTGCTGCGAGTAAGCTTGAGACAGTAAAGCTACTCTCCGAACAATGGATTGAATAAGTACGGGAAAGGACAACGAATGGCAAAGAGTGCGGTTAAGCAGAATTCGTACAGGCGTATCAAAGCGGACCAGAGCAGCTGTTGCCGGCCGTTCCGTACAGTTTAAAGAAATAGGTTGTAAATTTCGCATCCATGTCTTTCCACTGGAATAAATCAATCGGCCTCGAATCGGATCGACTACTTGTTCCAGCGCGAAGGAAAGTCGTTCTGCGCCCCATCCCCGTTCTCCCATGGCTTGGAACGTATCCAAAAGAAGCCCTGCCCGACCAGTTGCTTCTCCGATCAAAGTCAGATCGAACGAACAAATATCCCCCGGCTGCCAAACCGTTTTGCCGCGGACCAACGGATGCAGAACAAAAGGATTAACGGCACCGCCTTCATTTCCCGGGGAGCAAAAAGTCTGGGCATAGGAACAACTATGCCTGATGTTGCATTGATGACAAAGTACTTTAGGCGTCGGGCAGACAAAATCCCGCATGCAATGCCCGATGATACCTCTTAACGTTGAACCTAAATAAGGAGGCAATCTTCCTTCTTTTTTGGCTACAAACGATGCTCGTAGCGTCAACGTTTCCAGATGAGAAAACATCGCATCGACCTAACTTTCGATATAAAAATAGGAACATAGATTTATTTATATCAACATTTTACCACAAAACTTTACAAATTATTACTTTGGTTGCCTTAGGAATAGGAAAT
This sequence comes from Cohnella algarum, assembly GCF_016937515.1. NCBI lineage: Bacteria > Bacillati > Bacillota > Bacilli > Caryophanales > Paenibacillaceae > Cohnella > Cohnella algarum. The sequence continues at coordinate 2,873,336 of NZ_JAFHKM010000002.1, forward strand.
TGGGATCTAGAGTTGGTAAAGCGGGGAAGGGGATAAGCTGGTATTGGCTATATTTTATTGAGGGTTAGAAATGAGAAAAACCAAAATCCACAACCAACATACGATAATCTTGTCGTGATTGGCTACATTAAGTTCTGGACAAGTACCTGCGAACTGATTGCAAGCACTTTGTATAGGGCGTGATTGAATTAAGGAGATGCCAACTACCTGCTGAGTTTAGACCAGTGTAGGTGGAATGGGACCACTTGACTGGGCTCTAAGTTCTCCATCCAGCAGACGGGTTTCAGTACAGCATCCGCACGGGAGGCGACGGACATTCCGTACAACGTTTACCCGATACTTCGTGGTTTCAATCCACGTACCCATTCGGGATGCGGTGGCCGCACAGCACGGCGAGGACAAGCCAGTCAAGGTTTCAATCCACGCCCCCCAGCACGGGATGAGACGATCTGCTCCGATCAGACAGAAACGCTCAGAGGAGTTTCAATCCACGCACCCCGCACGGGATGCCCTTCAGCATCACACGTTCACCTTGATCTATAGGGAAGTTTCAATTCACGCACCCCATATGGGATGCGACGATTCCGCCGCGGTGCTTAAATCAATCGACGAGGTTTCAATCCACGCACCCCATACGGGATGCGACGTTCTGGCTATGGCTGATATAAAGAGTACGTTCAGTTTCAATCCACGCATCCCGCACGGGATGCGACGTGAGGCGTTTATCAATGACGACCTCGGGATGCTGTTTCAATCCACGCACCCCGCCGGGATGCGACCAGATGCAATTGCAAAGGCAAGTATCAACCAAAGCGTTTCAATCCACGCACCCCGCACGGGATGCGACGGGTTCGATGATGATTTTCCATTACCTGAACGGGTTTCAATCCACGCACCCCATACGGGATGCGACACGTTGGTATATTGACCGATTGATCAGGGAGGCTGAGGGTTTCAATCCACGCACCCCATACGGGATGCGACTGTTTGGACAGACGAAAAGCATGTACCTTAAGCCGGTTTCAATCCACGCACCCCGCACGGGATGCGACATGTACACGACGCACGCCTATGTTACAAGCATCGTTTCAATCCACGCACCCCGCACGGGATGCGACCGGGGTCGTGCGGCGATCTTTGCCGGAACCGGTCTTGGGTTTCAATCCACGCACCCCGCACGGGATGCGACGATCATCGCATCACAAACGCCTATACGGAGTCTCTGTTTCAATCCACGCACCCCGCACGGGATGCGACGATTTCCTTTTTTAACTCTTGAGCAACAAGCTTTGGTTTCAATCCACGCACCCCGCACGGGATGCGACGCTTCCTCGCTCGCTCCCATGCCATTGATTTATAGTTTCAATCCACGCACCCCGCACGGGATGCGACGAGCTTCTCGGCGTCGATATTTCCACCTTAATTGAGTTTCAATCCACGCACCCCGCACGGGATGCGACAGCGCGGCTGCAAAGCCCTTGAACGGCAAGGGATTGCAAGCGCTTCAGTGCGAACCTCATTTTATTATACCTTAAAACAAGGGTATTTTCATGATAAAAAGCCGGAAACCCGGTCATATCAAGAGGTGCGAATCTCCCGGGAAAATCATGTGCGCTTGGGGTTCGCACCAGAGTTCGGGATCATTAGTGAAAAAATTGTGCGATTTGCATCTCTGAAGGCTCTTGCCTCCGAAACTTCCGCCAGCCCCCGGCACGCGGAAAGGAGTGCAAACCTCACGGGGATTTCAAGCTAGCTTGGGGTTCGCGCCCATACGGCCGCATCTGTTTTGCACATTCTACGGCAATTGGAAAAGGAAACGCCAAGATAAGACCGTGGCAAATAGAGAATGAGGAAAAAGGTATGACCGTTTAAAAGGAAAGCCCCAAAAATTCACAGGAGGCTTCGGAAGCCGCGCGCTTCAGAAGTCAACCGCCAACTCCGAAGCGAAGAGCTCCAAGCGCAAAGCCGCTACCTCAACCGATTGAAAAAAGCGCTCATCCGCTCCGCGTCCGAGGAGTAGACGTTCACGACGCCCAGCAAGCTGTCCGCCTGGCCGATCACGTCGGCGAATTTGCCGTACAGCCGGTTCAAATAGGGGCGATCCGCCAAGGCGTGGAACCGGAACGTGCGGACGTTTTCGTTTTCGGAGACGATATGGTTGACCAAAAAGCGGAAGCCCGTTACGAAAGCGCCGCTCTTGCGATACCCCTCGGAAATGATCGCGGAGTCCACGAACGCGACTTCTCCTTGCGGATGAGGCTCCCCGTCGGCGGTCAGGTACCGATAATAGGTCCAGCCGATCGTTTGGCCGTCGTGGCCGCGCGCGAGCACCACCTGGGAATTCGGGACGGTTCGCAAAATATAGAGGAGAGCTTCTCCCAAGTTGAAGTTGCCGCTGAAATCCGCACGGTTTCGGATAAAATATTGGGAAAATTGCGCCAAGTCCTGCGCATCCCGGCAAACTTTAAAGTTGATTTTCATTCGGAGCCAACGTCCTCCTATTTTTTGAATGCATCTTTCAGGACCGGTCCGAATCGCCGTCATACAACTCGTGCCGGAACCTCATCGCATAGCGGTAAAGCGAGGAAAAGTCGGTTCGATACTCTTCCAGGGTTCCCCGATGCGTATCGACCGAGGCGGTCCGTTGCCCGAGCTTGGCGCATAGCCTTTGAAGCTTCGCCTGCGCGGGAATCCAGAAGCGGATCTCCGAAACGGGCCTCTCCTTCTGGGCGAGATGTTGCGTCAAAAACTGCAAGCCTTGCAGGAACAGCCGGGTATTGCGATAGCGCTCCGCGATAAAAACGGTTTGAACTTGAACGATCTCCGCGTCCCGATAGTCGTTTTCCCCCGTGCCGTGGATGCAGCCGAGCGCGGCGATCGGCTCGTCCTCGCCGTCGAAGCAGACGATCGCCTCCGCACCCAGCAAAATCGGACTTCCGATAAAACTGAGCGCAACGGGAAAATCGTACGGCAAATTCAGCTCCGCATAATGTTCGAGCAAAAAATCGAGATAACGCTCCTGATACGCCTCGAAAGCGCATACCGCAAAGTAATGATCCATAGGCAAACCGGGCTCCTTTGTCGCGGGATATTTTGATTATTGACCCGGTTTTTGAAAATGTAAATCGGCGATAAAAAAAGACCCGGGCTAGCCGGATCGGTGGCGCTTGCGCTTGGCCGGATTACTTGGCCGCTGCCGTGCGGACTTGCTCGCTTGCTTTCAAAAGATCCACGATCGTGAATCGGCCCAATTTGCTGCCTTCTTTCTTATCTAAGTTGGGAGGCATAGGAACCATGATGGCATCTCCTTCACTGGTGTAATGGGTGAAACTGCTGCGAAAAATCCGCAAGCGGCTTAGCTATGCTCTTAATATAGCAGAGATTCGACCGCTTTTCTGTAATTGTAACTACAAATCGGGATTTATTTTCGGATCGGTTTGGGAGAAGGAGCAGGAAGTAACGGAAGGTGTCGAATTTTTCCAATAGGGCGGAGGTGGGCCGATGATGAAGTTCAAATGCGAAGGGGCGAGCCGGGGAAAGGGGACTTGTTCGAGGCGGACGTGGAAAGAGCGGCGCTAAGAGCTCACAGTGCGGGAAAAAATTTCGCGAATAACGGCTTCGCGCGACCGTTAAATCGGAAGATCGGCCGTTTTCGCTCGTAGTGCGGGAAATTTGGCAAATAACGGCCTCGCGCGACCGTTAAATCGGAAGATCGGCCGTTTTCGCTCGTACTCGAACGAGTTAACGGCCACCAGGGGCCGCTATTCGCTCGTAGTGCGGGAAACTTCGCGAATAACGGCCTCGCGCGACCGTTAAATTCGGAAGATCGGCCGTTTTCGCTCACACTCGAACGAATTAACGGCCACCAGGGGCCGCTATTCGCTCGTAGTGCGGGAAATTTCGCGAATAACGGTCCCGCCGCGACCGTTAGCGCAGCCTCGCGCGAGTGGCCCCGCCACCGGCTGCCGGCGCAAGCCCCGCCAGCTCCGCGAGCCGCCCGCGGCTACGCCTGTCGCCAGACGGCGTAGCCGAACGCGGGCAGCTCCGCCTGCAGCCGCCCGCGGCCGAGCGGCGCCGGCTCGCCGGTGAAGGCGTCCGCCCAGCTGCCCGCGGCAGGGACGGACACGGACGCGCTCTCGCCTCCGGCGTTCATCGCGACGATGAACCGCTCGCCGTCCGCCGCGCGCCGCTCGTACACGAGCGTGCGGCTGCCCGGCTCCGCCTGCAAAAAGCGGATGTCCGCGCTCCGCAGCGCGGCGTGGTTTTTGCGCAGGCGGATCGCGCCGGCGAAAAACCGGAGCAGCTCCCGGTCCTGCTTCTCCTCCTCCCACGCCATGCATTCGCGGCAGCCCGGATCGCCGTCGCCGCTCATGCCGACCTCGTCCCCGTAATAGACGCACGGGGTGCCGGGATACGTCAGCTTGAACAGCGTCGCCAGCTTCATCCGGCCGACGTCGCCGCCGCATCGCGTGAGCAGGCGCGGGGTGTCGTGGCTGCCGAGCAGGTTGAACGCCGTTTCGGTCACCTGCTGCGGATAGGCGGCGAGCTGCGCCCCGATCGCGTTCGCGAACTTCGCGGCGTCGATCGTGCCTTCGGCGAAGAAGTCGATGACGGCGTTCGTGAGCGGATAGTTCATGACCGCGTCGAACTGGTCGCCTTGCAGCCAAGGTATCGAATCGTGCCAAATTTCCCCCAAAATGTAGGCATCCGGCTTGGCGGCCTTGACCGTGTCGCGGAACTCGCGCCAAAACCGGTGGTCGACCTCGTTGGCGACGTCGAGACGCCAGCCGTCGATGCCGACTTCCTCGATCCAGTAGCGGGCGACGTCGAGCAGGTACTTTTTGACCTCGGGATGCTCCGTGTTCAGCTTCGGCATGATCGGCTCGAAGGCGAACGTATCGTAAGTGGGAATGCCGCCTGCGACCCGCAGCGGAAATTCCCGGACGTGGAACCAGCCGGCGTAAGGCGAATCGGCCCCTTTTTCCAGAACGTCCACGAACGGCGGGAACTCGCGCCCGGAATGGTTGAACACCGCGTCGAGCATGACCCGGATGCCCCGCGCGTGGCAGGCGTCGACCAGCTCCTTGAGCTTATCGTTCGTGCCGAAATGAGGATCGACCTTGAGATAATCCTTCGTATCGTATTTATGGTTGGTCGTCGCCTCGAACAGCGGATTGAAATAAATCGCGTTGACCCCGAGATCCGCCAAATGGTCCAAATGGTCGAGCACGCCCTGCAAATCCCCGCCGAAGAAATTCGTCGGCGTCGGTTCGGCGCTTCCCCACGGCAGCGCGCCCTCCGGATCGTTCGAAGGGTCGCCGTTCGCGAAGCGCTCGGGGAAAATTTGATAGAACACCGCGTCCTTCACCCACTCCGGCGGGGCAAACACGTCGACCGGGTTGATGAACGGGAAATCGAACAGCTCCAGAGAGTCCGGAGGAGGCGTTTCGCGGAATTCCTTTTCCGTCAAATAGAGCTCCTCGCCGCCCCGGACGAAATGGAAGCCGTAGCGCAGCCGGCGATACGGAGGCTCCACGGCCGCTTCCCAGTAGTCGAACAGCTCATCCGCCGCGAACGCGCGCATCGGCACGATTCGCTTCGTCCGCTCCCAGGCATATTTGTCCCCGACGATGGCGTTAACCGCTTCCATTTCGTTCCGCTTCGTCCGAACGCGAAGATGAATCGTCCTTTCGTCGTAGGCGTAGGCCCAGTTCATCTTGGGCCGGTGAAAAATCGCTTCCCGCAGCATAGTCCAGCACTCCTTCGCAAAATGAGATTCCGATAATTCCGGAGGGAAGAAGGGAACGCAAAAAAGGCACAACCCCGTAGCTTCCCGCCGAGGTTGTACCTATCGGTAACATTGCCTTTAAATTATCGCTGGCTTCATTATATCGGATCGAAGTCCGCGTGCCAAGGGTTATTTGATCTTGATCGCGGCTCTTACCGTGAAGGCTCGGATGATTGCAAGCGCGGCGCCGAACAGGACGAGCGTTCCGGCCGCGGAGACGAGAGGCGTGAACTCGGGACGATCGAACGAAAGCCAGCCGGTCAGCGGATTTTGCAGCTCGAACTCCCACAGCACGTCGGACGCGACGATCCAAAGAAGGGCAAGCGGGATAAAGAGTATCCCGACGCTCGGAACGAAGCGGTAGAAGCCGATTCCGATCAGCCAGCCGGCGGAGTAATAAATCAGGACGTTCATCGCGAAGCTCAGCAGCGCCAGTCCCCAGTTTCCGCCGAAATCCAGGTAGCCCTCCGGTTCCGCCGGAACCGACGACGGAAACGCGAGATGCTGGACGGCGGTCGGGATTCCGGCCAGGACGGCGAGCGCGGCGGCATGCGCGACGGAAGCGGCGGCCGAGCCGGCAAAGCAAGCCTTGCGCGTAATGCCGTGCTTGACGTAAAACGCAAGAAAGCCGGAAGCGGAGGTGATGCCGACGATCAGCATATACACTTTGGACGGCCGGAACACGAAATCGAGAAAATCGTTTTCCAGCGAATTGGTCAAAAGATTGTTATTCAGCTTGAGAAAGCCGACCGACGGTACGACGTAATGAAAAACGAGATAAACGGCGAGCATGATCGCCACGAACATGAACGACCACGTCGATTGCAAGACAAGCAGATCGCCCGCGACTTTGGGGACGTCGGATTTGCCTTTCGGGTATATTTTTGCCTCCATCTCACTCGTCCTCGCTTGTCAAATGAATGAATAAATCCTGCAGCGACACCGGGCCGATGTCCAGCTGCTTCCGTCTGGCGGCGAACCGGGCTTCCTCGGGGATGTCGCCGTACACCGTGACGCACTTCGTATCGCCGAGCTGCTGGGAGTTGAGCTTCGTCATGCCTTGGACGAATTCGTCCACCGCATGGGCCGGCCCGGTCACGGACGCGCCTTTGCCGATGACGCTCTCGTAGTCCTCGTGCAGAAGAAGCTTTCCCCGATGAAGAACGATCACTTCGTCGAACAGATAATCCATTTCGGAGACGAGGTGCGTCGATAAAATCATCGTTCGGGGATGCCTCTCCTGATCGTTCAGCAATTCCCGGTAAAAAAGCTCCCTCGTCGGCGCGTCCATGCCCGTATAGGGTTCGTCCAGAATCGTCAGCGGCGAGCGGGTCGCGAGGCCGATCGCGGCGTTCAGCGCGGACTGCATCCCGCGGGAAAGCTGGCGGACCGGCTTATCCGCCGGAAGCTTGAACTTCTTGACCAGCTCCATCGCGTACTCGAAATCGAAATTCGGGCGATACCGCCGGGCGGCCTCGACCATGCCTTTCACCTTTTCGGATTCGTTGGCGTGGCTTTCCACGAACACGAACGCGACCTGGCGCATGACGCGCGGGTTTTCGAACGGAGGCTCGCCGCCGATCCGGATCGATCCCGCGGTATGCTCGCAGAACGAAGCGAGCAGGGAAAGCAGCGACGTTTTTCCGGCGCCGTTCCGGCCAAGCAGCCCGTATATTTTGCCGCCCTTCAAATGGAAGGAAATGTCGCTCAACGCTTCGAAATCGCCGTAGCGAAGGCTCAATCCGTCTGCCGTCACATCCAGCATCATTGATCCCGTCCTTTCGTTTCCTTGATCAGGGCGGCGATTTCCGCCTCGGAAATGCCCAGCTTTTCAGCCTCCAGCACCAAGGGCAGAACGTATTCGTCCACAAAAGCCGATCTCCGTTTTCTCATGATGATTTCTTTCGCTCCCTCCGCGACAAACATGCCTACACCTCTTTTTTTGAATAAAATGCCTTCGTCGACGAGCATATTGATCCCTTTGGCCACGGTGATGTGGTTGATCTTGTAAAACTGCACCAACTGGTTCGTCGACGGCACCTGATCCTGTTCCTTCAGCTGATCGTTTACGATTTGATCTTCGATTTTGTCACGGATCTGCATAAATATCGGTTTGCTGTTGTCGAACGCCATGCTCAACTGGTTGTCACCACCCGGCAGCGATCCGCTGCTATACTCATATCGTTATATAGTCATGTATATAACTTAATCAAAAAAATCCGATTCGTCAAGCCCATCGTTTCACAAAAATCGGCCAAAAAGTTCCACCCTCTTATTCGTTTATGGTTTAATAGAAAAATAGAAAAAGCGACGGAGGAATTGAAATGAGACCCGTAAGTGCACACTGGATCAAGCGCTCCGCGACCGCGCTCGTCCTCGCCGTCGGAGTGGCGGCATTATCCGCATGCGGAGGAGCCGGCGGGTCCGCGCCGGGGCCCGACGCGACCCCTTCCGCGCCGGTCGAAACGTCGTCCGCCTCTCCGAAGCCGTCCGAAACGGCCGCGCCGGCTTTTATCGCGCCTCTGACCGGACTTCCCGTTTACGAGGAAGTGACGAAACGTCCGCTCGCGGTCATGATCAACAATTTGAAGCCCGCGCGGCCGCAATCCGGCCTTTCGCACGCGGACATCGTCTGGGAAGTGCTCGCGGAGGGAGGCATTACGAGGCTGGTGTCCATTTTCCAAAGCTCGGCGCTTGATGAGCCGATCGGCCCGATCCGGAGCATTCGCCCGTACATGATCGACATCGGCGAGGCGTACGGCGGCGTGCTCGTCCATGCGGGCGCGAGCAACGACGCATTGGCAATTTTGCAGCATTCCGGGAAGGCGGATCTGGACGAGATCAACAACGCGAGCGCGTATTTTTACCGGGAAAGCTTCCGGAAGGCGCCGCACAACCTGTACTCCACCATCCCGAAGCTGCGGGAGGGAACGGAAAAGCTCGGGCATAACGAAACGGCCGACGTGCCGGCGATGACGTTCCGTTCGGCGATCGCGTTCTCGCCCGAAGATCCGGCGGCGGCCGACGTCGAGGTCAAATTCCAGCTCGACAGCTACAAGGTGTCCTATCGTTACGATCCGGCAAAAGGCACGTACGCCCGCTCGATCAACGGCGAACCCCATACCGACCTGAACAACGACGAGCAGCTTGCGGCCGCGAACCTGGTCATGCTTTCCGCGAAGCACCGGACGTACGACAGCGAGGGCCGGCTGGAGATCAATTTGCAAAGCGGAGGGGAAGCGCTGCTGTTTCAGCAGGGCCGAGTCATCGTCTGCGAGTGGGAGCGGGAATCCGGCGATATCGTCCGGCTGGTCAAGGACGGCGCCGAGCTTCCTTTCGCGCCGGGCAAGACGTACTACCACGTCCTCCCGAGCTCGTCGCCGCTCGCTTCTCTCGTAACCTATCAATAGCCGAGAGCGGACAGGCGAAAAAAGGCGGTTTTGACATTTTAGGTTATAATAAAATTACACCAACGTCACAAAGACAACCAGAAGGAGAACACCATGGGAGTGACCGTCAGAGAAGCTCTCGGCATCGGGGGCTTTACGAAGTGCAAAGTGGTTGCCGGAGAAGCGGGGCTCGACCGGGAAATCGAATACATCACCGTCATGGAAGTGCCGGACGTCATTCAATGGCTGAAGGGCAACGATTTGCTGCTGACGAGCCTGTATCCGATCAAGGACGACCCCGAAGCGATCCGCGATCTGGTGCGGCAGCTCGACGAGGTGAACAGCTCGGCGCTGGCGATCAAGACGCAGCGCTACGTGCAGGAAATTCCCCGGCCGATCATCGAAGCGGGGAACCGGCATAACCTGCCGATTATCGAGATTCACAACGAGGTATCCTACCTGGACATTATGACTCCGCTCATGCAGATCATGGTCGACCCGGCGCTTAGCGGCAAGCAGGAGCTGGAGGCCTTTTTTCATTGGATTACGGAGCTGGCGATGGGGGGAAGGGCATTCCCGCGCTGGTCGAGGCGATGCAGCAAATGACCGACAATCTGATCACGGTCGGCTCGGATATTCCCGGTCTCGACGGATTGTTCAAGGGGCGCAGCATTTTTCCGCTGTCCCGGCTGCAGCGCAACGAGCTGAAGGCGGCGAAGCGCTCCATCCGGATGGAGCGCATGCTCGACGGACGGCTGACGCCGTGCATTGTGACGCCGCTTCAACTGAGCGACGAGCTGTATGGCGACGTCACGTGCTGGCAAACGAAGCGGCCGCTGGAGGAGCGGGATTTTCACCTTCTCGACCGCGCCGTGCCGCTACTCGCGCTGGAGTTCCTCAAGGTTATCACCCGCAACGACGTGGAGCAGGCGTTCAAGGACGATTTGCTGGCGGAAGTGCTTGACGGCAACGTGCCGGACAAGGCGGAGACGATCGAGCGGGCGCGGCTGTACGGCTGGGATTTGTCCGTCGACTACCAGGTGTTCGCGATCGCGTACGCCGGCGGCGGCCAGAGCCAGGACAATCTCGAAAGCAAGGAGCTGCGCCTGCAGGAGCAAAAACGCAAGCTTGTCCGCAAGGCAAACGAGTTTTTCCGGTTTCGCGGCGCGGGCACGATCGCGCTGGCCCGCAAGGAGTACCTCGTGATCCTGTACCCGGTAACCGGCGGGAGCGAGAACGGGCTGCCGGAAGGCGCGGACAAGAGCGCCGTCATTCAGACGGCCGAGGCGATCCGCAAGCAGCTGTCCCACGATTTCGGCGATTGGGCGTTTACGGTCGGGATCGGCCGTTTTTACCGGGGGCTCGAGGGCATTCGCCAAGGCTACGTCGAAGCCGTCAAGGCGATCCGGCTGGGGGCTCCCGTCGCCCAGGAGAAAGGCGTCGTCCATTTCGACGATCTCGGGGTTTTTCGCATTTTGAGCCAGTTTCACGATTGGAACGAGCTTGAAGATATTTACAAAGAGACGATCGGCAAGCTCGTCGAATACGATTTCAGCAACAACTCCAACCTCGTCCAGACGCTGACGGAGTACTTCGCCTGCAACTGCTCGCTAAACGAAACGGCCGAAAAGCTGTACGTGCACGTAAACACGATGAAATACCGGCTGCAAAAAATCGAGCAATTGACCGGGCACGGCATTCACGATGCGGAAAAGCGGCTGCTGCTCCATCTCGGCATTCACATCCACCAAATATTGCAAACGGGCCATTATTGACATTCCTGACATGGCGCCGCGCAGGCATTTCTGGCCGCACCGACGAAACGTCGGTGTTTTTTTTGTCCTTTTCCACATATTAATGGCCTTCCGAAATTGATACCGTTTTTACAGATGCTTTGGTCAGGGAGTGAGATCGATTTGAAAACGCTTATTCAAAACGGGACGGTCATCAATCCCGACACGAACCTGCAGGAAAAAGCGGACCTATGGATCGAGGACGGCAAGGTGGCGGCCGTCGGCCGCAGCCTGCAAGGGGAGGCGGACCGCATTATCGACGCGTCCGGTCTGCTCGTCGTGCCGGGCCTCGTGGACATTCACGTGCATTTTCGCGATCCGGGCTTTACGCATAAAGAAACGATCGAGACCGGTTCGCTCGCGGCCGCGGCCGGAGGGTTCACCTCGGTCGTCTGCATGCCGAACACGAAGCCGGCCATCGATACGCCGGAGACGCTGGAGTACGTGCTGCGAACCGGCCGGGAGCGAGGCGTCGTCCGGGTGTACTCGTCCGGCGCGATCACCTATGGCATTCGGGGCGAGGAATTGACCGATCTGAGGGCGCTGGCCCAGGCGGGAGCGGTGACGTTCACCGACGACGGCCGGTCGCCGATGAATCCGAAGCTGCTGCTGGAAGCGTTCCGGACGGCGGCCGAGCTCGACATTCCGATCAGCTCCCATTGCGAGGAGCATTCGCTCGTGACCGAAGGGGCGATGAACCGGGGCAGGGCGAGCGAAGCTGTCGGCGACCCGGGCATTCCGGCGCTCGCGGAGGAGCTGGTCATCGCGCGGGACATTTTGTTCGCGGAGGATGCCGGGGCGAGGCTGCACATCCAGCACGTCTCGACGGCGCGCGGCGTGCAGCTCATCCGCGAGGCGAAGCAACGGGGCGTGAAGGTGACGGCCGAAGGCGCGCCGCACCACTTCACGCTGACGGACGAGCGGGTCGTCACGCACGGGACGCTGGCGAAGGTCAATCCGCCGCTGCGCACGGCGGCCGACGTCGAAGCCGTCATCGCCGGGCTTGCCGACGGCACGCTGGACGCGATCGCGACGGATCATGCGCCGCATGCGGCCGAGGAGAAGGCGCTGCCGCTCGGCAAGGCGCCGTTCGGCATGGTCGGGCTCGAAACCGCGGTCGGGCTGACGTTTACCGCGCTCGTGCATACGGGCAGACTGTCGCTGATGGAGGCGATCGCCAAGCTGACCGTCGTCCCGGCCCGGATCATGGGCCTGCCCGCGGGCACGCTGGCGCCGGGCGCGGCGGCGGATATCGCGTTTATCGATCCGGACAAGGAATGGATCGTCGATCCCGCGGCGTTCCGGTCCAAGTCGAACAATTCGCCCTTTGCGGGCATGAAGCTGAAGGGCAAGGCCGTTCGGACGATGGTGGCGGGCGAAACGGTTTACGACGAAAGCGGAGCCGGAAAGGGAGGAGCGGAAGGCCAATGACGAAGCCGTTTCAACGCGTGTTTCTGATCGTGCTCGACAGCGTCGGCATCGGCGAGCTGCCCGACGCGGCGGCTTACGGCGACGCCGGGGCGCACACGCTCGGCAATATCGCGAAAGCCGCGGGCCCGCTGGCGCTCCCCCATCTGGAGCGGCTGGGCCTGGGGGCGATCGCGCCGGTCGACGGAATCGCGGCCGTCGCGGCGCCGCGGGCCCATTACGGCAAAATGGCCGAGCTGTCCAAAGGAAAGGATACGCTGACCGGCCATTGGGAGCTGATGGGCGTGCCGATGGACGTCGCCTTTCAAACGTATCCTTCGGGTTTTCCGGAGGAGCTGATCCGGCAGCTCGAAGCGGAAACGGGGCGGGGCGTCATCGGCAACAAAGTGGCGTCCGGCACCGACATCATCAAGGAGCTGGGCGCCGAGCACCAGCAGTCCGGCAGCCTCATCGTCTATACGTCGGCCGACAGCGTCCTTCAAATCGCGGCGCATGAAGACACCGTTCCGCTCGAGGAACTGTACGACATCTGCGCCAAAGCCCGCAAGCTCACGCTGAGCGAGCGTTATTTCGTCGGGCGGGTGATCGCCCGGCCGTTCGCCGGCGCTCCCGGCCGCTACGAGCGAACGCCCAACCGCAAGGACTACGCGGTGGCGCCGCCGCGCCCGACCGTTCTGAACGGGCTCGTCCGGCACGGCTACGACAGCATCGGCATCGGCAAAATTTCCGATATTTTCGCCGGCGAGGGCATTTCGGAAAGCTGGCCGACGAAGTCGAACGCGCACGGAATCGAGACGTTTCTCGGCGTCATGAACATGAACTTTACCGGCCTGTGCTTTCTTAACCTGGTCGATTTCGACTCGCTGTACGGGCATCGCCGCGATCCGAAAGGCTATGGCGCCGCGCTCGAGTATTTCGACGCGAAGCTTCCGGACATGGCCGCCGCGCTGCGCGAAGACGATCTGCTGATCGTTACCGCCGACCACGGCAACGACCCGACCCATTCCGGCACCGACCACACGCGCGAGTACGTGCCGTTGCTGGCGCTGCGCAAAGGGATGGAGCGCGGGAGCGATCTCGGCGTTCGCGCGACGTTCGCCGACGTCGGCGCGACGATCGCGGACAACTTCAAGATCGATCCGCCGGAAGTCGGGACGAGCTTTCTGCGACAGCTGTAGAAATTGGAAAATCGGGACATAACTAACCGGAAGGAAAAATCCGGGTGTCAACCGGACGGACATTGTCGTTGTGGATCCGGACAAATGCAGTCGGACAAATTTGTCCGAAGCGACATTTTGTTTAACAACCTTAATTTATACAATGATTTTATTCTAACGGACGTCGAATTGAACGGAATTTTGTCAAACGAGGAGCGTGAACGGGCGTGTCCAGCACGGCAATTCGCATCGAGAACATCAATAAAATTTACAAGGCCCGAGACGGCCGCGAAGTGCAAGCTCTGACCAATATCAATCTGAACGTGAAGAAAAGCGAGTTTATCTCGATTATCGGGCCGTCCGGCTGCGGCAAGTCGACGCTGCTCCGCATTTTGGCCAGCCTGGACAAGCCGACGAACGGCGTGATCGACTGGGAGAACTCGGCGGACAACATCGGCTTCGTGTTCCAGGACGCGACGCTGCTCCCGTGGAAGACGGTTTACCAGAACGTCAAATTCCCGCTGGAGGTCAAAAAGCTCGCGACCAAGGAAAATCTGGCGAACCTCGACAAGTTGTTGGAGCTGGCCGGGCTGAAAGGGTTTGAAAAAGCGTATCCCCGCGAGCTGTCGGGGGGCATGAAGCAGCGGGCATCCATCGTCAGGGCGCTGTCCTACAACCCGGACGTGCTGCTGATGGACGAGCCGTTCGGCGCGCTGGACGCGCTGACGCGGGACAAGATGGGGCTCGAGCTGCTGCGCATTTGGCAGGAAACGAAAAAAACGATTCTGTTCGTCACGCACAGCATCGCGGAATCCGTTTTTCTTTCCGATAGAGTCATCGTCATGTCGCCGCGCCCGGGCAAAATCGACGAAATCATCGACATCGACCTTCCGCGTCCGCGCACCGTAGACGTGAAGGAGACGCCCGAATTCAACCAATACGTGAAAAAGCTAAGGGAAGTGTTGGGTTAATGTCGGCGCTTCGAAAACTGGGTCAATACGTCGTCGCGATCGCCGTTCTGGTGCTGATCTGGTATTTGTACGTCCTCATTTTCGACGTGCCGAAGTTCATTTTGCCGGGACCGGCGGAAGTCGGCAAGGAATTCGTCGACATGATTTCCCGGGAAAACGTCCTGTACCACTTCATGGTGACGACCGGCGAAATTTTGGCCGGATTCGTGCTCGGCGTGCTGATCGGCTATCTGGTCGGGTATCTGATCAGCAAGGTGAAAATTTTGGAAGAAGCGCTCATGCCGTTCATTCTGCTCGCGCAGACGGCTCCGAAAATCGCGCTGGCTCCGCTGTTCGTCATCTGGTTCGGCCTCGGCTTCGCTTCCAAGCTCGTGCTGATCATTTCGATGGTGTTTTTCCCGGTCATGCTGGGCGCGATTTTCGGCATCAAGAGCATCAGCTACAACATGAAGTGCCTCATGCAAATTACCGGCTTGAACTGGTGGCAGCGGATCGTGCAGGTCGAGCTTCCCCACTCGCTGCCGCAAATTTTCGCCGGACTGAAAGTCGGCATGATCCAGGCGGTCATCGCCTCGATCGTGGCCGAGTACATTTCCGGACAGAGCGGACTGGGCTTCCTGCTCGTTTACGGCAGCACGACGTACAATTCGCCGATGCTGTTCGCCAGCATCATTTACACCGTGATCGTCGGCATCATCTTCTATGCCATCGTCGCGGCGCTGGAAAACCGCTTCTTATTCTGGCACGATTCCAAGCAAATCGGCGGCAAGGTTTGAGGGGAGGTGACGAGAGATCGTGAGCAATACGTTCATTAACGCGGATTTTCCGATGTATGACGGCGACAAGGTTCCGCATCTCCGCATTTCCGAAGGGCAGGTCGCTCCGTACGTGCTCCTTCCGGGAGACCCCGCCCGCGTCGATCTGATCGGCGGCTTGTTCGACAGCTACGAGATCGTCGGCGCGAACCGCGAGTTCAAAATCGGAACGGGCGACTTCAAGGGAGATTCCGTATCCGTATGCTCGACGGGAATCGGCGGGCCTTCGACCGAAATCGCCGTGCTCGAGCTGCTGCAGCTCAAGGCGAAGTGCCTGCTGCGCATCGGCGGGACGGCGGCCATCCAGGAAGGCATCGACTGCGGCGATCTGATCATCAATACCGGCAGCGTCCGTCTCGGCGGCAGCACGAATCATTACGCCCGCCCGGAATATCCGGCGCTCGCCCATTACGCGGTCGTCCAGGCGCTGATCGAAGCGTGCAAGGAGCTCGGCTACCGGTATCACCTCGGCATCGGGGCGACGACCTCCTCCTTTTACAACGGGCAAGGACGCAGCGTCAGCCGGCACAATTACAGCGAGAACATCATCGAGGAAATGCAGGGGCTCGGCGTTCTGAACCTGGAAATGGAATCGGAAACGATTCTGACGCTGGCGTCCCTGATGGGCGCTTACGCGGGCACGCTGCTGGTCGTCCATGCGAACCGGGCGACGAACAAATGGCTTGTCGATTACGAGGAAAGCCAGCTGAAACTGTGTAAGGCGGCACTTCGCGCCGTACAAATATTAATCCACAAAGGGGATATCTAAACGTGAAAAAGTTGACGGGTCTTTTGCTCAGCATCATTATGCTCACGGTCGTCCTGGCCGCATGCGGCGGCGGCAACAACGCGAACAACGGGGCCGCCTCGCCGTCGCCTACGGGCACCGCATCCGCCGGCGCCGAAGACACCGGCTCTACGGAAGTGAAGAAAGTCACCGTGCAAATGGACGGCGCGGCAACGCCTTATTACGCGCCGATGTATGTCGCCAAAGAGGAAGGCTACTTCGAGGAAGCGGGCCTTGACGTCGAATTCGTTTACGCGGACGCCGCCAGCATCGTCAAAAACGTCGGCGCGAACAATGTCCAATTCGGCTTCCCGAACGCCGACTCCGTCATTACGGCCAAATCCCAGGGCATTCCGGTCAAGGTTGTCCACACGACGTATCAGCACGGCCTCGGCGCCACGATCTTCAAAACCGACAGCGGCATCGCGAGCCCTGCCGACCTGAAAGGCAAAACGATCGGCGTCACGAGCTACGGCAGCCCGAACTATATCCAGCTGCAAGTCATGCTGCAAAAGAACGGCATGTCGATCAAGGACGTCAACACGAAAATCGTCGGCACCGGCGCCATCGTCAACGCGCTCGTCGACGGCCAGGTGGACGCGATCACGTTCTCCATGCTGCGCACGGTCGAACTGAAGGATCAAGGCGTGGACGTTTCCGAAATCCGTTCCGACGAGTTCCTGCCGTCCTTCGGCAACGTCGTCATTACGTCCGACGAGTTCCTCGAGTCGAACCGCGATACGGTTATCGCCTTTAACGGGGCTTTGAACAAGGCGATTCAATATATCATCGACGGCAACGTCGATGCGGCCGTCGAAATGGCCATCTCCAAGTACGCGCAAACGGCCGAAGGCAAGCAGGCCATTACGGCCAAAATCATCAACGAAGTGTTCATTCCGTACCTGTGGCAAAGCGATCTGACGAAAACGGACGGCCTCGGCGCCGCCGATCTGACGAGATGGCAAGGCGCGATCGACGCGCAAAAGGAATACGAGATCATCCAAACCGACTTCAAAGCGGAAGACCTTGTCGTGACCGACTTGAAGTAACTCAGGGGCTGGGCTAATGAATAACGCTCTGCGCAAGACCATTCTTTTCATAGGCACGCTGGCGGTTTTCGTTTTGGCGTGGCAGGGGTACGTCGCTCTATCGGGCGTACCTCCCCAAATTTTGCCGGCGCCGGGCGCGTTCGTGCAAAAGTTTATCGACAACGTGACGATGAGCGGTTTCGGAGAGCACATGGGAACGACGCTGTACGAAATCGCGATCGGCTTTCTGATCGGCTGCGCGGCGGGACTCGTTATCGGCTATATTTTGGCCAAGAGCCCGCTCGTCGAGCGGCTGCTGACGCCGTATATCGTGCTGGCGCAAATCATTCCGAAAATTTCGATCGCTCCGCTGTTCCTGCTCTGGTTCGGCCTCGGGGCTTCCGCCAAGGTGGCGCTCGTCGTCATCGGCGTGTTTTTCCCGATCATGGTCAACACGATCATCGGAATCCGGTCGGTCGAAAACAACATGAAAGACCTGCTCTACATTCTTCGGGCGTCCCCGCTGCAGCGGTTTTTCTCGGTGGAAGTCCCGTTCTCGCTGCCGTCCATTATGGCAGGGGTTAAAGTGGCCACCACCTACGCGATTACCGGCGCGGTCATCGGAGAAATGGTCGGCGCCAAAGCCGGCCTCGGCTACCTGGTCATCTCCGGGAGCGAAAACTACGACATCAACATGATTTTAACGGCGGTGCTGATTCTCAGCCTGATCGGCCTGGTTCTGTACCTGCTCGCGAATTATGCGGAGAAAAAGCTGCTTCACTGGCACGAATCGCAACAAGTCATCATGTAACGAGAGTTCGACAGGTTTGACGGACGCCCCGACGTTTGTGGCTATCGCAGGATAGGCGAAAACGTAAGGGGTGTTCTTCTCTCATGGCAATGCACGGCTCGGATGAGGTGAAAAGCATGAATGCGGAACGCTTGGGCGAAATTTTGCAAGCCATTAACGAAATCGGCGCGACGGAGGAATTCGGCGTCACGCGTCTCGCATATACGAAGGAACATTGGGCGGCCAACGAATGGTTTATCCGGCAATGCCGGGAGGAAGGGCTGTCTGTAACGATAGATGCCTGCGGCAACGTGATCGCCCGCAGGGAAGGGAGCGATCCGGGCTTGCCGGCCGTCGCCTGCGGCTCCCATCTGGACACCGTCCAGAACGGAGGGCGATACGACGGGACGCTGGGCGTCGCGGCCGGGCTCGAGGTCGTGAAAAGCCTGAACGAACGGGGAATCGCCACCCGGCATCCGATCGAAATCATTTCGTTCGCCTGCGAGGAGTCGGCCCGGTTCGGCGTTTCGACGATCGGCAGCAAGGCGATGGCGGGCCTGATCGACAAGGAGCGGCTGAGAGAGCTGGCCGACCGCGACGGCGTCACGTTTCCCGAGGCGCTGGCGGAAGTGTCGCTCGATTTCGAGAACATCGAGTCGGCGGCGCGGCGCAAGGAAGAACTGAAGGCGTTCCTCGAGCTGCACATCGAGCAGGGACCGGTGCTGGAAAACGGCGGCCTGCAGGTCGGGATCGCCACCGGGATCGCGGCGCCGACGCGGTTCGAGCTGACGATTCAGGGCAAGGCGTCGCATTCCGGCACGACGCCGATGAACATGCGGAAGGACGCGCTGATCGGAGCGGCGGAAATCATTACGAGGCTGGAAGAAGCGGCGTTGGCCGAGGCGTCGCACGGCACGGTGGCGACCGCCGGCGTCTGCGAGGTAACGCCCGGCGCGATGAACGTCGTGCCCGACCGGGCGAGGCTCAAAATCGATATCCGCGGCACCGACAAAGCGTCCCGGCGCGCCGTGCTGGAGCGCATCTCCGCCGCGGTCGCCGATATGGAATCGCGCCGCGGCCTCGCGGCGAGCTTCCATTTGCTGAGCGACGAAGAGCCGGTCTCGCTCGACGGGCAAATCGCGGCTTACCTGACGCGCAGGAGCGAGGAGCTCGGGCTTGCCGGCGTCCGGATGGTCAGCGGCGCGGGGCACGACGCCATGAACATGGCGCGGCTGTGCCCGACAGGCCTTATTTTTATTCCGAGCCGCGAGGGCATCAGCCACCACAAGGACGAATTCAGCTCGCTGCAGCAAATCGCGAACGGCGTTCTCCTGCTGGAAGAAGCGATTCTTCATTACGCGGAGGTCGTCCGAGAAGGAGGGAGATCATGAAGGCGGCAAAGCTTCGGGTTTTGGAAAATCGGCAAGTCAGCGAGCGTTACTGGCACATGGTCGTGGACGCCGCGGAGCTTCCGGACGAGGTCAAGCCCGGACAGTTTTTCAACGTTCGCTGCGCGGACGAAATTTATCCGCTGCTGCGGCGCCCGTTCAGCATCTATAAAATCAACAAGCGGGAACGCACGCTGGAATTCCTGTACTTGGTCAAAGGCGTCGGCACCCAGCGGCTCACGGAAATTCGGGCGGGGGAAAAGGCCGACGTGTTCGGACCGCTCGGCACCGGCTTCAACCTGAACGCGGAGGACGGGGCGATGCTGATGCTCGCCCGCGGCGTCGGCATCGCCACGCTGGCCGCGCTGGCGCAGGAAGCCGCCGAGAAAGGCGTGAGGAGCGTCGCGGTGCTGAGCGCGCGCAGCCGCAACGACCTGCTCGCGGCCGAAACGCTGGAAAGCTACGGCGCGAAGGTGTACAAGGTCACCGACGAAGAAGGCAACAGCGACGTGGCGTCCGTCGGGAAGCTGCTGGAGGGGATTTTCCGCGAGGAGAACATTACGGCGGCTTATACGTGCGGCTCCAAGCGTCTCGCGGAGCTGCTGCAGCGGATGGCCGCGGACAAGCATATTTTCGCGGAAATCGCGCTGGAAGAAAACATGGGCTGCGCGATGGGCGTCTGCTTCGCCTGCGTGTGCGACATTCAGGAGCAGGACGGCTCCGTGCGCACGGTGCGGGTGTGCAAGGAAGGCCCCGTATTCCCGCTCGAACAGGTGGTGATCGCATGAGCGAAACCCGCGTCACTCCGGAAACGTTGAATCTGGAAGTCCGCATCGGCGGGCTGCGGCTGCAAAACCCGATCATGCCGGCATCGGGCGCGTTCGGGCAGGAGATGGACGAGGTCGTCGACTTCAACCGCATCGCGGCGATCGTTCCGAAGAGCATCACGAAGGAGCCTCGCAAGGGCAATCTGACGCCGCGGGTGTGCGAGGTGCCGGGCGGGATGATCAATTCGATCGGCATTCAGAGCAAGGGGCTCGAGTACTACCTTGCGAAGACGATCCCTTCCTTCAAGGGCTACGACGTGCCCCTCATTTCCAGCATCTCCGCCGACTCGGTCGAAGAATTCGCGGAGATGGCGGAAACGATCGGCGCGCTGCCGGAAGTGGCCGCGCTGGAGCTGAACATCTCGTGCCCGAATTTGAAGGGCAACGGACTCGCGTTCGGGATGGACCCGGAAGTAACCCGCCGTCTGATGGTCCGAGTGAAAGAGGTCACGGACAAGCCGATCATCGCCAAGCTGTCGCCGAACGTGACCAGCATCCAGGAAATCGCGATCGCCGCCGAGGAAGGCGGGGCCGACGCCTTGAACGTCGCAAACACGATTTTGGCGATGGCGATCGATATCCATTCGCGGCGGCCGAAAATCGGCAATGTCATGGGCGGCCTGTCCGGTCCGTCCGTCAAGCCGATCATCGTGCGGATGATCTACCAGGTTCGTCAGGTATCGAAGCTGCCGATCATCGGCTGCGGCGGCGTCATGAACGGCGAAGACGCCATCGAGATGATGCTGGCCGGCGCGACGGCGGTGCAGGTCGGCACCGCGAGCTTCATCAATCCGACGGCGCTCACGGATATTTTGGAGGAAATCAAAGGCTACATGGTTCAGTACCAGATTCGCGACGTAAACGAACTGATCGGCGGCGTCCGGATCTCGTAAGTCTGCATGGATTTCGGCAAAGGATGTGAAGGCATGTTTCTGAATCGTCCTCGATCGCGGATCATCCTTGCCCTCGACACGCCCGACCGGACCGAGAGCTTCCGCGTTCTCGACGCTTGCCGGGACGCGGTCGACGCCGTTACGCATCCCGGGGGGCTCGAGTATACGAGACCTCATTCGCGATTCGCGGAAATTCGCCGAGATGGCGGCATATCTGGTCTGTTTTGACATTCAGGCTCCGGGCATTTGCCCGGAGCAAATTCGCGTTTTGCGGGATACGGTAGGACCATTATCGCGTGCGGGGTGGCTGCCCAAGCGGAACGATACAGGCAGCCATTGCGGCCGGCGCGGACGATGCCATGCAACATGCCCTCGGTGATCGAGGGAGAACGGGTCGCGCGGGAATGGCTGGAGGAAATCCGCCGCGATATGAACGAACAACGACAGAATGTAGCAGTATAGCAGTATATCTTGCATTTCGGAGGTTGGGCTTCATGGTTCTTCTTCGCAATCTGAATATTCGCTATAAAATTTTGCTGCTGAATTCGGCAGCCATTGTCGGAATGCTCATCATCGCGACTGTCGGTTTTTACTATACGTACGACATGTCGAAAAATTCGGAAGAGATGTACAAGGAACGGCTTACTCCTATCCAGCTCGTCGGCAACGTACAGTTGAAAAAAGAAACGAGCGATTCGCGGCTGCTGGAGTTCATGCTGACCAAGGACGAATTGCTCCGGATGCGAATCGGAGATTTGAGGGAAGAAATCGATGCTTCCGTGTCCGAACTGGAGAAGATCGCGGCAAACGACGCGAAAGCGACAGAGCTGCTAAACCGGTACAAAGAGCTGATTCCCGCCTATCGGGAAGCCGCGAACAGCTTGATGGACTTGGCGTTATCCGGACAGGACGCGCAAGCCTACGATGTTTTTGTCAATCAGGTCAGCATTCTCGGGGGCCAGATCGGCGACGTGCTGAACGAACTGGCCGTCTATAACGAACAAGTCGCCGGCGATTTATACGAGAGCACGCAAAGCCAGCGCACCCTCTCCCAAACGATCGTCATCGTCATTTCCTTGCTGCTCATCGGCCTGTTCCTGTGGCTCGGTCTCTTGATCAGCCGCTATATCACGAAACCGGTTCGGGAATTGCAGGATTTGATGGGGAAGGCCGCGGAGGGCGATTTGTCGGTAAAAGGCACGCATGCGTATAAGGACGAAGTCGGCAAGCTGACGGAATCGTTCAATGCGATGATGGGCAACCTGCGGGGACTGATCTCGCAAGTAGCGGAAAACGCTCTGACGCTGTCGGCCAGTTCGCAGCAGCTTTCCGCGAGCGCCGAGCAAGGAACGTTCGCTTCGGAACAGATCGCCGCATCGAGCGAGAAATTGGCGGGAGCGCTGGAACGGCAAAGGAACAGCGCCCAGGATGCGTACGACGCGGTAGAGTACATAAGAGAAAAAATCGATACGCTGGAAACCGTCGGAAACGAAATGTACCATATTGCGGGCGAGGCGGCCGCCGTATCCAAAGAAGGAGCGGTTACCGTTCAATCCGTTTCCGGCCAGATGAATTCGATTTACGCGTTCGTAAGCGACATGAGCTCGTTCGTTGGGATGCTGACGCGCCATATCGCCGAAATCGAACGCAGCGTCCGCACGATTCAGGAGTTGTCTACGCAGACGAACGTTCTGGCGCTTAACGCGACCATCGAAGCGGCACGCGCCGGCGAAGCCGGGCGAGGCTTCGCGGTCGTCGCTGAAGAGGTGCGGGCGCTGGCGGAATCGTCCACCGGCTCCTCGAAGCAAATTACCGGCCTGCTCGGCCAAATCGGGTCCGAGATGGAGCGCATCAACCGGTCCATGCAGCACGGGCTGAAAGAAGCCGAGCAGGGCATCGCCCAAACGAAGCATACCGAAGCCGCGTTCCAACGGATCGACGGCTCGGTCGATTCCGTGGCCGAGCACGTATCCGGCATGAAAGAAGCGATCGAGCAATTGGCCGCCAGCCGCGAGCAGATCGTCACGGTGATGGAGGTGGTCAACGGCGTCGCGGAGCAGGGCATCGCGGCGAGCCGGGACAATGTCGCCTCCACGCAGGAGCAGCTTTCGAGCATGGAGGAAATCCGGCACGCCACGCAGTCGCTGGCCGAATTGGCCGAAGAGCTGCAAACGAAAATTCAACATTTCAAGCTGTAAGCCGGGAAGCGCGCGGACTCGAAGACGTCTGCGCGCTTTTTGCGTTAGAGGGGCAAGTTTCGGTATCCCCGTCGCTCAGAGGAGTTGTTGCGTTTCGTGTTGCCTAGTGCCGGTATCCCGCCGCTCAGAGGAGTTGTTGCGTTTCGTGTTGCCTAGTGCGTACCCCGTCGCTCAGAGGAGTTGTTGCGTTTCGTGTTGCCTAGTGCCGGTATCCCCGTCGCTCAGAGGAGTTGTTGCGTTTCGTGTTGCCTAGTGCCGGTATCCCCGTCGCTCAGGGGTGTGGCTGCGTTTCGCGCAGCCTAGTGACGATAACCCCGCCGCTCAGAGGAGTTGTTGCGTTTCGCTCACCTAGTGACGATATCCCCGTCGCTCAGAGGGGGATTTCCTCCAAACGTACGTTTTCCGCTCCAGTCCTCGTGTCCGCATCGCTTTTTCGCCTTAGGGCCCGCCCGCTCACAAGTCGCGAGTCATGTCTTTGTTTTTCAGCCGCTCCCGTAAAGAACCGCGCTGCATATCCGAAGGAAACTCCTCCCCATGCTGTCGAATTCGCTCGCTTTCCGGCGCTTCCGACGTCGCTTTTTCGTCAGATGGTCCTATGACTTTTCGGTGAAAAATGTGACCGTGATGACAAAAACGATGACAAACGATCACTGGTCGAAAACGCCCGGCAAAATTACGCTGAAATGAGCAGAACCTCGCACGAGCGAAGCCGACTCCGGCGAGGACGGTTCATTGTGCCGGATCGATCGCCGTTAACCGGATCGGATACGTCTCAAATGGGCCGGGCCCATACGAAGACCGAAGTCGAATCAAGGGAGGAACTTACAGGTGTTACGGAAATCGCGTGAAGCAAGGAGCGAATCGGCGAAAATCGGAGGGGCGCCGAACTTCAAGCGCCGTTGGCGGCGCGCGCGGAATTGCGGGTTGACCGGGCTGCTCGCCTTGTCGCTGCTGACGGGCAGCGTCGGGCAGCTTGCCTATGCGCAGGAACGGCCGGCTGCCGATCCTCTGGCGTCGCTCGACGATTGGATCGGGCAACTGGTCGGAGAGCCGCAAGATGAAAACGGGATTTCGATCGGGGATGCCGTATACGGGGATGAAGGGAGCTTCTCCGTTGCGGATGCTGTATATGGCCTTCCGGTCAAGATCAGCGCTGCTGTCGGAGGAGCGCCGGGCACGGGCGACAGCATGTCCCCCTCGGCGAGCGGGGACGGCCGGTATGTGGCGTTCGCATCGACGGGTACAAATCTGGTGGATGGGGATACGAACGGCAAGCAGGACGTGTTCCTCCACGATCGGCAGCTCGGCACGACGAAGCGGGTAAGCGTCTCCGCCGGGGGCGAGGCGAACGGCGACAGCTATGCGCCTTATGTCAGCTTCGACGGGTCGTACGTGCTGTTCACGTCGAAGGCGACCAATCTGGTTGCCGACGATACGAACAACCACGAGGACCTGTTTCTCTACGAGGCGGCATCAGATATGGTGCACCGGGTTGCCGCGTACGTATCCGGCTCGGAATACGCCGGGATGGGCAGTTCCTACGGGATCAGCGCGGACGGCCGGTATGTCGCCTATGCGGGCAAAACCGGCTCGACCGGCGATCACGACATTTGGCTGCTGGACCGGCGGACAAGCGTTGTGAAGCGCATCGCCCGGCAAAATTACATCTACGAGACGTTCCGGGCGAGGGTGTCGATCAGCGCGGACGGCCGCTTTATCGCCTTCGATTCGAGAGGCACGAGGATCGTGCCCGACGATACGCGAACGAATATCGGCGCGAACGACCGGGCGGTCTATTTGTACGATGCCGCGCTGGACGAAATGAAGATGATCAGCCGGTCTCCGTCCGGCGAGCGCGGCAATCATTACAGCTATTATCCGATCGTAAGCGCCAATGGCCGTTATGTCGCCTATTTATCCAAAGCGAGCAATATCGTCCCGGCGGATACGCAAAATACGCAGGACGTATACGTTTATGACCGACTGACCGGCACGACGGAGCTGGCCAGCCCGAACGGCCAGGGCGCGCAGGTCGACTCGGATGCCTACGATCCGTCGATCAGCGCGGACGGGCGCTACATATCGTTCCACGCCGACGGAGCTTTCGATCTGGCTGACGGCGGCAGGACGGACGTGTACGTACGCGACCGGGTTGCCGGCACGACGCGCTGGGTCAGCAAGACGGCGGGCGGCGGCAACGCCGATCAGCCGGCGGATCGGGCGGTGCTGAGCGCGGACGGAGGCACTGTCCTTTTTGAGACGAGCGCGACGAATATGACGGAGACGGCCGATGCGGACGCCGTCCGGGATTTGTATGCCGTAGCGCTGCAGACGGATGCCGTAGCGCCCGAATGGCCGGAAGGCGCGTCCGTAACCGCCGCGCCCGGAGGCACGTATATTGCGCTGAGCTGGCCGGCCGTGCCGGGAGCGACCTGGTACAAGGTGTCGATCGACGGCCGGGTCGCGGGCGTGACGTCCGATACGTCGTTCGCTTTCGACGGGCTGGTGCCGGGAACGGCGCACAGCTATCGCGTGGCGGCGGGGACGTCCGGCTATGTTTGGTCGGAGTGGACGCCGGAATCGATGGCGACGACGCTGTCCGAACGGGAGACGACGGCTCCGCCTGCCGCGAACATGACGGTTGCGCCGGTGCTCGGCGGCGCGCAGGTCGCGTGGACGTATCCCGCGGATCCCGACGTCGTCGGGGCGAAGGTGCGCTGGCGCAAGCCGGGCGGCACCGTCTACGAGTCGCCGCTGTACCCGAGAAGCGTCACCTCCGCGATCGTGCCGAATTTGGAGAACGGCGTCTCCTACGAGTTGTCGGTCGCCATCGTAGACGGCGACGGCAATCGGGGCGAAAGCCCGTGGACGCGAAGCAAGCTGCCGAACGGTCCGGCGCTGGTGCGAATCGACGTGCTGCGGGGAACGGGGCAGCCCGCGCCCAGCTACAACGCGCAGGCGCTCGACTTGAGCGCCGACGGCCGCTATACGCTGTTCGCAACCGACATGCACGGACTTGTTCCGGAGGACGATCGGGCGGAACCGTACAATCCGTATTCCTCCACGCACCAGCTGTATTTGTACGACGCGGACCTCGGCTCCGTCACTCTCGTCAGCCGCAGCGCCGACGGCAAGCCGGGCAACGGCAATTCGAACAACGGTTCGATCAGCGGCGACGGCCGATACGTCGCCTTCGGCTCCCGGGCGTCGAATCTGCTCCCAAATACGCCGGATACGAACGGCAGGTGGGACGTGTTCCTGCTGGACCGCGACGTGAACGCCAACGGCGTCTTCGACGAACCGGGCGACACCTCGTTGTCGAAAATCAGCACGCCGCTCGGGGACGGCGGCCAAGCGGACGGCGACAGCTCGGGTCCCGACATGAGCGCCGACGGCAGCACGATCGTATTCAGCACGAACGCGCGAAACCTCGTGGAAGGGGCGCCGACCGCAGGTTATTACAACGTCATCTACGATACCGTCACCCGCGAGATGGGGCCGCTGATCATGCCCAACGGCGAATCGCCGGGAACGGGCGGCGACGCGATGGACATCAGCGCCGACGGCAAGACGATGGTCTTCTACACGTACAAGCCGCTCGTCGATAGCGATAACAACGATACCTTCGACACGTACTGGTACGACCGACGCGATCCGGAAAGGCCGCGCATCGTCTGGCTGAGCAGCCTCATTGCCAATCGAAAAAATGCCGGTTCGGCCTACCTGGACGGCAGCGGCAGGTATGCGGCGTTCAACATGACGATGTCGAACAATAGCAGGCAGGCATTCGTGTTCGACTCCCAGGCACCGGAGGGCACTGCGCCCGAACCGTTGATCGCAGTGCCGGAAGGAAGCCCGATGACGCTGGATTCCTTGACCGTATACGGAATGACAAACGACGGCAGGCAAGTGCTGTTCAGTTCTTCCGGCAAGCATATCGTGCCCGGCGATACGGACAACATTGCGGATATGTTCCTGTGGGACCGGGAGGCGAAGAAAGCGTCGAGAGCTTCGATTCCGTACGACCCGGGCGTGAAGCTTACAAGCTCCCCGTATGACGGCATCGTGAGCGGCGACGGAACGCGCATCGCGTACGAATCGACGATGATGAACATGGTGCGCGGAAGCGAGCGCACCGAATACGGCTTATACGTCCAGCGCACCGCGCCGGCTGCGGCGGGGCTGGCGGATCTGGAGCTGACCCTGCAAGGGACGGAAGTCCGGCTGGCATGGGACGGTCCGGAAGAGGGCAACGAAATCGCAGGCTTCCGCGTCGTGAGGAAGCAAGGGGAAGGCGATTGGGAGACGCTGGCGGACAGGATCGACGCTGCGGCGCGCACGTATACCGATCGAACGGCCCAGCTCGGCGGGACGTATACTTATGCCGTGTTCAGTCTCGACGTCAACGGCACGGCCGCGCCTTACTCCGCGGAAAAGACGATTGCGATCGGCGGAAGAGGAATCGATACGTTCACGCACACGATGCCGCTGTACTTCCGGCAATTCGCCGGACAGGGCGAGCGCATCGCCCTCCGGATGACGGGGGAGCCGGGGCGGAATCGGAAGCCGAATTGACTTATGCGGATAGCGAGGGGGTTGAACGAACGGCAACGGCGGAGCTGGCGGAAAGCTTGCCCGGCGTCTACGAGGGAGAACTTGCCGTACCGGAATTCGCCGCGGAGCTTCTGTCGCTGAAGGGCGTGCTGAATACGGACGAAGAGGAGCATGAGAAGGAGGCGCTGCGGCAGCCGATCCCGGTCGGCGCAACGGTAATCGTGGAGTTGACCGGTCAAGCCTCGCCACCCGACGATGGCCTGCTGACGATGCGCAGTACGTCCGCTCGCGCCAGTCAGACGGCGATTCTGAATGGGAGGCGGACGCTCGAATTCAAGGGAATGCCGGCGGCGGGCGACTATACGTTCACGTTGACTGGAGCGGGCGGGGTCGATCTGCTTGCCGAAAACCCGGATCCGCTCCCGCCGCTCATCGTGCGCCAGGGCGATCGGCGCGAAGATATCGAGCTCGAGCCGATGCTGCCGGCCAGCCTGTCGCTGACCGTAACGAATGACCGCGGATCGTTCAGCGGGGTCCATGTCGTCGTCGCCGACGAAAACGGGGACACATTGGCAACCGGCACGACACTGCAGAACGGACGGCTGGCGTTCCCGCCCTTTCGGCAAATGGTCGGCAAGAAGGCGAAGATTTTCGCCACCCCGTCCGATCCGATTTACGCGCCTTTCGAGTTGACGCTGGAGCTCAGGCCGGGCAGCCAGCACGAGTCGATCCGCATCCCGCTGCGAACGGATGCCGAGATTGCGGGAACCGTCGTCGACCCGGAAGGCAAGCCGGTTCGCGAAGCGACGGTGCAGGCTTACTTCCGGGGAAACAGCTTCCAGACCGTCACCGACGACAATGGCGAGTATTCGATCCAGGTTCCGACGGGAGACGTTCAACTTCAGGTATCGCTCGGCGGCCGGTTCGGCGGAGGCGGGAAGACGCTGAGGACGGAGAGCGGCCAAACGCTGCGGTACGATTTCCGGTTCAGCACGCCGGTACCGGCGGTCGTCAAACTGAACTTGTACACGGAAGACGTGAACGGCACGTGGATCGGACCTTACGATCTGGATTGGCGGGAATTTGTCCATTTCCGCATCCGTTCGACGGGCCATGTGACCGGATCCGGGCAACCGATTCTCGTGTACGCGGCTGTCGGCGACAAGGTGAACATATGCGCGGACGGGGTGGAAGGCGGGTACGGTTCGGGCTGCGTCGAAGTCGTGATCGACGACGACCGCCGCGTCGAAGCGGAGCTGAAACTTAAGCGGTTGCTAAGCAACGTCGAGGGCGGTTTGACCGAGTCGCCGGCAACGTTGATCGTAAACAGGCTGGAAGAATCCGGAAGGCGAAAAAATGTCGCCGCCAGGACGGTGTCCGACAGCCGCTTCTCGATCGACCTGCCGGGCGGGGGACTGTACGAGCTCAGGGTTCAATATTCGAAATCCGGCGCAACGGCGATTCGCACCTTCGAGGTGGACGACAACGACGTCGTCGATCTGGGCGAACTGAGTGCGGAGCCGACGGGCACGTTCGCCCGGCAAGCGGGCAACTATGTGCTGCTGGGCACTTCCAATGCCGTGCCCGGCACATCCGTCGCGGTCCGGATCGGCTACCGCAACGGCGGCGTGCCGCAAGCGGGATCCGCGACGGTCCGGCTCGATGTGCCGGCCGGGGCGGCGCTCGTGCCCGGCAGCGTCGTATGGAACGGCCGGCCGGCGACGCTTGTCGAATCGGATGGCGTTTATTCGCTTGAGTTGGGGAACGTTCCGGCACTGGGTGCGGGTACGATTCAGTACTCTCTGATGCTGCCGAGCGAATGGGCGGGAAGCAGGCTGAACGTTTCGCCGCGCATCTCGTTCGCCCGGGGAGGCGAGCGCGTCGAGGAAGAGCTCGGTTACGCGAGCGCCGCCGTCGCGCAGGTGACGCTGGTTGCGCCGGACCGCACCGCCTCCCGCGAGTTCCGGGTAACGGGGACGGCGCCGGCCGGCAGCCGCGTCGTCGTTTACGCCGGAGATGCGGCGGTCGGCGCGGCCGAGACGACGCCCGCAGGGCGATGGGGCATCAAGGCGGCAATGGCCGGGACCGGCTTCGCCGACCGGTGGCAATTGCGCGCCGTCGCCTCGCTCGGCGACAAGACGTGGAGCAGCGAGCCGAGAACGGTCGAATACGACGAAAATCACGTCGAGCCGATCGCCTTCACGCTGCAGCAGACCGACGGGCGTCTCATCGAGCTGGATCCGCGGGAGAATGTGCCGCGATTCCCGTACGTGTTCGCGCCGAGTTTGCCGTTCGTGCTCACGGTCACGTTCAATCATCCGGACCGGGTTCGGGACGTCGCGTTTTATATCGGCGACACCCGCGTCGAGGCTTCGCTGAAAAACGGCGTGCATACGGCCGTGGTGAGCGGGATGGCAAGGCCCGGCCCGATCGGCATCGACTATCGCGCGCTGGAGACGCCGACCGGGTGGGACGGTCGGGTTCCTTCGTCCGCCGAAATTCGCGCCGCGCTGCCGCCAGCCTTCCGCGATGCAGTGACGGACAATTTGACCGTTTCGCCGCGCAGCCCGGACGGCAACCGGCAGTCGATGTCTTTTTCCGGCAAGCTGCCCGGTTCGTCCGGCGACGTCGACATGACGGTGACGGCTTCGCTGGAGCGTACGACCTACACGCCGACGGCAGCCGACCTGGCGCTGGCCGAAGAGACCGGAATTCCGCTGTACGGCTTGAATCTCGGTTCTTCGTTCAACAATGGCGTGCTCCGAATCGAGCTGACCGGGTATTTGCAGGAGGCGGCGTTCCGGAGCGGATTGAACGTCGGCGAGGCGATGGCGCTGCTGACGGCCGGAGCCGACGCGCAGGCGGCCGCGGCGCTGCGGTCCTCCGGGGCCGCGGACAAAGGAGCGGAAGTGCGCGCGCTGAACAGCGGGATCGGCGCGATCGCGACGCGCGTCGTCGTCTTTTTCGGGAAGGAGCAGGGAACGAATACGTGGAAGACGATCGACGCCGCCTACAGCATCTATGACGGGCGCGGCAGCGGCGACGTGCTCGACCGGTTGGCGGGGCTGATGGATCGGGTCGCGCTGCATTGCGACAAGCGCATTCAGGATGTGTATTACGACCATATCAACTTTTTGAAAAACCATCTGATCGCGGTGGAACTGACCAAGGCGGCGATCATGGTCGCCGGGGCGGCCGCGGGTCCGGCCACGTTCGGGATCGGCACCGTCGCGCTGTTCCTCGTAAGCAACATGACGGGCAAGGTGCTGGACGCGCAGTTGCACGGGATGATCGACCGTCTGGAGCTTGAGATTAAGAACTCCGACTACTGCGAGCCGGATTCGAAGCCGAAGCGGGACATCGCCGATCCGGAGTGGATTTACGACCCGAGCGGCTACGTGTACGAAGTAACCGAGGACAACCGCATCGAGGGCGTTCGGGCGACGGCGCTGCGCTGGAACGAGGAGGCCGAACGCTGGGACGTGTGGGACGCGGAATGGTACGGACAGGATAATCCGCTCTACACGGACGCGAACGGTCGCTATGCCTGGGATGTGCCGGAAGGCAAATGGAAGGTAAGGTATGAAAAAGAAGGTTATCTCCCGGCAGAGAGCGAAGAGCTGGTCGTACTGCCGCCGCATTTCGACGTCAACATCCCGATGGTGTCCACGTTGCCGGCAAAGCCGGTCAGGGTCGAGGCGGCGCCCGGCGGCGCCTACGTCGACATCTTGTTCGATCGCCATGTCGACGGCGATGCCGTGTCGGGACAATTGCTGGCCGTCATTGACGACGAAGGCGATGTGCCGGGCACGTGGGCCGTCGCGGGGGCGGTGACCGACGGCGACTCCAAACGCGTCCGCTTCACGCCCGATGCGCCGCTTGCGAACGGCACTTATCGAATTTATGTCGATGGCGGACTGACGAGCTACGCCGGCATTCCGCTCGCCGAACCTTACGACGAAGAGTTCGAGGTGACGGAAGAGGGCGCGAAGCCGGCGGAAGTGCTCGAGTTGAAGGCCGAGGCCGACAGCGGTACTGCTCTTGTAACCTGGAAGCTGCCGGACGATACGGAATTGAGCCGGATGGAGGTCGCTTACCGGCTCGCAGGCTCGGGCGGCGAGTATACGGTCGAGGAGCTGCCGGACGTTCGGACGTACGCTCTGCTGAACGGACTCGAGGCCGACACGAGCTACGAAGTCAAAGTTCGCGCTTACGATGCTTTTGACAGATTCAGCGAGGCGACCGTTACCGTCGGCACGGCCGGACTGCAGCAGGCATCCGGCGACTTCACGCCGCCTGGGCCGGTGTCGGGCGTTGCGATGACGCCGGCCGCGAGCAGCGTGGCAATCGCGTGGACGGACCCGTCAGATGCCGACTTGTCGGCCGTTATGATCCGGTGGACGAAGCAGGGCGAATCGGCAGCCTCCGAGCCGGTTTCCGTCCCGAAAGGCAAAGGCGGCTACACGATCGACGGCCTGACGCCGTCCACGGCGTATGAAGTCGAGATTTGGACGGTAGACAACACGGGCAACGCTTCGCCGGCGCTGACGCTGTTCGCGACAACGCTAGCCGGGGATGACCCGGGCAATCCGGGGAATCCAGGTAACCCCGGAAATCCAGGCAACCCAGGCAATCCGGGTACTCCCGGTACCCCCGGCAATCCGGGCGGAGGCGATTCGGAACGCGCGGACATTGGCGAGGCAGGCGGCGAGCTGGAGTTTTTCGGCGGGGCATTCAAGCTGTGGCTGCCGAAAGGCGCCGCAGGCGCGGCGAAGCAAGTCGCGGCGACTCGACACGCCGAAGCGCCGACGTCCGGCAAATTACGGTTGTTATCGAAGGCGTACGAATGGAAGCTCGAACCGGACGGCGGCCGGCTGGCCGCCGCGGGCAAGCTGACCATCGCTTACGACGCGGCGCTGCTGGAGGGGGCGGACATCCGCAAACTCGGCATATACCTGCGGGATGACGCCGACGGAACCCGGTGGACGTACGTTGGCGGCATCGTCGACGGATCGGCGCACACCGTGACTGCCGAGACGACGGATCCCGGCACGTATGCGGTACTGCTCGCCGAGCTTACGTTCGGCGATCTGGCGAATCACTGGAGCCGCGCCGATGTTGAAGTTCTGGCGGCCCGCAGCATCGTGAGCGGCACTCCGGACGGCTACTTCCAGCCGAACGGCCGGATCACTCGGGCCGAGTTCGTGAAGCTGCTGATGCCGCTGATCGGCGCCGGCTCGACAGCCGGGACAGCGCTGCTCTTCGACGACGTGGCGCCGGACGCCTGGTACGCGCCGTTCGTCTCCCGGGCGGCCGCGGCCGGCATCGTGCAAGGCGCAAGCGGACGGTTCCGGCCGGCAGACCCGGTGACGCGGGAAGAGATGGCGGTCATGCTGTTCCGGGCGCTTCGCGTCGACCCGGACATCAAGCTGAACGCGCAGGCGGTGCTTGGCGGGTTTGCGGACGGCGATCGGGTATCGGACTGGGCGCTGCTGCACGTCGC
This sequence comes from Cohnella algarum, assembly GCF_016937515.1. Taxonomy (NCBI): domain Bacteria; kingdom Bacillati; phylum Bacillota; class Bacilli; order Caryophanales; family Paenibacillaceae; genus Cohnella; species Cohnella algarum. The sequence continues at coordinate 2,906,645 of NZ_JAFHKM010000002.1, forward strand.
CTATGCCGTGCAGAACGGTTTGCTGCAGGGAGGCGGAGGCGTCAGCCTGCATCCCGACGCGACCGCCACGCGAGCGGAGGCTGCCGTCATTGTGCTCCGCGCGCTAACCGCGCAGGGACTGATTGTAGCCAAACCATAAGCAAGAGAGGAGGGACTGTCCGGACAGGGGCAGTCCCTCTTCCTTCATTCGCGGCTTGCGATCAAAGCAATCGAATCAGATCCCTTGGGACGCGAGCCTTTGCAGATCCTGCGCCGACTTATCGTTGCCCTTGTGCAATAGCCGGAAGACGAAGTTCAACGCTTCCACGCGATCATTCGCGGCGAAGGTTCGCAGGGGTTGCAATAGGAGCCAAGCGAATAGGCAATCTATTGCAATTAGCCGGGTTCTCAGATAAGCTAGAAATATATTCGGTCCTGAAGCACAGGCCGCCTACCGTTATTTATACGGGGGCGGCTTATTTGTTTGTCCGGGGTTATGGGCCGGAGCGCAAACTTTCAAGGGGATGGGGATAAGTGATGAAAGCGAATAAGGCGGATGACAGGAGGGACACGCGGAAAATGGAAGGGAGGAAGGAGAACGGCAGGCTCGAGGGGAAAGAGGCGAAATTTGACACGGCTTTTGAGCGGGAATACGGGGAGATGATGAACGCTGCGATCAAGAAGAGCCGCGGCGAGAGGAAGAGGAGGCTGTTGGAGGAACATGGTTTCGCGGAGAAAATGCTGGCCTACGTATGGTGGCAAGCCGTAGGCAACCTGACGCATTTTCATCCCGAGTACGAAATAGTCGACTTGCGGGGCGGAATCCGGTTCGCCGATTATGCCTATCTACCTTCGCCTGTGTTCGGTCTGCTGCTGGAAGTGGACGGCTTCGGCCCCCATTGGCGTGACATCAGCCGCTGGAAATACGACGACAACGAAGAGCGGCAGAACCTGCTGCTTATTGATGAATGGAAGCTGTTGCGCTTCTCGTACGACGGGGTCATGGAGAAGACGGCCCGTTGCAAGCAGACGATCTTAATGGCGCTTGCCCGGTGGGGCCGTCCTGTCGGCGGAGAAAAGGTGAAGCTGAATGTTTATGAACGGGCTGTGCTGCACTATAGCCGATCCATTGGCGGGGAGAAGTTCACGACGAGCCAGATCGCCAAGGCGTTCGATGTGACTCGCAAGACGATAGCCCCGCACCTGGAATCGTTAGTAGAGAAGAATAAGTTAACTGCGGTTTTATCGCCGAAAGGGTGGCGGACAGGATATAAGGAGAGTCGAAAAAGATTCTAACGATGATTTTCGATAGGAAATAAGCAGCCACGACTCAAATGGGGAGGCGGCGTGCGCGGCGGAGGGCTGAGATGAGTACATATTACTCAAGTGAAAGCGGCCGTATTCGGATGGCGGGCCGAGATGAGCAGCCACGACTCAACTAGGACGACGGCGTGCGCGGCGGAGGGCTGAGATGAGTACATATTACTCAAGTGAAAGCGGCCGTATGCGGATGGCGGGCCGAGATGAGCAGCCACGACTCAACTGGGGAGGCGACGTGCGCGGCGGAGGGCTGAGATGAGTACATATTACTCAAGTGAAAGCGGCCGTATTCGGATGGCGGGCCGAGATGAGTAGCCACGACTCAACTGGGGAGGCGGCGTGCACGGCGGAGGGCTGAGATGAGTACATATGACTCAAGTGAAAGCGGCCGTATGCGGATGGCGGGCCGAGATGAGTAACCACGACTCAACTGGGGAGGCGGCGTGCGCGGCGGAGGGCTGAGATGAGTACATATTACTCAAGTGAAAGCGGCCGTATCCGTATGCGGAAGGCGGGCTGAGATGAGCAGCCACGACCCAACTGGGGAGGCGGCGTAAGCGGCGGAGGGTTGAGGTTGATGCCCAATATAAAACCCGCCCCCCGCTCGCGGCGAGGGGCGGGAAACCGGCGGATCAATAAGGATTCTTTTTCGAGTTCAGCAGCTCGGACAGGAACGCGAGGGTCAGGCCTTGGCCCCAGCCCTGGATGCGCTTGTCGGGCACGCCCTTGTAGCCTTCGGCGTCCTCCATGACGGCCGTGCCGGCGGATACGCCCGTGACCGTGCCGTCGTCGGTAATCCGCGCCAGGACGCCGTCGATCGCCTTTTGCGTGTACTTGTTGTACAGGCGGCCTTTGGTCAGCAGCGCGCAGGCGATGCCGGCGGAGCCCGACGTTTCGAGCGGCGAGGTCGGGTCGGTCGTGATCGTGTGCCAGAGGCCGGACTCGGGGTCCTGCAGCCGCACGAGGGCGCTCAGCTGGTCGCGCAGCGAGCCTTCGATGATCATGAACGAAGGATGCGTGACCGGCACGATATCGAGCGCGCGGGCCATCGTCAGCGCCGCCCAGGAGTTGCCGCGGGCCCAGAAGACGCCCGACATGTGGTTGCCGGCAATGTTGTCCCAGCCGTGGTAATACAGGTTGGTCACCGGGTCCTGCAGGACGTTCTCATGACCGTGATACTGGCGCAGGCCGTCCTCGAAGTATTCCTTGCTGCCGAGCAGCGCGCCGATGCGGAGCAGGAAGAAGCCGGCCATGAACATCGTGTCGACCCACGCTTGCTCGGGGAAGTTGTACGTTTCGGAGTTGACGGTGTGCTGAAAAATGCCGTCCCCGAAGCGGGCCGCTTCTCGCGTCAGGTACTCGGCCATTTCCTTGGCCGTTTCGATATATTTTTCTTCCTTGGTCGCTTCGTAAAGCGCGAGCAAGGAGTGGCCGATCGATACCCCGTTGACCGACAGCTTGGGCAGTCCGTCCTCCATATTTTCGTCGACCCACGCTTTTACTTTTTGCAAGTATTCCTCGTTGCCCGTCGCCTTGTAAGCTTCGCAGACGCCGTAGAACGCGACGCCCCCGGGCCAATCCCAGCTGAAATCCATGCGGAACGTGCGGTCGACCACCCGGTCGATGGCTTGGCGGATCCGATTTTCGTCAAATACGAGTGCAGGCATAGCTTCCAACTCCTCCAACATGATGTTTTATCCTTTCAAACCGCTTGTCGCGATGCCGTCTACGATATACTTCTGGAAGATGAAGAAAATGACGAACACCGGGATGAGCGACAGCGACGACATGGCGAACATTCCGCCCCAGTTGTTGAGCGACTCGCCGTCCAGGAACAGCTTGAGCGCCAGCGATACCGGATACAGCTCCGGCTTGTTCAAGTACAGCAGCGGATGGTAGAAGTCTTCCCACGTCCAGTAGAAGGAGAAAATCGCTGCCGTCACGAGGGCGGGCACCGTCAGCGGCAAAATAATCCGGAAAAAGATGCCGTATTTGCTGCAGCCGTCCATTTTGGCGGCTTCGTCGAGGTCGACGGGCACGGTGCGAATGAACTGCATGATCAGAAAGATGAAGAACGGGATGCCGAAAAACTGCGGGACGATTATCGGCTTGAACGAAGACAGCCAGCCGAAGTCCGTGAACATGATGTATTGCGGAATGATCGTCACGTCTCGCGGCAGCATGAGCGTCATCATCATGCAGGCGAACCAGAAGCCGCGTCCGAAAAATTTGATCCGGGTAAACCCGTAGGCGACGAGAGCGGAGCTGGCGACGGCCCCGATCGTGGACAGGAAGACGATGATGAACGAGTTTTTGAAAAAGGTGTCGAACGAGTTGCCGGCGAACCCGGCCCAGCCGGTGACGTAGTTTTTCCATTCGAGCTTGCTCGGAATGAGGCTGTACGCCGTCGTGAATATTTCGTTGTTCGGCTTGAGGGAGCTCGCGAACAGCCACAGGATCGGATAGATCATGACGAGCCCCAGGCCGCCGACGAGGACGTGGTACGAGATCCGCTTCCAAAGCTTGGTCGAGTGCGCCATATCAGTTGTCTCCTTTCGACTCGTAGTGGACCCAGAACTTGGATGTCTTGAACAGAATGAGCGTCAGGACCGCGATGACGATCAGCATGACCCAGGCCATGGCGGAAGCGTAGCCCATCTCGTAAAACTCGAACGCTCTCTTGTACAGGTACAACGAATACAGCAGCGTCGTATCGAGCGGTCCGCCTTCGCCGCGGGAGATGATGTAGGCCGGCGTAAAGGTCATGAAGGCGGAGATCGTTTGCATGATCAGGTTGAACAGGATGATCGGGCTGAGCATCGGCAGCGTGATTTTGAAAAACTGGCGGAATCTGTTCGCCCCGTCCACGCTGGCGGCTTCGTAGTAGTCTTTCGGGATGTTTTTGAGCCCGGCAAGGAAGATAAGCATCGAGGAACCGAACTGCCAGACCGACAGCGCGATGAGCGTCCAGAGCGACGTGCTCGGATTGCCGATCCAGGACGTGCTGCTCTCGATGCCGATCAGGCCGAGCGCCGAATTGATCAGGCCCTGGTCGCCGAACACCTGCGTCCACAAAATCGAGACGGCGACGCTGCCGCCGATCAGGGACGGCAAGTAGTAGGCCGAACGGTACAGTCCGATGCCGGTTACCGCCTTGTTCAAAATCATCGCCACGAGCAGCGCGAACGCCAGCCGCAAAGGAACGCTCGCGACGACGTAGTGGAGCGTGACTTTGACCGAATTCCAGTATTTGTCGTCGTCGGTGAACATCGTTTTGTAGTTGTCCAGGCCGACGAAGTCGGGAGCGGTCAGCAGGTTGTAGTTCGTAAACGAGTAGTAAAGGGAGGAGAACATCGGGAACACGATAAAAATCAGGAAGCCCAGTATAAACGGGGCGGAAAAAAGATACCCGACCACATGGTCGTTGTGGCGCAGCTTCATAACATCAACTCCCTTGGGCAGTAGTCGCGACGTATGTTGGTTCATAGCCGCCGTCCGTGTAAACGCTTATATCCATAGGTTCATTATGAAGGCTGAAACGAACGATCAGAAGGCAAAAAACCGTTCTTTTTGTTTAATTAGCCGACATGAACGGGGCGGGCGAAGGGCGAAAATTTCGGGTACATCCGGCGTTGGCGGGGAGGGCGGGAGGCATGAGGAAGGAAATTTCAAGCACATCCGGCGTCGGCGGACGGGAGGGAGGCGGTCAACACGACGCCAAATGGAAAAAGACCGCCAGGGATCGCCCTGACAGTCTTTCCAAAACCTTATTTCGCCAAAATTTTGTTCGCGTCCTCGCGGAATTTTTTCGCGGCTTCTTCCACCGTCAATTGCTTGTACATGATCTTTTCCGCGGTTTCTTTGAGCAGCTTGTCGACTTCGGTCGCCCCGGCCGGGTTCGGCGGATCCATTTCGCTGCTGTTTTGCTCGGCCCAGGAGACGTATTCGAACACTTTCGTTTGCTCCGGCGACAGGTCCGGCTTGAGCGCTTCCTGGATGGCGGACGAAACCGGCACGCCGCGCTCGCCCATGATGATTTTGTTCGCTTCGACGTTGTTCACCCAGAAGTCGATGAACTTGGCCGCTTCTTCCTTCACCTTCGAGTTCTCGGCGATGGAGAAGTACATGCTCGGCTTCAGGTACAGAGCCTTGTTCTCGTTCCAGCCCGGAACCGGCAAAATTTCGAACGGACGGTTGGCTACCGTGGACGACAGGATATATTGGTTCGACCAGCCCCACGTGCTGACCGCGTTGCCGAGCTCGAGCTCGCCGTCTTCCGGCGTGCCTTTCTTCTGAGCCAGCTTGTCGAGCGACAAAAGGTAGCCTTTTTGATACCAGTCGTTATATCTCGTGTAGAAGTCGATGAAGTACTTGTCGTCGTCGTAGCCGAGGCTCTTGCCGTCGGCCGCGTACATGTGCTGGCCTTGGCTTCTCAAATAGAACGGGAAGAAAACGTCGTGGCGAATGTCCTGCATGAGCAGCTTGCCTTGCGACTTCATCGTTTCCGCGAGCGCGGTCACGTCGTCCCAGGTCCAATCCTGGGAAGGCATGGTGCCGCCGGCCTTTTCCAGCATCGCTTTGTCGATGACGGACAGCAGCGCGTTGGAGCCGAGGTTGAACGCGTACAGCGTATCGTTAACCTTGCCGCCGGAAATGGCGCTTTCGGCGATATTCGACGTGTCGATCGTGCCGTTGTCGATGAACGGCTGCAGGTCGGCGATTTGACCTTGCGTGCCGTATTGGGTCAAGTACGAAATATCCATTGAAATGATGTCCGGCAGGTTTTTGGCGGCCGCTTGCGGGGCCAGCTTTTTCCAATAGTCGTCGAAGCTGGCGTATTCCGGTTCGATCGTCACGTGCGGGTTAAGCTGCTCGTACAGATCGAGAACCTTCAGCGTATAGTCGTGGCGGGATTGTCCGCCCCACCAGGCGACGCGGAGCGTAACCGGCTCCTTGTCTGCGCCGGAATCGGAAGGAGCCGCGGAGCCGGACGGAGAAGCCGAAGGCGATCCGGAGTCCGAAGCGGACGGGCTGGCCGCGCCGTTGCCGTTATTGCTGCCTCCGCAAGCGGCCAAAGCGACGACCAGGAAACTGAGCAGCAGCGTCGTTAAAGCTTTTTTCATTGGATGAGTCCTCCCCTTAAAGCTTTTTGTTCTGCGTTTGTAAATGCTTACATTTCTATTATCCAGACTTCTCGAGGAGAGGGTAAGGCAAAAAACCGATATGTTTGTTCAAAAAGCAGAGCTATCCGGCATCTTCATATACTCGGACGGGGTGCAGCCGATCTGTTTTTTGAACACCTGGCTGAAATATTGCGGATTGTCCCCGAACCCGAGCCGTTCGGCCAGCTCGAATATTTTGATGTCGGGCTGCTCCGCGATGAGCTCGGTCGCTTTTTTCATCCGGGCCTTCATGACGTAGTTGGAAAATTTCTCGCCGGTCTCTTTTTTGAACAGTTTGCCGAGGTAGTCCGCGTTCATGTACAGCATTTCCCCCGCCACGTGGTTGAGCGACAGGTCCGCGTTGCCGAGCTGTTCGCCCACGATGTCGATGACTTTGCGGACGATGGACGTATGCTTGACGACGTTCTGCTCGTAGTTGCGCCCCGCGATTTCGTTCGCCGCCCGCAGGAGAAAATCCTTGATCGCCTGCAGCGTGTTCATTTCCGCGAGCTGGGGAATGCGCTGAAAGCTTTCGTTCATGCGCTCCGGGTCGGACAGGCGAACGAGCGCGACGAACTGCTGAATGGCGTAGGACTTGGCCACGCCGATATCGAGCTGGGCGCGCCGCAGCGAGTCGAAAAAACCGTCGATCGCCTCCGCCGCCTCTTTGACGTTGCCGGACCTGACCGCTCTTGCCAGCCGATCCTCGTCGAAGTCGAGCGCATCCGGAGCCGCCGCCTGCGAGGCAAACGTGTCCTTGCTCGTAATGATGCCGCCTTCGCCGAGGTAGAAGCGGTAATTCAGGCATTGCAGCGTTTCCTGGTACAGGCTGCGGGCCCGGACGATTTCATCCGGACTGCTCAGCGCGATCGTGACGTCCATTTTGTAATATTGCAAAAACGTGCCGCGAATGTCCTGCAGCCGCAGGTGAATCGCTTCCGCGTCTCCCGAATCCTCCATCAGGATGAGAACGTGGTCGCCGATCGTCGTGCTGAGCAGGGAGCCCGGCAATAAATCTTCGGCGATGTTTTTGACGGCGAACAAATGCTCGAACTCGAAAGCGCCCTCCAACTGAAACAAAATCAGGCGCACCGGACGGTCGAACCCGTACTGGAAAAGCCCGCGGTAATAGTCCCAATCTCGGCTGCCGTACGTTTTGTTCGTGACGAATTCCTTGAGCACCTGTTCCTTGACGTGGGGCATCACTTTCTGGAGCCGGTGCTTCATGTTTTGCATGAACGCTTCCCGGTCCGCTTCCCGGTCGAGCTCGGCGACGATTTCCCGGAGCGCCTGCGCGATTTTGTCCTCGTTGGTCGGCTTGACCAGGTAATGCTTGACGCCGTATTGCATCGCCCGGTTCGCATAATCGAATTCGCCGAACCCCGACAAGATGATAAACCGGGTGCGGGGATGGGAGGCATGCGTCCGGGCGACGAGCTCGAGGCCGTCGAGCCCGGGCATCCGAATGTCGCTGATGACGATGTCGGGCGAAAGCTCGGCGATTTTCTCGTAGGCGGCGATTCCGTTCGATGCGGTCCCGGCAAGCTCGGTCCGGTAAGCCGGCCAATCGACCATGCTCGAAATGCCGTCCAGAATGATTCGTTCGTCGTCCGCCAGCAGGACTTTGTACATCGTTTATCCCTCCGTATCGTTCGGTAAGCGGATGATGATCCGGGTGCCGTGGCCGGGCCGGCTTTCGACCTGGACCCCGTAAGCTTCCCCGAAGCTCAGCTTGATGCGCTCGTCGATATTGATCAAACCGATGCCGTTGCCTTTCGAGGCTAACCGGCCGCTGCGAAGCCGGGCAAGCGTATCCGCCGGCATGCCCGGACCGTCGTCCTCGACCGTCAGATTCAGGCTGTTCTCCGTCTCGTACGCCCGGATCCAGATGGAGCAGCCGTCGATGGACGGCTCGAGCGCGTATTGAATGGCGTTCTCGAGCAGCGGCTGCAGCGTGAGCTTCGGGACTTTCAGATGGTGATACCGCTCCGGAATTTCCAGGGAAAAGACAAGGCGCTCCCCGAACCGGAACTTCTGGATCGTAATGTAGCTGCGCACGATGGCGATTTCGTCGGCCAGCGTCACGATCGGCTCCTTTAGGCTGACGGAATTGCGTAGGAGCAGGCCGAGCGCCTCCACCATCTGCGATATTTGCGTCTGCTTGTTCATTTTGGCGATCCAGTTGATCGATTCCAGCGTGTTGTACAGAAAATGGGGATTGATCTGGGCCTGGAGCGCCTTGAATTCCGTTTCCTTCAGGAGCAGCCGGTTCGAATAGTTTTCGGTAATGAGCGTGTTGATCCGCTCGATCATGAGCCGGAACGTTCGCTGCAGCAGCCCGATTTCGTCCATCGCTTTCGAAGCGTCGTCGCCGCTCAGCACGTTCGCTTCCGCAAAATTCCCTTTTTCCGCCAGTTTCATGCGTCCGATCAGCTCGTCGATCGGTCTCGTCAGGCTCCGGGAAAAGCGGATGCCCCACAGGATGACCAGGATGAAAATGACGCCGAACACGATGACGACAAGCCGTTTGACGAAAATGATCCGCTCGAAAACCTGGTTGTACGGCGTCAAGTTCAGGTACGTCCACCCAGTCGAGGCCGATCGGCTGTGGGAGACGAACAGCGTTTCGCCGCCCGACGTTTCGGTGAAATAGCCTTTCCTGTCTTCGTTCAGCCGGTCCTCGATGACGGCCGTATCGAAGGAGGGCCTGCGCGGATAGACGACGTCGCTGTCCGACAAAATGAGCAGCTCTCCCTCTTCCGCGACCGATTTCCGGACGATGGCGTCGAGGTTGACGCGGATGATGAGCGTGCCCAAGTAAAGCAAATCGATGTTCGTCGTCGAAAAAGAACGGATGTCCCGGACCGAAATGAGCGCGGAATCGTTCTCGTCCGGAAACACCCAGACGTCTCCGCCCCCGGCTTCCCCGGCGAGCTGCATGATGCGGGCTTTTTTGGCGGAGCCGATGGAGTACGTATTGCCCGCCGCATGCTCGGTTCCGTTCGAATCGATCAGATGAATCGAGAACAAATTCGGCTCCGAGCCGATATACGACAGAAGCCGGTCGATCAAATTAAGGCGCAGGAGGTGGGAATCGTAATCCGGCCCGCTCGTGCGCAGCGAGCGCAGCATGTTCTGAAGCTGGACGTCGGCGACCATGTTGTACGAAATCTGCTCGATGCGCTGCAGTTCGCTTTCGATCGCCGACGACGACAAATTCAGCACCTGCGACGATTTGTCGTAAAGCTGGCGATCGTAGATCGAAAACGCGTACTGCTGTACAAGGGTCGTAAACGCGAAGGTGACGATGATGGTCAGGGCGATCAGGATGGAAAGCTTGTTCCGGATTTTCATATGGCGATAGGCGCGAAACCATTTTTCCATAACCCAAGCTCCCGTCCTATTAAGTAAAGAAAATTATGTCATCAAAGCGGAAACGCTGTCAATGGAAAGCCAAGGAGAGAAAGGAAGGAGGAGGGGCGACGGTATAAGCGGAGGATAGGAAGCCGGCATTCGCGGACGGGCGGCGGCAGCGTCGTCCTGACGCAAGTGCAGCCGGCAGCTAGGATTTGCGCCGGGAGGCAAGACGAGTACGAGGCAGGGAGCGCCGGAGAATAAACGAACGTGCGGGCAGGGGGAAGTCGGATGGGCGCCGTTAGCGTCCAAATGGGATGGGACCAAGCGGCCAGGCCCCGGGGGCTCGGCGGGGAGCCCCGACCCGTTCGTCGGGACCGCACGCCCGGCTCGGAACTCTTGCTAACAAATGAAATCGTCGGGCGGGCACTACCGCAAGTAACCGGCAAGCGGCCAAAGCTTGAGTGCCCGAATGCCATCGGCGACAAGCCCGGCGACGGCGATTCCGCCCCGTTCCTGGAAATGGGTGTTGTCCTCGACGCCTCCGGGAAAATTGGCGAATTCGCCGGGCGCCCCCCACATGAACAGATTTTTCGTTTCTTCTTCTCCCAGTTCCTCGAACAACCGCTTGCTCGCGGCAGCCAGATCGAGGAGCGGCACTCCTTCCTCTTCGGCCAATTCCCGCACCGCGTCCAGGTAAGCCCCGTGCGTATCGCGGAGGGTCCCGTTTTCCTCGAAATACCGGCGATGCACGGAGGTGACCAGCACGGGATGGGCGCCGCGCTCGCGGGCCCCGTCGATATATTTTCGCAAATACGACTTGTATGTCGTGGAAGGCTCCGTGTGCCGCTCCTCGTCGGGCTTCTGATCGTTATGTCCGAATTGGATGAGCAAATAATCGTCGGCCTTGATTTCGTTCAAAATCGCGTCCAGCCGACCTTCGTCGATGAAGCTTTTGGAGCTGCGGCCGGATTTCGCATGGTTGGCCACGACGACGTCGTGCTTCAGGAAGCTCTGAAGCATCTGTCCCCAGCCGGCGTACGGAAACCCGTCCTCCGGCTGATCGGTCACGGTCGAATCGCCGGCCAGGAACATCGTCGCCGCATGCGGGGCGGGCGTAATTTCCAGCGCGTTGACGCGCGGGGCCGGACCGGAAAAATGCAGCTTGAGCTGCCCGTCCCGGACGCTTGCCGCAACGGTTTCCCGCACGAATTGGCCGGCCGAAACGCTGCGCCGCTGCAATAGCAGACGGCCGGGCGAGGCTTTGAGCGTCGTGCACGCCGGAGCGATCCAGTCCCCCATCAGGACGGACAGCGTATAATTGCCGTTCGGAACGTCCACGATGAATACGGCGTCCGCGGGAATGACGAGGTCGCGCTTGAGCGGGCCGGGCTCCTTGCGGTCGCGGGCGGCGACGGCGGAGCCGGCGGCAAAGCCGTACCCCGAGCCGGAATCGTATACGGTGCGGTCGGTTACTTTTATGTACCCCGATTCGGGTTCGGAGCTGCCGAAATCGAATTTCCAACTCTTTTTATCCATCTTTAAGGCCAACCTCCCGTCGTTTTATCTAATACTGTCATTATAGGACCTTAGCCTTTCCGGCGGTAGGCAATAATCCGGGCGGAATGTTCAATAAACCGTCCAACGGGTAAAACTATGGAGAAAGAAAAGCAACGGCGGTTAGTTCGGTCGGGCTTAGGCCAAACTTTGATAAAGTCCGTCAATTGTCGGCAAAGAGTCTGTACCTGTTTGTAAAGCCTGTGTTAAGATATGATGTGGATTTGTAAACTAAACGTTAAGGCATCCATCAGTGGAAAGAAGGGCTATCGGTGTTTCGGAAAAAGGATATTTTCTTTAAAACGTTGGAGGAAATGGCCGATCTCATCGTCGAAACGGTTGACCGGTTTGCGGCCGCGGTCGACGGAGATTTGCCGGATACGGCGGCTTTCGCCAAAGAAATGAAGGAGTACGAGCATCGCGGCGACAATTTCGCCCACCTGATTTTGACCGAATTGAACAAGACGTTCATCACCCCGATCGAACGGGAAGACATCATGGCCCTCACGAAAATGCTCGACGACGTGCTCGACGGCATCGAGGCGAGCGCCTCCCGGTTCGACATGTACCAAATTTCGAAGGCCGACCCCTACATCCGCAAATTCGGCGACTGCCTCCGCCGTTCCGGCCTGGAGATCAAATCCGCCATTTACTTGCTGACCCAGAAGAAGCTGCTGGCCATGCAGACGCACTGCGTGACGCTGAACGAGCTCGAGAACGAAGGGGACGAACTGATGCGGCAAGGCATCAAAAATTTGTTCGTCAACGTCAAGGACCCGATCGAACTGATCAAGCACAAAGAAATTTACGAGCGGCTGGAAGAGACGACCGACGCCTGCGAAGACGTTGCAAACATTCTCCAGTCGATCATTATGCGCAATTCGTAAGAGCGCGATAGAAGAGACGTGACAAGATGGATCAGTTAACTATAATTGTCGTTCTAATCGTCGTACTGGCGCTTGCTTTCGATTTCATCAACGGGTTTCACGACACGGCCAACGCGATCGCCACCAGCGTTTCCACCCGGGCCCTGCGCCCGCGCGTCGCGATTTTGCTGGCGGCCGTCATGAACTTGATCGGCGCGCTCATGTTTACCGGAGTCGCGAAAACGATCGGCGGATCGATCACGGACCCGTTCAAGCTCGAGCACGGGCTGACCGTCGTCATGGCCACCTTGATCGCCGCGATCGCTTGGAATTTGATCACATGGTGGTTCGGCATTCCGTCCTCGTCCTCGCACGCGCTGATCGGGTCGCTGGCCGGCGCCGCGATCGCTTCCGAAGGCTGGAACGGCATCAATTATTCGGGCTTTTCCTCCATCGTGCTGGGCCTGGTCATTTCGCCGGTGATCGCGTTTGCGCTCGGATTTACGATCATGTTCCTGTTCAAGCGCATCCTGGCTCGGACAAGCCCGCATCAGATCAACAAGGTTTTCCGTTCGGGACAAGTTCTTACCGCCGCCTTCCAGGCGTTTACGCACGGCACGAACGACGCGCAAAAAGCGATGGGCATCATCACGATGGCGCTCGTCGTCGGAGGCTTCCAGACGACGCTCGACGTGCCGTTCTGGGTCAAGCTTTCCGCGGCGCTCGCCATGGCTCTCGGAACGTCGCTCGGCGGCTGGAAAATCATCAAGACGATGGGGACGAAAATTTTCAAAATCGAGCCGATCAACGGCTTCTCCGCCGACCTCAGCTCGGCCGCCGTCATTTTTTCGTCGACGCTGCTTCATCTTCCGGTCAGCACGACTCATGCGATTACGTCGTCCATTTTGGGCGTCGGCGCGGCCAAGCGTTTCCGCAGCGTTCGCTGGGATACGGCCGGCCGAATCGTCATGACGTGGATCGTCACGATTCCGATCGCCAGCGTCCTTGCGGCTTGCGTGTACTGGGTTTTGAGTTTGTTCCATTGATCCGCCGTCGGTTCTTTCGCTCGCTTTTCCGGCCAAACATCCATCACCATTTTAGCGGATTCTGGTTACAATAGTAGTGAATCCAACTTTTTGCCTGTCTTGATCTTGCCGCCAATCGGCCGCCGCCGGCGACCGTTTGGAGTTGGGAGGTACGTCATGCAGACATCCGTACTACAAGCCAAATCGTGCGCCGAATTGTTCGAGGAGTTCAAAAAAGAACGCCCGGACGTCCGGGGAGAGAAGCTTGTCTTCACTGGCGTCGGCGGCAGAGACGTGTATAATATTACGGCCCCGTTCCAGGACGACGGAGAATGGGTCATCGCGGGCCGGGTCGAAAGAAGAGACAGCGAGAGGTCGCAGGTGATGTTTTTCGTCGAGCGGCACGGCCAGTGGCAGCCGCGGCCGAACGCCCCGGTGTTCGCGCTGCAGGATCCTTTCGTCACCTTTATTCGGGGGGAGCTTGTTTTCGGCGGCGTCGAAGTGTACTTCGACAGCTCCGACGAGCATTACGTCACTTCGTGGCGGACCGTTTTTTACCGCGGGCCCCGGGTGAACGAGCTGGAGCCTTTCGCCAAAGGGCCGCTGACGATGAAGGATATCCGGCTTGCGGAGATCGGCGACGGACGAATCGGCGTGTTCACCCGCCCGATGCCGGTCGACGATGCCCGGGCGATGATCGGGTATACCGAAATCGGAAAGCTCGAAGAGCTGACCGAGCAGGTGTTGGAAACCGCGCCGGTGCTTCCGGATCAGTTTCTGAAAGCGGAATGGGGCGGCGCGAACGAGACGCACAGGCTCGCGAACGGATGGATCGGCGTTTTGGGCCATATTGCTTGCATGGAAGAAGGAAACATCCGGCATTATTATCCGATGACTTTCGCCCTTCATCCGGATACGCGCAAGTATACGCCGATCAAGCTGATCGCTTCGCGGGATATGTTTCCCGACGGCCCGGCGAAACGGGCGGACCTGGAGGACGTGCTGTTCAGCGGCGGGCTGCATCGCCACGAGGACGGCACGGCCACGCTGTACACCGGCGTCAACGATGCGGAAGCGCACCGGATCGTGATCGAGGATCCTTTTTTGGAGTACGAGCAATAGATCGCTTTTGAACGCCAATAAGCGGCAAAGCCTGGGGATGTTCCGGCTTTGCCGCTTATTTGGCGTCTGCGGGACCCGTGCGCAAGCGCCGTCCCCGGCGCTGAAGCGGGCATGGACGCGGGACCCGTGCGCAAGCGCCGTCCCCGGCGCTGCGGGCATGAACGCTGCCCGAGCCGACGCCCGGATCCGGCGGCATGCGAGGTTCGCTGCGGGCGCTCTTTCGCGAAGCGCCGCTTTTTTATCGGCGCTTGCGCGGCCGGCCGCCGCCCGTTCGCCGCACGGCGCTTCTGTATGAGCGCCTGCCGGAGCCTCCGTAGCCGCGCTTGCCGGAGCCGCGGCGCCCCGTTCGCCTGCGCGATCTTTTGCGCGGGCGGTACTCGATGCCCGGCGACAGGTCCGAGCCGGCGGTTCCGGCCTTGCCTTTGCCGATAAACAGTTTGATAAGCGGAGCCATTTGCTGCATGGTGGCTACGAATTTTTGGATTTTTCCCATGTTGGCGAGAATGCCGTCGATACCGCCCAAACGATCGACCAATCCCTTGATGTCGTTCAGGTTGGCGAAGGCGGCGAGTCCTTTGGCCGGAGCCGCGGCCTGGACGGCGGGGTTGACGACTTCGACCGGACTGAAGGGAACCGGGGGCCCCCCGAAGGGATCGCCGAGTCCGGGAAACGCGCCTCCCGCTCCTTGAGGCACTCCCCCGAGCGGCGGGCCTCCGCCGCCCGGACCGGGAGTCAGGCCGCGCAGGGAGGGCGGATTGCTGTTGGCGTTGTTCATATGGCAGGTGTCACACCCTTTGACGAAAAAGTAGGTTCAAGCATGCGGGCGTTGCCCCGGATCAAGCTCCATATCGGTACGCATGCTACAGGTTATGTGCGGAGGGGGCTCCGGGACTGGACGGTAGCCCGTGATCCGGAGAAATTCGTCGTTGGAAAAGGCGGGCGCATCGGGAAGGAGGGCAAAAGACTTGCAGGGGGAAGCTTCGAAGGCTGGAAGGCTGGAAGGGCGGAAAGGCCGGAAAGGCGGAAAGGCGGAAAGGGGGAAAGGCGGAAAGGCCGGAAAGGCCGGAAAGGCTGGAAAGGCTGGAAAGGCTGGAAAGGCTGGAAAGGCTGGAAAGGCTGGAAAGGCTGGAAAGGCTGGAAAGGTTGGAAAGGTTGGAAAGGTTGGAAAGCGCTTGCCAGGCGACAACGCTGAATGAACCGGCTGGTAAAGTTACAAATAAAGGGAAGGGAAATGGAGAAGGGCAAAGAATGAATAATAGGAGCGTGGAAGTAGTTTATTTCTGTGAAGCGTGAATACGGTGATGCTTGAAGAAGTTTTCGAAACAAAGTAGAATGAAGGAAATCGGGAAGCGATGCCGCGAATTGAGGTGATTCGGTATGCAATTGAAAAAACTGAACGACAAGACGATCGACCAATTGTTCGAGGCGGTGCTGACGCTTAAGACCGTGGAAGAATGCTACATCTTTTTCGACGATCTGTGTACGGTGAACGAGATTCAATCGTTATCTCAGCGTCTGGAAGTCGCCCGCATGCTGGGTAAAGGAAACACTTACAATAAAATCGAAGCCGAAACGGGCGCCAGCACGGCGACGATCTCCCGGGTGAAGCGCTGCCTGAACTACGGCAACGACGGTTATAAGCTTACGCTGGAACGGCTTGGCCGGTTCGGAAACGGAGCGGACGAGGAGAAGGCGGAGGAAAAGGCCGAGGAAAAGGCCGAGGAAAAGGCCGAGGGCTAAGGTTGAGGGCAGGTTGAGATTAGGTTAAGGCTGCGCCCGGCCGGAAGCGAGCGGTAAATAGGCCCAAGTAGAGCACGGGGTGCGCTACATGGGGGGAAGCGAGCGGTAAATAGGCCCAAGTAGAGCACGGGGTGCGCTACATGGGGGGAAGCGAGCGGTATATGGGCTCATGTAGAGCACGGGGTGCGCTACATGGGGGGAAGCGAGCGGTTTATGGGCTCACGTAGAGCACGGGGTGCGCTACTTGGGGGAAGCGAGCGGTATATGGGCCCAAGTAGAGCACGGGGTGCGCTACATGGGGGGAAGCGAGCGGTATATGGGCTCATGTAGAGCACGGGGTGCGCTACATGGGGGGAAGCGAGCGGTATATGGGCTCATGTAGAGCACGGGGTGCGCTACATGGGGGGAAGCGAGCGGTATATGGGCTCACGTAGAGCACGGGGTGCGCTACATGGGGGGAAGCGAGCGGTATATGGGCTCATGTAGAGCACGGGGTGCGTTACATGGGGGGAAGCGAGCGGTTTATGGGCTCATGTAGAGCACGGGGTGCGCCAGATGGTTTTATTACGATAGCTTACGGACCTAAAGAATAGGCCGTTCGTTCGGGAGATGTCCCGAATGGACGGTCTGTTTTTATACAAAAAGGAGGTTGTCAAAAATGAGAGCGATTGAAAAAGAACCGTTCGAACAAGCCTACAACCAAATGATGGAAAGGGAAATCAAAGCCAGCCGGGGAGAGCGCAAAAGCAGACTTCAAAAGGACCACGGATTTTTGGAAAAGTTGTTTTTGGAAAAAGTGTGGTGGCCGGCTGTAGGGAGTTTGGAATATGTGCATCCGGAATATGAAATCCGCGACTTCAAGGACGGATCGAGGTTTTGCGATTTTGCCTATCTTCCGCCCAAGGGGAGCAAGATTCTGCTTGAGGCGGACGGATTCGGCCCTCATTTGCGCGATGCGAGCAGGTGGAAGTTCGGCGACGATCTGGAAAGGCAAAACCACATCTTGATCGATGGATGGAAGCTGCTGCGGTTTTCGAAGGACTATATCGTTGAAAAGCCGAAGCAATGTCAGCAGACGTTGCTGCTGGGATTATCGAAATGGACGGGGACCGGCGCTAAAGAAAGCATTGCGCTTAACGTTTACGAACGAGCGATTTTGCACCTTGCAGCGGAATATCCGAACGAACTAACGCCCGCTTTTATAGCCGATATTCTGCAAATAAATCGTAGGACGGCTACCGCTAATCTTCGTTCTTTGGAGGAGAAAGGATTTTTTGTTTCCATTCGCTCGGTGAAGGGACGCAGAATGAGGTACGCTCCATTGGCCTCGGCACGAAATTTGGGGAGGTAAATATATAGATAAGGGAAAGTGGGCGTTACAAATTCCCATAAACGGAAACGACATCTCGGACATCCTGTCAGAAAACGGCCGGTCCGGCCTTTGCCCCGCGAGGGGAAGGACCGGCCGGTCGGACCGATCGGGCACGGTTACGCTTGAGCCTGCGAGCCGGGCAGCGTGGCCTTGTAGCGGCTTGACAGGAAGGAGAGGTACTTGTGCAGTCCCTTCCAGCTTGCATAAGCGATGCCGCCGACCAGGCCGGCGATGGGGAGGGCGACGGCCAGACTCCATTCGGTCGGGACTTGCATGTCCGGGCCGAAGCCGATTTGGATCCAGGTGACGCCGAACGTTCGGATCGCCCCGGCGAGCGCTATGCAGACGGAGCAGAAGCCGAAGCCGTACGCGATCGTGGCGAGAACCGGAATGACCATGACGCTCAAAAGCCCCGTCGTGCAATAAAAGCCGATCAGCGCCATCATTTCCCTGAACGATCGCGCGGCGGAGCGGCCCATCATGTATTCGCTCCGGTAGGCTTTGGCGAGCTTGCGGGGATGTCCGAGCCGGGCCAGAACGACCGCCTCCGGCTGACCGTTGGCGATGCTTTCGGCGAGGTGGCTTTCGATTTCTTTTACCGCGTCGAGCCGTTCATCCTCCGGCAATTTATCCAAATGGGCATACAGCTGGTCCAGGTAAACTTTGCTTCTTGGGCTCATATTCATCCGTTTTCTCCTCCAGAAGCCTGAATTTGCCGGATCGCTCCGCTGATTTTGTCCCATTCCGCCGACATGGCGAGCAGCAAGGCGGTTCCGGCTTCGGTCAGGCTGTAATATTTTCGCGGGGGTCCGGACTCGGATTCCTTCCAGAACGACCGGATGTAGTCTTCTTTTTGCAATCTGCGCAGCAGCGGGTACAACGTGCCCTCCGTTACCGCAAGCGGCTCCCAGCGATCCAGCAGCGTGACCAGCTCGTAGCCGTACCGGGGCTCCTTGTCAATCAACTGCAAAATACAAAATTCCAGCAGCCCCCGTCTGACCTGGGAGGTCCACTCCGACATTTCCATACTCGATCGCCCCTTCTGCTACCATATTACCACACAGTATTATGCATAACAAGGTACTGGGCGAAACGAGTAAGCCTGATCGCACTGAAACCAGGCTTTACTCGCGATACGATGCGAAAACCTGCAAGGGAGCAGGCTTTTCCCAAAACTTGGATGCTTGCGGGAGCAAAGATGCGAACATGCAGTTTTTAATCTATTGTTCGTTCTTCTCCGGCATTTCTTCCCCGGAAGCTTCCCGATTCGCGTACTGGTCTTGATCGCTGCCCCAGACATAGTCGTAGTTGGTCGGGTCCGGCCGGATACCGTCAGGCTGTTCATGCCCGAGCTGCTCCTGTCCAAACTGCTCCTGTCCAAACTGCTCCTGTCCAAGCTGTTCCTGTTCAAGCTGTTCCCGTCCCGGCCGTTCCGGCAGCCGGTTTGCTTTTCCGCTTTGTTCGTTCATGAGCGCACTTCCTTTTTTTGCATTTCAGTATGCGCAAAGGCCCGTCCTTCTAGTCGGCGGCCGCAGAAGCCGGCACCCGGACGATGGCGACGGTGCGCCGTTGACGCGGGAGGATGCGAGGGGACGCGGCTTCTGAGCGAAGGGGATATCGCGATAAGCGGGAAAAAGAAGGAACCGGCCGGAGGCGGGCGGAAGCGCCGGGAGACGGGGCGGAGGCTGGATATGGGGCGTAAGAGTAGAGTTTCGGAAACCGGTCATTCGGCGCGCTCGGAAGCGCTTTGCGGATATGGAAGGTAAAACGCATACCTTCCTTTTTGCTTCCATTTTTTTGTTGCCGGATTCAAAAACGCTGTGTATGCTAGGAGCAGGCAAGTCGACAGCCCCAAGGGGGGAACGCATGCATTTTTGGCAATCCGTCCGGTTCAAAATCGTATTCGGCTTCTGCGCGATCATCGCGCCGCTCGTCCTGTTTCTCATCTACAACAACGTGTACGCGATGAGGCTCGTCACCAACCAGATCTCCTCCCACTACAACAAGCTGCTGGACATGAACGTCCGCGAGAACGACCGCATCCTGCAGGAGTACATCTACTATTTGACCCGCCTGGATCGTCACTCCGACATCCCGCTGCTGCAAACGCTCAGCATTCTTGACAGCGATTACACGATGGCCAAAATCCGCCTGATGAACCAGTTCGCCCTGGACTCCAGCGGGATTTACTACAACATGGACACGATTTTCCTTTACATCAAAAACAACGAGGACCTGTTTTTCGTGACCAGCGACAACACGAATTACCGGGAAAAGCAGGACGCCCTCGTCAAGTGGTCCCGGGAAAATCTCGGCGACATGGCGGCTCCCGAGACGAACCGCTGGCGCACGATCGCGGTGGAGGGGGAAACCCGCGCCAATTATTTGCTGCACACGCACGAGCTCGGGCTGGACGTGTACTCCGGGGTCATCGTGCAAACCGGCAATTTGCTGCGGGTGCTGGAAGGCTTCGACGTCGGCCCGGAAGGCGGGGCGTTTCTACTCGACGGGGAAGGCCGCCTGCTGGCCGAAAACGCGTTTCCGCTGCTCGCGGACGCGGAGTTTCGGAAGGAAATGGCGAGCCGGTCGGGCACCTACGGGAACGTCGAGTACGGAGGCGAGTCGTATTTGGCGCTGTCCAAGCCGTCGGCTTTCGCGGACGTGAACTACGTCATCGTGATGAAGGAATCGTATATTTTGCAAAACCTCCCCTTTTTCCAAAAGATGTTGTACTACTGGATTCCGCTCATGGTTGCGCTGCTGCTGACGTTTTACCTCGTGTTTTTGCAGCGGATCATTTTCAAGCCCCTCGTCGAGCTGCTTCGCGGCATGCGGAAGCTGGGACAGGGGCGCTTCGACGTCCGGCTGCCGGCCGGCCGCAACGCCAATACGGAGTTCGCGTTCATGTCGGGAACGTTCAACCAGATGGCGGAGCAGATCGAAAAGCTGAAAATCGACGTGTACGAGGAGCAGCTTCGCGTCCAGCGCGCGGAATACAAGCATTTGCAGGTGCAGATCAACCCGCATTTTTACATGAACAGCCTGAACATCATTTACAACCTCGCCGCCCTCAAGGACTTCAAAACGGTGCAAAAGCTGTCGCTTCACCTGGCGGATTATTTCCGGTTCCTCATGCAAAGCCACCGGAGTCTCGTCCGCCTGGAGGAGGAAATCAAGCATATCGGACACTACCTGGAAATCCAGAAGCTGCGCTATGTGAACAAGCTGGATTACGAGTTCGATATCGCGCCCGCCCACCTCGCCTGCCGCCTGTCGCCGCTGATGGTGCAGCCGTTCGTGGAAAACTCGGTCATCCACGGGTTCAACAAGCGCCGCCAGGACGGCACGATGTTCCGCATCCGCATCGTCACGGAAGAAGATCCGGCCGAGCCGCAGCGGTACGTGCTGCTCCGGGTGGAGGACAACGGGCCGGGCTTCCCGGAGGGGATGCTGGGCGAGCTGGAACGGGGCACGTATATGGACGGAGACGGGGAGCAGCATTTGGGGATCTGGAACATTTTGCGCCGTTTCAACATGCTGTACGAGGGCGACGGGGGCATCGCGTTTCGCAACGCGGACGGGGGCGGGGCGGTCGTGGAAATCCGCCTGCCGCTGGGACGGAGCCAGACGCCGGGCGGCGAGGAGCCGGAGCCGGGATTAAAGGAAGGCGCGCAAGGGTCGAAGGAGGAAACGTATGCTGACGTTGTTGGTCGTTGACGACGAAATTTACGCCCTGAAGGGGATTACGCAAGGCATCGACTGGTCGGATCTGCCGTTTGCGAGCGTGCTCGAAGCGGAAAGCGTGTCGGAAGCGCTCGAGCACGCGCGGAACGGCCGCGTGGACCTGGTCATCTCCGACATCGAAATGCCGGAGGCGAACGGAATCGAGCTGCTGCGCCGGCTCAAGGAGCTGTCGCCGGAGACGCTGACGATTTTTCTGACCGGACATGCCCGGTTCGAATACGCGCAGGAAGCGCTGCATTACGGCTGCTTCGATTATTTGCTGAAGCCGGTCGACCACGACGCGCTGAAGGACATCGTCCGCCGGGCGGTGCGGGAGATCGAGCGGCGCAAGGAGCAGCTCGCGTTCGAGCATATGCTCGATCAGTACCGCCGGCAGTGGGCGCAGCAGCTGCCGATTCTGATCGAGCGGTTCTGGCAGGAGGTGCTGGCGGGCCGGTTCGCGCTGTCCGAAAGCCGGCTGGAGCGCGAGTTCGCGCGGTACGATATTCCGCTCGGCAAGGGAGGGCGCGTGCTGCCGGTGCTGCTCAGCATCGAAGGCTGGGACGCGGAGCTGGGCGAGCGCGACGAGAGCATCATGGAATACGCGGTGCGCAAGGCGGCCGAGGAGATCGTGCTGGAAGGCGGGCCGGGCGTCGTGCTGCAGGACCGCGATTTGAACGTCGCGCTGGCGTATGCGGGCGGCGGGGCTTTGGACCGCAAGGCGCTGCTGGGGCGGTGCGCGCAGTATGTGGCGGCTTGCAGGCAGTATTTTCACTGCAGGGTGTCGTGTTATGTCGGCGACGCGGAGGCGGTCGCCGGATTGCCCGCGGCGCTGGAGCGGTTGACGCAGCTGGAGCGGGCCAACGTGGCGGCGCCGCAAAGCGTCATCGACGCGAACGAGGCGGAGGCGGGCGCCGCCGCGATCGGGGGCGGGGGCGGGGTGCCCCCCGCGCCTTCGTTCACGGAGTGGGGCGTGCTGCTGGACGGAGGGGAGACCGAGGCGCTCGCGCTCGGCATCGAGCAGGCGATGGCCCGCTACCGGAGCGAAGGGGCGAGCCGGGAGCATCTGGAGCTGTTTTATTACGGGTTCGTCCATATGCTGTACCAGTCCGCCTCGCGCAAGGGGGTGCCGGTTTCCGACATCGCGACTTCGCAGGAGCTGGGCGAGGGGCTGGCGATCCGGACGCCGGAACTGATGCAGGGCTGGGCGGGGAAGCTGATCCGGAAGGCGGGGCTCGTCTTCCAGGAGAGGCAGCGCGACCCGTCCGCGGTCATCGCCAAAATCCAGGCGTTCATCCAGGAGCATCTCGACCGGGATTTGAGCCGCGACGACATCGCGCAGTCGGTGTACCGCAATCCCGCCTATTTGTCGCGGATGTTCCGCAAGGAAACGGGCATGTCGCTGACCGATTACATCGTGCAGATGAAGATGGAACGGGCGAAGCGGCTGCTGACGGAGACGAACGACAAAATCAGCAACATCGCGGAAGGGCTCGGGTACGGCCATTTTTCGTATTTTGCCAAGCTGTTCAAAAAGACGTGCGGCGTGACGCCGCAGGAGTACCGCAAAAAGCACCAGACGGTGCGGTGAGCGAGTCCGATCCATTTTTCCCAAATGTCACCAAAGTGCTATGTCGGTCACCCCAGTAGATAGATGGCGGCGAAGGCGTCCCGTTACAATGAAGTCACGCAAAACGTCTGACGAAGGATTGTGATGGAGATGGCGCAAGCCGCGCAAGCGACCGTTCCCCGGCGAAAGACAGGCCGGGCGGAGAAGCCGCTGAACCAAAGCTACTGGAAAAAATACGGGGTTTTCTATTTCATGATGGCCCCCGCGCTGATCGTGCTGCTCGTCAACAACTATTTGCCGATGATCGGCGGGCTGATCGCGTTCAAAAACATGTCGTACTCGTCGCCGAGCTTTTTCACCAACTTTCTGGAGAGCCCGTGGGTCGGCTTTCAAAATTTCGAATACCTGTTCAATACGACGGACGCCTGGATCATTACCCGGAACACGCTCGCGTACAACGCGGTTTTCATTTTCCTGAACCTCGTGATCGGCGTGGGGCTTGCGCTCATGTTCAACGCGATGCGCAACCGCCGGGCGGCGAAGGCGTATCAGACGGCGATGTTCCTGCCTTATTTTCTGTCCTGGATCATTCTCGCGTATCTCGTGTATGCGTTTCTGAACCCGGAAATCGGGATCGTCAACCGGGTCGTGCTTCCGTGGTTCGGCGCGGAGGCGGTCGACTGGTACTCCGATCCGAAATGGTGGCCGGTCGTGCTGCCGCTCGTCAACACGTGGAAGGGCATCGGCTACTACGCGGTCATTTACCTTGCCGCCATCGTCGGCATCGACAACGAGTATTACGAGGCGGCGCATATGGACGGCGCCAGCAAAGCCCGGCAAATCTGGAGCATTACGCTGCCCTTGATCAAGCCGGTCATCATCACGATGACGCTGCTGCAGATCGGGCGGATTTTTTACGCGGACTTCGGCTTGTTCTTCCAGGTGACGCGCAACGCCGGAGCGCTCTACGACAAAACGCTCGTCATCGACACCTACGTGTACCAAGGCTTTCTCGTTACGGGGGATATCGGCATGTCCTCGGCCGCAGGGATGTACCAGGCCGTCGTCGGCTTCGTGCTTGTGCTGGCATCCAACCTGATCGTTAGGCGCATCAGCAAAGACGACGCTCTGTTCTGACCACCGAAGGAGGGAATCCCATGGCTACGGCCGCAACCGCAACCCGTACGAAAAAGCTCCGCCCGAACGAAATTTCGCGCGGCTCCAATATCGTCATCAATCTGTTCTTCCTGTTCTACACGGCGCTGTGCATTTTGCCGCTGCTGCTCGTCGTCGCCGTGTCCTTTTCGGACGAGCGGGCGGTGACCGTCAACGGCTACA
This sequence comes from Cohnella algarum, assembly GCF_016937515.1. NCBI lineage: Bacteria > Bacillati > Bacillota > Bacilli > Caryophanales > Paenibacillaceae > Cohnella > Cohnella algarum. Next base: position 2,930,773 of record NZ_JAFHKM010000002.1, read on the forward strand.
AGCTGTGGCCGGAGCAGTTCAGCCTCGCCGCTTACGACTTTTTGCTGAGCGACTGGTGGGCGATCGCCGAATCGTACGGCGTTTCGATCATCGTCACGGTCGTCGGCACGGTCGTCGCGCTTACGATCATGACGATGTACGCGTACCCGATATCGCGGCGGGACTTCAAGCATCGCAACATTTTTTCGTTCATCATGTTTTTCACGATTTTGTTCAACAGCGGGCTCGTTCCGTTCTATCTCGTCTACAAGCAGGGGCTGCAGCTGCAGGATACGCTCGCGGTGCTGATGATTCCGCTGTTCGTGCAAGGATTTTTCGTCATCCTGATCCGGACGTTTTTCACGAATTCGATCCCTCCGGCGCTGGTCGAATCGGCCAAAATCGACGGGGCCGGCGAGTTCCGGACGTTCGTGCAAATCATCATTCCCTTGTCGCTTCCGGTGCTCGCCTCGGTCGGCCTGCTGTGCACGCTCAACTACTGGAACGACTGGTTTCTGAGCCTCTTGTTCATTTCGTCCGACGGTCCGATGAGCATCCAGTTCCGCATGTACCGGACCTTGCTGGACATTCAATATTTAAGCTCCAACGCGCAGGCCTACTCGGCCATCATGCAGGCGAACCCGAATTTCCGGATGCCGAGCGAAACGGCGCGGATGGCGATGGCCGTCGTGGGCATCGGCCCGATCATCTTCATCTATCCGTTCTTCCAGCGCTATTTCATCCAGGGGCTGACCGTAGGAGCGGTGAAAGGGTAAAAAGATCCGAACAGGCAAATGGCACAGTCGGCTGCGGCAAGACGATCCGATCGGCTTCAACCGGTTACCGGCCGGTTAGGCATAGATTATCCATTTAAAAAAGGGAGGCAATACCGATGCTCAACAAGAGCAGAAAGCCGCGCAAGTCATTTTTGATGCTGACGGCGCTGATGGTCGCGCTCGTCGCCGTGCTGGCGGCATGCGGCGGAAACAACGGAAACGGCAGCAACAGCTCGCCGTCCGCAAGCCCTTCGGGAAGCGCATCTCCGTCCGCAAGCCCGTCCGAAAGCGCTTCGGCGGCGCCCAGCGATGCCGCGTCCGACCTGAAGGAGTACGAGCTGACGCTGTTCCTGCCCGGCACGCCGCCCAAGGACGAGCAGAAGGTAGAGGCGGAAATCAACAAGCATTTGAAGGAAAAAATCAACGCGACGCTGGACATCAACTTCATCGACTGGGGCCAATGGGACAATAAAATGAACATGGCGATCGCAAGCCGCGATCCGATGGACATTATTTTCACCGCGCAGTGGAACGGCCACTCGGCCAACGTCGCCAAGGGCGCCTTCCTGCCGCTGAACGATCCGAACGGCAAGCACGGCAATCTGCTCGAGCAGTACGGACAGGATATTTTGTCGTCGCTGCCGGAAGCGTTCCTCAAAGGCGCGAAAATCGACGGCTTCAATTACGGCGTGCCGGCGAACAAGGAGCTGGCGGAGCAGGGCGGCATCGTGTACCGGACCGATATCGCCGAAGAGCTCGGCCTGACCGAGCAAATCCAGGCGGTCAAAACGATCGCCGACCTCGAACCGATTCTCGCGACCGTCAAAGAGAAGAAGCCCGACATGATCCCGATTTTCATGCGCGACGGCGAGAACTTCAACGCGCACTATTTTGCCAAGTACGATTATTTGGGCGATTCGACGATCGACGGAGTCATCCTGAAGGACGGAACGGAAACGAAGGTCATGGCCCGCTACGAGCATCCGCGCTATATGGAAACGCTGAACATTACCCGCGACTTTTTCAAAAAAGGGTACATCAACAGCGACGCGGCCACGACGCAGCTCGGCGTAAACGACGCAATGAAAAAAGGCGACGTCTTCATGGTCGTCTCCCCGCTCAAGCCGGGCAAGGACGCGGAGCTGGCGAACGCCACCGGCCTGGCCGGCAAACTCGGCCAAGTCGCAATGACGGAGCGGACGGTCGCCACCAGCGACACGGCCGGCTCGATGCTCGGCATCTCCTCGACGTCCGGCGATCCGGCCCGCGCGATGATGCTGATCAACCTGCTGCACTCCGACAAGTACCTGAACAACCTGATCAACTTCGGCATCGAAGGCGACCACTACTCTCGCAGCGGCGAAATCATCACGCCGACGGACAATACGGCGAACTACAGCATCGGCGCGGCGTGGATGCTCGGCAGCCAGTTCCTGAACTACGTCTGGAACACGGAAGCGCCGGACAAATGGGAGCAGTTCAAGCAGTTCAACACGGACGCGCACAACTCGCCGGGCCTCGGCTTCACGTTCAACGCCGAGCCGGTCAAATCGCAGGTGTCCGCGATGAACAACACCCGCAAGCAGTACGACCCGGGCCTCGACACCGGCTCGATCGACCCGTCGAAGGCGGAGGAGTACTACAACAAGCTGAAGGCGAACGGCCTCGACAAGGTCATCGCCGAGAAGCAGACGCAGCTGGACGCGTTTCTTGCGGGGAATTAAGGGATAGATTGGGTTGGAGCCGCCGGGCGATTTTGGCCCGGCGGTTTTTCTGTTCAGGTATGAAATCCAAGCCCCGGATGATGTCGACGGAAAATTGGATGGTATTCACCCCGGTCTATGATCCGTTCTTGTTGTGGTATAATGGAAATAGGAAAGTTCGTTCGTAAATCGTGAAGCCATGGGGTTGAGATGATGACCGAACTGTTGGAGCCGACTGTAGATTTTGTATTCAAACAAATCTTCGGAAGCGAAGAGAATAAAGACGACGTTCTGCTCAACTTTCTGAATGAAGCGTTGCGAGAAACCGAACCGAAGCCGTTTGTCAGCCTTGTGTTGCTAAATCCGCAAATGGACAAAAATGCTCTAACCGACAAGCAAGCTATTTTGGATGTCCGCGCTCAGAATGAAGACGGCAAGCAAGTAAATCTGGAAATCCAGGTCACCAATAAATACGATATGCCGAAGCGCAGTTTGTACTATTCGGCAAAGATGTATGAGGAGCAGCTTGCGGAAGGGCAGTTTTATAAAAGTTTAAAGAAGGTTATTTCCATTAATATCTTGACCTATAACCAGATTCCTAATGAACGGTTTCATAATATCTATCACCTGCGGGAAGACCATACCGGCGAGTTGTTGCTGGACGATATCGAAATTCATTTCATGGAATTGTCGAAGCTAAGGCTTACACCGCACAAGATGGATGATCGGTTGGTGAATTGGCTGCTTTTCATTAACGGTGCGCCTAAAGATCGATGGGAGGAATTGGCGATGGATACGCCGGGTTTGAAAAAAGCGATGACAACGCTGGAATTTTTAAGCCAGAACAAGGAAACGCGAATGCTTTACGAAATGCGAAAAAAGGCGCTTCTCGATGAGCAGTCCGCACTGGATTATGCTCAATCACGGGGAAGAGCGGAAGAGAAGGCGGAAGTGGCCAAGAAGATGCTTCATGAAGGCTTGTCCGTTTCGCTCATTTCCAAAGTAACCGGACTGTCCGAAATAGAGATCGAAGCGCTGAGCAAGCAGATCCATTAAAGACCAATTTAATTGCTCGATAGTAAGATTCGGGGCTTCTGCTCCGGTCTTATTTTTTTGCAACGGGTAACCCGGCTGCCGTTCGTTGACATTGAGTTAACGTTTCGATAGCATGAATAGGAAGGTTTGCAAAATGACCGGCGAAGAGTTACCGGAAAGAGGTGCGCGCCCGTGAAGCCCGGAATATTGGTCATCAGCCACGGTTCCCGCGAGAAGGAATGGGTCGAACGCGTGGATCGGACGGTCGAGGAAGCGCGGAGCGTCTTGCAGCGGCGGCTGGCGGGGGCCGGAGCGGCAGCGTTGAACGGGGAAGGTACGAGGGAGAAGCCCGAAGCCGTCGAGGTCGTCGGCGCGTACCTGGAGCTGGTCGAGGGGCGGCTGATCCAGGACGGGGTCGACCGGCTGGAGGAAGCGGGCGCGACGCATGTGCTGGCCGTGCCGCTTTTTCTGTCGTCCGGGAGCACGCATGTCGACGAGATCGGCTGGGCGCTCGGCGCTTATCCGGAGCCGCGAAGAGAGACGGATCTGGAGCGCATGCGGGTCGGCGCGAAGCTAACGTACGGGAGGCCGCTCGCGAACGACGCGGAGGTGGCCGAGGCGCTGGCGGATTTGGCGGCGCGCGTCTCGGAGAGCCCGGCGGAGGAGAGCCTGCTCCTGATCGGCCACGGCAGCGAGGAGCCGTGGTTCCGCGAGGCGTGGGAGCGGGATTTGAGCGGGCTGGCCGTGCGGATTGCGGAGCGCGTCGGCTTTGCCGATGCCGCGGCGGCGATGCTGCGGCCGGATCAGGCGGCCGAGCAGGTCGGGCGGTTGCGCGAGCGGCGGCCGGGGGCGCGGGTCGTGGCGGTTCCGGCTTTCGTGAGCGAGGGGTATTTTACGGCGCAGGTCATTCCCGCGAGACTGGCGGGGCTCGATTGCCGTTACGTTCCGGGATCGATTATCCCGCATCCGCGCATTACGGACTGGATCGTGCGGCAGGCGATGGAATGGCTCGACGGGCTGGAAGCAAATAGAGGATAAAATGGAACCAATCAAGAGGCGGACGCAAAGAGGGGGAGCAAGTTGACGTATAAAAGAGCCCGGTTAATCTACAACCCGACATCCGGCAGGGAGGAAATGAGGCGCCGGCTTCCTTTTATTTTGCAGCGGCTGGAGCAGGGCGGAATCGAGACGTCGTGCCACGCGACGGAGAACCGGGGGGACGCCACGGAAGCCGCTTCGGAAGCGGTGGAGCGCGGCTTCGATATCGTCATCTCGGCCGGCGGGGACGGCACGCTGAACGAAGTGGTGAACGGCTTGTGCCGCCACGACAAAAGGCCCCCGCTCGGCATTTTGCCGATGGGGACGAGCAACGATTTCGCCCGGTCGCATCAAATTCCGAAGCGCTGGGAGGACGCCGTCGACATCATCGTGCAGGGACATACGCGTCCGGTCGATATCGGCCTGGCGGACGGGAATTATTTTATCAATATCGCGGGCGGGGGCTTTTTGACGGAAATTTCGTACGAGGTGCCCAGCAAGCTGAAAACGATGATCGGCCATATGGCTTACTATATCAAGGGCTTCGAGAGCGTGACCCGGTTCCGCCCGACGCGGCTTCGGATCAAGGCCGAGGGCGTCGAGGATATGGAAGGCGATTTTATGCTTTTTTTGATCGCGAACAGCCACACGGTGGCGGGGTTCGACAAGCTGGCGCCCCAGGCGGCGACGGACGACGGGCTTTTCGACGTGATCGTGATGAAAAAATGCAACCTCGCGGAGATGATTCGCATCGCCACGCTGGCCGTGCGGGGGGAGCATATTTCGGATTCGCACATCGTTCATTTTCAAACGAGCAACATCCAGGTGGAGTCGGAGGACCGCGTCCAGCTCAACCTCGACGGCGAACTCGGCGGCGAGCTGCCCTGCTCGTTCACGCTGCTGCCGTCCCATTTGACGCTGCTGGCGAACGAAAGAACGGAAACGGCGGAACAGGGGTAACAAGGGCAAAAAGGGCAAGGCGCCCGCGCTTCTCGGGATTCAGGGACGCGGCGCGATGGCGGTCGTACGCCGCCTTTGGTGCGGCGGCGAGGGTTGTTGCAGCGGGGGTTGCGGGAATAATGGTTCCTGGGGGACTTTCGGGCGGGTACATAGGCAAGAGTTTTTTTGACGAAAAGGGCTAAAGGAACGGAGCGTAATCAGACCATGCGCCAGTCGAACAAAAAGCGGGCGGGGCGCCCGCAGCCGCGTCCGGCCGGCCGGCCGGCGGAAGTTAAAAAGCCCGACAAGGTCGGGGGAGCCGGCATGCCGGGGGGCGCGAAGCCGTCGAACAAGGCGAGGAATGGCGGCGTGCCGGTGAGTGTCGGCCAAGCGATCGAAGCCGAGGTCGTCGGCTTGACGCACGAGGGAGAAGGGGTAGTCCGCGTGGAGGGCTACGCCCTTTTTGTTCGCGGGGCGCTGCCCGGCGACCGGGTGAAGGCCGACGTCGTCAGCGTCGGCAAATCGTTCGGCCGCGCGCGGATGACCGCGCTGGCCGCGCCGAGCGCCGATCGGGTCGGCGCTCCGTGCGCGATTTTTGAGGCATGCGGCGGCTGCCAGCTGCAGCATTGGGACTACGCGGCGCAGCTGCGCTGGAAGCGGCAGCACGTCGCGGACAATTTGGCGCGCATCGGCAAGCTGCCGGTCGCGCCGCTGGAGGCGGGCGGTGGGGAGGATGCCGCCCGCGGCGGGGTTGGCGCCGACGCAACGCGGAGCGGCGCGGGTTCGGCGGCCGCCGGCGAAGGCGGGGCCGGGGCCGGACACAGAGACGGCTCGGGTTCGCCGAATGCGCAACCGGCTGCAAATGCTGCCGCTTCGCATGCTTCCGGCCGCCCGCCGATCGTCGTGCATCCCGTGCTCGGCATGCCCGATCCTTGGCGCTACCGCAACAAGGCGCAGGTGCCGATCGGAAGCCATGAGGGCGGGCTGATCGGGGGCTTTTACGAGCAGGGGAGCCATCAGGTCGTCGACATGGACGTCTGCCTGATCCAGCAGGAGCCGAACGAAGACACCGTTCGCCGGGTGAAGGAAATCGCCCGTTCGCTCGGCTACCGCGCCTACGACCGGGAAACCGGGCGCGGACTGCTGCGCCATATCGTCGTCCGCCATGCGGAAGCGACAGGACAGCGGATGGTCGTCCTGATCACGAACGGCCGGGATCTCCCGTACAAGGCCGAGTTCGTGGGACTTGTTCGCGAGCAGGTCCCGGGCGTGACGAGCATTTGCCAGAACGTCAACACGGAGCGGAGTTCCCTTGTTTTCGGGGAAGAAACGGTCGTGCTGTGGGGAGAAGAGGTCATTTACGACCGGATCGGCGACATCGAGTTCGCGATTTCCGCGCGTTCTTTTTTCCAAGTCAATCCGCTGCAAACGGAAAAGCTGTACCGAACCGCCGTCGAATACGCCGCGCTGACCGGCGAGGAAACCGTCGTCGACGCCTACTGCGGCATCGGGACGATTACGCTTTTTCTCGCTCGGCATGCCCGCCGCGTCTATGGGGTCGAGATCGTCCCGGAAGCGATCGAGGACGCCCGGCGCAACGCTTCGCTTAACGACATCGCGAATGTCGACTTCGCCGTCGGCGCCGCCGAAGCCGTGCTCCCGCGCTGGCAGGCCGAAGGAATCGCCCCGGACGTCATCGTCGTCGACCCTCCGCGCAAAGGCTGCGACCCTGCGCTTCTCGACACGATTTTGCAGCTTCGCCCGGAGCGAGTCGTGTACGTATCGTGCAACCCGAGCACCCTCGCGCGCGACTTGAGGGTGTTGGAGGACGGGGGCTACCGGACGGTCGAGGTGCAGCCTGTGGATATGTTTCCGCATACGGTGCATGTGGAGTGCGTAATAGGAATGCAACGAATCGATACGTAGAAATCCTTTGTTTTCAACACTTTGCGCGTTTTATGACTTTCACGGCAGACGGCAGCGACTTCAAAAATAAGGTGCTCAAAGACAAAATTGAGGTTTCCGTCGTTTTGGACATGGATTTAGACGTCGTATGCGTAGATATGTTGAATTCATAGGAACAGACGCTTGATTAGCGTCGCCATTTGGGTTCTAGCCCATTATTGTACATTTGTATTCCTTAACAATAGGCAACCGCATAGGATAAAAGGTAAATCATGAATCCTGAGAAGAGAGGAATGAATATGTACCTGAATACAGGCTCTCACAGTCCGTGGCATAATCCTATGCATAACAAGTGGAATAACAATTATTGGGGCTATAATTGGAACCCGCATTACTACAACTGGCTCATTAGCAACCGTTATCCATATTACAGATACCCTAAATTAATGGATTACGGATCAAAACCATTTGTAGTGAATATTGACCAAGCCGCTAAACAAAACAATACGTTCCGCACCGCTTTATGGACAGGGAAACATTTTCAAGTGACTTTGATGAGCATTAACGTTGGCGATGACATCGGTTTAGAAGTCCATCCAACTACCGATCAATTCATACGTATTGAAGAAGGCCAAGGACTTGTTCAAATGGGTGATAGCAAAGATAAATTAGATTTTCAAGAAATGGCCTATGATGACTATGCCATCATGATACCTGCTGGAAAATGGCACAATGTAACCAATACAGGAAATACACCGCTTAAAATTTACGTCATTTATGCGCCGCCCGAGCATCCATTTGGTACAGTTCATGAAACAAAAGCAATTGCAATGTCTGCTGAAGAACACTAACACTGCGGCTCCTAACAATTTACCGAATGGCTTCGCATTTCCAAACACTAAGGCAAGCTACTTATACGATATGGATTTGAATATTCAAGAGGACGCCCTTTATGCGGCGTTCTCTTTTATTATAGATACTTTAAAAAAGCCGGTTGCCCTGAAATATCAGAGCAAACCGGCTTTTTGCGTGAAAGGAGAAGTGTAGAATGACCAAGGTGATCGCCCTCGCCAATCAGAAAGGCGGCGTGGGCAAGACCACAACGGCGGTCAACCTGGGGATCGGTCTGGCAGCCGATGGGAAAAAGGTTTTGCTGGTCGATGCCGACGCGCAAGGCAACCTGACGGATTCGTTAGGGTTCCACGAACCGGATAATCTGCCGGTATCTTTGGCCACATTGCTGGCGAAAACGATGCTGGAAGAATCCTATGAAGCGCGGGAAGGTATTTTGCATCACCATGAAGGCGTTGACCTGATGCCAGGCAATATTGAATTGTCCGCTGTTGAGGTATCGCTCGTCAACACGATGAGCAGAGAAACGATTTTGCGTTCGTACATCGACTCTGTTAAAGCCGACTACGATTACGTGCTGATCGACTGCATGCCGAGTTTGGGCATGTTGACCATTAATGCGCTTGCCGCTGCGGACAGCGTCATCATTCCCGTACAGGCGCATTATTTACCGGCCAAAGGAATGACCCAACTGTTGCAGACGATTGCCCGTGTGCGCAGGCAGATCAATCCGAAGTTGCTTTTGGACGGCGTGCTGCTCACGATGGTAGACAGTCGGACTAAATTTGCCAAAGACATTTCCTTTATTCTTCGGCGCGACTACGGCGACAAGCTTCGCGTGTTCAACACCGAAATTCCCTTATCCGTTCGCGCGGCGGAAACAAGCGCCAAGGGGAAAAGCATTTACGTCCATGATCCGGATGGGAAAGCTGCGGAGGCTTATGCCGCCTTTACGAAGGAGGTGCAGAGTATTGGCAGCGAAAGACGACATGCGCGCCAGCATCAAACTGACCACAGTCGCTGATTTATTCTCGACGGAGGAGAGCCGCGCCGATCAGCAGCGGGAAAAGGTGACGGAAATACCATTATCGGAAATCAGCGATTTTCCCAGCCATCCGTTCAAGGTGAAGGCGGACGAAGTGATGCTGGAAATGGCGGACAGCGTGAAGCAATACGGAGTACTTGTTCCCGGACTAGTACGTCCGAAGGCAGGTGGCGGCTACGAGATGGTAGCCGGGCATCGTCGTAAAAAAGCGAGCGAATTGGCAGGCAGAGTAACGATGCCCTGCATCGTCCGCGAACTGGACGACGATCAGGCGACGATCATTATGGTGGACAGCAACCTGCAACGGGAAAATATTGCGCCAAGCGAGAAAGCATTCGCCTATAAGATGAAGTTGGAGGCGATGAAAAGACAGGCGGGCAGACCGAGTAAAGAAAATTCTACCCAAGTTGGGCAGGATTTACGAGGCAAATATTCAGTTGAAATTTTGGCAGATCAGGCAGGCGAAAGCCGCAATCAAATCCAGCGTTATATCCGCCTTACCGAACTGACCCCCACCATTCTCGAAATGGTAGACGATAAACGGATCGCCTTCAATCCGGCCGTAGAACTTTCATACTTGGCCGAAGAAGAACAGAATGCCCTGTACGAAACGATGCAGTCCGAAGACTGCACGCCTTCGCTGGCGCAGGCGCAGCGCATGAAAAAACTGAGCCAGGACGGGCGGCTTAACGTGGATGTCATCTTCTCGATTCTCACAGAGGAGAAGCCGAACCAGAAAGAAAAGATGACCATTCGGCGCGAGCGGGTCGACCGTTTCTTCCCGAGGGACTTTACCGAAAAGCAAAAGGAAGATCTGATCGTACAATTGTTGGAAAGCTGGTATAAAAAACGGCAACGGGAACAGGAACGTTAACCTGTATCCTGTTCGGCAGGCACTCTCCCTTAGGACGGAGAGCTTTTTTATGCCCATTTTTGGGGAGGCGATTCATGATGTATTTCACGAAAGGGAGGCGTCGTCAATATGAGCGCCTGATGCAAGAAAAGCCGGGTTTCAACCGCGTTGAAGTTTTGGAGGATGAGACCGAGCAGCCGCGCACGCGAAACAAGAAATCTCGTGAAGCCGGCCAATCAAAACGAAACCGGAGAACGCAGGAAGATTGCAACTTTCCAGGAAGTGAGGACGGACGATGGAAGAAATGAAGCGAATGGTGGACAACTACGAAGTCGATCAGGCCATCTCCATCGGGAAAGTGGAAGTGCTGCTTGGCATAGACGAAACCAATGCCGAACGTCCGTACATGGTTTGTACCTGCACCCGAAACCATTCGTTGGGTGTCGAGCAATTTTACGCGATTGCGGCCGGCGCGGATTATCTTGAAGCCATGCATGACTTTATTTCCCGCGTGCAATGGGAACTGGAGGATCTCAAAGAAGAAAGGGCCAGCGTCAAGGTCCCCCTATCTCCCCTTACGCAAGCACAATGCCATTCGATTCGCGAAGACATGCGCATTGACAACCAGGTTGTCGTCATCCGGCCGGAACGGTTGCGACCCGAATATCGCACCGCTGTTAACCAGCTTGTGCTGGCGCTAAGCGGTTTTGGCACCTCTGCCTATTCCCGAGGTCGCGCCGTCTACGTGATCAATCTGTATACCGGAGAGGAGGCTCGCTGGAATCGGGAGGATTTTATGGGTCTGATAAAACCGGAGCACATGCCCGCATGGGCGCAAGAGAAACTGGAGCAGCATCAGGCTGTAACCAGGCAAAAGTCTAAGCGCCGCGACGAGGCCCGGTAAGAGATGCAATTCCATATATAGGAGAAAGGAGACGTGAGCGATGTCGTGGATGTATCGGCACCGCAAGACGCTTATTATCGCCGCAGTCGCCATAAGCGTTTGTTTGCTTGCGGCCGCGGCCGTTTATTCTCTGATCAAGCAATCAGAGCAAGAGCAGAAACAGCAACAGATGAAGGAACAATATGAAAGGCAAATCAGGGAACTGAAAACGATAGAGGAACAATCTCGCAGAAGTGTTTGGACTGTGGCGCGCACCATTCCTGCCGGTGACAAGGTGAAGGCGGAAGACCTCAAGTCTGTCCCGATGCCTGCGAATTTGGTGCCGCAAGGGATGATTACCGATCAGAACGCGGTCATCGGCAAAAGCGCCAAAATCGAATTACAGCCAGGCACGCCGTTGATGCCTTCCATGCTGTACGAGGGCGCGCCAATCCCGAAGGATTTGCGGGTGCAGGAGTTTCAAGTCATTCAGCTTCCCTCCAATCTGCAAAAGGGACAGTACATCGACGTGCGAATCAACTTCCCGACTGGCGAGGATTTTGTCTTGCTGGCGAAGAAGAAGGCGCGGGAGTTGTCCGGCAATGTCATCTGGCTGGAAATGAACGAGCTGGATCTATTACGGACTTCAAGCGCGATCATCGATGCCTACTTGCAAGGCGCGCGGCTGTATGCCCTGCCCTACATCGAGCCGGGCTTGCAGGAATCGGCAGTAGTCAATTATCCCGCCAATCCGAAGGTGCTCGACTTGATGGATCATGATCCGAACCTGCTCGAAAAAGCGACAACCGAGCTTGCCCGCCAACTGCGAACGACACTGGATGACAATCTGAAGGCGATGAGCGAGTCGGACAAACTGCGCGTAACGAGCGGAAGCGTAACGGTGCAGCAGCAATTGCAAAACGAACGGATTGTCACGCAGCAAGGCAATGCCATGCATGAGGCGACCCCATCGCCGCCACCGGCAGGCGCAACGGCTACGGTCGATCACGAACCGCCAGCTGCGCAGCCGCTGCCCACCTCTTCCGTTCCGACAACGATGAGTGAGAATCGACCGGAAACGCCAGAGGAGCCTACATCAACTGTTTCAACAGATCCGGCGCCAGCTTCGTCGTCTGGAGAGCCTGCAAAAGTGGATAAATTGGAGCAAATTTTTAATCAGTGAAGGAGGCCGTCATGAAAAAGGTCGTATTTTTCGGCGCGCCGGACAAAAGCCACCTGCTCCTTGTGCTTGGCAAGCTGCTCACGGCGATGGAGAGAAAGGTGCTGATCGTGGATTCCACCCTTGCCCAGTCCATGCAAGGCTATTTGCCGCGAGTGGATTTTGGCTGTTCGTTGCGGGAGTTTGAAGGCATCGATGTGGCGACCGGGCACATCACGCCAGCTCAATTGGAACGTTCTATGTTTCAAGCCGGTGGCGAAACGGCATACGATGTCATGCTGCTCGACACCGATCACACCGAATTTGTGAAAGGACGAGAGTTGCCGGGCTACGACAAGCGGGTGTGGTGCAGCAATTGGAGCCGGCTCGGCATGCATAAAAACGCGGAGCTGATACAGCGGCTGTGCCTTCACGAAGCGGAAGGCCTGCCGCTTTCGTTTTACAAACTGATAGCCCCTACCCTGCCAACCGCTATACCCGAGTCGTATATCGATTCGCTGCTGCCGCAGCAGGCTGTTCGCTGGGAGGACACCGTGTTCCGCTTTCCGCTGGACGAACGGGATATGTCGGTCGAACTGGACAACCAGCATCATGGCCGTATCGACATCAGGCGGCTGACTGGAACTTATCGCCGGACCGTGCTGGACATGCTGCAACAGTTGTTTGATTGCGATGCCAAAACAGCCCGGCGTGCATGGGCGCGTGCGCGAAAGCGTGCGTGAATCCGGTAAAGTCGCATGAAAGGAGATGAAGGAATGGGTTTTACCGTGGTGTTTTGGAGTCCGGTTTCGGGACAGGCCGGTACGACGAGCAACCTGATCGCCGCCGCGGCGCTGCTCGGACTCGAATATTCCTCGCGCCTTTTGTTGCTTGGGCATTTGCAAAGCGAATACGCGGCCATCGAACGCAGCTTTTACCCGAGACGGACCTGGATGAGCAAAGCGGACGCCCCGCCTGACGCGGGTATCGATGCGCTGCTCAGGCTCTTGCAGAACCGCAAGCTGGAACCGAACAGGTTGCGGGATTACACGCTGCCGCTGCTCGCCGACCGGCTCGACATCCTTCCGGGATCGAACAAGCCGGATGCATCGTTTGTTTCAGCCGCTCAGGAATGGCTTGCGCCTCTTTTGGAACTGGCAAGGCGCGCTTACGATCTGGTATTGCTGGACGGCGGAAGCGGCAGTTTGTCGGCGTGGACACAGGCGCTGCTGCGTCAGGCGGATTTGCTGGTCGTCTGTCTGCCGCAAAACTCACTCAAACTGGAGCAAGTTTTTCCGGCTCTGGAGGCGCAGCTTCAGTCCAACCGGAAGCATTTGCTTGTATTCGGACAATACGATCCTCGCTCCGCTTTGACCGTTAAGAATATCAAGCGCCAGTTCCATCGGCGGGAGCCTGCGTACCCGATTGTCCATAATACGGGCTGGCTGGATGCGACCCAACAAGGAGAAGCCGTCCGTTTTCTATTTCGCAACCGACAGGTGCCGCGCGGTCATGAAAACTCACTGTTTATGCAGCAAGTGCGGACATTGGCGCAGGCGCTCATCAACAACGCCGGACTGAACAAGCCTCTTTTCGGCGGGAAGGAGGACGATGACCGATGATGTTCGCGCTGAACGGCTTGCTTCTGGCGGGCATCCTCATCGCGATTGGCGTCTTGCTCTATTTACGCATGAGCCGCCGCTTGCCGGAGCAGCCGGACGAAAAACCGGCCTACACGCTGGAAGCGATGACCACGTTTGTGAAAGAGGCGCTGCACGAGATGACGAGCAGCAGCCTGATCGACTTCGGCTTGTCGGAAGAAGAATACCGCCGTCGCAAAAACAAGCGCGCAGAACTCAAGAAAGCGCTGCGGGGCTGCACGTCCGGAGATTTGCGGGACAAGGCGTATGTGAAGCAGGTCATCGCCGATTTGCTCGAACAGCGCTACAATCTGGACGACAATAACCTGAATCGGCTTCTGCCGTTTGATGACCCGCAGGCGCTCTCACCGCAAGATCAGTTTGACATCCTGCTCTATCTGTTTAAGAAACAACATCGGTTGAGAGCACTGGACGAACTGATTCAAAAATACGAATTGGATCGCCCCAAACGGAGTATGGAAGACGAAGAAACCGAGTCATATCGGATTACCGCCGACGAAATCCGCGACATTTACAAGCGGGAAGCGCGCAAGCTGTCTGCCGAGGACAAAATGCAGATCGTTGTGCAGCGGATCTATCAGCAATACAAAGGATTCAGCGTCATCGACGAAATCCGCGACATGAAAATCGACGGCGTATCGGGCGGCGTCTCCGGCATCCCGCCCTCGATGTGGGAAGGCGAGTGGAGCCTGGAGGAAGAAGCGCTGCTGCGCGAGGTGCCAAGGTCGCATGACAGCGTGTGGCTGTTTTATAAAGGGAAATCCATTCATTTGAGCTTCCTGTCCTTCGGCTCGGAGCAAGAACTGAGGCGCGTGTGCCAGAACGTGTACAAACATAATTTTCCCGGCCAATTGTCCGAGGCGAACGGCTTTAAGGTGAACGAAATGGCCGACGGCTCCCGCGTCGTCGTGCTGCGCCCCCGGTTCAGCGAATCGTGGGCTTTTTTTGTGCGCAAATTCGATGTGCAAAACGCCGCGCTGGAACAATTGATTCAGGACGACAATGCGGAGTTGCCCATCGGGCTGATCCGATATCTGGTCATGGGCGAGCGCATTACGGCCATCACCGGTGCGCAGGGCAGCGGCAAAACGACGCTCTTGATGGCGATGGTGCGCTACATTCCGGCCATCTTGCCGATTCGGGTGCAGGAAATGAGCTTTGAGCTTCAGCTTCGGAAAATATACCGGGATCGCAACATTTTAAGCCTGCGGGAAACGGAAACGATCTCCGGGCAGGACGGGCTGGACATTCAGAAAAAAACGGACGGCTCGGTCAATATTTTGGGAGAAGTGGCGACCGACCCGGTTGCCGCCTGGATGGTGCAGATGGCGCAGGTCGCTTCGCTGTTCACCTTGTTTACGCATCATGCCAAAACATTCCGCGATCTCGTCTATTCGCTGCGCAACTCGCTGCTGAAGACAGGGGTGTTTACGAACGAAAAAGTGGCCGAGCAGCAGGTCGTCAGCGTCATCAACTTCGACATTCACCTCAGGCGGGACGCGGACGGACATCGCTACATTGAACGAATTACCGAATGCGTCCCGGTGGAGCAGGAAGAGGGCTACCCGGAGACGTTCCGCCACAAAACGACGACCGAGGAGAAAATGACGGCGTTCATGGAGACGATGCTGGAATATTTCCGCCGATCGACGGACCGACCGCTTTACGTCGCGCGGAACGTCATCGAATACCGGGACGGACGCTATGTCGCCGTTCATCCGTTGTCCGAGCGAAGCCGCAAGGAAATCGCTGCATGCCTCGCCGGGCCGGACCAGGCGGCGTTCGAGGCGTTTTTGGCGGTTCACTGGGGGGATAGCGATGAGGCTTGAATGGCTGTCCCTGTTGCTGGGCGCCGCGACGGTATTGTTTCTCGCGATGGTGGCGGCGTTTCAATGGGTATCCCGTCACGGTTCGGACGTGGAGGCCGTTCGGCAGTATGAAGCGCTGCGCAAACCGGGCAAAGCCCGCAAGAAGCAAGCGCTGCACAGCGTGTTGCAGCAGTTGTATCGACTATGCGAACGCGTACCGATTCTACGCGCTTATTTGTACCAACTTCGCAAACGAATGACCATTCTCCAGCTTGGCGACGAATGGAAGCTGCGGCTGGAGACGATGAAGACGGCGCTCCTCATATGGGGCGTGCTGCTCGCGGCGGCTGTTCCGCTGGCGCTCGGCGTGCGCGACCCGGCCGCGCTCGGCATGATTGGCATCGGCTTCTGGGTTGGCCACGGGATCTTTTCGGACAACCTGGTCCATCGGCTGGAGACGCGACTGCTTCGGCAACTCCGGCATTTTTTCTCGGATGTGCGTCATCATTATCATCGTCATGGCATGGTGGAAGAAGCCATTTATGAAGCGGCGGACGGCGCGCCGTATGAGATGGCGCTGCACGGACACGAAATATACGAAGTGCTCACGGCAAGCGACGCCGAGCAGCGGCTGGCGCAGTATATCGAGAGCGCGCCGAACCGCTATTTGCAGGGCTTGGCCGGGCTGTCGCATCTGGTGAAGGAATACGGCGACAAACGAACCGCAGCCGGTTCCGTGTACTTGAAGGCGCTCGGGAAGCTCGCGACAGAACTGAATCTGGAACTGCTGCGCCGCGAGCGCCTCAGTTTCCTGTTGCAAGGACTGACCGCCATCGCGCTGTTGCCACTGCTGTTTACCCGGCCGATCGAAGCTTGGGCCAGCCATTACTTTCCGGCCATGGACGCCTTTTATGCGAGCACGACCGGCTGGATCGTGAAAATCGGCCTGATGGCGGTCGTATGGCTGTCCTACGTTCTGCTGCGGAACATTCAGGAGCTGGACGTGAGTCCAAAACCAACCGGCCGAAAAAGATGGGAGAAACGGGTTTACGAATGGCCGTGGATGCGCTGGCTTGTGCATCGTTTCGGTCCCGCCCCCGGTTCCCGTGAAGCTGACCGCATGGTCAAGCTGCTTAAAGACACCGCGTCGCCGCTTCGGCTGGAATGGCTCTATGTGCAGCGCATCGTGGCGGGGGGCATGGCTTTTCTGGCTGTGCTCGGGATGTTTATGGCGCTTCATGCCGCAAGCCGGCATCAAATCTTGTATGCGCCGGTAAAGCAGGGCATCCTGTTCGGCCAACTTTCGCCGGAAGAGGAAGCCAAGGCGCGCGAGGCGGCGGCGCTCGATCGCCGCATCATCGATCGCGTAAAGGAGGTGAAGCATCGCACCGAAGAAACGGTGATGGCCCTGCTCCGCAGCGAATCGCCAGCAACAAACAAGGACGATCAGCTTCGCGCCGCGGCTCGGCGCATTATGGGCAAGCTCACGAAGCTGGACAATCAGTATGTGAAGTGGTGGGAAGCGCTCCTCGCCGCTCTCGCGGGATGGGGCGGCTACGCCATGCCGGTCGGCGTTCGGATGTTCCAGCGGCGCATGCGGCAGATGGAGATGAAGCATGAAGTGGACCAACTGCATGCCGTCATCGCCATGCTGGCGGATCTGGACCGGATGTCGGTCGAGCATCTGCTCATCTGGATGGAACAGTTTGCCCGCGTGTTCAAGGAACCGCTGCAAACGTGCTTGCTCCATTTCGAACAGGGCGCGGATCAGGCGCTGGCGCAGCTGAAAGAGGATGCGCCGTTTGTGCCGTTCGTCCGCACGGTCGAAAAGCTGGAACTGGCGGCGCAAAGTTTGCCGATTCGGGAAGCGTTCGACGACCTGGAGTCGGAACAGACTTATGCGCAGGAGCAGCGCAAACAGGAGTACGAGCAATTGATCGAGCAAAAGGCAGGCTGGGGAAAATGGATCGGGTTTGCGCCGATGATGGCCCTCATTTTCGGCTATCTGGTCATTCCGCTCGTCATCGTCAGCTTGCACCAGATGTCCGTTTACTACGAACAGCTTCAGCGCATTCAGTAAGCGGACAGGTTGCGGCGCTTTCCAAACGGGAAGCGTCTTTTTTATTTCGAATTTCATTTGAAGGAGAGATCGGTTCATGTCCAACGCGCAAAAAGCACTCGTGATGGCGGCAGGCATTTTTCTTGCCATCGCGCTCATTACCCTTGCCGTCGTATTGTTTATTTCCGCACAAGACTCCACCAAGGCGGCGCAAAGCAATTTCAGCAATATCCAGACGGAGCTGTCGCAAACGGCGTTTACGGTGTACGACAACACGACGTTGTCGGGCAGTCAGGTGGTCAACGCGCTGCGCAAGTTCAGCGATAAAGAAGAGTTCGGCATCCAGATTATCACCGGGAAAAATCCGGCGGGTCAGTGGTATGGCAAGGTGATCAACACGGGTGTTCCGATCGACAGCGTGACCTACGGCTCAGTGGTTGGTGAAGCGCCGGGGCAACTGAGCCATGCGCTCGATGAAGCGAATATCAACTACGTCAATCCGAGCGGCAAATTTCGGGCGCAACTGGTGCATGACAGCAGCAACGTCATTCGCGGCATTGTGTTTCGGCAGCAGTAAGCGTCCTTACAGACATCACACGCTGATGGGGCGTCCTTTCGGGTATAGACGGACGCCCAGTTTTTCCAAGGAGGAAGCCGATGGAACATGCCCCCAGAACGATGCTGGAAATGAGCGTGGCCTGTCTTCTCTTTCTGATGGCCGTAACAAGCGGACTGCTACTCTTTCAAACCGGGGCCGCGCTGAACGCCACCGCCTATGTGTCGGGAAAGTCGCTGGATCGCAACATGCAGATGACGGTTTCACCGCTTTCCGGCGACGGCACCGTATCCGGCGCAGAGGTAGCGCAATCCATTGCCCGGCTGGAGACGGGAGACGCGGAAATTGTGGTGGACGGCGTTCGATACGTGCCGCCGCTCGATCGGGACCAGTTCGTCCCCGCCGGCATTCGCCTGAATGCCCGGTATACGGCAGTCGCCCAGCGAGATGCGTCCGGACAACTGGTGCGTCTCATTTTCGCTTTACGCTAAGGAGAATGCCATGAACAGTATCTCGAAAGTTTTCGCGGCGCTCATTGCCGTTCTTTTGCTCTACCTCTACCCCATTTCCGCAGCCTTCGACCAGCAGGACGATATTTCGGAACTGGTCGTCCTGAAAGCGACGACAACGTTTGTGGATGCAGTGCGGGACAAGGGCTTTGTGTCGCCGAGCATGTATACGGACTTTATGGAGGCGATTGCGGCAACAGGCAACTCCTTCGATGTGCAGATGGAACACGGCAGCAAAAAGTACGTTCCGGTCTACGACGACCCGACAAGGCCGGAGACGTTTCGCGGCAGCTACGAAGTGCACTACGACATGTTTTACAACGCGCAAATTTTGCCTGTTCTGTTCCCGATCAGCGCGGCCGCCAAAGATGATCCGACGCGACGCTATAAGCTGCACGTTGGCGATACGTTTGCGGTTACGGTCAAAAATACGAACCGGACTCCCGGCACCATCCTATTCGATTTTCTAAACCAGGCCATCAGTCCGAACGAAAAAATCTTCATTCCTTACGGCGGGGTGGTGCGCAATGAAATGGATTGAATGGGCCATTGTCGGGGCGCTCATTTTCCTGCCGTTTGCGACCGTGAACCGGATTGAAGTCGAAACGCAGCGGAAGGCGCTATTGACCGAGCTGCGCTATAACGCCGCGCTGGATGCCGCGGTGGATGACGCAGCGCGGATGTTGACCGTCAATGCGAATCAGCAGCGGGAGACGCAATACGAATCGGCCAAGCGGGTAGTGCTGAACAAGGACGAAGCGATTGCCGCTTTTTATCGGACGCTGTACGCAAGCTTCGGCATTGCCGACGATCCCGTTGCCCAAGGCGTACTGGGTCGGTATATCCCGGCTATTGCGGTGATTGGTTACGACGGTTTCTACGTCTATGCCGAGGAGGAGTGGACGGGAGCCGACGGGAACACGGAACGGAAACCGGTTTGGGGAGCGAAGAAGCCGTATGCCTACGCCGATTCATCGGGCAACAGCCTTTCGTTCACGCTGGACGATTTCGTCCTCGCTTACGATGCGGACAGCCGGAGCTGGCACGAAGGCTTGCGGGCCGACGTTAGGCATCAGACGAACATTGCGCTATTAAAGGATGCGGAGCGATTTGAGCAGGTGCGCCGGAGCACCATCGTCCGCGCAATTGAAGACGAACTCGCCTACCGGATCAACAAACACAACGAATCGGTTTCCCGATACGGCTTTTCTTACACCTTCACGCTGCCGACCATTTCGCAGGAGGAATGGCACAATACCGTGGATGACGTCGGGGTGCTTGCCTTTATCCAAGGCATTCCGATGGGAGGCAAGTTTTACAACAACTATGCGCTCGGCGGAAGCCGCGTGCTCAAAAAGCCGGAGATTGTCGGAGCCAGGAAAGGAAGCATGAAAGTGTATTATCGCAGCACATGCGACTTTACTTATCCGGTGGAAGAGACGTTTTCCAGCGAAAAAGCGGCCGCGCAAAAAGGCTATATGCCGCTGGGCTGTCCTGACTCGCCATCTTAACGAGACGGCGGTGATTTCGGAAAGTGGACACGCCGCAAAATCGGCTCTATGATAAAAATAATCGTTGAAACTTTCCAATTACATTGTGATCTTTTTCGAGAGGAGTGTAACGCGTGAGGAAATGGGTATTGTCAGGGCTAGTTGCAGCGATGATGTGTAGCTTGTTCGGGACGGCGGTAAGCGCGTCGAGCAACCTGCCGTCCTACGTCGACGTCGTCATGGACGGACAAAAAATCTGGTTTCCCGATGCGCAGGCGTTTGTCGATGAGAACAATCGGACACTCGTGCCGGTTCGATTCATCGCGGAAAAGATGGGCGCGAAAGTAGGCTGGGAACCTGAAACGATGACCGTACCGATTGAGCGGGACGACCTGCATATTGTGCTTACGATCGGCGAAAGCAAGACGCTCGTCAATGGTAAAGAAGTGGCCTTCGATTCGAAGGCGATCACCAGCGGCGGCCGGACGTTTGTCCCGCTGCGTTTTGTCAGCGAAGCGCTGGGGGCGGAAGTGAATTGGGATAGCCCGACATCGACCGTATTTATTTCCACACAAGAAGATGCCAATGCAAAGTACGATGAATGGGGCCGCCTGATTCGCACAACCAATTTGCCGACGAACGCGAAAGACTATCCGTATATTCTGGCCGATGTGCCGAACGAGATGTATGAAATGGCCTATCCCCATTCTCACCCTACGAATAGTAAGGTTTCATCCGTTTTATACTCGACCATACCAGAATTCAACAAGAAAAATGTGGATATGTGGATGAAATGGTTAAAAACGTTCGGCGCGTTGTGGCTGAACGTGGATTACAAAACGATCGATGATACATGGGCGCAAGCGGTATTTGCCACGAAAGTGCAAAGCTCCAATGCGGAATTGAAATATATCCGGCGGTATGTGGAGTGGGTGAAAGAAAACAAGATTCAGATCGAAGGATACCTTGATCCCGAGCCTTCCATGATCTATCGGAACGGATTCGGCGATAATTATATCCGATCCAAATTCAGGATTAAATTTGTTTCGTTTAAGGAAAGTAAAGACTTGCTCTATGATGAAAGGTTCCCTAACCAACAATCTTTGGAAAAAGGAATTTGGTATGAAGGCTACACCGATATCTCGATGTCCACGAATGTGGGAGGCGATTGGGGGCCAACGTTGAAAGTAAGTCCGAGCGCTAGTTTATTCTACAACCATACGATTAAAAGGATGGAGTAGAGATATGAACAAATTGCATAAACGATTCTTGAGCATGCTGCTGGCATGCTTATTTTTGTTTTTCTCCATTCCAACCTCTGTTTTCGCGGGACCTCCCGATGTCAGAACTGAAAATGGCACCATCAAATTTAAGATCACCAGTACGGCTGCAACATCGTCCATTAAATACAGAACCGTGGGTTGGACGGTGCGCCGTGACCAATTATGTACGAATTCGACGCCCAAGCAGTGCGGCGATCCGAGAAGCGGCCAACACGCTTCTTTTTTGGACCAGCAAGTACGGCAAGTCGGCCAAGAACCGAATCCGCCCATCCCCGGCCAGCCTGTCACGACCTATTACGAAGTCAGCGAGGCGCTCGTCACGGAAGGCATGTGGAAAGCGGGCATGGGCGACATCAAAGACAACGACGACTTATATTTGCATGCCATCATGGTGTCTATCGACGGAAACGGCAACGTGCGCAAAGGGCCATTTTATACGTTAGATGAGATCAAAAGGGCTGAACCTTGGGCGCATCCGGACGACTTGGACGATTATTTCGGCATTCATGTACCCTATCGAAGCGCGGAATTTCCCGTTGATGTCATTGCGAAAACCGTGAACGGAAAAGTCATAGAGCAACCGCAAGTTACGTTTCTAAAGGGCAAGTACAAAGTTGGGGAAACGATCGATCATGAATTTCCCGAAACGATCGAGGACAACGGAAAAACGTATAAAATCGTTCGCTCCTATTTATCGCCCAAGCAGGACCCGGCGCAGAAAGACTGGTTGCAGGAAAATCCCGAAACGAATCCGAAAGTGCGAACGAGAAGCTTTACGGTACATCTGGGCGGAACGGACGCGGTTGCCGAATACGCAGAGAACAATCCGGTGAAGGCCATCTATCAAAAAGAAGACGGCACCAAACTCAAAGAAGTGGACAAAGGCGTTTTCGCAACCGGCGAGGAAGCGAACCATACGTTTGAAGGACAAATCACTTTCGGCGGTCAGACGTATGAAATCATCCGCTCTTACATTACGAACAATAACAAACCCGACGAGAAGTTGTTCGTTCTGGAAAAAGGCGACCCGAAGCTCAAAGAGCGCTCCATTCTGGTGGGATCGGGCGGCTCCAACTTTATCGGCATTTACAAAATTCCCTCCTCGGTAACGGTCGCTTCCCGGATTGAAGCGCCGGAAACGGTCGACCAAAACGTGACCGAAGTGGACGGGGATTTTGTTTTTGAAGTCAAGTCGCTAAAGAATTTGAAGTCATACGAAATTACGGATATTCGAAATGCCAGGCTCGTTCAAACGGGCGACAAAACCGGAAACCTCTCCGGCACGTCAACGAGTAAAACGATTCCGATCAAAATCCCGTTCACGTCCGGAGACAAAGTGAGCGTGCAAATCACCGTCGTCGTGAAGGATGTGGACGGCAATACGGGGGATTCGACATCGGACCATTCGGTGCGTAAAGGCGACGGGGGCGGAGAACCTCAACCGGGCGATTCCCAGCAGGCCGAAGCGATGGAGCCGAACGTTTCTGCCGTCATTCAGGCGGATGCGCGCGGCTCAGAAATATTTGATGTATTGCAAGGCATTCCGACTTCGGAAAGTCTGTATGTGAACGCCTCGGCCAAATCGTACCTGTATCGCAACACGTTCACGGAAACGACCGGTACGAAGCAATACCCGATTTCCGTTAGCCGGACGTATACGTTGCGATGGACGGAATACGTACCCGGCCCGCCCGATGCGAACGGGAATTCGACGACCATTCCGGTCCCGCGTTCCGACACACAGACGGTCACCAAAAACTATTCCATTGAACGAAAGTACAGCTACTGGACGATTCAAAATCTCGAAGTGTACGGTATTCAGAAGGCGACGGTGTCCAATTATGCGCTTCCTTCGGGAACGGTCACGATTATGCCGAACGGCTACACAGCCCCAACCGTTTCCGCCGCGCATGATCCGTCACTTAGTGCGCATATCATCGATCCGGTCTATACGAATGTGACGCTTCCCGGACAAACGATTTCCGGCGGTTCCAGCCGGCCTTCCGTACCGAACGAGGACTGGAAGACAACTGCAGAAAGCGCCATCGGCAAGATCAAGGTGAAAAACGACTCGTTCGTTTTTAACGGAAATACAATCATGGACAACCGGACCGTTGAGGAAAAAGCGCCGACGCCGGGGGCGATACCGTCCCCGCCGATGATTTGGCAAGATGTGCTGTACGGCAAAGGTTACCTCATTGACGCTTCCAAAACGAACAAAGTCAATCAGCCGAGTACCGGCACCATATCGTATTCCCTGATTAAAGGCATCGGTGGCGGAGCAAACAAAACGTTTTCCATTGTCGGTATCAACCCGGTAACCGTGCATACGCCGGTGGTGAACTACGCCTCGGTGTCGGACGATCAGGCCCACAACCAGAAAACGCAGCCGACTGCCGGGCGGTCGGCGCTCATTCTGGACCGGCCCTTCACCGTGACGATTCCGACAAGCGGCCCGCACAAGGATATCAAGGGTTACGGCAACCGGGATTATGCCAAGTATGTGAGGGACAAGCAGGTACGCTTTCCGTTCGATGTGTACAAAGCGGATCGCACAACGCTCGTCCCCAAGGAAACGTGGGTATCCATCCCGGTCGGCCAGATGCAGACAACCTTCTATTTACCCGTTTGGGTGGACGAGGGCCATTATGACGTGTTATTCCGAACGTTTGCCGAGAATAGTCCGGCCTCCTTTACGTCCCAGATGAATGCCAATCTGGACTTGTCCAACCATGTGGCTACGCAGGTGGTTCCAGTGGAAGTGATCGGACGTCTCTATGATTTCCGCATCACCGACATTGCCGATTTTGCCTGGGAATCGGTGTTCCGCACCCAAAAGGGCAGCGCGACGCCGACAGGAAACGCCTACTGGGTCGGCACGAAAGGCATTGACGGCGCACCGCGCGGCAATACCCCTCCTTACGTGCTGCCGGTACGGCAAGGCAGTCACCCGGAGAGCGGCAAGAAAAATGTTGCGGTCAAAACGGGTTACCATGTCAAATTCGAAGTCATGACGAAAGGCAACATGTTCGGCTCGGGCGACGGCATCCTCATTACACCGACGTTTTATTTTGTGGACAGCAAGGGGAAGAACAGGCAGGAAGTCGATCTCTACTATCATTCAGGCAGTCAGCGGTTTATTCGTATTGGCTCCAGCGACGATGTGGAGAAACGGTATGTGACGCTCGACGCTCGCCTGCGCAATGTGCCGAAGCAGGAGTTGACCGGCACCGCCGCAACGCTTTGGTCGCTGAACGGTTCGCCCGGAGCGAGGCAGACGTTTATCGATCAATATGTAAAGGATGCGCAGAAGCCGACCTATGTGGGCGGCTACGATATCATGCTGCTGCCGCCTCAGCTTCGGACGTTTGTCGGAAGCACGCAGGTGCCCTCCGGCATCGATGCGGCCCGCGCCAACGCTTCGGTGCAAAAGTGGTTTGGCGATTACAGCGTGCCCGCCGCGCCGTATGTGGTGCCCAAAGGTTTCAATCTGGCGGAATACGGTCGCACGCACCGGCTGGATGACAATGCGCCTATCTTCCTGAAGGATGGGTATATCATCGTCAATTTTAATCTGGAAACGATCCGTAACAAGGACTTGAACCATCCTCATTTGCAGTATATATACGGGCCGCTGAACAACCAATGGCAGATGGAAGGATTTCAGCGCAGCTTCACCGATCCATATGGCGTGACATTTCAGTTAAAAGACGGCGACATTGTGTTTTACCATGCGAATTTATCCTCCTATGACGATTATGGTACAGGGGGAACCCATTAGTGTACTTCTACCAGCCGGGAGGAAGAGAACATGCTGGAAAGATTGCAAATGGCCGTGTCGGAGGATGCGGCCTATTTCTATTCCGCTTCAACGGACAAGGATACAGCACGTGGATGCATCGGTCATCTGCGCGGCTATTTCGGCAGCAGCGGCGAGACGTTCTGGTCAACCTGGTTCGAACACTCGCCTTCGCTAAAAACCCCTACATTCCGAGCGGAACTGGATGAGGTTGTGCAGACATTGACAGAGCAGGGACTGCTCCAAAGCCGCAACCAGATGCACCGTTTTTGCCTGTCGCATCCGGAGGCACGTTTATCGGGGGCTTGGCATTCCGGGGTATACGGTTTTTGTTTTCAAACAGAGCAACATCGGTACTACCTTCGTTGTTTCCCGCACGCTGGAGACTACAATTTCTATCTGTATTGCTACGTCCAGCCGGATCGTTTGACTGAACGGTTGTCGCGCACCCCCCTTTCGAAGGAAACACCGGAGAAGTCGGAACGTTAGCGTCTACTGAGGAGGGAGCCTATGAGTGATCTAATCCGTTATAAACTGCTGGCCAAAGCGAAAGTTTCTCCTGCCGCAAAGCTATTGTATAGCTATCTGATGGACTATGCAGGCGGACGGCAAGGTTCCGTCTTTTTGTCCAACAAGAAGCTGGCCTTGGAGGTGGGAGTTTCTCCATCCACAGTCCGCCGAAATCTGCATCTGTTGCAGCACATCGGATTCCTTCGGATTTCGGCCCGTTATTCCGAGGAAGGCATTCGCCTGACCAATCATATTACGCTTCTGTAAGGGAGGTGCTCTCATGACTGCCAAGTTGCAGCGCATCGTTGAGCTAGCTGCCAGCACGGCTCGCACGGTGACGAACCAGCCTGAGCGCTGGGCGGATTTTTTGCGGACGGCAGCCTGGAACTATAAATATCCGTTTCAGGATCAATTGTTGATCTACGCCCAACGTCCTGATGCGACGGCTTGTGCGCCGATTGAGGTATGGAACAAACGGCTGGATCGTTGGGTGAAACGCGGTGCCAAAGGGATCGCCCTGATCGAAGATCGAGGAAACCACTTGGGCCTGCGTCATGTGTTTGATGTATCGGATACCCGGAGCAGACGCCAACCAGAGTTATCGCTATGGCGCTTGCAGGATAGCGATACGGCTCATGTTATCGAAACGCTGGAAAATGCATTCGGCGCGTCGGATGAGACGGAATCGCATGCGGATCTGCCCGTTGTTCTCCTTGCCGCCGCGCGGAATGCGGTGGATGATAACAGCGCCGATTATATGGCCCAGTTGATCAAAGAGCGGGAGCACAGTTTGCTGGAGGACCTGGACATTTCGCATGTAGAGCTGTTGTTCAAGCAAGCTGCCGAAAAGGCCGTCGCTTACATGGCGATGACCCGTTGCGGACTCGATCCCGCACAATATGTCAGTATCGAGGATTTGTCCGGCATCGGATATTTCAACACGCTTCCTGCATTGTCCCATTTGGGCGCAGCAATCAGCGATGTGTCCGAGATGATGCTGCGGGAAGTGGAATCGACCGTCCGGGCGCTGCGCCGGGATGCACAGCGAATGAATGTAGAGCGTTCGTCTCGCACCCTTGCAAGACCCGATTCCTTGCCGCACAATGAAGCTACTCGACAAGAAAGGAAGGATGAACATGGAACTGACCTATACGCCGCAAGGGGATTATCTATTGCCCAATCTGACGCTGAGCGAAGCGGAGACGACGATCGGGAAGTACGGGATGATGCGCAAGACGTTTCTGAAAACCGAGCGGAAGGGCATGTACGCCCATCTGATGTTGTCGGAGCAGTTGAACCAGCATCTGGCGGACATCGATCGGACAGCGAGGGAACAGATCGAGAGGACGATACAGGAATTGCTCACGTCTCACCCGGCTCCGGACAAGTCGAGCGATCCGCTAGCTTGGACGGGACACATGAACAACCTGAAGCTGCAGGCGGAGGAACTGATTCTCACGGAACTGATTTATCATTAAAATGGTTTGATCGGGAAACGGAGGACCGCAGTCTTCCGTTTTTTCACGACAAAGCGATTATCAACGATATGCTCCGAGCCGCGCCGCTGCGGGAAAGCAAGACGGAAATTGCTGCGTTTTTCCATGCTCATGAAGACGAACGCGATCGCGTGTTGTACGTGCGCAGCTTGTTTCCGGCCGGCATCACCGAACTAACGCTTGATGGAGGCGTAAAAGCCGGGTTTGAACCGTATCGCAATGTTTTACATTTGTGGACAGGTGCGGCTGACGAACGAACGGCGCAAAGTTTCTACGATTGGGGTGTCATCTCCGGGCATATCAACAGCATGCTGCTGTTGAACGAATTTAACTTATCGCAAAGGGCAGAACCCTCCATCCAGCAACAGACGCTGTGGATGGAGCAAGCGGAGGACGAAAAAGCCTCCGCTTTTTTAATTCCGCAAGCGGTCATTGATGCCATTTTGCAAAACGGCAGCGGTTTTGAGAATGGCAAATATCGCATTGCGCTGCATTTCCAGCAGTCGCTGTCTGCGCAGGAGAACGCCGATTTCCTGAAACGGGAATACGGGACAGGTGGTCGTCTTCCCGCGCTGACTGGTACGGATATTCATATGAATTACGACAGCAAAGGCATTACGCTCACCCGCGGCTCCATCATGAACCCGGATACGCAGGTGGTGCTGCCATGGATGAAAGTACAAAAGCGTATCGGCGAACTGCTGGCAGCGGGGCGTTACTTGAATCAGCGGGAAGCCGAGCGGTTGCCCGCTTTTGCAGAGGAACAGGAGGAAAAGCGTAGACAGCAGGAATTGGCCAGGAACGATTTGCCTCAGCCGGGTACATCGTCGGGGCTTTCCGGGCCAGACGCACGAACGGAACCGGAACAAACGCCGGTGAATCGGGAACGGGCGCGCTACGGTTTTGACACTGGCAGTATGGTTTGGATTGGTGCGGACGAATATGAAATTGTGCAACTGGCGCAGCGAACGGTGGTGCTGCAGGACCGGCAGTTCCCGCTCTTCATCAAAGAGGTAAATCGCCGGGATTTTGAGCGAATGCTGCGCGAAAACCCGCTGAACGATCATCTGATTATCGGAGAGCAGGAGTCGGAATGGACTGACGAAACGGCATGGGAACTGACGGAAGATGCGGTTTTACCGGAAGAGCCGGTGACGGAGAGGCCAGAAACCGTATCGCAGCCCGACACTTTCCTTTCCCCTGATCCTGAGGCCGGCCGCACCGCGCCAACCCGTCCGTCTGTCCCGGCGGTCAACTACCGGATTACGGATGATGAACTGGGGCATGGCGGCGCAAAAACGAAGTTCAAATGGAACATGGAAGCGATTCGGCTGCTGAACAAGCTGGAGCAGGAGCAGCGGCAAGCGACAGCGGACGAGCAGGCGGTGCTCGCTCGCTATGTTGGATGGGGCGGTCTCCCGCAGGCATTTGACGAAGCGAACACGCAATGGGCAGCCGAATATGCGGAACTGAAAGATGTGCTGGAGCCGGATGAATATGCATCCGCTCGCGCGTCAACGCTGAATGCCCATTATACGTCAGTGACCGTCATCAAAGCGATGTACGAATGTCTGGAATCGATGGGGTTTCGCAGCGGCAATATTTTAGAGCCGTCCTGCGGCATCGGTAATTTCTTCGGTCTGGTGCCGGAGTCGTTCCAAGGCTCGCGGCTGTTTGGCGTGGAACTGGACAGCATTACCGGCCGCATCGCCAAGCAGCTATATCCGCAGGCATCGATTGCCGTCAGTGGCTATGAACAGACGAACTTGCCGGACAGCTTCTTTGATCTCGCCATAGGGAACGTGCCGTTCGGCGGCTATGGCGTGGCGGATAAGCGTTACGACAAGCATAAGTTTTTGATCCACGATTACTTTTTCGCCAAGACGCTGGATAAAGTGCGTCCGGGCGGCATTATCGCCTTTATTACGTCCAAAGGAACGATGGACAAACAAAACCCTGCGGTACGCAAATATATTGCGGAACGCGCCGCATTGCTCGGAGCGGTGCGCCTGCCGAGTAATGCGTTTCTGGCCAATGCCGGAACCGAAGTAACCGCTGACATTATCTTTTTACAGAAACGGGATCGCATGGTCGCCGTCAGCGAGCAAACCGAACCATGGCTATCTTTATCCGAAACGGCAGACGGTGTGCCGGTGAACAGCTATTTCGCCGCCCATCCCGATATGGTGTTGGGCACTATGGTTTTTGACGACCGAATGTACGGTAACCGTCAGGAAACGTCTTGCAAGCCATTTCCGGATGCCAACTTGGATGAACTGCTTCGCGAAGCGTTGTCCAATATTCATGCCGAATGGGTGGAACTGGAACGGGAAGACCAGCCGGAGGAGGAAGAGCCCTCCCTCCCTGCCGATCCGTCTGTCCGCAATTTCAGCTTTGCGCTGGTTGACGGGCATATCTACTATCGGGAGAACAGCCGGATGCGCCGCGTAGACACGTCGGCTACGGCAGCAGGTCGCATCAAGGGAATGATTCAGCTAAGGGACACCGTGCGCGAGTTGATCGAATACCAAACCGAAGACTACAGCGATGAGATGATTGGGCAGCAGCAGCGTAAGCTAAATGCGCAGTACGATCGGTTTACGGCACAATACGGCCTAATCAACAGCCGCGCCAACAATCTTGCTTTTTCGGATGACAGTTCTTACTTTCTTCTTTGCTCGCTTGAAATCATTGACGAGGAAGGACGGCTGGTACGCAAGGCGGATATGTTCACCAAACGCACCATCCGTCAGCGCATCCATGTAGAACAGGTGGATACCGCTTCGGAGGCGCTTGCGGTTTCCATCGGCGCAAAAGCTCGTGTCGATCTGCCTTATATGGCGGAGCTAACCGGCATGACGGAAGATCAGCTGATTAAGGAGCTGCGCGGCGTCATCTTTCCTAATCCTAAACACCTGAACGAGGAAGGAAAGCCGATCTATGAAACCGCGGATGCGTACCTGTCCGGCAATGTGCGTGAGAAGCTGCGCGTGGCCAGACAGTTTGCCGCATACGATGCCGAACGTTACGGCGAAAACGTCAAAGCGCTTGAAGCGGTACAGCCGAAAGACCTGGACGCTTCCGAAATCGACGTTCGCCTGGGCGCAACTTGGCTGCCGCCAGAGGACATTCGGCAATTTCTGTTTGAACTGGTGGACACGCCGCCGATGTACCAGACCTACATCAACGTCATGTATTCCGAATATACGGCGGCCTGGAACGTCAAAGGCAAAAGCGATGACCGCAGCAACAATATTAAGGCGAACGTCACGTACGGCACAAACCGCGTTAATGCGTACAAAATTTTGGAAGATACGCTTAATCTGCGGGACGTGCGTGTATTTGATACTGTGTATGAGGACGGCGTGGAAAAGCGTGTGCTGAACAAGCAGGAGACTGCCATCGCCCAGCAAAAGCAAGAGATGATAAAAGAAGCGTTTCGCGATTGGATATGGCGAGATCCGCAGCGGCGCGAACGGTTGACAAGGCTGTACAATGACCGGTTTAACGCCATCCGTCCCCGCGAATACGACGGCAGTCATATTCGATTCACCGGGATGAACCCGGAAATCCGGCTTCGCCGGCATCAAGTCAATGCGGTTGCCCGTGCATTGTACGGCGGCAACTCCCTCTTCGCCCACTGCGTCGGCGCGGGCAAAACATTCGCCATGACCGCCGCAGCGATGGAGAGCAAGCATCTAGGGTTGTGCAACAAAAGCATGCTGGTCGTTCCGAACCATCTGACTGAACAGTGGGCGGCGGAGTTTTTGCAGCTTTATCCGTCCGCGAATATTTTAGTGGCGACCAAAAAGGACTTTGAAACGAAAAACCGCAAAACGTTTTGCGCGCGGATCGCCACCGGTGATTATGACGCGATCATTATCGGCCATTCGCAGTTCGAAAAAATACCGATTTCTATGGAACGTCAGCGGCAGCAGCTGTATGAGCAGATTTCGGAAATTACAAGCGGCATCCGGGAACTCAAGGAAGCCAGAGGCGAGCGCTATGCGATCAAGCAGCTTGAAAAAACGAAAAAGACGCTGCAAACCAAGCTGGAGAAGCTGAACGACACCAGCCGCAAGGATGATGTCGTGACCTTCGAGGAACTGGGCGTAGACCGTCTATTCGTGGACGAAGCCGACTCGTACAAAAACCTGTTTCTTTATACGAAAATGCGCAATGTGGCCGGACTGTCGCAAACCGAAGCACAAAAGTCGTCGGACATGTTTGCCAAATGCCGCTATCTGGACGAACTGACCGGAGGCCGGGGCATCATCTTTGCGACGGGGACGCCGATCTCCAACTCCATCACTGAGATGTATACGATGCAACGCTATTTGCAATACGAGCGGCTCAAGCGGCAGGGATTGCAGCATTTTGACGCTTGGGCTTCGACATTTGGCGAAACCGTCACCGCGATCGAGCTTGCGCCGGAAGGAACGGGCTATCGGGCGAAAACCCGGTTTGCCCGTTTTTACAATTTGCCGGAACTGATGAATATGTTCAAAGAAGTGGCCGATATCCAGACGGCTGACATGCTCCAGCTTCCTGTGCCGAAAGCCCACTTCCATAATGTGGCCGTGCCGCCGAGCGACTTTCAGCGCGACATGGTTGCGGATCTTGCCCGCCGCGCCGAACGGGTGCGGGCGAAGGAAGTGGAGCCGCATGAGGACAATATGCTGACGATCACCAATGACGGACGCAAACTGGCGCTCGATCAGCGGCTGGCTAATCCCCTGCTTCCCGACGATGAAGGCAGCAAAGTCAGCGCCTGCGCGGACAATGTCTTCCGGTATTGGGAGGAACATCAGGAGACGCGGTTGACCCAGTTGGTGTTTTGCGATTTGTCCATTCCGAAACAGGATGGTACCTTCAATGTGTACGACGAGCTGCGGCGCAAGCTGATGGAGAAAGGTGTCCCGGCTGACGAAATCGCCTTTATTCACGACGCTAATACCGAGATCAAGAAAAAGGAATTGTTCGCCAAAGTACGCAGCGGACAGGTTCGGATACTGCTTGGATCGACATTCAAAATGGGCGCGGGAACGAATGTACAAACGAAGCTGATTGCCCTTCACGACCTCGACTGCCCTTGGCGTCCGCGCGACCTGGAGCAGCGCAGCGGGCGCATTATCCGGCAAGGCAATCAGAACAGCGAGGTGCATATTTTTCGCTATGTGACGGAGAACACGTTCGACGCGTATTTGTACCAGACACTCGAAAACAAGCAGCGCTTCATTTCGCAGATCATGACCAGCAAATCGCCTGTCCGTTCCGCCGAGGATATTGACGAGACGGCTCTCTCCTATGCCGAGGTGAAGGCGCTGGCGACCGGCAACCCGTACATCAAAGAGAAAATGGACCTGGACATTCAGGTATCCAAATTGAAGCTGCTCAAAGCCAACCACTTGAGCCAGCGCTATGCGCTGGAGGACCGGCTGCTCAAAGTGCTGCCGCAGCAAATCAAGTCCACGGAGGAACGAATTGCCGGCTATGAACAGGACGTTGCTTTGTATACACGTTCTCTGGCATCCGAGGCGGATGGGGCAGATAAATTCCCCGGCATGACGGTCAAGGATTACACCTATTCGGAGAGGGCGGCGGCGGGCGCGGCTTTGCTCGACGCATGCAAGGGCATGACGTCGCCCGATCCGCAAGCAGCGGGAAGCTATCTTGGCTTTTCCTTGTGGCTGTCCTTTGACAGCTTCCATAAGGAGTACAAGGTCACGCTGCGCGGCGCCCTGGGTCATACGGTGACGCTCGGAGCGGATGCAGGCGGCAACATAAGCCGCATCAACAATGCCTTGTCCGACTTGCCTGTAAAGCTGGAGCATGCCCGTGAGCAGCTTGCCACCTTGCGGCAGCAAATGGAAACGGCGAAGGAACAAATCGCGGCTCCATTTGAGAAGGAGCAGGAACTGCAAACGAAAGCGGCGCGGCTTGCGGAATTGAATGCGCTGCTCAACATGGACAAACGGGAAAACGAAGCCGTGGACAGCGTGCCTGACGATGAACCGGAAGCGCCGGAACGGCGGGTGGTGGGCCGTGAGCGATAACGGTCTGACACCGTCGTTCCTACCCCTGAAAGGGAACTTCTTGCTGACCATTACGGAAAAGAACATGGTATCGGTGCGAGCATTTCACAGATCGAAGATATGCCCGTCCGTTAAAGGTAAAATCACATGATGAATTGGACTCCAGCTTCGGGGTCCTTTTCTTATTTCCGGAGGAATGAACATGTTGTATGCCATCCCAAGCGGCGGATGCTTTTGTCCGATTTTGCCGCCTTTTGGTTACGGAACCGGCTTGATCGAGGAGGGAGAAACCGTGCCATCGTTGGAGTTGATATCCAAAGAGAAAAACGGATTTGGCGACACGTATTATTACATCCGCGACTCAAACGGGGTGACCAGTCAAGTTCATGAAGGCGATTTAGACGCATTCATGAAAAAGAAAGGCGTTACGAAGTTGAAGGAAGGCAGAGCTTATACGTACCCCAAAAAGAGGGGTAAGGCACGATGAACAATATACCCATCGGACGCTGTCTGGATTTCCAAATGGAGCTGCGGCAATGAGCTACGTAAACAAGGAACAGATCGAACGCGCCAAAAGACTGGATTTGCTCACGTATTTGCAAATGTACGAGCCTGCGGAACTGGTACGCTGCTCCCGCAATGTCTACACCACCCGAACACATGACAGCTTGAAAATTTCCAACGGCAAATGGTACTGGTGGTCAAGGGGGATTGGCGGGCGCTCGGCGCTGGATTACCTGATCAAAGTGCGCGGCATGCCTTTTCTCGATGCGGTGCTGCAAATGGAAGGCGTTCATCCCGGCAACATGCTTATGGTTTCGCAATCGTGCCAACAACGCACATCTACGGCGCGGTTGGAGCTTCCAGAACCGTATGAAAACTCTCATCGCGTCATGGCTTATTTGAGCAAACGGGCATCCACCGCTCGGTGATCGACTACTGTCTGGAAACGGGAAGGTTGTATGAAAGCCGCCGCTACCACAACGCGGTATTCGTCGGTTTTGACCAAGATGGGACGCCGCGCTATGCGGCGATACGCGGTACGACAAGCACCCGTTATATGGGAGAAGTTGCCGGCAGCGACAAGCGGTATTCATTTTCCATTCCGGCCTCGGAAAACAGTACGGAACTGCATCTGTTTGAGAGCGCCATTGATCTCTTATCCTACTGTACGCTGAAACATCTCGCCGGCCGGGATTGGCGGCAGGCGCATAAGCTGTCGCTGGCCGGAATATACAGGCCCAGGACAAATGGGGAGGACTCTACTCCCCCGTCTGCCCTAACGCATTACTTGCAGTGCTTTCCCCAAGTAAATCGACTTGTTCTGCACCTGGATAATGATGAGCCGGGGCGATTGGCGGCAGCCACGATACAGAGGCTCCTCTCCCCCGCCCTTCTCATATCCGATGAGCCGCCTAAGTTCGGAAAGGATGTAAACAACGAATTGATGGAATTCCGAAGAAGACGCGGTGAACCATCCCGATAGCGGTAGACGCTGAACGGTTGGTGTCTTTTTTTATGGGTTACGGAAAATTTTCGCAGCATGTGGATAAGATGTGAATAGATTGAGGATAAGCGCAACTGCATTGATTGTATAGCATGTAATAGGTATAATAAAATCAATATACAGCTATCAAGGAGTGACCAAGATGATTATCAAGCCTTCCGCCAGTATCCGGCAAAACTATAATGAAATCGCCGATCTATGCAAATCGTCCGGGGAACCGGTGTATCTGACCAAGAACGGTGAAGGCGATCTCGTCGTGATGGACATTGAGACGTTTTCCCGTCGCGAGAAGATGTTAAAGCTGCGCGAAGAACTGCTCGCTGTGCAAGAGGATCGTTTGGCGGGCCGTGTTGGTGTGACGCCGGATGAACTGGACGCTTACCTGGAGGGCATTATAGACGAGGTTCAGCATGGAAAAGATGCCCCGTTATAAGATCATCGTTTCCGATCGCGCCCGCCAAATGCTGGCGGTTCATGTGCGATTCCTTGCGGAAAAAAATCCGGATGCGGCGCGAAAAACGAAAAACGAATTGCTGCAAGCGATACGTTCCTTGGCGAAAATGCCGGAACGCTATCCTTTTCTGGAAGCTGAATTTATTCCGTCAAACAAGT
Organism: Cohnella algarum; assembly: GCF_016937515.1. Taxonomy (NCBI): domain Bacteria; kingdom Bacillati; phylum Bacillota; class Bacilli; order Caryophanales; family Paenibacillaceae; genus Cohnella; species Cohnella algarum. The sequence continues at coordinate 2,966,265 of NZ_JAFHKM010000002.1, forward strand.
ATCACAAGATGTTCGTGGAAAAATGGTATCTGGTGTTGTATCAGATTCAGGATGAAATCGTGTATGTCGATTTCATTGTAGACTGCCGCCAGGATTACCGCTGGTTGGTGCGATAACAAAAAAGTTCTGAGGAAGACGCTGAGCGAATCGGCGTCTTTTTGTGTTTTTGGGGTCCTCTCTTTTTCCCGGCAGGTGCTTGAAGGCGACGCGAGACGGATGTCTCGTGTTGCAGCAAGCACTGAATTTGGTCTCCCAAATTCGGCTTGTTAGGGGCAGGCCCCTAATACCCCACATCTAAACAACACGCTGTTTTTCAAGAATAAAGGTTGCAACAATGAACGGTATTTTTCAGAGACGGCAGAAGCCATTTAGCATTTTTATTAAGACCATTCTTTTGAAGAAAGAAGCGAAAGCGATGAGAAAACGAGGGATTCGCATTCAGGTATGGGTGAACAATGAAGAAGACGCAAGACTCCAAACCAATGCGAAAAAATCCGGACTTTCACGGGAAGGTTATCTCCGTTCCTTGATCAATGGCTATATCCCGAAGGCGCTGCCGCCACCGGATTATTACGCGATGATGCGCCAGCTTCACGCCATTGGCAACAATCTTAATCAACTGGCGGCGAAAGCACATGCGACAGGCCATCTGGATCGGGCCACTTTTCAGCGGGAGGCCGATCAGTTGCGCCGCGCCGTCCAACAGATTCAACAGGCCGTGACTGCGCCGGAACGAAGAACCGAGCAAGCGACTCCAAATGTGCATCCGCCGTAAAGGGGGCGTCACATATGGCGACGACGGCAATATGGGATGTCACCGACCGATTGAAGCGCGTGATTGATTACGCCACCAATCCCGACAAAACAGCGCAAGATCGCGCCGAGAAGAATGAAGGCTTGCGGCAGGTGCTGGAATATGCAAAAGCGGATGTCAAAACGGAAAGGCAGCTTTATGTGAGCGGCATCAATTGCGACCCGCTCACCGCATACGAGCAAATGCAGCGCACCAAGCGTCAATTTCAAAAGATGGATGGCATCGTCGCGTTTCACGGATACCAAGCGTTTGCACCCGGCGAAACGACGCCGGAAATGGCGCACACCATCGGCGTCAAGCTGGCACAGGAGCTATGGGGAGATCGCTTTGAAGTCGTCGTATCGACACATTTGGACAAAGAGCATTTGCACAATCACTTTGTGCTGAACTCCGTCTCCTTTATCGACGGTAAAAGGTACTACGACAACAAAGCTTCCTACGCCCTTCTGCGGAGAACATCCGACCGGTTATGCCGGGAACATGCATTGTCAGTAATTGAGCAGCCCGAGCCGGGCAAGGCCAAACACTACGGAGAATGGAAAGCAGATCAGGAAGGAAAGCCGACTTGGCGAGGATTGATTCGAACCGATGTAGATCAGGCGATTGCGGCATCGATGACATGGACCCAGTTTATCGCCGCGTTGCAGAAGCAAGGCTATGAAGTGAAAACGACCGTGAAGCATATGGCGGTGCGTCCACCCGGTAAAGAACGTTTCGTTCGTTTGCGCAGCTTGGGAGACGACTATACTGAAGATGCTCTGAAAAAGCGGATTTTGCGAAACCGCATTCCCCGTAAATCACAGCCTTTGCCAATGCCGCGACGCAGGCGCGCCGTTTGCAAAGGAACGCTTCGATCCGGCAGGAAGTTCAGCGGCTTGCAAGCATTGTACCTGCGCTATTTATATGAGATGGGCATACTGCCTCATTTTCGCGCGTCCGTGAGAAGGACGCCTTTTTTATTGCGGGAAGACTTGCGGCATTTGGCGGTTATTACCGCGCAGACCAAGCTGCTCTGTCAGCACCGTATTTCCAGCAAGGATCAGCTTTTGGACTATGTATCTGTCACCCGGCAAGAGATGCGCTTGCTTTACGGCGAGCGCAAAGCGCTGTACAACCGCCTCCGCCGCTGCAAGGAGAAAAGCCAGATCGTCGCTTACAAGGAGCAAATAGCCGTACTATCCAAGCGGCTTGCCACGCTCAGAAAGGAGGTGAAGCTGTGTGCGGGCATCCTTGCCCGATCCGGTGAAATGATGACTAAACTACATGGCGACAAGCAAAATCAACCATTACGAAGGGAGGATTCCATCCATGAGCAGTGGAGCCGAGGCGGCCGATCAGGTCGTCAACATGAGTCTGCGGGGCATCGAGGTAATGGCCAAGATTTCCGGCGAAGGCGCTAAGCATTTGGCCGTATATTTGTTTGCCGCCTTGCAGGGGCAGAAACGAACGAAAGGCAGCACTCGTTTGGAAAGCTTGCTTCGCAGCGGCAAGGAACTGAAAGTGTTTGCCGTTAAAAATGAGGACTTGCCTACGTTCTGCAAGGAAGCCAAACGATACGGAGTCCTGTACTGCGCCTTGCGAGACAAAAAGAATGTCGATGGATTGTGCGACGTGATGGTGCGGGCCGAGGACGCATCCAAAATTAACCGCATTGTCGAGCGCTTCAAACTGGCGACCGTGGATACGGCCAGCATTAAAAGCGAAATTGAAAAATCCCGCGCCGGAAAACAGCCCGTTCAACATGCGTCCGAGCAAGGTCATGAGCAAGCATTGGACCAAACTCAGCAGCGGACGGCGGAGCAAGAAATCGCGGCCAAGGGAACGACTCCGGAAAAGAGCGCCGACGATTTTTTGGACGAATTGATGCAAGGGAACAAATCACAGCAGCCAACGTTCCCGGCGCACGACCAACCAAACCCCACAATGGCGACGACGGAGCCGCCCCATCCGTCCGAGCCTACCTCCGGGCGCAGCGAAGCATCCGCAAGGGGTACGATTGAACAGAAAGCCGAGACCGTGCAGCGGCGGCCATCGATCCGTGAACTGCTGCGCGAGATTCGGGAAGAAAATAGGAGAGCGGAGAAAGAGCGGCGTCAGTTGGTCAAGGAACCGTCGCTGACCCAACGAAGCGAGCGAAATGCCGGTAAAGCGAAGACGGGGAAAACCAAATCCAACGAATCTCGAAAGCGAGGGAAAGCCAAATGAACAATCTGGACGATTTATTCCGTCAGGATGCAGCCAGTCGATCATCCACGAATCCGTCCGAACAACCGTTTGACAAGGAAGCCTGGGCACAAAAAAAGCAGGAACTTAGGCAATGGACTTATGAGACGATTGATGCCGCGACATCCTCCATTGCGCAAAGCGGCGATGAGTTTCAGTGTTATCTGGATGTGCAGAGCCGTTTCGATCGCTACAGCGTATCCAATGCGCTTCTGATTCTCGCGCAGCGGCCGGAGGCGACCCGCATCGCCGATTTTGATACATGGAAAGAACAAGGCGTATTTATTCGTCGCAAGGAAACCGGCTTTTACATTTTGGAGCCGGGTGAGGAGTACCGGAGGGAAGACGGCAGCACCGGCATTAGCTATAACCCCAAAAAGATGTTCGACATCGCACAAACGACGGCCAGCCAAAAGAGGGAACAGCCGACTTACCCGGACGACCGGATGCGTATCAAAGCGCTGGTGGATCGCGCCCCCGTCCCGATCGTCATTAACGATGCGCTGCTGCCGGAAATGCATGCAATATACCAGCCGGACACGAGAATTATTGTCATCCGCCGCGGCCTGGATGCCGGGGATATTTTCCGGTCGCTCGCGCAGGAGCTGGCGCATGCGGAACTGGATCGCGGCGATGGCCGTTACAGCCGTTCCGATTCTACGTTCCATGCATATTGCGCCTCCTATATGCTGTGCAAACAGTTCGGCGTAGACACGTCTTCTTTTCGTTTTCATCGAGTGCCGGAGAAGCTGAAGGACATCGAGCCGCAGCAAATTCGCACCGAACTGATGGTGATGAAGGATGCCGCGCATGACATGGCCCGCAGGATGAACCGGATGCTGGCGCAGCAGCGGCAACAACAGCGGCCGGAACCGGCAAGGTAAGCGCCGTCAAGTTCTATTTTGCTCAGGGAGGGAGCGCCTGTGAAGGAAGAAGAACGGATTCTCTGTTTGGATCATTATGAGCATGGCATCGTGGTGCATGCGCTGAATGCGCTGCGTAACGATTTGATCGGTGAGAAGCGCCCCACCGATGCCGTCGATGAATTGTTGCTCAAAACGATTGATGCCCCCATTCAAAAAAATAAGCGCCGGAGCCACCATGAGGCGCGTTGAAACCGCAAGGAGTAACCTGATACTCTTTGCGGTTTTTTTCATTCCCGTCCTGTGGGCGGCGATGCTGACCGCCCTGCACTTTCCGGGGGGCTGCCGGCGATGGTGGAGCATCTCAGCGCGGCGATCAACCACCCGTTCGACATTCAGTGGGTAGACGATACGCCCCGCTGTCTGCTCTTTTTTACGCTAGCTTATGGACTCGGCGTCGGCGTTTATCTGGCTTCTCCTCGAAACTACCGGCGTAGGGAGGAGCACGGCAGCGCCCGTTGGGGCCAGGCGAAAAGCATTTGCGCCAAATATCGAAGCAAGCAGCAGGAACAAAACAAAATTTTAACCAAGCAGGTTTGCATCGGACTCGACGGCCGCAAGCATCGCCGGAATGTGAATGTGCTTGTCGTAGGCGGTTCCGGCTCCGGCAAAACAAGGTTTTATGCCAAACCGAACGTGATGCAGGCGCACACGTCGTTCGTCGTTCTCGACCCGAAAGGCGAAATCTTGCGCGATACCGGCCATCTGCTCAAGGCCAAAGGGTATGACATCAAGGTGCTCGACCTGATCAATCCGCACCGCTCCCACGGCTACAACCCTTTCGCCTATTTAAACGACGACAAGGATGTGCTGAAGCTGGTCACCAACCTGATTCGCAATACAACGCCGAAGGGCAGCAATACGAACGACCCGTTCTGGGAACGGTCCGAAACGGCGCTGCTGGAGGCACTCATGTTGTATTTGCTTTATGAAGCGCCGCCGGAGGAACAGAATTTTCCGATGGTGATGGAGATGATTGCCGCCGCCGAAGTGCGGGAAGAAGACGAAACCTACCAGAGTCCGCTGGACGAGTTGTTTGAACGGCTGGCCATGCGCGACCCGGAGCATTTGGCGGTCAAACAGTACAACATCTTCAAGCTGGCGGCGGGGAAAACAGCCAAATCGATATTGATCGGCCTCGGCGTTCGGCTGGAGAAGTTCAACTTGCATTCGATCGCCGGGATGAGCCTGGTCGATGAAATGGATTTAGCTGTCATGGGAGAAAAGAAGATGGCGTTGTTTGCCGTTATTCCCGACAACGACAGCAGCTTCAACTTCATCGTCGGGATGCTCTACACCCAGCTTTTCCAATGCCTGATGTACGAGGCCGACTACCGTCATGGCGGACGCTTGCCGGTGCACGTGCATTTTGTGATGGACGAATTTGCCAACGTCGCCTTGCCCGATGAATTCGACAAGCTGCTCTCCACCATGCGCAGCCGCGAGATTTCGGTCTCCATCATCCTGCAAAATCTGGCGCAGCTCAAAGCTTTGTATAAGGAGTCGTGGGAATCGATCGTCGGGAACTGCGACGTGTTTTTGTACCTGGGCGGCAATGAACAATCCACCCACAAATACGTCTCGGAGCTGCTGGGCAAGGAAACGATCGACACGAACACGTACGGCCAAAGCAAGGGACGCAGCGGCAGCTATTCGATCAACTATCAGTTGTCCGGTCGCGATTTGCTGACGCCCGATGAGGTGCGTCTTCTCGATAACCGCCATGCTTTACTCTTTATTCGCGGCGAGCGTCCTGTTCAGGACGACAAGTACGATTTGCTCAGGCATCCCCATGTCGAGCTCACGACGGATGGCAGCGGTCTCCCCTACCAGCATGGCGGCACGGAGCACGCTTTGGATTGGCGAAAGGTGTTGCTTCACGAAAACGGAGAGTACGAGCTTCTGTCGGAAGAAGACATGGAGTCGCTATTTTTACGAAGGGAATGATGAAGTTGAAAATCAAAAGGAAACGGCTGCTGGCGCTGTACATCATGCTGGTCTTAACGGGAACCGTGTTCGTCTCCACCGCTTATGCCGAGGGCGACCCGATGACGACGGTCAATAATTTGTCCACCTTCATATTCGGCTTAATCCGGGCCATCGGCATGATCATACTCGGCTTCGGCATTGTCCAGATCGGATTGTCGCTCAAGTCTCATGACCCTTCCCAGCGGGCGAACGGGTTCCTGACGCTCGCCGGCGGGATTATCATCACCTTCACGAAGGAAATTCTTACCCTGATTGCCGGTTAAACAGGAGTCGCAAATGAGGGGAACGGACGGTTTGTCTGTTCCCCGTTTACAGAAAGGGGTGAGAATATGGCCAAAAACAGTTGGATTATTGACAATCTCGAACATGCGCTCGATACGTGGAACGAGAAAATGAACGAAATCTGGCAACTCGTTACCGAGTCGCCGGCCGACTTCAAAGGCGGCGGCGTTTGGCGCGTCATTACCGACATTCATGGCGCGTTGCAGGCGACGGGACTGGCGCTCCTGGTCTTGTTTTTTGTGATTGGCGTGGTGAAGACGACCGGCAGTTTTGCCGAAATGAAAAAGCCGGAGATGGCCGTCAAGCTGTTTATCCGGTTCGTCCTGGCCAAAGCGGTCGTCACCTACGGGCTGGAGCTCATGATGGCGCTGTTTACCATTGTTCAGGGAATCATCTCGACGATGATGGGGCGTTCCGGGTTCGGAAAGACGGAGGCTATGACCTTGCCGAACACCATTGCAAAAGCGATTGAAGACGTCGGCTTTTGGCAAAGCATACCGCTGTGGGTCGTTTCCCTTTTGGGCAGTCTGTTCATCACGGTGTTGTCTTTTGTGATGATTCTCTCGGTGTACGGGCGTTTTTTTCGCATCTATTTATATACAGCCATCGCTCCCGTTCCGCTGTCCGCTTTTGCCGGGGAGCCGAGCCAAAATATCGGCAAATCGTTTCTCAAAGGGTATGCGGCCGCTTGTCTGGAGGGGGCGATTATCGTACTCGCCTGCATCATCTACTCCGCCTTTGCCTCCGCTCCCCCGGCGGTCGATGAAGGCGCGGGTGCAGTCACGATGGTGTGGACCTATATCGGAGAGTTGATTTTCAACATGCTGGTACTCGTGGGGACGGTCAAAATGGCGGACCGGGTGGTGAGGGAAATGATGGGGCTGTAGCTTCATTCCGATTCTTCGCCCAGCAATTCCCGGACGGAAACATCCAGCGCTTTGGCAATCGCCACGACTTCGTAGTCTTGGACAAGCCGATACTGCCCTTCCAGACGCGAAAGACTGGTAGGACTGATGTCAAGGCCAGCCGTTTGCAGTCTGGCGAGAAACTCCTTCTGTTTCATCCCCTTTGCCTTGCGGATGGCAACGACTCTCACGCCGATTATATTTTTGTCGCCTGGCGGTTCTTTTCGATGTTTCATTTGTATGCACCTCACATTACAAGCAAAATTGTACGTGAGTGCATCATTGTTTTAATGCTAATATCGCATTAAAATAAAATAAACCGATTTTCGCAGTAAAATGGAGAGGCAATCTTCCGTTCAGGTAGCTAGGAACGCCGATCTAATGAAGACACTAGGAGGCCGACCGATGACACGTTTGCTTGGTCAATTGGAGGAGGAAAGAAGGAAGTTGAACGAACTCGGGAAAAAATCTCTTGATGAGGGGATTCCTCTGTTCGAGAATGAGGCGGTTCAGGCTCAAAGCCGGAAGGTGGACGAATGGATCGTCCAGTGGCTTCAAAGGAAGTGCGGACGAAAGCATCAGCTGCGCTAGATCGCATTCGCACAAGGAAGGGGATGTCAATGGAGTTTCCGTTATGGTTTCAAGATGCGATCCAGCGGCGGCTGGACCACGTTTCAGCTCGGATCGAACGCCATCCCGAGTTGCGCAAATGTCGCGATGAAGAGAATACAGCTTTTCATGCGATGTTTTCCGGCGTGGAGATGACGCAGTTGCTGGCGTTTATGGAATGGGAGGACAAGGTTCATTTTACGCGGGCATTGGAGAATGAACGCTTGTATTTGCAAGGGATGAGAGACGGCGTACAGCTTGCGTTTGCGCTGCTTCCGATCCCCTTCCATCCGGCGATGAGTTGTTGGCAAGAAACGAAAAAGTCAGAGCCAACATCGGTTCAACCGGAAGCTGAGGGCGAGTTGTAGACCATAGTGAGCATCGTTTATGGGAGGAGTTCAAATGGAAGTGAAAATTAACCGGGAAATCCGGGATTATACCGAAAGCTTATTCTTTGGACTGTCCTTGCGGCAGTTCTTTTTTTCTGTGCTGGCTGTTGGCGTGGCGATCGCACTTTATTTTGGACTGCGCGGCCGCTTTGGTTTGGAAACGCTCAGTTGGATGTGCATATTGGGGGCCGCGCCTTGCGCAGCCTTGGGTTTCATCAATTATCACGGCATGACGGCCGAGCAGTTGCTTTGGACGTATGTGAAATCGGAATTTCTGTTGCCAAGGCGATTCGTCTTCTATTCGACCAACATCTACGTTGAAGCGCTGAAAAAGAGCATGCAGTATCGTGAGCAGGAAAGGATGAAGCGCCGTGATTAAAACGCTCAGACGCATCATCAAGCAGGACAAGGAACGATTTGATATCCCGAAAGGCGTTCAGCAAGTCATCCCGATTCGTGCCCTCTGGCCGGACGGGATTTTTTTTGTCGGCAACAAGTTCTCCAAATCGTATCGGTTCGAGGATATCAACTACGCCGTCGCGTCCAGGGAAGACAAGGAAGCGATGTTTTTGTCTTATTCCGAGCTGCTCAATTCCTTTGACAGCGGAGCGACCACGAAGATCACGATCCATAACCGGCGTTTGAATCGGGCCGATTTTGAAAGCTCGATTCTGATTCCGCTACGGCAGGACCATCTCGATGTGTACCGGCAAGAGTATAACGAGATGTTGCTCGCAAAGGCCATTGGCGCGAATGGAACGATTCAGGAAAAGTACGTTACCATTTCTGTCGTCAAGAAAAATGTGGAGGAAGCCCGTCAATACTTCGCGCGGGTCGGGACCGAATTGATGTCGCATTTTTCCCGTCTCGGTTCCAAATGTATCGAACTGGATGCAACTGACCGTCTGCGCATTTTCCATGATTTCTTTCGGATTGGCGAGGAAGCGGATTTTCGTTTCCATCTGTCCGAAACGATGCGCAAGGGCCATGATTTCAAGGACTACATTTGCCCGGATACGTTCGAGTTTGAAAAAGATCATTTTCGGATGGGCAACTTTTTTGGCCGCGTCATCTTTCTGCGGGAATACGCCAGCTATATTAAGGACAGCATGGTGTCCGAGCTTTGCGACCTGAACCGGAATTTGCTGCTGTCGCTGGATATTATTCCGATTCCTACCGACGAGGCCGTTCGCGAGGTGGAGAGCCGTTTGCTCGGCGTGGAGACGAACATCACCAATTGGCAGCGGCGACAAAACCGGAACAACAATTTTTCCGCCGTGGTCCCTTACGATATGGAGCAGCAACGCAAAGAGAGCAAAGAATTTTTGAACGACTTGACCACTCGCGACCAGCGGATGATGTTTGGCCTGCTGACGATGGTCCATATCGCGGACAGCAAGGAGCAGCTCGACAGCGATACGGAGGCGCTGCTCACAACCGCCCGCAAGCATTTGTGCCAGTTTTCCACGCTTACCTACCAGCAAATGGACGGTCTGAATACGGTGCTCCCCTACGGCTTGCGGAAGGTTCATGCGCTAAGGACGCTAACGACTGAAAGCACGGCGGTCTTTATCCCATTCCGGGCGCAGGAAATTATACATCCGGGCGGCATTTACTATGGACAAAATGTGATCAGCAAAAACATGATAATCGCCAACCGTAAGCAATTGCTGAATGGAAACAGCTTTATCCTCGGCGTATCCGGTTCCGGCAAAAGCTTTACCGCGAAACGGGAAATCGTCAACCAGATGCTGGCCAGCGACGACGATATTATTTTGATCGACCCGGAACGGGAATACTCCGCACTGGTGAACGCATTGGGCGGCGAGACGATTCATATATCCGCCACTTCGCCGAACCATATTAATGCGATGGATATGAATCGTCAATATGGCGACGGAGCTAATCCAATCATTCTCAAATCGGAATTCGTCCTCTCGTTGTGCGAGCAGTTGATTGGCGGATACCAACTGGGAGCCAAGGAAAAGTCGCTCATTGACCGCTGCACCGCCAGCGTATACCGGAAATATTTGCAGAGCAACTACAAGGGACAGCCACCGACGTTGCAGGATTTCCGCGCGGAACTGATGAGGCAAGCGGAGCCGGAGGCGCAGGACATTGCGCTGGCGATCGAACTGTTTACTTCCGGCAGTCTGAACACGTTCGCCAAACCGACCAATGTCAATGTCCATAACCGGCTCATCTGCTACGACATTCTCGATTTGGGCAAACAACTCCTCCCGATCGGCATGCTGGTTGTCTTGGACAGCATCCTGAATCGGATTACACAAAATCGGGCTAAAGGCAAAAATACATTTATCATAATCGACGAAATCTATCTTCTGTTTCAGCATGAATACAGTGCCAACTTTCTGTTCACGCTTTGGAAGCGCGTCCGAAAGTATGGCGCTTTTTGTACGGGCATTACGCAAAATGTGGATGATTTGCTGCAAAGCCATACGGCCCGGACGATGCTCGCGAACAGCGAATTTATCGTGATGCTGAATCAAGCAGCTACAGACCGAGTAGAGCTTGCCGAGTTGCTCAACATTTCGGACCTGCAACTGTCCCACATTACGAATGTTGACGCCGGGAATGGTCTGATGAAGGTCGGCAGTTCCCTCGTACCGTTTACCGACAAGTTCCCGCGGCACACGAAACTGTATGGCCTAATGACAACGAAGCCCGGAGAGTAATGGATAAACAGCAGTAGGCGGCTGGTCGCAAACAGGATCAGCCGCTATGCACTAATATACATCTCTCATGGACTCTTCACCAGTAAATCTTGGCTGTTAGGAAACTTACAATGTTCTGCCGAGTATTCGCATTCCATAGTTTCTGTCACTTCATTACAAAACCTTAATGGGCGGTTTATCCAATTCATCATTTCAAATCGAATGCTTTTTGAGACGCAGAAAAGGTAATTGTATTCACGTATCAAAATGTCCTAAATGACTTTAGGTGCGTTTCGTATTCTTCAAGGACATTTTGATACAAGGAGAGGCACAAATGAAGCTAGCCTATGGCCGAGTATCGGCTAAAGGCCAAACTCCGGCACGACTGCTCGTAAAGTTCCGAGAGCTTGGCATTGAGGACCGTTTTATTTTTGTCGATAAGCAGAGCGGCAAGAAGGGATCGAGGTTGCCCGGGCGGACGGCGTACGATATTTCCTGCAACTCGAATCACAAAGAGATCTCCCAGTGATTGATCAAACACAAATGGGTGACATCCTGTGCCCGACAGCAAACTCATCCATACGATCAAACAGAGCAGTTTTCGGGACTTCTTCACTGACACAACAAATTAATATTTGAATATTTGAATACATTCAAATTGTTTGTTCCCTCATTTCACATGATGTATACCCGCTAAAAAAGAGAGAGGCACCTTCAAGAGGTGCCGCGGCTACATATAATTGTTATTTATAATCGGAGAGGCTCGTTAACGACAGGATCAAGTTGTAACCTTACGAGGACGCCCGAATGCACGAGTCCAGCCCCAAACCCATACAGTAAGGCTTGGTCTCCGATACAGATCTTCCCATTCCGAATCCCAAGATCGAGGGATAGAGGGATCGTTGACGACGATGTATTACCGAAGTAAGTTAGACTATGTAACGTACGTTCTAAAGGGAACTCCAGTTTCTCACAAAGCGGCTCAATCAGTCGCATATTCGCGCTATGGGGAATAAACCAGTCCACATCATTTATAGTCTGACTGCTTTTGTTAATCAATTGATGAATCGAATTGGGTATGGTTCGCATCACCCAACGGAATACTTCCCTTCCGTTTTGGACAATGCAATTGTTGTCGCACAACTTTTGCTCGCCGAGTCTATTGGCAAGCCCTGTCCGATAAATATGGACTCCCCCTGTGCCATCGGAGCCAACATGATGACTGACGAATCCCTCAAATTGGTCATCTCTTTCCACTAGAACGGCACTGGCGGCATCGCCAAACAAGACGCAGGTTGTACGATCCGAATAATCTGTAATTTTGGACAGCGTTTCACCGGCAATGACCAGAACCTTCCTATGCAGTCCAGAAGCAATCAAGCCATGAGCCATGATAAGTCCATAAGTAAATCCAGCACAAGCGGCACTAATATCAATCGCACCAGCGTTTTGAATTTGAAAATGGGCTTGAATTAAGCAGGATACTGTAGGAAAAGGAAAATCTGGTGTAGTGGTGCAAACAATAATAAAATCCACATCCTCGATTGTCTTGTTATACCGAAAGACGAGATTCCTGACTGCACTTATACAGAGATCGCTGGTAAATTCGTCTCGCTCAGCAATACGTCGTTCATGAATGCCTGTCCGCTGTACGATCCATTCATGACTGGTATCCACCATCTTTTCCAAATCATCATTTGTCAGTTTACGTTGGGGTACATACGTTCCAATGGCTGTAATACGCGAATGAATCACCAATATTCCCACCCTTCATCCTTATTGAAATTGCTACGAAATCGGAAATTTTTGTCGATATTCATGAAGTTCTTTTTGAAAACGGTGGAAAGGACTGGATAACATTTTTATATTCCGTTTGAATTTGGTTTTCCTTTTCCGATTATGCTGACACTCGTGGAGTTGATCAATCTGTTTATCGATTTTTTCCCGTAGGGTTAGGATAAACACGATCGCAATGTGAGATTTAGCCAGTTTATGAAGATCAGTAGCAAGAGCCTCACTCAAATTGCGAAGATCCGGAAGGTATAACGACTTTGTCACATAAAAGACCTCTGGCGTAAAGTCCTCACGGTAATCTTGTCCCGGGACTTGCTCCCAAAAGTCATTCCATTCTCGTAGTAGACCAGTTTCATACAAAAAGAACTTTAAAAACCCGCATAACCATGCCGTACAACTTGTATTTCGTTTTTGGCATCCAATACCTTTGACAAGATGTCGACACCCTTGACAACAGGAACCTCCATTGGCGATACAAACGTTACAAATGGAATTGGACCCAATCTCATGTAACGCATGAATCCCCATTGTTATGACGGTTTGTCTGCTTACCTGCATGAAAGGTGTAGTCAATTCGTGAGAGGATGACGAATCTTGATGTGATGAGTCATTACTCGTAGAGTCCGGCATTCGTACCCACTCCTTATGTTCTTTTAATCAAATAATCAGATATTTGAATATAATGTGTATTATATAGGAGTTGCAACCAAATCACAATCCATGCTCCGGTATGCCCTTCTTTCCAGAATGTTTTTGGGTGAAGTTGTGTTATGATATTCATATATTCAAAAGTATAGTGACTAAGGAGGCGTTAGCCGTTGAATCAAAATATCCAACAGTTTAAAGCCGATTTTTTTAAGGCGCTGGCGCATCCCATGCGGATTCGAATCCTGGAGGTTCTGAGTGAAGGAGATAAAAACGTTAATGAGATACAGAGTATTTTAGGCTCAGAAGGTTCAGCCGTTTCTCAGCAGTTGGCAGTATTGCGAAATAAAAATGTGGTGACGGGCTTAAAATACGGTACTTCTGTCATTTATTCGTTACGTGACCCGCTGATTAAAGACCTGCTCGCAGTAACAAAGCAGATCTTCGATAATCATCTCGTTGATGCCATTTCATTACTTGAGGTCATTCGAAATGAATCTTAAACTGAATAACAAGAGGTTCCATGATAACATCAAGGATCACCTTGTTTTTTCGAGTTTCAATCGGGAACGTGCTAAGTGATGTTGGATTTTAGTGATTGACATTGTTCAATGACAGGATTAACATTTCACATATATTCAAATAATCAAATATATTAAAAAGAGAAGGTAGTTCAGATGAAATGGACAGGAAGGTTTGAAGGATACCATGCAACCGCATTTCGTAAGGATCTCATTTCAGGCCTCATTGTTGGCATTATCGCCATTCCATTAGGGATGGCGTTTGCTATTGCGGCTGGTGTAAAACCGGAATATGGCATTTATACCACCATCGTTGCCGGTATCTGTATTTCCTTGTTCGGAGGTTCTAAATTTCAAATTGGCGGCCCGACCGGTGCCTTTATTCCGATCCTTTTCGCGATTGTCATGGAATACGGATACGAAAATTTATTGCTAGCGGGATTTTTGGCGGGAATTATTCTTGTTCTCATGGGGCTATTTAAACTCGGTGCGTTGATAAAGTTTATTCCTCGCCCTGTAACCATCGGATTTACCGCTGGAATTGCCGTCATAATCTTCAGCGGACAGATTGCCAACTTTTTAGGTTTGAGCGGTATCGAAAAACATGAGAATTTTCTGCCTAATATGAAGGAAATTGTGATGCATCTCACAACTACGAACCTCTACAATGTTATCACAGCGGTGGTTTGCTTGGCTGTCATCCTCCTAACACCGAAATTTCTACCGAAAGTCCCTGGTTCCTTGGTGGGACTTGTCGTATCCACTGTAGTGGCGACTGTATTCTTTAAAGGGGAAGTAGCAACGATTGGATCGTCATTTGGAGCTATTCCAAGCACACTACCGCATTTTCGTTTTCCTGATCTAACCTGGGATCACATTGAAAACTTGATTCGCCCCGCTTTTATTATTGCCATGTTGGGCGGCATCGAATCTTTATTATCGGCGGTTGTTGCCGACGGCATGACCGGCAGTCGTCATAACAGCAATCGTGAACTGATTGGGCAAGGTGTCGCCAATATGGTAACCCCTCTCTTTGGAGGCATTCCAGCGACAGGAGCCATTGCACGAACAGCAACCAATATCAAAAACGGTGCGGTCTCGCCTCTGTCGGGTATTATACATGGCATTGTTGTATTGCTGGTGCTCATTTTGTTTGCACCTTATGCATCAGAGATCCCACTTGCTAGCATGGCACCGATTCTAATGCTGGTTGCTTGGAACATGAGCGAACGAAAAGAATTCGCTCACGTCTTAAAAACCAAAACGAGCGATTCTTTTGTCCTTCTCATTACCTTTTTGCTTACGGTATTTACAAATTTAACAACTGCCGTTGAAGTCGGATTAATCTTAGCCGTAATTCTGTTTGTGAAACGAATGGGTGACGGCTTACTGGTTTCCAAGGTATTGCCTGACCCAACAGCTAAACATGAAAAAGTGAAAGCCCATATGGTAACCGAAGGCCACGATTGTCCACAAATCGGGATCTATACCATCGAAGGCCCTCTCTTTTTCGGCGCCGCAAACATGTTTGAAAAGTCCATCATGGATACGATTCATTTAAGACCGAAAGTGCTACTTCTTCGCATGGGAAAAGTGCCTTTTATGGATACGACGGGTGAATCGAATCTAGCCAGTTTGGTGAAACATTTCAAGAAGTTTGGCGGGATTATTCTTGTAACCGGAATTCAATCTCAGCCGCTGGAAGTATTGAGGAGAACAGGGTTGTATACGCTGATTGGGGCTGAACATTTTTTTGGACATACCGGTGAGGCGCTTAACTACGCGCTATTGCAGCTGGACTTGAATAAATGTCTAGGTTGTAAACACTTTGCTTTCCGGGAATGTGCGGCGTTATCAAACAAGGAGTCCCAAAAAGAAGTAATCACCAGCTTGAAGCCAGATCCATCAAGGACCTAACCTATTCTCACTCGGCATCGCTCCAAAGACGAAATGAGGTGAATGGGAATGCAACTTGCACTTCAGCAGTACAGAGTGGATGTTTTTAAGGTCATAGCTCATCCGCTGCGGTTGCAGATTTTGGAGTTATTATGTGAAGGACCGAAAGGTGTCAATGAGCTTCAAACGCGTTTACAAAGTCAAGGTTCTGCTGTTTCCCAACATTTAAGCATTTTAAAAGCGAAGCATCTCGTAATAGGAATAAAGGTGGGAACTCGCGTCGTCTATTCGGTGCAAGATTTTCTCCTATGTGATCTGCTCTTCATGACCAAAAACATGTTTAACAACCAATTAATGAGCGTGATTGACATACTTGATACCAGAACTCATGAACAGTAAGGGTCAGATTGTGAAGAACGGCGGTAAAATCCTCAATAGAATCGGTTGAAAATTCCCCACCATCTCCGCAAAATCTCCCCTAGGGGGAGAGGCATCATGATTCAAAATGGGGAATTCTACTTGATCCACGAAATGAGGAAACGAGGCATGTACATCACCCAAATCGCCGAAGAGCTGGGGAGAGATCGCAAAACGATCCGAAAATGGTTGGAGCAGCCGGAGCCCAAATCTTATCAACGTACGGTCGTGAAACCCTCCAAGCTCGATCCGTTCAAGGACTACATACGCTCCCGGATGAAAGAAGGATGCATCAACGCCAATGTTATTTTTGAAGAGATCAAAGCCCAAGGATATTCGGGCGGCACGACGCAGCTTCGAGAATTCATGAAACCACTGCGCCCCGCGGTCATCCATAAAGCGACTGTCAGATACGAAACGCCGCCCGGGTACCAGGCGCAAGTGGATTGGGGAAAGTTCGTCGCAGACTGGAATGGTCGACCGAAACGGCTATACGCGTTCGTGATGGTACTGGGTTACTCCCGCATGATGTATGTAGAGTTTACGGAGGACGACACGCTCATCGGATGCCATCTCCGGGCTCTGCAATATTTCGGCGGCCGGCCGGAAGTGATTCTGTATGACAACATGAAAACCGTTGTCACAGGCACCGACGACCAAGGGCATCCGATCTGGAACGAACGGTTCTCGCACTTTGCGAGTCATCACGGTATCGCTCTCAAACGTTGCCGGCCTACCGCGCCCGCACGAAGGGCAAAGTCGAAAACGGAATCGGCTACGTCCGTAAAAACTTCTGGCCCCGCGTTCGCTTGTTCACCAGCTTGTACGACCTCAATGTGCAAGCCAGACGGTGGATAGATCAAGTCGCCAACGTTCGAATCCATGGCACCACTGGTGCGGTTCCGATGCAACGCTGGCTCGGGGAAAGGCTGAAAGCGATCAACCTCATTCCGTTCGAGGAAGTCGAGCGCCACCCTCGCAAGGTGTCGGCCGATAGCATGGTCTCGTACGAAGCGAATCGGCACCTCGTTCCCTATCGCTATGTGGGACAGGTCGTATACGTGCAGGATCAGAAAAACGGCCGCATCACCATCTACAGCGGCGATCAGCTTCTAGCCGATCACCCGAAAGCCCTCGGCAAACGGCAGCTTGTGTTGAACCAAAAACACTTCGAGGGGCTGCAAACCGCGGAAAGCACAAGGTCCCCACCCCGATGCCGAAACTGGTTTCAAACAGCGCCCCTGAAGTGCACCAACGTGATCTGGCGGTGTACGAGCAGTTTCTCGACGAGGCGGTGATCCAATGATCCTGCAACATGAATGCCTCAAAGAGGCTTTTGCCGAGTTCGGATGGAGTCGAATACCGGAAGTATTCGCCCACGCCGAAGAAGCTGCTAAGCACAATATACCGTACCTGGAATTTCTGGACAAGCTGTTGCAGGAGGAAATTGTCGCGAAGCGTGAACGATTTATCCGGTTGAAAACGCGAATGGCTCACCTGCCGTATCACCGCACGCTCGATCAATTCGATTTTGGTTTCCAACCCTCCATTGACGAGCGGCGGATCCGGGATCTGGCGGCGCTGCGGTTCGTAGAAAACCGAGAAAATCTTATATTTCTTGGTCCACCGGGAACGGGAAAAACGCATCTTGCCGTTGCTTTGGCACTGGAAGCGATCAAGCACCGGTATACCGTCTATTTCGTGACGGCCCACGACCAAGTGCAGATGCTGCAGCAGGCTTACCACAACCAGACGATCAAGCAGAAAATGCGGGTACTAACAAAGCCGAGCTTGCTTATCATCGATGAAATCGGCTACCGGAAGATGGAGGAGCCCGCCGCGCACTTCTTCTTTCAGATCGTCTCAGAACGCTACGAAAGCGGATCGATCATCCTGACGTCAAACAAGTCTTACGGCACGTGGGGCGAGATTTTCGGCGATTCGGTACTGGCCTCCGCCATCTTAGACCGATTGCTCCACCATTCCACGACGATCAATATTAAAGGGGAGAGCTACCGCATCAAGGAAAAGAAGAGAGCCGGATTCTTTAAGCCCGAATTGACTGAAGCCAAGGAATGAATGTGATTTTCGCCGCGCCGCCCCCCTAGGGGGCACCTTATTCAATCATAATGGGGAATTTTCAACCGATTATTTTGGGGAATTTTCATTGGACTTGACATATGAAGTATCGGTATGGGAACCGGCAATTTTGGTGCAGAGGGTATTACGTGGATACGGTGGGGCGAAACAAGAAAGTGATCGAAGAATACATTCGCAATCAGCTAAGTGAGGATAAGAACTACGAACAACTCACGATGAAAGAACTGATCGACCTGTTTACGGGTGAGTCGGTGAAAAAGGGCAAGTAAAGCAGCTCCTTTTCAGGGGCTAGCCCGAGGCAACACGCGGTTGGCAGACTTCTAGTGCCCCTTTGAGGCGCTTGCTTGTAACATGCCCTTATAGGGCTGATGGAAGCCACCGGCTAAGCCGGTGGTTATGACTCTCGACATACCGACATTTTGTGTGAGAAACGCCAATATCTTTACTTCCAGATGACATTGTCAATTGGAATATTACCGTCACTTAATCCGAGCGCCAACACCCACCAGATGCCTATATTTTTGAAGTTCCGGTACGATGAAAGGTTGCGTCGGAGAGCGCCCGAATGATGATCGAACGCGAAGAGGGGAGCGATTACCGGATGGAACGGAGAGGTCGAATCGGCTGTCGGCTCCCTTTTGTGAACGGCCAGTCGCGGTTACTGCGGTTCCTTCTCGACGTGCGCTTCGTCTTTCTTTTTGAAACAGCTCTCGCAAGATGCGGAACGCCTTATATTGTTCTTTTTCTTCCTGCTGAAGCATTAACATGATGCCTTCTCACACCCATTGCATAAGCTGCTTTTATCGTCGCAAGACATATCCGACGTATAAATTTTCAACTAATAAATTTGTCCATAAGGTGTTACATCCGGTCTGATCACACGTCATATAAGGTACAGGTACAGCATGATTCACAACAAATACGCCTTGTTCAATAGGCTAGGAATAAAAAAATATGAATATCAAGTTAGCTCCGCTTTGTTCATGCGGTTAGTTCGTTGTACGTGATGGTGTCGGTTGATGTACAAGCAACCAGCAGGCGATTAAACAACTGTCCCTCAAACTGTCGACGGTTTGTACGAAAGCAGAATTCATTAAGGTAGGACTGCAGATGCTTAGCGTCCAATCAGTAAAATGTACCGCCGATAAAGGCTTTAGCGTTAGAGATCATTGTGTGCAGCCATTTCAAATGATCGGGATTTTCCTTAACATCAAATTTGATCGGCAGGTGGTTGTACTCTTCTGCAAGTGCGTTGTACGAGCGATACGCATCACTGTTAATCGTGGAGTCTGGCTTGATGTGTTGCTTGGCAAACTCGACGAGCGTTTTGCTCTGGACATTTGGAATCACCTGCATCTTGACATATTGCGGTGCACCTTGGTTGTTAAGGGAGACTCCGACAAGAACCGGCGTTTGCTCGGTACCGCGACCACGTTTACCGCCCTCCGTGGGCGCTCCGAAGAATGCATCATCGAGTTCTATCAAACCGGCCAGTTGATAGTTGCCACCGCGATCTCCCATGGCTTTGCGAATTTTGTGAAGCATCAGCCATGCTGTTGGATAGGAGATCTCCAACTCACGGGAAAGAAAAACAGCAGAGACTCCGCGTTTGTCGTGAGCCACAAGGAATATCGCCCAAAAAAATTCTTGATGCTCACATTTTGGGCAACAGAAGCCGTTTGGCCAGCGGATCTGAAACAAGTGATCACGGCACGCATCTTCTAAATCAAACTTTTCTTGAAATCTCTTTAACGTCATTTTCTCTTTTTAAGCCACATCGACCACTCCCGAACGTTCGTTGTTCGATGGTTGAGCAATGCGCCGGAAGAAAAAGTCAACAACATTGCAGATGTTAACGTCACTCTTGTTACGATTTTGAACAGTTTCATTTGTTTCATTCCTCCCTAGGAAAATGAAATTTTGATAGAAAATAAAAGACAACGTGATAACGAATTGAATTGCTTTTAGTACGCTGAGAGCTCACTCGGAAAAGAACCAATACTGACTGCCCACATTCACGTCTTTTGGCCCTACCTAGCTTAGGTTAAATCAGTTCCACCTGAATTGATCGACCATCCGTTTGTGCGTACTGAACCATCTTTTTGTTTGCCTCATCTACGGTCAGCTCTGAATCCGTTGTTTCATCTACACTGAGATTATTCAAAGAAGTCGAGAACTCCTTGGGAACCCGTTTCCAGTCCAATAATCCGGGTTTGTAACCTCTATAACCAGTGAGAAGACCGACGAAAAAAAAGCGTAACCGCGATGGAAGCACTTCGCTTTGGGTATGAGAGGTAAAGAAGCATACTGAAGAAGAACCATTGACAAGCACGGATAATAGTCCTGTTCCACAGGAAAGAAACGATGGTGCGGACGGGAAAAGGAACGCGTGGGATCTTCGTTTTGGCAGCAAGAAGGGGAATTTTCTTACTTCCATAACGATTCATAATGGAAAAGCCGTTACTAAAAAGGTGAGAACGGACGATAACAATTTACTTCGGAAAGGACAGTATGCTATTTCTGATATTAACATTGATTCTCCCGAGGCAGTTGAACTAGCTACTGAAGTACTGGGTATGCGGCCGGGAAATCCTGAAATACAGGATGACTGGATCAAGGGGTATCATTTTACGATCAGCGGATATCTTACTGACCCCAACTCCTACGATATGCGTTTGCTTCTAAGAGTTATGGGCATCTCACCGAATTCTCCCAACAGTGAGAGTGAAAGCTTGAGAATGACCGTATTCTTTGATGGCAAAACAGGCGAAATGTTGAACGCCTCCGAGATGACTGGTTACGACAAGGAGGGACGTACTTCGTGGAAGGATGTTAGTGGGTCAAATTAATTCCGGCGTTGACATAAATGACGGGTGATCCTTCAGGATCGTAATAACGGTCTATCAGGGCTCTCCGAAAAGCTTAACGATGTACAGCGGGAGTTGGCCCGCCTAATTTTGACGTCAATATACAGTGGATGTCCAACAATCGGCTTTTGCATGGCATAGGCATCACAGAGCAACTCGGACCGTGTGTAAATCATCCATTGAATCTGAATATGTTTCCTTATTCGTGGGATACTACCATAAACCACGTGTAGGGGGCGGACATTAATGGCCGAGTCAAAGCGTTATGAACGCGCCAAATCTCCGGAAGATGAGGAGAAGCTCCAAGATACCTTCGTAACCTCGATCGTCATAGGCTTGATCATCTTGGCGATTTGGTTTTCCATCTTTTTCGTTTACTTGGATCGATTGTGAAGAAGGAGAGCGGGATTATGATCCATTTTCCCCGGTACGAACGCATTTGGCTGATCGCGGGAATCTCCACGCTGTTCCTCTTCCTGCTGCTGTTTGGCATTATGGCGGTGGGAATGGGGCTGAATCCGCCCAACCATACGGAGACGATCGACCCGAAAGCCGTCGCAGCAACGCCTCCGTTCGACAATCCCGGACTGAAACAAATCGGGAATAACGAGTACGAGCTGACGATGACGGCGCAAATTTTTATGTTCAGCCCGAGCGAGATCACCGTTCCTGCAGGATCGAAGGTGCATTTTCAAGTAACCACCCCTGACGTCGTTCACGGCATGCAAATTGCCGGAACCAATGTTAATATAATGGCCATCCCGGGACATATCACGAGATATACCCATACCTTTCACGATCCGGGGGATTACTTGATCGTCTGCAACGAATATTGCGGAACGGGTCACCACTACATGATAGGCCGGTTTGTAGTTCAGTAAGGAGGACGGATCCGGATGACGGATAACGCAATCAAGGAAGAGAAGGGATTTTCCTTTACGAGGAAAGATTCGAGTCTCATATTGGCCTTTCTAGGGGTTTCCTTCGTAGCTTTGTTATTGGGAGCCGTTGCGGGGCTGCTGCAAGTGTTGGAGCGCGGCGGGTATATATCGCTTCAACCGCAGTGGTATTACCTGCTGCTGACGCTGCACGGCGTAGCGTTGGCGCTCATTTTCACAACGTATTTCATCATTGGCTTCCTGTACTCCGGGGTCATCAAGACGTTGGGCGGCAAAATGCACGACGCCGACCGGCGCACCGGCTGGATCGGATTTTGGATGATGACGATTGGGATCATTCTCGCTTTGTTTGCAATTGCCAACCAGAGCTCCAGCGTGCTTTACACGTTCTACGCGCCTATGAAGGCGTCCCCTTGGTTTTATGTAGGGCTTGCGTTGGTGGTGGTGGGCAGCTGGGTGGGAGGCACTCCGATCTTCTCGAGCTACGCGAAATGGCGGAAAGCAAACAAAGGCCAGCCTTCTCCGCTGTTTGCCTTCATGGCGGTCGCCACATTCGTGCTCTGGGTGATTGCGACGCTCGGCGTAGCCATTGAAGTCGTGTTCCAGCTCATCCCTTGGTCCTTCGGTTGGGTGTCGGACATTGACGTGTCGCTCAGCCGCACGCTGTTTTGGTATTTCGGGCATCCGCTCGTCTACTTCTGGCTGCTGCCGGCCTACATCTATTGGTATGTCAATATCCCGGCCGTCGTGAAAGGCAGGCTGTTCAGCGACTCGCTGCCGAGGTTGACGTTTATTTTGTTTATTTTGTATTCGATCCCCGTCGGATTTCACCATCAGCTGATGGAACCGGGCATCACCTCCTTTTGGAAGTTTCTGCAGGTGATCTTGACGATGCTGGTGGTCGTCCCGTCATTGATGACGGTGTTTGCGATTCTTGCCACGTTCGAGATCGCAGGACGCATGCAGGGTGCCAAGGGGAGATTCGGTTGGGTGAAAAAGCTGCCATGGAACGACGTCCGATTCCTCGTCCCGTTCTTCTCCATGGTCATGTTTATTCCTGCCGGCGCCGGCGGCGTCATCAGCGCGAGCTACCAACTGGATCAAGTTGTTCATAACACGCTGTTCATTACCGGCCACTTCCATATGACGCTGGCGACAACCGTCGTGTTGACTTTCTTCGGCATCTCATATTGGCTGATCCCGCTCTTGACGGGGCGGACGCTAACGCGGTTCGCCAACAACCTTGGCATCGTCCAAGGCGTCGTGTGGCTGCTCGGCATCTTCCTGATGAGCGTGCCGATGCACATCGTCGGCGTGCTCGGCGCCCCCAGACGGAGCGCGTTCAGCACGTACGCCGGTCATCCGGTCGTGCAGGAATGGAAGCCTTATCTGCTGTCTGCCGGGGTAGGCGGTACGCTGCTGTTTATCGGGATATTGCTGTATCTCTGGGTCGTGCTCTACCTGATGTTCTTCTCCCCGAAAGCCGAGAAGCCCATGCCGTACCCGATCGGCCGGGTGGATCCGAAATATCAAAAGCCGCCGTTGTTCTTGGAGCGTTGGCCGGTCTGGATCGGCCTGACATTCGCGCTGATCCTGATCGCCTACCTGTGGCCGGTTCTTCAGATGATTCAACACGCTCCCCCCGGCTCGCCGCCGATTCGGACGTGGTGAAATGTGCAGTCTTGCGGCCGCCTTCGGGCGATTGCTTTTTTTCATAGTAAAGTCTTGGAGGTTCCCAACTTTTTTAATCGGTTAATCGCCTATGCCTGGTCTGCCGTCAATTTTGTACATAACTACAGATAAATAGCATGGGATCCATAATTAAGGAGGAGTTCACTTTGTCACCTGAACAAACTAAGAAATTTGAACAAATAGAAAAATTATCGGAAAAACTTACAACTTCACAGGTTGACTTCTGGCAACAATATTCCAGTTGGACTTCATGGCAATTTTGGTTTTTGATTGGAGTACTTTTTTTATCGTTGTTTATTCTTTACCTGTTTATTGACAGAAGGAAGGCTCTACTTCTAGGGTTCTTTGGCTTAAATGTTCATGTTTGGTTGAGTTATTTTGATGATATTGCACTATCGAATGGGTTATGGAGCTTTCCATATAAGGTAGTCCCTTTTTTGCCCGCTTTTGCATCGGACGCAGCTATTGCTCCAGTAGCATTGATGTTGGTTTTTCAATGGACGTTGAACTATAACAAAAATTACTACCTATACGCAACAGGACTTTGCTTATTTCTTGCCTTTTTATGGAGGTCCCTTTTGTCAACGATTGGATTATTTCAAGTCAAGAACGGGATCAATTATCTATACCTATTCCTTGGATATATAACTGTAATGTTAGTATCCAAATGGATAACAAAAATATTTGTTCATTTTCAAAAAAAGCCGGAAAATCCGTTCAGAAAGAAAATGAACCTGAATATTCTTCCGGAAAAAGAAAAAGCAAAATAGAAATTTTATAACATGGTAACCACTATTGCTGAGGAAAAGGAAGGAAATAACCGAACATAACATTCCACTTTCAAGCATCCACGGATTCCGAAATACGCCCCGAAGTGGTTTTCTACACATATAATTAGCTTTTGGGGCAATCCAGTAAATGATATTTAGGGTGGATCGTCAACCTTGGTATTTGTAATAAGAAGAAGGTTCAATTAATGGGAATAAAAAGTCAGTATAAATCCCCGATTTCAGCTTTATTATGGTCAATAACTATGAGCGGATTCGGTCAGTTATATATCGAACAATACTTTCTCGGTACGGTACTTCTGGTGTTAGAATGTTCAACCAATATGTTTTCTTTATTAAATTTATCTATACTGCATACTTTTCACGGATGTTTATGGTTTTTAATATGGCAAGCATATAACAAAGCTATCATATTGAATTATCAGCAGGAAGGTAAAAAACCGCCCGAACAAACGTACTTACACTGGATTTTGTATAGGATTGGTAATTGGCATGAATTTTGGAGTCTATTGGCATCACCACTTTCTCGCTAAATTTTTTGAATCTCTCATTAGCCCTGTTATTAACGGGCTTTTTCTTGGGAGCATTGGTGGAATTACAGGTCATTTTAAAAAAAGGCATTAAAAAAACTAAGAAAGGCATGCTTGAAGAAAAATAGGATGAAAAAATTGATTTTCACAGACGAAGCCCATGTTTGATACTTTATGGTGGCTTCATTAAAATAAGCGTTTGATTTTACACGATAAACCGAATGTTGGTTTGCGCTGTCCAAACGAATGTTTCAAGTCCACAATGTTAAGCCATATTTCTTGACAGTTATGCAGCGTAAATATTCCCTAGTTCTTACGGGTATACTACAATTGGCATGGATTCTCAGACTGAGCATACAAGGGGGATGGACATGGACTCTGTCTCTTGAAATCCTCAATTCTGATTCTCACAAAGGAAAGAAAATGATTCCAAATTGCCATGTATATTTTCGGGGGGGGGGGACATTTTATTTTAGATATGTCAAGGGAATTTTTTCAGGAGTAAGGGATGAATATTATGGAGAATGAACAGAAACGCCAAATGCGTCTTAGATCTGAAGAAATCGCAAACCATAGATCGAGCGCATTTAAGAATTTGTTGAAAATGGATTTATTTTTGTCTTGGAGTCTTTTCATTGCACTTACTGTTCGACTATTGGTTACTGGACAGGTCTTTATTAAGGTTAATGACGGGAAAATTAATTCGTTATGGATGATACTCACCTCAATAATGAGCGTTTTATTGTATCGACGTGTGTATAATCTTGTGGATGATTTCTCACACAAAGATAACCAAGCCGATAATGAATAAGTTTGATAGCCGATCAAATGCTAAGCAGGTCAGAGGGGAGTATTTGCGATGAGCAAATCCGAAACGATCAGTGTTCTTCAAGCTTCCATGATTATGATCTCAGTCGCGGGGATTCTGGATCACGTCATTGTCATTCCGATGCTGCTTCAATCTGCAGGGAGGGATGCATGGGTTTCCGTGTTGTTCTCGGCGATCCTGCTTCTGGGTTGGATTCCGCTCATTTTTTTTGTGATGAAACGAAGCGGGCAACAGCATCTTTTCGTCTGGATCAAACATCGGCTCGGTTCCGTATTCGCCTGGTTCATTATCCTAATCATAGGGATTGAACTGTTTCTAATGAGCACGATGACCATCCGGGATGTTTCCTACTGGACGAATATTACATACTTGCCGAAGACGCCGAATTTGATTCTTGTTTCCTTTTTCGCTCTCGTTACATTTTTTGTCGCCTATTCCGGTTTGCGTTCCATTGCGATCGTGAATGGGATCCTGTTGCCCTTTGTTGTGTTGCTCGGGTTCTTTGTCATGACTTCAAATTTTGCCCATAAAGATTATTCCCTGCTTTTCCCATTGTTCGAAGAAGGATACGAACCTGTGTTGAAAGGAATGGTGTATGCCGGGTCAGGGTTTGCTGGGATGCTTTATTTTGTATTCATGCAACATCGGCTGCGATCGAAAATGAGCTTGCTTCCTCTACTGATCACAGGAATGATCCTGGTGGAATTGACACTCAGTCCATTAACGGGAGCAATTGCGGTATTCGGACCGGATGAAGCCGCCCGAATGCGCTTTCCGGCCTACGAACAATGGAGGCTGGTCACGTTCGGACATTTCCTGGAACACGTCGATTTTCTGTCCATTTACCAGTGGCTTGTCGGTGCTTTTATACGAATATCGCTCGGAATGTTCCTGATCCCGGATCTGCTAAATATACCGAAGAGTAAAAAACGAACGGTACTTTTGATCGTGTTGTTTGCCCTTATGATTGCGGCTTCCCAAATCCGTGTCAGCGATCAAATGTTCATGAAGTTCTTATCGGCGGTGTACCTTCCGTACTCTTTGCTCTTCGTCCTGATTTTATCGGCACTGTTAGCCGCGGTGGCATGGATAAAGAACAAAAAGAAGGTGGAGTTATGAAAACCTGGCAGCTCCTCGGTAAGCTTTTGAAAAATAAACGAATTGCGCAAAAAAATGGACAAGAATCGTCTGCCGTTGCGGGAACGCGTCATGTTGACCCTTCTTTGGCGAAAAGTGAAGCATGGGTAAAGGATACGTTCGCCGAATGTCACGATGTCAAAGTTCAAAAAATAGGATTTCACGAAGGGCAAGACGTTACCGTCCTGCTGGTCTATTGCGAAGGTTTGTCCGACACGAAACGAATCAATGAAACGATTATTCCCAGCCTGCGCGAATGGTTGAGCGAAATTCACATCCGGCCCCTGAATGAGGAAACGTTCATTTCTGATTGGCCGATCTCTTCGCTCAAAAAGGAGACGATGCTGGAAAACCTCGTGCCGAAAATATTCAACGGACAATTGATTCTGTTTGTCGATGGCCTAGCATCCGCTTATACACTTGATATTGCGAACCTTCCCCAACGAAAACCCGAAGAGGCGAGTACGGAAGTCTCGATTCGCGGGCCGAGGGACGGGTTTATCGAGGATCTTTCCGTCAACGTTGCGTTGGTTCGGAAACGATTGCGGACGGAGTCCCTGTCCTACGAACAATATATGCTCGGTAAGCGCAGCCAAACCAAGGCGGGACTCCTTTACATCAAAGATGTTATCCGGCCGGAAGTGGTGGAGGAAATCAAACAGCGGTTAACTGAAATCGACATCGATGCTGTATATAGCGGCAACGAACTGGAGGAGTTGTTGGCGGAATCCAAATGGAGCCTGTTCCCGCTGTTCGAATATACCGGACGGCCGGATTATGTGGTTGCCGCCTTATTACGCGGCCGCTTCGCCATTTTGCTGGACGGTGTGCCGACGGCCATCATCGCCCCGGCCAATCTGACGCTTCTTTTCAAGTCTGCGGAAGATCTTCACAATGCGTATTGGTTTGTGGCATTCGGCAGAATGTTACGCCTGCTCGGCTTAAGCATCTCCTTATTTCTTCCCGGATTTTATATCGGCATCGCTACTTATCATCAGGACCAGCTTCCCTTGACGCTGCTGGCTACACTCGTGATGGACAGGAAAGGAGTACCGCTCCCCACCCCGATCGAAGCCCTGATGATGCTGCTCTTATTCGAATTGTTCAGGGAGGCCGGCGTGCGTCTGCCGAACGCCGTCGGTCAAACGCTTGCGGTAGTAGGCGGTCTGATCATCGGGGACGCGGCCATTCGCGCAGGGATGACGAGTCCCTCGCTGCTCGTTGTGATCGCTACAACGGCTGTCGCCACGTTTACCCTGGTGAACCAATCGTTGACCGGAACGGTGAGCGTTCTTAGAATTGGAATTCTTATCGTTTCGTCTGTATTGGGAATTTTCGGTTTTATTCTTTCCGTGTTTGTGGTTTTGATCTGCCTGGCCAATTTGCGTTCCTTCGGCGTCCCTTATCTGGCCCCGATCTCGCCTTTCACATTTCGCGATGCGGTCCACGCGCTGTTTCGTGCTCCGGTTTCCTATCTGAAAAAACGTCCGAAGATGTTGAATACAGTCGACTCGACAAGGGGAAAGGGCGGGAAATGATGAAGCATGGCATCTGGCGGAAGGCGGTGTTCGTTTTTTTGATTCTTCCCATGATATCGGGTTGTTGGAATATGAGGGAACTGGAGCATATGTTTTATGCGCATGCCATCGGCATCGATTATATAGATGGTCAGTATAAGCTATATGCGCAAATTTTGGATTTTTCCACGTTGGGCAAGCAGGAAGCCGGCGGATCGAAAAGTGAGACCACAGAGGGAGCTTGGGTAGGGAAAGGGGTTGGAAATTCGTTCCAAGAGGCCGTCCATCATTTATATGCGACTTCGCAGCGGAGAATCTACTGGGGCCACCTGAACTCCGTCGTCTTGAGCGAAGCGGTGCTGAAACATGGGATTCACGAAGTGGTGGATCAGTTAACCCGCTATAATGAATTTCGTTATACGTTATGGGTATTTGGAACCCGCAATTCAGTGGAAGAGGTGCTGCTCGCTTCGCCCATACTGGAATCCTCGCCTGTTTATTCGCAATTGAGTGATCCGGAAGACGTATACGAGCAAAGTTCGTTTATACCGCCCAAGCGGTTATACCAGCTCATCACCGAATTAAGAGAACCGGGAAAAACCCCGCTTCTTCCCTTAATTCATTTATCCAAGGGGCGTTGGGTTGACAAAAAGACGCAATATAGCGCCCTTGAACTCGAGGGGGTAGGTATTATCAAGGACGGAAAATGGAACGGTTGGCTTTCCAAAGAAGATATTACGGGGAGTCGTTGGTTGGATAGAGGGACAGTCCGTACTCCACTCGTGATCGATTCGGATAAGCAACCTGCTGCCGTTGTTATATTCGAGCATCCGAAACCTCGAATCCATCCGGAAATGCGCAACGGCAAAATATATTTTAATATTGGTGTAACCGTAAAAGGCAGTATCAGTTTAATGGTAAAAGAAGTTTCCGAGGCGGAGATAGCGAGCCGGTCGGAAAAACTGATCGGCGAAGAGATCAGGCGTACATTCAAGGAAGGACTCAAGCAAAAGACGGATAGTCTCAATTTGCTCGACTCTTTTTATCGGAACAAATTACCGGAATGGCGCAAACTTACACAACTTCGGGAATTCGCTCTGGACGCGGAATCGCTTCAAAGCATCGATGTCAAAGTGCAGATTACGAACAGCGGCAGGACGGTGGGTCCCTTCTCTCCTTCAAAATAAGCAATTCACTTATCGTGGAGTTTACTTCACCTTAAAAAAACAATATGCGGCGGTTTCCTCCATCACGACTGTTTGGTCCTGTGTCGAAGCAAAACCCCTTGTGAAACCTAAACATATTTTCGATGCAGTGTCGGCAACCTCCCAAGCTTCGTATAAGGCAGTCCGAACTTGATTAGCAGATCAAAGAACGGAAACCGCCCATCACAAAAAGGAGGCAATTAGTCGGGTGCGGCAAGCATTCTTCACGCCAATCATATTTCGGATCCACGAAAGTGGGAGAAAAAGGAAGGCTCAGCCCTAGTGCGCCGACGACTGCTATTAGCAACCGACATCAGGATCAAGGCAAAGATGAGATTATAGACATGGCCGCTAACTACATCATTTAGCATCGGCTCTTGCAAAGCACTTTATCATTAATCTTGACTTTTAATCACAAATATTTTAATATACCCATAGGGGTATTAGTATATGACATTAATCACAGAGAGGATGATTTCATGGCAACAATAAAAGCAACGGACGATACCTTGGATCAAATCATCAAAAATAACAAAATCGTGCTGGTTGATTTTTGGGCCCCGTGGTGCGGACCATGCCGCATGATTACTCCTGTTTTGGAACAATTGGCCGATGAAGTGGATAAAGAGGCAGTTATTGCAAAATTAAATGTGGATCAAAATCCGTTAGCCTCGGTAAAATACCGAATCCAAGGTATTCCAACATTAATACTCTTTGTTAACGGGGAGGAAGCCACAACATTCGTTGGTATTCAGCCGTTAAATAAACTAAAAGCATTCATCATGCAATATGCAAATTAATTTTTTTTGATCAAAAAAATACCCCTATACGTATATTGAAAGAAGCATTATTCGGAATAATACACACGAAAGGGGTGTCTTATGGAACTGGATTTCGGTTGGATCCTCACGCTTTTCGTTATTGGTTTCATCGGTTCATGGATTTCAGGAATGGTCGGGATCGGAGGTTCCATTATTAAATATCCGATGCTGCTGTATATTCCCCCTTTACTTGGTTTTGCGGCGTTTACCGCACAAGAGGTTGCTGCGGTAAGTGCGGTGCAAGTATTCTTCGCAACGTTGGCTGGCATGTTTGCTTACCGCAAAGGAGGGTTTATCAACAAGAAGCTCGTCCTTGCCATGGGGATTCCTATCATTGCGGGGAGTTTTATAGGCGGCTACGGTTCGAAATTTCTGTCTGATTCCGCGATTAACTTGACATATGCCGTTATGGCGCTCGTTGCGGCCGTCATGATGTTTATGCCAAAAAAAGAAATGGACAGGGCTGACTATTCTAATGTTAGCTTCAACACAACCGTTGCAGCAATCGCCGCTGCAATCGTGGGTATTTTATCGGGTATCGTTGGCGCTGCCGGCGCATTCATCACTGTCCCGATCATGCTGATCGTTCTAAAAATTCCTACGCGTGTGGCTATCGCTTCTTCATTGGCGATTACGTTCATTTCCTCGATTGGCACTACGGTCGGAAAAGTCATGGGGGGTCACCTGTTGCTGATTCCATCCCTGGTGATGGTAATAGCGAGTATCATCGCCTCACCGCTGGGTGCCAAGCTTGGCAAGAAAATGAATGTGAAGGTGCTGCAATGGATTCTCGCCGCGCTCATTACGGCAACAGTCATCAAGATTTGGATGGATATTTTAACTTAATGAGGTGTGAATGAAAATGGCTGGGGAATATTTAAATAATATCCTCCCCCGTGAAGTGCAAAAGCGGCTTGAGCAGGGGGAGAAATTGAACTTACTGGATGTGCGCGAGCAAGACGAATGGGAGTCGGGACATATTCCCGGCGCCAAGCATATCCCGCTAGGTACAATTGGTGAAAGACGCAAGGAATTGGATCCGGACAAAGAAACGATTGTCATCTGCCGAAGCGGTAATCGCAGCGGTTTGGCGTGTGAGTATCTCGAGTCCATGGGCTATAAGGTCGTTAATATGCAAGGCGGCATGTCCGAGTGGAGCGGGGATATCGAATATGGAAAATAAACATCTATAACAGAAGGGTGATTGTAATGACCATAGCAATCCAAACGAACCGCGTCCTTGAATGCGAAGGGCTGGCATGTCCGATGCCGGTCGTAAAAACAAAAAAAGCCATCGATGAAATGCATCCGGGGGAAGTCCTTGAAGTGCGGGCCACCGATAAGGGTTCCGTCGCAGATTTGCAGGGCTGGGCTAAACGCACCGGCCATCAATACATTGGTCTGAAGGAAGAGAACGGGCTTTTCCGCCATTTCTTGAGAAAAGCATCGGACGGCGAGACAAAACGGAAATAAAATTCCCTCACATCATGAGTAACGAGGAACTAAATCAAAAACTAACTTCTGGTGAAAGTATCAATGTGTTGGATGTACGCGAACCTGCGGAATATGCCTTCGGGCGCATTCCCGGCGCCGTTTCCGTACCTTTGGGACAACTGGAGGAAAAACTGAGTCAGCTGGATCCGGGCAAAGAGTACGCAGTCGTTTGCCGAACGGGGAACCGCAGCGATATGGCCTGCCAAATTCTTGCCGGGCGCGGATTTTTCAAAGTAAAGAATGTGGTGCCAGGCATGTCTCAGTGGCAGGGGGCCACAGAAAGCGACAAATAATAATCGAGTAAAGGAGAACAAAACATGGCAAACAAAAAAGTGGCGATTATCGCATCTTCCGGGGGTCTTGAAACTGCATACAAAGTATTGAACATTGCAACGGCAGCGGCGGCGCTGGACGCTGAGGTGGCTATCTTCTTTACCTTTGAAGGACTGTCGATCATTCATAAGGATTCCGAGCAAATGCTGCAACTCAGACCGGGTAACGAAGGACTGGCGGAAGGCTTCAAAAAAATTAATGTTCCGACAGTAACCCAACTTCTGGACGTGGCCAAAGAATCGGGTGTCCGCATGATCGCCTGCCAAATGACAGTAGATGTGATGGGACTTGACCAAGAGCACTTTATCGATGGAATTGAACTCGGCGGCGCCGCGGCATTTTTGGATTTTGCATTCGACGCGCAGGTGACGCTGAACTTTTAAATGGGAAAGGAGAATAAGAATGGAAAAAGTACCCTTGATTACGGCAGAAGAGCTTCACCGTAAAATGAATTCGGGTGAAGACGTGGTGATTCTCGATGTAAGGAACGAGACAGATTATAACGATTGGAAAATTGAGGGAAAAAAAGTGAGATCCGTTAACATTCCGTACTTTAACTTTCTAGAAGAGGATGAGCAGGTGCACGCCGGACTGCCAAAGGATACGGAAATGGTCGTCGTTTGCGCAAAAGGCGGATCTTCTGACTTTGTAGCGGAAATGTTGATGGAGAAAGGGTATAAAACCTACTCGTTGGAAGGCGGAATGCTGGCCTGGAGCCAGTTCTACCATCCGACCATCGTATACATGGACGAAAAGTTCAAATTGATTCAAATCAACCGTTTGTCTAAAGGCTGCCTCTCCTATGCCGTCATTTCGGAAGGGAAAGGCATGATCATCGACCCGAATCAAAAGGTGGATGTTTACCTTGAACTTGCAAAACAGCATCGTTTCAAGATTGAACATGTCGTGGATTCCCATCTGCATGCCGATCATATTTCCGGAGGGCGACAGCTTGCCGAACAAACCGGCGCAACGTATTACATCTCTTCCGGGGAGGTAAAGGATACGAATTTGAAGTTCGAGCCGTTGGATCGGCATGATCGGATCAGAGTCGGAGAAATTGATGTGGAGGTCTTGGCGATTCCCACGCCTGGGCATACCCCCGGATCGACATCCTTCTTGATCAACAACCGGTTCTTGATGTCCGGAGATACCATCTTTGTCGGCGGTTTGGGAAGACCCGATCTTGGAGGCAAGGCAAAAGAATGGGCGATGGATCTGTACGATACCGTGTTCAACAAGCTGAGCGATCTCCCGGACGATTGTCTCGTTCTGCCCGCTCACTATGCCGACATTCAGGAGATCAACGATAACGGTATTGTTGGGGCCACATTCGGTGAAATTCGCGAGAATAACGAAATTATGCAAAACGCCGACCAAGAAGCCTTTACGGAACAAGTGGCTAGCGCGGTCTCCATGGAGAAACCGCCAAATTTTGAAGAAATTGTGGCCATCAACCGGGGCGAACTCCAAGTCGATGCAGAAAAAGCGGTCGAACTCGAGATTGGACCGAACCGCTGCGCGGTACATCATCAAGGTTAAAATGTAAGGAAGGAGGTTCAACTTATGGCGGATATTGTTGTTGACGCAAAAGGTCTTGCTTGCCCGATGCCGATCGTCAAAGCAAAGAAAGCAATCGATTCGCTCGAATCCGGTCAAATCATGGAATTGCACACAACCGACAAAGGTTCCATTAACGACTTCCAAGCATGGGTCAAACAAACGAACCATGAATTGATCGAAGCTAAAGAAGACAACGGTGTATTTAAGTTTATCGTAAAGAAAGGATAAGTTTTTGAAGGGGATGTGGTTCCAGGCACTGCATCTCCTTCCTACAAGAAAGGAAGAAAACATGATTTGGTTTATTGCAGCAATAACCTTCATTGCTTACCAAATTCGAAATCACGGGCCTGTTCAAGGTCTTCATTATATATCTTTCCCTAAATTGCAAAGAATGAAAAAACAATGGGGCAAAGCCGGTGGATCTTCGCGAAGTGCTGAGCCGCGCAAATTTTAAGAAAGCGTGCAGGATAGAACGAATTGTATGCTTTTCTATATCCGGAAGAAGCTCCTATGATCAACGTAAAAAGAAAGTATGCACCAAGTATGACTAATTTTTTCACTTTTTAATACCCATACCTGTATGAGTTATAAAGAAAGGATGATAGATATGAGCCAAAAAGAAAAAACCACCATCGTTCTTTTTAGCGGAGATTTGGACAAAGCGATCGCCGCCTTCATCATTGCCAACGGAGCGGCCGCTTATGATCACGAAGTTACGATGTTTTTCACCTTTTGGGGATTGAATACGCTTCGAAAAGATCCACCTGTTTCCGTAAAGAAAGGGCTTCTTGAGAACATGTTCGGTAAATTGATGCCGCGCGGAGCGAAAAAACTGGGACTCTCCAAAATGAATTTTGCCGGAATCGGTCCCAAAATGATCAAGCATGTCATGAAGAAACATAATGCGCTCAGCCTGCCTCAGTTGATTGAGCTCGCGCAGGAGCAAGGAGTTATACTGGTTGCATGCACGATGACCATGGATTTGCTTGGATTGCGGAAAGAAGAATTGATCGACGGGATCGATTATGCCGGTGTTGCAGCCTATTTGGGGGATGCTGCAGATGCGAAAGTGAACTTGTTTATTTAAGACCAGTTCCCCCGGATTTAGGTTATAATATACCTATACACGTATAAGCAAATGGGGGATAACGATGAATATGAATTACGATGATGATGTAAAAAGAAGACTGCGCCGCGTGGAAGGGCAAGTACGTGGCGTACTGAAAATGATGGAGGAAAAGAAAAACTGCAAGGATGTGGTGAGCCAGCTCTCAGCTGTCAGAAGCGCAGTCGACAAAGCCATTGCCTATATCGTTGCGGTCAATCTGGAGCAGTGCATTCTTGAAGAAAAGGAATCCGGCAAGGATACGAGCAAACTCGTTCAGGAGGCCGTAGAATTATTGATCAAAAGCAGGTAGGTGATTCCGTTATGAATTATTATTTTTACGCCATATTATTTATTCTTTTAGCATGGTTTCTGTTTAAGCAATTCGCTCCGGTGAAAGGATTGAGGAATCTGAACATCGAGCTGTTCAAGAAGGAATACAAAGGGCAAAGGCTGATCGATGTTAGAGAGGTTCATGAGTTTAAGCAGGGTCACCTTCCAGGAGCGGTAAACATTCCGTTAAGTCAGATTCACAGGAGACTAGGCGAGATTCCGAAAGAAAGTCCTGTCTATTTGTACTGCCGCAGCGGGATGCGCAGCAAGCAAGCCGGTAGGATCCTGAGCCGGAGCGGCTACCGTAACGTGGCTCACTTGATCGGCGGGATCACGGCGTGGGACGGACCTTTAACAAAATAGACGAGTTTTTTCCGGAAAAGATACCATACTATCGTTAGGGTTAATACACTGACTGGAGGAACAGCCATGTTTCATTATACAACCGAAACGAAAGCCAATGTTCAGGATGCCATTGCCGCCTTGGAAACATCTTTAAAGAAAGAGCAGTTTGGCGTGCTGTGGCGGTTTAATCTTCGCGAAAAACTGAAGGAAAAAGGATTTGATTTTGAGCGGGAGTACGTGGTTTTGGAGGTGTGCAATCCTGCGGAAGCAAACAGAGTCGTAAGTGAAAGTGCTTTGGCGGGGTACTTTCTTCCGTGCAAAATCGTGGTCTATGAAGCGGACGGCAAGACCAAAATCGGCATGCCGAAACCGACCGCATTCATGAATATGCTGGAGGATGCTGCTCTGATGGGCATTGCTGCCGACGTGGAAGCCCGATTGATTGGATGCATCAATCAGGCTGCGAATCCATGATATGAAAACCGATGAGTTCATCTCATTGGTTTTTCTTTAACGCATCTTAACAAACGGATGTTATTCTCGGACAAACGGCCAGGTGTTTAGGGGATGTTAGAGGAATGAAGGGCAAAACGATCCTGATTGTTGAAGACGACGCCAAAATCCGACAGTTGCTCAAAATATATCTGGAAAAAGAAGGATACGAGATCCTGTTGGCGGCGGACGGTGCCGAGGGAATGAATTTGTTTGAAAAGCTCGATCCCTGCTTTGTCATTATGGATCTCATGCTTCCGCATAAAAGCGGGGAAGAGCTTTGTCAGTGGATCCGTTCCGACATGAAAAGCGATATTCCGATCATCATGCTGACGGCTAAGGTGGACGAAGCGGATCGAATTCAGGGGCTGCAAATGGGTGCGGACGATTATATTACGAAGCCTTTCAGCCCGCAGGAGGTCGTTGCCAGGGTCGAAACTGTCCTGCGAAGAACGGCCAATCGTTGCAGTAAAATCAGTTACAAAGGACTAACGCTGAAACCGCTTCGAGGAGAAGTGAAGTTCAACGGAGAACTTATTCCGCTGACGATGCATGAATTTAAGCTTTTATATTTTCTGATGCGGCATCCGAATCAAATATTGACAAGAGAACAAATTTTACAAGAGCTGTATCCGAATGAAGAACGTTCTGTAATCGACCGGACCGTGGATGTCCATGTCAGCAAGCTCCGGGAAAAAATCGAATCAGTGGAAGGAGCCCCCCGTTTTATTGAAACGATAAGAGGGATGGGATATCGATTTGATGCCTATTAAACATTGGATGTTTTGGCGAAAGCGTTTGACGATGAAGCTCATGTTGGTCAACGGCCTGGTCATCGCTGTTGTGATCTGGCTCGCTGGGGTATCCGTAAAGGATTTTGCTTGCATGGTGGTGGGCCAATATGAGCTGGTCGGTGAGGAAAAAAGCAGGTTCTTCAATGAAACAATGGAGTTGTATTTATGGAGAGCAAGTGTTTCGGCCATTTTGGTTGCCGCCATTATTCATTATGTTTTTATCAAAAAAATACTTTCTCCTTTAAAACGGCTCACGGAATCGACGAGACTCATGATCGAGGGACATTACCCGGAGCCCATCGAACCGAAATCTCATGATGAAATCGGTCAGCTTACGAAGCACTTTAACGAATTGGCAAAAACATTGAAGCGTACGGAAGAAAACCGAAAACGTCTTCTAAGCAATATATCGCATGAACTGCGCACGCCTCTGAGCAACTTGAACGGCTATTTGGAGGCATTATCAAATGGTGTCATGGAAGGCAATCGGGAATTGTATCAATCTCTGCTTGAAGAATCTCAGCACCTCACCCGTCTTGTAGAACAGCTTCATCATTTGACGGTCTGGGAAGCTCGAGGGAATAACAGTCTGTATCAGACAGAAATCAAAATACATGAACTCCTGCAACAAACGATTCAGGCTTTTCAGTTGGAAAGCGACAAAGCAGGTGTTTTATTGGACGTCTCCATACAAGAGGGAGTCGTTCTCGGCGATGAAGACGGAATCAAACAGGTCATGAACAATTTGCTCAAGAATGCTTTCATGTATCATTCAGGGAATGAGATAAAGATTACGGGAAAAAGGGAACAAAAACAATACCGCATCACGGTTTCCAACATGGGAGAACCAATACCGGATGAAGCTCGCGATTTGGTTTTTGAGCGGTTCTATCGCGTGGATCCGTCAAGACACCGGGAGAAAGACAAGTACGGTACGGGGCTGGGTCTTGCGATTGTGAAAGAAATTGTGGAACGGTTCGGCGGACAAGTCGGACTGCATTCGGATGGTAATCTGCATCATTTTTGGGTTACTCTCCCTTTGGAAATAAAAACGGTAAAGGTGGTTAAGAATCATGATGGAGCGCCGATTTAATCCTGAACATATGGAGAAACTGGACAACCCGGAGCGGCGTAAAGTTCTGCCTCCAGAAAAGTTATTGGGGTTATTGGAAATCCAAGATAACGACATTATTCTGGATTTGGGGGCAGGTACGGGGTATTTTGCCATACCCGCTGCATGAAATACCAACGGGAAAGTGTATAGCTGCCGTGAATCATCGAAGACTTCCTTGACTTGTTCGGTCCATTCTTTGTGCTGGCGTTCACGGTCGCTCTCCGGACGCCCGTTCCACCGATAGTAGCCGTTACGAGAAACTTCCAATGCTTTGCACATCTTCTCCAATCAGTTCTCGAAGCGGTTCGTGTAGATGAATTCATATTTTACCGATGGTCTTTCGCGAAGAAGTGCATGGCCTTTTTAAGATATCGTTCTCTTCTTGTAAATCACGAATTTGTTTCTGAAGTTCCCGTAGCTTATGATTTTCTGATTTAAAAACTTGATTCGCAAAGACTTCTGGCTCACTACCGAACTTTTTCATCCAGCCATATAAAGTGTTTTCCTTGGTTTTTAGCTCGCGGGCTACCTCCGCTATCGCCTTGCCGCTTTCTTTAATATACTGGACTGTATTTCTCTTGTAGGCTTCATCATCCACTGGTTTTTCATTTCTGACACAGACCTCCGGTTTTTAGTCAATCACCAATGTCATCTGTGTCTACTATTTAGTCTAGCTTCATTCTGGGGACATGGGAGCGCGTCATGAATTTCAATGGAACGGGAAATTTAATTCTCCGTGCGAGTTCCAAATTTAAGCCCCCTTGTTGAAGTAAGTGATCCAAGCTTATGAATAAAATGCAGACTTGCAGCCTGTATTCAAACCATCTTTATCAGAACTTAACACAAGACCGGTACGATCAAACAAAAAGCATCCGGAAAGGGAGAGATGAGGATGTCGTTTGGGTACCGGGTCTTGGTTTGCGAAATTTTGATCCAAACTTATTTCGATTTGAAAATAAAGGCTCGGAAAGGAGGGCGGAATTTCCAAACACGACAAGAAGCGCTCACTTTCTTGAAGACCGCCTGGTTTGAAACGTTATGTACCGCCATTGATCTCGATCCTTCCATCGTAAGGAAGGAAATGCTCCGTGCTTCCGCCCCCCCATTACAGGGCCAAGGATTAAAACATAAACAAGTGAAGGGACATGGCTGTCCCTTACACTCCGTGTTACTTGAGTACACTGCCGCCGAACACAAAACGATATTCCCAGTGCTTGCCTTCAATGCTATCGATTCTTACCCCGCCGGATTTGACGGAATACGTGTGCAATATCTTGCCATTCCCCAAGTAAATGCCGTTATGCGTAATTCGTTGTGCGGATTTGTTGATTCCGGAATAATTCGAACTTTTGCTTCCTTTATACGACATAAAGAACATGATGTCCCCCGGTTTCAAGTCACGCCACTTCGTTGTTGTTTTACCGATTTTTTTCACATAAGCAGCCTGTGTTCTGGAATTGCCGGGAAGGATGATGCCAGTTCCGTCTTTAAACGCTTGTCGGACAAAGTCCGAGCAGTCGAACGTTCGGGTATTGGAGCGGTTAGAACCAAATTCGTAAGGCGTTCCCCAATATTTCATACCGGCTTTAATCACGTTGTTGGCTGCGCCGGCAGCGGTTTGTGTGGTTTCTTCGCCGGTTGAGGCGCCCACCATAGATATGTACCGGCTCTGCGTTGTGACATAACCGGTTTGCCCCTGTCCATCCTTGACTTTGTACCAATAGGGGTTCACACGTTCCAAAACATTCACATGTTCGCCTACCTGCAAAAAACGAATGCGCTCGCTGCTAAGGGAAGGCTTGTCCCGAAACTTGACACTTTTCACAATGACGGCATCATCCTTTGCCGCCGAAGCGGAGACTTGTCCCGATAAAATCGTTCCGGCAATAAGAGTCGGCACCAACAGCGCCACAGCCAGTTTTTTCCTCATCAACTGCATTTCCTCCTTGTGGATTTGGATATTTCCCGCGGCGGAAAATTTCGGATCGCGGTCTAATAAAAACCCTATCACAGAAGATGCCGCAAACCTGGATGTATATTTTTCCAACTGCTTAATCATTTCTTTAAAAAAAAGCGTTATCCTCATTTGCAAGGAGGTGGGGGGTGCGCAACATTCAAATCGGTTCTATTGTGTTGAACGGACAACTGATTTTGTATTTCAGTTTTTGGGCGGCGGGTTGGTTGATGTTACAATATCGGCTCCGAAACATGCCGGAGCGGGGGTTGATCTTGTCCTGCGTATCAAACGCATTCTGGCTGTGGCTGATCGTCTGGAAAGCGAGCTACCTGCTCTTTCATCCGGTTGAAGTCATCCAACAGCCTGTTTCTTTCATCTATTTCGATGGCGGGGAACGCGGGAAATGGATGGCAAGCCTGGTTGCCGCGGTTTATATTTGGCAGAAGGCTTTGAAGAGACACATTCCATTAAAAATGGGGTTCGACATTTTCATCACGTATGCATTCGCGGGTTGGTGGGCTTGCCAAGTGTTGTTATTCATGATCGGGGAGGAGCCGGCCTGGTTTCACGCGGCAAGCGCCGGATTAACAGCGGTTCTTTACATGTCTTTCTTGTTTTCTTCAAGAGGATCCGATTCGCCAACAGGACTTGCATACGCCATTTGGTTCTCGATTGGACATGCGATGTTATGGTTTCTGGTCCCCGATCGTTCGATGTGGCTTTTGTCCTTCAGTAAACAGCAGTTGATTTTTCTGCTCGTTGCCACGGGTTTGACCGGATGGGCTTGGTTGGACGAGAAGGTGAAAAAAGGAGGTTCTCATGGATAATCTTTCGGTTTTCGCAGCCTTTGCCGCGGGGATGCTATCCTTCTTATCCCCTTGCGTCTTCCCGCTCATCCCCGCTTACGTTTCCCATTTGACGGGCTCGTCCTTTCAAGACGGCAAACTGGTCGTGTATCGGGGGAAACTGATTGTTCAGTCTCTTAGTTTTATTGTGGGCTTTAGTCTCGTTTTCATCGCGATGGGGGCTTCGGCAAGCTTTATTGGCCGCTTCTTTGCCCAGGAGCGCGATTTGATCCAAAAAATCAGCGGTTTGTTGATTATTGTGTTTGGTCTGCAAATGGTCGGATTATTTAATCTCCGGCTGCTGATGTCCGGTAAAACATGGGAAATCAATACGAACAGGAGCCGCGGCGCAATCCGTTCGCTGCTTACCGGTGTGGCTTTTGGCGCCGGCTGGAGCCCCTGTGTAGGGTTGGCGTTGTCGTCCATTTTGCTTCTGGCCGGGTCTGCCGAAACGCTGTGGAACGGGATTGGGTTGTTGGCCGTGTATTCGCTCGGGTTGGGTGTTCCGTTTTTACTGATTTCATGGTTGCTGACGTATTCGATGAAGATCATGAAAAAAATGAACAGATGGATACCTCTCCTGTCCAAACTGAATGGCTGGCTGCTCATCGGGCTGGGGTTTCTGTTGTTTACCGGGCAATTGCAGAAGATCAGCGCCTGGCTATCCCAATATACGTTTTGGGAGATCAACTTTTAACGAGTGGAGATGAAGCGGATGAAAAAAAGCATGATCGCTGTTCTGGTTTTGATAGGGCTCGTCGTTTATGGCGGATACGATTATTTTCACAAGTCTTCTTCAGAAACCGGACAAATTGCGGAATCGGGGGAAGCAAATCTGGAGACGGGTATTCTGAAGGGGCAGCTTGCGCCGGACTTTGCGCTTACGGATTTGCAGGGGAACACGGTTCACCTGTCTGATTTTAAGGGCAAGAAAGTGCTGGTCAATTTTTGGGCGACATGGTGTCCGCCGTGTCGGGTGGAAATACCCCATATGCAAAAATTTTATGAGGATTACCAATCGAAGAATGTTGTGATATTGGGTGTCAACCTGACACTTACCGAGGAAAATCCGGATTCCGTGCAAGTTTTCGTGAAAGAGCAGCAACTCACATTTCCCATCGTTCTGGACAAGGAAGGAGCCATCATGCAAACCTATCAGGTTGTCGCCTATCCCACGACGTATTTGCTGGACTCGGGTGGAGTGATTCGGGAAAAGTTTCAGGGCGCGATTAATTACGACATTATGGAAGAAGCTGTTTCCAATATCAAATAAGACAGGAGAGTTCATGCCATGAGTCAATCGATTAAAAAATTGATTTTGTTTACACTGTCCGCTTGCCCGATGGGCCGATCTATGAATACGGTCATCGGAGAATTACTTACTTGCAAAAAAGAGTTTGCATATGAGGTCGTCTATGTGGATGTTGACCATGAAACAACCAATCGCTATTGCGTCAAGGTGAATCCGACCACGTTATTTTTGAATCTTAACGGCAGCGAGTTGTACCGCATTGAAGGATTTAAAGAAACAACTGAGGTGTGGGACTTGGTTAGACAGATTGAGGAAGGATCGCTGCGATCGGAAGAGGCGCGGGAAGAGAACCGAGAGATTACCGAAACCTACACGATCTATTTGTTCCAAAACGGTAATGCCGTTCCGGTGGAGACAACAGTGATCAACAAGACCTCCGTGAAAGCGCCAAGAATAACAGCGATTCAACAATTGTTACGCACCCGGCCTGAAGGATTTGACAATCCGTTTCCAATAGACACTTCGCTTGAGCGGGTTTCCTTTCACAATGAATCAGGCGTTGTAACGCTCCGTTCGACAAAGGAAGTGAGCATGGATCAAACCGAGCGGATGAAGATGTTGCTCGCTCGTACCTTGGCAACCTATGGCATTACCGAAGTCAAATTGGAATGGGCGATTTCCCGTTAGCTAACCATGTAGGCAAAGAAGGTTCAAAAGCTTCGACGGAACGAGGCTAGACTTATTCCTTCTGTTTCCGAGAAGAGGATGAACAAGACAGGAAACTGTTGGAAGCCGCCTCGGAAGGTTTTGCCGGACTGATGGATAAGCATACAGGGATCCGTATACCAAAGAGATGCTGAGAAAAGTGGATTCTGATCTCCCAAATCGTTAAAGTCAACGAGCCCGTCAG
Source organism: Cohnella algarum (assembly GCF_016937515.1). Lineage (NCBI taxonomy): Bacteria > Bacillati > Bacillota > Bacilli > Caryophanales > Paenibacillaceae > Cohnella > Cohnella algarum. The sequence continues at coordinate 3,009,269 of NZ_JAFHKM010000002.1, forward strand.
TCACATCGCTGCCATTACGGAGGAGCAATCGGCGGCAGTGGAGGAGGTGTCTGCACAAATGACAATCATTTCCCAAATTGCGGAAGGAGCCCAATCGCTTACATTCGAAATACAGGAACGCAAAGCCACGGGTCTTCTGCATGCGTGCAATGATCGCCAGGTTACCCTCTCTAATGCTGTCAGGAAAGGGCACGGCCTTCCGAGGGTACGTGTCTTTTTTGTGTTTTCAGAACAATCAACGAGGTGATGAAAAGATGGAGGAGCGTGCAAGTTATGCCGTAGAAGTTGATGAAGTCGTGCGTTGGAAAGAAGGCAAGATACAAGTATTGCTGGTGGACAGCGATCCCATTTGGCAACAACGGATGTCGGGGCTGATCAATGCAGAGCCAGATATGAATATATTTCATATTGCAACAAACAAGGAATCGGCCATTCGAGCGAGTGTGCAATTGGATTTAGACGTGATGATTCTTGATCTGGTATTACATTCATCGCAACAGGATGGGCTCCATACAATTTCCGAAGTTCTGAAAAGGAAAGCGATGCCAATCATTATCTTGACCTCCCTCTACGAGCCTGAAATCATTGTGGAAGCTGTGCTAGCCGGGGCGATCAATTATATTACCAAGATCAACTATGCGGATGTCGCAAATGCCGTCAGGGAAGCCTATCGGGGGCAATCTTCTCTTCATGCAGATGTTGCATCCATTATCCGTAATGAAATTGGGCTTGTTAAGCGAAATGAATTGCATCGAATGCTGACGCCCACTGAAAAAGAGATCTTGCAGTTGATCGGTTGGGGCTATAGACAGCCGGTGATTAGAGATTTGCTAGGCGTCACAGCGAACACCATGAAGTCGCACGTTCGTAACATCATTCGAAAATTCAACGCTTGCTCCATCCATGAAGCGGCGGAAAAAGCAAAACGAAGAGGCTTGTACGATCGGCAAGATCGGATCACGTGCTAGCAATTCACACTCGATTCGAGGAATTTTGCGTTTATTCGACACTTATTGAGATGATAGTGTGATGAAAAAAATCACCCTCCATATTTAATCGCTTTATAGGTAAAATGATAGGTACAGATGGATATTCTTAGGAGGATTATACCGGAGGTGAGAGTCGTAAAAAGAGGAGCGAAGATTGTGAAAATAGTACCTTGTCAACTTCTGCGAATTTAGAAAAGAAGGGTAGATGACAATGGAAATGGAGAGTGAACAATGTACAACGAAGTCGATTGACTGTCCAAACTGGCGGAAAACGTTAAGAAAGCATGCACAGCAAGGAGGGGTTTGTGATGTCGCAGACCCAGTCCCCATTCCCTACGAGAAAGTTGAATCATGGCTGAAGTCCTATAAGGACTGGAAAGCGAGATTGAAGTATGTACAATCCGAACTCACATACATCCCAGAATTGACGCGAACGCTGCATATGGTTGCGGCTCGTAGCAGAGGCAGAAGACAGGAAACGGTATTGCGAACGGTCATACAACGCTTACAAATCACCGAACATGAAATCCCATTGTTACTATCCAGAATCGGTTTGATCGACTACGCTTTCTCGGCTCTCACCCCGGAAGAAAGCAAGTTTGTCCGGTTGCGATATATGGATAATCTGGCGCTTTCAGACGCCATGAGCCGCCTGGCACTGTCCCGTCGCGCATTTTTCTATCATCGGAAGCGGATTTTACACAAAATCTATATAAAAATCAAAGATCGGGCAGTATTGTTGGATTTGGAGTCGTCTCAAGCAGATTGAATGAATTCAGAAGATGCATAGCGCATAGATTTGCCTTAGTTATGCAAATTTGAGGATTGGAGCGCCGGAATTGTATCGAACATGCACCAAATGCTGCACCGGATTTGCCCTTTTTTTGCACGAAGTATGCACACGATATGCACATGTTTCGTGCTATGATGATAACGTGGACAGACAGTGCAGCAGTAGCAACAAGAAAACTCTGTGGTCACTCTTTATCAAGCGTCGTTTCTTTCCCTGCTACCCAGCGGAAAGGATTACGGCGCTTTTTTATTTTGTCGATGCAGTCGTCGGCTAAATCCCGGTTGCCAAGGAGCTGAACCAAGCATAGGGCAGCGCCAAACATCATAGCCCGCCTAATTTCTCACACGGTGTTGCCAGGTGAGAAAGAGGGTGAAGTTGATGTATCCCTATTGCCCATAACTGCAAACGGAGAATTTATCGGCAAGAATGTAATCCAATCTTACAATCTGGCCTGGTCGCAATCGAGCGTTGTCGCGCTCTGCGGCGAGGTCTTTTTTGTTGTGTTTCCTGCTTGCCGGGGAGCGTTGGCTGTCGCTCTCCCCCCTCTGTTTTGGTTTGCCATCAAACCAAATGGAGGGATTCGAATGAAAAAGATGAATTTGCGGGATATGTATCCTTTTTTTAAGACGGATGTATGGGTGGATGTAGACGAAGAAGTTGCCCATGAAATCCGTCGCTTAGACTTGGAAGAAAGCGCCTACAGGCTGCGAACGTATCGCCATCGGGCCTATTACTCGCTAGATCGCAACGATGGGATTGAGCAGCATGTTTTATTTCTTTCGATTTCACCGGAGGAGCATTACGAGCGCAAACTTTCACGGCAGCAACTTTATGAAGCTATGTGCCTGTTGCCGGAGAAATCTGCCAGACGGATTTACGCCCATTATTTCCTGGGTATGAGCAAAGTTGATATTGCCAGAGCCGAGCATGTCGATGAGCGGGCGGTTCGTAAATCAATCCAACGAGGCTTGAAACAAATGGAATACTTGCTCAAAAACATGTAATCGATTCGTCGGAGGGTCCGATTTTCCTGCCAAAATGAACGGTTATATAGAGGACCATGTTCAGACAGCGGCTGGTTGCAACCAGCCGCTGCATTCTCCATGAAAGGGGTATGTGACGATGCATACGATTCGATTTCGAGATGAGGAACACGAGAGGTTTTATGTTCAGATGCTGGATGAAAGGAAATGCAGCGATAGCTACCACCGGGCACTGTTCTATACATTGGGCATTTCCCGAGAAACCAGAAGTCATATCTGCGATTTATATGATTTTTCTAATGGCGGCATTAAGTCCGAAGGCCTTTCGGCCCCTTGGCAAACCGGCAGTACCATCCGAGTGTGTCGGCTCGCCTTTAATTTGTGGAACGGCTGGACCAAAGCAGGAGGCGAACGTTACTCCACTCCCCACGAATTATTCGATTGCAGCTATGCCCCCTACTTTTTTGAAGCGATTCATCTTCGTTATCCCGAATATTGCCGAAGTCACGAGAGAACGATCAATCGGCTGACCGAACAAATTCGCTGAATGGCTGCCAGCGACGGGAGTGGAATGGGACGATGAAGGAAATTAAAACGAGGAGTGTTGTGAAAGACATCAAACGTTTGGACAGATTCCCGAACGTATTGCATCGTGTAAATCGTTCAAGCGCTCGTGCCAAGCGGCAAGTTGATCATGACAAGACGACTTCCCAGTCTCAAGTTGAATATGCGCAGCGCCATTCCGCAGCGGCTACGAAAAAAACGATACGTGCCCAAATGGGGATGAGTCTGCATATCAACAAGAGATTGATTCGGCACATTCTAAAAAGGCGGCCGTTGCCAGATGGTAATTCTGTCACAAGTCAGAGCCCGATTGATATTCATACGGAGTCATCGATTTCGCGTACACCGCGACCTGCCCGTAGCATACGTCTTCGTAAGCCGGTTGATGGAAAATACGTCTTGTCTTCTGGTTCGCATTCAGGAAAACAACGATTTATACGGAGCCGGGTCAATACCCGGCTTCTGCATCGTTCTCGAACAGGCAGCTTTTCTGAACGGATGCAAAAACGGAATATCGGACATCCAAAACCAGTCGGGAAGAAGGAAACATTCTCCACCGCGGTATCTCGTTCAGCAAATGGACGCGTGAAACCGTTAACCCGAGTCCCCTCTGCTATATCGAAACAATCAGATTATACGATCAAACGGAAGGTACGAAATTTCAAGACGTTATCGCCATTTACAAAATATGGGCATCGGCTAGAGCACGCTAACAATCCTTCAGATGCTCAAACTGAAGGGAGAATGAATGCCGTCAAGGAAGCTCAGCGGGCTGCGCAGATGGTGGTGTCTGCTCGTCGATCCATCCAGACCGCGCGAGCTGCCGCGAGATTGAATCGTCTTATCGTTAAAATGGTTGAAAGAGCCGCCGCCTTGCTTGTCAAGGGATTGACGACGCTTTTGGGATTCAGCGGTTCGGTAATTGTAGTTCTATGCATTGTTATGGTGATAGCCGCTGTCATTTCCTCTCCGTTCGGTATCTTTGTGTCCGGTGAAAATACGGATGCCGATGTCAAGCCGCTTTCCCAAATCGTTCAAGAGCTGGACGCTGAATTTGCCGCCCGACTGGTAGAGTTACAGCAATCCGCTGGCAATGTAGACCGGGTGGAATATCATTATCCCGGCAGCGCGGACAATACGCGAATCGATAACTGGATGGACATTATCTCCGTCTTTGCCGTGAAGACCGTCACGGATGTGGAAAAGGGAATGGATGTGGCCACGCTTGATGCAACAAGAATCGGTATCATCCGATCGGTGTTTTGGGATATGAATTCGCTGGAATCTCGTGTTGAGACGATAGAACATAATGAAACGGTTTCGGTCGAACAGGAGGACGGGAGCACCAGCGAAGAGACGATTACCCGATATGAGCGCATTTTGCATATTACGGTCATTAGCCATGCTGCGGAGCAACAGGCAGATATATACCGCTTTACAAATGAACAGATAGAATTAATGAAGGAAATGCTGTCCGAAGAGTTTCGCCCGCTTATGTTTGCGATACTTGGTAAAGATGCTAATATTGGTTTGACGCCAGAGCAGCTTGATTTGGTTCAACAGCAATTGCCCGAAGGGGAACTGGGCAGTGAAGCCGTCAAATTGCGCTGACTCGTCTAGGCGATCCGTATAGCCAACCGAAGGCCGGTCAGGACAACTATACGATTGCAGCTATCTCGTCAGTGGGTTTATCGTCAGCTAGGTATTAGCTTGCCGCGAACCGCAGCTGAGCAGGCCAGATTTTGCGTGGAAAATGGTCTGACAGTAAACGCGGCCGACTTGGTTCCAGGTGACCTTGTGTTTTGGAGCTACGAGAATAATGGTAGATTTATGGATATTACTCACGTTGGGATTTATGCGGGTGATGGCAAAGTTGTAGATGCTTCCTCAAGTCGCGGGCAGGTGGTGTTTCGGGACTTGTTTGATTCGGATAAGCAAGTGTTGTTTGGAAGGCCTGAAATTTTGGACGTTGAACTGTGAGGCTGCCTTCGATAAGTTTTGAAACACTCCTTCAATTAGTGCTAATGGGAGGGTGAAAAGACACAAAACATTAGGTTGAGAGATTCAACTCGATTGTTTGAACAATCAAGAATATATTCTGGGCGAAGAGGAATTATAATTGAACACGAATAAATTTCAATAGTAGACAACACGACAAAGAGCAAATTAAATTTTCCATTGTTGTTGAAACAAACAGGCATTCCCTGAGGATTGCCTGTTTGTAGCAATTTATGTTATTGCTCGGTCTTTTTATTGCCCCCTCTGAATAGGACGAGTAGGAAGAGATTCATATAATTTCACATATGTCATTCCCGCTTCATCTAACAGTTTATTTAATGTAGCTGTGTAAGTGGCACTGTCACTTGTTGTATAAGCATCAAACACTAAAGATGAAATACGATGGGCTAATGAAGAAATTTCTGACGGTGTCCAAATATGCATTTGTTCTCCAGGACTCGCTGTTGGATGAGCCGGTATTATGGGACCGACAATCATTAATTTAATATTTCGGCCAGAGTTCGGGAATTCTTCTTTATACCATTCACTATGATTTAGAGCTTGACCAACATCCCTTTTTGAGTAAAAAGAAGTATCTTTCTTCTCCTCTTTACTTTCAATTAATATATCAACCTCTGGGGAAGTCCAAAATATATCAGGGCCACGTCCCCCTGTTTCTGAATCAGGTCTGTTTGATGCAAAGCCCAAATATCTCCCCAACCATGATAAAGCTTCTTCGTATTGATTAGTCGTATTTTTTTCAGTGAAAAGAGGAGAGAGACGATCCTGCATTTCACTAAAAGATCCATAATTGAAGTCGCCGCGCGCACTGAGAACACTCGCGATTCTTTCTCCTTGCGAATCGCCAAATATTACGGGAGGGGCGTAAGTAGTGACTGATTCAGGATTAATTCGACCCAGGACTCGATAAGCATTAGAAGACCTATTAAAATATCTCTCGGCTGCGGAGGTATTGCCACCTAATAAGTAAGCATAACCTATCCAGTGTGCATGCCAAGCCGCAAGTGCTTTGTCTTGATTAAAAATAGAATCTAAATGTTGTTCCAAGGCGCGTGCTGCTTGTTGATATTCACGATCCCATAAATGTTCTATAAATTTTCGTTCAGCAAATGCAACTTGTATACTGTGTTCTTCAAGTTCACTCACAGAATCTTCTGATGCCTTTTCGTTTGCAACAGAATGAGGTTGTATTCTTGCTCTGTGTACAGAAGTCCATCCGGGATCACGTGGTACGGCTAAAACGGACATAACTAAATTGTGCAAACTCTGGAAGTCGGAGACACTCTTTGTGAGTTGCTCGCCCAGTTCTAATTGAGCACGTGTATATGGAGGTATCACTTTGCGATTGCTTCCTCTTGTGATCCAATCGCCAATGTCATCTCCAAGTAGAAAAACGACACCAAAATCATCATTTCCTCTTGAAATCCTACCCATTGCTTGAATTAACCTAGAAGCAACTGTTCCTTGAAGAAATTTGTTTTCCCCCAAATTGTTCCATAAGAACTTTTCCATATTACCAGTACCAGAAGGGAGACCATCAATAACGAGAAATCTACATGTGTCTCCAGGGAAATCCATTCCTTCAAATCTAGCAGGGGCAACTAATATACCTGTTTGTGCCTTTTTGAATTCTTCTACTTTCTGTGCAAAATCATCTGATGAAAAAGTCATTTCATGCTCACGCCAACGTTTAGCCCTAGGCTCACTTTTGGGTATAATAAGTATCTTGGAGTATTTCGAAATAGCAATAATCCTGAATTTCGAAAGCCCGTAAGTCCAAGATAACGTGGTGATGCAAAAGGAGTACGGGGTGTAAAAATGTGGGTATTTTCCATTCCTGTAGGATTCTTTCGCGATTTACGGATGGTTCTTCCCCCTCCCCAGTGAAGGGGCAAGTTCATTTTCCATGTAACTTTATGGATATTGATCATTCCAGCAAGGCCACTTTGGTCTCGATTCGCTTCCAGGCGTAGCGACCAGCGAAATCTTTCATCAGCTTCAATACGACGGAGCGGCCGTGCCGAATGAGCGTCGCTGCGCAATGAAAGAACTCCAAGCGAAAACGGGCGATCGTATAGCCTTGGTGAATGGGCTCGCAACAGTCGCGTTTAAATCGCTCAAATAAGTTGTAAGCGAGCAGCTTAATGAGCAAGTCCAACTCATTGGCATTGAAATCGCTCGTGGCGATACGGTCGATTGAGAAGCCGTTTTTGGCTTCCTTGATGTAGTTCTCCATGCAGCAGCGTTGGTTGTAAAACCGCCATAGATCAATCGCTTCCCATTCCAGGTTGGTCACGATGGCTTCGTATTGCCAATCGGAATCAAACACGATTCGGCCTTGGCCGTCTTCGAATACTTGCGCTTTGCGAATAACCGCTACACGACGCGCCTTGCTCCAAGATGTCGCTTTGTAGATCAAGCTGATTCCTTCGATGATCCAATCCTCGTCCACAAAGCGTGTCCAATAACGGCAAGCCTGGACTTCACTGGCGAGCCGCTGAGTCCATTTGAGCTTGCCGACGTAACCGATTCCTTGGCCTTCCCAGAGGCTATAGAATTCTTCGCCGCCGAAGCCTTTGTCGAATCGACCATACTTCACCTTGCGCTCGCCGAGAAGCTTGAAGGTTTGCTGCAGAAAGGCGGCGGCGTCAGTGGAAGAGTGGGTGTTGCCCGGCCGTAGGACCGCGTTCAGATTCAAGCGAGTTTGTCCTTCAAAGGCCAGTAACGGATGGTAGCTTTTACGTCCGGGCTTATGTGGATTCGTACCCTTGGCCGCGCCGGTCTGATCGCCGTACACTGTCTCCACCGTGGAATCCAGATCGAGAATAAGGTCAGACGGTAAACATGGTCGGATGATCTCTTGATTGAGCAGCCTCAGCTCGGTTGCCAGCTGCGGACAGGTTCGGCCCAGTCTCCCCAGTTCCTTATACAACAGGCTATGATGTGGACAACGTCCGCCAAGGAAACGGAGTAGCAGCGCGTCAGACTTCAACCGACGAAAATGGAAAATTCGCTCGCAGCCGAGCATCCAGCCGACGATGAAGTAGAGCAGAATTCGATGAACAGGGAAAATCGCATTGTGCGCTTTTCCGCCAGAGAGGTTGCGCATTGCTTCGGTCAGCTTGATTTTTTCGAGAAAGGCCAGAAAGATTTTGACGCCACCGAAGCTTGTGGCGTTTTGCAGTGAAAATTCGCTCTTGATTTTGCTGATGGCTGTGGTAGACTTCACCTAAAAGGTGCTCCTCTCTTTGGGTGATGTGTTCTCGACAAACACCATTCTACCAAAGATTTGGAGCCCTTTTTATATTTTCAGAGAGTGGAACTTTCGAAATTCAGGATAATATAATGTTCGCCGCCTGACTTTATGGCGGGAAAAAGGCATGAATTCGCCATTCGGTGTGGCGGAGCCAAACCGAATAAACAGCCGACAATAGCCTAATCCCTTCTGTACAATGACGGTGGATTAGGCTATTGTCGATTAAAAAGGAAAATGCTCCCGAACCTTTGGCGAGGATCCCCGGGAGCATTCACTTCATCATGTCAAAAATACTTTATTTCGGCCTTTCTTGCAAGGCTTATTTACGCACATTCGGAAATCAATCTCCTGACGTCCAGCTCTGCTGTGAAAACTGCGGTCGGCTTCTCCATAAACACGGTCGTTATTGGCGAGGAATTGTGACGAAGCATGAGGTCATCCAGATCCCGATCTACCGTCGATATTGTCCTACCTGTAGAATAACAATCTCCCTCCTGCCGGAGTTCCTGATTCCATGGGCCCGGTATGCGACTTGGGTGCGAGAAGCGGCATTAAAGCGCAAGCACAAGGGATTCTCTTGGCGGCAGACGACAGAAAGCACAACAACTCCTGCCGTGCGTTATAGCCGCCGTACGTTGAAACGCTGGTGGGCAAGACATCTGCGCCGCGCAGCGGATGCAGCACTATGGGTTGCTGGGAAACTCGTAGCCCAGGGGGACGACACGGATATGCTCCACCTTTACCCCACCATGATGAACCCAACGCCAATGGATACATTGGATTGGCTGGACAAACTGTTACCCCGATTCATCCCCGCTGGCGCATCCAGACGGGGCTATTGGACGTTTCTAAATGCGAGGTTACCTGTAGCATCACGCTTATAAATCCCTTCAGCATCCACCGCCAAGGAGCAAGGCAAACGAAAATCGCCTCCAAAATTGCTTTAAAAATCGCCTGGACGGCAAGTTGCCCTCCTGATCCCACAAAATATGCGCCCTCCCTGGCTTCTAGCGTCTATGCGATACTCTCATAGACCACAGGGAGAGGAGATTTAGCATGGATGAGCAAGCAAGGCAGCAAGAAGCCAACTTCCGTTATGGCTTAATTGCATCACTGGTTAGCCGCAAATTGGATCCCGGAGAACAGATGGCGTTGATGCGCGAAATTGTAAGCCATGAGTATGAAACGTCGTCGGGACAGCGAAGGAGAATTAGTCTACGAACGCTTGAGCGATATTTAAAAGCGTATCGCGAAGGCGGATGGGAGGCGCTGTTGCCCTCCGTCCGAGCAGACAAACTCACGACCAGGGAAATCCCCGAGGATGTGCTTGCCAAAGCGATTGCCTTAAAGCAGGAGCAACCCGGCCGAAGCGTCAGGCAGATTATTGCGATTCTGGAACTGGCGGCATTCGTGGCCCCCGGCACCCTGAAAGAAAGCACGCTTAGCAAGCAGCTTCGCCGCCGCGGCGTCACGCGCAAAGCGTTACTGAATACGGGGTGGAGCCACTTTCGCCGGTTTGAAGCCACGCACCGAAATAGCATGTGGCAAGGCGATGTGCAGCATACCCTTTACCTTCCGCATCCGGACAAGCCCGGCAAGAAGGTCATGGCCTATCTGGTTATTTTCATTGACGATTACTCTCGCTTCGTTGTGCATGGCCAGTTCTATTTCGAGGAACGTGTGGCCCGGCTGGAGGATTGCCTGAAGAAGGCGATTTTAAAGAACGGAGTGCCGGAAATGATCTATGTCGATAACGGCGCCATCTATTCTTCACACCATTTTGAGCGGATTTGCGGGCGACTGGGGGCAGAGCTTAAGCATACTCGCCCCGGACGTCCTATGGGACGCGGGAAGCAAGAAAAGTTCTTCCGATTTGTCGACCAGAGCTTTGTGCCGGAGGCATACGACCTGATTGAACAAGGGAAGATCCAGACGCTTAACGATTTGAATCGATTCTTCTCGGCGTGGCTTGAGATTGCTTACCACCAGAAAGTCCACAACAGCTTTAAGCAGCGCCCAGTCGACCGATACCAAAAAGACGACCACCCGATTCGCATGTTGCCGCCGCATGAACTCATAGAAGTATTCTTGCTGGAGGAATCCCGCAAAGTGGACAAAACGGGATGCATCTCGCTGCTGGGCACGATATTCGAGGTCCAGACAGAGCTTGCCGGCTCGAAGATTCAGGTGCGATTCGATCCGCACGACCTGTCCGTCATCCAGGTGTGGAAGGACGGCCAGCGCTATGAAGACGCGAAGCCAATGAAGCTCCGCGATCCGAAAAACCGGCCGAAGCAGGATGAACCGAAGGCCGTCATGCAACCGCCGAAGACGGGCCTCAACTATGTGGAATTATTGGTGGAAGAACAGAAACGGCAGACCCGCGAAGCGCAAGGCGCTGCGCTTTCGCGAGCGATGAAAGAGGTGAATCGCTCATGATTCGTGGTTTCTTCGGGTGGGAGCGCGTTCCGTTCACCCGGGAGATTGAAACACGGCATCTGCACCGCTCCAAGCGATTCGAAGAATGTGTAGCACGGATGCAGTATATGGTGATGACTCGCTCGATTGGCTGCGTCACCGGTGAAATTGGCTGCGGCAAGTCGACAGCCGTTCGCTACTTGAAAGACCAACTGGATCCGAACAAGTACCGGTTTATCTATCTGTCGGATGCGAATCTGAAACCAAGGGACTTTTACCGTGAACTCCTCCACCACTTCGGCTTGCCGCCCAAGTTTCTGCGCAGCGAAGCCAAACGGCAATTCCAGCACCTCGTATGGGATTTGTACGAGAACCAGCAGAAGGTCGCCGTTATTGTCGTGGATGAAGCGCACCTGCTTTCAGGAGACATGCTGCAAGAAATACGCTTTTTGACGAATTTTCGTATGGACTCGATTTCGCCGCTTGCCCTGCTGCTCATTGGACAGCCGGAACTACAGGCCACGTTGCAACTGAGAATCTTCAAGCCGATTACACAGCGGATGAACGTGCGTTTTCATTTGGAAGGCTTGTCGCTCGAGGAGTGCCGCGATTACATCTCCCACCAATTGGAGGTTGCCGGAAGTACAGGGCCGGTGTTTACGACAGAAGCGATGGACGCCATATACGCGCATGCTCGGGGATATGCCGAGAGATAAATAACGTCTGCACCGCTGCGCTTCTGGATGCAGTGCTGCGAAAAGACAAAATGATTGATACCGTCCATGTGACGAGGATCCTAGCTGAATTTAAGGAACAGTGAGGGATGACAAATATGAATGAGATACGATTTCATGGAGATACCGAGCGTTGGAACGTGTACGATGGAGAAGAGTTGCTTTGCTCGCTACGTTGTGGTGATGCCGTGATGATTCAAGTAGGAAAGCACTTCTTGCCATCCAACCTTGAGCTCGATACGGACTGGTACGTGAAGTTTGGAAATTCGAAGTTCTGGCTCCACCGACATGCCAAGTACCGCGTCCGACCGCTGTTCTAACTGCTCTTCGGAGCAGTTTTTTTACGCCGACAAACAAAGGCGAAATATAATTGTCTCCGAAACGGCGGTGAGGAAAGCAAAAAGCCACCGTCATTGGCGGTTCCGAATCTACCGTCAATTAAAGTGGCTGATGACAATATAATTAAACATGCCTTCCTTAAGTTTAGGATTAACATAAGGTGTCACTATAAGACGCTCAGATTCCCCTGCACTAGTTTTTGGCTCGATATATGCTTCCGGCAAGAAGCCAAAAGTACGAACAAATTCGGGTTTGTTTTGCATAGTTGCGGATAAGAACACTTTAGTTACTGATGAAGACATAAAAGGTAAAGTATTAACTGGTGGTAAGAAAGGCGATATCTCAATTCCATCTGAACTTAGAAATGCTACACATAGATCCAAATTATTTCGTAAGTGTTCCCAAGCAAACATAGAGATCCTTTTAGTTGTAACACCCTCATTTGTAAGTGACTCAATAACGCGACTTACTACTTGCCTCCAAACAAAAAGAGGAATAAAAAGAACACTTGGGTCATCTTTAAAAGTAACTACTTGATCGAATTCAGGTCCCCGGTGAATGGACTCAAAATATTGTCTGACTTGTCCAACCAACGTGGAGTAGGTTGTAGGGAATTCTGATTCAGGAAGATGAAGAGTGAAATTTTCCCTAACAATGTGGGAGGCAACATGGGCATCATCAAAAATTATCCCTTCAATATCTGTCCTAAAACGAGTGTTCTTCCCATTAAATAAGGTTTGATAGTTGGTTAAACATTGAATTTCGCCAGTATTAAATTCAAGCTCATTGACCATATTGTAACCGCTAGAATATAGACAACAGGAATTGCTAGATAAAGATGAACATTTTACAATCCTTCCTCCCCTGATTATCATACATCTTAGAAATAATCATCATGGGTGGGGAAGAGTATGGGACGCTTAAAAAGGTGGCATATGTATTTCTCTATTCATCAAATGAAAGCGAAGGGATTGAAGATTTCACAGATTTCCAGAAAACTGAATGTCTCGAGGAACACGGTGTATAAGTATTTGAGCATGAATCCGGATGAATTTAAACAATTCATGGAAGATCTCGAGACCAGGAAGAAGAAGTTAGACCCTTACGAACAACGTATCATTCAGTGGTTGAGGGAGTATCCCGACCTCTCTGCTGCTCAAGTTTGGGATTGGCTAAAGGAACACCATCCAGAAATTGTAGTTGGGGAAAGCACTGTAAGAAGCTACGTTCGGATGCTGCGAAAGATGTATGGAATCCCAAAGGAAGTGCAACAAAGGCAATACGAAGCCATTCCCGATCCCCCAATGGGTGAACAAATGCAAGTAGATTTCGGAGAGATGAAAATGAAGACTCTCCAAGGGAATCTGGTAAAGTGCTGGTTCATTACATTCGTTCTATCCCATTCGAGATACAAGTTCGTCCATTGGCAAGATCGACCGTTTGTTACGAAGGATGTGATTGATGCTCATGAATTTGCCTTTACATACTATGGCGGAATGACGAAAGAAATTGTTTACGATCAGGATCACTTATTGCTTACCAGTGAAAATTACGGCGATTTAATTCTAACTCATGAATTTGCGGCTTACGTTCGTCATCGGGGCTTTCAAGTCCACATGTGCCGGAAACAAGATCCCGAAAGCAAAGGTCGAATTGAGAATGTCGTGAAATACGTCAAACGGAATTTCGCACGTCATCGGATCTTCGTCAGTGTGGACAAGTTGAATGAGGACTGCTTGGCTTGGTTAGAGCGAACGGGAAATGCCCTTATCCATCATACGACCAAAAAAATACCAGCCGAAGTGTTTGCTATGGAAAAGCAATACCTTCGCCCGGTCCCAGAAAAAATACAAAAACCTAATATGAGTATAACAAGGACCGTGAGGAAGGACAACACCATCTGGTATGAAGGGAACCGCTACTCCGTTCCCCTCGGGACTTATGATGGCATATCGAAAGAGGTCGGCATCCGGGTCAATGGGTTGAAATTGCAAATCTACGATGTAGACACCGGGGAGATCATAGCTGAACATGAGCTCTCGCAATGTCGAGGCCAACTGATCCAGAACACGAATCACCGTCGGGATCGCCAGAAGGGCATTGCTGCGTATCTAGAAAGCGTCAAAAAGCATTTTCCCGATCCTGGCCTTGCTTCACCTTATCTGGAAGAAATTCATCGTCTACACCCTCGGTACACCCGTGATCAGCTTCAGCTCATTCAAAAGACGCTAGATCAAGCAACGAAAGAAGCAGTGGATCAAGCCCTCCGTTACTGCATAACCAATCGACTGTACCGTGCCAGCGATTTTGCTGATGCTGTAAACCACTTCTTAAAGGACAACGAAAAACCAGCGTTGGAATGTAGTCATGTGAAACAGCTGAGCGGAGCCGATCAATCTAAATGGAAAGCCAAGCCTCAAATTCGTGATGTTGAGATTTACCGGCGTATTTTGGGAGGAGGCTGAACATGAACGAAACCATAACGCAATTGAAACAAAGCTTAAGAATGCTGAACCTAACGGAAGCAGCCCAGATTGTTGATGAAAGCCTGATGGAAGCTGAAGAACACCAATGGACATGCAGTGAGTTTCTACAGCGGCTGCTCCGATATGAATTGGTTCGCCGGGAAGAGAAACAACTTGCTAGGCGGTATAAATGGGCGTCGTTCCCAGAGGTGAAGACGCTTGATGAGTTCCGGCTGGAGGAACAGCGGACCTTAAGCAAACGCCAATTTCAGCAGCTTCGGGAACTCTTATGGCTTGAGCAGAATTACAATCTCATTCTGCTCGGGCCTCCCGGAGTAGGGAAAACGCACATAGCCATCGGATTAGGCACGGAGGCGCTAAAAAACGGCTACAAAGTAAGCTTTGTGGCTATGGATCATTTAATCCATCTACTGAAGACACAAGAGATTTCTCGATCCTCACAGTACAAACTCCGGCGGATCTATACCTCTGATCTAGTGATTCTGGATGATCTGATGTTCATGGCTATGGACCGTAATGAAGGGAATTTATTTTTTCAGTTTGTGAATAAGCTGTATGGTCAAACCTCTATCATCCTTACTTCGAACAAAGGACCGGAGGACTGGGGTGAACTGCTGGGTGATCCGGCGATAACGACTGCCATCTTGGATCGTATTTTGCATAAGAGTGAGGTCATCCAATTAAGTGGTGACAGCTACCGTTTGAAGCACCGGCAGACCATTTTCGCAAGCTAAAATTGTTCAAAATGATTAAGCGAAATTTGTGCAAGAGGTCTGTTGTTCGTCTGTGATAATGTCACCCTGTAACTGTTCTGAGATAATGTCACTATGGGACAGGAGACATTAACATTGACCAGAGCAGAACTGAAAAAGGTACTTGTCGTGGAGAAGATTTTAGACGGACACATGACTAATGTGGAAGGAGCAGCGACACTCGGACTAACAGTGCGACAAATGATTCGGCTGAAGAAAAAGTATGTGGAAGAGGGAGGAGCGCAGGCACTGGTGCACCGCAATCGCGGAAAAAAGCCGAAGCACGCCTTGTCCGAGGAAGTTAAACAGCAGGTCGTTGAGTTGTACAACACAAAATACTATGGTAGCAACAACTGCCATTTTGCGGAGCTTTTGGAGGAACATGAAGCATTGAAATTGAGTCCTTCCAGTGTAAGACGTATTTTGCTTTCTGAAGGAATCAAACAAGCCAAGCAGCGCAGACGTAGCAAAGCTCATCAACCACGTCAGCGCAAGCCGCAAGCCGGAATGCTGTGGCAGATCGACGCGACGCCATTTGCTTGGCTGGAGGACCGGGGTCCTGCCTTTGCCCTCCATGCAGCCATCGACGATGCCACAGGCACGGTTGTCGGCGCCATATTCCGGCTCAACGAATGCCGCGAAGGATACTCGCTCGTCATGCAGCAAGGCATTCAGAAATACGGCGTACCGCTCGGCCTGTACAGCGACCGACACACCATCTTTCGCTCTCCTAATGAAAAGCTGACCGTAGAGCAGGAACTGGCTGGTGAAACGAAGCCGCTCTCTCACTTTGGCAAGGCGATGGCCGAACTTCACATTGAGCATATCAAGGCCATTACGCCGCAGGCTAAGGGCCGTGTAGAAAGGCTTTGGCAGACGTTCCAAGATCGCCTGGTCATCGAACTCAGGCTGCTCGGCGCAAAGACGATTGAGGAGGCCAATGCGGCGTTGCCCATGCTGTTGGAGAAGCACAATCGCAAATTTGCTGTTCAGCCCAAAAAAGTAGAATCGGCGTATATGAAGCTGGATCCATCCGTCAATTTGAATCATGTGTTCACGATTCGCGAGTACCGAAAGTTAGGACACGGAAACACACTCTCTTATTACGGGAAAGTGTATACCTTCGCCAAGCCCTGTGATTTCCGTTTCGAAGCCAGAACAACGGTAGAGGTGCGTAAAACGCTCTCTGGAGAAGTGCTCGTTTGGCACAATGGCCAGGCGATTCCGCTGAAAGAGACGGAAAAGCCGGTACGCAAACCGATGTCCAAAACAAAAAAGGCGGAGCCTGCGCAGTCACGCAAACCCGCCGCCAACCACCCTTGGAGGTTGGCATGGAACTGTAGACAACAACAGGATAACACAAAAACGACAGCCGTCCAAGTCACTTGAACGGGCGGCTGCCCAAATTAGCAAAGTGACATTTTTACAGACGAGTTATGGTGACATTTTTACAGCATATTGACAAATTTGTGCAAGAGGTCTTGACGGTTACACATATTTCTATTAAAATATGTGGCTACGGATAGTCCCAGTCTTTCTGCAGCCTGAGCCGTTTGAACAATAAGTTGATTTGATCCACACAGGTAAAAAACTCTATCTAAAGAACGATTAGTAATTGATTGCCCTTCTAAGAGTCCAATTACCGTTTTACCGCCTCCAGTATTAAGAATTACAACAACATGCTTTTTTCCTTGATCTAATACATGATGTATTTCCTCAAGTGCTAAGTACTGCCCTCGCCAGAGGTCATTAACCTTTCCTTTTGGTAAGTTATCATATATTTTTATCGGGTGTTGTTCCCTAGGACCAGTTGTTTTGTTAAAAAATTGGCTAAAGTCAAAAGACATTTCTCCACCCCGTTCTGTTACAAGGTTTTTTTTATTTAATCCATTCTTCAGGAATGAGTTTATTATTGTCGCCGCGCCATTCACAAACTTCATTAACGTTATGAATGTCGCCCCAAATACTGCTGTCAGCATGTTCTAATACGATAATTTGGAATTTTGATTGAGATATTTTTAATGCTTCTGACATTGTTTCAAAGATTTTTTTGACTGCAATCCTATCCTCGTCATTTTCAAGCTTTGGATCTAATTCTTGTTCATTTTCTCTGGCTGCTATTTTTTTAGGAAAATAAACTTGGCTAGGTTGGTCATAAACAATAAATCCAGGTACTGGTGAATGACTTTGTTGATTGAAAAATAATTGGAATGCGAGTGTCACTGAGATGTGATAAGCAAGCCAATTCGAACCGCTGCCTATTTCCCAAAGGTAATCGTCACGCCCATCTTGTCCACTGACAACAACAGTTAAATTTTGATAATCAATCCGAATGGGATCATTTGGGCGTTCTGAATCTAGCAACGGCAAGAGTCTTATTGCATAGCCCCCAATTTTATTTATTGCTGAATTGACCCTTTGTATTACTGCACTTTCATTTACCTGTGCCCTTAAATTTGATAGTGTATTATTGATAGTTTCTATCTCATGAATTAATTCACTATCTGTACCTAATGATTTAAATGTTTCGTTTGCATATTGAACTTGGCCTATAAATCTGGAGATATTTTCAACAGTATATTTTTCATGCTCGG
Organism: Cohnella algarum; assembly: GCF_016937515.1. Classification (NCBI taxonomy): domain Bacteria; kingdom Bacillati; phylum Bacillota; class Bacilli; order Caryophanales; family Paenibacillaceae; genus Cohnella; species Cohnella algarum. The sequence goes on from NZ_JAFHKM010000002.1 coordinate 3,027,196, forward strand.
CAGAATTTCTTATTTGACTTTGCAATTTAATTCTTTTTTGTACAGCCGTAATCTGCTCAGATAGTATACTGATTTCTGATTTTACATTTTCAAATTCGCGCTCGAATGCTGCGGGGATTTTATTTGTAAATCCCGTTTCATCTTCAAGTTTAATTAAATTGGTGTAAAATTTATCAATTTGTTCTTTTGGATGGTTCTTAGTTCCGAATATTGGACAGGTTTCATTGTCTTCTGTCAGGCTTTTTAACCACTTAGATATATTTAAGCGTTCAACCTGAATGGTCAAAGATTCTCGATACCCGTCTAGACTATTCATCAATTGACGCATTTCTGTATAACGATTTTTTAAGGATGAGAGCTTTAGAGAGAGTTCGCTTTCTTCCTTTCTTAATGCGACAATTTCTTGAGAGGAAGCTTCAATATTGTTATTAAGAATGCTCGAATCCGATGCTCGTTTCTCCGATATTAATGTCAGCATCTCAATTTGTTCCTCAAACGAGAGGTCATTCAATGCATCCAATTTAATAAGGCCAAACTCTTGTGCTATAGCAAGCCAGCCATTTACTTCGGTTTTCCATTTCTCGGATACCTCTTTGAGCTTTAGTAATTCTTTTTCTTTGCGCTTAAGTACTCTAGTCAGATTATTAATTTCTTGTCGTTTCGCAAGAATATCAGGGGTAACTGCACCAAGTATATATGGGAATATATTTATAAGCTTTGTTCTATGTTCTGTAGTATCCGCTTTATAAAACAATGTGTTTGCATTTGCTACAATATTCTGAGGTTGAAAGCAGAATGCCATTAAATCTCTAAAGGATGGTCTACCTAGGTAGTTGCTTGAATGCTCATCGTCGATGTCTAAGAAAGTTAAAGATGACAATTCATCTAAAAACTTTTTTACTGAATCTCTATTTGTATTTTTTATAGGGATATCAGGAATTTCTACTTCAATACCGGATGCGATGTACATATTATCAGTAGACTTCTGTAGCCCAGGTTCTTGTCTTGCTAGAAGCACTTGTTTTTGATTGACTTCAATGACAATTCCAAACCAACTACAAGCATTTCTGATTGTTTTAACAGGTATGTAACAAGAATCCGAGGCTAAGCAATAATCAATGATCGGAATAATTGCAGATTTCCCAGTTCGAGATGCACCAGTAATTATATTTACAGAATTAGTCTTAAACTCAATCTCCTTAGGTTTGAATTGAGGTTCTTTTGACCAGAGGATAAGTTTTTTTATTTGGAAATCCATTGTTAAAACCTCACTTTTAGTATTTGAGATATTTCATGAAGAGTTAGTTGGGAACACCAAAATCCCAACTTTTCTGAAGCTTTTCCAAGTTTAACTATAGATTTAGGTTCTTGTTTTCGTTCAGTTGTTGTAAAAGGAAAAGCCAGGGCTTCCTCATAATCTAATGCGATTAGGGAAGAGTAGAGAGCTATTTGGATCGACCGAAGTGATAGTTCCTTCATGTTTGATGCGCTTATATGAATATTTGATACAAGATCATTTTTAAGCACTTTTGTTGAAAGAAATTTATTAGCAAAGGTTCGTAGGCCCGAGGGCTTGTTAGTGGAAGACAACAATTCAGAGATATCTTCACGAAATATTACTGGTAAAACAATAAATAATAGAGGGAATGGGACTAAGGATTTATTGTTACTATAGTAGCCTCTTACAAAGCTCCATATAATAAATGCACCGAATGCAGGGTTTTGAACGTTTTGAATTTCCTTATTTAAGTTGGACACTTAATCCACTCCCTGGCATGAAAATATCTTTATAATTAGGATGCCAGCCAATTTCCACATCATCAGATAAGGCGTGATAGCATCCGGCAGTAAAAAAGTCTGGCACATAAAGATGATCAATATTAACTGGATCACTCTTACATTCAAGATACAATAGCTTCCCCAATTCTTCAGGTGAAAGGTTTAGATGCATATTCCGAAGAGAGAGAATTTTTCTTTTAGCATCCCATTTTTTTACTAGTGTTTCTTGATAGCTTGTCAGATTTCCATCACTGATGTCCCCGCGCTTAGCCCAAATTGTTCGGTTAGTAGAGGCCCGGAGATAGTCATTTATCGCTTCGATTTTTTCAGTATAGTCGCATTCCACAACGTCTAATTGTTCTATGTATCTTCTTAATGCATTCATCTCTTCCTGAACTTCTTGTTCGGTGGGTCTTGGAGCTAATTCTTTTAGACTTAGTTTTTGGTTATATTCACGTCTGATCGCAATAAGTTCTGTTCTGTAATCTTGATACGATATGCACATCGGTTGTTTATTTTCAACCAATTCCGATAATCTTTTATCAATCCATCCCAACATATACGTAAATAAAATGTCTCCTAAATCTTCTTCTAGCATAGCCCTTTCGCAGAATGTTTCGTAAAGAAGAGATGTATGGTTTGTTTGAATAGTTTTCAAACAAAATTTTTGAATGATTTGACTTGCAAATAATCTATTCTCAGGTTTAAAAAAACTTCTTATATACAATGCATATTCGTCAGAAAGTTCTTTTTCTTCCCCTGTATCTTTATAAAACTCTTGTTTTGCGGATTCCCAAGCTGCTTGTGCTTTCTCTAATGTATCTGCATCTTGAAAGGAACTCGCAATTGATCCTTTTCTATCTGCTGTTACAAAAAGGATGAATTTTGTGTTGTGAACATCAAGTTCATGATTTGTTACGGATAACAACCAATTATAAAGAGTTTTCCATAGATCTTTCGCGCGATTCGAAATGGGATTGTTGTTTGAAAGAACACTTTTTAGCTGTATGGCGTTTACAGTTCCATCGGATTTTTCAATGGCCACATCTTCAAGAACCTCTACACTTACTATATCGTTAGATGAACAATTCTGAAGTTCGTATAATGCGTGTCGTACTTGCAACGAATAGGCGTAGACTTTATCGGGAACATGTGTGTTAGCTAATTTAACTTCTTCTTTTGGTGTATCTCTTTTAGTTTTGCCCACTGACTTCAACTCCTGGTTCAAAGATAAAAGAGCTATCAGCAGCAAGGTTAGCTAGTTTAGTCATGTTAATATAATTCTGAAGTACCTTGCGTTTACGCATCAATATAATGGTAGCATTAAACTCTTGTACCCTCAACCAAACTCTTCATTCACTACCTATTACCTCCATAGAAGTTCGGGTGACTTTTTCGCATTATTCTGGGAGGAGCGATCCATAAGCCATCCGCAACAGCAAGGTCCGATTTTGCATCAAAAATGAAATGAATAATAGAGGAGCATGTTCCGTTCCTCTCAATGAACTTTGACAACCGAATACAACCCTATCCGGTACGTTCCTCGCATGGCCTGGAAGGATAGCCAAATTGCAGGCGCGCCACGACCATTTTGCCGGTTCTTGTTTTTGCATGTCTTGTTAGCGGAACCGTCAGAAAGCGAGCGATTTTGCCCATGCAATCCATAAATGGTGGTTCCATTTAAGGCGAAGACCCATGCGGAGGGATAATGATACTTCCGTCCAGCCACAGTTCAGCGCAATGGGGGCGGCTTGCAGCGATCCTGGAAGAGGTTTGAAGCCTATGAGGACGGTTAACCACTGTCCGCCGGATAGGGTTAATGGAAGAGAAGCAACCAAAACAGAGGCGGAAACAGAGATGCGCACACGCGATAATGTTTGTTACGCATCTCTGTTTTTCAGCTTTTCTGGATTATTGGGAGGTTTTTATGAACCATAAACTCATCCGGTACAGCATGCAAATCGCTATGATAAAACAATTACTGGCATTATCTTTGATTACCGAAAACGAATTTCATTTGATAAAGAACAAAACGATGCGGGATTACGGCATCATTTCGGACCTTACTTCTTGATTCGCACATTTGTCGGTCCGCCCATCTCTTATTAAACTGATGGCAAGTAAATAAGAATGGAGGACAACATCATGGCTCTCGAAGTAGAAGTAATTAAAGCAAGTAGGAAAATATCCGATCGCAACGCCGGAAAGTTATCGGATGTTCTTCGCGTCGCCCCTTATGCCCGCGTAAGTACCGACACCGAGGAGCAATTGAGCAGCTACAAGTCGCAAGTCGCCTATTACACCGATCTCGTTAGCAAACGAAGCGACTGGGTGCTGGTTGATATTTATGCAGATGAAGCCATAACCGGTACTCAGGTAACGAAGCGCGAGGATTTTCAGCGCATGATTAACGATTGTATGGACGGGAAAATTGATATGATCATCACGAAGTCTATCTCCAGGTTTGCAAGAAATACGCTGGACACGTTGAAATACGTCCGAATGTTGAAGGAAAAGAACATCGCCGTACTTTTTGAAGATGAGAATATCAATACGCTGACGATGGACGGCGAATTGTTGCTCGTCATTCTAAGCTCCGTAGCGCAGCAGGAAGTGGAGAACATCTCCGCCAACGTAAAAAAAGGTTTGAAAATGAAAATGAAGCGCGGCGAACTGGTGGGCTTCCAAAGTTGTCTGGGATATGATTACGATGTGAATACGAAACAGATCACCGTTAATCAAGAAGAAGCCGAAATCGTCCGCTATATTTTTGAACGATATACATCGGGGATCGGCGCTTACGTTATTGCAAAGGAACTGACTGAGGCGGGACATAAGACCAAGTACGGAAGAGTCGAATGGCAGGACACAACCGTTCTTGGTATCATAAAGAATGAGAAGTACAAAGGCGATTTGCTACAAGGAAAGACATTTACCGTCGATCCCATTTCCAAGAGAAGACTGGACAATTACGGCGAGGAAGATCAGTTTTATGTCAAAAATCATCATGAGCCGATTGTCAGCGAGGAAGTTTTTGAAAAGGCGCAGGATATATTGCATCGAAGGGGCGAGAATCGCCGCCGCGGCGCGAAGGGCAAGCGGGACAAGTACAGCAGGAAATTTGCTTTCAGCAGCAAGTTGGAATGTGCTTTCTGCGGAAGCAACCTCTCACGGCGGAACTGGCACAGCGGAACCCCGCATGAAAAGGTGATTTGGCAGTGCGTGACAGCCACGAAAAAAGGGAAGAAATACTGCACTCACAGCAAAGCTTTGGAGGAAAAGCTGATTGAGGGTGCTTTTGTCGAATCGTACAAATTGGTGTGCCGCGACAATTCGGATGTGCTGGACGAGCTTATGAAAAGAATGGCGTCCGTGTTTAGCGACCAGAATAATCAAAAGCGACTGAACAAAATTATCAGCGACATTCAGGCCACGGAGCAAAAACGTTGCAAACTGATTGATTTGTGCCTGGATGAGAAAATAGACAGGGCTACTTACGAACAGAAGTATGCGGAGCTCGATACTTCGCTTACTAAATTGCTCGAAGAAAGGGAACAGTTGGAGCAATCCACGCAAGATGAAATTGACTTGGGAAAACGGCTTGAACATTTTCGCAAAGTGCTTCATACGAATGAGGTTCTGACCGCATTCGACCGGAACGTATTCGAAAGCATTGTCGATAAAGTTATTATTGGGGAGAACCCCGATCAAGGTAGCCCCGAGCCGTACAAATTGACTTTCGTCTATAAAACCGGCTTTCATAACAGCATCCAACGCAAAATGCATAAGCAAAAAAAGTCCATGCGAAGTGAAAGGGGGAAAGTGCCTTCCTATTCCGAGCACAACACATGTGGAGAGCGTGGCAGTGTTGGTGAGGAATCAAACAGTTCGTTAAAAGTCTTGTCATATAAGGTTTTTTTCAATGGGACAGCACCTTCATTTCGTGAAAAAGGTGCTGTTTTTGCTTGTTGCTGTAAAATTGATGTAAAACAAGGGCGGATTCGATCCGAAACCGTCCTAAAACAACAGACAGCAAAGTCATCATCTGCAGCACGGATTGAATTCTGGGGAGCGAACTCATTGGGTAATGCCGCGGGAGATCGGGTCGTGTTCGTAACGTCAAAAATAATTCCACAATTCCACGGTGAGGATTTAGAAGATCTGATTAGCATTGAAACGATTGGACTCATCAAGGCGACCGAGAGCTTCCAGACCGGCAAGGGGACGAAGTTTTCGACATTCGCCGCGCGGTGTATCGTTCTTAGAGCAACGGAGTATCGTCCGAATTGGTATGTCATGACCTGTTCGAGGACCTAGTGATCTTTGGTGTGGTCGGCCGCTTCGAAGCATCTGGTCGGAGATCCATGGTAACGCCTTTATAGACGGGGATTTGCAAATGCATCATGGATGCTCGCAGGAGATGGGCGGCGATTGAGAGGACACTTGTCTTTATTGGACAGAATGGGGGAGGTATCGACAAACGTGCCAGAGATGGAGCGCCGAACCCAAAGTAAACAATAGCCAATACGCGGAATGCCCGGGGGTCCCCGGGCATTTCTGCATAACAGGAGGATGGACAGGGGACATTATAGTACAAATTTTACCTAGTAGAAAGCTCCTGAAATAATGTTCATGACTCATTACCCTTCTAAGCCATATTTCCAGCGGAAGGGCGTCGGGTTTTCGTTCACTTCTCGGAGGTATAACTCAATGCGTTGTTTCAATTCCTCTTTGGACTGAACTCGAAGATGACGAAGTACCTGTTTGGTCATCTTCGCAAAAAAACTTTCAATCACATTCAGCCAGGAACCGTGCTTGGGGGTGAATACAAACTCGAAACGTTCCGGGCGCGTCTGCAAGTAGTCATTGGTCTCCTTTGAGATGTGCGCCGAATGGTTGTCTAATATGATTTGTATGCGTAACTCCGGGCTGTAATGGGCATCCAATTTTTTGAGGAAGTCGACGAACTCGCAGCTGCGATGCCGCTCTTCGACCGAGCCGATGACTTCGCCCGTGACCAAATCAATACCTGCCAGCAAACTAAGCGTGCCATGCCGCTTGTACTCGGAGTCGCGGCTGATCGTCGGATGCTCTCCAGGAACTGGAGGCAAATCCTCGGCGGTATTGCCGATTGCCTGAATCCCGGGCTTCTCGTCGTAGGATAAGTACACGTCGCAGAGCGGTTTCAGTTCTTCATTTTCCAAGATGTACTCGACTTGCTGGTACACGCACAAGACTTCGGCGCGCTTGGCGTCAAAGTCGGGATCGCGGCGCTCCAGGTAATAACGGACTTTGTGTGGTTGTAAGTCATGGGCGTTCAGCAGACGAAACACGCTGCTGGGCGACATGCTGGAGAGGCACTCATGGCCTGCAGAAGCCGCATGACTCCGTACGTGCTGAGCCAGTAGACGTTGCGTCCAGACTTCATACGAGTAGCCCAATTCCTTCGGCTTCTGACAGGCCAGTGAAATGACCCACGCCTTGGCTTCGGGAGTGACAACAGCCGGACGCCCGGAACGCTGCTCTTCGCCTAAAGCGGCCTCCGGCCCGAGTGTCAGCGCTTTATCAACGCAACGATTGACCTTCGGCACCGTGGTCCCAAGCGTCTCTGCAATTTTGGGAATGCTCAGACCGTCGGCATAGTGAAGAAGCATCCGGGCACGTTCTACTCGGCGGTACTCTTCGGAACGGGAGTGACTGATTTTTCGAAGCATCTCTCGATCCATATCGGTAAGCTGCAATTTTTCTTTTTTCGATTGAAATGGCATGTTCTCTCTCCGTTCAATTTCGTTACGAAGAGTATACCACATCTTGCTGGAATATAGTTACATTATTTAGGGGTCGTTATACTAGGAGCCAAAAACATGGGAGTTGACGTACTTGTATCGCAGCTGGCTGAAAATCTGAAAGCCATCGAGGACTCGACGGGTAAGAGCTCTGATGTGGTGATTCGAAGCATCCTAGGCGTTCGGACATCATTTGCACTGGTTTACATTGAAGGGTTGGTCGACACTGACATCTTCAATAACAATATCCTGCAGCCGTTAACGTCTGCCGCGAATCAAGTCAACGACCAATTTCTGGAAGGATTTGAAACGTTTTTCCGCCATCATGTCAACGTCGCGTCGATGGCTGTCACGGATCGGTTTGAGGCCGTTCTTTCCGAAATGTTTAACGGTAACGTGATCGTGCTTGCAGACGGGTGGGCCAACGCGGCCGTCGTAGGTGCGCCGAAATGGAAGCAGCGGAACGTTAACGAACCGACTTCCCAGACGGTCGTGCGCGGTCCGAAGGAAGGATTCGTCGAAGATATCGGGACGAACGTCGCGCTGATCCGGAAAAGGATAAAGAGCCCGAACTTGTGGCGGATTGACCGGACCATCGGAACCATAACGGGGACCAAGGTTTGCGTGATGTATATTAACGGTATCGCCAAGGACAGCGTCGTGCGGGAATTGCTGACCCGACTGGATCGCATCCAAGTCGATAGCATTCTGGAGAGCGGGTACATCGAAGAGTTTATTCAAGACGCGTCCTATACGCCCTTTCCAACAATTCTCAATGTGGAGCGGCCGGATGCCGCGGCTGCCGCACTACTGGAAGGTCAAGTCGTGGTCTTGGTGGACGGAACCCCGTTCCAATTGGTTCTGCCGGTATCCTTCTTTAAATTTTTTCTGTCGAGCGAGGACTATTATCAACGGTTCGATATCGCGACCTTCGTCCGGGGAATCCGGTTCGTGGCTTTCGTTATCGCGATGGTGCTGCCTTCGCTCTATATCTCGGTTACGACCTACCACCCCGAACTACTGCCGACAACCATGCTTGTAACCCTTGCGGCGCAGAGGGAGGGCGTGCCTCTGCCTGCGGTTCTGGAAGCTCTCTTGATGGAGATTACGTTTGAGGTATTGCGCGAAGCGGGCATCCGGATGCCTCGTACGATCGGGCCAGCGATCTCGATCGTCGGGGCGCTCGTATTGGGGCAGGCAGCCGTTGAGGCCGGGCTTGTGTCGGCCGCAATGGTTATTGTCGTAGGGTTTACAGCGATTAACGGCTTCGTCATGCCGGCCTATAACATTGCGGTAGCTGCCAGGCTGATCCGTTTCTTCTTGATGATCATGGCGGGTTGTCTGGGACTGTACGGCGTTACGGCTGCGCTTCTCTTCTTGTTGATTCATATGTGCGGACTCCGTTCGTTCGGCGTGCCATACCTTATGCCGATCTCTCCCCGTATACCGCAGAATCTTAAGGACGTGATTGTCAGGGCGCCGTGGTGGCGGATGCATACCCGACCAAAGCTGATTGCTTCTCCGTCTAACGAAGTGCGTCAGCGGAAGCACCTTAGACCAGGTGCGAGGAGGAAGTAATAAACGCGTCATCTTTCAACAGGAGCGTGTACAAGATGAGACGTATAGCATTAATTGTATGCATTTTGTCGGTTGGCTTGCTGCTTGGCGGCTGCTGGAATCGGGAAGAACTGAACGAGTTGGGCATAGTCAGCGCGAAGGCGGTAGACTTGAACGATTCGGGTGAATGGGAGGCTTCTTTCCAAATCACCGTCCCTCGGTCAACCGCCGCAACGTCGCAAACCAGCGGTTCCCAATCCCCGGTCACGGTTTTCTCCGCGAAGGGAAGAACGATGTTGGAGGCCGTCGAAAGAGCCGGCACCGAATCGCCTCGACGGCTCTTCTTCCCGCATATTCAAGTGATCGTTATTAGCGAGCGGGTCGCACGCGAGAAGGGGCTCAAGGCCGTATTGGAGCTTTACCTGAGAGACCACGAACGAAGAGAGACGGTAAACGTGCTGATCGCTCACGGGCGAGCGCGAGACGTTCTCGACGTGCTGATCCCTTTCGAAAGCAACCCGGCCTACGCGATCGATGGCATAATAAGGCGAACCCGAATGCAATTTCGCGACGTGCCGACACGATTGCAGGATCTGATCATGATGATGGCCAATCCCTATCGGAACGCCGTCGCGCAAGAAGTGCTTGTATCAGGGGACCGCGACAAGCAATCGAACCTCGATGCGCTCCAATCAACAAGAAGCGCCGGCGTGATCAAGCTCGGCCGGATGGGCGTATTCAAAGCGGACAAGCTGGTCGGGTGGATGAATGAACGAGAAACGGTCGGCTGGGCATGGGCTACGAACCACATCAAGGAAATGATGCTGCCGTTTCCTTGTGATGGCAAAGAACTCACCTCCGGTTCGGCTTCTTCGTTCCAAGTCGAGACGGCCAGCACGAAGCAGAAAGCCGTGTACGAAGGCAAAGAGATCGGCATTCAACTCAATATAAGGGCCGAAGGTTCGGTATCCGAGATGGCTTGCCAAACCGACTTTCGGGAGGCCGAAGGACTCCGAAGCCTCGAACGGTCGATTGCGGAAGCCATCCAATCGGATGTGGAGTCCGCTGTCCGCAAGGCGAGAGACCTCGGTGCAGACGTGTTCGGGTTCGGCGACGTCATACATCGGACGGATCGACAAGCTTGGAGCGTGTTGAAAGCCAATTGGCCCAGCCGGATTCGAGAGCTGTCGATTCACACGAACGTCGAAGTGAGCATTCGCAGAATAGGATTGACGAATGACCCTTTCACTAAAGTCTTGGGCAATCAAGAGGATAAGGACGGATGAGCGTGACAGAACGGATCAGCCATAATCAGCTTCGTGCGGCGGTCGTAGTATTTTTGATCGGCAGTACGCCGCTCTTCGAATTGGGCATCAAACAGAAGACGGATGCATGGCTCGTGGCCGGGCTTGGATTTGCATTCGGTTACTTGCTGATGCTGTTGTTCCTTGCGGTGCAGAAGTTCGATCCTTCCTGCAACTTAGTCGAACTTCTAAAGCGGAATTTCGGAAAAATCGCCGGCACAGCAGTCTCCTTGTTATACGTTCTATACTTCGCTTATGAGGCGATGCGTAACGTCCGTGATATTGGCGATCTTACGATCATGACGCTGCTGGACCGCACGCCGCTCGGCGTCGTTATGATCGTGTTGGTCCTACTGGTCGCTTACGCCGTTTACCAAGGAATAGAGGTGGTATTCCGGCTCGCTGAAATCCTCATCTGGGGCATTCTGTTTTTCTATCTCGGACTGGTGATCATCATGTTCTTGTCCGGTAATGCTTTCTTTCGCCATCTTCTCCCCTTATTCGACACGGGCGTCGCCGCGGTAGTGGTGGCCGCATTGCGAGACGCGACGCCATTTCCGTTCGGGCAGATCGTCGTATTCCTCATGTTTTTCAGTTCGGCGGCATACCGACCGGGCTGGTCCCGGTTCGTACAGGCGGGTTTTGTCATCGCTGGGCTCGTCATTCTCTCGACGAACGTTATTAATCTGGCCGTACTGAGCGCGCCGGTCGTACAAATAAGCGCAATTCCGTTTCTGCAGACGGTCCAATCGTTCGAGGTCGCGTATGGCGTCGGTCGATTCGATGTCTTTGTCGTCATTTTGCTGTACGTCGGCATTTTCATGAAAGCGACCGTATGGGCATTGGCGGCAGTGACCGCCTTAACCGCGGCTGTCGGCCTATCACGTAAGAAAGCGACAGCGCTGCTTAGTGCCGCAATATATGGTTCGGCATTCTACGCCCCAAGCTGGCCCGAGCATATCCGAATCGGTGAGATCGTTGCTCTAGAGTACGGGATGAATCCCTTTTTTATCGGTCTCATTCCGTTTCTGCTGCTGATCACAATGTTGTTAAAGCGGCTCTCGTCGAGACGGATCCGGTGAACATAACAAGTGCAACTTGAGGTACGTCTATTGGTGTTATTTAGACTTTACCCACCGTCCCCTCCCGAACTTTCACATAGTATTCTCGTGGCGCCATCCCAACATATTGCTTGAACAGACGGCTGAAGTAATACGGATCGCCGAGACCGGTCAGATAGGCGATTTCGCCGAAGCTTAGATGGGTTGCTTCGATCAATTCCTTCGCGCGGCGGATTCGAACTTCGTTGATATATCTTGTAATCGTCGTGCCCGTCACTTCCTTGAATACACGGTTGATGTAATCGTAGTTGCACTCGAGTTCCTTCTCAATCGCGCTGCTCGTCAATTTATTCATGTAGTGTTGATGGATATAGCCCAGTAAGGCATGAACCTTCATAAACGACTTTGTCTGTCTCCCATCGCCGTTCTGAAGGGTATCCATGAAATGGATCCGGGAAAGTTCGATGAGCATTTCCGAGAACCGCAGACCGGTCAGCCCGCGGTTGAAGCGGGGGCGGAGGTACAATTGGACAAGATCGGTCAGCGCATGCATCACTTGGTAAAAGCTGTTCTTGTCAGGCATGGTGTAATGTTTGGGGAAATAGCATAAGTTCCCGTCTTCTTCCGACTCACGATGCTCGAGAATGAGTTTTCTGCCGAATGCAGCGGGATCTTCAATTGCCGTCCTCTGAATATCGGGATGCTGGAAGTGAATGTAATAATAATCGCAGGTATGCTTCTCCGTCCCCCAATGATCCCGATTCGGTTCAAGCAGGAACATATCCCCTTTTCCGAGTTTATACTGGTCCCCGTTCTCTGCCATGTGCAGCTCGCCGGCCTTGATGACGTAGAGCACATACTCGTTAATGTTGCGTTTGAAGTGGATCCATGGCGCCGTATATTCCACGTAACCCACAAGGTTGATCTTCGGCACATAGTCGATATTCATTCGCAGCATAATTATCCCCTTCTTTGCAAAAGTCGCTATTGTACAAAAACTGTCTCGATCCTTCATTTGCGATCATTCTATCACACTCTATACTGGGGAGGAATTTCGAACTTCATCGGACGGGGTGAAAGCATGTCATCAAAATTAAAAATCGGCATTATCGGATTGGGCGGAATCGCGAACTTCCACATTGCGGGCGTTCAGGCAAGCGACGACGCGGAGGTATGGGCAATCTGCGACGTGAATCCGGAAGCGCTTCGGACGAGAGGCGACGAATTGGGGATCCCCGAGGAAAGGCGCTACGAGAGCCATGAAGCGTTGCTTTCGGCCGCCGGCATCGACGGCGTCATGATCGGCACGCCTAATTTCAACCATTACACGATCGCTTCCGAAGCAATACGACAGGGCATACCGTTTGCGCTCGAGAAACCGATCGCGATGAATGCACATGAAGCGCGGTTGCTGCACGATCAGTGGATGGCAAATCCTGTTCCGCATATTGTCTGCTTTACGTACCGCTACAAAGCGGCAGCCCGTTACGCGAAACGCCTGATCGAGGAAGGAAAGCTCGGGAAAATCCATCATATCTATAGCCAGTACCTGCAAGGGTGGGCGGTCTCGGAAGATATTCCGCTTGTCTGGCGGTTCAACAAAGCATTGTCCGGCTCCGGTGCGCTTGGTGACCTCGGCTCGCACATCCTCGATCTTCACCGTTTTCTCGTCGGCGAGACGGAGAGCGTATCGGCGGAAGCCGATACGATAATTCGCGAACGGGAGCTTGTTGGAGGGGGCGGCAAAGGCGCCGTCGACGTCGACGATTACTGTCATGTGCTGGCCCGTATGGAGGACGGCGTTACGGCTTCGATGGAAATTTCGCGATTCGCACTCGGCCGGGGCAATTATCAGCGGATCGAGGTTTACGGATCGGAAGGTGCCTTGGTGTACAACTTGGAGGAGCGCGACGAACTGGAACTGCTGACGCAGGACGACAGCGGCAGTTCGTTCCGGCAAGTGGTAATCCCGGAAGAATACAGGGCTGATCAGATGCAATCATTCTTTAACTTGCTCAAGGGTAACGGTGACGGGTTGGATGCGACGGTCGAAGACGGGTATATCAATCAATTAACGATCGATTGCATTCTGGAATCCGCCGCCGAGGGGCGGAGAGTTCATATTCAAGACGGGAGAGGGTAAGTATGTCAACCATTCGAGTCACGGTCTGGAACGAATATCGACACGAGAAGCAAAACCAGCATGTCGCGTCCATCTATCCGCGGGGGATCCACCATGCGATCGGGGACTACTTGTCCGGCATTGAAGGTCTTGAGATCGGAACGGCGACCCTGGACGAACCGGAGCACGGGCTGACGGAAGAAGTGCTGGCTAATACGGACGTTCTGATCTGGTGGGGGCACTTGGCCCATGCCGAAGTAAGAGACGATATTGTGGAGAAGGTTCGGGAGCGCGTATTGGACGGCATGGGGCTCATCGTCCTTCATTCGGGGCACGGGTCCAAATTATTCGAACGATTGCTCGGTACGCGGACGGGAAGGTTGAAGTGGCGCGACGACGGAGAACTGGAGCGGGTGTGGGTCGTCGAGCCGGGGCACCCGATCGCGGACGGTCTGGGAGATTGCTTCGAGATCCCGAAGGAGGAGATGTACGGCGAACGGTTTGATATTCCGGCACCTGACGAGCTCATATTTATTTCTTGGTTTGAGGGGGGCGAAGTGTTCCGCAGCGGGTGCACATATCGTAGAGGCAAAGGGAAATTGTTCTACTTCCGTCCGGGCCACGAGACGTTTCCGATTTACCATCAGCCGGAGGTGCTGAAGGTCATCGGCAATGCCGTCCGTTGGGCCGCTCCGAACCCCGGTGCTGCAGTAATTAGCGGCAGGATGGAACCCATACATCCGACATCAAAAGCATAGCCAACCGAAAGCCGCCGTATGGGTTCAAGCCGATACGGCGGCTTGGTTTGTTGGTGTACTTTATTCTGATTTTCGGAGATTTATCGACGTTTTCCAAGCGCCTCCGTTCCTTCATACTTTGGGAAATGACATGGATAGGAGTGGTCAGAATGAAGAAGGCTTTCTGGAAGGAAGCGGTCGTTTATCAGATTTATCCGCGAAGCTTTATGGATTCGAATGGAGATGGCATCGGCGACATTCCGGGCATTATTTCGAGGTTAAACTACTTGAAATTGTTGGGTGTCGACGTCATTTGGTTAAGCCCCGTGTATAAGTCGCCGAACGACGACAACGGATACGATATCAGCGATTATCGAGCGATAATGGACGAGTTCGGCACGATGACGGATTGGGAAAGGTTGCTCTCCGCCATCCATGCCCGTGGAATGAAGCTGATCATGGACTTGGTCGTGAACCACTCTTCGGACGAGCATGCCTGGTTCCTGGAGTCGCGTTCGTCGAAGTCCTCGCCGTACCGCGACTATTATATCTGGCGCTCAGGTCGCGAGGACGGACTCGAGCCGAACAACTGGGTCTCGTTCTTCGGCGGGTCTGCTTGGCAGTACGACGAAGCGACCGGCGAGTATTATCTTCATCTGTTTTCCAGGAAACAACCCGATTTGAACTGGGAGAACCCCGGGCTGCGGTCGGAAGTTTACGAGATGATGAAGTTTTGGTTGGACAAAGGCGTCGACGGTTTCCGAATGGACGTAATCAACTGCATCTCCAAGACACCGGGACTGCCGAGCGTAGGCAGCGACAGGATGGCATGGGGCGGGGAGCACTTTATGAATGGTCCCCGTATTCATGAATTTCTGCAGGAGATGAACCGTGAGGTGCTCTCCAAGTACGAGATCATGACGGTAGGCGAAATGCCCGGAGCAACCGTCGAACAAGCCAAGCTTTACACAGGCGAGGAACGCGGCGAACTGCAGATGGTGTTCCAATTCGAACATATGGACGTCGATTCGGGCCCTGGCGGTAAGTGGGACCTAAAGCCATGGACGTTGAAAGGGCTGCGCGACGTGCTTCATAAGTGGCAAGTCGGCTTGGCGGAGAACGGGTGGAACAGTCTATACTTGAACAACCACGACCAGCCTAGGATGGTCTCCCGGTTCGGCGATGACGGCCAATACAGAAAACAATCCGCCAAGATGCTTGCGACACTGTTGCACACGCTGAAGGGAACGCCGTACGTCTATCAGGGCGAAGAGTTGGGTATGACGAATGTGCGTTTCGAATCGATTGATCAATATCGTGACATCGAGACGTTGAACATGTATCGCGAATATGTCCAAGATCGCGGGTTGAAGCCTGCCCTTGTGATGCAATCGATTTATGCAAAAGGGCGCGACAATGCGCGGACGCCTATGCAGTGGAATGATTCTCCGCATGCGGGTTTTACGACCGGAACGCCATGGATTGAAGTCAATCCCAATTATGAGACGATCAATGCGGAAGAAGCGCTGGCGGACCCGGAATCCATTTTCCATTATTACCGCAGGCTGATTCAGCTTCGGAAAGAACACGATATCATGGTTTACGGTAGATATGACCTCATTCTAGAGGAGCATGAACGGATTTATGCCTATACCCGCACGCTCGGCAAGGAGAAGTGGTTGATCATTTTGAATTTCTTCGCCGACGAGACGCTGTTTGAATTACCGGATCATTTGCGTCATCGGGATCGCGCTATCGTCATTTCGAACTATTCGGATACTGTTTCGCAGATACCGATCGATCGGCTGCTTCTTCGGCCGTATGAGGCGATCGTATATCGTCTGTTCACTTGAGGGCTTGGTGTACGATATTACCCGGAGTCATAATAATCGACACCTTCTGCGCGCAAGCCGAAATTGAAAAGGCAATGATGGAGAAATAGAACACCTTGATCGTAATGCAAGCGGTTACCGATATTCTCCGCCTCAATCATAATAAAGTTGTACTCAAACAAATCGAGGGGAGATAAGCAACAATGCAGAAGAAGAGAAAAGCATTATTCGGCATGCTGGCCTTGATGCTGGTGTTCGCGCTCGCGGCTTGCGGCGGCGGCAACAACAATAACGGCGGCGGCACGAACACGGCCAACAGCGGCACCAACGCTACAAACAACGGGGAAACGGCCGAGCCGGCGGAAAAAGTGACACTCGAGTACTGGCACACGTACAGCGACGCGGAAGAGAAAGTACTGGTGGAAAAGGTCAAGCCGGCGTTCGAAGCGGCTTACCCGAACATCACGCTCAACATCACCCGTATGCCTTACGAGGGACTCAAGCAGCAAGTCATTGCGGGCGTAGCCGGCGATGCGGCGCCCGACCTGATGCGGATGGACATTATCTGGGTTCCGGAGTTCGCCGCACAAGGCGCGCTTGCGGACGTTAGCAAATTCGAAGGTTTCGAGGAGCTGAAAGCCAGCGTATTCGAAGGCCCGATGGCAACCAACTACTACAATGAAGGCTACTACGGCGTACCCGTCAACACGAACACGAAGGTCGCAATCTACAATAAGGACACGCTCGCAGCTGCCGGCCTGTCGGAAGCGCCGAAGACGATGGATGAGCTCGTGAAGGCTGCCGAGGCGCTGAAAGGTCAGGGCAAGTACGGCATCGGCATTTCCGGCATTCACGGTTGGGGCATGCTGCCTTGGTTCTGGAGCCTGGGCGGCACGGTCACGAACGAAGACTACACGAAAGTGGACGGTTATCTGAACAGCGATGCATCGGTCAAGGCGCTCGAAACGATCGTCGACTGGAACAATAAAGGTCTGGTACTGCCGGTTATGCTGGGCGGCGAGCCCAGCGCATGGGACGGTCTGATGAGCGGCGACTACCTGATGACCGATGACGGCCCATGGTTCTACAGCATCAAAATGGGCGAGAAAGAAGCGACCGGCTTCGACCCGATGGAGAAAACGGTTCGCGGCCTGATGCCGGCCGGCGATGGAGGCAGCCTGTCTGTGATCGGCGGCGAGGACCTCGTCGTATTCGCCGGTTCGAAACATCCGGAAGAAGCTTGGACGTTCGCAAAATGGATGCTTTCGGAAGAGCCGCAGCTTATGATGGCGGAGCTCGGCTTGATCCCGACGAACAAGCAAGCTGCAGACAAAATGAAAGAAATGGACATTCCTTTCATCGATACGTATGTGCAACAGCTGGAAACGGCGCTGCCGCGCACGCCGATTCCGCAGTGGGGCGAACTGGAGGGCATCTTTAACCTTTCGCTCGAGAAAGCGATTCGCGGCGAAATGGCACCGAAGGACGCGCTGAACGAAGCGGTACAACAAATCGAAGCGATTCTGAATAAGTAAGGCTGCTTAATCGGGCGGAAGAAGCTACTTCACCGGGCAACGCTGGCGTGAAGTAGATTCTTCATTCCCAACCTGCAAAGAACGAAAGGAGGAGATGCTCATGTCCAGCCCCGTGCCGGTAAAGCAAGGTCAACCGATCCAGAAGACGAAAATCCAGACAGGGTTACGGCAATGGGCGGCCGTGCTGCCCTTTATCGCGATCGGCATCCTTGGGACGGCCGTATTCGTTATTTACCCGATGATCAAGAACATCATGGTCAGCTTTCAGGACTACAGCATCATGCCCAACGCCACCAACGAATGGGTCGGCCTGGACAATTACAAAAAGGTATTTGACGATCCAAACGAAAGGTTTCTCATTGCCATCAAAAATACGTTTCTCAACGTAGTCGCAACGGTACCGATCAACTGGTTTTTGGCAATCTTTTTCGCCGTCTTAATCAATGCGAGGTTTGTCAAGTATAAAATCGCTTTCCGGACGATCTACTACTTACCGATTGTTACGTCCTGGATTATCGTAGCGCTTCTGTTCAAGTATTTGTTCGCCGACGGCGACGGCGGTTTCGTCAACTTTATCCTGCACAAGCAACTCGGTCTGATCTCGGAACCAATTGCATGGAGAAGCCAGTACTGGACCGGCATGCTCCTGATTTGGATATTCCACATCTGGAAGACGGTCGGCTGGGGCGTCGTCATTTACTTGGCCGCGCTGCAAGGCGTGCCGAGAGATCTCTACGAAGCAGCAGACATCGACGGGGCAGGCGCCATTCAGAAGTTCTGGAGCATCACGATCCCGGTTCTTAGGCCGATTACCGTGTTCGTCCTGATCAACTTGATTAACGGTGCGTTCGGCTTCTTCCCGCAAGTGTACTTCGTCACGGGCGGCGGTCCGATGAACCAGACCCAAGTTATTCCGAGTTTGATTTATATCGAAGCATTCTCGAATCTGAAGTTTGGTCCTGCTTCGGCAATGGGCGTTATGATGGGGATCATGGTCTTCTTGCTGACGTATTCGCAAATGAAAAAAATCGGAAGACAACGAATGTTCTAAGGAGGAGCGCAAATGAAAACCCCGTTACTCGCAAAGGTTATCGTCTATGCCGTCATTATCATAGGCGCTCTCCTGTTCGTGTTTCCCTTTATTTATATGATCTTGACAACGTTCTTCCTCGGCACCAATACGTTGCCGAAGCCCGACCAAGTCTTCGCTGTCACCCCGAACTTGACGAACTATGTGACGGTTTGGAACAAAAACAATTTCGTCAATTATTTCATGAACAGCGTAATCGTCACATCCGTCGCAATGGTCGGTTCGTTGTTCCTAGGCGCGTTGACCGCCTACGGGTTCGCCCGCTTTTCTTTCCCCGGTAAGGAAGTGATCTTTCGACTGTTCCTGCTTACGATGTTCATACCAGGCGTCATTAATATTATTCCGACGTTTATCATCGTGAAGGACCTCGGGCTTGTCAACACGTACAGTGGTTTGTGGCTCGTCTATATCGCGGGGGGCGTCGTCGGGAATTTGTTCTTCCTCCGCGGTTTCTTCGAAAGCATACCGAAAGAACTGGAAGAATCCGTGTTGATTGACGGCGGCGGCAACTGGCGCATTTTCTGGAACATTTATTTACCACAGTCGCTGCCCGCGATGGGAACCTTGGCTATCTTCATTTTCCAAGGCACTTGGGAGGAATATTTCCTTGCGCTCACGCTCATTAAGAGCGAAGCGCTGCGGACGCTGCCGATCGCGATACTGATGTTCAACGACAAGTATGCGACCAACTACGGTCAAGTGTTCGCCGCTTCGCTCATCGCGCTGCTCCCCGTCATGCTGATCTATATGACGTTCCAAAAGAAATTCGTACAGTCCGGCTTCAACGAGGGCGGCGTGAAAGGATAACAAACCCAAGGGAGTCAACCAATATCATGAAATCAAGACGAATGCGCACAGCCTTGATCGGTTCCAAGTTGACGATCGCAGCTCTATTGCTTGCCTCCTGCACCGCGAATCAAGGACCGATCGAACCTACGGAAGCCGAAGAAGCACAGATCCTGACGTACGTAACAACTGATAAAGCGCGTTATGCGCCGGGCGACAAGATACAATACAACTTGAAATTGGCATCTTCGCAGGAAGGAGGCAAGATACGCGTCCAATACCGGCACCTCGATGAGGTCATCGAAGAGAAGGCCTTGAATTGGGACGGGTCGCCTGAACTAACGTGGGAGTGGACGCCGCCGACGGACGATTTCAAAGGGTATATGACTGAGATTTATTTGGAACAGGATAAAGATATCGTCGACCATGAGAACATTGCCGTTGATGTGTCTTCCGATTGGGGCAAGTTCCCTCGATACGGTTATTTGGCTGATTTCATGGCCATGGACGACGCTGAACAGGCAGCGGTCATCGAGCGCTTAAATCGATTCCGGATTAACGGCCTCCAGTTCTACGACTGGCAATGGAAGCACCACATCCCGCTAAAGACGGATAGCGGCAAGCCGGCGGCCGAATGGCCGGATATCGCCAACCGACCCGTGTCGTTCGACACCGTCAAGCGATATATTGACCTTGCGCACGGCAAAAATATGAAGGCGATGAATTACAATTTATTATTCGGCGCATACGAAGATGCAGAGCAAGACGGCGTCAAGCGGGAGTGGGGACTTTTCAAGGATCCGCTCGGCCGCAATCAAGACCATCACCCGCTGCCGGACAGTTGGGCAAGCAATATTATGCTGGTCAATCCGGCGAACGAAGAATGGCAGCAATACTTGTTCCGGACGGAGAAAGAAACGTTCGAGCATCTGCCGTTCGATGGTTGGCACGTCGATCAACTAGGGGATCGCGGCACGCTGTACGATGCAGAGGGGAATAAGGTAAATCTTCAGGAAGCTTACGCATCATTCCTGCTTGCTGCAAAAGAAGCGGTCGACGTCGATTATGTCATGAATGCCGTCGGTCAGTTCGGGCAAGCGTTCATTGCCCAGACGCCGGTCAAATTCTTGTACACCGAAGTATGGGGCGGCCACCCGCAATTTCGGAATCTGAAGGAAATTGTTGATCAGAATCTCAAGTTCAGCAAGGGAAAGCTGAATACCGTCTTCGCCGCTTATATGAACTATAACTATTCCAATAGCCAGGGCGAATTTAACGCGCCGGGCGTCCTGCTCGCGGATGCCGTCATGTTCGCATCGGGTGCATCTCACCTCGAACTGGGCGAAAACATGTTGTCTAAGGAATATTTCCCGCACAAAAACCTAAAGATTACGGAAGAGCTTGAGCGTCAGTTGACGGTTTATTATGATTTCCTGACAGCCTATCAGAATTTGCTCCGGGATGGCGTCGAAGAAATCGAGATTCCGGTTACGTCGACCGTCATCGGATTGTCGACGCAGCCCGAATCGGGTAAGGTGTGGCAGTTCGCCAAGCGCAAAGGCGACCAGGATATCCTCCACCTGATCAACTTTACTTCCGCCACGACGATGGAGTGGAACGATACGAATGCGACGCAGGCAGAACCGCAACTCATCTCGGATCTTGCCGTGAGTGTCGAAACGGATCGCAAGGTACGTGCGGTATGGATGGCTACTCCTGATCTATACGGGGGTTCACCGGTACAATTGGAATTCGAGCAGCGGGACGATCAGGTCGAATTGGGCCTGCCAACCCTGAAGTATTGGGACATGATTGTAATTGAATACGAATCGTGAGGAATGCGACGAACGATAAGACGCCGAAACAGGGCGTCTTTCCGTCGTTGCGGGCGCACTAGGGAAATATTGTTTTTTGCCCTGAACCGGCGTTCCACTACAATAGAGTCAGAAGGGAGGTCCGCGAGATATGAATCATCGGCCGGCGATACGCATGTCGTTTACTACTCGAATGGTTTTGGCTTTCGTGCTCGTTATACTGATCCCGACCACATTTACGAGTTTCTCGTTCTATCTAACGGCTGGGGGTACCGTGAAGCAAAATGTCCGCGAATCCTCCATCCAAATTGCTCGGCAAGGGGCAGACGCGCTGTCATTCATCTTGAACGCGGGGAGCGACATTTCCGATCTGATCTACAGCGACCGGCGAATTCAGCAAGTCGTTGCATCCAGTCCGAAAACCATCACGGATTTGACTGATTGGATCGAAGACGAGGAATACATGAAGTCTTATTTGAACAATGTTGTCTATTCCAGCTCGTTCGTTAACATTGCGTACATTCTTAAAGATGACGAGACTGGCTGGGGGAGCGGCGCATTCTCCAAAATCAAACTTGCGGAATACGATCTGCTTCAACAATCCTGGACAGCCGAGGCCCGGATGAAGCAGGGCGGACTCGTATGGGGATGGGTCCAGGCAGACAGTCTGAGCAATGGTGGAGACTATACCGAAATGGTGCTTCCGATCGGGCGCGCGATGATTGACTTCCAAGCCGATAAAATGATTGGTTACGTGCTCGTAAACCTGAACGGTCGATCTTTGATTGATAAAGTGAAAGAGATGAAGTTAGGGCGGACGGGGCAATTCATCGTCGTGAACGAAGAAGCGCAGATCATGATTGCTTCCGATCGCGGACATATCGGCAAAATCGTGCCGAACCTCGAACTCCGAAACCGAATTCTCGGAAACGAATTGGTCGAATTTGAATTTAATCACGAGGGCATCCGTCACTACGGCGTCAAGCAAATGTTGAGCAACGGTTGGATTCTCGTAGGGACGGTGCCCGTTGCCGAGATTACGGAGAAACTAAGCTCGTTACAGCGCAACGCACTCCTCTCCTTCGGTGGATTTACGTTGCTTGGGATCGCAGTGGGCCTTATTGTCGCGAATCGTGTTACGTTTCCCATTAAACGTCTGACGATGCAGATGAAGCTGGTACAGAAAGGCGATTTGTCCGTTCGTTCAGATGTGATGTCGGGAGATGAAATCGGGCTATTGAGCCATCAATTCAATAAGATGATTTCGGACATTAACCAGTTGATGGATCAGGTGGCACGGGAACAGCAACAAAAGCAGGATGCGGAACTTCGTGCAGTTATCCACCGGATTAACCCCCATTTTCTCTTCAATACGCTCGGTACGATAAGATGGTTGATTAAATACGGCGAATCGGAGAAGGCATACGAAGGTATTTCGGCGCTTACTAGGCTGCTGGAGGCCAATATGGGGCGGCAAGGAAACTTCGTAACCATTCAAGAAGAGCTCGACATTATCGAGAAATATCTGGTGATACTTGAACTTCGCTATAATCGGGAATTTAAGTTAGTTGTCCGGATGGACCAAGAAGCTTCGTCATTTATCATTCCGCGGATGCTGATTCAACCGTTGGTCGAGAACGCGATCTTTCACGGCATTGTGCCAATGGATAAGGACGGCGTGATAGAGGTAAATGTCGTTAAATCGGGAGAAGCCGTCGAAATATCCGTGAAAGATAATGGGGGCGGGATTCTGCCGGAGAAATCGTGGCTTGTAGAATCAGTAGGTTCTGCAGTCGAATCCGGCCAAACCGGAATCGGGTTGCGACATGTCCACGAAAGCATTGAATTGTACTATGCCCGCGGGTCAAGTTTATCGCTCGAGCTAGGGAAAGACGGTGTGATTGCCCGGATTGTACTGTGTGCCAGACCGGATCAGCTGGGAGGAGAATTATCATGATGCAGTGGCGAGCACTCATCGTTGACGACGAGCCTGTCATCCGAATGGGAATCAAAGCTTCGGTGGACTGGGCGGCTGAACAGATCGAACTTGCCGGCGATTGTGCGAACGGGGCCGAGGCGCTGGAAGTAATCGCACGCGAATCCGTCCATATCCTGATTACCGATATTAAGATGCCGATCATGGATGGTCTGACGCTCGCAAGCCGCGCCATGGCGGTCAACCCGCGGATCAAAGTCGTGCTGGTCAGCAGTTACAACGATTTCGAGTATGTCCGGCAAGGGCTTAAAATCGGGGCAATCGATTATATTTTGAAGCATACGCTCGAACCGGAAGAACTGCTGCTTGTTATTCGAAAATGCAAGGAGTTGCTTGTTGAAGAGCAGCGAAAAGAAAGATTGCATCAGAGACCGAATGAAATGTCGGTGCGAGATCGCATGCGCTTCGAACAAGAACTGAAACGGCATCTCGTCCATAGAACGGAGCACCTTCCGGAAGACGGATATCCGTCTTGGGTTATGGGCTTGTATCGGGCCATGTACGTAAAACTGAATCGAGTTTACGCAATCGAAGAACAACAAGGGTACCTCTTTAAATCAGTACTGCTCGATCAGTTGGTCGACTCCTTTTATCGCGTCGTTCCGAATGGGGTAGCCATCCAGACCGCAGAGAACGAGTTATTCTTCGTGTTGCCGAGTGGAGTCCCTGAAGCGGTAGAGATATCTAAGTTAAAACAAGCTTTAGAAAAGGATTCGGACGTCACCGTTACGATCGGTCATACGACTGGCAGCGGCCACGGTTCCTTAAGGGAGTGCTTTCTAGCCAGCCGAGAGGCAGCCGAGCGAGGGTTCTTCAAGGGAGCCGGCATTTACGATCACCGTGATCCCGTGTATGTTCGAGCAGCCGGAAAGCGTCTGCCGTCGACATTACTGCCGTATGCAGCCGATGAAGACGAATCGGGTATCGACCGATCGCTTCGGGAATGGTGTTCCGAATGGGAGAACGGCGGCATTTCACCGGCGGTGCTCAAGGAAGAAGCTTGCCGTGTCCTATCCCTCATGTACAAACACAGCGTTGACCCCTATGCGCTTGTCGAGTCGTTCGACCGCTTGTTCAAGACGGAATCGCTTCCGGAATTGTCCCGCTTGCTGAAGGAACAGATCTTCGAACTGCGCAAGCATAAGACGGAAGTTCAAACAAACCAAGCGGCGCGTAATCCGATTGATCGGGCATTGGATTACATCAATGCGCGGTACTTGGAATCGCTGACGCTGCAGGAAGTTGCGGATGCCGTGCACGTAAGCAAGAACTACTTCTCAATTCTATTTAAGAAAATAACGGGACATAATTTTATCGACTATGTCATTTTGCTGCGCGTCCAGAAGGCTCGGGAACTGCTTGTAACGACTGATTTGAAAGTGTATGAGGTGGCGGAACAATCCGGGTTCAATGATGTGAAGTACTTTAGCAAATTATTCAAGAAAATGACAGGGTGCTCGCCGGTCGACTATCGCGACAAGCAGATGGCGTCCGCAGATGGGTTCTGGGGCGCGGGAGGGAATGCCGAATGATGCGAAAGCTTGCCATCGTTTGGTTGTCAATGATGATTTCGCTTACCGGGTGCATGGGCGATTCGATCATTGACGACCCCGAAAAGGTTAAGAAAATGGGCGAGATCGGCAGCAAGAAAATCGTGATTTGGCATACCTACAGTGACGAGGAAACGAGCGTATTCGAGAACGAGATCATTCCTGCTTTCGAAGCGGCGTATCCCGATATTCGGATAGAATCTATACGGCAGACCCACAACCAAGAGTACTTATCCGCTCTAATGGCTCGGGTCGCGGCCGGCAAGTCGCCGGACATCATCCGGATGGATTACTCCTGGATACCGCTGTTCGCGAGTCGGGGACTGCTCCAGCCGTTAGAGGGGTACGAAAGCTTCGAGGAGCATGCATCGCGACTTCGCGGACCCATGTTGGATTCGAATCGATTTGACGGACATGTTTACGGGCTTCCGCTCAATATGGCTGCCAAAGCCGCAATCTATAACCGCAAACTGCTGGAGAAAGCGGGATTACAAACGCCACCGTCTTCGATGGCAGAGGTGATTGAGTTAGCACAAAGCAATGGTTACGTTATCGGAATGGGCGGCATCGGCTTGTGGCATAGCCTGCCATACTTTACGGCACTCGGCGGGCAGCTTGCGGACGAGCGATTTACCAGAACGAATGGTTATCTAAATAGCGATGCAAGCGTTGAGGCCGTTAGGACGCTGCTGAATCTGTACAAACAAGGCATCATCTATCCCAATATGTTCGTCGGCAACGGCGATCTTTGGAACAATATCTATAAGTCCGACCATCTCCTGATGATCGACGAGGGGCCGTGGTATCATAGTATTATGATGAATTCGTCCAGCTTGGATTCGGATCTGCTCGCCGAGACATGGACGGCGCCGTTCCCCACAGACGGTCCTTATGGCTCGATTATAGGCGGAGAAAGTCTCGTCATGACCAAGGGTGCCCAATTCAAAGCGGAGGCTTGGACGTTTATGATGTGGATGACGCGGAAAGAAACGCAACAACGTTTGTTTACTGCTAACCTGATACCGGTAAATATGGACGCACTGGAAGCCGAGACGAAAGCGTTGGGCGAGCATCCGGATCGTCAGTATTTGATGCCCTTTATCACCGGTATTCAAAAAGCGTTTTATCGCCCGCCCTTGGCGGAATGGAACGAGATAGAAGTTATCTACAACGATACGCTAGAGGATATCTTTGTACGAGACAAGGACATCGAAGAGGCGTTGGATCAGGCTGTCCTTCAGATCGATGCGCTTCTCGACCCAACTTCGGAATAAAAGACACGAATATCGAAAAATAAAGCGGTTTCGCCACACCTCCCGTCGACTACACTATTCTCAAAGCCAAATTTACGCGCGACGGGAGAGGACAACCTGATGAGACTGCCGACACGAATTAAGCCATTCCTGCCGGATTTTCGTTCTATTCGATTTAAATTAACGGCCGTTTTGCTCGTGCTGACTCTGCTTCCTATGTCGCTCGTTAGCTCAGTGCTTTACATGAAGTCTTCAGGCATGATTCTTGAGAAAGTCGGAGCAGCGTCAGCCCAATCGGTGCGGCAAGCCGTGGAGAAGGTGGAAGTTCAACTTGCCCAGTACGACCGGCTGGCGCTCCAACTCATGATGGACTCGGATGTCCAGGAAGCTTTGAACGCCGTCGGCACGAATCAGGGCGTGTCGGAGAAGGTGAAACGCGCCAGCGATCGCACGAAAGAACTCATTGCTCCGCTTAAGGAGATCGCCGGTACCTATTACATCACGTCCGACGAAAGACTCGAGTCGCAGTTGCCGCTTTTCTATCGCGTCCCGGAAGCAGAGCGGAATAATGACCTTTATGCCAGTATCCAGGAAGCAGGGGGGAAAACCGTCTACTTCGGGATCGCACCAAGCATCAATTCGGACTTGTATTTGAAAGGATCGCCCGTTATCGTACTTGGGAAAGCGCTTAAACAGTTAAGCGGTAATCGGACGGTCGGCATCATTCTAATGGAAATTCGCAGCGAATCGTTGCTTCAGACGCTTGAAGATCTGAAGCTCCACAAAGACAGCGAGGCGTTCTTCGTTGACGAGCAAGGAAATGTCGTTGCTCATCGCGACATGGCGAGAATCGGTGAACCTAGCCCGATCTCGTCGGGTAGGCCTGATGAAGGTCAGACGGTTGTGGGTGGTAAGAAGTCGATTGCAAGTTCCCATGCTTCGGCTATGACCGCTTGGACATTGATGACGGCAACCCCGATCGAGTTCGTAACACGTGATATTGCGGACCTGCGGATTTGGATTGTCATATGCGCCCTGGCTGCCGCACTCGCAAGCTCGGCCGTATCCTTCTTGGCGGCCCGCCGGATTAGCCGGCCGCTGGATAGCCTCATGGTCGCCATGCGTGAAGCGGAGGACGGAGATTTGACGGTCTGCGTCCCGGTCAGAGGAACGGATGAGCTGGCCCGGGTCGCTGGCAGTTTTAACCGGATGCTGCATAACATTCGCAGTTTATTGCTACAGACGAAGGATGCAACTTCTGCCGTCCTGTCGGCAGCCACGACGCTGGAACAGGTGTCGGCACGTTCGGCCATGACAACCGGCGAATTAGTCGCTGCGACCGCGCAAATCGCTGCGGGATCGATGCAACAGGCTGAAGCTGCCGAAGCGGGTTATCAGAAAACGAGAGACCTACACGAGCAGATGGATTCGTTAAAATCTGTCGCTTCCCACATCCGCGGAATGGCTGACGCCATTCGCGATCGCAGTTTGGAGGGGACGACATATATGGGCCAAATGACGGCGAAGAACAAACAGTCTGAAGCCATGCTTGCAGGTGTGTTTGAACGAATAAATATGCTTGCCGCGAGCATTCTATCGATTCGCAAAGTAATCGTCGTCATGGACGGTATTATGAAGAAGACGAATATTCTTTCCTTGAATGCCGGGATCGAAGCTGCAAGGGCGGGGGCGGTCGGGAAAGGATTTATGGTTATCGCGGATGAAATTCGCCAACTTGCCGCGCAAGCGAAGTTGTCGATCGAACAAGTCGAAGGGATGATTGGCGGTATTCAGCAGGAAATGAACGAGACGACCGAGTTCCTGAACGCCGCGAAGCCCATTTTTGTCGAACAGCATAAATCGGTCTCTGAAGCGACCACCGTCTTTCGCCATATGGAATCCAGCATAGGTGAATTTCACGTACAGCTCGGGGGACTGGAGCAATCCGTTCACACACTCGAAGAGGTCGAACGGGAATTGCAAGGTGTCATGAGCCATGTGGCGGGTACGTCTCAGGAGACCTCCGCATCGACGGAAGAGATGGCTTCCGGCACCGAAGAGCAGAAAAACGTCACTGACCGCCTAGTCAGTTTGTCGGTTGAATTAAAAGAAATGTCCGAGCGACTTCAAGCTTCGGTAAGGACGTTTACCGTTTAAGTGAACAGAAAAACGAAAGAGCGACAGTGGTTACGTGTTAACCTCTGCCGTTTTTTTTTTTTTTTTTTTTGAGGAATAAACGGATCTACCAAAAGATGTGAATATATGACACCCGATCCTGAATGTAAGCGGTTACTTTCCGGCTTGGCAGGATGCATACTGAAATACGAAAATCTATATTAACCCTGAGGAGATGAATGATGAAAGGGACGAGACGGAAGGCTATTGGGTTGCTGCTTGTAGTTGTGATGTTGATGCAGACGGCGCTACCGGTTAGGCAGGCGACGGCTGCCGGTTCCGAAGCAGGCGGAGGCAACAAAACAGCCGCGGCAGACCGGAAGGCGGTTCCAGACGAACCGATCCGTAAGATCGTGACCGGAAAGTCGCGCTATAATCCGGGGGAGACGGCGGAATTCGAACTTCATTTCAACGAATCCACGGATTGGAGCGGCAAGCTCGTGCTCGAGTTTTACCTTGTCAATCAATTGGCGGGTAAGGTTGAGAAGAACATTACGGTACTGCGGCAAGCGGACTCGAATTTGACCGTGAAATGGACGCCGCCTGCCGTCGATTTCCGAGGGTATCTGGTTAAGGCTTACATCAAAGGTAATCCGGACGATTATAAGACGGCCGCCGTTGACGTATCCAGCGACTGGACGCACTTCCCAAGATACGGATATACGTCCGAATTTCCGAACGAGACTCCGGAACAAAGCGAAGCGAAAATCAAGGAATTGTCTCAAGAGTATTACATAAACGGTTATCAGTTTTACGATTGGATGTGGCGTCACGACGTATCCGTTTATTCAAAGACTGACGAGAACGGCAAACCGCTGAGAGACGAGAACGGACACTTTATCGATGCGGAGATTCATGCGGACACATCTTATGACGATTTGCTCGGGAGAAAGCTTTATCCCGCGGCGGTCAAACAGCAAGTCGCCGCGGCGCAACTTTACGGTTCCGCAGCTATGGCCTATCAGATGAACTATGCCGCACGCGAGCAATACGAAGATTTCGGCGTAAAACGGGAGTGGGGGCTCTATCAGAAGCACGCGGAATTCCCCCATCCCGATCCGCTGAAATATCAGTACGGCTTCTTTTTCGACTGGGTGCCCTCGGCCTTATACCTTCAAGACCCCGGTAATCCGGAATGGCAGGCCTATATTACGCGGGAGTTCA
Organism: Cohnella algarum; assembly: GCF_016937515.1. Taxonomy (NCBI): domain Bacteria; kingdom Bacillati; phylum Bacillota; class Bacilli; order Caryophanales; family Paenibacillaceae; genus Cohnella; species Cohnella algarum. Next base: position 3,056,737 of record NZ_JAFHKM010000002.1, read on the forward strand.
ACCGTTCGGTCAATGCGTTTGGGTTCGATGGCATCCATTTGGACCAATGGGGCGCTTCGGACAACGATTTTCTCTACGACTACGAAGGCAACGAAAGGTATTACGCGAGGAGTTACGACGAATTAATTAACGCAACGAAAGATGCATTGACCGTCAACAATCCCAGCAAGAATGACGTCACGTTCAACATGGTCGGCGGCAACGCCGGTTATTCGGAGGTAACCGGGCCGAACGTAAAGACGGATTTCGATTACAGCGAGATATGGTCGGACAAAGACAATTACCGAGATTTGAAGGGCGTCATCGACGATACCAGGGCTAAGAACGGGAATAAGGCGATGGTCATTGCCGGCTACATGAACTACAAACAAGCGACGGGCGATACGTATCGCGCAGAGGATCTCGACAACGTCGCCCGTACGGTCGAGTTCGTCTCCCGTATCAATCGGGTTCCGGGTTGGGTAGGCGATTTCGGCAAGAAGGATGAAGATCAAATAATATGGACCGTCGATGCACCTGCTGAAGGGCTTTACGACCTGACGTTGAAATACGGCCACGACAACGGTGGCGGTCACCCGATCGGCCGGTTGACGGTCAACGGTTCGCCGCTCGAAGGAACGATTGACTTCGAGGAACGAACGGGCTGGGGCAACCCGGTCGCGGAAAAAACGGTACGGGCCGCACTCCGTCAAGGCGCCAACGAAATCAGGCTGCAATTGAATACGAACGATCTCTGGTTGAACGTTGACAGCTTGGTTGTCAGCGGTATGGATGAAGCACGGGAATACGAGGCCGAGTATGCTGAACTCATCAGTTGTAAAGTCGATAAATACGGTCACGTTTATTACTTCGAGACGGACGGAGACTATGTGACATTCCAAGTGAGGGCGGAACAAGACGGAGAATACCCGATCGTCTTCCGATACGGCGTTGCATCGAACGGCGTGTCACGGGATGTGTACGTGAATCAGGAACTCGTTCACACGGGACTGAACTTTCCCGCAACCGGTAATTGGGAGTTCTTCAAACATACGGCTCCGATCACCATTCCGCTTAAAGCAGGTTCGAACAGCGTGACATTGAAACTGAACGGTGTCTCCGATACCGGCTTGAAGCTGGATTATGCCGAAGTATTGACGATGCGTTATGAGGCGGAGAAAGCTAGTTACGGCTGGCAACCCTCGAAGACGGCCGTTATCGAGCGGCATGAAGGTTCGGAGACGGAATCGTACGTCCATAACATCCGTCAGGCGCCGGATTCTGTCACGTTTGACTTGACGGCAACCGAAGCGGGCGAGAAGACGGTCGTCCTCCAATATGCATCCGACAATGCTGCTGCCGGTGAATTGCTCGTCAATGACGTGAAGGTGCAGGATGTGGATTTCCCGAATACCGGCGGTTGGGCCGTAGATGGAAAATGGGCGTGGCGTACTGTCAGACTGCCCGTTCGCGAAGGCGTCAACACCGTTCGTCTGGCTCTGACGACGAACGGACAGTTTCTGAATCTGGACGGTATCCTGACCGAGAGCGGCATCATTCGTGTTGACAGTGCGGTTCTGACCGGCGGCGTAACATCGGCCGGCAACGGCGATACCGCGAAGACGGATAATTTCAACGGCGAGTCGGGCAAATCAGCGTCGTTTACGGTCAGCGTACCTGAGACGGGCACTTACAAGCTCGGCCTTTGGTACCGAACCGGAACGGACAATACGTCGGCGTCGCTTCAAATCGACGATGGTGCGAGTTATGTGGTCGGATTGGACAATAACGGTTGGTACGGGCAGGATTGGTGGGGGCTTTCGGAGACGGAAGCGGCACTTACCGCAGGCGAACATACGGTGACGGTCACACTTGGAAGCGAGTCGACCTACGTGAATCTGCATGCTTTATCGTACAGCATGAAGCTCGAAGCGGAAGGCGCATCTGTTCGGACGAATGGAGTCGTAAAGAGCGCGGAATGGCTCGATGACTTCGGACAGTCGGGCGACGCCGTGGTTTGGACCGGCGCGCGCGACACGGCTGGCGACGAGGAGGCCGTCTTCATATACCGTTCGAACGAAACGCTTGAATACGAAGTCCGACTTAACGGCGTTTCGCAGTCGCTTACTTTCGAAGCGTCGGACGGCTCGTGGATGGAGAAGCGGCTGAAGATGCCTTTGCAAGCGGGAGTCAATACCTTGCAGTTAATGCCGATTCGAGAGCTGGAAACATCCATCCAGCTTCTAGTCTTGCAGATCGGCGGGGAGCGTGTAACGGCAGAGTCCATGTCGAGGAAGGGCGCGGCATCGATCGGGAGTGACGGAGGCGATCCCGGTTATGCGGACCGTTTCATGCAGAAGGGCGATTACATTCGTATGGCTTGGGGAGCTGTGGCAAGCAGCGGCGTATATCCTCTGACCGTGACTTATCGAAACCAAGGCACCGACACCGTCCGCAGCGTATATCTAAATGGTAAGAAGGCAGGTACACTGGCGTTACCCGCAACGGGCGAGACATGGAGGGAGGCGACGATTCCGTTATACGTATCGGCGACTCACCCGTCCAATTCGTTGACCATTAAGATGGAAACAGACTCGACGCAAACCGGTATTGCAATCGACAAAGCCGTGATCGACGGCACGACGGTCGAGGCGGAAACCGCCGACATCGGCTGGGAGCCGGTGATCGTCAAGACGGGTGGTGTTCAGCCTTCGCTCGGCAAGACCGACAATCACGGTCACGCCGGACAGACCGTCGTGTTTCAATTCGAGACGCTCCGCTCCGCGAAAGAAATACTTATCAACTATCGAAGCGGCAACAATCCGGTCTTCGATATAATCGTCGACGGCGTTCTAGCGGCTGACGATGTCGTATTCGGCGCAACCCCCGGCGGCTGGGACGGCGGCATGGCAGAGAAAGGCGTGAAGGTCGACTTAGCCCCAGGTCCGCACACGGTCGAAATGACGATGGTATCCGAGGGTCAATATATCAATTTGGATAGCATGGTTGCCGCGGGCATCGAGACCGAAGTCGAGGATGCCATCCTGTTACCGGAAGACCACGGCATTTCCGTCTCGACGGGATCGGTGACCGGGTTCGGCGACGAGAATGATTTCCTGACCTTCTCAGTCGAACTCCCGAAAGCGCAGAACGTTTCGCTCGGATGGCGATACCGGAACCGCGGCGAATCCGGACAGACAGCCGTTCGCGGCGTTTATGTCAACGGAACGAAGCAAACCGATCTTGCATTCCCGCATACCGGTGACGACTGGGAGACGGTCATAACGGAAGAGTTCGCTCTCCGTTCAGGAACGAATACCATCATGCTTCGACTTGAAGACCGTGACGATCAAGGAATCGAATTGGATTATTTGGACGTGGGAAGCCGCAGACTGCACGCCGAGAAAGCGGACTACCGCCCGTCCATGGTTCTCTATAAAGATTTGCTATTGAATTTCGGCCATGTCGGCGACGAGATCACGTTCCCGATTTCGAATGACCAACCCGGCGAGACGTCTTTGATTTTCTCGTACGCTAACGACGGGGTGGCATCGACGAAGACGCTATATATCGACGGCGAACCCGTTACCGGCGCAGACGGAACACCGGTTAAGATTTATTTCTCGCCGACGGGCAACGGGGACGCATTTAACGAAGATGTCTACTACATTGTGCCGTATCTGTCCGCCGGTGAACATACGGTCACGCTCAAACACGAGGCTACGGACAAAGGAAGCATCACGCTGAAGAGCATGACAATCGGCTTCTTCGACGAGCCATCCGTTCGGCTCATGGATGCCGCACTTGCCGCCATGGGGGCGACGCACATCGAACTCGGCACTTCAGAATCGATCGATGAAGGACCGAACATGCTCGCGCATGAATACTATCCGAATCGCAGCAAGAAAATGAAGAATTCCTTGAAATCGGCCATGAAAGAATACTATAAGTTCTTTACCGCGTACGAGAATCTGTTGTACGACAGCGTGGAAGACCGACAAAAGGCCGTCACGGTTACGGATGCCCAAGGGCAGGCCGTCGCGACAAGCCATGATGGAGCAGCCGACGCTTTGATGACGATCGTTCGAAGCAACGACGCGAACGGAGGATTCGAACAATACGAAGTGATCCATCTCGTGAATCTGATCGGAAATGACGGAAATTGGCGCAATGCCGCGGCCGAACCGAAGACGATGACGAACTTGAAAGTTACGTATCCGCTCGGGTTGACCTCGAAAGAAGTGCCGCGTCTCTCCGTCTACGCGGCTTCGCCCGACCGGGAAGGAGGTCTCCTCAAGGCATTGGACTACGAGTGGGACGGCACGAACCTCGAGATCACCTTACCTTCTTTGAATTATTGGGAGATGATCGTCATCGACAAGGATACGAAGAAAGGCAAAACGAACGGAAAGTAAGCTAGACGCGGCCGTCTCCGAAGGGGGACGGCCTTTGTTCTTCTTTATATGTACCCGGGCGGCTTTCCGCGTCGACTGATCATGGCGTAAAATGGAGCTTGAGCCTAACGGCAGGGGGTGGATCTGCTGCCAGGGCCGGTGCGACTTGAACAGATTTGGGGGGATACGCTGTGGAGATGCCGTTGAAGGGCAACATGGAATTCGTCAAAGAATTGAACCGTTCGCTCGTCATTCGGAGGATCCGTGACGACGGACCGATATCACGGACGGAGCTTGCAGCCGCCACGGAGCTCGGTTTATCGACCATCACGTACATCGTCGAAGAATTGCTGGCCGATGGACTTGTTCGGGAGGCGGGAACGGCTTCCTCTTCCGCCGGCCGCAAGCGTGTGATGCTTCAGTTCAACAACGGTCGTTACTTTATCGCGGGCGCCAAGATCGAAGAAAGTTGCATCGAATTTGGCGTGTCGGACTTGAACGGAACGATTCTGGAACGAATCCAGGCGGAATTCGCCGCCCTGCCGACCGAGAGCGGGCCTGTCAATGACATCATGATTCAGTCGATTCGGGAACTGTCGGTACCGTTGCGCGAGGCGGGGATGGAGTGTCTTGGGGTCGGAATCGCCGTCTCGGGCTTGGTTGACCGGAGTACATTGAAAGTGGTCAGTTCCCCTTCCTGTCTTGGGAAAACCTCGAATTTACGAAGTTACGCGAAGCGCTGGGCGTTCCGGTCTATTTGGACAATGACGCGAACGTGTACGCCTTGGCGGAGAAGTGGGTCGGTCACGGCAAGGGGTATTCAAACTTTATCGCGGTAACCGTCGGTCCCGGGATCGGGTCGGGCATAATGCTCGGAAATACGTTGTATACGGGCGGGAATGGCGACGCCGGCGAGTTCGGGCATACCGTCATTCAAGGAGACGGCGCCGTCTGTTATTGTGGCCAGCGAGGTTGTTTGGAACTGTATGCGTCGGATAAATTCGTCGTGAGCGAAGCCTATCGCGCGATCGTGTATGAAACTCATCCGACGCGATTGAAAGAGTTGAATGAGGTGAGCGCCGAATCGGTCTGCCTTCTTGCGGGCGAAGGAGACGAATGCGCGAGAGGGATCTTGACTCGCCGGGGCGAGTACTTGGGTATCGGATTGCGCAATTTGATCAATCTATTCAACCCGCAGGCCATCATGCTCGGCGGAGAAGGTCTTTGCGGGAGCCAATACCTGATGGAAGGCATCCGGAGGCGGCTCGGAGAATCCGAGTTTCGCCAACCTTTCGATTTGCACCTGTCGCAACTAGGGGAGGACGCTTGGCTGATTGGGGCATGCGGCTTGGTCGAAAGCAAAGTATTCAAACGTTCGGGTTGGCGATGACCGCGTCGAATATTTTTCAGGATTCGAAAAAAATGGCTGGCAAAAATACGGCCAGTCAAGCTGCAAGTATAGATATCCAGAAAGATTACTCATGATCTACATGTTTGAATATTATCGGGACATCGAAAAACGATGTCCTTTTGCTCTTTATTACTTCATAGATTGAAGTAATGGGGGGTACCAAAACAAAAGTATACTTTCGATTGTCGGGACTGAACGGCTTCTTGAATCTCGCGTGTGCTTTTTTCACTTCGGCAGTTTGCCGGTTTACGGAGGTGGATGATGTCAGTAACAGTGTCTAAGATGGGGCAGATCAATCGGCTGACAAAGATCGCGATGATCGCCCTGCTTGTCTCTGGTTTGCTTTCCGGTCTTGCCCGGGGCGGAACGGTTTCGGCGGCACCCGTGGACAACTTCGTTTTGAATCCCGGCTTTGAGACCGGGGAGTTGGCACCTTGGACGGAATGGCATCCGGAGGGGCAGGCTCCCGCGTACGGCGTGGACGGTTACGATGTCTACGCAGGTTTGAGGAAGCTTTATTTTTACTCGCAGTCCAAATATCAACAGAGCGTGCACCAGCAAATCGGCGGGTTGTCGAACGGCACGTACATCGTGTCGGCGCGGGTCAAGCAGCAATACACCGTTCCCGATACGTCGCGCATGGAAATTTCGCTGCACGGCACACCCCGAATCGACGTCAATATCCGGCACACGGACGGATATCAGCAAATCTCGGCAACCGTGCCGGTCACGACAGGCATGCTGGACATCGGGTTCTACATCGCGTCGCCGGGCGGCACCTCGCTCCAGATCGACGAAGTGCGGGTCGAACAGGCCGAGCTGCCTTTGCCGAATGCGGGCTTTACGAACGATTACGAACACTGGCAGCGGACGCATGACACAGGCGCGGCAAAGATCGGCGTCGAAGGGGCCGGCAATAAGTACGTCGACTTGTATTCGCCTGTCGCCTACAAGGTCGATCTGTTCCAGCACATGAACCTGACCGCGGGGAACTACTCGCTTAAGGCCAAAGTGAGGCGAAGCGGAACGTTCGTCAATAGCGTCATGTACGCGGACTTCGGAGGCCGGACAAGAACCGTTGCGACACCGTCTACCAGCGAATGGGCGGAGATTACCTTAACCGGCATAGCGGTCGGGAGCGACGGCGAAACCGTCAAGTTCGGGTTCTGGACGGACGCCGGTGCGAGCAGTTGGGTCCATATCGACGACGTCACGGTTATCCGCCAAGAACCCGCTCAGCATTTCATGGGCGACTATGTCTCCCATGAACAAGTGGGGAATGCTGTCACGTTCAACTTGACGAATACGCCGAAGGTACGGATCGAATTCGTGAAGTCCGATATCGCCCGAATATGGATGGAGCCGAGCGGCGTATTCGCAAAAGACGCTTCGTTCGTGGTCGACAACGAAACGTTCGCACCGATCCCCTATACCGTCAGCGACCAGGGCCAATATATCCGGCTCCAATCTTCGGGTCTGACTGTAAGGGTTTATAAGTCACCGTTTCGAATCGCGTATTACGACGGGACCGACGTGAATTGGATCGCAGGCGAACGGGAGATCGGGGGGCTGGGGCACACGTCCGGGACCGGCGTCTTCGCGTATATGAAGCTGCCGCCGAACGAGCATTTTTACGGGCTCGGCGTCGATCGGCACGCGCAATCGCTGGATCGCCGCGGCAAGCGGATCGAGATGGACAATGCGATGGTCGGAGGCTACGGCGGCAACACGGCGGACATCTCGGGCACGTTCTTCGCGAGCACGGGGGGATACGGCATTTTCTTCGACAATACGTACCAGTATACCGCCTTCGACATGGGTCAAGAGAATTCAAACTACTATACCTTCTCAGCCCCCGACGGCGAGATGGTCTATTACTTCTTGAACGGTCCGGCCATGAGCGACGTTTATGCGAAGTTTTCCGACCTGTCCGGCAAGGCGCCGCTGCCTCCGAAGTGGGCGCTCGGCTATGTCCAGTCCAAGTACGGTTACGACAGCTGGAACGAAGTGCACCAGGTAGTCGATACATTCCGGGCGAAGGGAATTCCGCTGGACGGGATCGTGCTTGACGTCTATTGGGCCGAGAACAACCATTATTTCGACTTCACATGGAATACGTCGGGCGGATTCGCCGACCCGAAAGGCAATCTGGCGAGCCTCCGGAGCAAAGGAGTCCGCGTCACCAATATCGTGGATCCTTATGTCCAACAGACGGCGGACAATTTCAACCCGGGAAGTGCGAACGGTTACTTCGCGAAACAGAACGGGGCGACGAAAATTTATCAAGCGTGGTACGGTCCGTCGGGCTTGGTCGACTTTACGAACCCGAACGCGGCGAGATGGTATACGAACGACCCGAACTCGACGATGGACGTCCGCAAGCTGTGGGACGACGGCGTGCGCGGTTGGTGGATCGACCTGAATGAACCGGAGACCCCTACGAATCCGGGCGACGTCTTCGCTCGCGGAACGTCCGATAAAATCAAGAACGTTTATGCGTTAGCCGAATCGAAAGCGTTCTACGATGCGCAGCGCAGTTATACGAATGAACGGGTATGGAACCTTGCGCGCTCCGGCTTCTCGGGCATCCAGCAATACGGAACGACAATCTGGACCGCGGACGTGGATGCATCCTGGGAATCGTTCCGGCACAATCTGCAGCTGGGCCTTAGCGCGGGTCTGTCCGGCATGCCATACGTCGCGCACGACACGGGCGGCTTCAACGGCAAGCCGACGCCTGAATTATATACCAGATGGATGCAGTCTTCCGCCTTTATGCCGGTCTTCCGAGCGCATGGCTGCGAATGCGGCGATCCGACGAACGTTCGTGAGCCGTGGGCGTTCGGCCCCGAAGCGGAAGCGATCGTCAAGGATGTGATCAAGCAGCGGTACCGGTTGCTGCCCTATATTTATTCCGCCGCACGGGACACGTACGAGAATGGCACACCAATAATGAAAGCGCTTGTTCTAGACTATCCGAAAGATTCGAATGTCGCGAACCTCCAAGACCAATGGATGTTCGGTCCCTCGCTGCTGACGGCGCCCGTGCATTCGCCCGGCGCGACAAGCCGCGCGGTCTACCTGCCGAGCGGTACGTGGCACGATTGGAACAGCGGCGCGAAGTATACTGGCGGACAAACGATCCTATATGATGCGTCGTTAAATAAGATCCCGATATTCGTCAAGGAGGGATCGATCGTGCCGCTCGGAAAGGATAAGAATTTTGACGGTGAAGTGGTAGACGATTTTTACAACTTGAAAGTTTATCCGCACGCAGCCGGCGGCACGACGACGTTCACCTTGTTCGAGGATGACGGGACTACGTACGGATATGAGAAAGGCGTCAACTCGTCGACGACGATCACGGCCGTCAAATCCGGCAATACGATTGCGTTGACCATCGGCCCGATTCAGGGCGCATACCCCGGGATGGTGACGAACCGTCAGTGGCGATCCGAAGTGAAAGTCGAAGGGTTCAACGTAGGCTCGGTTACGCGCAACGGCATCGCGCTGCGGAAGGTCGAGACGTTCGAGGAATTCAATACGGGTCGTGACGTGTGGTTTAACGATACGAGCGTCGGGAAAGTACTGCTCCAGACCGACTTCGCTCCGACGTCCGTAGCGCAGACGATCGTGCTCAAGTAATTAAAAGTAAGTCACGACCTCGAGGAATGGTCCAGGTTGTCGAGCAATGATCAAGATTTTACCCGAGAGGTAGACAGGATATTCCCTTAAAGTGCGATGATTATTATAGTATTTTTATTGTAGGGATGAATGCGCTTTCATAATAATTGTGTGCTGCCATCCCTTACATTCGAACGGAGGGATATCATGTTTCTCTTAAGGAGTCGTATCTTGCTTGCATTGACTGCATTGCTTGTAGCGGCGACGGCGTTCTCGGGCGCGGCGCAGGCACGTGACAGCAAGCATACGCGTCACGGCGCCGGGCCGATGTATTGGATGGCTTACGAGAATCCGTACTCAACGAACGTCGCCATCCCGGAGGACCGCTGGAAGGCCAATGTGGACTGGGTAGCCGAAAAGTTTCTTCCCTACGGTTACGACATGGTCAGCCTGGACGGCTGGATCGAAGGCGCAACACAAACGACGCCTAACGGTTATGTTCTGAAACATAACGACAACTGGCAGAACACGTGGAAGCAGACGGGTGATTATGTTCGGAGCAAGGGGTTAAAATTTGGCGTCTACTACAATCCGCTGTGGGTAACGCCGGCCGCCGTCCAAGACCCTTCGAAGACGGTCATCAACAACCCGAACATCAAGGTCGGCGATATCGTAAACCAGTCGACGACGACCCGTTCGGACTTGTCGAACATTACGCTTCCGGGCGACCGCTTCGTTACGGATCAAGGCGACCGCTCGTTATATTGGGTTGAGGTCAACCGGCCGGGGCGGAAGATTTCGTCAAAGGCTACGTGCAATACTTTAAAGATGCCGGTGCCAGCTTCCTCCGCATCGACTTCCTTTCGTGGTATCAGACGGGGACGGACGGCGGAACGGTCAAGGTGGGCAACGCGCATTGGAACGAATATCAGACGGCGTTGCGTTGGATTCACGAGGCCGCGGGCGAAGATTTGGTCGTCAGCTTGGTCATGCCGTACTTGCAGAACCATGCCGAGACGGAATTGAAATACGGTGACATGATCCGCATCGACGAAGACGTGTTCGGCGGCGATTGGGACCATATCAGCGGACGGGGGCAATCGTGGAAAGACGGCTGGTCACAATGGCGCAATGCGTTCCAAGGACTGACCGGCTTCTCGGACATCGCCGGCCGCGGTCAAATGATCATGGACGCCGACTTTATCCGGATGAATCGGTACGGGTCGTCTGCCATCGACGACAACGAACGGCGTTCCACGATCTCGCTCTTTACGGTCAGCGGCTCGCCGATCGCGATCGCGGACCAATACGACACGATCAATCTGACCGGCAGCAACAACGAGCGGTTCTACCAGAACTCCGAAATCGTCGAGCTGAATAAGCTCGGACTCGCGGGCAAGCCCATCTACCGGAATGCCAATCCGTTCTATCCGGGCCCCGGTTACGTCGAAGGAACCAGCCGCGATACGGAGCGCTGGGTCGGACAATTGCCGAATGGCGAATGGGTCGTCGCGCTCTTTAACCGCTCCGATGCAGACGCGGCGAAGAGCATCGATTTCATCTCGGAATTGGGCTTGACGGGCGAGGCGCACGTCCGGGACTTGTGGGCCCACCAAGACTTGGGTTACATGAACGGTTACGCATCCGTTATTGCCCCGCATGACGTCAAGATGCTGCGGGTTACGCCGCGTAATTCAAAGAAGTATGAGGCGGAGGTTGCCTCCTGGATCGGATCGAAGTTCAACAATAACCATGCCGGTTACTCCGGCTTCGGATTCGTGGATAAGCTCGAAGCCGCGGCCGTCGTTAACGGCGTAGGTCCGAAGGTCGTCTTCGCGGTCGAAGCGCCGGAGACGGGGAGCTACTGGTTTAACCTAAAGTATGCCAACGCGACGGGCGTCACGGCAACGACGACGATCGACGTCAAGGACGGGCACGACAATACCGTCACGAGTCCCCGGAAAGTGGAGTTGCCGGCCAGGACATCTTGGGATGATTGGGGCAATCGGAACGTCGAGCTGAATCTGGTCAAGGGCTTAAACCTGATCACGGTCGAGCGCCGGGCCGACGATCAGGGCGCGTTCAACCTTGATTATATTGAATTCAATCCGCATGCCGGCAATATCGCAAAGAATCCGGGATTCGAGACTGGAGGGATCGACGACTGGACCGAGTGGCATCCGTCCGGCCAAGCGCCGGCTTACGGGGTTGACGGAAATGACGTTTACGCGGGAACCAAGAAACTGTATTTCTACTCGAACGCCGCGTACAAGCAAAGCTTACACCAAACGTTGACGGAATTGGATAACGGCACCTACACCATCAAGGCAAAAGTGAAACGGACGGGCGCGAACCCGACGACTGCCAGGCTCGAGGTACAGCAATACGGCGGTGCGGACCAATTCGTCAATATTCCGCAAACGTCCGGTTATCAAGAAGTGACGGCTACCGTCAACGTTACAAATGGCCAGATGAAATTCGGCTTCTATGTCGATTCGCAAGGCGGAACTTCGCTTCAGGTCGACGATGTCACGGTTACCCGCGTCTCGCTGCAGAACCATGGCTTCGAAGACGGCTTCCGGGGATGGACTCGATCGGATATGGCTGTGACCAAGGTTGCATATGACAACAGCAACGCGTATGCCGATATCCACAATTCATCGCCTTATTCAGCGGATATATACCGGTACGAATCGCTGCAAGCCGGAACGTACACGGTTAAAGCGAGAGTTCGTCAATCCGGCGGCTTCGCGACCTCCGGACTTTACGTCGACAAAGGCGGTTCGTTGGCAGGCAACGTCGTCTTTGCTTCCGATTCGAATTGGCATGAGGTTGCGATCAGTAACATAACACTCACCCGTGATGAAGTCGTGAAGTTCGGAGTTTTTGCTCAGGGTGACGCCAACGCTTGGTTGCATGTCGATAAGATTTGGATTGAGAAAAATTAGTCGCTTCAAGAGGGGCTGTCCCAAAAGTCATCGTAGATGACTGAGGGACGCCCCTTCTTTCATTTTTGTAAACAAAAAGAAACCTTTCCTTGGTAAAATGGAGGTACCACCCAACCACTAACCAAAAGGAGAGGTTTCTTTGTTTACTCAATATATCATGGACCAACTGTTTCTGCCAATGGATTTGGAAGAGGATATCCCGAAGAATCATGTGGTTCGCGTCATCAACGACGCCGTTAATCGGATCGACGACAAAATCTTCGAAGCAGCCTATCCCGGTGGTGGCCGCCACAGCTACCACCCCAAACTCATGACGAAAATCATCATCTACGCCTACAGCCAGCGGATTTATTCTTCCCGTCAAATCGCCAAGGCCGTCAGGGAGAACATCCCCTTCATGTGGCTTGCCGCCCGCCAGCGTCCGGATTTCCGCACCATTAACCGCTTCCGCTCGGAGCGGATGAAAGACGTACTCGAAAAAGTCTTCACGGCTGTACTGGAGCTGCTCGCGGACGAAGGCTACGTGAAGCTGGAGCACTACTTCGTCGACGGTACCAAAATCGAAGCAAATGCCAATCGGTATACGTTCGTCTGGGGAAAAGCGGTCGCTAAGCACCAGGTGAAGCTCGAGGAGAAAGTAAAGGCGCTCTTTGCCGAGATTGAAGAGGATGAGTTGCTGGAGGATGCGTCAAACGCGGGCAAGGATCTGGCTGAACTGGGCGAGTCCAGCGAACTGACCAGCGCCAAGCTCGAGAAGGCCGTTGCAAAATTGGAGCAGAAGCTGAAAAACGAACCGAAGAACAAACCGGTCAAGAAAGCCGTCCGCCTGCTGCGCAAGGATCTGCTTCCCCGCAAGCAGAAATATGAGCTTCACCAGAAACTGCTGGGTGAGCGTAACAGCTACAGCAAGACCGATCCGGATGCAACCTTTATGCGCATGAAAGAAGACCACATGCGGAACGGTCAGCTCAAGCCGGGATATAACGTCCAGGTCGGTACGGAAAACCAATTCATCGTCGGCTACTCCTTGCACCAGCGGCCGACGGACACGCGCTGCCTCATTCCCCATCTCGAGAAAGTCAAAGAAACGTTGGGTAAGTTGCCGAAGACTATCATTGCGGATGCCGGTTACGGCAGCGAAGAGAACTATGAGTACCTCGAGAAGGAAGAGCGCGAGGCACTGGTCAAATACAATACCTTTCACAAAGAGAACTCGAAAGCGTGGAGACAAGACGTCAGCAAGATCGACAATTGGACATACCAGCCGGAGACTGACAGTTGGGTATGTCCGAACGGCCGTGAACTTCACTTCCTGCGAGAGCGCAAGAAAAAGAACGAAAGCGGTTATGAGCTGCGGGTACGCCATTACCGGAGTGCGGACTGCGAGGGCTGCCCGTTCAAAGATAAATGCAGCAAGACGAACGGAAACAGAGAGATTGAAGTGAGCATGACCTTTCTTCGCTATAAGGCAGAGGCAAGGGAGAAACTTCGCAGCGAGGAAGGACGAGCGTTATCCGTCCGGCGCATGGTTGAGGTTGAGAGTGTGTTCGGACAAATGAAAAACAATCGAGGATTCCGGCGGTTCCTGCTTCGAGGCTTGCCTAAAGTGAGCCTAGAGGTCGGGTGGCTTTCGCTCGCCCATAACCTGCTCAAGCGAGCGGCAATAAGCCAACAAGCGAAAATGGTCGGCCAGGGATAGAGCGCCCTGACCGACCATTTTTCTTGTAAACTGTGGGGAATAGCTGTCTCACTAAAGATGTTCTCCCTTTTGAGACAGCCTCTTCCGTGTTTTCGGCGGTAACAGGAGGATAATGAGGGGATTTGTCGAACTTCTGGGTACATCGTATGATGCCAGGGGTGACGGTATAGGATGATAGGTTCATTGGGGTGGCTTCGCGGCATGGTGCCGCATACCGTAAGCAGAAAATTGTTTTTGACTTTTTTTATTGCGATGTCCGTTCTTGTCTCGGTTTTCGGCGCTGTTTCATACAGGATTGCCGAATCCAAAATCGTTAACAAAGTGAAAGAAAACGCACTTCAAGCCGCCGAGCAGACGATAAAGCGGTTTGACTTGCGTTTCGCCGCATACGAACAGATGAACTTTCGTCCCACGGACGATCAAGAGATGCAGTTGGATCTGGTCGTAAGCAGCAGGCGGAGCGCAGAGGCACTGCCCTATGATAGCTTACAAGCTTCTACGAGATTGAAGAACGCATTATACGCCATGCGAATGACCGATCCGTTCATCCTTTCGTACACGCTGTACCCGTACGATTTAAAGACGACAGATGACTGGTATGAAGCGATTGTCGAGGGAAACGGAGCAAACGTTTGGCTCGAGACTAAGGAACGGGGGTTCATTTCCCCGCAATACGTCAATGTGTTCGGCGTCGGCAGGGTTCTGAAGGACAATGAAAAAAATAAGCCGCTTCGAATTCTTATTATGGAACTGGATGGACGATTGATCGAAGACGAGATGAAAGCGCTTCAAACAAGCGACCGCAACACCCTTTACATGATCAATACCGACGGCCAGATCGTTCACCTTGCCGGAGAGAGCAACTACGGGATCGGACGCCGATTGCCCTGGTGGGAGATGGCTCCACTCCCTGCCAACGAGAAGGCGACAGCGGTCCAGATGAAGGTCGGCAGGGAGTCCTTCCTGATCGTAACTTGCATCTCACCCAAAACGGGTTGGATATTGGTTAATCAGATCCCGTTAAAGCAGTTGTCAAGAGAAGCGGCGGACATCTGGGTGATGACGGCCGTTATGATCGTCATTTCCGTCATTCTATCCGTCTTAATCGGTATGACCATCGCTCGCCGAGTCGGCAAACCGCTGGCGGAATTAAGCCGCTTGATGCAACGAGGTGAGCAGGGGGATATGAATGTTCGTGCCGAGATGCGAAGCAGGGACGAGATCGGGCAAGTTGCGAACAGCTTCAATAAGATGATCGGACAACTCCGTGAAGCCTTGCTGCTTACCGCCAGAACCGCTCACTTGGAAGCGCAAGTCGAAATGGAGGCCATCCAACGAAAGCATGCGGAGACGTTAAGTCAAAGCGTGATCATACTAAATAAAATCACGAGGATCGAGGACATTGTCCGCATGTCGCTGTCCGGCATCGGAACGATGGCCGGTTGCATATCCGCCGGCGTATTCGCTTATGAACACGGAACTCAACTGCTGCAGGAAACAATCGGCACCGTCTCGGACGGGAGTTATGACAGATGGAAAGATATGCAGAAAAATGAGCAACGATGGGCTGTCGAGGAGGTTCCGAGCGGAGAACGGTGTTACAGCGTAGCGGCCGGATCGCTGCATGTCGGCGTGTTGTTCCGATTCACTTGCGGTCCGAACGACCTACCGAACGAATCGGTACTCGAAGCCCTGTTCACGTATGCCAGTCAAGCGGCGGCGACAATCGAGAACGTCCGGAGATACGAAGAGATGGAACGGCTGGCCACGACGGACGGTCTGACGGGTATCTGGAATCGCAGGCACTTGATGAAGTTGACCGAACTTGCTTTCGAGCAGGCAAGAATCAATCACTCGCCCGTATCGATTCTATTGTTCGATATCGATCGTTTCAAAAGAATCAATGATGAATATGGCCATTCTGCAGGCGACGAGGTGCTGAAACACGTATCGCGGATCGTCTCGAAGCGGCTGCGTCCGGGCAGTATTTTCGGCCGGTATGGCGGGGAAGAGTTTATGATTGTAATGCCCGGCTCGATCCTCGACTTAGCGGGAGTAACGGCCGAAGCGTTGCGAAAAGCGGTCGAATCTTCAACCGTCCAACTGGAAGACACCGAGTTGCGATTCACGGCAAGCTTCGGGGCGGCGGAGTCGGATCCGGGAGAGCCGTTCGCAGCTGTTGTTAACCGCGCGGATTCGGCGCTTTATCAAGCGAAATCGGAAGGACGGAATCGCGTCATCGTTCATCCTAACAGGCCGTCAATCGGAGGGGACCGACATGAACATTAATCGGATATTCGCCGTAACGAGTGTCATCTTGAGCGGCGCCTTGCTCATGGCTGGCGGTTGCTCGTCCTTGGCAGGCAAACAACAACTTACGGTCGCCCCTGAGGAACGAGATGGCGTCGTCAAGCTCCGATTTCTACAAACGAAACCCGAAGCCAAATCGATCTTCGACGAACTGATCTCGGAGTTCGAAGCGGAAAATCCGTCGATCGATATCCTGCAGATCAGCGATTCGGATGCCGAAGGGGTATTGGTAGAGGACTTGTTGAAGCGTATGGTCGCCAAGAACGATGTCCCCGACATTATCGGGATCGGCGCCACGGACACGTTTACCACGTTGGCTCGAACGGGTGTTTTGCAAGACTTAAGCGATCATGAGAAAGCCGGAGAAGTTTTGGATAACTATTCTGAAATCATCCGAAATCAAAGCATGACGGGTCAACTCAACGGGATTGCCTACACTGCTAACGCCAACGGCATTTTGTACAACAAAAGGATCTTCACGGATCTAGGTCTATCTGTTCCCCGAACGTGGCGTTCGTTGCTGGAAACCGCAGAAACGTTGAAACGGAATGGTTATGTTCCATTTTACTTTACCTTAAAAGTCCGGTGATTTAGGTCAGTTGTAACCGTCTCTTCGGCATAAAAAAAGAGGAAAACAACCCAACCAGCGCCGAAATGAGCAGGTCCGACACTGCCTCCATCATCACGGATTTCGGTTTTGGACATGCCAAAACACCGGTTTGTGGTCGCTTTTTCTTAAACCGGCACAGTCTTTTCAGATTTTGAACGATGGCCGTGAGCACCGCCTGCTCTTGCATGCAGTCCAATCCACGGCTCCGTGCGCGGCCCAGGCCATGCGCGACTTTGCTTTCGGCAAACACATGCTCGCACCGCGTCCGCAACTTTTGCAGATGACGGTAAGAACCCATAAGCTGAATTCGTTTGGCTTTGTTTCGAATTTGGATTTCCCGGATTTTGGCCAGCCGTTTGCGTTGTTTCTCCGGATCGTTCGTTTGACGTTTCCAAGCAGGTACATCTTCCAGTGTCAGGTTGCGAAGCGAAACCAGGGGAACAATCCCTTGCTCGAACAACGCTTGCAGATAATCTGTCGTACCGTAGGCTTTATCGGCAGAAAGCGTCCGAATCCGGATTTGCGGATGGGCAAAACGGATCGCGAAGAGCTGCCGCAAGCTCGTTTCACGCTCAGCCGTTCCGGACGCGATGCTCGCTTGCGTAGACAGAATGACGCCGGATTTGATATCCGTCACATCATGCACCAAATACCGCAAATGCGCTTCCTGACCGTTGCTCTTTTTGTACAAGCGGGCATCCGGATCCGTTACGCTGCGGTGGGTCTTGTTCGAGAACGTTTTGCCATGAAAATCTTCATGCGTCGCTTCGTCTTCCAGCAGCCGCTCTTTTTGCGCGGGCGGTGCGGGCGGCTGTCGGTCATCATCGGAATCATGGGCGACACCACCGGTCTCTTCATCTTGCCGGGCCATGCGAGCCAAATAGTCTTCAATCGACTCCACCGGGGCC
Organism: Cohnella algarum; assembly: GCF_016937515.1. NCBI lineage: Bacteria > Bacillati > Bacillota > Bacilli > Caryophanales > Paenibacillaceae > Cohnella > Cohnella algarum. Next base: position 3,074,620 of record NZ_JAFHKM010000002.1, read on the forward strand.
AGGGTGATTTCTTTCAAGCTGTGAATGGATGCGTTGGCCCGTACCTGGGTGCCGTCGACGCCGACATGCACATCGGGTTGGACCAGTCCCGCGGCGATGCACTGATCGACGACATGTTTCATCAGCTTCTCAAAAACACCGTGCGTTCGCCACAATTTCCGGGTCTTCACCAAGGTCGTCCGATCCGGCAGGGACGGCCGCGATGAGTCCGGGCGCACGACGGATTCGAAATCCAGTCCGCAAAACCACAAATAGCCCGCATGCATGGGCAACAGTTGATACAATTCCCGTTCGGAATGGTTGAACAAATACGAAAGCAGCATCAGTCGAACCATCCGCTCCGGGTCAGCCGCCGGGCGGCCGGTACGTTCCGTATATAGAGGCGCCACCCAATCATGAACGATGGAAAAATCAAGCGCTTCGTTCAGTTGGCGCAGGATGTGCTTTTTCGGCACGAGTTCATCCATATCCACGAATTGGAACATCTGAGGCTGGATAGCCGATGACTTGCGGGCTTTCATACCTAATCACTCTTTCGATAGTCGTGTTACGATATTAATTCGACAAAACCGTGATAAAAGCCTGCTTACGCGGACTTTATCACCGGACTTTTAAAAGAACCATGGACAACGTTGGTGCCGTTTAACGGACTGGCTTCCAACTTGCAGAGCGGAAGCTTCCTGCAGAGACGGCGATCAAGCTTGACGACATTCGTTAAGGAGTATGGCGAAATTGCCGAGAAGCAGTTTCAACTGCTTAGCTACGCAAATCCTGATCGTAACGAGAAGACATATCGCCAAGGCAACGAGGCATTCGCCCAAGAACAATCGGCGATGTATGTGCAAGGCATATGGGCCATTCCCGAGATCAAGAAGTACAATTCCTCACTAGAGCTTGGCGTGTTTCCGTTTCCGTCTTCGGATGACCCATCGAGAAATCATCTCGTATCCGGCGTCGACACGGTCTTGACGATTTCCTCCACTACTTCCCATCCGGAGGAAGCAGACCGGTTCATCGCATATTTGACGGAAGAATCCATCATTCGTCGATACATAGCCGACCAAGGGGTATTCCCGGCATTCCGGAATATTGACGTATCCAATCCCGACTTATCGGGCGTAATGCCCGACTTTAGGAATGGCCGCATGGTGGACTATGCCGATCACTTCTTCCCGAGTTCGATGGATTTGGAAACTATTGTTCAGCAGTATCTCTTCACCGGAAATACGGATCATTACCTGAAGCAGCTCGACCAGGCTTGGGAGAATGCACAGCGCGGGTAATGCGATCGTCGGAGGGACGTGACGCACAAATGAACGGACTATGGACAAGCGGGGTCATTGCCCGAATTACCAGGAAGTTGTCCTATAAAATTATGCTTTTTGTTTCCGCCGTCATTCTTCTCGTCGTTGCCATTCTTACCCAAATTTTCTACGAGCGGACGACGACATGGATGAAAACAACCTATATCGCGAACAGCAAAAAAGATTTGACCCACTTGGGAAAGAGCTTGGATGACTATGTTTCCCAGGTCGACGCCGTTTCGTTGACGTTCCGGAGAGACGAAAACTTCATGACTTCGCTCTTGATCGGAGAAGGCAAGGATCTGTCCAGCCGTACGGCGATCGAGGGTCAGCTTCGGAATCTGTATTTCTCCTCGCGAAAGGAATACGATTCGATATCTTTTTATATTCCGGCAACGAAAGAGGTTTTTGCTATTTCCAAAAACGGTCCCCGGGTGAATTTGACGAACGGCAGTTACGTAGGAGCCCGAGAATCGGAGCCGTGGTATTTGACTGCTGCGTCCGCTCCCAATTACCGAAGTATCGAACCGCCCGCAGCGGATGGCCAATTCTTTACTTTCCACCGCGCGCTGATCCATTTCTCAAGCCGAAAACCGCTCGGACTCGTGTCCATTACGCTGAATGACAAGAAGCGAGAGGAAATGCTTCAAGACCTCGTTTCCGATGAAGGCGAGATGATCGGCATCTTTGATCGCGACGGGCGGCGTTACTACGCGAACGAACCGTTTTTGTCCAGGCACGCCGCCGACATTCTGGGTCGGTTGGCGAAGGACGGCGACAAGGAGCTTATATGGTCGGACGGTCTCGACTCGTATTTAGCTGTCGAGGCGGTATCGGATGAAGGAAGTTGGCGTTTCGTGAAGTTGATCTCGATCAAGCAACTGAACAACCGCGCGGACGAAGCGAGAAATCTCGTACTTTTAGTCGGAGTATTCTTAATCCTTTTCTTTATTCCCATCGTGATGTACTTATCCAGCTTGATTACAAGAAAAATCGGAGTATTGGCAAAGCAAATGGAAAAAGTCGGAGAGGGTAACTTCGATACGTATGTAGAGATTCAAGGCAATGACGAAATTTCATACCTGTCTAAGAAGTTCAACTCGATGGTGAAACGGATCGACGAATTGATCATGGAAGAGTACAAGGCCAAGTTAAACGAGAAAAATGCACGGATGAAAGCGCTCGAAGCGCAAATCAACCCGCATTTCCTATATAACGCGCTGCAGGTGATCTCGACGCAGGCGATGATGCTGCAAGCTGAAGAAATCGAGAAGGTCGTCAACTCGCTTGCCAAAACCCTACGGTATGCGATCAAGGAAGGGGATATGGTTACGTTAGGGAGAGAGCTGGAACATGTAGAGCATTACGTTTATTTGCAAAAGGCCCGATTCGGTCATCGGCTGTCCGCATCGATCGAAGTCGATCCGTCTTGCCTGGAAACGAGAGTGCCGAAATTATCGATTCAGCCACTGGTGGAAAACGTCATTAAGCACGTGCTCGAAAAGATGAACGAGCCGGTCGCGATTGTCGTAAGAGGATGCTCGGATGAAAATGGCGTCCGGTTAACCGTATCGGACAACGGACCCGGCATTACCCCGGAAAGGTTAAGTCAAATCCACATGCTCCTGAATAACGGACAATGGCTAGCAAACGTACAGGAAAATATCGGACTTAAAAGTATAAAGGAGCGGCTGCAGCTGCTCATGGGAGACCGCGCGACCCTTGCAGTCATCGGCTTAAATCCCGGGACGGAAATTCGGTTGTTTATCCCGAACCAATAGTTCTCGATTTTACCCTTGACTTTCTTTTGATGTTCCATATGATCCAATCATCCCTCCCGATATAATGACGTCAAGAACCTCACACTCTTGAATGGGCGGGATGCAGCATGGGTCGGTTATTTGTTCGCCGCCTGACTTTATGGCGGGAAAAAGGCATGAATTCGCCATTCGGTGTGGCGGAGCCAAACCGAATAAACAGCCGACAATAGCCTAATCCCTTCTGTACAATGACGGTGGATTAGGCTATTGTCGATTAAAAAGGAAAATGCTCCCGAACCTTTGGCGAGGATCCCCGGGAGCATTCACTTCATCATGTCAAAAATACTTTATTTCGGCCTTTCTTGCAAGGCTTATTTACGCACATTCGGAAATCAATCTCCTGACGTCCAGCTCTGCTGTGAAAACTGCGGTCGGCTTCTCCATAAACACGGTCGTTATTGGCGAGGAATTGTGACGAAGCATGAGGTCATCCAGATCCCGATCTACCGTCGATATTGTCCTACCTGTAGAATAACAATCTCCCTCCTGCCGGAGTTCCTGATTCCATGGGCCCGGTATGCGACTTGGGTGCGAGAAGCGGCATTAAAGCGCAAGCACAAGGGATTCTCTTGGCGGCAGACGACAGAAAGCACAACAACTCCTGCCGTGCGTTATAGCCGCCGTACGTTGAAACGCTGGTGGGCAAGACATCTGCGCCGCGCAGCGGATGCAGCACTATGGGTTGCTGGGAAACTCGTAGCCCAGGGGGACGACACGGATATGCTCCACCTTTACCCCACCATGATGAACCCAACGCCAATGGATACATTGGATTGGCTGGACAAACTGTTACCCCGATTCATCCCCGCTGGCGCATCCAGACGGGGCTATTGGACGTTTCTAAATGCGAGGTTACCTGTAGCATCACGCTTATAAATCCCTTCAGCATCCACCGCCAAGGAGCAAGGCAAACGAAAATCGCCTCCAAAATTGCTTTAAAAATCGCCTGGACGGCAAGTTGCCCTCCTGATCCCACAAAATATGCGCCCTCCCTGGCTTCTAGCGTCTATGCGATACTCTCATAGACCACAGGGAGAGGAGATTTAGCATGGATGAGCAAGCAAGGCAGCAAGAAGCCAACTTCCGTTATGGCTTAATTGCATCACTGGTTAGCCGCAAATTGGATCCCGGAGAACAGATGGCGTTGATGCGCGAAATTGTAAGCCATGAGTATGAAACGTCGTCGGGACAGCGAAGGAGAATTAGTCTACGAACGCTTGAGCGATATTTAAAAGCGTATCGCGAAGGCGGATGGGAGGCGCTGTTGCCCTCCGTCCGAGCAGACAAACTCACGACCAGGGAAATCCCCGAGGATGTGCTTGCCAAAGCGATTGCCTTAAAGCAGGAGCAACCCGGCCGAAGCGTCAGGCAGATTATTGCGATTCTGGAACTGGCGGCATTCGTGGCCCCCGGCACCCTGAAAGAAAGCACGCTTAGCAAGCAGCTTCGCCGCCGCGGCGCCACGCGCAAAGCGTTACTGAATACGGGGTGGAGCCACTTTCGCCGGTTTGAAGCCACGCACCGAAATAGCATGTGGCAAGGCGATGTGCAGCATACCCTTTACCTTCCGCATCCGGACAAGCCCGGCAAGAAGGTCATGGCCTATCTGGTTATTTTCATTGACGATTACTCTCGCTTCGTTGTGCATGGCCAGTTCTATTTCGAGGAACGTGTGGCCCGGCTGGAGGATTGCCTGAAGAAGGCGATTTTAAAGAACGGAGTGCCGGAAATGATCTATGTCGATAACGGCGCCATCTATTCTTCACACCATTTTGAGCGGATTTGCGGGCGACTGGGGGCAGAGCTTAAGCATACTCGCCCCGGACGTCCTATGGGACGCGGGAAGCAAGAAAAGTTCTTCCGATTTGTCGACCAGAGCTTTGTGCCGGAGGCATACGACCTGATTGAACAAGGGAAGATCCAGACGCTTAACGATTTGAATCGATTCTTCTCGGCGTGGCTTGAGATTGCTTACCACCAGAAAGTCCACAACAGCTTTAAGCAGCGCCCAGTCGACCGATACCAAAAAGACGACCACCCGATTCGCATGTTGCCGCCGCATGAACTCATAGAAGTATTCTTGCTGGAGGAATCCCGCAAAGTGGACAAAACGGGATGCATCTCGCTGCTGGGCACGATATTCGAGGTCCAGACAGAGCTTGCCGGCTCGAAGATTCAGGTGCGATTCGATCCGCACGACCTGTCCGTCATCCAGGTGTGGAAGGACGGCCAGCGCTATGAAGACGCGAAGCCAATGAAGCTCCGCGATCCGAAAAACCGGCCGAAGCAGGATGAACCGAAGGCCGTCATGCAACCGCCGAAGACGGGCCTCAACTATGTGGAATTATTGGTGGAAGAACAGAAACGGCAGACCCGCGAAGCGCAAGGCGCTGCGCTTTCGCGAGCGATGAAAGAGGTGAAACGCTCATGATTCGTGGTTTCTTCGGGTGGGAGCGCGTTCCGTTCACCCGGGAGATTGAAACACGGCATCTGCACCGCTCCAAGCGATTCGAAGAATGTGTAGCACGGATGCAGTATATGGTGATGACTCGCTCGATTGGCTGCGTCACCGGTGAAATTGGCTGCGGCAAGTCGACAGCCGTTCGCTACTTGAAAGACCAACTGGATCCGAACAAGTACCGGTTTATCTATCTGTCGGATGCGAATCTGAAACCAAGGGACTTTTACCGTGAACTCCTCCACCACTTCGGCTTGCCGCCCAAGTTTCTGCGCAGCGAAGCCAAACGGCAATTCCAGCACCTCGTATGGGATTTGTACGAGAACCAGCAGAAGGTCGCCGTTATTGTCGTGGATGAAGCGCACCTGCTTTCAGGAGACATGCTGCAAGAAATACGCTTTTTGACGAATTTTCGTATGGACTCGATTTCGCCGCTTGCCCTGCTGCTCATTGGACAGCCGGAACTACAGGCCACGTTGCAACTGAGAATCTTCAAGCCGATTACACAGCGGATGAACGTGCGTTTTCATTTGGAAGGCTTGTCGCTCGAGGAGTGCCGCGATTACATCTCCCACCAATTGGAGGTTGCCGGAAGTACAGGGCCGGTGTTTACGACAGAAGCGATGGACGCCATATACGCGCATGCTCGGGGATATGCCGAGAGATAAATAACGTCTGCACCGCTGCGCTTCTGGATGCAGTGCTGCGAAAAGACAAAATGATTGATACCGTCCATGTGACGAGGATCCTAGCTGAATTTAAGGAACAGTGAGGGATGACAAATATGAATGAGATACGATTTCATGGAGATACCGAGCGTTGGAACGTGTACGATGGAGAAGAGTTGCTTTGCTCGCTACGTTGTGGTGATGCCGTGATGATTCAAGTAGGAAAGCACTTCTTGCCATCCAACCTTGAGCTCGATACGGACTGGTACGTGAAGTTTGGAAATTCGAAGTTCTGGCTCCACCGACATGCCAAGTACCGCGTCCGACCGCTGTTCTAACTGCTCTTCGGAGCAGTTTTTTTACGCCGACAAACAAAGGCGAAATATAATTGTCTCCGAAACGGCGGTGAGGAAAGCAAAAAGCCACCGTCATTGGCGGTTCCGAATCTACCGTCAATTAAAGTGGCTGATGACAACATAATAGAGATGGTACGTTGATTGGCTTGTATCATATATGTGTAAGGATCTACGAAGTATAGCGTACAGATATTGCAAAATATATCTGTACGCTATTTTTGCTTAAAATAATTGTGAATAGGAATTAAAGTTTGTCGCTATTCCTATATTTATCCTCGGCAGGAGCCACCCGCTGGGTTCCTTCGTTAGATTGGAGGAATGCGTATCCGAAAGCGGAACGCAAATTCACAGCGGGAGGTCATCACGTCTGAGTAGCATAGGTCTCAGCCAGCGGAGTAAAGCGTCGAGTTGCAAATATTCACGAAACACCGACCTCGAGGTGTTAAACCGTGCAAATATGGCAAAATACGCCTCCTCAAGTCGGGGACAGGTAGTAAACCGCAATCTGTTCTATGCAGATAAGCAAGTAAGATTTGGCTGTTCTCATATTATGAGGTAGATTTCCAGCATGGATGCAGCATCGCAAGTTCATAAGAAATCGGCTCGATCCTAGTAATCTCTCGCACACTTTTGGTATAATGTTCAAGTACAACAGACTTGGGTGGGGAAGTATCGCCTTCAGAGTGGAGGTGATGCTTATGCAATTTTCGTTGACAGAAGTGATCATGCTAGGCATGTTTGTGCTGGCTCTGCTCACATATCTGAAAAAACGAAAATAACCCGCCCAGGTTAGCGCCAAGGGAACGGGTTATTTTCTCTAACTTCTTTGGAGGTTTCCCACCCAAATGTTGTGCAGGGAGTCGGATGGCCGTCCGGCTCCTTTTTCTATCCTAATCATAACACGACTATTTCATTCACGCAATTTACCTTTCGCCGTAATCCATCCATTTCCCATCGATATTGAACTCCTCTCCCCTTAATGTCGAAAGCAACAACCATCCTTCGTAAAACTGACGATGCTCCCCGACTTCAATCCTTACTGCCTTGTTCCAACAAATAATTTATTGTCAGAGAGTCCGATTTTGCATGAAAAATGAAATGAATAGTAGAGGGAAAAGTTTCGTTGCCCTCCTTGAACCTTGAAAATTTCATACGTTCTAATCCGGTACATTCCCCGCACACCTATATATAGGTAAGCCAATTTGCAGGTGCGCCATGACCACTTTGCCTGTTCTCTTTCCAGTATACGCTGGTGGAGATGATGGCGGAGAGCGAGCGATTTCTCCTTGCAATTGTAAATGGTGGTTCCATTTATGGCGATGACACATGCGGAGGGATAATGATACTTCCGTCCAGCCACAGCTCATCGCAATGGGGGCGGCTTCCAGTGATCCTGGGAGAGGTGAGAAGCCTATGAGAGCGGCGATACCACCGTTCATCGGATTGGATATTTAAGCGAGAAACCAAAACAGAGGCGGAGTGCAGAGATGTGCATGATGCTGTAGCACATCTCTGCTTTTCGCTGTTTCATGAAACGTAGGTGAACCGTATGGGAGGTTAGTTTATGCAGCATAAGGTAATCCGATATAGCATGCAAATCGCGATGCTGAGACAATTGTTAGCTTTGTCGCTGATAAACGAGCATGAGTTTCATGTATTAAAAAACAAAACCATGAGAGACTATGACATCCAATCTGACCTTACCTCTTGATTCGTACCTTTGTTAATCAAACGAAAATTTATTACGCTGTAAGCGTCATAAATGCGAATCAAAGGAGGAACTCGTCATGTCTATTGCAGTTGAAGTCATTAAGGCAAACCGAAAACTGTCAGATCGCACTGGAGGAAAATCGGAATTTCTTCGCGTTGCTCCGTATGCCAGAGTGAGTACAGACACCGAAGAACAGTTAAGCAGCTATAAATCGCAAGTCTCATATTATACGGAAATGATTAATCAACGCAGTGATTGGGTGTTGGTGGACATCTATGCGGATGAAGCCATTACGGGAACACAGGTAAAAAAGCGCGATGACTTTCAACGGTTAATTTCCGATTGTTTAAATGGAAAGATTGATATGGTCATAACCAAATCCATATCGAGATTCGCAAGAAATACAGTAGATACGTTAAGGTATGTTCGGATGCTTAAAGAAAAAAATGTTGCCGTTTTTTTTGAAAAAGAAAATATCAATACCCTTACAATGGACGGTGAATTGTTACTCACCATTTTGAGTTCTGTCGCGCAGCAAGAAGTTGAAAATATCTCATCGAACGTCAAAAGAGGACTAAAGATGAAGATGAGCCGCGGCGAACTGGTAGGCTTTCAAAGCTGTCTTGGATATGACTACGACCCTGTTACGAAGCGGATAACGATTAACGAAGATGAGGCTGAAATTGTACGTTACATTTTTGATCGTTATATTTCGGGCATTGGCGCGTATATGATTGCGAAAGAATTGACTGAACTGGAACGCAAAACAAAGCGCGGAAATATCGAATGGTGTGATACAAGCGTTTTAGGTATCATTAAGAATGAGAAGTATAAGGGCGACGTTCTTCAAGGAAAGACCTTTACGCTCGACCCTATTACTAAACGAAGACTTGATAACCGTGGAGAAGAAGATCAGTATTATATAAAAAATCATCACGAGCCGATTGTCACCGAGGAAGTTTTTGGAAAGGCTCAAGACATACTTCATCGCCGTGGGGAAATTCGCAGCAAGCTGGAAGCAGGCGGGAAACGGGAAAAATACAGCAGAAAGTTTGCTTTCAGCAGCATGCTGGAATGTGCTTTCTGCGGCGGTCATTTTTCGCGGCGGAGCTGGAATAGCGGGACAACGCATGAAAAGACGATATGGCAATGTTCAACCAACACGAAGAAGGGAAAGAAATATTGTCCTCATAGCAAAGGGATTGAAGAAAAGATTGTTGAAGGTGCTTTTATTGAGACGTACAATTTAGTTTGTGACAACCATAAAGATGTGTTGGACGAGCTTTTAGTAAGAGCGGAATCTGTCCTGATCGAGCAGAACAGCCAAAAACAGTTGACTAAAATTATCAACGAAATTCAGGCTCTTGAGAATAAGCGTTGCAATTTGATCGACTTGCATCTGGATGACAAGATAGATCGTCCAACATATGAGCGTAAGTATGCAGAACTTGAATCGCTCTTGAACGAACTGCTTGACGAAAGAGCGAAATTAGAGGAAGCTGCACAAGATGAAGTCGATGTTGAGAAAAGGATAACCCATTTTCGCCAAGTGCTTCGGTCGAATACGGTTCTGCCTACGTTTGATCGAAGCGTACTTGAAAGTGTTGTCGATAAAATCCTGGTTGGAGAAAATTGTGATGATGGCAGCACTAATCCGTACAAACTAACGTTTATATACAAAATGTTGCCGCCGAAAGATAACGTCCAATTGCTGGCGGGATTGCCTGTCCGAGAGTTGCTGAATATAATGACCGTATCACAGAAAAGGAAAAGGATGCCTCCCATGTATGTGGGCCTGCGGGAACAGGCTCACGGGATGCATCCCCCAAACAACATGGTCATTGTATCAAAGTATGAGCTGGATGAGAAGTCACCCGGCGTTTTTTGTTCGATGTGCAGAATTGGTTCCCTCTCCCTGCTGTGGAGAAGCGCTTAGTGTCATTGGCAGTCGGAAGCGGAAGCTCACCAGCGAGGACGGAGATCGCCGCTTGCTCGTCATTCGCCGGCTGCGTTGTACACAATGCCGGAAGATCCACCATGAGCTCCCGGATTGTGTGGTGCCGTACAAACGGTACGAATCGGCATGCGTGGAACAAGTCGTATCGGAACATGCGGCTCCATCTACGGTAGCGGCAGATGACGCGACTTTGCTTCGCTGGAAGAACTGGTTTCGCGAACAGACCACATACCTGCTCGGAGCTCTAAGATCTATCGCCATTCGCTTTCATCAGGACCCTGCGAAGAAGCCGTCCGTCTCTACGCAGACTGCACATCACCCTTTCGGACACTACGTCGGGGACGCCCCCGGCTGGCTGGCGCGAATTGTCCGCCCGGTCGCAAATTCAAATTTGTGGTTACATACCCGTTCTGCATTCTTGTCCGGCAAGATGCTGCGGTAGACTCATCTGGAAGTCTACCAAGCGAGGTGCAGAACAGATGAAAGATCAGAAGAAAGCAGAGGCCGTCGCGTCGGAACGCATGCAGCTCCTGTCGCCGCTGCTGGCGGAAGGGCTGGACACCGCCAAAGCCAGCCAGATCAAGCGACAGATATGTGAGCAAACTGGACTCTCCGAGCGGACGCTGCGCCGGTATCTGGCCAAGTATCGCCAAGACGGCTTCGGCGGCCTGAAGCCACGAGGCAAGGGACGCCAGCCGTCAGAGGAGATCATTCCACCAGAAATTGTGGAGCAGGCCATTTTGCTGCGCCGGGAGGTGCCCGGCCGAAGCGTTGCCCAGCTCATTCAGATCCTGGAATGGGAAGGCCGTATAAAACCCGGGCAGATCAAGCGCAGCACGCTGCAGGAAAGATTAGCAGAGCGCGGTTACAGCACGCGCCATATGCGCATGTACGCCGAATCGGGCGTCGCCGCACGGCGGTTCCAAAAGCGCCATCGTAATCGCTTGTGGCACTCGGATATCAAGTATGGCCCGTACTTGCCCATCGGCCCCGGAGGTACCATGAAGCAGGTATTTCTGGTGACGTTTATCGACGACGCGACGCGGTTTGTGCTTCATGGCGAATTCTACCCGGTCATGGACAAGACCATCGTGGAGCACTGCTTCCGCCAAGCCATTCAGAAGTTCGGCGCTCCCGAGGCGGTCTATTTCGACAACGGCAAGCAGTACCGGACCAAATGGATGACGAGGGCATGCTCCAAGCTCGGGATCCGGCTGCTATTCGCGAGGCCCTACTCGCCGGAGGCGACCGGCAAGGTCGAACGGTTTAATCGCGTGGTGGATGCGTTCCTGAGCGAGTCCGCGCTTGAGAAACCGAAAACGCTCGAGCGGCTCAACGAACTGTTTGCCGTATGGCTGTCGGAGTGCTATCAGAACAAGCCGCATTCGGCGCTGGAGAACAAGCGTAGTCCGGAAACGGCGTACCGTAGCGACAAGCAAGCGCTTCGGTTCGTGGATCCGGACGAGCTCGCGAATGCATTCCTGCACTGCGAGACACGCAAGGTCGACAAATCCGGCTGCATCAGCTTCATGGACCGGAAGTACGAGGTCGGCCTGCCGTTCATCGGCTGCACGGTGGATGTGGTGTTCGACCCTGCGGACATCACCGAGCTTACGATCGAGTACGAAGGCCATATACCTTGGCGCGTGCGGGAACTCATCATCGGCGAACGCGCAGGCAAGCGGCCGCAGCTTCCGGAGCATATCGGTCCGCTGCCGGCAGATGCGTCAAGGCTGCTCGCGGCAGCGGAGGATCGCAGCAGGAGTCGCAAAGCGGAGCAGGCGCCGGCCGTGGCTTATCGCCGGATGACCAAGGAGGACGGTCATGTTTGAGTCCTTCTACGGCCTTACCCGCTCACCATTCTCCCGGGACATCTCGACCAGCGAGTTGTACGAATCGGTCACGCTCGAGGAAACGCTCGGGCGTCTGGAGTACGCTGCCCAGCGGCAGTGGTTTGCGGTTGTTACCGGCGATTGCGGCACGGGGAAGACGACGACGATTCGGCGGTTCACCGAAGTGCTGGATCCGGCAAAGTACAAGGTGCTCTACCTATCGGACTCTAAGCTGACGCCGCGGCATTTTTACAAGGGGTTGCTCGAACAACTCGGCTGCGAATCGAAGTTCTACCGCGGCGATGCCAAGCGCCAGCTGCACCGCGAGATTGAGCTTATGCGCGGTATTCATCGATTGCAGCCGGTTGTCGTCGTCGACGAGGCCCATCTGCTGGATCGCGAAATGCTGGAGGAAGTGCGTTTCCTGCTCAATTTCAAGATGGATGCACAGAGCCCTATGGCGCTCATCCTGGTCGGTCAAAGCGAGCTGTGGGATCGCCTGAATATGCAAGCGTATGCGGCGATCCGCCAGCGGATCGACCTGCAGTGCAAGCTGCCGCACTATGATCGTGCCCAGACCGGCGATTACATTAGGCGTCACATGACGTTCGCTGGCGCGGAGCATGACATCTTTACCGACAGCGCGATCGACGACATCTACCGATTCTCGAGCGGCGCCGCAAGGCTGATCAACAAAGTATGTACACATGCACTCATCTACGGCTCACAGAACAAACATCGGATCATTGACGATCATATGGTCAAGCGTGTCATCCAGGGAGAATTATCGTGATTCTCCCTTTTCCTTAAACATCAGGGGACAGATTGACCATCACCAGCAGGACAACTTACACCGTCAACTGGCGGGCATTATGCGTTGGCAGTAACAACAAAACAGGCTTTAAGAGCAGTGTCCAAGCCAAGATGAAGAGCCAGAATCAAAAAAAGACTTCATTAAATGAGGGGAGTGATCCATGTTCCTATTCCCAGCACAACACATATCGAGACGGTTAGTTCCTTGATTTATAAAGGTTTTTAGCAGGTGTATGGGATAATAGGGGACGAAATGGGGACGCGAGGTAAATTCGCGTCCCCATTTTAATGCTGTTTGATGTTTGCCGGATACATGTGCATCCGATGGAGGTCGATGATCATATTGCCGCTTCTCAGAATATCCAAACCTATCAGTCCGTTAATGCTGCTTATATCGTCATGGAAGACGCCAAAGTCTAACGAGATATCACGTAGGATTAAATCGCCGATCTGGATTTGATTAACCTGCTTTCGGAACGAATACTCATCGCCACCAATTCCGAAGCTTCGCACCAATCTGTCTCCGTTTTCAAATTTGATGCCAACATCTGATACGATATCAGATGAAAGAAGGGAGTGTGCCGCTCCAGTATCAATCACTAAGTTATCTATTGTTAGTGAATGGTCTTTGTAGCAAAGTGTCATGGAAGCTTGAAGTAAGTTATCGATTAATTCTATCTGCATCTTATCGACCCCTGTATAGAGGATTTCTTCTAAGCTCTATAGCTATTTTCTCTTGACCCGTATGGTAGACAATGTTGTTATCTCTGCATTTTAACAGTTCCTTGGTTGCTTCATCTGGATCTTGAATTGCTTTGATCAGAGCCACTTCGTCAACGTATTGCATGCTATCCTTTGTATGAGAATTTAGGATTTCGAGAAGCACATATTGATCGGGGTAAATATTACGAACCTCTTGCCATTGCATAGGATAGCACCTCGCTTTTGGGGATTTTCTCTTTATTATACCATAATCCTAATAGTTAATGACTCGGGAGAGGAGTATGGTTCATCTTATTATTGCTTAGCAGACAAAATGGACTCGAACTTATCAGCAGCGGCTTTATCAGCTGAACGGAGGGCGAATTCATAGGTGTTCATTGTTACTTGAATATTCCCGTGGCCAAGTCGTTCTGAAATAATTTTCGTGATGTGATCGCCCGATCGGCGATGTCCACGTGTGGAGGACACCGCCCAAGCGAAGGCGCTGGAGTCATGGTTATCCACTTGTGGATTTGAGAAGGACGCTCGGTTATACACCTCTGCCGGCGTATGATTTTACAGCGACTGATGCGGCAAATAGTCATTCTGCAAGCCGATATATCGCTCCACGCCGCGTCGTACTTCCCGCGGACTGTTGTACTCGTTGCGGCCCTTGCCGTCCATGCTGATCCGAACCTCGTTTTCCTTCAGCAGATCGATATACTGCGGGCTGGTAAAATGACTGCCCTGATCGAGTTGCCAGTCCACGATGTACCGGGAATACCAGTCCATAACGGCATACAGATACATCCAGCCGTGTTTCATGCGTATGTACGTGATGTCAACCGACCACACGTGATCCGGATGATCGATGCAGAGCTTGCGCAGCCATGATCCCCATCTCTCGCATCCTGTAGCCCATGAACGCGTGCTCCGTGTACAACTCGTCAATCCGGTGCTTGAGGCGTATTTCCTCCGGAGATGGAGGAACCGGCTTATAGTAGGGGCCCAAGTAAGGGTCTTGGCTTACAATCCTGAGCATCCCGAGGAAACTTATCGGGATCTCATGATAGTGATACGCCAAATTATATCCTAAGGAAGTGTTTGCCGATGGAAGGAATTCTGTGTCTATTCGGGAATTTAGACTAAAGAACTATTTGGATGAGTTTGTCAAAATCGAGTTTTCTCTGAAAGGAGCTATTCATGACTAAATATGACCGACTCTTCGAGTTCATCCCCTTTTTAGAAACCGCTTCGGCTGATGAGATTGTTCGTTGGGGCGGTGGTGATCGAAGTTCCGACGGTATTATTACCTTGCCATACCCTATATACGACGAGCGAGTGGTAGCTTTTATTAATACGGTCTATGAATGTGACCTTCTCAACCGTGATTATTTTCAAACGATAAAATCATATGGAATATGTACGGCGAAAGAATTAGATAACGCCATAAATGACGCCGATAGTAGGGTGGTTATTGCTCTATTAACCTACTATGTTCGGCAGGAACGATTTTGTGATGGATTATGGGGAAAAGCCATTGAGGAAAAGATATTTCTGCGATTAATTAAACGACTCTTTGAACTAAGCTAGGCAAGAATTGTGATTGGAGTGAGGTTTTTTTAGAGGACCAATTTATTTTCCAAGTATTGGGTAATTTAAGTTCTGCTCTTTCTTGCCTTGGATACTTATTGGGTGGGGTGTAGATCATCTGAAACGATGGACAGCCCTATCAACTGCCAAAGCACTGTGGAAACAGGCGATTTCTGAAACAAATTGAGTTAGAGTAAAAATCCAAGCATTCAGGCAATTCCGTCTGTTTCTCTTCATAGATTCCTCTATCCATGATACGATAATCAAAAATGGATGTTACCTATTATGGGAAATAGAGGGGATCGCCATGATTGACAAAGTCATTCGCATTTTTAATATCATTAACGCCATTCAGGCAAACCCTGGAATCTCGGCCAAAGATCTTGCTTTCAAGTGTGATGTGAACATCCGGACGATTTACAGAGATATGGAAATTCTCGAACTGATTGCTCCGGTTTCCAGAGAGGGCAGGGGAACCGGATATCGGTTTATGGGTAAGTTCTTCCTATATCCGCTTAACTTTACCGAACAGGAAGCTCTTGTGTTTTCTTTGCTCCCTTCCATGCTGGACAAGGACAAGCTGCCACCTGGTTTCGATACAGCATATGATAAGGTAATGGGAACTCATCGAAAGGAGAAATCGCGTCAAAATAATCTAATTGAGGATATTGTCGGAGTCATTCAGATGGGTACACCTGCGTACCGTAAAGAAAATCCCAATTTTCTGCAGCCAATCATTCAAGCCATCTTGGAGCATAAAACAATCGACGTCGTCTACCATACTCAATACCGCAATGAAACGACGCAGCGCAAAGTCGATCCGTATTATCTCGTCCCGCGCGATCAACGGTTTTATTTGATCGGTTATTGTCATTTAAAGCAGGATATTCGAACTTTTCGGATCAGCCGTTTCCAGCAGGTGGAGCTTACCGGGCGGCAGTTCGACAGAGGCGATTTTAATATCAAAAAATACTTGAAGAACACGTGGTCCATTGACCGTGGGGAAAAGAACGTCACTTTCAAAGTTCGTTTCCATGCAGAAGTTGCCCGTTACATTAAGGAAGAAGAACTGTTCGTACAACCGCGCATGAAGGATCAGAAGGACGGAAGCCTTATTTTCGAAGTCACCGTCAATAATGAAAAAGAGTTTTTAAGATGGATCCTGCAGTATGGTTCGTCGGCGGAAATTCTAGAACCCAGAACCGTCCGGGAATCGTTAAAAGAGCAGTTGTCGCAGTGGATCATGATGTATCAATAAAAGTAACCCAAAGAGAGCCTCGCCTCGCTTCGCTATGAAGCGAGGTATTTTGTTTTCTAGAACGTATATTCGCTGACATCCTGCTGTCTTTACGAGGTTTTAAAATAAAGTTGAGACCCGCATTCATTTCCGGTTAGTGGAAGGGAAGAGGGTGTGTTTTGGAGAATTTAGGTATATTGGATTATTCGTAAGGGGGCTTTAACATGGATCTGGTCGATCGGTTGTATCAGAAAATCAACGAGGCTCCATTGTCTCCGAAAGTGTTGCTGGCCATATCCTATGCACAAGGACACCAACTGCTCGAGCAGATATGCAAGCGTTATGGAGCTATTGTTAACGTAGAAGTGCAGACTCTTCGTGGAATCGTGACCGCGAATACAAGGTCAGAGCTGTTTCGTAGAAAAATCAGTCTGCTTGATGAGGGGCAGGCCATTTGGGTTGTCCGTCAGTTGATGAAGCAGTTGGCCATAGAGAATCCGATGAGCTATATAAGCGAGTCCATGTTGAAGCCCGGTATCGTGAATCAAGTGAATCGTGTTATATCCGATATGCGGTTGGCCGGTCTCCGTTCGGATGAAGTGAAGGCGGAATGTTTCACAAATTTGCATAAAGGCGAATATTTGAAACGATTGTTAGCATCCTATGAGACGTATCTGAGGGAAAATGGAAGGACAGATGTTGCCGGACTGGTTGACTACTTGAAACCAGGAGGGGACGAATCCGTCTATCTGGCGTTTGCTCCAACAGGGTGGACGTTGGTGGAACGGAACATGATCCACAGACTGACGGGGGATCGTCTTTGTTTCCTGAATTCGGATGCTCCATTTTATATAAACGAAGACTTCTCAACCAATAGATTTACGATGTTCCGGGCGACAGGAAGTTTAGCGGAGGTCAGAGAGGGTTTTCGAAGAATACTTTCGGACCATGCGGCTCTTGATCGAATGGAAATCATTTTGTCCGATTATGAGCATTATGCACCCATTATTCACTCGCATGCCGAAGCGCTGGGCATCGAATATACGCTCTCGAACGGGCTGCCGCTTGCATTTTGTGATGCTGGGAAAGCGGCTGCAGGCATACTTGAGTGGATTGCAGAAGGCTTCCCGGTAAAGAGGCTTACGGAAATGCTGCGACATGGCTATATTTCGTTCTCAGATAAGCGCTGGTCTCGCACCGATTGGGTTCGCTTACTGGAGAGGTCCGGTATTGGTTGGGGAAGGGAACGGTATCTTGCTATTCTTCGTCCAGAACGACTGAGTGAGGAGGAGCGGGAGCAAGGAAATGCTTTATTGACTTACGTGAAGGATTGGTTTGATCGGCTGCCCGAAGGCCATGAATGGAGTCCACTTATCTTGTTAGAGTGGGTGACGGATTTCGTTCAGAAGCATGTGCCGGCAGGGTCACTAGATGATGCAAACGTAGGAGTATCGTTGAAGGAGATGACGAAGCGTTACTCAGCAAGTCCATCTGAACCCATGCCGATGGATTTGGCTGTCCAGTACGTGAAAGAGATGTTAGCGGGGATTCGTATTCGCGCCACCGCAACGCCGAAACCGGGTGCGATTCACATCAGCTCTTTAGAAAACGGCGGGTGGAGCGGGAGAGAGCGGACTTGGATCTTGGGTATGGATGAGAGAACTTGGAGTATATCTGCAGCACAAGACCCTTTTCTCTTGGACCAAGAACGTTTCACGCTGTCTAAGCACTTGGAGTCAGCCAAGGAACGTGCGAAGAATGCCAGAAGCGAACGTGAATCCCGACTGTCGCAAATTCGGGGCGAGATATGGTTAAGCTATCCTTCTTATGATATAGGGGAGCAGAAGAGCAACAGCCCTGCTTTTGAAATGCTTCAAGTGCTGCGGCTGCAGTCTGGAGATTTGTTATTAGATTATGGAGCATTGGAGCATTCACTGGGTGAACCTTACGGGGTTATGGATATCATGCATGCAGCAGAGTTAGCTGCTCCGTTTGACGGAATCGATGCGTGGGCTCGACTGCTCCGGGAACCAAACGGCAAATCCAAGGATGGATGGCAGGTTATGATGGAAACGTACCCTGCTCTAGGCGCGGGTTATCAAGCTCTAACTTTCCGATTAGGTGAGAGGATATCAGCCTATGACGGTTGGCTGGAGATCGACGGTTCTCCAAGTTTTCATGGCTTAGATGACGTTCAACGCAGCGATACCATAAGTGTAAGTCAGCTAGAAAAGTATGCGAGCTGCGGGCTGCAATACTATTTCTACTATGTCTTGAAGCTTCGTCCGAAGGAGGTCTCGGAATTCGATCGGACCCGCTGGCTGCAAGCAAGCGAAAGAGGATCCTTGCTGCATGACGTTTTTAGAAGGTATTTAGAAGCCGTTACGGACAAGGGGACGAAACCGGCCATGCATGACAAAGGCCGATTGCGCGAAATTGTGGATGCCGTGATCCGAGAGAATGCCCTACTTATCCCTGCCCCTAATCAGCATGTGTTTGCCAAGGAATGTGAAGAAATCCGGCGTGATGGGGAAATCTTCTATCTCCATGAAGTCGGCAGAACGGAGCAGCCATGCTTCTTCGAATTAGAGCTCGCGACGCAGGATGGAGAGTCCATGGAGATTCAGCTGCCCGGCGGCATTCACTTTAAACTGAAAGGCTTCGTCGACCGGGTCGATCGAATAGGACATCACGAGTACCGAATTGTGGATTATAAAACGGGCAGCACTAGCAAGTACAAGGCTGCAGAATATTTCAGCGGCGGAACACAGCTGCAGCATGCAATCTATTCCATTGCCGTAGAGCAGTGGCTCCGCGAAACAGGGGTGGATCCTGAAGCCAAAGTGACGGAGGCGGAATATTATTTTCCAACCGAACGTGGACGCGGCGAGAAGGTAACACGGCTACAGAACCGGAGAGAAGACCTTGCTTCTGTTGTTGCCAAGCTGTTGGATTCGCGGAATCGAGGGGTCTACATTCCGGCTAAGGATTCGATGGTCTGCAGGTGGTGTGATTATCAAGCCGTATGTGGATCTCATGCGGAGCGGATGGCGGGCAAACGTGAATCGTCTGCAAATGCTGATATTCTTAGTTCGCTGCTGGAGGTGGAGGGACATGACTGAATCGTACCGCCTTACTGCACCTGCAGACCAAGCTGACCGTGATCGGATCCTAACGGATTTAGATACGACTTTGCTTGTGGAGGCAGGGGCGGGATCGGGTAAAACGACCAGCCTGGTAGGCAGACTTCTTGCATTGATCGAGTCCGGTGTCAACATCGGCCAAATTGCCGCCATTACGTTCACTAACAAAGCGGCAGACGAGATGAAGGAACGCTTCCGGCTGGCGCTGGAGAAAGCCTATCGAAGATCATCAGAGGGTTCTATCGTTCGTGAGCGGCTGTCCGAGGCGCTGGGGAATCTTGATCTGATCTTCATCGGAACCATCCATTCGTTCTGTGGATCGTTATTGCGCGAGCGTCCCATCGAGGCAGGGCTGGACCCTTCTTTTGAAGAAATGGACGAAGAAGGCGATAAGCAATTCCGCGCGAGTTGTTGGGATGATTACATGGCTGAGCTGGATGGAGAAGCGCGATTACAATTCGAAGAGTTAGTTTCACTGCGGGTGGATGTGAACACCCTTCGGGACGTATTTGACCGCGTGTCTTTGTTTGCGGATGTTGAACTGCCATGCGAGGAGCGGGAGCGGCCCAACTTTGATCGAATTCGGGATACGCTGCTTCCTTTGCTCGATGCTGCAGCGCCCTATATTCCGACGGTAGAGCCTGAGAAAGGCTGGGATACGGTTCAGAAGCTTGTCAGGCAGACGCGTCAGAAGCTGCGCTACATCGACTTGTCGGATGATACGCGAATGCTTGAGATCGCAAAGGAGTTTGACCGCAAGCTCGACGTGACGCTGAATCGATGGACATCCAAAGAACATGCCGGCGAGATGAAGAAGCTCTTTCCCGATTGGCAGATGAGCGTCCTTTTTCCATTTCTTCAGGAATGGCGAGAATATATGTATCCGAAGCTGATCCGCTTCGTGCGGCCTGTACTTGATTATTACAAGACACGCCGGTATGCCGCGGGAAAACTGAATTTCCAGGACTTGCTCATGGAAGCTGCCAGGCTTGTACGTGAAAATAGTGAAGTAAGAGCGTATTTCGCCGAACGATACCAGAGGCTGCTTGTCGATGAATTTCAGGATACGGATCCGATTCAAGCGGAGCTGGTGTTTCTGCTCACAGGGAACGCTGAGGGTGGGGGGTTCGAGAAAAACTGGCGGCGGCTTACACCACGGCCGGGTTCCTTGTTCGTGGTCGGGGATCCGAAACAGTCCATCTATCGTTTCCGCAGGGCAGATATTTCAATCTATAACGAGGTCAAGGCGCGCATTCAGGAGTGCGGTGCGGTTTGTTGTCTAACAGCTAATTTCCGTTCTGTATATTCCATCGGCGATTACATAAATGGTCAGTTTGTCGGCAAATTTCCGTCTTCGGAAACGGAGGTCCAGGCTGCGTTCGTGAAGATGGAGACCCGAGCAGACGATCCCAAAGGCGCTCGTAAACCGCCACATGGGATATACGTGCTTAATTATCCCAAAGTGCCGGGAGGCAAAGCTGCCGTTGCGCAAACAGATGCCGAGCAGATTGCAAGATATATATCGTGGGCATGTCATAATGGCAATTTGCAGATTGTAGATCGTGATGGAGGAAACCGAAATGCGGTTCCGAGTGATTTTCTAATTCTGACGAAAACGAGGGAGTTCATCCACCTGTATGCGGAACAACTCGACTTGTTCGGAGTTCCGGCTGATACTTCAGGCAGTACGACGGTCTATGAGGAACTGCTGGCCTTATACCAACTGGCTCGTTATTTAGAGGATTCCGCTGATAAACCGGCTTTGCTCGCGGTTATGCGCGGCATGTTGTTTGGCCTGAGCGATCGGCAGCTGTGGGCTTATAAGCAGGAAGGTTTATCGTTCTCGTTATTTGACTTGCCGTCGTTGGAGGCTTGTTCTGATGAAGTCAAGGCAGTTGTTACGGTGCTGGGAAAGCTTCAGCAATATAAGGGGTGGGTTCGCACGTTAAGCGCGGCGACCGCGTTCAGCCGAATCGTGGATGATCTCGGTATTCTGCCCTACGTGTCGACGCTGCCGGCCGGCTCTGTTCGCGCGGGGACGCTGGTGAGAATGCTGCAGCTGTTGCATGGAGATCCTGCGGCGAGTTCAAGCTGGTCGGAATTGTGCCGATTGATCGAGCACATGCTCGCGGATCGAGGGATGGAGACATCGAGCCTGTACGCCGGCGGCAACCAAGCTGTCCGGATTATGAATCTGCATAAAGCCAAGGGACTTGAAGCACCCGTCGTGTTCTTGGCCTGTCCCTGCGGGGAGTCGGATCATGATGCGACGCAGTATATCGATCGTTCCGCAGATCCGGCTGCAGGTTACTTTACGATAAGTAAATCAATCGGAGAGTTCAAAACGGAAGTGATCGCTCAACCCTTAGGATGGGGTGAGATGAACGAACGAGAGCGTGCTTTCTCAAATGCAGAGAAAGATCGGTTACTTTATGTCGCGGCTACACGCCCGAAGCAAATGCTCGTTATAAGCTTGTATCCCGATCAACCGGCGAAGTGCCCTTGGACACCGCTCGTAGATGGGATGGATCTCGCACGCGAACTTGATGTGCCGGCGATGAAGCCAGAGAAGAAGACGGAGTTGACCGAGGGGCCGGATTTGCAAAAGGTCGCGGAAGCTCGAAGGATGAGGCTGAATGCGATTCGTGAGCCTACTTACGCCGTCTTGTCCGTTACCGGCCGGACGAAAGCAGCCGGCGATAGGCCGGAGTGGTCCGCGGAGGGCAAAGGTATGGCATTCGGGAGCGTCGTTCACCGTACCCTAGAGCTGCTTGGTAAGGGGTTACCGGAGTTGGAGATTGAGGATACGATACGCTTCTTAGCGGATGAGGAAGGCATGGCTGAGGATTTCATAAGCGAAGCCGCTCGAGTTGTACGAAGTGTAATCGCCAGCGAACTCTGGCAGCGCAGCCTGCGCGCTCGCCGCCGCTTATTCGAGGTGCCGCTGATGTTTCGAAAGAATGCCGATGAATTCAGCGTACCTAGCGATGTTGGGAGTACAGCCTCAGAGGTTGCGGCCACATCGGAAGGCACAGGTTCAATTCAGTATGCCTATGTTCGTGGAGTCATTGATTTCCTCTTCGAGGAAGAGGATGGCTGGGTGATTGTTGATTTCAAGACAGACAGCGCAACAGAAGAGAAGTTACAGTCATTCCTTGATTTCTACCGGCCGCAGGTTCAGGCTTATGCGTCGGAGTGGGGAGCGACTTTTGGTTATAAGGTGAAAGAAGCGGGGTTGTATTTTGTTCAGTTGGGAAAATGGCTTTCGTGATGAAGTAACGTAGTATTTGGGTATTTAGAACTAGTTTAACAGGAATCTTAGGAAGTGGTGTCGAATATGAATATTACTTAGTCTCGGTAAAACTAGAGGTGGAGAATGGAAATTCTGAATAACATCGACCGTCTACTCGGCGATGACCTTAAAAAATCGATCCGAAAAGGTTCGCGGCTGTCGATCGCAGCATCCTGCTTTTCGATCTACGCCTATGAAGCATTAATGAAAGAGCTGAATCAGGTGGAAGAAGTGCGGTTTATCTTCACTTCGCCTACCTTTATTGCGGATAGCATCAAGAAAGAGAAGCGGGAGTTCTACATCCCGAAGTTGACCCGTGAGAAAAGCCTGTACGGTTCCGAGTTTGAAATCCGGCTCAAAAATGAAATGAACCTCAAAGCGATTGCGAAAGAATGCAGCGACTGGATTCGGAAGAAAGTCACCTTCAAGTCGAATCGGACTTCAGGTGCAATGCAAGGGATGTTGAATTTGCAGACATCCGATGAAGCCATCACATACATGCCAGTCGATGGCTTTACGACGGTCGATCTTGGATACGAGAAAGGCAACGCTTTATCCAAGATGGTGAACAAATTCAATGAGGTTCCTTTTACCAAAATGTATTTTGATTTGTTCAATCAAGTCTGGAACGACAAGAACAAACTCGAAGATGTGACCAATCAGGTGGCCGAGCACATTTCATCCGTTTATAAAGAGAACTCGCCGGA
The DNA here is from genome assembly GCF_016937515.1 of Cohnella algarum. Classification (NCBI taxonomy): domain Bacteria; kingdom Bacillati; phylum Bacillota; class Bacilli; order Caryophanales; family Paenibacillaceae; genus Cohnella; species Cohnella algarum. The sequence goes on from NZ_JAFHKM010000002.1 coordinate 3,098,213, forward strand.
GTTCATCTACTACGTTATTCTCTACAATATCTTCAACGAGTTCTTGTCAGATATTACGGAAGACATACTGCCGAACGAAGCAACTGGCTTCAAAGAAACGGAAATCTGGAAGCGGCTCTATCACTTTCAGAAAGATGCGGTGCTCGGTGCGATTAACAAGCTTGAGAAATACAATGGCTGCATCCTTGCAGACAGCGTCGGCCTTGGGAAAACATTCACCGCTCTTGGCATTATCAAGTATTACGAGCTTCGCAACAAGTCTGTCTTGTTGCTATGTCCGAAAAAGCTTGGTGATAACTGGCTCACATACAAACAGAACGTGACCAACAACATCTTGTACGCCGACCGTCTGCGATACGATGTACTCTACCATACGGACATTTCTCGTGAGAGAGGAAAGTCCAATGACATTCCACTCGACAGATTGAACTGGGGCAACTATGATTTGCTCGTCATCGACGAATCGCATAACTTCCGCAATAACGAAGCGAAGAAAGATAAAGAGACACGATATCAGAAGCTGATGCGGAAAGTGCTAAAGAGCGGCGTCAAGACGAAGGTACTGATGCTGTCGGCAACTCCGGTGAATAACAAGTTCATGGATCTCCGTAATCAGCTTGCTCTTGCGTATGAGGGAAATCCTGAAGAGATCAACAACAAGTTGGGCACGGAACGGGGCATCAACGACATCTTCAAACGGGCTCAGTCTGCCTTCAATCAGTGGTCAAAGCTAGATGCCGCTGAACGGACAACAGAGACGCTGCTAGGTATGCTTGACTTTGATTTCTTTGAGCTGTTGGATAGTTTGACCATCGCTCGCTCCCGCAAGCACATTCAGAAGTATTACAAAGCTGAGGAGATCGGCGAATTTCCTAAGCGATTGCCGCCATTATCCAAGTTCTGCAATCTGACAGACAGGACGGATGTCATCGGCTATAATGATATTTTTATGGAGTTGTCCAGAATCAACCTCGGCATTTATGCTCCGTTCAAGTACATTCAACCGAGTCGCTTGCGACTGTATGAAGAAATGTATGATACGAGTGTAAAAGGCGGAAGCGGGAGCTTCAAACAATTGGACCGGGAAGGCAGCTTGCAGCTCCTGATGCGGATCAATTTGCTTAAACGGTTGGAGAGCTCCGTAGAATCCTTCCGGTTGACGCTGTCCAAGATTATTTCCAAGCTCGGTCAGACATTGGAGAGAATTGAGGCTTATCAGCGAAGCGGAAAATCAGATGCGGTTGGATACACGGAGATTGAAGATGCCAGTCTCGATGATGACGATTGGTTAGATGATGACTTTACCATCGGGGATACCATCAAGATCAATCTATCCGATATGGACGTGCTTCGATGGAAAGAAGACTTGATGAGTGATCACCAAATTCTATCTGCTCTTCACGAAGAGATGCAGAAAGTAACGCCCGAGCGAGACGAAAAGCTGAATGCCTTGAAACAAGTCATCGATGATAAAATCAGACAGCCAATCAATCCGGGCAATCGTAAAGTGATCATCTTTAGTGCATTCACGGATACCGCGGCGTATTTGTACAACCATCTATCTGCATACATGAAGTCGAAATACAACATCGATACTGCCAAAATTGTTGGCAGCGATGAGAACAAAAACACCGCCGGACTTCGGAACGACATCAGTACATTGCTCACCTGCTTCTCGCCGCGATCTAAGGAGAAGAAGTTGACGATGCCGGATGTGGATGGCGAGATCGATCTGCTCATTGCGTCCGATTGCATCTCCGAGGGGCAAAACTTGCAGGATTGCGATTTTCTCATCAATTATGATATTCACTGGAATCCGGTACGAATCATCCAGCGGTTTGGACGAGTTGATCGGATCGGCTCCCAAAACAAATCCATTCAGCTCGTGAACTTCTGGCCCAACATGACGCTGGACGAATACATTCAATTGAAAGAACGGGTCGAGAATCGCATGGTTATCATGGATATGACGGCAACTGGCGACGACAATGTTCTGTTTAATCAGTCCAGCGATTTAGAATACCGGAAGCAGCAGCTTAATCGCTTGCAGAAAGAAGTCGTCGATCTGGACGAAATGAACACCGGAGTATCCATAACGGATTTAGGTCTTAATGATTTCCGCATGGATTTGGTGAACTACGTCAAAGAGAATGGCGAACTGGATACCGTTCCTAGCGGACTGCATGCTGTTGTTTCTGCTGATGAAGATAATGGAGTACAGCCAGGCGTCATATTCGTTCTTCGCAATGTAAATGAAGAACTGAACCCGGACAAGCAGAATCGCTTGCATCCTTTCTACCTGGTCTACCTGAGTGACGATGGTGAAGTCATCACCAATCATATGGATGTCAAGAAGACACTCGATGTTTTGCGTGCCCTGTGCAGAGGACAATCTGAACCTGTCCTGGAGGCATGTCGCAGCTTCAATCAAGCGACGAAAGACGGCAGGAAGATGGATGCTTACTCCATGCTGTTGGAGGAAGCGATCCGCTCTATTGTACAGGTGAAGGAAGAAGGCGATCTGGATAGCTTGTTCAGTTCGGGAGGCACAACGGCTTTAATCGATTCCGTCAAAGGTCTTGAGGATTTTGAACTCATTACCTTTGTTGTCATCCGGCAGGTGAGTGCATGATGTTCAAGCTACCATCAAGCACACTTGTAAATCGCAAAATACCGAAAAATAAGTTTTATGAGAAGCTTCACGCCAATCAACATCTAAAGGAACTGTTTACCGAGCAAGTCGAGTCGATTATTTGGAAGCACAAACTATCCAAAGAGACGATTCGCCTCGAACCGAAAGATGACATTGAGGAAGTTCAGGTGTTTGAGGTTCACTTGAAAGAGCGAACCTATTCACTTGATCTGCTACGTAGCATCGACAAGGCGATTCCTTACCCCATACTGCACGTCATTATATACGAAGATCAGGCAAAGCTCGCAATCGCCTACAAGGAGCGGAATCAGACCGATGATAACCGCTCCGTTGTACGTTCTTATCACGAATCGGAATGGCAGCCTGTAGAAGAATTGAAGCTGGACATCATTCAAGGACTTGATTTAAAGGCCGTATACGAGAACATCATCCGTCAACTGTTGTCGATTAACTCGAAGCCGGAAATGGAGCTTACAGCCGTACTGGAGCGGCAAGCAAGCATAGACAAGCTGACGCAAGAATGCCAGCGGCTGGAGTCGAAGATTCGCGGAGAAAAGCAGTTCAATCGCAAGGTCGAATTGAACATGGAATTGCAACGTAAACGTAAACAATTGAATCAACTACTTGACTAAGTAACTGGAGGTCTAACCAAAACATGAACCATCTGACGATGAAATCAACTGATCTGACTCAGGTCAATATCGACAAGATAGCGGAATTGTTTCCTAACGTAATTACAGAAGCAAGAGATGAACAAGGAAAGATTAAACGTGCGATTGATTTTGATTTGTTGAAGCAAGAGCTTTCCGATTACCTTGTTGAAGGGGAAAAAGAGCGGTATCAATTGACTTGGCCCGGGAAAAAAGAAGCTATCCTTCAAGCCAATGCTACAATTGATAAAACACTACGACCAGTCAAAGAAAACAGCGTAAACTGGGAGTATACGCAGAATCTTTACATTGAGGGTGACAACCTTGAAGTTCTGAAATTACTTCAAGAATCTTACTTGAATAAAATCAAATTGATTTATATTGATCCACCATATAATACAGGAAAAGATTTTATTTATAGGGATGACTTTAAATCATCATTAGATGAATATGCAGAAGAATCTGGCCAGGTAGATGATCATGGAAATCGTCTTTATCAAAATACAGAAGCTAATGGTCGATTTCACAGCGACTGGCTAACTATGATGTATTCTCGATTGAGAACTGCAAAGAATTTATTAAGAGAAGATGGATTGATCTTTATTAGCATTGATGATAATGAGGTAGATAACCTTAAGAAAATATGTGACGATTGTTTTAGTCGCACTAACTTTATTGGAACATTTGCTTGGAGACGAAGTATTTCGTCCAATGATGCACAAAAACATTTTAGTAATGACCACGAGTATATATTGGTTTATGGCAAATCTTCAAGTTCACAACTACTTGGATTAGCAAAAAGTGATGCAGATTATACAAACCCAGATAATGATCATAGAGGTCCTTGGAAAAAAAGTGTCTTAGTTTGTAGTAAAACAAAAGACGAAAGGCCGAATCTTTATTATCCAATAACTGATCCAGCTACCGGAATTACTTACGAATGTAATCCCAATCTTGTATGGGCTTATGAAAAGAATACAATGAAAAGACTAATTGAAGAAGGGAGAATTATCTTCCCTAAGAACGGACAAGGGAAACCTGCTCTAAAATTATTTTGGAATGATCTGAGATCACATCGAAAGCCGGTTTCATCATTTATTGATAAGCAAGAGGGATTCGAGTTCCAATTAAATTCAGCGGGAACAAAAGAAATAAATAATATATTTGAAGGCAAAGTGTTCACGTATCCAAAGCCTTCAGAAAACATCAAACAATTAATAAACGTGGCCACAGAAAACGATGATATTATCCTAGACTTTTTCTCCGGCTCTGCCTCAACAGCACACGCTGTTATGCAATTGAATGCTGAAGACGGGGGTAAGAGAAGGTTTGTTATGGTGCAAGTACCGGAAGCTACAGAGGAAAGTTCAGAAGCCTATAGAGCAGGATTCACAACGATTTGTGAAATTGGCAAAGAACGCATCCGCCGTGCTGCCAAAAAGATCAAAGAAGAAACAGGAGCAGACATCGATTACGGCTTCCGTGTGTACCGAGTAGACTCAAGCAACATGAAAGATGTCTATTACACGCCGGACAAGCTAGGCCAGATGAATCTGGATGATGTGGCGTCGAACATCAAAGAAGACCGTACTGGCGAGGACTTACTCATCCAAGTGATGCTGGAGTGCGGACTGGAGCTCTCATTGCCAATGGAATCCAGAGTAATTGATGGGAAAACCGTACATTACGTTGCTGGCAACTCTTTGATTGCTTGCTTTGATGATGAGGTAACAGAGTCGGTTATCAAGAAGATCGCAGAGGATCAACCACTTCGCGTTGTATTCCGTGACAGCTCTTTCCGGGATGATTCCGGTATTTGTCAAGATAGTTGTCGCGATTTCTTAGGGAAAGTAAACGTTAAGATAGCGATTTTTTTGCAGCTTGAATAAGCGTCACTTTTTCAGGATTCAGCCAGACTTCATCTTTCAGGCTCCAGTCGCGAATGGTGCCAGACCAGCGATTAGGGTTTCTGGCTTTTGCGGCCAAATAAATCTCCTTGCGTTTCTCAAACACTTGGTGTGCTAATCCTTCATGCCGCTGGTTAGGTGTAATAAAATTCAGTCCGCTGTGTCGATGTTGTTCGTTGTACCAGCGAACAAATCGCATGACCCATTCACGCGCCTCTGACAAGGCCTTAAAGCCTTCCGTTGGATAGCCAGGACGGTACTTGCATGTGCGGAAAATCGATTCTGCGTAAGGGTTGTCGTTGCTGACGCGTGGTCGGCTTCGAGAGGGGGTAATGCCCAAACTGTACAGGGTCTCCAGCAACGTGGCCCCCTTCATCGGGCTTCCGTTATCCGAGTGAAGCACAAGCGGCTGCCGACGAATCACGCATTGCTCTCGCACGACCGTACGACGGATCAATTGACTGGCATGCTCGGCAGACTCTTCTTCCCAAATCTCCCAGCCTACAATTTTACGGCTGTACAAATCCAGGATGAGATACAGGTAGAAGAACAACCCCTTCACGGGCCCTGGCAACCAAGTGATATCCCACATCCATACTTCATTCGGGCCGCTCGCAGCGTGGCTGGTGATGGGTTTAGGCGTGCGTTTCTTGCTGCGCCCGCGATGGTGCTGCTGATTGTATTTATGCATCACCCGGTAAAAGCTGGACTCGGAGGCGATGTAGGTTCCTTCATCGGCCAGCGCCGGCACAATCTGGCTTGGCGGCAGGCTCCTGTATGGCGGCTGCTGAAGAACCTCCAGCACCTGCTGCTCTTCTGCATCGCTTAGCTTGTTAGCGGGTGTCGGCCGTTTGGCGTGAGGGCGTCCGTCTACGGTGCCGCCTTGCTTGCGCCAGCGCTGGAGCGTCCGCTGAGTCAGTCCGAGCTCTCGGCAAGCAGCCGCTTCTCTTGCACCGGCGGCAACGGCTTCTTGAATCAGTGTAAGGGCATGCTCGCGATCTGAGGCACTGATCATTCGTCCTCTTGGTCCCCCCAGATCGCTTGGGCCTTTTTTCGCAACACCAACAAGGCGGCGGCTTCGGCGAGCGCTGCTTCTTTGCGCTTTAGCTCTCGATTTAATGCCTTGTTCTCTTGCTCTTTCTCGCGGAGTTCCTTCTGAAGCCTGTTCGCTTGCGAGGCCATTCCGCCATTAGCTTGCATACACGCATCGCGCCATGCTTCCACCTGCTCAACAAACAGCCCTTTTGTCCGACAATACTCCGCCAGCTCGATTTCGCTCAAACTTGCGGTTTCGACAACGACAGCGAACTTCTCCTGCGTACTCCAACGTTCGGGCTGTACGTCATCGGCAGGCGTCATACCTTGTGCTTTTGCCGCCTTCTTCCACTTAAATAAAGTCGTCTCCGATAGACCGATTTCCTTAGCAAGCCGACTGACCGGCTCGTTGTACGGGGGCATCATACGTTGTACAATGCTTTGCTTGAATTCTTTGGTTACGGGATTCACGTTCTCCACCTCGTCCTCGTTTCTCCTCACTATATATTCAATTTGGGGGTACGACAACTATTCTGACAGAGGGGGATTCTGCCCGCATCAATGTTGAAGAACTGTTCAAGCTACTCTCCCCAAGCACTGAAATTCAAGTGCTGTAAGGAAGGTGAGCAGCGATGAAGATTAAATTCAAACACCAGCAGTTCCAATTGGATGCAGTAAAGAGCATTGTTGACGTATTTCAAGGACAACCCAACGAATCCTCACGTTTTACGCTTGATAAAGGTCGGAGACAAAAGAGTGTGGAAATCGGCGACCTTTTTCAACAAACAAGCGGCATTGATTCGGAATATGGGTTCAAGAACAATCCCATCAAGCTAGTCGATCAGGAAGTTCTGAGCAATATTCAAGCGATGCAACGTCAGAATGGATTGAAACTATCGGAGCGGCTTGAGGGCAAATACAATTTGACGGTTGAAATGGAAACTGGTACGGGTAAAACCTATACCTATATTCGGACGATGTTCGAGTTGTACAAAAAGTACGGTTGGAGCAAATTCATTATCGTTGTTCCTTCGATCGCGATTCGTGAAGGTGTACTGAAGACATTTCAGATTACCGAAGACCACTTCATGGCGGAGTATGGATCGAAGGCACGTTACTTCGTTTATAATTCCAAGCAGCTGCATCATATCGAGAAGTTCGCCAGTGACGCTGGCATTAACGTGATGATTATTAACGCTCAGGCGTTTAATGCCAAGGGAAAGGATGCAAGAAGAATAACGATGGAGCTGGATGACTTTCAATCTCGACGACCGATTGATGTAATCGCTAGCACCAATCCTATACTCATCATCGACGAGCCGCAATCGGTTGAAGGTCAGAAGACGAAAGAGGCATTGAAGGATTTTAAGGCGTTATTCACGCTGCGATATTCGGCAACTCACCGAGAAGACTACAACAAGGTCTATCGCCTCGATGCTTTGGATGCCTACAACATGAAACTGGTCAAGAAGATTAGCGTCAAAGGCATCTCAGTCAAAGGATCAAGCGGAACGAACAGTTATGTGTACCTCGAAGGAATCGATGTCAGCAATAAGCATGCCCCAATAGCCCGGCTTGAGTATGAAAAGCGAACCAAAACCGGATTAACCAAAGTATCCAAGAAGATTGTCGCTGGCGATGACCTCTATCAATTGTCTGAGAACTTGGAGCAGTATAAAGGTTACAAGGTATCCGAAATCAACGGTCAGAATAACAGTATCAGCTTTATAAATGGTGTTACGCTGTTCGCCGGAGACGTGCAAGGAGATGTGAGCGAGCTTCATTTCCGGCGAATCCAGATTCGAGAGACGCTGAAATCTCACTTTGAAAAGGAGCGGGTGCTGTTTCATAAAGGGATCAAAGTGCTCTCGCTCTTCTTTATCGACGAAGTTTCCAAATATCGACAATACGATAAGGAAGGCAACGAACGGAACGGCGATTATGCGGATATCTTTGAGGAAGAGTACATGGAACTCCTGAACGAACAACTGTCATTGTTCGCGGATGACCCGTATGTTCAATATTTGAATATGATTCGCGTAAAGGATACGCATAAAGGTTATTTCTCCATCGACAAAAAGAGCAATCGGTTCGTTGATTCCAAAGTGTCTGCCAGAGAAACCGACTCCGATGATGCGGATGCATACGACCTGATTATGCGACAGAAGGAGCAACTTCTCAGCTTTGAGGAACCAACGCGTTTTATTTTCTCCCACTCGGCGTTGAAGGAAGGCTGGGACAACCCGAACGTATTCCAGATTTGCACGCTCAAGCACAGTGATTCCACGATCAAGAAGCGGCAGGAAGTTGGGCGTGGATTGCGGCTCTGCGTGAACAAATATGGCGAACGGATCGACTCCAGTATTCCGGGTATTGACGTTCACGAGATCAATGCACTAACCGTTGTCGCAAGTGAATCCTATGAGCAATTTGCCAAGCAACTTCAGGGCGAGATTGCCGCGACATTGTCGGATCGCCCACGCAAGGCAGATAATAGCTTCTTCTTGGAAAAAGTCCTTGTGAATGCCCGCGGCGAACAATTGAAGATCGATGAGAGACTCGCAAACAAGCTGCAAAACGCGTTCATTCGTAACGGCTATACCGACGATGACTATAATCTGACGGATGTTTATTTTGCAGCGGTTGAAGAACAAACCATTAAACTGCCCGACGAGTTGAATGCATATCAAGAGCAGCTCATTGAACTGGTTAAAACGATCTACGTTGAAGGCAAGTCGGACATGACGAATGATGACAGGAAGAATACAGTTCCGAATATCACGGTGAACAGCAACTTCCATAAAAAAGAATTCAAGGAGTTGTGGAGCCGGATCAATAAAAGATCGGTTTACACAGTTCAGTTCGACTCGGAAGAATTAGTGCGGAAGAGCATCATGGTGATTGATATGAGCTTGGACGTGCCTTCCATTCGGTATTCCATCAAGCATGGAGAAATGAATGAGATCGAATCCCGTGAACAACTGAAGCAGGGAGAAGCATTCGTTATTCGAGAGACGGACGCGGATTACATTCACCAAGCTGCGGCATCGAAGATCAAATACGACTTGATCGGCAAACTGATGGATGAAACGAAGCTCACCAGAAAAACGATTGTGGCCATCATGAAAGGCATCAAGCAAGCGAAGTTCATGCTGTTCCAGAAGAATCCCGAGGAGTTTATACTTCGGGCGTCCAGACTGATCAATGAGCAGAAGGCGACGACGATCATTGAATCCATTACGTATGATGTGATCAATGATACGTTCGATACCGATGTGTTTACGAAGAACACGCTGAAAGGCCAGCTGGGACAAAACGCGATAGCGGTTGAGAAGCACATCTATGACTATGTCGTGACGGATTCCAAGATCGAGCGGGCTTTCGCAAAAGAGCTGGATACGAGCAACGAAGTACACATTTATGCCAAGCTGCCGCGAGGCTTCTACATCCCGACGCCTGTCGGCGATTACAACCCGGACTGGGCGATTGTATTCAAAGAAGGCGACGTGAAGCACATATACTTTATTGCTGAAACTAAAGGTTCTCTGGACTCCATGGAGCTGCGTGAAGTTGAGAAGGCTAAGATTGAATGTGCACGAAGGCATTTTGCTAAGCTGAATTCGGATCAACTGAAGTACGATGTGGTTAACAGCTATGAGAAGTTGATGGAGATAGTGCGAGGATAACACAAGTGGACAGCAGTTAAAGGGAGATGTTTTCATTGCAAACAGTAGAGCTGACTGAGGGAATTCAAAGGTTGGGCATAGACTTCCAAATGCGATTACCGCAGGGGCTATCCGGACAAGAAGGCAGAACGGGTATGTAACCATAAATGAACATGGACGACTGGCCGGACAACTCATCCCAGCCAACCGGCGGCGTTGCCTACCAGTTGTCCGATTCCATGGTGTGTAGAGTGCGAATGAACGGACGATCTCTCCGCAGGCTCTAAGGAAAGCGACGATGAATGGAGCGAAATGCACTGAGCAAGTAGACACTTTGTTTACGGAACCAATGCCGCCATCGTCAGTTTCGAGTCGTCCACGGCAACGGTAAATCACCGGGAGACTTGGAGAATGCTTCCGGTATGTCTGTTCCCGCAGACGAACGGACAAGGGGGGCATCCTTTTCCTTTTCTGAGATACGGTCATTAGACAGCAACTTCCGGACAGGCAATCCCGTCAGCAATTGGACCTTATCTTTAATTAGTAACACTTACCCAAACAAAGCGGTTATTTATGGCTTTGTTTGGTTTTTTTATTTATACAGGACTTAATGCCTATATTGTCGAATAAACAATACAGGGATTTTATTCCATAAGAACGTATATTCGATGACAACCTATTGTCTAATCATTATGTTTTAATTTAATCAGCAGATATTAACGATGGAGGGGATCAGGTATGGCATTTCTGAAATGCTCGGAATGCGCCAATATGCTAAAGGCAATTCAAATTTCCAATAAAATCAGCCAAGTTGGGGAGCAACGATTACTTGAATATTCGCCAACCGGGATTAAATGCTCAGACTGGACTCCCGTAATTGAAAACCTCCGAGGATTCGCAGAAGGAATTTACTGTCCGTCTTGTTTTGCTATCGTTCCTCTAGAGAAGGAAGAATTTGTACTATGTGAGGATAACCGAATTCCCGGCGTCGTAAGTCATGAATTTTCATCAGAAGATGTACTGGATAAGCTGAAGAAGTTGGCCGAGGAAGAGGCCGCTGAGATTTATGTACATACACTTCCTGCCAAAGAAGCAACTTTTGCAGATATTCCTGAATCTACACCGGAGCCCATTAAGGACGCCTTGCATCGAATGGGAATTAAGCAGTTATATTCACACCAAGCAGAAACGGCCGATGCAGTCCATTCTGGTTCTAATGTTGTCTTGGTCACTTCAACATCATCCGGAAAGACGTTGTCCTATAACCTGCCGATTCTTAGTCGTTTATATAATCATCCCGAAGAACGTGCGTTATACATATTTCCAACAAAAGCGTTAGCAAATGATCAATTGGATCAAATTAGGCGTTTTGGCTTGCAACTGACGGAGAATCCTTCTTCCCTGGATGAGTGGTTTGAGACCCAGTTGCATTTGGGAGATCGTCTGATTCATATTGGCCGGCTGGATGGAGATACCGAGAATGGGCCGCGGCAGCGTATCATAGAAAAAGCACAGGTATGGATGACGAATCCGGATATGATTCATTACTCCATTCTCGGGCAAGTTCAGAAGGTGAAGTACGCAACCGCACACCACATTCGGAATTATTTGCGGAACCTCAAATTTATCGTGCTTGATGAGATGCATATGTACCGCGGCACATTCGGAAGTCACGTCGCATTGGTACTCAGACGCTTGCTGAAGGTTTGCCGAGAACTTGGCAATAATCACAAGATCCAGATTATAACGAGTTCAGCTACGATTGAAAATCCTACCAGATTAGCGGAGGATCTTACGGGTTTGACCGGTTTTACACTCATTAATTCAGATGGTTCCGCTCATCAGAAAAAGGGGATCGTCCTCTGGAATCCAGGGATGTCAGCCGATGAACAAGTCCGCCGCGCGCCTTCTACCGATGCCATTACGATGGCAAAACAGATCATGACTGTGGATCAGAAAGTGATTAAAAGTATCATTTTTCAGCCTTCTCGAAGCCAGACGATGGTATTTACTCGTTATATCAAAGATGTATTGCGTCAGCCTCTTCGACTATCTAAAGAGAAAGTGGAAGGAGAAAAACTTGCGGCATTTTATACCGGAATTCTACCGAACGATACCCGAAAAAGGATTATTGAGCGGCTCAAGTCCCACGATATTCATGTCATCATTACGACCAATGCCCTTGAAGTAGGGATTGATATCGGGGATTTGAGTCTCGCGGTTTTAGTTGGTTATCCCGGTTCGAAAGCGGCTTTCTCCCAACAGATTGGACGCGTTGGCCGCAAAGGCGAGGGTGTTGCTGTACTGATCTGGCAGGACGAACCGCTTCAGCAGTATTACATGCGTAACCCACTGGAGTTTATTCACAAGGCTCCGGAAGTCGTTCGAATTAATCCAACAAATTACAAGTTGTTGGCTTTGCATATTCCTCTACTGAGAGAAGAGCTCGGGAGAGAAGTCACGAAGGAAGACTTGCAGAACATGTTCCCCGGGTTAGTTGAAGACTATATCGAGACTGTTCTCCAGGTTGCCGCATCAGCGAATCAAGAGGAAGTCGTTGATAAAAAGTTTAGCCTTCGATCCATCTCCGGGCAAAACTACAGCGTCACCATTCGGGGGCAGGATCAAACGATAGTTGACGGTCTGGATGAATGGAGTGCTCTTCGTGACTTTCATGAAGGAGCGATCTATTGGACTCCTGGAGAAAAAGGCTATCGAGTAGACTCTATCAATCGCAGAAAAGGCGAAATCATTCTATTGCCCATTCAAGAACTAACTTATTACACCCAATCTACTTATCGTGATGCCATCGATATTGTGCAGACTTATCAGAAGCAAAATATCGAAGGAATCGATATGGCTTATGGTGAACTGGAGATCAAGCGGAGCGTCTTCGGTTATAAAAAAGTTTACTTCGGACAGAAGCATGAATCGGAGCAGGTTCAATTGGATCATCCGTCCGTCACCCGATTTACTCCCGAAGGAATGTGGGTTACATTAACGGATTCCCAATGGGGTCACTTGAGGAATAACATCCAGGAATGGGCAGATGAAGGCAGACCCGTTGATCTGTTGGCTGAAGGCTCTCTTCACGCTGCAGGTCACGCCATGACTTCCGTTATTCCGGACCTCATTATTTGTGACGCGAATGACTTTACAGGTTTTTCGGCGAGTACAATGACGGCTTTTGCCAGTAGACCTGTTATCGGCTTCTATGGCGAGAACGGGTCCGGCCTTGGAACCATCGAGGCGATTTACGAGAAATTCCCTCATGTACTTCGAAAAGCGCTTGAGCTTATTGAGAGCTGCCCTTGTTCCGAAGGTTGTCCTAGTTGCGTGCAGCTCCCTGGTAAAGGAAATATTGAATTGTTCAAACCTGGAGCCAAAATGCTGCTGAAGATTTTGATTGAAGGGAACGATTAAGAATGCCTGTAATCTGCTCTTCTTGTGGGGGCCAACGGCCATATGGAGACTTTGCCCAAATTGGTTATAAAGCTGATTCGAAAGGATATTACCGTTATATCCATCAACGTGCAAACGGGATTCGAATTTCGAATTGGCGCTCCCTTGAACCCGATATGGAGTCCTATATAAACAAACAAGCAGGCGTTTATTGTACGCATGATGGATGCTTGATCTTGGACGGGATGTTGACACCGGAAGAAATGGAAATGATCTCGGACCGAAGACTTCCCGTGCAACAAGCATTCGATAGTGATATGCTCGTCCAAAACTTGCTTGAAGTCGGAACTCGTGTCCGAAGCGAAGTGCATGTGCATCAAATTGACGCCAATCAAGGCGCTTATGCTGACCAAATCCTTATGCCCAGTTGGCTGGAACGGAAGCTGCAATCTCTGGGGATCAATAAGCTATATGAGCATCAAGGAGAAGCTATACAGAACATCCGGGAAGGACGCAATGTCGTTCTCTGTACGAAAACCGCCTCGGGAAAATCATTGGCTTACAATGCTCCCATCATGGAGAAATTGGTATCTGATCCGGATGCGTGTGCGCTATATTTGGCTCCGTTCAAAGCATTGGTCGAAGATCAGTTTACCCACTTGAAAGAATGGGCCGATGATATAGAAGAGCAGGGAAATAAAATTTCGATTAATGGATTTTCGCGATTCACTGTGAACGGACAAAAAATATCTGCTGGACTTCTTCATGGGCAACGGAATGTTCCAGAGCATATGAGAAAAGATCAGGCGTCTAGCTTCGTGTTCTCTGAGGGACGTTATTGGCTAACCAATGTTCACTACCTGCACTTAATTCTTCAGGGTGCAGGTTCACCTAAGGGGAAAGGCCCTGGGCTGTTGCGCTTTCTGCAAAATCTTCGATTTGTCGTTATTGATGAGCTTCATCAATACTCAGGCTTGTTAGGTTCAAAGGTTTCTTTGGTCCTACGCAGATTAAGAATGTTATGTGACAGGTTGGGGAATAAAAACGTCCAGTTTATTGCCTGCTCGGCTACCATTGCTAATCCAAAGTATCTGGCTGAAGAATTGACAGGAATGCGTGGAATGAAAGGATTTCATGAAATATCGGGTGTACAAGCGCCAGTAAAGAAGAAAGCGATTTTGATGTGGAATCCTGGCATATCAGACGATGAGCAAAAGAAAAGGGCTGTTGTTTCCGATTTCTATGAGATTCTGCGTACGATCTACAAGGATGGAAGATGGCCAAGAAGTATCATTTTCACAAGCAACCGCCAACAGGCTCAGCTTTTAAGTCGTGAATTAAACATGATATTGCGCAGCCACCTTCATGATCATGGCGGGCTTTCGCCAGACGAACCGAATGAGTTTTTTCTGCCGTACCATGCATACCTCACGCAAGAAGTTAAAGATCGAACCGTACAAAAACTTGAGCAAGGCGAGATCCTTGGAGTAGTCACAACCAGCGCGCTAGAGGTTGGAATTGATGTGAAGTGTCTGGATGTATGCATTCTGCTAGGATATCCAGGTTCTCAGGCATCCTTCTGGCAGCAGGCTGGCCGTGTGGGGCGCACTAGAGAAGGTGTGGTCATCATGATGGTTCAGGAAGAGCCATTGCAGCAATATTTCGCCCGCAACCCTGAAGAATTCTTTAAGCTCCCGCCCGAATCAGCAACGATTAATACAACGAATCCAAAGTTGTTGAAGGAACATCTTGCATATGCGGCTCATGAGCAGGGTGGAATGGTCATCAATGCTATGAATTATGTTCGCTCTTCGGCGCTTCGCAAGGTAGTCGCAGAAGCAAGCGAACAGTGGCAGCAACTCGAAGGGAAACTCCTTTATCGTGGTGAAACGCCAAGATATCAAACTTTATTTACAATGGGAGCTACTTATACGGTTGTAACCAAGAACGGCTGGAATGAGGACATCTTGTTTCAAAGTGTCGAAGAGCGTTCCTTAATAAGAGATTATCACGTAGACGCCGTATTTCTGGGGCCTGACAATCGTACCTTCTATAAGGTCAAGTGGGTCAATAACAGGCAACGCAAAGTGGTTGTAGAGCCGGTAAGAACGGATTATCATACTCGCGGAATTGTTCGCGATAGCATTGAAATCCATGACATAACCAATCCACTGAGAAGTGACGCGGCGATCAGATCCAATCTTGGAAACATCATCGTAAAACGAAGCACATTTGGATACAAAAAAATTTATAATCACGGTGCAACGCTTCCCGAAACCATACAATTAACCAACACATATCCTGTCAGCTTCCAAACAGAGGCGTTCTGGCTGATGTGGGATCACCAAGGAAGGGATGAACTTAGAGGTCTGCTCAAGGATGTGGATAATCACGAATCTGCTGACTTGGAGACCTTGGTTGAGGGAAGCCTTCATGCAGCTGAACATGCAATAGCTTCGGCGATCCCGGCCGTTGTAAGGTGCAGTATGGCTGATTTTCAGCACACCTCTTTTTATTCTGGCTCTGCTTTGTTCGGAATGCCCGGGATGTTCTTTTACGACAGTCAAGCAGGAGGCGGTTCGGGTATTGTCGAGGTCGTCGCTGAAAAATTCGGAGTTCTCTTGGAGAAAGCGCAACAGATCATTAGCAGCTGTGGATGTTCAGACGGCTGTCCATCATGCATTCAGTTATTTCATTGCGAAAAACAGAACGAGCCGCTGCATAAGGCTGGGTCTTTGCTGGTAATCAACCATTTACGAAAATCCCGATAGTAGAAGGTGCCGTTCCCCTTTGTGTTTTGGATGATGGCCAGGCAAATCCTATTGAATTGGATGCAGCGTTGCTGTCCAGGTTGAATGACACGTTTGAAGAACATCCATATATGCTTTCGCTGATCAATCCGGGAATGACGTTAAGATCTAATCCTTACGAATGATCAATATTTAGGGAGAGAACGTAAATGGCCGAAATTACAAATGAGGACTTAAGATTATGGAATATCCCTTCAACTCGGACCAAGGAAGTATGGAAAAGATGGGCAGAATTTGCTCTCACATTTGATGGTTACGACTACTTCAAAGGTGACGCTGACGAATTAGTCAACCTGCATGCTATGGTGGCCGAATACTGTAATACCAATAAGCGCCTTCCTAGCGAACTCAATCTTTCAGAGTTGCGAGCATGTTTGTTTGCTATGCAAAGAATGTGGCGGCATTCCGGAGAATGGGGTCTGGCCCCTAAGGACAAGGCATTCATAAAAAAGTTAATCGATGCTATCAGAGATCATGTAAAGGAAAATGAAGCACAGTTACCGTCCCTTGTCGACCAAGCGATCGAGTATGCCGCCTACGCGCACCAAGGTCAGAGGCGTAAAGGCACCAATATCCCTTATATTAGTCACCCTTATGCTGTAGGAATGATTTTGCAGAAGGCAGGGTGTGCAGAGGAGGTCGTCGCTGCCGGGATTTTACACGACACACTTGAAGATACCGAAACTACGGAAAAAGACTTGCTTGAGCGGTTCGGGCCGGTTGTGCTTGAAATGGTCAAGGGCTGCTCGGAACCGGACAAGGGGGCGTCTTGGGAAGAGAGAAAGCAGCATACGCTCGATGAACTTAAACACGCTTCATTACCGATTCGGCAGGTGTCTTGCGCAGATAAGCTGCATAATATACGTTCAATCCAGAGGGATTTGAAGGTACACGGGGAGGACGCTTGGAATAGGTTTAAACGCGGACGGGAGAGTCAGGAGTGGTATTACCGAGGTTTGGTAGAAAGCCTAGGCTATGCTTCTCGCTTTAAATTATTAGACGACCTTCAAGACGCAGTCGAAGAAGTATTCGGTCCGATATTGTTAAACGCAGAATGGAAGAAGCTGTGAAGGAATCGTAAATTCATAGACCTCGCGTTCGAAGAGTCGTAGGCGCAAAGGTCAGTTGGTCTCCTTGAACCACTTTGTCCATGGACTACAGACTGAAATTGGACGTTGTCCGAAAATGGACAGGTCGGATTCAAAACTGGGGACAAATCTCCTCCAGCTTTCCGTCTTCTTCCCCGATCGCATCGGACAGCATTTACGCTGAGGTTTCACTGTTGGTGGGTTTATACCAACTTCTTGACAGACTCCAGTTGGAGCGAGACATCGAGGACTACATTCACTTTTACAATTATGAGCGATTACAGTCCAAATAAAACGGCCTCAGTCTCATAGAATGCAGGACTAAGGCCGCTTTTCCGTTATCAACTATTCGATGGTTAGCATTAATTCGCTGACTGCATCGCCGAATAACGTGACGACATGCTGGACAATGCAAACGCGGCAATGATGGCGATGAGTACGCCGAGTATCCCGAACCAAGTAATGGATGCAAGAGAAACATGGTTAACGATCAGCCCGCCGATTCCTGCGCCGAATGCCATGGCAAGCTGCATCATGGAACTGTTCAAGCTCAGCATGACGCCCGAGGAGTCAGGAACGAGCGTAGCCAGGTTGAATTGCTGTGCCGGAGCGGATGACCAGGCGGCAAAAGACCAGAGGATCAAAATGGCGAATACGGCAATGGCCGACTGTCCGACGAAGGAAAGCAAAATCAACGAAATGACGTGAAGCGCCATCCCTGAAACGAGCGTGAATAGAATGCCACTTTTATCCGCGCTGTAGCCGCCGACTTTCGACCCTATCAAGCTAGCAATGCCGAACACGAGCAGGGCTGCGCTAATCAATGATTTATTTAAATGAGTCACCTCTAGCAGAAATGGGGAGATGTAGGTATAAACGAGAGAATATCCTCCTAACCAGAAAAAAGTAATCGCCAATGCAACCAAAACCTGAGGTTTTTTTAATAAAGCTAATTGCTTGATCAAACGAACAGGCTTGTCGCCCTGAATGCGTGGAAATACTGCAGCAATGACAAACATGGCCATAACCCCGATAATTGCGATGGCCAGAAATACAGCATTCCAGTCAAAAGCCGAGGCTACCATTCTGCCGAGCGGAACTCCGATGATGAGCGATGCGGTTAAGCCCATAGTGACGTTTGCGATGGCGCTGGCCTGCTTGCCTGGCGGAGCGATTTTGGCGGCGATGCTGAGTGCGTTAACAGTAACCACCCCGGCGCCTAACGCCGTAATGATTCTCCCCGCAATGAAGAAACCAAAGCCGGTCCATATAAATGTGAGCAGATTTGCACCAATAAAGAAGCCCAGCGAATAAAGGAGGAGCTTACGCCGTTCCATTTTAGCCGTTAGCGCCATTAGAATAGGCGTGCCGATCGCATAGGCAAGAGAATAGACCGTAATGAGCTGGCCCGCTGCCGCAACGCTTGTTCCTAATGCCTCGGCGATCCGGTCCAAAATCCCGGAAATGACATAATTAGATGTTCCTACTAAAAAACTGATCAAGACTAGAACGTAAACTTTCCATGTGCTTTTCATATTTCCCACTCCTGACGTGTTTTAAAAATATAAAAAAAGTTGGTGTTCCCTCGATTGCGACGGTTGTGAAACCGAAAGCATTTTGCTTCTATACGTCACTAGTTGTTTGAACAACATGTGTTGTATTTGTATGCTATAATAACAACCGAATGGTTCGCAATCATCAATAACCATAAACCGTTGTATAGACAACACCGTTTCTATAATGTCGTTTTACTGGGGGGATCTTAACCATGACAATTAAAAAGAATCAAGCCGATCCTCGTGTGATACGTACACGGCGGCTCCTTCAAGACGCTTTTGATTCCTTAATTCAAGAAAAAGATTTTGAATCGATAACCGTTAGGGATATTGCGGAGCGGGCTACTGTTAACAGAGCGACTTTTTATGCTCACTTTATAGATAAATTTGAAATTCTTGAGGCCAGACTAATGGAATCATTTATGACGATCATAAATCGTAGAATAAACGGGCATGAAGTTTTAAATAAAGAAACGATCCAGAGTATTTTCCTGGGGTTATGCGAATTTCATAAGGATCTGGGTACTATATGCAAAAAAAGAAATACATCGCTTGTTCCTGCATTCGAAATTCAAATAAAGAAAAAAATCCAAACGATACTTCTTTCCTTTATAGACAAAGACAAGATGCTATCGACTCCCAACACGCAATTCTTAATAAATACTGCTTCTATCATGTTAAGTTGGGGGATGTACGGTGCGGCTTACGTTTGGAATCATGAGGGGCGACTACTAAGTGCGGAAGCATTCGTTGAGCAGACTATGCCCTTAGTGATGAACGGAGCCAAAGAACTGCTGGGATAAGTCCTGTTGCTTTTTCTCTGCCCCTCGTGTTATATAAAAATGTTCGCCGCCTGACTTTATGGCGGGAAAAAGGCATGAATTCGCCATTCGGTGTGGCGGAGCCAAACCGAATAAACAGCCGACAATAGCCTAATCCCTTCTGTACAATGACGGTGGATTAGGCTATTGTCGATTAAAAAGGAAAATGCTCCCGAACCTTTGGCGAGGATCCCCGGGAGCATTCACTTCATCATGTCAAAAATACTTTATTTCGGCCTTTCTTGCAAGGCTTATTTACGCACATTCGGAAATCAATCTCCTGACGTCCAGCTCTGCTGTGAAAACTGCGGTCGGCTTCTCCATAAACACGGTCGTTATTGGCGAGGAATTGTGACGAAGCATGAGGTCATCCAGATCCCGATCTACCGTCGATATTGTCCTACCTGTAGAATAACAATCTCCCTCCTGCCGGAGTTCCTGATTCCATGGGCCCGGTATGCGACTTGGGTGCGAGAAGCGGCATTAAAGCGCAAGCACAAGGGATTCTCTTGGCGGCAGACGACAGAAAGCACAACAACTCCTGCCGTGCGTTATAGCCGCCGTACGTTGAAACGCTGGTGGGCAAGACATCTGCGCCGCGCAGCGGATGCAGCACTATGGGTTGCTGGGAAACTCGTAGCCCAGGGGGACGACACGGATATGCTCCACCTTTACCCCACCATGATGAACCCAACGCCAATGGATACATTGGATTGGCTGGACAAACTGTTACCCCGATTCATCCCCGCTGGCGCATCCAGACGGGGCTATTGGACGTTTCTAAATGCGAGGTTACCTGTAGCATCACGCTTATAAATCCCTTCAGCATCCACCGCCAAGGAGCAAGGCAAACGAAAATCGCCTCCAAAATTGCTTTAAAAATCGCCTGGACGGCAAGTTGCCCTCCTGATCCCACAAAATATGCGCCCTCCCTGGCTTCTAGCGTCTATGCGATACTCTCATAGACCACAGGGAGAGGAGATTTAGCATGGATGAGCAAGCAAGGCAGCAAGAAGCCAACTTCCGTTATGGCTTAATTGCATCACTGGTTAGCCGCAAATTGGATCCCGGAGAACAGATGGCGTTGATGCGCGAAATTGTAAGCCATGAGTATGAAACGTCGTCGGGACAGCGAAGGAGAATTAGTCTACGAACGCTTGAGCGATATTTAAAAGCGTATCGCGAAGGCGGATGGGAGGCGCTGTTGCCCTCCGTCCGAGCAGACAAACTCACGACCAGGGAAATCCCCGAGGATGTGCTTGCCAAAGCGATTGCCTTAAAGCAGGAGCAACCCGGCCGAAGCGTCAGGCAGATTATTGCGATTCTGGAACTGGCGGCATTCGTGGCCCCCGGCACCCTGAAAGAAAGCACGCTTAGCAAGCAGCTTCGCCGCCGCGGCGTCACGCGCAAAGCGTTACTGAATACGGGGTGGAGCCACTTTCGCCGGTTTGAAGCCACGCACCGAAATAGCATGTGGCAAGGCGATGTGCAGCATACCCTTTACCTTCCGCATCCGGACAAGCCCGGCAAGAAGGTCATGGCCTATCTGGTTATTTTCATTGACGATTACTCTCGCTTCGTGTGCATGGCCAGTTCTATTTCGAGGAACGTGTGGCCCGGCTGGAGGATTGCCTGAAGAAGGCGATTTTAAAGAACGGAGTGCCGGAAATGATCTATGTCGATAACGGCGCCATCTATTCTTCACACCATTTTGAGCGGATTTGCGGGCGACTGGGGGCAGAGCTTAAGCATACTCGCCCCGGACGTCCTATGGGACGCGGGAAGCAAGAAAAGTTCTTCCGATTTGTCGACCAGAGCTTTGTGCCGGAGGCATACGACCTGATTGAACAAGGGAAGATCCAGACGCTTAACGATTTGAATCGATTCTTCTCGGCGTGGCTTGAGATTGCTTACCACCAGAAAGTCCACAACAGCTTTAAGCAGCGCCCAGTCGACCGATACCAAAAAGACGACCACCCGATTCGCATGTTGCCGCCGCATGAACTCATAGAAGTATTCTTGCTGGAGGAATCCCGCAAAGTGGACAAAACGGGATGCATCTCGCTGCTGGGCACGATATTCGAGGTCCAGACAGAGCTTGCCGGCTCGAAGATTCAGGTGCGATTCGATCCGCACGACCTGTCCGTCATCCAGGTGTGGAAGGACGGCCAGCGCTATGAAGACGCGAAGCCAATGAAGCTCCGCGATCCGAAAAACCGGCCGAAGCAGGATGAACCGAAGGCCGTCATGCAACCGCCGAAGACGGGCCTCAACTATGTGGAATTATTGGTGGAAGAACAGAAACGGCAGACCCGCGAAGCGCAAGGCGCTGCGCTTTCGCGAGCGATGAAAGAGGTGAATCGCTCATGATTCGTGGTTTCTTCGGGTGGGAGCGCGTTCCGTTCACCCGGGAGATTGAAACACGGCATCTGCACCGCTCCAAGCGATTCGAAGAATGTGTAGCACGGATGCAGTATATGGTGATGACTCGCTCGATTGGCTGCGTCACCGGTGAAATTGGCTGCGGCAAGTCGACAGCCGTTCGCTACTTGAAAGACCAACTGGATCCGAACAAGTACCGGTTTATCTATCTGTCGGATGCGAATCTGAAACCAAGGGACTTTTACCGTGAACTCCTCCACCACTTCGGCTTGCCGCCCAAGTTTCTGCGCAGCGAAGCCAAACGGCAATTCCAGCACCTCGTATGGGATTTGTACGAGAACCAGCAGAAGGTCGCCGTTATTGTCGTGGATGAAGCGCACCTGCTTTCAGGAGACATGCTGCAAGAAATACGCTTTTTGACGAATTTTCGTATGGACTCGATTTCGCCGCTTGCCCTGCTGCTCATTGGACAGCCGGAACTACAGGCCACGTTGCAACTGAGAATCTTCAAGCCGATTACACAGCGGATGAACGTGCGTTTTCATTTGGAAGGCTTGTCGCTCGAGGAGTGCCGCGATTACATCTCCCACCAATTGGAGGTTGCCGGAAGTACAGGGCCGGTGTTTACGACAGAAGCGATGGACGCCATATACGCGCATGCTCGGGGGATATGCCGAGAGATAAATAACGTCTGCACCGCTGCGCTTCTGGATGCAGTGCTGCGAAAAGACAAAATGATTGATACCGTCCATGTGACGAGGATCCTAGCTGAATTTAAGGAACAGTGAGGGATGACAAATATGAATGAGATACGATTTCATGGAGATACCGAGCGTTGGAACGTGTACGATGGAGAAGAGTTGCTTTGCTCGCTACGTTGTGGTGATGCCGTGATGATTCAAGTAGGAAAGCACTTCTTGCCATCCAACCTTGAGCTCGATACGGACTGGTACGTGAAGTTTGGAAATTCGAAGTTCTGGCTCCACCGACATGCCAAGTACCGCGTCCGACCGCTGTTCTAACTGCTCTTCGGAGCAGTTTTTTTACGCCGACAAACAAAGGCGAAATATAATTGTCTCCGAAACGGCGGTGAGGAAAGCAAAAAGCCACCGTCATTGGCGGTTCCGAATCTACCGTCAATTAAAGTGGCTGATGACACTAAAGACCTTGCATGGGCTTGGCTGGACCGCTAGAGCGATTGGTCAGGAGCTTGGTCGTCATCATTCCACCATAGCCCGAGAACTCAAGAGAGGACAGACGGCTGAACGGTCCGACGCAGGAGCCGCTCATAACGCCTATCACGAGCGAAGAGCCTCAAGTGTCCCAGCGGCAAGTTCTCTGCTAGGCTTGCCGCAGAGTTGCAAGAGAAGCTTGAGCAGACATGGTCGCCCGAGCAGATCGCAGAGAAGCGGCGTAGCGAGGGGGCAGCCTAGCGTTTGCTTTAAGACAATCTATCGCTGGCTTTATGATGGCAAGCTCGTCGGTACTCCGATCCGTCAGCGCCCTAAGGAAGTGCGTAAACGTACGACCTTTGGTCATTGGGAGCTCGATACAGTCGTGTCCAGCAGAGGGAAAAGCAAAGCCTGTGCAGCCACTTTTATCGAGCGTAAGACAAGATTATACTTCGCTGTTAAGATGCCTGACCGCACCTCACATTCGATGGAGATTGCCTTTGGTATAGCCGCTAGTCAGTACCCACAAGGTGTCTTTAAAACCGCTACTACAGACCGCGGCAAAGAGTTTGCCTGCTATACCGAGCTAGAGCACTTTCACAACGTCAACGTCTACTTAGATGTCGGATCTTGTGCTGGGTCTGAATCTCGTCTATATAATTCAAGGAGAAGGATGAATGTGTTCACCAGCCAGTATAAATTGATCTAACGAACGAGAGAATCTTTATTTAGCTTTTGTGAAACTTTGTCCCCCTCTGATTATAGAGTCAATTCGCGGCCTGCATGTTCACGTAGCCGATGGATATCGGGTATGGTTGGGGAATCGCGCCCTAGGTAAATCACTTCCTAAAGTAACACCATTACGCACGAATTTCATCATAGGGGCTAAATGGTGAAAATGGGAAGGAATCTCGGGTATATCCCACCGAAAATGAATCTCGCTAAACTTTAGATTATGGATTTTGTTGCGGGATGGAGGAATCAGTTTGTTGTATGACTACACGACGAGCGGCGAGGCCATTTTCAACTGCTCTAGTAGCAGCAGCTACCCCATTAAACGAGAAAACCCTCTTACTGGGCTTGAAGCCCATAAGAGGGTTTTTTCTTGCGACTAGATCAATTCGGACTTCTGGAGCAGGCGCTGCATGAGAGTTGCTACTTCCGCACGGGTGATGAACGCTTTGGGAGCCAACTCCGAAGCGCTTCGACCCGTTGACACCCCTGCCTGCAAGCTGTCCGCAATGCCCGATTTTGCCCAGTCGCCGATTTCGTCTGCGTCGGCGTACGCGCCGAGCGCAATCTCGGAAGCTGGAGACGAGAGCTTGTCTTGTAGCCCCGTCAACTGCATGGCCTTCGCGATCATCGTCAGCGCTTGCTCGCGAGTGATCTTGTCCGCCGGTCGGAACGTTCCGTCCTCGAATCCGGTAATCAGATGATACTCGTAAGCCGTCGCGACCGCGCTCGCATACCAATCCGCCGCCTTTACGTCCGAGAACGCCGAGGTTTCATTATCCAGCTTAAGTCCTAATCCGCGTACCAAGATCGCTGCAAACTCGGCTCTTGTGATGTCCCGGTTCGGGCTGAACAGCCCGCTTCCCGTGCCGTCGACGACCATGCGGGACCCCATGTCGTTTGCCGCGACTTTCGCCCAGTGGTTTTCGACGTCGCTGAATTCGACCGGATTCCAGATAACGGAATACAAGCTGTTAGTCAGACTGTTGATGACCGCGTAATACTTCCCGTCGATCATCTCGATCTTGGTCGGAACGTGGCGAACGGTTCCGTCCGGATCGGTTACGACTCCTGTGGTGATGCGGTTAGAATCGACGCCGTCGGGAATGTTGATGGTTCGCTCCACGTAAGCGTCAAACCGGCTGATCTCGACCGTCTGGCCGCCATAGGTACCTTGCACGATAAACTCGACCGGCGGGACGACGAGACTAAAGCCGCCCTGCGAAGCCGTATCCTCCACAAGCTTGACGGCGTCAGCTGTCGGGGTCGCGATTTGAATATGAATCTTGATGTCTTGCAGATTTACTGTTTGCCCTAATTGGCTTGAGATGGAATCAATGTTAATCTGCCGGGCTGGCAGCGTATAGGTCCCTTGTTGCGTCCTGATCTCAACGACCGCTTGCTTCTGCTCCATATTTTTGACCATCTGACCGTTCAGTTCAACGACAACCGCATCCGTTCCGGTATTAACCGGAATGATGACCACGGCGTTCTCTCCCTCTGCCGCGAGCATCTTATCCAGCTTGTCCGGGTCCGCTGCTACGGTGGTGACCGATTGATCGTTGAGGGTCGAGGTTGTCACGGTTCCCGCATTCCCTACTTTGCCGTTGACGAGAACTTCAATTTCGTTTGTTGCCGGTTCGGGCGAGGTTACCGGTGTCGGCGTCGTGATAACCGGAGAAGGATTGGATACCGTCACCTCGCTAAATGCGGTAAACCCGCCGTCAGCTGTCATCGCCGTAATCGTCGCCGTTCCGGCGGCTACCGGCGTCACTACGCCGTATGCTACCGTCGCAACGCTTGGATTGCTCGAACTCCACGTGACGTTTTTGTTCGTCGCGTTCGATGGTGCAACTGTTGCCTTCAGCGCTGCCGTTGCGCCTCCCGCCGTCAAGGTTAATGTCGGCTTATCCAACGTTAGGCCTGTTACGGGTATCGTTGTCGGCGGAGCCGTCTCAATTGCCACCACCGTGACGGTGAACGTTTTGGTCTCGGTTTCGCTGCCTTTCGTAATCGTGGCCGTGAGCGTGACGGTTTGGTCTCCTGTCGTGAAGGAAGGAGGGGTAACGTTTCCGTCTTCTCCGATAACGGCCGGATCGCTGGATGCCCAGGTGATCGTCGTGTCGCTTGCTCCCGCAGTCGGAAGCGTCAAATCCTGGGTGACGCTCGTTTCGCTGTCGCCGCTGCCATAGCCGATTTCCAATGCGGCTTTGGCATTCGCTACGGCTTCGGCATCGGATTCAGGCAGTGCTTTCACCGTGACGGTGAACGTTTTGGTGTCGGTTTCGCTGCCTTTCGTAATCGTGGCCGTGAGCGTGACGGTTTGGTCTCCTGTCGTGAAGGAAGGAGGGGTAACGTTTCCGTCTTCTCCGATAACGGCCAGATCGCTGGATGCCCAGGTGATCGTCGTGTCGCTTGCTCCCGCAGTCGGAAGCGTCAAATCCTGGGTGACGCTCGTTTCGCTGTCGCCGCTGCCATAGCCGATTTCCAATGCGGCTTTGGCATTCGCTACGGCTTCGGCATCGGATTCAGGCAGGGCTTTCACCGTGACGGTGAACGTTTTGGTGTCGGTTGCCGTCCCTTTCGTAATCGTGGCCGTGAGTGTGACGGTTTGGTCTCCTGCCGTGAAGGAAGGAGGGGTAACGTTTCCGTCTTCTCCGATGACGGCCAGATCGCTGGATGCCCAGGTGATCGTCGTGTCGCTTGCTCCCGCAGTCGGGAGCGTCAAATCCTGGGTGACGCTCGTTTCGCTGTCGCCGCTGCCATAGCCGATTTCCAATGCGGCTTTGGCATTCGCTACGGCTTCGGCATCGGATTCAGGCAGGGCTTTCACCGTGACGGTGAACGTTTTGGTGTCGGTTGCCGTCCCTTTCGTAATCGTGGCCGTGAGCGTGACGGTTTGGTCTCCTGCCGTGAAGGAAGGAGGGGTAACGTTTCCGTCTTCTCCGATAACGGCCGGATCGCTGGATGCCCAGGTGATCGTCGTGTCGCTTGCTCCCGCAGTCGGAAGCGTCAAATCCTGGGTGACGCTCGTTTCGCTGTCGCCGCTGCCATAGCCGATTTCCAATGCGGCTTTGGCATTCGCTACGGCTTCGGCATCGGATTCAGGCAGTGCTTTCACCGTGACGGTGAACGTTTTGGTGTCGGTTTCGCTGCCTTTCGTAATCGTGGCCGTGAGCGTGACGGTTTGGTCTCCTGTCGTGAAGGAAGGAGGGGTAACGTTTCCGTCTTCTCCGATAACGGCCAGATCGCTGGATGCCCAGGTGATCGTCGTGTCGCTTGCTCCCGCAGTCGGAAGCGTCAAATCCTGGGTGACGCTCGTTTCGCTGTCGCCGCTGCCATAGCCGATTTCCAATGCGGCTTTGGCATTCGCTACGGCTTCGGCATCGGATTCAGGCAGGGCTTTCACCGTGACGGTGAACGTTTTGGTCTCGGTTTCACTGCCCTTCTTGATCGTAGCCGTGAGCGTGACGGTTTGGTCTCCTGCCGTGAAGGAAGGAGGGGTAACGTTTCCGTCTTCTCCGATGACGGCCAGATCGCTGGATGCCCAGGTGATCGTCGTGTCGCTTGCTCCCGCAGTCGGAAGCGTCAAATCCTGGGTGACGCTCGTTTCGCTGTCGCCGCTGCCATAGCCGATTTCCAATGCGGCTTTGGCATTCGCTACGGCTTCGGCATCGGATTCAGGCAGGGCTTTCACCGTGACGGTGAACGTTTTGGTGTCGGTTTCGCTGCCTTTCGTAATCGTGGCCGTGAGCGTGACGGTTTGGTCTCCTGTCGTTGACGATGGAAGGGTGACCTTTCCGTCTTCTCCGATAACGGCCAGATCGCTGGATGCCCAGGTGATCGTCGTGCCGCTTGCTCCCGAAATCGGGAGCGTCAGGTCTTGCGTGACGCTCGTTTCGCTGTCGCCGCTGCCATAGCCGATTTCCAATGCGGCTTTGGCATTCGCTACGGCTTCGGCATCGGATTCAGGCAGGGCTTTCACCGTGACGGTGAACGTTTTGGTGTCGGTTGCCGTCCCTTTCGTAATCGTGGCCGTGAGTGTGACGGTTTGGTCTCCTGCCGTGAAGGAAGGAGGGGTAACGTTTCCGTCTACTCCGATGACGGCCAGATCGCTGGAAGACCAGGTAATCGTCGTGCCGCTTGCTCCCGAAATCGGGAGCGTCAGGTCTTGCGTGACGCTCGTTTCACTGTCGCCGCTGCCATAGCCGATTTCCAATGCGGCTTTGGCATCCGCTACGGCATCGGCATCGGTCACAAGAGGCTGAAGTGCCGGATACTGCCCGCCACTTATCTCCCATACGGTCTCGAAGTCCCAACCCGCGCCGGTGAACGTAGATTTCGTCTGCATTTCAGCGGTCGATTTCGGATCGCCTTTCCCTGTATCCGTTTGTTGAGTGGTTGTAGTGTCATAAAAACTGGAAGTTATCGTTCCGGAATCATTATTTCCAATCAGACCTCCGACTGGGGCGGTGCCGCTCACCTTACCGGCGGCATAACTGTTGATGATTTGTCCCCTGTAATTTCTTCCTATGAGCCCGCCAACGTTTCCGGCACCCTTCACCTCTCCGGTAGCGTAACTATTATCGATGACGGAAGCCGCATTAGCGTATCCGCTCAATCCGCCGACATAATTGTAGCCGTTGCCCGTTACTGTGGCGCTTGAGGAACTTTTGCTGATTTTCCCATAATTATCTCCAACTAATCCGCCAACATAATTACCGGCACTTGACACATTCCCGTTGACAGAGCTATAGCTGATGTTTCCGCCATGATTTCTGCCAACTAAGCCGCCAACTGTCAACCTTCCTGTTACATTTACATTTACCAGTTTGACATTTTCGATTTTTCCGTAACTGCCCACCCAACCGAATAACCCAACATTGTCGATATCCGTTCGATTAATCGTCAAGTTAGTGATTGTATGACCGGCTCCGTCAAAACGACCTAAAAAATTTGCCGAGGCATTTCCTATCGGCTCCCAATTCGAATAACTGCTCAAGTCGATATCATTGCCGAGCTTATAGGAAGAACCAAGTTTATCCCTGACGCTATTGAGTTGATCGGCGTCCGTGATGATATACGGATCAGTTGCAGTTCCCGAACCTGTCATGGGCGTCCCCGCCGCATCGGCCGGGTGACTGTACAAGAACGGTTGGATGATAGAAAGCAGCATTAACAAAAACAATCCAAGTGAAATTCTGCGTTTCATGTTTTTCTCCCTTCGAATGATGTCAAAAAATGACGAAAGTCTAAGGACAGGATACCGATCATCGCTTAACAAACGCTTAAAGCCCTCCTTGAACGATCACTGAAATACCGGCGAAGAAATACGCGATGTGCTGGACGAAGCCATTCGTTATTCGCAAGGAATTACGCAGTCGACAGGCGCCCCTATTCGTGCATTTGAGATATGACGTTTACCTAAATGCAGAAGAGGGCGTCAAGAGCGCGTACAATATTGAAGTAAAAGATCGGGAGACAAGGCCGAATCGTCAAAAGCAAGCGAAGCGCCTGCAAGCGAGTCTTCCGAAAAGAACGAAGCTTTAACACCTATACCGTGGCCGAGGGAGATAATCTCTTCAGAATTGCTCAGGCGGAATTGGTAAAGAGGGGAAGAACCCCTCTTTTTTTTTCATCCTTAATGTCGGTTTGAATCCATATTTAAGCATAGTTCTCCATCATGCTGGTTAAATAATTACAAAAGTCCGCTACGTAAGATTTGGGCTCTATGATTTTCAGATGGGTGCCGAAACCGGCTAAAAATTGAAATCCTACACTGTTTTGAGGAATATGAACGGTGGCTAATAAAAATTCGGAACTATAATTCTCAATGCTTTTTCGACCGTACCTTTCCATGAATTGATCTTTTATGCTGGGCGATATCAATGCCTTAACCGCGACGAGCTGCGGTTGAAAGCTTGCTTCGCGTTCTTGTTCCGACCAATCGCTTCTAGGGTGAAACGTTCTTTCATCCATCGCAAGGTGATCGATCCGGGATAATTTAAACGTGCGATATCCCTGACGATGCAAGCAGAATCCTTTCAGATACCAGCTCGATTCGCTAAAATGTAGCTCGTATGGCTCGACCGTGCGATTCGTTACAGCGCCATTTTTATCGATATAATCAAATGAAACCAACCTTCTCTTCGAGATGGATTCTTGGCATATTTTCAAGGTTTGAACCATTTCGGACCGGCCCTCCCAATCATAGAACGACAGTTGAATGGAACGATTCCGAGACAAGGGGCTAACCATGGCTTCTATTTTTTTTATCGTCAATTCAACTTCTTCGCTAAGGAGAATTTGCTCCAATCCGCCAAGCGCAGTCAATATATTCTCGATGTCGGTATTGCTTAGTAGACGTTTATCCACCTTATATTCATCCATAATGCCGTAGCCGCCATTCACCCCGTTGATCGAATAGATCGGAATGTTGGACAAGCTCAGGGTTTCCATATCGCGAAGGATCGTTCGTTTGGAAACGTTAAATAATTGCGCGAATTCGCTTGTTGGAACGACCTCTTTTTTCAGCAGGATCATGATGATCGAAATGAGTCTCTCGACCTTGTCCATATTCGCCCTCTTTTTCTTTGTTTTATCTCACAACGGTGACAATAAGCTGTCACCTTTTATCCATTATACTACATGTATCTTAAGAAGGAGGTATTGCTTTATGCCAGCTATTGCCTATTTGAATTTTGATGGAATTGCCGAACAAGCGATTGAATTTTATTCGGGGGCGTTAAAGGCGACTGAAGTGAAGAAAGTGAAATTCAAGGACTTCCCGCAAGATCCAAACTATCCGATGCCGGAAAATGAGTTAAATATGATCATGGAGTCATCGATCGAATTCGGCGGCGGGAAAATCATGATGTCGGATCTTTTGCCTTCCATGAAGACGGTAACGGGCGAGTTGACGAAAGGGAGCAACGTATGGATCAGTCTGGTCAACGAGGATAAGCAAGAACTGGAGGAATACTTCAATCGTTTGTCTGTCGGCGGCCATGTGATCATGCCGTTATCCGATACGCCTTGGTCTTCGTGCTTCGGCATGCTGGTGGATCAGTTCGGGGTCTGCTGGAAATTTAATCGCGACGCGGATAAGTTTCTGGATAACGTCATAGCCAAGCAAAAGTAACCCGCTCCCCAAAAAATGGTCTTTCATGAGGCCATTTTTTTAATTCGATCTTTGTATATGTGCAGCGACCTTGCTGATTGGAAAAGGGGGATTTGATTGATGGAAATTGAAAATCGGGTTCCGGCAACATCGAGAAAGGATCTAAGGAACTGGCTGCAGGAGAACGGCAAGACGGAAAAGTTTTGCTGGGTCCCGGTTAGCATGACGCCTACCCCTGATCGATTGTTATATTTGGACGCAGTCGAGGAAGCGTTGTGCTTTGGATGGATCGACGGAGTCAAAAAGAAAATTTCCGAAACGGAGCTGGCTCAAAGACTGTCTCCCCGAAGCAAAAAAAGTTCATGGACAGAATTGAATA
Organism: Cohnella algarum; assembly: GCF_016937515.1. NCBI lineage: Bacteria > Bacillati > Bacillota > Bacilli > Caryophanales > Paenibacillaceae > Cohnella > Cohnella algarum. Next base: position 3,129,585 of record NZ_JAFHKM010000002.1, read on the forward strand.
AAGAACGTGTCCGCCGCCTTGAAAAGTTGGGGTTCATGACAGACGAAGGGAGAAGGGTTCTTCCCGATCTGGATCCCCGTTCTTTTCGAATAGATGAGGTTATCGAGCAAAGGCTGAAAGAGGATAAGCAAGTCTACGATCATTTCATGGCATTTCCGGATCTCTACAAAAGAGTTCGGATCGACACGATCCAAAGCATCAAGAATCAGCCGGAATTGTTCAGGAGCAGATTGGACAAATTCATAGCAAACACAAGAGAAAACAAAATGTACGGCCAATGGAACGATCATGGGCGTCTGCTGAATTATTAAGATTTGGATGCTCAGGGGCTTTTCAAGCCTTCAGGTCAGGAAAGAACGGTCCGCCCAATCAATACTTTCACTCTACTCAGTAGTACCTTTATAATGAAGATGTATTCGATAGGAGGTGGAATGATTGAAATATTTTATTACGGATCTACACGGTGAGTACAACGGACTGGAAATCCTGTTGAAGCATGCAGAGATCGATTTTGCCAAGGACCAGGTTGTGTTCGGCGGCGACTATATCAATCGAGGGAAGCAAAGCGGTAACGTCATCAAGCGGATAAAAATGTTGTCCCAGGCTTATCCCCAAAATGTAGTTGCCCTGATCGGCAATCACGAGGAGATGGCGAGGGATTATTATCTGAGCGGAGACAAGCTGTGGCTAAGCCACGGAGGGCGGGAAACGTTAAGGGACTTCGAGAAGACATTTTCCGGAGCCGAATTGAAAGAACATGTTGAATGGGTATGCAATCTTCCGATGGTTTACGAAGATGAAGAGTTCATCTATACGCATGCCGGTTTGAATCCATACGAGCCGCTGGATAAACAAAGCAGAGAAATCCTTTGGATGCCGGAGTCCGACTTTTACAGTATCTCAAAGGAGCACTTGTTCAGCTTAACGCGAAATAAACCGGTGATTCACGGCCATACGCCTGTCGAGCGAATTTATTTTGATGGGGGGAGGCTTAATTGCGATCTGGGAAGTCATACCTATTTCATTGAAGAGGAAAGAGGGCTTGCGCTGGTCGATTTGAGCCGAATGACTTACTTTGTTTATAAACAGTTTACAGGCAAGGTTGAAAAGCGGAAAATATCAAGATTTTAATACCGCATTCCTAAGGGGAACGAGTTTATTTTAGTATGCAGGAAAGCTTAATTCTATAGACGGTTTGGCGAATGCAAGCCGGATTCTACCCTCCACTTTTGCCCTGTTCGGGCCCTGAATGACGCCCCTCCAATCGGTCGAGCCAGGCCGAAACTACAGCGAAGAAACTTCTTGACCATCTAGTTTTAATTCGGCATTATATTCCAGCTTTTTATTGACAGATAGGCGAAAACACGGTATATTTATTTACTGTGCAATTGATAATCATTATCAAGGAACTTCGACATGGATGCAAGCAAGAACAAATATATTTTTGAGAAGGATGGATACGCGGAATGAATGCAACGAAAAGGAAATCCTTAATGACCTTATGGGTCTCGGCCATGATTCTGGTCCTGCTGGCCGCTTGCTCGGCCAATTCCTCCAATGGCGAGTCTTCGCCATCTCCGTCCGGTAGCGCGGCGGCAGCTACGGAAACGCCATCTTCGGAAGCTCCGGCATCTTCGGAAGCCGCGGTTGAATATCCGATCGTCATCCAGCATGCGCTTGGCGAAACGATCATTGAAAGCAAACCCGAACGCGTGGTGACCATTCAATGGGCCAACCACGATGTCGCTCTGGCGCTGGGCGTTGTTCCCGTCGGCTTCTCCGCGGCGAACTTCGGCGTTCAGGACGGCAGCGGACTGCTGCCCTGGACCAAGGAAAAGCTGGACGAGCTTAACGTAACCGAACCAAACGTGTTCCAGGATACGGACGGCCTTGACTTCGAAGCGATCTCCGACGCCAACCCGGACGTGATCCTTGCGGCCTATTCCGGCATTACGCAGGAAGATTACGATTTGTTGACGCAAATCGCTCCCGTTGTCGCATATCCGACGGCTCCGTGGGCGACAACATGGCGAGAGCAGGTGACGTTGAATGCGACCGGCATGGGCATGGCCGCCGAAGGCGAGCAGCTCATTAAGGATACGGAGGCTTTGGTGAGCGAAAAACTGAGCCAGTACCCTCAATTGAAAGACAAAAAAATCGTTTGGGTCAATTTCAACGCGCAGGATTTGTCCAAACTGCATATTTATACGCCCATCGATTCGCGCGTTTCCTTCCTGCATGAAATGGGACTCGTCTATCCGGAAAGCGTCACGAGCCTGATTACGGACCCTAACAGCTATTCCTTGTCGTTGAGCGCGGAAAATGCCGAGGCTCTAAACGACGCGGACATTCTGGTCGGTTATGGCAACGACGAGTTGTATCAAGCCGTTAAAGCGGACTCCCTGTTGGGCAAAATCCCTGCAATCGAAAGAGGATCGGTCGCGTTTATCGACAGCGACACGCCTCTCGTAGCCGCAGGCACGCCAAATCCGCTGTCGATCGCCTACACGATCGATGAATATTTGAGCCTGCTTGGAGCCGCCGCCGACAAAGTAAATGAATAATTCATCGATTTCGAACACCGCTCGGCTAAACGCGCATATCCCGAGGAGATTCCCCCTGGTTCTGACCCTAGGCCTCCTCCTCCTCGGGGTGAGCGTATTCGCTTCTTTGGTCTTCGGCTCCCGGCCGGTCCGCATTCACGAGCTGATCGACGGTTTGTTCCGCCCGGAAGCCGATTCCTACGGGGCAAACATCGTACGGAAGAGAATATCCCGGACCGTCTTCAGTTTATTGAGCGGCGCGGCGCTTGGGGTTTCCGGATCGCTCATGCAATCGGTCACGCGCAACCCGCTTGCCGATCCCAGCATTCTGGGCGTCAATACGGGAGCCTCGCTATTCGTGGTGATCGGCATGGCTTTTTTGGGCATAACCACCGCGAATCAATATATATGGCTAGCTTTAGCCGGGGCTGCGATTACGGCAGTCTTCGTGTTCGGAATCGGCTCGATGGGGCGTGGCGGCGCTACGCCCATTAAGCTTGTTCTGGCCGGAGCCGCCGTAAGCGCCGCCCTTGCTTCGCTTGTTTCCGCGATTCTGATCCCGCGTTCCTATGTCATGGATCAATTCCGATTCTGGCAGGTGGGAAGCGTGGGGGCGGGCACCTGGGACAGCATCGGAACGTTCGTCCCGTTTCTAATCGCAGGCTTGCTCATCGGATTTATTGCGGCGCCGGCGCTCAACGCCCTCGCGCTTGGCGACGACGTCGCGACGGGACTTGGCGTGCGGACGGGAACGCTTCGGCTGATCGCGGCGATGGGGGGCGTCTTGTTATGCGGGGCGACCACCGCGCTCGCCGGCCCTATCGGGTTTATCGGTCTTTTAGCCACGCACGCCATTCGCCTGATCCTTGGACCGGATTTGCGCTTCGTCATTCCGATGTCGGCCCTCGCGGGAGCGATTATTTTGACCCTGTCGGATGTCGCCGGAAGGCTTCTCGGAAGTCCCGGCGAGCTTGAAGTCGGCGTCGTTACGGCGTTTATAGGCGCCCCTATCCTTATCATTCTAGCGATGAGATCGAAAGTGCGGTCATTATGACAAATCCATCTATTGCAATAATTGCGGCGGGCAGGCGCCAAAGGCGCCGCCGTTTTATTCTCGTCACAGGCCTCCTGTTCCTTCTGGCGTGCGTGCTTTGCTGCGCCATGCTTTTACTCGGGAACACGATTTATCCGGTCCAGGAGGTCGTTCGCGCGCTGACGGGAGATTCCGTCAAAGGCGTGTCGTTCGCAGTGAACACGATCCGCCTTCCGCGAATGCTGGCGGGCCTGTTCGCAGGCTTTGCCTTCGGCATTGCAGGCTATACCTTTCAAACCATGCTGCGCAATCCGTTGGCGAATCCCAACGTCATCGGCATTACGTCCGGCTCCAGCGCGGCCGCCGTTTTCTGCATTACCGTCCTCAACGCGAACGGTTCGGTCATTTCCGCGGCCTCGGTCATTGCCGGGCTGGCTACGGTGCTGTTCATTTATGCATTGTCGAGAGGAAAGGCCTTTTCCATCGGGCGGCTCATTCTGATCGGGATTGGCATACAAGCGATGCTGGATGCCCTGATTTCCTATCTGCTGCTGGTCAGCGACGAGCAAAACGTTCCCGCGGCGGCAAGATGGCTCGCGGGCAGCCTTAACGGCTCCCAAATGAGCGAGCTGGCGCCTCTCGTCATTGCCGTCGTCGTCTGTACGCCGATCATTATGGCGCTCGGCAAGCATCTCAGCCTATTGGAGCTTGGAGAGCAGTCGGCTTTTTCGCTCGGCGTCAGCACGGACAAAACAAGGATCGGGCTTATCGTCGCCTCCGTCTGCATGATCGCGATCGCTACGGCCACCACGGGACCGATCGCCTTTGTTTCCTTTCTTTCGGGGCCGATCGCAAAAAGATTGGTCGGCGCAGGCTTCTCCGGCGCCCTTCCGGCGGGCCTTGTCGGCGTCAATCTCGTTCTGGCGTCCGATCTGGTGGGGCAATTCGCCTTCGAGTACAGGTTCCCCGTCGGCATCATTACGGGAATACTCGGCGCGCCGTATCTGATCTTTTTGCTCATCCGCATGAATCGAAAGGGAGAATTGTGATGAAACCGACGCATACGTTTCAGGTCGAAAATCTCGTCGCCGGCTATGAAAATAAAACGGTCATCCACGATGTGGGCCTGGTCGTACCCGGCAACAAAATAAGCGTCATGATCGGGTCGAACGGGTGCGGGAAGTCTACGCTCCTGAAAGCGATGGCGCGGCTGATCAAGCCCGAGTCCGGGTCCATTACCCTTGACGGCAAGCCGATCGGCAAATTTCCGCCCAAGGAATTGGCTCGTGTCGTCGGTCTGCTGCCGCAATCTCCGATCGTGCCGGAGGGCATTTCGGTGGCGGATCTGGTCGGACGAGGCCGGTTCCCTCACCAGTCTCTGCTTGGCGGCTGGTCGAAAAAGGATTACGCGGCCGTTGCCGAAGCCATGGAAATCATGAATATTACCGAATTCGCCAACCATCCTATCGACGAGCTGTCGGGCGGCCAGCGGCAGCGGGTCTGGATTGCGATGGCTCTGGCGCAGCAAACCGATATACTGTTTCTCGACGAGCCGACCACCTTCCTGGATATTACGTACCAGATCGAGATTCTGGACCTGCTCACCGACATTAACCGAAAGCACGGAACAACCATCGTCATGGTGCTGCACGACATCAACCTGTCCGCGCGGTACGCCGACCATATCTTTGCCCTGCAAGGCGGCAGGCTCGTCGCCGAGGGCGCGCCGTCAACGGTCATTACAAGCGAGTTGATCAAGGACGTGTTCGGGCTGGACTGCACGGTGATCGAGGACCCCGTCTCGGGCTCCCCGTACGTCATTCCCATCGGGCGCCATCATGTCAAAGACGCCGTAAGGACGACATAAAGGGTGACAATGCAATAAAATCTCCGGTAATAAGATCGCCCCGCCGCGATGCTTTGCCGGATTTTTTCTTTTTCGCTTAAGCAGGAACGAAACGCCAAGCGGTGGACAGTATTGTAAGGGAAGATACCCTATGTATTGAGTTGTTAATGTTAAGGATGTCCGAAAACTCTACGAACATTGCCCTCGGTAATATTCAGGATGCGATAGAGAGAGTTGATCGTTCGATCAGATCCTTTTTTTCTGAAATGACCAATAAGCTTGATTATCTCAATATTAACCTTACCGTGCTCAACGTTTTGATTGGCGCACTTGTCGTTATTTCGTTTTTGAGGTTGTTGAGAGAATGGAATAAAACGAAGTAGCGCCTTCAAGCAAAAGCTATCGGTGTTATATCCTGCTCGATGAATAATACGAGAGGGGGATCGGTATTCGCACCAGCCGAACGAAGAGTTCTTCTATCCGTATGTACGGTGCTCGTCCCCTCTTGACGCCCCCATCCCCCTATGTTACAATCTGACCGACAGACAGTCGGTCGAGGGTGGGGGTGCACGAATGAGAATCGTAAAAACGGCCGGGGAACGGAAGAACGAAATTTTGGACGCGGCGGACGAGTTGTTCGGTCAGAAGGGCTTCGAAGGCACCAGCACGAACGATATTCTCGAAAAAGTCGGGATTGCGCGGGGGACGCTGTATCATCACTTCAAGTCGAAGGAGGAGATTATGGACGCGCTGATCGAGCGATACGGCGCGCGTCTGTTAAGCGCGGCCCGGGATGCGGCCTCGGACAAGAGCGTTCCCGTCGTCGAGCGTATCATCCGCGCCGTGATGGCGCTGAATTTAAACGGAGGAAGCAGCGAGGAAATCATGGAGCACATCCACAAACCGCAGAACGCGCTGATGCACCGGAAAATCCAAACGGTCGTCCTGAACGGCGTCCCCCGATTCTGACGGACATCATCCGCGAGGGCATGGAGCAGGGGCTGTTCAACACGCCGTTCCCGTACGAATGCATGGAGATGGTCGTCATTTACGCGAATGCCGTTTTCGATGACGATCTCGTCCCGCTGACGGACGAGGAACGCTTAACGCGCATGCAGGCGTTCGTCTTCAACGCGGAAAGGCTGCTCGGGGCCGAAAGCGGAAGCCTGATGTCCGTCATGCGGATGTTCGCCGGCGGAAATCGGGACGGCCATGAGTAACGCCACGGCGCTTCCTGAAATCGATTCGACAGCATGAAAGCAGAGGTGGCCCATGTATTCCAGAATCATCCGCAACGACATGATCAAGAGCAAAACCGTGACGCTGGCAACCGTTCTGTTCGTCGCCGCCGCCGGCATGCTCGTTTCGCTCGCGGCGATCCTGACCGTCCATCTTTCGAGCGCGCTGGATACGCTGATGAAAACGGCGAAAACGCCGCATTTCATGCAGATGCATTCGGGCGATATCGACACGGCGCGGCTTGCGGCGTTTGCGGAACGGTACGGCAACGTCGAGGAATTTCAAGTGCTTGAATTTCTCAATATCGAAGGCGCGCGGATTCGATTGGGCGACCGGTCGCTAGCGGGCAGCGTTCAGGACAACGGGTTCAGCGTGCAGAGCGAGAGTTTTGATTATTTGCTCGATCTGGACGGAAATGTCATCCGCGTATCCGACGGCGAGCTCTACGTTCCGGTTGCCTATATGAAGGACCATACGGTAAAAGCGGGCGACAGGGCCTTCATCGGCGAAAAGGAGTTCACGGTCGCGGGATTTCTGCGCGATTCGCAGATGAACTCCGCGCTCTCTTCCTCGAAGAGATTTTTGGTCAGCGAAGGCGATTTCGCGGCCATCCGGAATGCCGGCAGCGTCGAGTATCTGATCGAGTTCCGACTGAAGGATTTGTCCAAGCTCGGCGCGTTCGAAACCGCGTATGCTTCCGCAGGGCTCGAAGCGAACGGCCCGACGGTGACCTATTCGCTTTTTCAAATGCTGAACGCTCTTTCCGACGGATTGATGATCGGGGTCATCCTGCTCGTCAGCCTGCTGGTCGTGGCGATCGCCTTGATGTGCATCCGGTTTACGCTCCTGGCGAAAATCGAGGACGACTACCGCGAAATCGGCGTGATGAAGGCAATCGGCATGCGCGTTTCCGACATGAAAAAAATCTATCTGGCCAAATACGCGGCGATCGCGGCGGGAGGCGGCGTTCTCGGGTATGCCCTTTCGTTCCTGTTCAAAGACATGCTTCTCGAAAATATCCGGCTGTACATGGGGAAAAGCGGGAATCCCTTCCATGCCGCGCTGTTCGGAATCGTCGGCATCGCGCTCGTGTTCCTCGCCGTCGTGGCTTATGCCGGCCGGGTGCTGAACCGCTTCCGGAGCATTTCCGCCGCGGAAGCCATTCGTTTCGGCTCTTCGCGGGAGAAAATCGCGGGCGGAAGGCGTTTTAACCTGAGCGAAAATCGGCGGCTCGGCACGAATCTTTTTCTCGGGCTCAGGGACGTCCTCGCCAGGAAAAGACTTTACGCCACCATGCTGGCGGTGCTGGTCATTTCTTCCTTTATCCTGATCGTTCCGCAAAACCTGCATCATACGATTTCCTCCAGCGGCTTCGTCCAATATATGGGGATCGGAAGCTACGACTTGCGCATCGACATTCAGCAGACCGACCGGATTTCCGAGAAAACCGCCGACATCGCCGACGCGATGCGAAACGACCGCGACATTGCCCGATACGCCGTCCTGACGACCAAGACGTTTCGGACAACGAAGGTGGACGGCTCGGAGGAGCTTATCAAAATCGAGCTGGGCGACCATTCGGTTTTTCCGATTCGATACTCCTCCGGCAGAGCGCCCGCAGCGGACGACGAAATTGCGCTTTCGGCCTTGAACGCCGATGAGCTGGGCAAGAAGGTGGGCGACGTCCTCGCGCTGGCGATCGAGGGGAAGGAGAAATCCTTCGCGGTAAGCGGAATCTACGCCGATCTCACGAATGGCGGCAAAACCGCAAAGGCGGCATTTGCCGACGATTCGGCAGAGACGATGTGGAGCGTGGTGTCCGCAGAGCTGGCGGACCCGGCTCTTGTCGGCAGCAAGGCTTCGGAGTACGCGGACAAGTTCGGGTATGCCAAAGTTTGATGGACCTGTTTTCCGAAATCAACGCGGCCGGGACCGCCGTTATGCTGGTCACGCACGACGCGAAGGTCGCGGCGCGGACGGAACGCATTCTGTTCATGCGCGACGGAAGCCTCGTGAGCGAGCTGAAGCTGCCGAAGTTTGACGGCGCGGATATGGAGGGCAGGGTCGAGCGGGTAACGGCCAAAATGCGGGAAATGGGGATTTGATTTTCGCGCGGAAGGGATCTTGAAAAATTTGTCGAATAATCCAACATAGCATCTATTCGACAATATTCACGATAAGAGTTGGTTGAACTGTTAAAGAGATCTCTGCTCGTTTGCCTGCTCGGCCTCCTCGCGGTTTCTCTCATTCCGTTGTCGCTTCTGTCGAATGACGACCGTCAAGCCGGCGACTTGCAAGTCCGGAACGGGGTCATGGACCTCTCCTCATGGAATCGCGAGCGGGATACGCGAATCCGGCTGGACGGCGATTGGGAATTTTACTGGGGCCGGCTGCTGGCCCCCGACGATTTTCGCGGCAACGCGGCCGCAACTGCCGCCTATATGAAGGTTCCGTCCCAATGGAACGGCAAAATCGTTGACGGCCGCCCCTTGCCTGCTTACGGCTACGCGACCTACCGGATGGTCCTGAAAAACGTGCCGTTCAGCGGCGTTTTTGCGTTGAAAAAAAACAATATCCGCTTTTCGAGCGCCATTTTCGTGAACGGGCAGAAGCTGTTCCAGGATGGAACGCCGTTCGCGGAAGCGGCGGGTTATCGCCCCGGCAACACGCCCCAGTTCGGGCTCGTTTCGCTTGAGAAGGGGGATGTGGAAATCGTCGTCCAGGCCGCCAACTACGATTACATCAACGGGGGCATTCCGATCTCCCTCTACTTCGGCGAACAGGCGGCCATGATGGAGCGCGAGGTGAAAAATTCGACGCGCGAATTCAGCATCCTGGCGATTCTCGGCACGCTGGCGCTCATTTATTTGATCTGCTTCGCGGCGACGGCCGTCTACCGCAACAAGGATGTTTCGCTGCTTCTGTTCGCGGTCGCCTGCGCGCTGTTTGCCGTTTATCACGGCCTCGTCGGCGAACGGACGCTCTTGCTGCTTTTGCCCGACGCCGCTTTCGAAACGATGTACAAAACGAAGGATATCGCCTCGATGGCCGGCCTCATCGCGCTCTCCGCTTTTTTCTACAAGCTGCAAAAAGACATGGTTCCCCTAAGGCTGCTGCAAGCGATCTCGATCGTGCTGGGAGCGTTCCTGATTCTGGTCGCAACGGCTCCCGTCCGCGTGTATACGAACATCCAGGTCATCGTCATTTTCATGTACGAAGCCTTGCTGATCTGGATGCTTCTGAAAGCCGCCGTTCTCTTCGTCAGGAGCGCGCCTCGCGGCCGGCTTAAAGCGTTGCTGCTGTTCATGGCGGTTCTCATGATCAACCTGTACTCCCTGGACATCATTTTATTTGCCCTCTCCTGGAAAGAAAATCTTTGGCTTTCGCAGTTTTATATCGTCGTCTTCAACGTCGTCGTCCTCTTCCTGGTCGTTCTCCGGTTTTTCGAAGCCTACCATACGGTCGACGAAATGAAGAACAGGCTGCTGCAAGCCGACAAGATCAAAGACGATTTTCTCTCGAACACTTCCCACGAATTGAAAACGCCGCTGAACGCCATCGTCGGCATCGCCGATACCCTCCTCAGAGGAATCGAGGGACCGGTTACGGAGAAACAGGCGCAAAACCTGGCCATTATTTTGGGGAGCAGCAGAAGGTTAACCCATCTTGTGAACGAGCTTCTCGATTATTCCAAAATGAAGCATGGAGACGTTGCGCTCCAGAGGAGCAGGGTCGATTTGAAGGCGACCGTCGATTCGGTTATCCGGATTCATACGTTTCTGCTCGGCGGAAAGCCGATTTCACTGGTCAACGGCGTGCCGGCGGACTTTCCCGCCGTGCAGGCGGACGGCAACCGGCTCATTCAAATTTTGCACAATCTGATCGGCAATGCGATCAAGTTTACCGACCGTGGGGAGGTGGCCGTCCGCGCCAGGGCAATCGGCGACGCGGCGGAAGTCCGGGTAAGCGATACGGGGATCGGGATCGAGGCGTCCATGCAGCAGCGCATATTTAACGACTTCGAACAGGTAGATCCTTCCGAAACCCGGAGCTACGAGGGAACCGGCCTCGGCTTGAGCATCACCAGAAGGCTGGTGGAGCTTCACGGAGGCGAAATCAGGCTGGAATCGAGTCCCGGACAGGGCTCGGTATTTATATTCACGCTTCCGAGAGCGGATGCGGCTTCGGGCGCCGCTGCCGGACAGCGGGAAGAGGAGGGGCCGCCTCGCCCGGATGCCGTCGTTCCGAGATCGGAATACCCCGTCTTCGTCGAGGGGAAGGTCGACGAGCCGATTCTCGTGGTGGACGACGATTTCGCCAGCCTGCAAGCCATGATCAACCTGCTCCGGCTGGAAGGGTATTCGATCGTGGCGGTCAATCGCGGACAAATGGCGCTGGAGCAGCTTTCCCGGACGCCGGATTTTTCCCTGGCGATTCTGGACATTATGATGCCCGACATGTCGGGCTACGAAGTGCTCCAGAAAATCAGGGAGCGATTCTCTTCCTTCGAGCTGCCGGTTTTGATGTTGACGGCGCGAAGCAGGCCGCACGACGTGAGGTCGGCGCTCGAAATCGGGGCCAACGACTTCGTCGCAAAGCCGTTCGAAGCGGAGGAGCTGACGGCTCGCGTCCGAAGCTTGACGAGATTGAAGGCTTCGGTGCGAAATGCCGCGAACGCGGAAATCGCGTTTTTGCGTTCGCAGATCAATCCTCATTTTTTGTACAACGCCTTGAACGCGATTGCCGAATTGTGCCTTGACGACCCCCGGAAGGCGGAGGAACTGACGCTGAATCTTTCGGACTATTTAAGAAGCAGCTTCGATTTCAAGCAATTGGACTCGTTGACGACGCTGCGCAGCGAGATGGAGCTCGTGGAAGCGTACGTGCATATCGAGCGGGCGCGTTTCGGGAGCCGGCTTGAGGTCGAGTACGAGGTGGAGGCGGACCCGGATAGCCGAATCCCCCCGCTGATTCTGCAGCCGCTGGTTGAAAATGCGATCCGGCACGGCTTGCTGTCTACGTTTAACCGGGGGAAAGTGTCCGTAACCGCGAAAAGGGCGGAGGGCGGGATTCGTTTTACCGTGGCGGATAACGGGAGCGGGATGAGCGAGAGCAGAAGAAAAGCCGTGCTGAACCCGGATTCGGACTCCGATTCGGACAAAAAAGGCGTCGGATTGCGGAATATCGACAGAAGACTCAAGCTTTTGTACGACACGGGCATTCGGTTGGATAGCGAAGAAGGGCGGGGACATCGGTATCGTTCGTCATTCCGGCGCATCCGTCCGGAAAGCAGGGAGGGTAAACCATGTTAACGGCAATGATTGTAGACGATGAGGAATTGTCGGTAAAACGGCTGAAGAGGCTTTTGCACGAGAGCGGCGAGTTCGGCGCATGCCACGCTTTTCTGAACCCGGCGGAGGCTTATGAATTCGCGAAAACGAATCCGATCGATATCGCCTTCCTGGATATCGCCATGCCGAAGCTGGACGGCATGACGTTGTCCGGCAAGCTGCGGGAGCTTGACGATTCCATCAAGCTGGTGTTCGCGACCGGATACGGCGACTACGCCGTCAAAGCGTTCGATATCAACGCCCTGGATTATCTGATGAAACCGGTCACGGCGGAGCGGTTGGACCTGACCTTGGGCAAGATCGGCAAGGGGCGTCAAAGCGCTCCTTCCCTGCGCATTCGGCTGTTTAACGGATTGAACCTTGTCAACCGGGGCCGTCCGGATGTTCCGCTCAAGCTGCGAAGCCCGAAAACCGAAGAATTGTTTGCCTTTCTTCTGAGCAAGCGCACGGTAAGCCGCGAGGAAATCGTCGAAACGCTGTGGGGCGGCCTGGAGACGGACAAGGCGTTAAAAAACCTGAACTCGACTCTTTACTATTTGCGCCAAGCGGTCGACGCGGACAAGACCGGGAGCGTCATCCACGCGGGCCGAACGGAGATTCGAATCGAAGAGAACGGCATCGATTGCGATTTGTACGAATTCGAACGGCTGCTGAAGGAAATTCGATCGGCTCCGGAACGGGCCTCCAGACTGCTCAAGAAAGCGGAAGCGCTGTATGCCGGAGAACTTCTGAAAGGAAAAGCGTTCGAATGGGCCGTCCCGATCCGGCGGCGGCTGGAGCAAGAGTACATTCGGGAGCTGGAAGCGGCCGGCAGGCACAACCGGAAAAACGGTCTGCTCCCTGATTCCCTGCACGATTTCGGCGTCATTCTGAAGCTCGATCCCTTGCGGGAAGACATCCATCACGAAGTGATCCGATTGCATATCGAATTGGGGAACAAGAACGAGGCGCTTCGCCAATATCGCCTGATGGAGAAGCTGCTGGAACAGGAACTGGGCATGAGGCCCGATTCCCGAATCGAGGAGGATATCCGAAATTTGACGCGCTAGCCGCCGGCGACCGCCGCGAGCCATTTGAGTAAAAATGAGTCATCTCGCCCTCTTTGCGCGCACGCTGGCCGCTCAATTGAGTCGTGTTTACTCATCTCCTCCTGCCCAACGCCTATCGCTCCGGGGAGTTCTGTCTTTCTGGGATGTCTCCGGCGTTTTCTTGTTTATTCTGCGTTTATCGCCATTCTTTATAATGAGACGGAAAGCACTAGGCGATCATATTTGACAAAGGTGGGTTATGCGTGAACAATCAGAACGGCGCGCGAAGGATCGGGGCTTTTTCCGGCAGAAGGCTGCTCCTGTTGCTCTCCAGCCTATTGCTGATCTTGTCCTTGTTCCCTTCGGCGGGCCTTAGGGCCTATGCCGAACCTTCTGCAATGGACGGAGACGGCTCGTTCGAAAATCCTTGGCAAGTTAAGGATGCGTACGATCTGGCTTCGATCGGAACGACAGGGTACCCTTTAAGCGACAGCTACATTTTGATGAACGATGTCGAGCTTACAGGCGAATGGGGTCCGATCGGCCTGAACGACGGCGTCGGCTTCTCCGGAATATTTGACGGCAACGGCAAAACGATCAGCAATTTGTATATCGACCGGCCTACGGAGGACAATATCGGCTTTTTCTCCAAAATAAGCAACGGACATGTGTTCGATTTGACGATCGAGACGGCGGCGCCGGGCGTTGTCGGTCGGGTCAATGTCGGCATTCTGGCAGGAACGATCGAACAAACGAACATGTTCGAGAGATCATGGATTACTCTTATTACCGTCAGCGGAGACGTGACGGGAGATACCTATGTGGGCGGTTTGGCAGGCCTGACGGATGCAGACGAGGATTCAAGGGTCGAGTTCGCTCACAATCGGATGGTTTCGGGTAAAGTGACAGGCAAAAACAACGTCGGAGGGTTGGTCGGCAAGTTTGTAAACGGGTCGATATACAACTCCTATTCTGAAGCGGAAATCGTTAGCACCCAGGTGACGGGAGGGCTGCTCGGATTTGCTACTCAATCGGATATAAGCAGAAGCTATTCGACGGGAACCGTACAGGCGACCGGGAGCTCCATCGGCGGGCTTGTGGGCGTGTCGCTTGAAAACGACATCGAGACTTCGTATGCTACCGGAGATGTAGCGGGCGACAATCAAATCGCCGGATTGATCGGCTATTCCTCTCTCGACAGCATCGAGCACAGCTATGCGGCGGGTCATGTCGATGCGACGGGCACGATCCATGGCGGGTTGATCGCCAATAACTCGGATTCGAGCTCGGAGGTAACCGCGTCCTATTGGGATACGACCGTATCCGGCAAGGAGGATGAGGACGAATCCGACGCTTCTCTGTACGGCATAGGGCGGAGCTCATCTGCCATGATGGACGAGGCTACGTTCACGTCGGCATCGGAAGAATCCGACAAGTGGGATTTCGAAGAAGTTTGGTTCATGGAGACCGACCGTTATCCGCAGCTATACGGCATCTCGGGCATCAATTTCGATGTAGAACCGGATTACGTATCGGGTCAGCAAACGCACGCGCATGAAATTACGATCGAACCCGATACGAATATGTTATTTCCGGGTCAGTCGATCGATGTTTATCAGGTTACGGAGAACGGCGATGAGAAGGTCGGCACGATTACCGAGAACTCGAATGCAACCGTCCCGTTCGCGTTGGACACGACCGGATTGGACGATGGAACGTTGAAATTGGCCGGCTTTTATTTAATAGACCAAAATGGCAACAAGTCGCGTATCGCTTATTCCGAAATCGAGATCGACAGCACATCTCCCGTTTGGGAAGACGGCGCCTCCATCACCCAAAACGAGAGCGGCGGCAATGTCGAGTTATCCTGGGACAGCGCTACCGACGGCACGGGCAGCGGAGTGGAATATTATAATGTGTATGTCAACAGCGAGGTTAGCCAGATTTGGGGTACGACGCATACCATACCCGCCCCTTCGACGCCTGCCTATTACGCGGTCGAGGCCGTGGATCAGGCCGGCAATAAGAGCACCCGGCTTTCCATCGGCGGAACGGCTTCGGCGATCATGATTAGCGGCTCAAGGAATGTCGTCATCGGACAAGCGATCATGCCTTTCTATATCGCCTCCGTAACGGGCGCTCCGTCCTATATGCAAGGTTTAGGTACGTATGTATTTGGGGGAACGTTGGCCTTTTACGTTGACGGCGTTTTGCAGATCGAGAATGTGCCGATCACGTCGACAATCGCGGGGATTGCACCGGCCGGCATGTTTAACTTTAATTACAGCCAACTCCCGGAAGGCGTTCATACCCTTAAAGCCGTTTATTCCGGTTATATCGGCGAATTCCACGGTACCCCTTATTATGTCAATCCGAGCGAGGCATCCCTCGAGGTCGCGGTAAGCGCACTAAACGTAACGTCAAGCGATCCGAGCGGCACGGAGAATGACGGCAAGACGAAGCTGGCGGTGACGCCGGACGTTTCGGCGGGCAACAAATGGGTGTACCGCAACTTCGGCAGCGGGGACGTGATCGTGCCGAATAAAGGCGATGTGCTGGACCCGACCGGCTACTCGGATCTGCCGGCCGACGGCCTGATTCCGGCGGCAAACTTCGATAAGATCGGAGTCGTCGAGATCGACGCGGCGACGGGAACGGTCGTGCACATCGGGCAAACGACGGCCGTGGCGGCGGACGAACCTCCGGCCCCGGTTCCGGCGACGGGGCTGACGGTAACGTCGAACGACCCGAGCGGCGCGGAGAATGACGGCAAGACGAAGCTGACGGTGACGCCGGACATTTCGGCGGGCAACAAACTCGTGTACCGCAACTTCGGCAGCGGCAGCGTGACGGTGCCGAACGTGGACGATGTGCTGACCGATTACGCGGATCTGCCGGCCGACGGCCTGATCCCGGCGGCGAATGGCGATCGGATCGGGGTAGCGGAAATCGACGCGGAGACAGGAAAAGTCGTGCGTTTCGGGCAAGCGTCGGCCGTGGCGTCGGATGAACCTCCGGCCCCGGTTCCGGCGACGGGGCTGACGGTGACGTCAAGCGACCCGAGCGGGGCCGAGAACGACGGCAAGACGAAGCTGGCGGTGACCCCGGACGTTTCGGCGGGCCATAAGCTCGCGTACCGCAACTTCGGCAGCGGCAGCGTGACGGTGCCGAACGTAGGCGATGTGTTAAACGATTACGCGGATTTGCCGGCCGACGGCCTGATCCCGGCGGCGAATGGCGATGCAATCGGGGTAGCGGAAATTGACGCGGAGACAGGAAAAGTCGTGCGCTTCGGCCAAGCGTCGGCCGTGGCGGCAAACGAGCCTACGGAACCCGGAACGGGCCCCGATCCGGAGCCGGTTCCGGCGACGGGGCTGACGGTGACGTCGAGCGACCCGACTGGCGCGGAGAATGATGGCAAGACGAAGCTGACGGTGGCGCCGGACATTTCGGCGGGCAACAAACTCGTTTACCGCAACTTCGGAAGCGGCAGCGTGAGCGTGCCGAACGTAGACGATGTGCTGACGGGTTACGCGGATCTGCCTGCCGACGGCCTGATCCCGGCGGCGAATGGCGATGCAATCGGGGTAGCGGAAATTGACGTGGGGACAGGAAAAGTCGTGCGCTTCGGCCAAGCGTCGGCCGTGGCGGCAAACGAGCCGACGGAACCCGGACCGGGCCCCGATCCGGAGCCGGTTCCGGCGACGGGGCTGACGGTGACGTCGAGCGACCCGAGCGGGGCCGAGAACGACGGCAAGACGAAGCTGACGGTGGCGCCGGACGTAACCTCGGTCAACAAGCTTGTGTACCGTAATTTCGGCAGCGGCAGCGTGACGGTGCCGAACGTAGGCGATGTGTTGAACGATTACGCGGATCTGCCGGCCGACGGCCTGATCCCGGCGGCGAATGGCGATCGGATCGGGGTAGCGGAAATTGACGCGGAGACAGGAAAAGTCGTGCGCTTCGGTCAAACGTCCGCTACGGTGGCAGACGAGCCCGGGGAACCGGGTCCTGGACCGGGTCCAGATCCAGAGCCAGAGCCGGAACCGGTTCCGGCGGCTGGACTGACGGTGACGTCGAGCGACCCGAGCGGAGCGGAGAATGACGGCAAGACGAAGCTCACGGTAACGCCGGACGTGTCGGCGGGCTGTAAGCTCGCGTACCGCAACTTCGGCAGCGGCAGCGTGGCGGTGCCGAACGTAGGCGATGTACTGACGGGTTACGCGGATCTGCCGGCCGACGGCCTGATCCCGGCGGCGAATGGCGATGCAATCGGGGTAGCGGAAATCGACGCAACCGGCGGCAAAGTCGCGCGCTTCGGCCAAACGACGGCTGTGGCAGCAGCGGAGCCTGCGGTAATTACGCCAGTTCCCGTACCTCCAGCATCCGCGCCTGGCGCAACTGATGACACGGATGATGCGGAAGTTCTCGTAAACGGCAAGGCCGAAAAGCTGGGCAAGGCAACGACGACCGAAGTCGGCGGCGTGAAGACGACAATCGTCACCGTCGATCCGGCCAGGCTGCAAGCGAAGCTGGAGGCGGAAGGCAGCCGTACGGTTGTGACCATACCGGTCGCAACGGGATCGGATACGATCATCGGCGAGCTGAACGGACAGATTGTCAAGAACATGGAGAATGCTTCGGCTACGCTTGTTCTCCAAACGGAAAAGGGGACCTACACGCTGCCGGCGCTGCAAATCAACATCGACGCGATTTCCGAACGGGCGGGCGAGTCGGTGGCGCTGGAAGAGATCAGGGTGCAGATCGAAATTTCCGCTCCGAACGCGGAAAAAGTCACATGGGTAGAGAATGCAGCTGCAAACGGCACATTCACGCTTGTTGCGCCCCCGGTCGAATTTACGGTGCGCGCGATTTTTGGAGATCAGACGGTAGAAGTCGCTCGATTCAATGCTTACGTAGAGCGTACGATCGCGATTCCGGAAGGCGTCGACCCGAACAGGATGACGACGGGCGTGGTCGTGGATCCGGACGGAACGGTACGCCACGTGCCGACGAAGATCGTCGTCATCGACGGCAAGTATTACGCGAAGATCAACAGCTTGACCAACAGCATGTACTCCGTCGTCTGGCATCCGCTCGAGTTTGCCGACATGGCGAATCACTGGGCGAAGGATGCGGCAAACGACATGGGATCGCGGATGGTTATCGAGGGGACGGGAAATGGCCTGTTCAGCTCCGATCGCGAAATCACGCGCGCCGAGTTTGCGGCCATGGTCGTTCGCGGTCTCGGCCTCAAGGTCGAGGGCGGAGCGGCATCCTTCACGGATGTCGAGGCATCGGACTGGTACGGCGGCGCGGTCGGCACGGCGGCCGAGTACGGTCTGATCAGCGGCCTGGATGACG
This sequence comes from Cohnella algarum, assembly GCF_016937515.1. Taxonomy (NCBI): domain Bacteria; kingdom Bacillati; phylum Bacillota; class Bacilli; order Caryophanales; family Paenibacillaceae; genus Cohnella; species Cohnella algarum. The sequence goes on from NZ_JAFHKM010000002.1 coordinate 3,147,989, forward strand.
GCACGTTCCGACCGAACGAGCGCATTACGCGCGAGCAGGCGATGACGATGATTGCCAACGCAATGAAGGTTACCGGCTTGAAAGACAAGCTGCCGGAGGCATCGGCAGACGCGGCGCTTGGCTCGTTCGCGGACGCGGCAGCGGTATCCGGATGGGCGAAGAGAGGCATTGCCGACTCCGTTCAAGCCGGCATCGTATCGGGCAGAGGGGAAGCCGGACTGGCACCGAAAGCCTACGTGACGAGAGCCGAAGCTGCAACGATGATACGGCTGCTGTTGCAGAAGTCCGATTTGATTTAATCGCTTAACAACAAGAGCCTTCGAACCGACCGGTTCCGAGGGCTCTTGTTTATTCGACATTCTCTCTCCTTTAGACGGCGGAGTCGATTTGCTTGGCAAACCGAAATATTCAAGTTCTTACTCCCGGCAAGAAGTCTGTTGGTGATCACCCGGCTCAGCCAGGCTTTCCGATGTTCGGCATTCTTGAAATCGGGCGCTTTTTCCATTAGTTTGATAAAGGGATCCTGAATCGCTTCTTTGGCGTCCTCGCAGCTGCCGAGACGAACCGTGGCAATCCGGAACAGCGTGCTGGCGTACGTTTCATAGCTCATCATCGTTTTCCGGCCGGGCAATCGGTCACATTGTACGGCAAGAAGGAGGGATAAAATCATGAGCAAGCCGGAAATGAACGTAGCCGTCGTATGCGGACCGAATTGCGAGTTGGAGATGAAGGAAGATTCGTCATGCCCGAATTGGCCGAAGAGGTTTATGAAGCCGGGGAACCGGCCGGGGACTTCGGACCGGATGAAATCAAGCGTTTCGCCAGGTTGAAGGAGAAAATCGTGATTGCAAACGGATGTACGCTCGGAGAGCCGGGGATGGCCAAAGCGTTAGCGGATGCGGGGTGCAAGGCGTACATCGGACCTGACGATTATCCGGATGGAAACGCGGCGCTTATGTTTGCTATCCGACTATTTTACGAGATGATTCAAAATCGAAAGAGCGTGAAAGAAGCTTTCGATCTGGCGCGAGCCACGGACAAGGAAATGTCGATGTACCGGTTTTATGGGCAGGAGGACCGTTAAGGCAATCATCCGTCTCCTCGATCGTCGGGGTCGCAACGGGGACGCGAGCAAATCGCGTCCTCGTTTTAATCCTGATTCAGGGCATTCTCCTCAGCAGATCGTCCATATCGTCGACAGGCACGGCCAACCCGGCTTTCATGCGCCCGCCCTCGCGATCCAATTCCGTCGTCGCGTAGACGACGGCTACGACGTTGCCGCGTTCGTTGATGACCGGACTGCCGCTGTGGCCTTTGAAAATTTGCGCGTCGATCGCGAGCGCCGGCTTCGGCCGGTTTCGAATCGGCACCAGGCCGATCAGCTTGCCTTCTCCGGCGATTTGCGAAAAATAAAGCGGATTGCCGATCACGAAGACGGAGTCGCCCGCCTCCCACGGCCGTTCGCGTTCGATTTCGATATAAGGCAGTTCTTCGCCGCCCAAATCCACCTTTAAAATCGCGATATCCAGCTCGGGATCGGCGGCTTCAAGCTCGGCTTCATATCCGGGCGAGCGATCCGGAAATTGTACCACCGTAAACGCATTGTCCACGATGACATGGTAATTGGTGACGATATAGCCGTTCGAGATATGGAAGCCCGTTCCCTTGCCCTTGTCCGAGCCGATCTGGACGATCGCTTCCTTGTAGCCTTGAATGTCTTCCCGGCTGGAAATCTCCCCGGATTTGAAAAGAAAGGGCAGCGTTTCCCGATTGTAGATTCGCGGCCAAAACGCCAAGATGTTGCCGACGAGCGCGGCCGCGAGGAAAACGAGCACCGCGTTCCGGATCCATTTGCGTCGGGGAGGCGGGGCGTCTTCGTCATCCTCCTCTTCCATCCAAATGTCATCTTCCAAAGGGGCAGCGCCCTCGTGCATCTGCTTGTCTGTCTCCGCGACGGAGACTCGCTTGTCTTCGGCTTCCGTTCCTTCCTTCTCTCGATCCACGAGGCTCCCCCTCTTTTCAATCGTTAATCAAATCTTTCGGGCAACGATGAAATATTCCCGAGAACGTTTCTTCAAGCTATCCGATTCGACAACGGAAAAATTCCCTCGCTCGATGGCATGGATGAAATGGCGTATTTTAAACGATCTTATTTTCGGCACTAAACCAATTTGACCTGCAAGAAATAACAAGCTTCTCAGAAAAATTTTATCGCCCACGCATGGCGTTGCGGAAATCCATAATCCTCCCGGTTTCAACAGTTCATGCATTCTTTGCAAAACGATATGTTCATCTTCCGATAAATGCAGAACATGAAAGGCCAGGATGACATCAAACGAGCCTTTCTTATACCTTTCATCGAAAATGGTCGTATGAGCGTAGGTTATATTGGCAATGTTTCGTTCCTTTGCCTTGTTCTCCGCAATTGTAATCATATTCGACGAGATATCGATCGCCTGAATCCCTTTCACGTATCCGGCAATTTCATTGGAGATCCGCCCGGTCCCGCAGCCGCAATCCAAAACGATGTCGCTTGCTCGGAGATGCGTTTTCGTTTTATTTATCATCTTGGCGTAAGTCGGCTCATCCTTCTTTTCCAATTGATCGTAACGGCTTGCTGTTTGGTCCCAAAAACGTTCCGATTTATTCATTGCAGGCACACCAGCCTTCCAGAGCATATCTCTTAATCGGGTACAGCGTTTCGGTCCGCCAGGTTGAGCCAGGCCTTTGTTCGGCTTGCTTAAAATCGGGTACATCAAAACCGGAACGCCGACATACGCAGCGACCATGAGCAACTGGAAAAACGCCCCTGCAAGCACCTGGTTTTCATTTGCGGAAGCCTTCGCCAGGTAGTCTGCTCCATCGATAACGGGAACGACGCTAAATAGGCCTGCAACCAAACCGGCGATCATTAACAATCCGGTTATGACGGCGGACCTTTTGCCTGATGTCGTGCTCTTCCCCGATCCGGACAGGTGACCCCGGCTTTATCGGCCAATTGCTGCTGGGTCATCCCGTTATGATGAAATCGGAGATTTCGTATTTGATTGCTGATCGCATCCTTTCCCATGTCAAACTCCTTTTTTGTAAAAGTATAATTGAGCGATACGTCCCAGCAGGTCGGATAAAAAACCGAAGGAGATCGCACAAGAAACGTCCAGTAAGTCGGAAGATCCGTAACGAGCGGAACCATGGATAAAATAAACCCGAAGAAAATCACATAAAGCGAAATCCGGTCTGCCTGCTCATCTTCATTCGTGGCGATTTTGTTGAAGATGACAAACGCGATATGAATGATCATCTTCGCTGCGATCGACACCGGGAGCAGCACCAAAATGAAGGAACCCCAAAAATGGAAATCGCTGTCCGAAGTGATGCTGCCTTCCTCCCATATTGCCGGCATGGTTGCTTTTAATTGCTCAACCTTTCTTGAAGACGGCCCAATCTCGCCCGCAATCCTTTCAGGACTTCTTCCGGAGCCTTCCTGACTTTAAGGTCCTCGCCCAAGAAAAGAAGCCAATTCGTGATTTCGGCCAATTCTTCGGGCTTATTCACTTGGACAAAAGTTTTGAGAATGGCCGTGGCCTGATACGGATTTGTATAAGAAAGGGAAGCTTTTAACGGATGGTATTTTTTGTACTGCGCGATTGCGTTTGGCCCCAGTTCGAGGACAAGGTTGATTTCTTCTTCCTGCTTGCCGAGCTTTTCCAAAATCTTTTTCGGGTTTAATCTCTTTTTCGCCGGGTAGGGTTTGACATCGGCGAGCCGGTCGACGGGAAAAATCTTCTTCTTCTCTTCCTCCAAATCAAACCCTTCCATCCACCAATAGCTTTTTTCATGATAAAGATGCAAGAGATAGACGGGATAAGACCGGATTCCTTCCTCTTCATCGACGGCAATCCATAAGCACCGATCCGCCAGCAGGTTTTGGATGAGTTTCTCCAACATCGGATGGGGAAGGTCCGAAAGCTCGAGCAGGTCGGGATTATGCGGGTTGGTTCCTTCGAAAAGCAGGATTTGATTTAGAAGAACGAGGTCGTCCTGCTGGTTATTCGAGATGAGGCCCAGCAATTTTTCGGCTAAAGACTGACGGCTCGTTAGATAGGGGAGCTGCGCGTTTCTCGTGGCCATAAAGGCAATAAAAAGAGCTTTGACCTCATTGTCGGTAAAACGCACGCCGGGCAGGAGAGAGTTGTGCATGACAAAATACCCCCCGTCCCTTCCGACTTCGGCGACAAGCGGCATCCCCAAGGCCTCGATTTCCCGGATATCCCGAATCGCCGTCGAACGGGAGATCCGAAATTCCCGCATGATTTCCGATATCGTAAATTGGGACCGGTTGTTGATATACCGCATGATCGTATTAATCCGTTCGACTTTTTTCATGAAGACTCCTAAACCGTATCGTTTTTTGACATGATTAAAGGTTATCATAAACCTGTCGAAGCAAGAAGACCTAACTCGAACTTAAATCCAAAGAAGGAAGGTTATGAACGATGGCGAATTACGCATTGGAAGAAAAAGAGGGCTTTACCGTTTTCGGTCTCGGAACCGAGCTGAAGAGCGATTACACGGACTATGCCGGCATAAACAAGGAAAAGTCGGACTTCTGGCAAGCCGTTTGCCAAGATGGAAGGCTTGACAAATTAAAAGCCATGGCCGCAAACGACTACGTTTTTGCCGTGAACGAAGCGGTAAATAACAAGATGATGTTTTATGCCGGCGTCATGATCGAGGCATCGGCCCCGGCATCGGAAGAATCCAGCAGGAATATCCAGTTTCCCAAGGGGGAATACCTGGTTGTGAAAGGGGAAGGGAAGACGGACGATGAATTGAATCAAAAGCTGGCCGGCATTGCCTTCGGCCAAGTCTTGCCGGAAGCCAAAAATTTTGCCTATGTCGGCGGGCCGAATGCAACGGTCGTGAAGGATCGGCGTGACGGGTTCGTTTATGGCGAAATGTGGGTTCCCGTCGTCAGGAAATATTAAGAGAAAAGGAGAAATGGAAATGTCCCGCCTCGTTGATTTTAAAAACGTGTCCACGGCCGGTTTGGAGTCTTCGCCGGTAGCGGAAGCGCTTGCCGGTTTGCGCGCCAACGAAGCCCGTTACTTTATGAACAAATACAAGCATGAGTTTACGGTCGTACCCGCCGGCGAAAGCCGGGAGACCCTTGAATATGTCAACCGGATTTTGAAAGAAGAGCGCGGTCTTGAGTTTGCGGCCAAACCTTTGGAAACGTCGCGGTTTCAGGTGGAAAATATAAGATGGGCCTTCGTCTTCTACGAGGACGGACTAGCGGTCAACGTCATGTATACGGTGGATGACCCGAAGAAGCGGGCCGTTGGATTTAAGCTTTCCGAGGGGATGGAGGTCCCCAGGGAATTGGAAGAGAAGAAGTTCAAGTTTGCCAGGCAGAAGTCTAAACTGGCCGGAACGGTTCGGGGCTCGTTTTTTGTAATCAAAGGAGAATGGTAAATTCTAGTCGGCAATCGCTAGTATATGGTAAACTATAGGCAGAGAACGTCAAGCCGAAGGGAGGATTGAATGATGGATATGGAAACGGTCATGCAGGAGCTGGAGGCTCTCGGCAAGGAAAGACTGAGGAAAATTTACTTATGCAATGGCGCGCGCGAACCGCTTTTCGGCGTGGCGACGGGCGCAATGAAGCCGATTGTCAAAAAAATAAAAATCAATCAGGCGTTGGCCGAGCAGCTTTACGCTACGGGGAACTATGACGCCATGTACTTTGCCGGAATTATCGCGGATCCGAAGGCGATGACCGAAGCGGATTTCGAGCGCTGGATCGATGAGGCTTATTTTTACATGATCTCCGACTACGTGGTGGCGGTCACGTTGGCCGAGACGGATATCGCGCAAGAAGTGGCGGACAAATGGATCGCCAGCGGCGAAGAACTGAAAATGTCGGCAGGCTGGAGCTGCTACTGCTGGCTTTTGGGGAGCCGCCCGGACGCCGAGTTTTCCGAAAGCAAGCTTGCCGGCATGCTTGAACGGGCGAAAGCTACGATTCACGAGGCCCCCGAGCGAACGAAATACGCGATGAATAACTTCATCTACACGGCAGCAATATCCTTTAAGCCGCTTCACGATAAGGCGGTGGAGACCGCGAAGGCGGTAGGCCCGGTAGAAGTCAAAAAGGACAAGAAAAAGAGCGGTTTCCTGAACGCTGCCGAAAATATCCAAAAGGCGGTCGATAGAGGCCAGCTCGGTTTCAAGCGGAAATACGTCAGATGTTAAAATAAGCCTTGAATTAACGGAAAGCGCCTGTTCGAACGGGCGCTTTTTTCTTTGCGTCTTATTAATCCTGACAACTATTATGTCATAATTAGGGGAGTAGGATAAACCCGGATGAGCCGACAGGTTCGTCGACCGAGGAGAGATGCGCATGAGACTGGACCGTCTGCTGGGCATAACGCTGGAACTGATGGCCAAAAAAAGGGTGACCGCCGCGGAATTGGCCGCCAAGTTCGAGGTGTCGGCACGCACCGTCTACCGTGACGCGGAGCTGATCAATCGGGCCGGCATTCCGGTCGCGTCCTTCAGCGGCGCCGACGGCGGCTTCGAGCTGATGGGCGGATTTTTCCTGACGAGGCAGCATTTCTCGGTCGACGACTTTTCGGTGATCTACACGCTTTTGAAGGCGATGGAAGGGGCGATGGGAAGCGCCGTCGCGTCCCCGATGCGGAAGCTGGCGAGCCTGCATCCCGCTCTGGCGAACGACCGGGAAGCTCTCATTCTCGGCATGAGCGCGCCGGAGCCCGAGCGGGGGAACGTTCGGGAGCTTTTTCGGGCGATCCGGCAATCGCGCGTCGTGCGCATGGCCTATGCGAGCGCATCCGGCACGCCCTCCGAACGCAGCGTAGAGCCGATGAATCTGCTGTGGGAGAAGGGCGTCTGGTACCTGGAAGGATACTGCCGGTCGCGCCGGGCAAAACGGTATTTCCGCGTTTCGCGCATCGCCCGGCTCGACGTGTCGGAGGAGACGTTCTCCCCGCGCCGCGTGCCGGACGAGCCGGAAGCCGAAGAAGAAGGGCAAGGGATTCGGGCCCATCTTCGCTTCGACCTGTCGGCGCGCATGCGCGTGCTCGAGCAGTTCCCGGGCGAATGCGAATATTTGGGCGATCGCATCGAAGTGCGCACGACCTTTTACAAAAAGGAGTATGCGCTGTCGGTCATCGCCTGCTACGGAACGACGGTCGACATCCTGGCGCCGGACGGGCTGCGGGACGACAGCCGCGACGGCGCTGTTCGCGCAAAGAACGCTGTATCATATGCGCAACAACGGGTTCGGCCTTGCGATCGAAGCGGCGTTGTCGCCGATCGTCATGCTGCTTATCTTTGCCTTCCTGTTCGGCGGGCGGTCCGGCTCCGCGAGCGGGTACGTTTAGTATTTGCTGCCCGGCATCCTCGTGCTGACGGTCGTGCCGATGACGGTGTACAGCGGCACGACGCTGTGCACGGATATCGCCAAAGGCGTCTACGACCGGTTCCGCACGATGCCGTTCTGGCAGCCCGCCGCCGTCTTCGGCTCGATTGCCGCCGACGGCTTGCGCTACGCCGCGGCGCTGCTCGTCGTTTTGGCCGCGGGACTTGCGCTCGGCTTCCGGCCGGACGGCGGCGTCGCCGGCGCCGCGCTGGCAGCGCTGTACGTCCTGTTTTTCGCTTACAGCGCCAGCTGGGTGTTCGCGCTCATCGGCAATGCGGCCAAGCGGCCGGAGACGGTGTCGGGCACGAGCATGATGATCGTCTATCCGCTGCTGTTCGCCAGCAACGTGCTCGTCGACACGTCGACGATGCCCCGGTGGCTGCGGGCGGCGATCGAGTTGAATCCGATCAGCGCCGCCGTCAACTTGACCAGGGGGCTGCTGTACGGCACGGCGGATGCCGCCGACGTTGCGGCGGGCATCGGCGTCGGCCTGCTGCTGATCGCCGTATTCGCGCCGTGGACGGTGTACGTTTACCTGAAAAGACAATTGCGGTAGGGGTGCGAGATTTCTTTATTTTTGCAGCTTGTAAAATTCAAGGAAAACGCATGGCGTGCCGATATAAAAAGATAGATGGTTTTCAAGGCTCGTCAAAGGCAGCTTGAACGCTGTCTACAAACCGCAAGGAGGCAGTGGAATGAAAGTAACGGGCAACCCCTACGCAACTTATCCGAAATTATCCGGCGAACGCCAGCCGACGGTTTGGCAAACGGGATCGAAGCTTCCGGTTCCGGAAGTCCCCCGCGACCTGCTGGAAATTAGCGACGAGGGGCGACGCAAGCTTGACTTGATCGAAAAGGAAGCGACGAAAATCTCGATCCCGGAAAGCCCGAAGGATGACGTAAACGAAATCATGAAAATGTTCCGGCCGGAAACCTATGAAAAAATGAAAGAGCACCTCGACCGGGGGGATGTCAAGGAAGGCTTGAGCGTGCTGCTTTCCTTCGCCAAGGAGCTCGCGAAGCACTCCGATTGGATTCGAGAGTACCGGGAGGCGGCGCAGAAATAAAACGCGGCCAGAACCGTCCGAAACGTCGGGAATCCGATGTTCGGGCGGTTTTTTCGCGGTTCCGGGCTCCTGTCTTTATCGAAAAACTTTAAATCCGCGTGACGGATTCGGCGACTTCCTTCTTTGACCGGCGGCAATCCTCGAGTTCGGGCACGGACGCCTGAAGCCGAATGTCATTGTCCGGGATTTTCCCGGCACGAATCTTTCCTGTAGGCGGCCGGCGATTGGCCGATGACCGACTTGAAATCTTTAATAAAATGCGCCTGATCGAAATAGCCGAGCTGCGCCGCGAGTTCCGCCCACTGCGCCGATTCTTCCCGCTCTAGCCGCTCCGCCGCTTCCTGCAGCCGGAACCGCTTGATCACCCATTTCGGCGTCACGCCGACATATTTGCGGAACAGGCGCTGCAGCTGCCGGATCGACAGCCCGGTTCGCTCGCTCATTTGCTCGACTTTGACGATCGTTCGGTCGTTCATCGTTTCCCGCACGATGCGATCCGCCAGCTCCGCCTGCGGTTCGCGCTCCGGTAGCCGCGCCGACAGGAGGAGCTCCGTCCGCTTCGCCATCTCCGCATCGTCGCCGGCATCGAGCACCGCGTTCAGCCACTCGTCGGCGCGGGGACCGAACGCTTCGGACGCCGGGACCGTCTCTCCGGTTAACGTCGAGACGTCCCGCCGCCAAAACGGGAAAAACCCGCCCGCGCGAAACTTGACGCCGAGCACCCGGCCCGCTCCGCGCAATTCGCGCACGAACGGCCGCTTCGGGATGCCGTACAGCAGCGCCCGGCGTCCCTCGTCGTCCGACTCGAAAGCCAGGTGCACGTTCGGGAACGACAACACCGTCTGGGTGTGGCGCTGCCCTTCGCCCAGATCATAGCTTACGGTCCAGTAATGCTCGACGAACGGTTCGAGCGGCGGTCCCGGCGAGAAGCGGGACAACGCAAACTTGCCTTGTCCGGCGGCCGCTTGCAGAATGCCGCGCGTCGACGAGCCGTCCCCATGTTTCATGCGCACCAGCCTCCTGACATGTCCGCGTCGCCTTTTTACAATACAGACGAACGGCCAAGCTTCTATAATGGAGCCTAGCAAAAGAAAACCGATTTCGCAACGGCGCCGCAACGGCAAGCCCGGACGAAATCGGCGATGCGAGGCTCAAGATATTGCGAATCGGAGGAATGGAAATGGCCAATCCAAGCAACAGCGCGGGTATGACGGGAAAGCATGTCCGAAATGGGACCCCTAACGGGTACACCGCCATAACGCCGTTTGTCGTCGTGAACGATCCGGCAGAAGCGATCGCCTTTTACGAAACCGTTTTTGGGGCAAAGGCGAAAAGCGTGACGGAATTCGGCGACGACGGCAACAAAATTATCGTTCATGCGGACATCGATTTTGGCAACGGCTATTTGCAGCTCGGCGCCGCCAACCCGGCCTATCGGCTCGTTCCGCCGCCGGGGGACGGCAATGCGTGCTATTCGCTCGGCATTTACGTGCCCGACGTCGACCGAGCTTTAGACCTGGCCGTAGCCAACGGAGCGACCGTGAGAGAGCCGGCGGCGAACTTTGTTTCCGGAGACCGGTACTGCAGCATTCTGGACCCGTTCGGCATCCGCTGGTCGATCATGACCCGGGTCGAGGATATTTCGGAGGAAGAAAGCTATCGCAGGGTGGCCGAGTGGAGCAAGAGCCAGTAACGCGAAAGGCACCGCGCGCAGCTCCCAGCGCGCGGTGCCTTTCGCTGCAAATGACGCCGGTCGGTCGACCCTATGGCCGAACCGGCAGGTCGTCTTGGGCCGGAATTCGCCTTACACCAGCTTATGCCGGTACCACTTGTCGCCCTTGAAGCGCCAGGCGAAGATCAGGCCGCGAACGCCCCACTCCGCCACCATCGCCAGCCAAATGCCGGCAATCCCCATGCCGAACGGAATCCCCAACAGGTAGCCCAATCCGATCCGGAACAGCCACATCGTGGCCAGGGAAGCCGCGGACGTGAATTTCGAGTCTCCGGCCGCGCGCAAGGCTGCGGGCAGCACGAAGCTCGGCGCCCACAGGAAGGGCTGGGCGACGGAGATCAGCAGCACGAGTAGGAAGATCGTATCCGCAATTTCGTCCGGCGAAGCGTACAAGGCCATCAGCAGCGGAAATAACGGCAAAATGACGGCGGCAAGCAGCACGAACAGCAGGACCGAAAAGCCGAGAAACGACCGGATAAACTTTCGCGCGTCCTGAATGTCGCGGCTTCCGACGCACATTCCGACGACAGTGACGATCGCGACGCTGAGCGTGTTGCCGCCGATCTGAAGGAGCATGGAGATCGAGCCGGCGATCGCGTTGGCGGTCACGGCGAGCGTGCCGAGCTGGACGATGAACGTTTGCGTCAGCAATTTGCCGCCGTTGAAGAACATCTGCTCGGCCGCGAACGGGAGGCCGATGAACAGAATCTTTTTCAAAAGGCCGAAATCCGCTTTGAGCAGCCGCTTTGCCGCGAAATCCAGCGTCTGGTTGTATTTGATCAAATAGACGAACGCGGCGGCGGCGCCGATCGCCCGGGCCGCGATCAGGGAGATCGCGAGGCCGTAGACGCCCATGTCGAACCCTTTGATGAAGACGAGATTCAGCAGGAAGTACGAGAGATTCATGATCAACGAGATGATCAGGCTCGCCTTCGTCTCGCCGACGCCTCTCAGCACCCCGGCCGCGGCCTGCTCCACGGCCAGAAACGGAAACGAAATGCAGCTCCCGATCAAGTAGATCGCCGCGAGCCGGAGCACATCTTCCTCCACGCTGCCGAATAAGAGATTTAAAGTCTGCTTATGAAAGAGCATCACGACGACGCTGACGAGCAGGGCGACGGCGGCGACCGCCAAGATCGCCTGGGCGGCGGAACGGCAGACCATGTCCCGATTTCCGCTGCCCTTGTACTGCGCGACGATGACGGTTCCCCCGGTCGCCACGGCGATAAATACGCTAAGGATAAAAACGTTGAGCGAATCCACCGTGCTGACGGCGCTGATCGCGGCCACCCCGGAGGAGCTGATCATCGCCGTATTCAGGATGCCCATCAGGACGATGAACGACGTGTCGACGAAGATTGGCAGGGTAATTCCGAAAATTTGTTTGTAGTCCAGGGAATTTCCCGTAAAATATCGGTTCAGCCAGAAGTCGGCTTTTCGTTTCAGAGCAACGCTTGCCCGGTTCAAGGATTCATCCCTGCTTTTTGTTATGACTTGATGGAACATCTGTATTCTACTCCAAGTATCATGCGTCTGTAAAAAAGAAATCGGCAGAAATCGATCCTGCCGCGCGGCGCGAACCGAAATTCATCGGACGGCTGCAGTAGAATTCTTATGCTTCTTTTAGGTTCGTTTAACCTTCCTTTTAGATTCGTCCTTCATGATAGAGCCATCGACAGCATGGGAGGATGATTCGAATGAATGAACATACAACGAATGAAACGAACACGGAAAGAACGATCGAACCGGCGACGGAGAACCGCTATGACTCCGGGCAAAAGCTCAGGTCGATCCAGTCGGCCTACGAAAAAGAACTGGCGAAGGCCGATCGTTCGGCGGCTTCGGAGGGCGGGGGCGGCCGCCGGCGCGAAGCGCGTCCGGGACGGACGTCGGCTAGGTCGATTCTCGCGTCCTTTCTGGTCGGCGCTCTGGTCGTCGGAGGCCTCTCCTTCCTGTCGGACCGGCTGAGCCTGTTCACCGGCGACGCGTCCGGCGAGGCCGGGATGTCGGCATCGGGCGGCAGCGCCTATTCGGCTTCCTCCGGGATCACCACCGCTTCTCTAAACGCCGAAGATGATATTTCCTCGGTCTTCGAGCAGGCCAATCCGGCGGTGGTGGAAATCGAGAACTACGGAATCCCGACCGACACGTACGGAGCGTATCTGTTCGGCGGACGCGGCGGCTGGATGGACGGGCCGCAGCAGCAGCGGCAAAGCGCCGAACCCGAGCTGATGGGAACGGGAACCGGATTTTTCTTCAGCGAGGACGGGTACATTTTGACAAACGAGCACGTCATTGCCGACGCTTCGGAGTTGAAGGTGACCGTGCCCGGATACGCCGAGCAGCTGACAGCGGAGGTCGTGAGCGCGTACGAGGAGCTGGACATCGCGGTGCTGAAGGTCGAAAGCCCGGACGGCCAGGCGTTCCCGACGCTGGCGTTCGGGGATTCGGATCAAACGAAAATCGGGGATTGGGTCATCGCGATCGGCAATCCGTACGGCCTGGACCATACGATGACGGTCGGCGTGCTGAGCGCCAAGGAGCGTCCGATCACCATCGCGGAGGAAGACGGTACCGAGCATCAGTACGAGCATCTGCTGCAGACCGACGCGTCGATCAACCCCGGCAATTCCGGCGGACCGCTGCTGAACGAACAGGGCGAGGTCATCGGCATGAACACGGCGGTGAACGCCGAGGCCCAGGGCATCGGGTTCGCCATCTCGTCCGCGACCATTCAGAGCGCGCTAAGCGAGATGTTGGCCGGCGCTTCTGTAAGTCGTATACATTCGCAGCACTCTCCCTTGATCGTCCATAATTAGATGCCGACCTTCAAAACCGGCCGTTCTCCGAAACGGAGCTTGCCTTTCCATTATACAACAAATCGTTGGCCATACGTTGACGGCGACAGGAGCTTTCGGTAGGATAGACGAAACAGCTCCCGTCGCGCATCCTGCCGGTGCGTATCCAGGCGGGCCTTTATTCGTTTTAGGAGGAAGGTATGGATTTTATCAAAAACCTGCTGGCGGATCTCGGAGTTCAGGCAACGATTGCGGGCTATCTGGCCAATATGATCATGATCGTCGGAATCGGCGCGCTCGGCATCTTGGCGCATTTTATCACGAAAAAAGTCATCCTCAAGGTCATTACCCCTTACATTCACAACAATCGGTTCAAGTGGGACAATTATCTGTTGGAGCGAAAGGTCATCCAGAGGCTTTCCCATCTGGTTCCGGCCGTCATCATCTATTATTTTTCCTTCAGCTTCCCTTCCTATCAGCACTTGATCGCGAAGGGCGTCGCCATCTATATCATCGTCGTGACGCTGGCGGTGCTGGACGCTCTTCTGAACGCGCTGAACGATTTCTATTGCACCTTTGAAGTCTCGAAAATGAGACCGATCCGCGGCTACATCCAGGTCGCTAAAATTATCATTTTTACCATCGGCGGAATTCTCGCGATCTCCAACCTGATCGGGGAGAGTCCCCTTATTCTCTTAAGCGGGATCGGCGCCTTGTCTGCCGTCGTCATGCTCATTTTCAAGGATTCGATCCTGGGCTGGTCGCCGGGGTTCAATTGACCTCCAACGACATGGTGCGCGTCGGCGACTGGATCGAAATGCCGAAATACGGCGCGAACGGCGACATCATCGATATTTCCTTGAACACGGTAAAAGTCCAGAACTTCGATAAAACGATCACGACCATTCCGACTTACGCGCTCATTTCGGATTCCTTCATCAACTGGAGAGGAATGCAAAATGCCGGCGGCCGGCGCATCAAACGTTCCATTCGGCTGGACACGGGCAGCATCGCTTTTTGCAGTCCGGAGATGATCGACAAATTCAAAAAAATTCATTACCTGAGCGACTACATCGCCGGCAAAGAGAAAGAAATCGAACAATACAATCTGGAAAACGAAATCGACCGGTCCAGCCCGGTAAACGGCAGGGCGCTGACGAACATCGGCGTGTTTCGGGCGTATATCCAAAACTATCTCGAGCATCACCCCAAAATCCACAAAAGCATGACGCGCATGGTGAGGCAGCTCGAGCCGGGGGAAACCGGCCTGCCGCTGGAAATTTACGCCTTTACGAACGATACCGCCTGGGCCGCGTACGAGGGAATTCAGTCCGATATTTTCGACCATATTCTGGCCGTCGCGCCGGAGTTCGGACTGCGGGTTTTCCAAAGTCCATCGGGACACGACATGAAGAGCTTGTCGGCGAGAGAGCGGGTCGGCTATTACGAAGTGCGCTGATAATATGCAACTTTAGAGTTGCGAATTCGCCCCGCGCTATGGTACTATAGGTGCAACCGAAAAGTTGCATATAAGCTGGTTTTAGACCATGGAACGGAACGGGAGGCGCAGGAAAATGAGTCAAGTCACGGTGATGCGCACGATCTGGATCGATGCGCCGCAGGAACGCGTCTGGAAGGCGGTGACGGAGGCGGAACAGCTCTCGCGCTGGTATGCGCCAGGATCGCCTTGGGAAATTCCGGAGCTTTGCGAAGGGGCGACCTTGTATTTTCATCATTCCCCCAACGAGACGAAAGATCAGGCCCGGCAGACGGAGGAAGGGTACGGCATGTCGCTGGAAAATCTGCAGGCGCACATCGAGGGAAGGAGCTTGCCGCATTGAGCGTCGAGCTTGTTTTTAACGCGTTGGGCGAGCCGATCCGGAGACAGCTGCTGGAGACCCTTTCCATCCAGGGGCCGAAGACGGCGACAGAGCTTGCCCGGTCGTACCCGATTACGCGGCAGGGAATTCTCAAGCACTTGCACGTTCTCCAGCAAGCGGGCCTGGTGAGCGTCCGCCAGCATGGCCGCGGCAAACGCTACGAGCTGTCTCCGGAGCCGCTCGGCGAGATTTCGCATTGGGCGGAGGCGATCGGCGGCAGATGGGAGGATCGCTTGCAGCGTTTGAAGGGCATGATGGAGAACGGGAAGGAGACAGAGCGGTAGCGAATGAAAGTCGCGATATAACGGAAAGCCGGCATTCGTGGAAGAGCCGGGCAATGTGATGCCATTCTGGAGGGGGCGGGAAACATCGATTCGCGAATCCGCTGCGGCTGGGTAAACGACAGTCCGCTATACATTCGGTACCACGACGAGGAATGGGGCGTACCGGTTCATGACGACCGGAAGCAATTCGAGTTTCTGACGCTGGAAAGCGCGCAAGCCGGCTTGAGCTGGTATACCGTATTGCGCAAACGGGAGCATTACCGGGAAGCGTTCGCCGGGTTCGATCCCGAGACCGTCGCCCGGTACGACGAGCGAAAGCTTCAGGAACTGATGCTAAACGACGGGCTCGTCCGCAATCGCCGGAAGCTGGAGGCGGCCGTCCGCAACGCTGCGGCGTTCCTGAAGATACAGGAGGAATTCGGCAGCTTCGACGCCTATATTTGGCGCTTCGTCGACGGCCGGCCGATCCGCAACGAGTGGAAAGTGCTGAAGGACGTGCCGGCCTCGACACCGGCGTCCGACGCGCTCAGCAAAGATTTGAAAAAGCGGGGCTTCTCGTTCGTCGGCTCGACGATCTGTTACGCGCACATGCAGGCGGCGGGGCTGGTGCAGGACCATCTGACCTGCTGCTTCCGCCACGAGGAGATCGCATCCCTTTATTGATTCGTCTGAAAGCGGAAGCCGACCCATGGGTCAAGAACATCAACGAAACCTTGGGAGGAGACGAAATGAATCCCGAGTGTGGAAAAAAAGGACGCGGCTCGCGTCCTTCTTCGTTTGGCCCGTCTTCCTTACAGCAGCGGCATCCCGGGCTGCGGCATTTGATCCATCGGAGCCGAGCCGTAGGCTTGCAGATAGGTGGCGGTCGTCGTATCCTGAAGCGTCGGCACCTGGTAGTAGCCCTTCTGGTTCGCGTATTGGAAGCCTTCGTACGCCATGTCCGCGCAAGCGTTCGCCCCGTGCTGCATCATCCGGCGAAGGGTCGGATCGGCCATTTCGAGCGCGGCTTTCATTTTCAGGGAGGCGGAATGCTTGTGGCAGCCTACGACGCACAGCGCGACGTCCGCATCGTCGATTTCGTTTGCGGTTCCCGCGGGAGCCATCGTTTCCGGGTTGCGCAGGCCGTACGTCGGCTGGAACGACGGATTTGGGGTGTTCATCGGGGCCATGTTCGATGCGGTGCCCATGCCGGCGTTCATGGAGGCCAAGTTCGTCGCGGTGCCTACGTTGCCCATGCCGGCGTTCATCCGGCGCGCGGGCACGGCCTGGGAGGCCCCCTGACGGGTCGCGAACTCGACCATATGGTTGTACTCCATCGTCATCGCCTGCGTGTGCCGATCCAGCATCGCTTGCAGCTGCTGATCCTTGGCATGCGGGCGGAACAGCTTCAACGTGTTCAGTCCGCTAATGGCATTGTTCAGCACTTCGTGAAGCTCCATGACTTCGTGTGCGCCAAGCTTGTTCATTTTGTCAACCTCCGCATTGATTGTTGCATGGAACCGGAATCCATACGAGTAAATTTTGTACAACCGATCTGAATTTATTCGGATGATTTCGTTCGGATTTTCGGGAGACTGTCCCATTGATGCCGGAACGTCGATGCTGGTAAAATAAATTTATGTCAACGTCCATCATCGCCACCAAATTTTATATTCCCGCGCCTCGGCCGAAAGCGGTTCTGCGCCGACGGTTAACGGAACGTTTGAACAAGGGGTTGCACCGAAAGTTGACCCTTATCTCTGCGCCGGCGGGCTATGGCAAAACGACCTTGGTTTGCGAATGGCTTTCCGGCTGCGGGCGGCAGGCCGCATGGCTTTCGCTCGAGCAGGGGGACAACGAAATCGCGCGTTTTTTGACCTGTATGATTTCCGCTCTTCGGACGATAGCGGAGAATATAGGAGAAGGCGTGCTTTCCGTGCTGCAATCGCCTCAACCGCCGCCGACCGAGTCGCTTGTGTCGGCTCTTCTTAACGAACTCGCGGCTGTTCCGGCTCCATTCATCCTCGTTCTCGACGACTATCATGCGGCGAGTTCGAAAGGGGTCGACGAAGCCGTATCCTTTCTGGTGGACCATCTTCCCAAGCAGATGCACCTTGTCATGACGACCCGCGAAGACCCTGATCTTTCCCTGCCGCGGTTGCGGGCTCGGGACCAGTTAACCGAGCTGCGCGTTGCCGACTTGCGATTTACTCTTGCCGAGGCCGAAGCTTTTTTTAACCGTGCGATGGAGCTGAACCTGTCCATGGACCACATAGCCGGGTTCCAGTCGCGCACCGAGGGCTGGGTTGCGGGTCTGCATTTGGCTGCGATCTCCGCACAGGAAGATGAGGACGCCGTTCGGCTCCTGCAGTCTTTTACAGGCAACCACCGTTTCGTGCTGGATTATCTTGCAGAAGAAGTTCTGCAGCGGCAGCCCGAAGCCGTGCGGGCTTTTTTGCTGCGGACCTCGATCCTCGACCGGATGTGCGGATCGTTATGCGATGACCTTATGCTCGATCCCGAGATTTCCGGAAGGGACATGTTAATCGATCTTGATCGCAAGAACTTGTTCGTCCTTCCCTTGGATAAGGAACGACGCTGGTATCGTTATCACCATTTGTTCGCGGATCTTCTTCGCAGACGGTTGCGGGAAAGCGCCGACGGGAGCACGATCGCGGAATTGCATAAACGAGCGAGCGCATGGCATGAGGACCACGGCTTCGAGATCGAAGCGTTTCGTCATGCCGTACAATCCCGGGATACGGAGCGCAGTTCGCGTCTGCTTCAAGGCGACGGGATGCCGCTGCATCTGCGAGGGGCCGCGGGAATTTCGCTCGACTGGCTGGAGTCGCTGCCGGCCTCGGAACTGGATGCCAGGCCCGCGTTATGGGCGATTTACGGTTCGGCTCTACTGATCGCGGGCAAGCCGACGGGGGTCGAACCCAAGCTGCGAGCGGCAGAGGCGGCTTTGGAAGGCGCGGAGCGGGACGACGGCGTCAGGGATCTGATCGGGTTGATCGCGGCGACTCGCGCTACGTTGGCGTCCTTGATGCTGACCGACAAGGAAGACGGCGCCCAACGAAAGCTTCAGGCAGCCGAAGCGGCCATGCAAGCCACGGGGCTCGAAGATAAAACCGATGAACTGGTCGGGTTGATCGCGCCCGCAAGCGAAGGTCGGATAAAAGGAACGCGCGGAATAGACGAGGTCATTGCCCAATCCCGCCGTGCGCTCGCGTATCTCCGACCGGATAACCTTCCGGTTCGGACGGCGTCCGCCTGGATGCTGGGCGTCGCTTGCCAGCGGCGGGGGGATTACGCCGGGGCTTGCGACGCTTATAACGAAGTCATATCGAACAGCCAAACGATAGGCCATCAATTGATGGCCGCAATGGCCATGATCGGAATCGGCCAAATACGGGAAGCGGAAGATCGGCCCGATCTGGCGGCAGAACGTTACCGGGAGGCTCTGCGGCTTGCCGGCGATTTGCCGCACCCGGCCCTTCAAGAAGCCCGAACGGGGCTCGAGCGCGTGCGCCGGGTCCTCGAAGGCGGAACGAAGGGCAAACGGATCGAACCGCTGAGCCCGCGCGAAATCGAGGTGCTGGAGCTCATTGCCAACGGCCTCTCCAATCGCGAAATCGGCGAGAAGCTCTTCCTGGCGTTGGATACGGTGAAAGGTCACAATCGAAGGATTTTCGAAAAGCTTCAAGTGCAAAGACGCACGGAAGCGGTCGCCCGCGCCCGCGAGTTAAACCTGCTGACGAATGCCCCTAAACCACACTAAAGTGTCTACAGGCCTCCTCCTCTTCAAGCTATACTGCAACTAAAACGAGCCAAGAGGAGATCGGGCATGAAAAAGAAGGCAAGAGCGGCAGGGGCGTTGTTTTTGGTGTCGACGGGGACATTCCTGATCGGAAGCGGAATGCTGGATCCTATTTTGCATCGGACGGATTTGCTCGCCGGCATATATCCCGACCGGACATTCGTGTTCGCGGGAGTGTTTCTGGAGCTGATCAATGCTTTGGCGGTCGCGGGGATTGCCATGCTTCTGCACCCTGTGCTGAAGAAGCATAATGAAGCGTTTGCGTTGGGGTACTTCGGTTCCCGGGTTTTGGAGTCTGCGCTGCTCATTATGAGTTTAATCGGTCCGCTTGTTCTTCTCGCGTTAAGCGAACAAGCCGTTTCCGCGGGAACTTCCGGCGATTCATACCTGCAAACGATAGGCCGTTCGGCAGTGGATGCTCACTTCATGCTGTTCGAAATGGCGATGATCGTGCTGGGCGCAGGCAGCTTTTTGTTTTGTCATATCCTCTATCGATCGAGGTTGGTTCCGCGATGGTTGTCCGTCATCGGCTTTATCGGGTATGCGGGATTGCTGGCGAGCAGTTGTCTGTCGATCGTCGGTCTGGATTCGGGAACCGTTCTCTTTATTCCGGGAGCGATATTCGAAATCGTTTTGCCGGTTTGGCTCATGGTCAAGGGATTTCATCCTCGCTCGGAGGACCGGCGGCGCCCGTAATTTGCCGATGGCCCAGGTTTGAGTCGACCTCTCCATAAGGGGCAAGTTGTGATATATTCAAAAGAAAAGAATGACCTCTACCGGAGGGATGCACCACCATGATCCAGTCCAAAATTCAAGTCCCTCATAGTCGCAAATCATTGGTATCCCGGCCGAGGCTGATGAGCAAGTTTGACGAAGGGTTAGGAGTCAAGCTGACGCTCGTGTCCGCACAGGCCGGCTATGGCAAAACAACGGCGCTCGGCGAATGGGCGAAACAAAGCGGCGCGCTGGTGGCCTGGGTTGCTTTGGACAGGCTGGATAATGATTGGACTCCTTTTTGGAATTGCGTGTTATCTTCCATTCGGGAGAGAGTTCCCGGATTCGGCAATGCGCTGGGCTTTCTTCCGGAGTCGGAGTCCGCGGCATCCTTCGAGTCTGCGATCTCGGCGTTTTTGAACGAGCTGAATCAGTTAAACGATGAGCTGGTTGTCGTGCTGGACGACTATCACCTCATTGAGTTTCCCGCCATCCATCATGCTCTCAGCTACCTTTTGGAGTATTTGCCTCCCCGCGCCCATTTTTATATCGCAAGCCGTACCGACCTGGCGTTCCCTACTGCAAGACTGTTGGCCAAAGGCGAAGTAAATCGTATCGATACGAATGACTTGCAGTTTAGTTTGGATGAAGGCGTTGTTTTTTTTAGGGACATGATGAAAATAACGCTAACGGACGAACAGGTGGTGGAGCTGTTCCGGCAGACGGAAGGATGGGTGAGCGGCCTGCAGCTCGCGGCCATTACGCTGAAACGCGGCGGCAATATTGCCGAGTCCATTCGCCATTTTAACGGCAGTCAGCGCGATATTTTCGATTTTTTGCTGGAAGAGGTCTATGGGCATCAGCCGGCATCCATGCGAGAATTCCTGCTGGCGACCTCCGTGCTCGCCAGAATGAACCGGGATTTGTGTCAGGCCGTAACGGGAAGGGCGGACAGCCAGGAGAACCTGGAGCGGCTGGAGCAATTAAATTTGTTTCTGATTCCGCTGGATGACCGGCGGAATTGGTATCGTTATCATCATCTGTTGTCCGATTTCCTGCAGAGGATCGGCTCCAGAGAAAATCCGGAGCTGCGGAGGCAATCCCATGCTCGCGCCGCGAAGTGGCACGAAAGTCAGGGACTCGACGAAGAGGCGATCGAGCATTATATCAAGGCTAGGCAGACGGACGATGCCGTCCGGCTGATCGAACGGGTTCTCCCGGAACTTATGCAATCGAAGAGCAATGTGCTCTTAAAATGGATTGCGTCTCTTCCGGAAAGCAGCTATGAACGCAAACCGGCGTTCGAGCTGTTCTATATCTCGAAACTGGTGGTCGACGGAGAATGGAATCAAGCGATGGGCAGAGCCGAGCAAGCGGAGCATCGATTCGAAGCGCTAAAGGATTCGGTTCCCGAGCCGGAATGGAACCGGTTGATGGGCAATCTTTGCTATTTCCGGGGGATTATCTCGTACCTGCAGCAGGACTTGCCCCGGACGTCGCATTATTTCGAGCTGCTTGATTTATATTTGCCGGAAGGCAGCGGCTTTCAGAATTTTGGAAGCAATCGGTATCAGGGCTACGATCAATTCACGGATCTTTTATCGTTGGCCAACGACCTCCAGGTCGTGGAGAAATTTCTGCTGAAGAGAATTAAGGCCAGCGAGACGAAAAAGAATTATCCTTTCGTCGGATACCAGTACTTGACGTATATTATGCTGCTCTATGAGTGGAACCGTCTGGAAGAGGCGGAGCGCTATCTCGGTCAGGCCATGGGCCGGGAGGATCTTCAGTCGAACCTGTGGATCCGGATTCAACTTCATCTTGCGTTTTCGGGGCTCCAGCAGGCTTTGGGCAAAGGGGAACAAGCAGTCGAATCGCTAACGCGGCTCGGTATGTCTATCGATTCGCCGGATGCTCGAATCATTATGCGGAGGATCGAAGCGGAGCAAGCTCATCTATTTTTGCGTCAAGGGCACATCCGGAAGGCGCTCGACTGGTCGGAACGTTGCGGGCTCTCGCATATGGACGAGGTCTTCATGCATCGCTTTGAGGAGCATTTGGTACTGGCAAAGGTTTTGGCGGCGGCCGAACGAACGGAGGAAGCAAGCCATCTGCTCGAAAAGCTGCAACGGTTGGCCGAGAAGGAAAATCGCCTTCGGGTACGGATTAAGCTGTTGATCGCGCGGAGTACGGTACTTCGGCATTCAGGTCATTTGCAAGAGGCTTTCGTTCCGTTGGGGACGGCATTGCGATTGGCGGAACCGGCGGGCTATATTCGGAGCTTTGTCGACGAAGGTCCGGAGATGGGAGAGATGCTGGCCGAGCTTCTGACGCAGGGACAGGGATCAGCTCATTCGTGGCTTCCTTTGGATTATATCGGGCGCCTTCTGGACGTTGCGCGCAATGGCGGGTTGAAAGAACCATCGCCGAAAGAACTTTTGACCGAGCAGGAAGCGAAAGTGCTGTATTTGATCGCGGACGGGCGGATAAACAAAGAGATCGCGTATGAGTTGAATATTGCGTTGGACACGGTGAAATTCCATGTGAAAAACGTTTATCGCAAGCTGGGCGCGCGCAATCGGGCGCAAGCGATTCGGCTTGGCAATCAATACGGTATCCTCGGATGAAGAAACGCCTACCTACCCCATTTTTATCGTCAGCCTACCTTTTCGGGTAGGTTTTTTTTGATTCGCTTCGTTTTAAAGTAGAGGAATGGGTTGCGCTAAACCAGAGGAAAGCCGAGGGAATATTCATGATTAGAAAATATCTGTCTTTTGTATTGGTTTTATTAATCGCTGCAAGCCTGATCCCTGCGCCGCCTGCGGGCGCTTCCGGACTCGTACCGGATGAATCGGGCTGGACGAAACCCGATTCCGGCACGTTAAACGATCTGCGCGGCATCAGCTTTGGCAACGGCACGTTTGTGGCGGTCGGGGAGAGCGGATGGATCGCAAGATCCGGCGATGGAGTAACCTGGACCGGCAGTCCCGCGATAGATACGCCATTTTTGCTAAACGGTATCACTTTTGACGACGATCACGACAAATTCGTGCTCGTGGGGTACTCCGGGTTGATTATGACCTCCGTTGACGGAGAAGCATGGGCGAATCATCAATCGACATCGGGTACGGCGGAGCCTCTTGAAAGCGTTGCTTACGGAAACGGCATTTATGTGGCGGTAGGACACGAAGGAACGATCGTCAGCTCTGACGACGGGGAGAACTGGACAAGTCGAACGTCGAACACATCCGAAATGCTTTATGGCGTCGCCTATGGCAACGGAAAATTCGTGGCGGTGGGGGACGGAGGAACGATTCTGATCTCCGCGGACGGACAAAATTGGTCAAGCCGCACGTCAGGCACCGACTGGTATCTTGGGGGAATCGCTTACGGCAACGGCAGGTTTGTGGCAGGCGGCTCCCTCGGAACTACAGTGTCCTCATTCGATATGGGGGAGAACTGGACGCTGGGGTCGGCCGGCGCGATGTCTCATCTTTTTGGCGTTAGTTATACGAACGGAACGTTTATGGCGGTGGGACGGGACGGTACGGTCGCAACCTCCGCGGACGGAACGAGCTGGAGGCCGTTTCCTTCTCCGGCTCCCGTTGAGTTGCGAAGCGTTGCTTACGGGAAAGGAATGTATGTTGCCGTAGGAAACGAAGGGAAAATTATGCAATATACGAATACGGATCTGAGCGGACTCGAGCTGTCGAGCGGGACGCTGAGTCCCGAGCTTGCTTCCGGAACCACGAGTTATACGGCCAGTGTGGAGCATGGCGTAGGCAGCATCGCCGTAACCCCGACAGTGTCGGATTCTAAAGCGACGGTGACCGTAAACGGCGAGGCGGTGGCGAGCGGCGAGCCGTCGGAAGATATTCCGCTGAGCGTGGGAAGCGGCAATACGATCGAGATCGAGGTGACGGCGGAGGACGGCACATCGGCCAAAACCTATATCGTGGCGGTAACGCGTGCCGGGCCGCCCGGAAGCGATGCGGATTTAAGCGGGCTGACGCTGTCGAGCGGGACGTTAACCCCGAATTTCGAACCCGGCAGGACAAGCTATTCCGCCAGCGTCGGCCATCTCGTGGATCGTATTACGGTAACGCCGACGGTATCGGATACGAAAGCGACGGTGACCGTAAACGGCGTGGCGGCGGCAAGCGGCGAGCCGTCGGAAGATATTCCGCTGAGCGCGGGAAGCGGCAATACGATCGCGATCGAAGTGACGGCGGAGGACGGCACATCGACCAGAACCTATACAGTGGAGGTCACGCGCGCCGTGCCGCCCAGCAGCGATGCGGATCTAAGCGGACTGGCATTATCCAGCGGAACGTTAAGCCCGGATTTCGAACCCGACACGACAATCTATTTCGCCAGCGTCAGCCATCTCGTGGATCGAATTACGGTAACGCCGACGGTATCGGATACGAAAGCGACGGTGACCGTAAACGGCAAGGCGGCGGCAAGCGGCGAGCCGTCGGAAGATATTCCGCTGAGCGTGGGAAGCGGCAATACGATCGCGATTGAGGTGAGAGCGGAGGACGGCGCATCGACCAAAACCTACATCGTGGCGGTAACGCGTGCAGGACCGCCGGGCAGCGATGCGGAACTGGTCGGGCTGACGCTGTCGAGCGGGACACTGCGACCGTATTTTGCTCCCGGCACGACAAGCTATTCCGTAAGGGTCGATATGAGCGTGAGCAGCATCACGGTGATGGCCACGCCGGCGGACGACGGCGCGACGGTGACGGTAAACGGCGCTGTCGTGGCGAACGGCACGCCGTCGAAAGCCATCCCGCTTGGAAGCGGCAATACGATCGCGATCGAGGTGACGGCGGAGGACGGAACGACGAAGAAGACATATACGGTCCAGGTGACGCGTACGGCGGAGCCTCCCGGCAGCAATGCGGATTTGAGCGGCCTGGCGCTGTCGACCGGTACGCTTGTCCCGGAGTTCGATCCCGATCAGAAAAGTTATGTTGCCTATGTTCATTATGACGTGAGGAGCATTCAGTTGACGCCTGCGCTTGCGGACCCCAATGCGCAGGTGTACGTAAACGGTGAGCTCGTAGCAAACGGCATCGCTTCGGGACCGATTTGGCTGAGCGTAATGGATAACACGACGATCACGATTCGGGTGGAAGCGGAGGACGGAACGACGACGAAGACATACACGATCGAGGCAACGCATTCGGCCGACGTTCCGAGCGATGACGCGAAATTGAGCGGCCTGACGTTGTCTGCCGGAACGCTGACCCCGGCGTTTGCGCCGGACACGGTCAGCTACGCGGCCAGCGTGGACAATAGCGTGAGCAGCATCGCGGTGACGCCGACGTTGTCGGACAGCGGAGCGACAGTGAAGGTGAACGGAGTTGTGGTGGAAAGCGGCACTCCGTCGGAAGCGAAACCGCTAAGCGTAGGAAGCGACAACGCGATTACGGTCACGGTGACGGCGGAGGACGGAACGACGGAGAGGACGTATACGGTCCGGGTGACGCGCGCGGCAGCGCCGCCGAGCAATGACGCGGACGCGGATCTGAGCGGCCTGAAGCTGTCTGCCGGAACGCTGACCCCGGCGTTTGCGCTGGGCACGGTCAGCTACGCGGCCAGCGTGGACAATAGCGTGAGCAGCATCGCGGTGACGCCGACGTTGTCGGACAGCGGAGCGACAGTGAAGGTGAACGGCGCGCCGGCAGCGAGCGGGGCGGCTTCGGAAGCGGTTGCCTTGAACGTCGGAAGCAATACCGTAACCGTAGTCGTGACGGCCAAAAACGGGACAACGAAGACGTATACGATAATCGTAACGCGAGCTGCCGATCCGGTCCCGCCGTCTTCTCCGGGTCCTGCTCCCGTCGGCGGAGGGGGGAGCGTGACTCCGAATGGGAACGAGAACGAGAGCGGGAAACTGTCGCTTCCGGCGGGGAAAGCAGGAGAAGTTAGCCTGGAAGACGGGGTAACGATTGAGATTCCTGCGGGCGCAACAGATCAAGAATTAACGCTAACGATCGAACGAGTGCTGAACGCCCAAGGGTTGTTAACGAATCATGCGGTTCCGGTCAGTGAGGTATTCGAAGTGCTGAAGAACTTCGCCGATAACTTCAAGACACCGATTAAGCTGACTTTCGCTTTCGATCCGGCCAAGCTGAGCGAAGGTCAACGGCCGTCCGTCTTCTACTACGACGAAGTGAGGAAAGAATGGATTGAAATCGGAGGAACCGCGAGCGGCAGCAATATCGTCGTCGAGGTAGACCATTTCACGAAATTCGCGGTTTTTGCCGTAACCAAAGCTGCGGAAACGGAGGTTGCCTTCAGCGATATTGCAGGACACTGGGCCGAGGCGGCCATTCGGCAAGCGGCAAGCGTCGGCATTGCCGACGGGTATACGGACGGTAAGTTCGAACCGAACCGGACTGTAACCCGCGCTGAATTCGCGGTCATGCTGATGAATGCGATTAAACCGGAAGGAGAAGGAGAAGGAGAAGGGGCAGCGCTAACCTTCGCGGATGAACCGGCAATCGGAGCCTGGGCGAAAAAAGCCATTGCGCAGGCGGTCGAAGCAGGCATAATTGCCGGCTATCCCGACGGCACCTTCCGTCCGGATTCCGAGATCGCGCGCGCTGAGATGGCGGCGGTGATCGCCAAGGCGCTCAAGCTGACGATTGAAGAAAACGCGGCAACCGGCTTTTCGGATGACAAGAGCATTCCGTCGTGGGCAAGAGGAGCTGTGGCGGCCGTAGAGAGACTTGACCTTATGGAAGGCAACGAAACGGGCCGATTCCGCGCCGATGCTCGGGCAACCCGAGCGGAAGCCGTTACCGTTCTGCTGAGGATGCTGGAGCAAAAAAGCAAGTAAAGCAGCCTTGCGAAGGGGCTCTTCGAAGCCGGTCCAACCCGTTCGCTAATGCTTGTTCGCCGCCCCGCAAGCGCGCTAACGTTCCAGCTGAGTCGTGGCGACTCATTTTAAGCCGCATCGTTTATGCCCCTCTTTTCTCGGCTTTTACGTGGAACCGGATCACCCCGCGATCAAGGAGCTGTGCGCGCCTCTCCGCCATGCCCGGAACGAGGCCTGCCGAACGATGGTCGACCGAATCCGGGACGCCGGCTACCGGATCGAATGGGCGGAAGCGGAGGCCTACGTCGCGGGCGGGACCGGCGTTAACAAGCAGCACATTATGCATGCCTTGACTGATCGGGGATATTGCGACGCCATTTACGGCCCTTTGTACAAAAAGCTGTTCGCGCGCGGCGGAGAGGGCGTTCCGCCGGGAATCGCCTATGTCCCGCTGACTTATGTCGATGCGGCGTCCGCCATTCGGGCGATCCTTGCCGCGGGAGGCATTCCGGTGCTGGCGCATCCCGGCCAGATGGACAATTACGACGCCGTCCCGGAATGGGCGGAGGCCGGGCTCCGGGGCATCGAGGTCAAGCATCCCGATCACGGGCCGTTCGACGAGGCGAGAGCCCGGACGCTGGCGCATCAATTCGGGCTGGTCGCGACGGGCGGGTCCGATTTTCACGGCTTTTACGGGACTGCAAAACAGGCGCTCGGCTCGCAAAACGTCGGGCTCGAAAGCGTCGAAAGGCTGAAGGCGATGAAACGGGGACGCGCCGGGCAGCGAAAGCTGTAACGGGCAAGCCATTTCGAAGGCAAAAAAATAGAACGCGCGTTCCTCTTCGTGATATAATGGAACAAGCAATAGAATGGCTCATAAGGGCGGTCGGCTAATCTCCCGGAGGGAGGTGATGCCTGTGGAGGTCTACCAAGCATTGACGCTGATGATTTCATTCGCGACATTGGTTGTGTTTTTCCTTTCCTTCCACAAAAAGAAATAGACCGCCCTTGTCCAATGGATGCGGTCTATTTCTGCCGTTACGCCTGGTCAAGCCTACCGCCCTTAAAAGCGGCTATTGCTCGGGGAGTCGTGTTAGCCGCACGGCTCCTTTTGCATTATAAGCACTTTGTAGGTTTAGTATACCATCGGAGGATTTGCGTTTCAATCCTGTGGCTTCCTTTATACCCCGGCTGCCGTCCCCATCATACTCGCGCCTTCCTTCGTCAGCGTATACTCGACGACGGCGCCGCTCCAGAAGTGGAACTTCAGCAGCACGTTGCCGTCGTTGACCTCCCTGAAAAAGTTTGAATTCAGGACGATTTCCCCGGTATCGTAATTCGGCTCGAACGTATATGAAAATTCCTTGAAAGCGTCCAGTTCTGCGGGCCCGCGTTGCTGCCGTCTTCGTACCGCGCTTCCATCGTCGCCAGAAGGTCGCCGTTGAACTCGGCCGGAATGGTGAAGGAGCCGGTCTGACCCGCGGCGTCTCCCAGAACCGGAATGTCGTAGGCGATAACCCTGAACGTCCAGTCCGCTCCTTTGTTGAAATCGGCCTTCAGCCATGCCTGGGTTCCCGTCTCGCCGGAGCCGGAGATAGAACCCCAAAAATCGGATGAAAAATCAGGCGAAAATTCGTGCTGTCCGAGAGAAGGAGCCGACAAAAAAGCCGGGTTTCTCCCCTTGCTGGAGAAACCCGGCCGTTTTGTCCCCGTCCGTTATTGCGGATCGGCGCTAAGGACGATGTGGCAAGCGGTCAGCTTCGGAATCGTATACGTAAACGAATTGTTCTCGATTCCCTCGACCGGAGCGCGCTCCGTTACGGCGTCATTTTCGCCGTCGAACGCCCATACGCGCGCCGACGTGTACGTCGTTCCGCCGTCGATGTTGAAGCTGGCGTTCATTTCGTAATCGTTGTTTTTGTTCAATACGATCAGGTGCAGGTTGTTGTCGCTGTCCCGATAGACGGAGCCGTATACCGAACTGTTCTCGATATCGGACGTTTCGGCTCTTACCTTCGTATCGCCGAACTTGGAATTGTTGCCGTCGTAATCGCTGTACAATTTAAATGCCGCGGTGATATACGTCGAAGCCGTGGCGCCGCCCGTCATTCTCCAGAAGTTGGCCATGTAAACGCCGTATTTGCCGTAGATGCCCAATACGTCCGCCTGGGCGATGCCGCCGTAGACGTTGTCCTCGCCGCCGTAGTTGTACTCCGTGAAGGCGAGCTTGGTGCCCGGGTAATACGTGTTGATCGTCTGGTTCAGTCTCGGGATCAGCGGGAAAAACTCGCTGTTCCAGCGGAACAAGCGGCTGGTTTCCACCGGCTCGCTGTAGCTCGGATCCCACAGCTGGCGCGGAGCCTGCAGACGGGCCAGGTTCGTTTCCCGCACGTTGTTGGACCTGTAATCCTGAATCCGGTAGCCTCCGGCTTCCGTTTCCGGATACCAGTGGACGTCAAGCACGTCGAGCAGCCGTTTGCCCCCCAGCTTTTCGCCTTCCGCGCGGAATTGGTCGAGATAATAATCGAGGTACCAGTCGTACGAGCCTTGCAGCTGCGGCCAGTCCGACGCCGCCTGCATGCTGTACATATCGTCGAAGCCGAACGTTACCGGTCCGAAAATTTCCGCGTCGGGGTCCACCTTTTTGACCGCTTTGGCCAGCGCCAGCCCCTTGTTCAGCACTTCCTCCGCTCCGGAGGGGTTCGGGTGCATGAACGGATGCGTCTTCCTCCAAATGCCGGGCTCGTTGTCGATTTCGTAGCCGCGGATTCCCGTCGGCGAAGAGGCGCCCCCGAATTTGTTCACCAGATAGTTGACCAATTCGTCCATATAGACGTACGAATCGCCGGTGTCTGGAATTGCGTCGAACGGCGCTCCTTTTTCGGGCTTCACTTCGACCCAGCGCGAGGAGGGAGCCGTTTGGCTTTCGTGGACGGTACCGTTCGCGTCTTTGGCTACGTAGCCCGCCGTTTGCAGCGTGGCCAGCGTGTAGGCGCCGGTATCGAGCGACTTTTGATGGAAGCCGGTAATGCCGATGGCCGGCTCGGTCGGCTCCAGATGCCACGGCACGCCTCCATAGTAATGCGCGACAAAATTGTCGCTGTGATGACCGGCGTCGTCGCCGGAGTTCGAAGCGTTGTTTTCCCAGTTGTACGTCGACAACCGGTTGCCGCCGATGCGGCGGGACGTCCATTTTTCCGTGCCCGTCAAATCGTCGTTCGTGCCGTAAATATACGGGCTGATCGGCGCCCGATCCTTCGACGTGTCGACATCGATCCGAACGTCGAACGGTCCGGTCGGCGTATTCGTCGTGTTTTGCGTCAGCAGATCGCTCCAGGCGCCGAGGGTCGAATTTTCCTTGGCGCGCACCCGGTACGTATGCGCGGTCCCCGGCTCCAGCCCTTCGTGCGCGTACGTCGTTGCCGTTCCGTTATCGACGACGGTTCCGTCGACTTCGATATCGTAGCCGGTAATTTCGGCTTCCGGCGGCGCTCCCCACGACAGCGTGATCGACGTGTCGGTTTTCGTCGCTTTCAGGTTCACGGGCGCCGGAATGTCTTGCAGGCCGGTCGTTTTGACGGACAGCGGGGCGCTCCACACGCTTTCCTTCGCTTCCGTTTTCGTTTTTACTTTGTACGTATGACGGCTGCCGGTTCTCAGCCATTCGTGCGTGAAGGACGTTCCGCTTACCTCGTGCGGCTTGCCGTCCGCCAGGACGACATAGGAAACGGCGCCTTCTACCGGCTGCCAATGGAGCGCAATCGACGTATCGGCAGGAACGGCTTCGATGCCGCCGGGGAACGGCGGCAGGTCCAGCGGAACCGGCTCCTCGCCCCAGACGCGCTCCCCGGCCAGATAGGCCGTTACGTTCATGTTCGGAACGGAGGTGCCGGAGGCGTTAAACGAATAGTCGTTGCTTAGGTTGAAGTTGGACCAGTCGCTTTTGTTGATCCAGGTGCCGATGATGACGGACGATCCCGGATGGAGCGTGCCGGCTTCCGGCTTGAAGCCGAACTCCAAGTACGTGTCCGCCTTATCGGAAGGAATCGGCATGGTCACGAAGCGCGGGACGGCGCTGTCCGCGGGAACCGTGCTCCAGAATCCGATGGACAGGGGAATGTCCTCGCCGTCAACCGTAAAGTAATAGCGGATTTTCAAATCGTTCAGATTGACGGGTCCGTCGCCCGTATTCGTAATGGTGAAGTTCGGACCGAGCATCGGCGATTCCGTCTCCGTCCCCGTTTCCGTTTCGACCTTGATGGCGGATGCCGGAACCGTCGTGTCGGGCAGCGTGCGCGCCGTCACGGCCGGGCTCCATTCGCTTTGGGCTTCGGCGTTTTTCGCCCGGACGCGGTACGTATGCTGCGTATCCGGCTGCAGTCCCGCGTGCTCGTAGGACGCGTCCGCTCCGAGCTCGAGAACCGCGCCGTCGGCTTCCAGCTCGTAGCTCGTCGCCCCCGAGACCGGGCTCCAGCTCAGCGAGACCGCCGTCCGATCCGCGGCCGCGGTCAAATCCGCCGGCGCCGGCAGCGTTCCCGGAGCCGTGCCTCCGCCCCGGACCGCGATGGACGCCGCCCCCGTGAACCATTCGTAAATGTCGGCGTCCCAGCCCGAACCGAAAATGCCGACGCTGACAATATAAGACCCCTCCGGCATCGACGCCGGAACGTTCCAGATAATCGGAACCCGTTTCGTTTCGCCGGCCTCGACGTGCACGGGGTCGACGATCAGCTGCGCGCGCTGTTTGAACGAAGCGTCGAAAACTTCCAGATCGACCAGGATCGCGGCCGATTCCGAAGAGGCGACGTCGACATAGAACGTCGTGCTTGCCCCGGGGTCGACTTCGGGCGCTTCCGTCGTCACGGCCGCCTGGATCGCCGCGTTCGCATGCGCCTCCTGCCGCTCCGGCGGAAGAAAGACGCCGGTAATCAGCAGCAGCCAGGCCGCCGCCGCGGCCGCCCATCGTTTTCTCCTGAGCGTTTTTGTTGCTTCCATCATGAACCCACTCCCGTTTTGCATGAATTTTAAAGCTTCGGTGCTCCATCGGCACGACAGCCATGTTATCACGTACATTCGAAAAAAGATGTGTGGGAGGTTACAATTCAGGAAAAAAATAGGGGGCGTCCGCGCGAAACAGCCCGGCAAGGGGAGTTTGCATGGGAAATCGCACTGCAATTG
The DNA here is from genome assembly GCF_016937515.1 of Cohnella algarum. Lineage (NCBI taxonomy): Bacteria > Bacillati > Bacillota > Bacilli > Caryophanales > Paenibacillaceae > Cohnella > Cohnella algarum. The sequence continues at coordinate 3,179,720 of NZ_JAFHKM010000002.1, forward strand.
CCATGGAAAGCGGAAAATGGAGGGGGTTGTTCGTAGAACCGCCCGACGCGACGACTCTTCATCGAAAATCGTGCGGTTCGCGAACGAGCGGGCGGATGAAGCTGGCGTCCTTGCGCATCCGCCGCACGTTATCCTATCGTCGATTGGGTACGGTCGGCTCGGTCAAGGGGTAAAGCGCCGGATTTCCGCCTCCGTCCAGCCGATTTCGTAAGGCATGACCAGCTTCCGGGCCAGCCGCAGGCTGCGGCTCCAGCTTTTGCGGGCTTTGCCGAAGTCGCCTTCGCATCCGGCGACGATGCCCGCAAAAGCATGAAAACGCGGAAGGGCGATCGGGAACACCTTGGCGAACCCTTCCAGCGATTTCATCGCTTCGCCGAGCGAGGAGCGGTAATAAGCGCGGTCCTCGCCGGGCGAATTCCAGAGGGCGAGCAGCGCTTCCACCAGCGCCGCGTATCCGTCGAAGGCGTAGTACGTCGTCGGCTTGGAGGCGGTCGTCAGCGGGAGGCCCAGACCCGCGTAATGCTTCGCCTGCTCCGCTCGACCCGTCTTTATATAAGCCAAAGCCGACAAATTGTAAAGGCGAATTTCTTCCGTTCGGCCGATGTTGACCGGAATCAGCGCCTCGGCTTCCGTCAGATGACGGATCGCGTCCTCCGCCCGGCCTTCGTAGAGGGCGTTTTCGGCCAGCGCCAGCAATCCCCACGATTGGGCCTGGGCGTTCCCGCTGGCCCGGCCGGATGAATAAATCGCTTCGGCGAGGGCGGAGCTCTTCCCGAAATCCGCGTCATGATACGCCAGCGCCTTCACCATCAGGTAGGACGAGGCCTCCCAATAGCGCCGGTCCCCCATTTTTTCATAGATGCCCATCGATTGCTCGGAATACCGCTTGGAAAGGAACCATTGTCCGATTCCGATATAGTAAAGCGAAAGGTCCATGCTGACCCAGGCTTTGGCCGACAGATCGTCCGTCCGTTCCGCCGCTTGCGTCGCCTGCTTGATATAAGCTTTGGCAAGCGGGTGCAGGGACATAATGCCGGCGGTTACGCACATGTTGCCGGAAATCTGGGCCAGCTCGGCCGAGGGTCCGGCCCGTTCCGCCAGGTTGATGGCATGCAGCGAATGATAAAGGTTGTCCGCCGCCATATTGGAAAAAAACGCGATCTCGGCCAACCGCCAGTGGCAGAGCGCCTGCTCAAGCAGCAACTCGCGGCTTCCGGCCGGTTTTTCGATAAAACGGGAAGGCAGCGTACGGTGAACGAGCTGGCGAACGACCTGGGCGGCCACGTCTCTTTTGAATTGCTTCGAAGTCGAAGCCGCAGAGCGTCCGTGCAGCGTTAAGGCCTGGCCGATCCGCTCCGATGCCTGAGCCATATCCCCGATGCCCATGTAAGCTTCCCCAAGCAGCCGGTGCCAGCGGGCGGAAGTTTCCGCGGACGCCGGAACCGCTTGGCCGTTCACCAATTCGGAAAACACATGAACCGCTTCTTTGTAAGCTCCGGTGCGCAGTGCCTGCAGTCCGACTTTTTCCAAATAATAGACCGTCTTGTCGGGCTGCTCCGCCCTGGACCAATGATAGGCCAGCACGCCGTAAAGGGAGGACGCATCGGCGTGCCGCTTCTCATACCAGACCGCCAGCGCGCGGTGAAGCTGCTTCCGCTGGGAATGAACGAGCATGTTGTAGCTGACCTGCTGCGTAATGACATGTTTGAACAAATACGACGGTTCCGTTTCGCCTTCCTCCCGCAGCGTCAGGCTGGCTTCGGTCAGACGGTCCAAATGGCCCTCGAGCCGGTCATGCTCGGTCGGCATGGGCATCGTGCCGTGCAAGGCGTAGTAAGGGAACGCCCTTCCGATGACGCTCGCCACTTTCAAGACAAGCTGTTCGTCCGCCGGCAGGCGATCGATGCGGCTCCGGATGATGCCTTGTATGGTCGTCGGGAAATCCAGCTCCCGCAGATCGTCCGTCTGCCTGGCGAAGCGGCATTCGCCGTTCTCGATTTCGATGAACCCGCTGTCGCGCAAGGCGTAGGCCAATTCTTCGATGAAGAACGGGTGGCCTTCCGCCTTTTCCGAGATGAAGCTGCCGACGGCTTCCGACAGGCGGGAGACGCCCAGCCGATTGGCGATCAGCTCGAACGTCTCGTCAGGCGACAGCTCACCAAGCCGAATGACGGTCGCCGAGGGCAGCTTCAGCAACGGCAGGTCGCGCAGATGCTGATGCTCGCCGTCCGGCCGCGAAGCGACGAGAAGGAGCGCTTGCGGCAGTTGCTGCGACACGGCGAACAGCAGCGCCCAAGTGGACGAGTCGATCCAATGGGCGTCATCCAGCATCAGAACGAAGGGCGCATCGCCCATAAACCGCTTCATCAGCCGGATGACGAGCGCGTGCAGATTGTCCGCGCGTATTTGACCGGTCATCTGGCGAGTCCACTCGTTGTCCGGGATTTCGAACGGCAGCACCTCCGAAAGCAGCGGAACCAGATGCCGCGAATCTTCCGTCGCTTCATGGATGATGCGAAGCGCCTGCTCGTAGCGAAGCTCCGAACCTTCGGGCGCCGCGGCCAGGCGCAGCAGCGTAACGAAAAGGCTCCGCCAAGGATAATAAGGCGTCCGCTGTTCGATGGCGTCGGCCTCCCCGTATAGAACGGTCGCGCCTCTTCCTTCCGCTTCGAGCTGCGCCTGCCGGAGCAGGAGGGATTTGCCGATGCCGGCTTCGCCCATCAGGCAGACCACGCCGCCTTCTCCTTGGAGGAGGCGCTCCAGATGCCGCTCCAGCAGCGCGGTTTCGGCCGTTCTTCCGACGAGCGTCCGGCGTTCGGCGCCCTGCGGGTCCGCCAGGCCGAGGGGGAATAGACCTTTATCGGACCGGGCATCCCCTTGGGATGAACCGTTTCCGCGGCCTGAAACCGGATCGCCGGGCCCGCGGCTTCGCATGTCGCGGAGTCGCACAGAACGGTTCCGGCCGGGGCCAGCTGCATAAGGCGCGCCGCCAGATTCATCGTGTCCCCGATCTTCGTAAATTCACGTTTGCTCGCATTGCCTATGGAACCGTAAAAGACGAGTCCGGTGGCCAGCCCGATCGAAAACCCGGCGCCGAGCTCCGTCAGCCGCTGCCGGACGGCCATCGCCGTTTTGACGGCGCGGGCGGCGTCGTTTTCGTGGGTATAAGCCGGCAGGCCGGTTGCCGCGATCGCCGAGCAGCCCTTGTCGTCGAGACTGAGCTTGTGAACGGTTGCCCCATGCTGCTCCGCGGCCAACCGAATCGCTTCCGCCGTCTGCCGGAGACGTCCGGCGTCGAGACGCTCGTGGAAGTCCGGTAGATGGATAAACAGAACGGAAACGGTCCGCATTTCGGCTTCCCAGTCTACGCGTCCGGATTCCCCCGCCGGAAACGGACCGGATGCTTCGGCGGAATCGAGCGCCGTTTCCGTTCCGGCTTCCGCGCCGGCATGAAAACGCGCGACGAAAGCTCCCCCGCCGCCCGGAGAAGGCTCGGCCTCGCATTGATGCCGGACTCGCGCATAAGCCTCTTCGGACAGCAGCACTTTGCCGGCTTCCGTGTGCGGGCTGCAGGCGCGCAGTTGAACGAAAGGCTCGCCCGCGAGCACGAGCTCGAGTCCGCGTCCGCTGCCGTCGACCGGGCAGGCTTCGATCCGGCCCGCGCTCAGGCAAACGCGGAGCGAGAGCGGAAGGCCGGGAAGCATTTCCCGCCGATGCAGCGCCCGCTGAAGGAACAGTCCGCACTCCGCCGCCTTCCGCACGCAGGAAGCCGGATCGCGATCGGCTTCTTCCTTCCAGACCGCCAAGAGAGCGTCGCCCGCAAATTTGATAACCTCGCCTCCCGCCCGGTCGATGGCCGCGATCATCGTATCGAAGCAGGCATTGAGAATAAGCGAGATTCTTTCGGTGCCGCCCGCGCCCTGCTCGGTGAGCCGCTTGCTCAGTGCGGAAAAGCCCGAAATATCGACGAACAGCATCGCGCCCTCGTACCGCCGCGCCGGGTCCGACGCAGAAGTCCGGGGAGAGATTGAAAGGTTCAGATCGCTTGACATTTATCTTGTTCCTCGGCTTTTATTTTGGAATGGGGAATAACAACTCTATTATACATTCCGAAGGCGAAATGGATATTATTTTCAGTGGAAAAAAGATAGGGGCGGGCTTCGTATTTAAAAGGGGCTTCGTGCTTATGGGGGGCGCAAGAGGCCGGCCCCAGTAGGGTAACTATGACTCATCTGAACCGGTTAGGCGAAAAAGGCCGGGCCCAGTAGGGTAAAAATTACTCATCTGCACCGGTCAGGCGAAAAAGGCGGGCCCAGTTGGGTAATTATGACTCATCTGCACCGGTCAGGCGAAAAAGGCGGGCCCAGTTGGGTAATTATGACTCATCTGAACCGGTTAGGCGAAAAAGGCCGGGCCCAGTAGGGTAAAAATTACTCATCTGCACCGGTCAGGCGAAAAAGGCGGGCCCAGTTGGGTAATTATGACTCATCTGAACCGGTCAGGCGCAAGAGGCCGGGCCCAGTTGGGTAAAAATTATTCATCTGAACCGGTCAGGCGCAAGAGGCCGGACCCAGTTGGGTAACTATGACTCATCTCACCACTTTCGCAAGCACGTCGTCGATCCGGTTGAGTCACGGCCGCTCATCTCAACCCGCCATACGCACATATCCGTAAGCACATACGCACATGTCCGCACGCAGTTGAGTAACTCATGACTCCGATCCTCCCCTTATTTCTTCGTATTTCACGTTTTCGCGACGAAGCCCGAATATGGCGGTGGCGGTGCCGGCTGCAGCATCGCAGGCGTCTCCCTGTTTGGTCGGGTCCATTTGCGTTGAAGGAACGCGCGGACGATCGATGCTATAATAGGACTAGCATCCAAGCGGGAGGGCATTATGGACATTGTCGCCGGAATTGCGTTTATCGCCGTCTACGCATTGATCGTGTTTTACATCGGCTGGAGCGGCTGGTCGTGGATGAAGCCGAAGGTGTCGCGCCGGTTCCGGGTCGTTTACGTCGTCGCGCTGATTTTTCTCGCCGCGTCCTTCATGCTGGCGCGGGTATTCGAAGGCTCGATTTTGCTTGGCGTCATCGGTTCATACTGGCTGGCGTTGTTCAGTCTGCTCGTCATGCTGCTTCCCGTCGCGCATCTGCTCGTCTGGCTGACAAGGCTGACGCGGATTCCGCGCCATCGCGTACATAAATGGGCGGGCTGGCTTACGCTGACGGCGCTGGCGGCGCTCCTCGGATTCGGCAGCTTCAACGCCTTCAGCCCGGTCGTCCGCACCTACGATATTCGGATCGACAAGCAGGGGCCCGCCAGCGGAACGCTATCCGTCGCCATGGCCTCGGACATGCACTTCAACTATTTGTCGAACAAGCGACATGCGCAGCGGCTCGTCGACGAAATCAACCGGCTGAAGCCCGATCTTGTTTTATTCCCGGGCGACATCGTCGACGACGACATCGTCCCTTACCGGAACCAGGGAATCGGGGAGGTGCTGGCGCGGATTCAGGCTCCGTACGGCGTTTACGCATCGCTTGGCAACCATGACCGGTTTCGCGGGGAAACGGAGGAACTGATCGCGCTGCTCGAAGAAAGCGGCATGCGGGTGCTTTACGACGAAGCCGTCGAGGTAAACGATTGGCTGACGATCGTCGGCCGCAAAGATTACAGCGACGGGGAGCGGGCCGGGCTGGCGCAGCTGACGGAGGGCGTCGATCGCGAGGACGCGTTGTTTTTGCTGGAGCATCAGCCGGTCGAATTCGACATCGCGAGCGAGCAGGGCGTCGATCTGATCGTATCCGGGCATACCCATCGCGGGCAAATCGCGCCCGGACACCTCATTACGCAAATGCTGTTCGAAAACGACTGGGGCTATCTGCAGAAAGAGCAGCTGCATTCCGTCGTTTCGTCCGGCTTCGGCTTTTGGGGGCCGCCCATCCGAATCGGTTCGCGTTCGGAAGTCGTGCTAATCAACGTCTCCTTCGCGAATGCGCCGTCCAACTAAAGTAGGCCGTACCCTCGGGCGAGGGCGGCCTATTTTTTTTAACGCCGGAAAGAATAAAATTCACTCGTATCCTTTTCCGATCGATTCCAATCTCAACGACATTTTCTGTACTTTAAGCATGTCGAAGCGGTTTTTTATTTGGAAGGAAGAGACGAGGAGGCCGGTAGCGGCGGGAAAATCCGCATAAGAAAGGATTGATTGGGCACGGGGGAGACGCGTGGGGCAAGGATAGGCACGTACAGTAAGCATAGGTTGGATTGGTTTCGTGTCGAATTTTCGCATTAGCTAAGTACGGCTTTTAGAGAGCGAATGTAAGCCTTTTACTATTATTGGTTGTAAATTATAATAGAATGTCTCTTTTTTTCAAATATAATAAATGAAAAATAACGAATTTACCTTTAAATAAATATGTAAATGGGCGAATTTATTTTGTAAACTTAAATTCCTCAACCGAATCCGATCGGCGGTTGAAGCCAACGATTTTCAACCGAACAGGAGATGTTTTGAAATTGAATAGACGCAACCATTTTCCCGCACAAACCGCCACCGCCATTGCCGCTTCTTGCGACCGCCTTCCCTGGGGCGGGTTGCTTGCGCTCGCCATGGCCGCATTTATCTGCATTTTTACCGAGACGATTCCCGCCGGATTGCTGCCTCAACTAAGCGAAGGGCTCGGCATTTCGGAAGCTCTTGCCGGCCAGCTTGTCACGTCGTACGCTCTGGGGTCCCTAATGGCCGCGATTCCCGTGACCGCCGCTACGCGCGGCTGGCCGCGGCGCCGGCTGCTGCTGGTTACGATGACCGGTTTTCTCGCGTTCAACAGCGTTACCGCCATGTCCTCCGATTTTGCGCTGACGCTGGCTGCCCGTTTCTTTGCCGGCGTGTCCGGCGGCGTCCTGTGGGGGATGGCGGCAGGCTATGCCCGCCGGATGGTGCCGGATGCCCTCAAAGGACGGGCTCTGGCGGTGGCTATGGTCGGTTCTCCTCTTGCCATGGCGCTCGGCGTTCCCGCAGGGACCTTCCTCGGCGGTCTTGCGGGGTGGCGCGCCGTTTTCGGGATCATGTCGCTGATTACCGTGCTGTTGATTGTCTGGATCGTCCGGAAGATGCCGGAGTATCCCGGACAGCAAGCCGCCGGAAGAACCTCTCTACGCACTATTTTCATGATGAAGGGCGTGCGTCCCGTATTGGCGGTCGTCCTGCTCTGGGTGCTGGCCCACAATATTTTATACACGTATATAGCGCCTTACCTTGCCCGGGCGGGGCTTGCCGGCCGCGTCGACTTGACGCTGCTTATTTTCGGTCTTGCATCGATCGTCGGGATTTGGATTGTCGGGATGTGGATCGACCGCATGCAGCATAAAATGGTATTGGTCAGCCTTGCCGGATTCGCTTTGGCTTCCCTGCTGCTTGGCGTTGCCGCCGGTCAGCCCGCGTTGATTTATTTGGCGGTTGCCTTATGGGGACTGACGTTCGGCGGAGCGGGGACGCTGCTGCAGACGGCGATGGCCGAAACCGCCGGCGAGCATGCGGATGTCGGCCAATCGATGCTCGTCACGGCCTGGAATTTGGCCATCGGCGGGGGCGGCTTTATCGGCGCCGTCATGCTCGAAACGATGGATGCGGGTTCCTTGCCTTGGGCCTTGCTGCTGCTGACGCTTCTTGCGCTCCTTGCTGCCTGGCGGATCAACGTACGCAGGTTCACTTCAAGGAAGCGCGGGGAAGGTCCGACGCTTCTTCCGGAGTCGGAATAAGAGGTTTATAATCGACGGGAGACGACATGACGATCAAGGTCGTATACGTTCCGTATTTGTCGCACTCGTTCCCGAACTCTTCCAGAGAGCGTATAGAGTCGGTCATGACCTTTACCAAATAATTATGTTCCCCGCTTATGCGGTGACATTCGACGACATAGGGAGACGCGCGGACAAAATCGACAAACGCCGTGCAATCGCGGGTTCGGAAGAGGAAATAGGCAGCGGTGGATTTTCCGATTTTTTCCGGAGAGACGATCGTCCGATATTCCTCGATCATTCCTTTTTCCTCCAACCGTTTCACTCGTTCCGTTACGGCGGGCTGGGACAGGTTCACGGCTTTGCCCAGCTCCGTCATGGAAATTCTCGCCTGATTCTGAAGATGGAACAGAATTTGTCTGTCGATTTGATCCATATGCAATTCCTCCTATTAATTAAAGGCATTTAGATTTTATTAATTTTGTTATTTAAGCAAATCATTGAATTTGAATTAATTTTAAATGAAAGCCTGCGAAGCAATCAACATGAAAATCATCGCTTGACCCTCACATTAATGTCAGGGTTTACAATGAAGGCGATCGATCTAGCGGAGGCGATAAACATGAAAATCGGAGAGCTCGCGGCGCGCACCGGGGCGAGCGTTCGTTCGCTGCGCTATTATGAGGAGCAAGGGCTATTGACGCCGGTTCGGAGCGGGAACGGCTACCGGGATTATTCGCCGTTTGCGGAAGAACAAGTGCGGACGATTCAGCTGTACCTCAATCTCGGGTTGACGACGGAGCAGATCGCCGGCTTTTTGAACTGCGTGTTGAAAAACAAGGAAGCGTTCTGCAGCGAAGTGCTCCCGGTTTATCGCCAAAAGCTCGAAGAGATCGAAACCCAAATCCGCCTGCTGCAGAACATCAAGTCGAATTTGGAGGATCGCATCCGGTCGATTTTGGAGGAGCGGCAGCAGGCCGAAACGGAGGAAAAAACATGAGCCTGCAAACGGTCGACGCTTCAACCTTTCAAAGCGCCGTTCGGGAAAACGAAGTGACGCTGGTCGAATTCGGCGCGGAGTGGTGCCCTCCCTGCAAAGTTTTGCTGCCTATTCTGGAGGAGATGGACCGAGAAGAAGGAGGCCGGGCGGCGATATTGCAAGTCGATTGCGACGAATCGCCGGAGCTCGCTTCGGCGTACGGCGTGATGTCGATGCCGACCGTCATCGTGTTTCATCGCGGCGAACCGGCGGACAAATTTGTCGGACTCCGGCCCAAGAGCGTCTATCAAACGGCGTTGGCCAGGTATCGAAGCGGGGAAACGGACGCCGGCTGACCCGTCGAGCGAAAATCGCGGAAAACGAACCGCGCGGCAATTGAACTTGGCAACTTGCATAAGCTATACTTTTCATAGCTTGCAAGAGCTGGAATTTTGCCTTCTCTTGAAGGTTGAAATGAAGGAGCCTGACACTTGCCGACCGAACGGACCCGAATTTCCGCCAAATGGAAGACGCTCGCGATATTGGGGTTATTTCTGATCCTTCTCGCGGGCTTAAGACTCATATGGATCGGCTGGTTTCATCACGAGGACCAGCCGCATGCGGCGAACGGACTGCTGGATTTGCGGAACTGGGATGCCGGCGCGGGCCGCACCGTTACGCTGGACGGAGAGTGGGAATTTTATCCGCACGTTTGGCTGATGGACGGCGACGATCCGACGGCGGCATCCGATCAGGGCCAACCTTCCGCCATCCAGGTCCCCGGCGCCTGGAACGCCTCCTTGCGGCCGGGAGAAGAGACGCCTTACGGCTACGGATCCTATCGTTTGCGCATTCTCGTCGATCCGGAAAGCGAGGCAACCTACAGCATCCGCATTCCGAGCGTCCGCAGTGCGTCGGCGTTATACGTCGACGGCCGTCTGCTGGCCAAGTCTGGAGAGCCCGCCGAGAGCGCACGGGAGTTTGTTCCGTATAACATCCCGTACACTTCTTCGTTCGCGCCGAACGGCAGCGGCGAAATTGAAGTCGTCATTCAGGCGGCGAATTATGCCGACCCCCGCGACGGCGGCATCGTGCGTTCGATCAAGTTCGGGGCGGAGGAAGCGATCGCCCGGGAGACCCAGCTGTCGGTTTCCATGCAGCAACTGGTCGCTGTCGTTTTTTTGCTGCATGCCGTCTATGCGTTTATTTTGTTTTTCGTCGGAAACCGGGACCGAAAGCTGATTTATTTTTCCCTGCTTCTCGTCAGCGCGACGCTGATGCACCTGCTCGGTTCCGAAGAAAAACTGTTGTCGTACTGGACCCCGATCGATTACGAATGGGGATTCAAGCTGGTCCATTTCTCTATGGTCGCCGTAGGTTACGGTTTGCTCCAAAGCACCCGCCACCTGCAGCCCGAAGGCTGGCGAAAATTCATCCCGATTTATTCCGCCTTGTGCGCCGGGGCCGCCTTCCTGTCGCTGCTTTTGCCCGTCCGGCATTTGGTGACGGCGCAGCCGGCCTATGCGCTGATCATGGGGGTCGGAATCGCGGCGTCCGGCTTGTCCGTGCTTTTTACTTCCATCAAGGAATTAAAAGAAAACGTACTGCTGCTTCTGTCTCTGGTTGCGTTCAACAGCCATTTCGGCTGGTGGGGCATTCATCTTGCGACCGGCATCAAAACCGTCTATTACCCGTTCGATCTCATCGTGTCGATCGCCTGCTTCGCTTCCGTCTGGTTCAGGGGCTATTTTCAGGTTCATGCCGAAACGAAAATGCTCGCCGCCAAGCTGCAGAGCGCGGACAAACGGAAGGACGAATTCCTGGCCAATACGTCGCATGAATTGCGCAATCCGCTTCACAGCATACTCAATCTCTCGCAAGGCGTTCTGGAACGGGAGCGGTCGCTCGGCGGGCAAAGCGCCAAAGACCTGGAAACCGTGCTGAATGTCGGAAGAAGAATGTCCTTTATGCTGAACGATCTGCTGGATGCGATGAGTCTGAAGGAAAACGCCCCCCGTCTGCAAATTCGTTCGATCTCCGTACGGCCCATCGCCGTCGGCGTAATGGATATGCTTCGTTTTATGGCGGAGGGAAAAGCCGTACGGCTGACGGTTCGGATTCCCGAACGCTTCCCGCAAGTGAATGCCGACGAGAACCGAATCGTCCAAATTTTGTTCAACCTGCTGCACAACGCGCTGAAGTTCACGGCCGAAGGCGAAATCGCGATCGGATCCTACGTGGAAAACGGTCGGGCTTACATTTCCGTAACGGATACGGGGATAGGCATGGACGAGGAAATGGCGCGCCGCGCGTTCGAGCCTTACGAGCAGGGAGACTCCGGCAAGAGGATGATCGAGGGGGCTTCGGCCTCGGTCTCGGCATCAGCAAACAGCTGGCGGCATTGCACGGCGGGGAACTGCGGGTTCGCTCCGTCCCCGGTCAAGGATCGGAGTTCGTTTTTTCGCTGCCGCTTGCCGAACGGTCCGATGCGGAAGAAGAACCGGCAAACGCAGCGGCGTCCGCGGAAGCCGCCATGGCGGAAGCGTCGGCCGCCGCCGCTCGGCCTTGGCCGCCGGAGCCTTCCGGCAAGGTCGCCGAACGTCCGCCGTACATCCTCGCCGACCGGCCCCGGATTCTGGCGGTCGACGACGATCCCGTCAACCTGAAGGTGATCGAAACGCTTCTTTCGTCCGAAGACTATGACGTCGCGACGGTCGCGAGCGGCGCGCAGGCGTTGGCCGCCCTGGACGACAAGGAATGGGATCTGGTCATTGCGGATGTCATGATGCCGCATATGTCCGGCTATGAATTGACGCGCGCGATTCGCGCGCGGTTTTCGCTTACGGAGCTGCCCGTTCTGCTTCTTACGGCGCGCGGCCGGCCCGAGGACATCGAATGCGGGTTCCGCTCGGGCGCGAACGATTACGCGGCAAAACCGGTGGATGCGTCGGAAATCCGGTCGCGTGTCAAGGCGTTGACCGAAGTCAAACAAGCGATGCGCGAGCGGCTGCTCATGGAGGCGGCCTGGCTTCAGGCGCAAATTCAGCCGCATTTTTTATTCAACACGTTAAACGCCGTTTCGGCGCTGAGCGAAATCGATTTGGATCGGATGCGCAAATTGCTGAAAGTTTTCGGGGATTTTTTGAGGGACAAATACAAGTTGAAAAATATGCACGAGCTCGTCCCGGTCGAAGAGGAGCTAAGCATTGTCCGCTCCTACCTGTATATCGAGCAAGAGCGGTTCGAGGATCGGCTTCGGATCGTTTGGGAAATCGACGAGGAAGATTGCAAAGATATCCGAATTCCGCTGCTGACGATCCAGCCGCTGGTCGAAAATTCCGTCCGACACGGCATTCTGAAGCGTTCGCGGGGCGGAACGATCACGATCCGGATCGCGAACTTCGGCGGTTATGCGGAAGTGGCGGTCGAAGACGACGGCGTCGGAATGGACGAAGCGACCCTGCACGGCCTCCTGGAAAAACGATCGGACGTCCAGTCCGGAGTCGGCCTGCTTAATACGGATCTTAGGCTGAAAAGACATTATGGAAAAGGACTTCGGATCAAAAGCGAGCCGGACTTCGGGACTTCGGTATCGTTCAACGTTTTCCGCAGCGTTTGACCGATCGTCCGGCTCCCTCGACGCCGTTATTTTTTCCTCCCGTACTGCTTGGCGTAGGAGATGATTTTGCGATACAATCGTTTGTCCTTCATGTCCTTCAACGGATAAAATTGCGGCCGCGTGTTCACTTCCAAAATCCAGGCCCGGCCTTCGCGATCCAGCGCGACGTCCAGCCCGAGCTCCCGGAACCCCGTCAGATGCCCGTCGAACAGGCGGCCGACGGATTCGCCAAGCCGTTTCAGTTCGTTTTCTTTATGCTCGATGCTCGCCTGGCCGTACCCCGCGCCCGACAGGGTAGGCTGGAAAAAGCCGATTTTTCCGCCTTGGTTGTAGTTCGTCGCGACCTTGCCTTTACGGCCGATTTTCGTGAACAACGCCGTGCTCTTCCAATCGCCGCCGTTCGTTTTCTGCACCATGACGCGAATATCGAACGGCCTGCCCTCCGTTACGGCAAGCTTGATTCCCTTTTGCAGCAAATAAGAGCTGCCGCCCGTCCGTTTTTTCAAATGTTCGTACAGGGCGTCGAAGGTGGGAAACCGGTTTTTTTTCGCATTGTGCTGAATCTGGTAGCCGTTTTCCTTCTTCGTGATGCGAACGATGTTGAAGCCGCCCGTTCCGCCGGTAGGCTTGAAATAGACAGTGGAATACTGAGCAAGCATGCCGCTAAGGGCGCTTCGGCTGAAGAGCTGCGTATGGGGGACGTATTTGCGCAGGCTTTCGCTTCTGAGCAGCCATTTCGTTTTCGTCCATTTGCTCTTAATGGATGTGCTTTTGTATTTCAAGCCGTCCATCTCTCCTCTCTCGCCCTAGCGTATGAGCGGATACGGAGAACCGGCCGTGCTCCTGTCTAGCGCCCAAGCCTAAATCGCGGCCGGGCGGAATCTGCGTTTGGAAAGGAAGCAGGAACATTCGGGAAAATTCCATCCCGATCGAAAAAAGCGCTATAATGAAGGCAGCGATTCGAAAAGATCAGAGGAGGGGCGGTCGGATGGACGACCGAAAAAAGCCGAGCCAGTCCGAAGCGATGAAGCGTCTGCTTGAGAAGAAAAAGGCGGCGCAGCAGAAAGCACGGGGCGAACAAGCCGGCTACCGCACGGAAACGAAAAAAATGAAGACGCAAATCCACAAAGTGCAAAACAATCAAAAGCGGCGCACGGGCGTTTAAGCGAACTGCAGAAAGGATGAAGCTCCATAGACGAGCTTCATTTTTTTTTTTGCATTCAAAATGTACGTCTGGCGATGGGGAGCAGTGTGCTCGTTGTGTAAATATAGTTAACATTAATTGTAACAATTTTATTGTCAGACGTGAAAAGTTCAAGTATGATCATGGGTAATCTCGCACGGGGGGAAGTATTTCGTGAACAACTGGTACAAGAAACAGCTGCTTTCCTACTTTCCTATTTTTTTACTTACGATCACCGTGATCGTACTGCTCGGTCTGGTCGTCATTTCCGATATTTCGCGGAAAGAAACGGAGAAGGCGAACCGAATGTCTGCCGACTACGTTGCGGATACGATGGTCCGGTCGCTTGACGATATCGAGAACGCCGTTCTCAAAGAGCTGAACAAAAACGAAAGCATCGCAACGTTTGCCGAAGCGCCCGGACTCGCCGGACACGATGAAAGCCTCCTCCTCTACAATGCAGCTGCCTCGCTTCGTTCCCTGATTGAAGGGAATCCGGTCATCCATTCGATTTATTTGTACCGCGCGAAGGACGGCCTGATTATATGGCCCAACGGCAAAACGACCCTCGATTCGTTCGGCGACACGGCTTTCCTCCGAAAGGTACTCGAAGACGAACGGCATACGACGGACCGTTGGTCGGAAACGCGCTGGCTCCAGGACAGGTTCGTCTCTTCTCCCGCCCGGGTCATCTCCCTCGTCAAGCAGCTTCCCGTTCCTTTCGGCGACAAGGGCGTAGCCGTCATTAACGCGGACGTAAGGGAGCTGCGAAGCTACATCGGCGATATTGCCGATACGAAGATCAGCTACCTGGATGTCGTGGACACGGCGGGGCAACTCGTCATGTCGACGGACGAGGAAGGGGAAAACGGCCGGAAAGGCGGTGGAGTCAAGCAGCTTGCGGAAATCGAAGTGCCCGATACCGCATGGACGATCCGCAGCGGCATCAAGCAAGGGCAGTTCTTCGGATGGTTTTCACTGATTTCCTACATATGGGTGGCGATCGGTTGTGCCGTCATCGGGCTCAGCCTCGGATACGTAATTTACATTTCGAAACGGAACTACCGCCCGATCCAGATGATGATGAACAAGCTGGAATCGATACAACTGAACTCCTTGCCGGACGATCGCAAGGTGGACGACCTTTCCTTTATCGGACAGGCCCTGGAGGATCTGATCGACCAATCCCGGCATTACGAGGAAGGAAGACGGGAGCATCTGATTACGAAGCGCAGGCAGTTTTTCATGGATTTGGTCGAAGGTACGGGAGTCGTTGCGGAAACGGATTGGGAGGAAACGATTCCTTTGCCGTATAGGGACGACGAATGCCCTGCCGACAAAGGCGTCATCGTGGCGGAGCTCGGTCATGAAGCCTTCCTGGGGGAAGGAAAGCCGCAGGATCAGGCTATGCTGCGCCTCGCCGTGCAAAGCATCGTGCACGACTTTTTGGACAATTCGTCCATGCGCGCCTGGTGCGAGTGGATAAGCGGGGGCAGGCTGGGCGTCATTTGCCGGATGGAGGAGGGGAAAAGCGCGAAGGAAACGCTTCTCCCTAAGGTGGCGGCCTGCCGGCAGTGGGTCGAAGAGAACTTCGGAATCCGTTTCGTGTTTGCGCAAGGGGTTCCGGTCGCATCGTGGGAAGATCTTCCCGTTTCATACGCTTCCGCTACCGCGGCGCTTGGCTACAAGCTGACCGGCGGCGAGACATTGATCGTTGCGGAAGAACGGGTCGGCGGTTCGGCAGAAGATGCACATTCCTACTGGGTCCGGATCGCGGAAATGGCAAAGGCGTTCCGCCTTGTACACGACGGGTGGAGGGATCAGCTAGCCGGACTGTTTAACGATTTTCGGACTTACCGGTTAAACGATATGCAAATCCATATGATTTTGGCCGCGCTGGAAAAGCTGCTTAAAAAAGAAACCGGGAACGAGGTTCTGGCGTCCGAGACGATGCGGCAAGCCTGGATCCGGCTCGACGTCGAAGCGATGGTGACCGAAAGCTCTTCGCTGGACAGTCTGGAAGCGAACCTGACCGAAGCGTTGAACGAAGCGTACCGGGCTTACGTCAAGGTGTTCGAAACCAACAGTTTTCAGGCCGTCGCGGTGGGGATGCGCACTTACATCGAGGAGCATTTTGACGACCCGGATCTTTCTCTGAAGCACCTAAGCGACCGGTTCGGCATGAACGGAAAAAACGTCAGTCAACTGTTCAAAGACGCGTTCGGCGAAAATTTCGTGGACGTCCTGCTCCGGCTGCGTATTGAAAAGGCAAAACGGCTGTTGACGGAAACGGATTTAGGGCAACAGGACATCGCTCAGCAAGTCGGATATTCCAATGCGATTACGTTCGGCCGCATGTTTAAAAGAGTCGTCGGCGTTACGCCCGGGGATTACCGGAAGAAACATGTCTGAACGATCCGGAACGGAAGCGGCCGCCCGCTCAAGCGGGCTCGGCCGCTTCTTTCCTAGGGATTTCTATTACATAAACCTTACATTGCAAATTCTGAAAAACAGTTTATTCGCGATTTTCAGTGTCATAAATCATGACGCAAAAAACGGGGCTAAGGTTTATTGGCGGAAAACAAGTTTATTGTCTGCGGCGAGAACGGGATGACATACTGGACTCGTTCCCGGCAGGCGCCGGAACGCAAAAAATCGGATAGGGGCTGAAGAGAAATGGAGAGAAGGTACCAAAGACGCGGGTACGGCAAGATCAGGTCGGCGCTGTTGGCGACGGCAATCGGGCTCACGGCGATCCTCGCGGCATGCTCGAATTCATCGGACAGCGGCTCGGCAAGCGGCAATGCTTCTTCCCAAGAGAAAGTCGCCTTAAAGGTCGAGGTGTTCGACCGCGGAAACGCGCCTTCCGGACTTAGCGTCACGGACAATTACTTGACCCGGTACGTTCAGGAGAATTTCGGGGACCCGAACAATATCGAAGTGCAATATGTGCCGGTTGCGAGATCCGAAGAAGTCCAGAAGCTGAACGTTCTGATGGCCAGCACCAACGACGTGCCCGACATCGTGTTTACGTACGATTCCGGCACGTTTCAAAGATATGCGTCCCAAGGCGGCTTGATGGACCTGACGGAGACGCTTGACGAGCACGGTCCCAACCTGAAAGCGTTCCTGGGCGAGGATACGTTGAAATACGGCCAGATCGACGGGCAACAATTGGCTATCCCGGGCCGCCGTCTCGTTCTTGGCAAATACTCGTCGTACATTCGACAGGATTGGCTCGATCAACTCGGTCTTTCCGTCCCGCAGACGACGGATGAGCTGTATGCGGTTTTAAAGGCGTTCAAGGAGCAGGACCCGGGCAACACCGGCGGCAAGGTCATTCCGCTCGGGATGTCGGTCGCTCCGGCCCAGTTCGAATCGCTCATCTGGTCCTTTATCGAGCCGTTGACCGAGGAACAGAAATACACGCTGACGCAAAAGCTGGGCTCCAGCGACTATCCCGTTCTGCTGCCGGGTTTCAAGGAAGCGCTGCGGTTTATGAACAAGCTGTACAACGAAGGCTTGATCAGTAAGGATTTCGCGCTCGACAAGGACAAAAAACAGCTGTGGCAGGACGTCCAGAACGGACTTGTCGGCGCCTTTTCCGAGGATGCGGGAGAACTGTACTTCGACTACAACGGCACGTACAAAAACCTGCAAACGAACGTGCCCGGAGCCGTCATGACGCCAATCGATCCGTTTTCGAATTCCGAGGGCAAGCATCCGAAGCCGGGATATGCGCCTAACGCCATGTATATCATGATTCCGAAATCCAGCGAACGCGCGGTCGAGGCGATCAAATATTTGGATTGGATGGCTTCCGGCGACAATTTGTTTTTCATGCAAAATGGCGTGGAGGGAGAGAACTATACGCTCGAAGACGGGATTCCGGTGCTGAACGCGGATGCCGCGCAAGAAATCAAGGATCGCCTGTTCAACTACGGGGATATGGCGATCATCGTAAACGGCAAGTATATCGGCGAAACCGAGCAAAACAACGAAGCCTACATTCGCCAAACGCCCAAGGAATATCACGAAGACATGCGAAAATCCGTCGACATTTCGAATACGGACAAGCTCGACCAAATCGTGCTGTCCCGTCCGATCGAGGCCGAATCGAAGTACGGAAGCGTATTGACGGACAAATACAATGAAATGATCGTCAACACGACAATGATCGGCACGGATAAATTCGACGCTACGTTTGACAGCCTGATGAAGGAATATATGGCGAGCGGCGGTCAAGCGATTTTGGACGAACGGACCGGAGTTTACAAAGAAATGAACCCGTAAACGGATCGGCCGCGTTTAGGGCGGGGCCTTTCGGTTCCGCCCGTTATCAACAGGCTAAGGAGGACCCCGATGAGAGCGTCCGTGTATGCAAGCAGGTACTGGCAGCTGTATGCGCTGCTGGCGCTGCCGCTCGTTTATTTTATCGTGTTCAAGTACGGTCCGATGTACGGCATCCAGATCGCGTTCAAAGACTTCAATCTCTTTCAGGGAATTACGGGAAGCGAATGGATCGGTCTCGAAGCTTTTCGGGAAGTGTTTCGCAACCAAGAGTTTTACCAGACGCTGCGCAATACGCTGATGCTGAACTTTTTGGATCTTCTCGTTTCGTTTCCGGCTCCGCTTGTTTTGGCGATCATGCTGTACGAGTTGAAATCCTCCTGGTTCCGCAAGCTTTCCCAGACGATTTTGTACGTTCCGCACTTTATTTCCTGGGTGATTATCGGCGGCATCGTCTACCAGGTATTCGGCACGCAATCCGGCATGATCAACAACGTTCTCGCCGGCCTTGGGTTCGAGGCGGTTCCTTTTCTGACGGAAAAAAACAAGTGGCTGATTACGTATTTGTTGACGGGCGTCTGGCAGAGCGCGGGCTGGGGGACGATCCTGTATTTGGCCGCTCTTACGGGCATTAACCGCGAGCTGTTCGAGGCCGCGGAGGTGGACGGCGCCGGGCGGTTTAAGCGCATTTGGCACATTACGCTGCCGGGACTTAAAACGACGATCGCAACGCTCCTTATTATCAACCTCGGCCACATCATTACGATCGGTTTCGAACGGCCGTACGTCATCGGCAATCTGGCGGTGCGGGATTACTCCGACGTTCTGAGCACGTTCGTTTATCGGGTCGGTCTCGAATCGGGCCAGTACACGCTGGCGACCGTCGTCGGCCTGTTTCAGGCGGTCGTCGGCCTCGTATTCGTATTGGGCGCCAACTTCTTGTCTAAAAAATTGACGGACGAAAGCGTTCTATGACTTCGTTTAAATTTATCCGCGTTTAACGCGTGTAATTCGGAAGGAAGTGCAATCATGAGCGAACGAACGGCAAACCGGATTTTCGACACCTCCAACGTCGTTCTCATCGCCGCGGCCGTGTTGCTGTGCGCGGCACCGTTTCTGCATATTATCGCGATTTCCCTCAGCTCCTCCCGCGCCATCATGTCGGGCGAGGTTACGCTGTATCCCATAGAGCTGACGTTCGAGGCCTACAAACGAGTGTTCACGGACCCGTCGATGCTGCAATCGTTGGGATTTACCGTCATGCTGACGGTCGTCACGACGGCGCTCTGCATGATCGCGACGGTGGCGGCCGCTTATCCATTATCGAAGTCGAAGCTTAAAGGGCGCAAGTTTTTGATGGTTGTTGTCATGATCACGATGTTTTTCAGCGGAGGCATGATTCCCGAATACATTCTGATCCGGAATCTGGAATTGCTGAATACGATGTGGGCGCTGGTGCTGCCGGGACTGATCAGCCCTTTCTATCTGATCATTATGATCTCGTTTTTAAAGGGAATCCCGGAAAGTCTGGAGGAAGCGGCCGAAATTGACGGCAGCTCGCATTTTAACGCGTTATTCCGGATTGTGCTGCCCTTGTCGATGCCCGTCATCGCAACGCTCAGCCTGTTCTACGCCGTGGGCCGCTGGAACGGGTTCCAGGATACGCTGATGTATATTACGAAGCCGGAGCTGTATCCGCTTCAGTTAAAGCTGTATCAGATTATTAATATCAGCCAGTCCAGCGAGCTGCTTCGGATGGAGGGGGCGGGCATGTATCAGGTTCTGCCGGAAGGACTGAAGGCGGCGAGCGTCATTTTCGCGACGGTTCCGATTTTGCTCGTTTATCCTTGGCTGCAGCGGTATTTCGTGAACGGAGTCATGATCGGGGCCGTGAAAGGATAATGGGCAATCCGCTTGCCGCGTCAACTGCGCGAAGATTTCCTTATTTGCTGTTGAAGCTGCGGTTCTTTTACTTGGCGACCGGTCTTGCCGGCGGACTTTTGAACCCCTATATCGGAACGATTTTCAAGGAAAGCGGGCTCGGCGATTCCGCCGTCGGCCTTATCATGGCCTGCTCGTCCGTCCTGATCGTTGCGGCGCAATTGTTCTGGGGGCGGCTGGCGGACCGCTACCGGTTGACGAAGCCTATTCTGCTGTTGAGTCTGGCGGTGCCGGCCGCTCTTTCTCTGCTGTATCAGGCTCCGTCCATTCCCGTCATGATCGCCGCCTACATGACGGTCGTGACGTTTACGGCGCCGCAGGCTCCGATCAGCGACGCTTATGCGGTGCCGGCGGCTCGAGCGGCCGGTTCGTCCTACGGTACGATCCGCTGCTTTCAAAGTATCGGAAACGCGCTGGGCGGCTACGGGGCGGGCCTGTTCGTTTCGACTTATGCCCCAAGCAGCCTGGTTGTGCCGTTTTTTCTGTTAAGCTGCGTCGGGATCGCGGCGGTTTGCGTTTTGCCGAAGCAGGGGGCCGTCAGTGTCGCCAATCGTTCGTTGTCGGGCGGCATTTCGTTTCTGCTGAAGAACAGGGAAGCGGCGCTGTTCTTAAGCGCCTGCTTCCTGATCAACCAGACGTTGACGGCGTTCAACACCTATTTCGTGATCGTCTTCCAGCATGCCGGCGGGAGCAGCGAATGGGCCGGGACGGCGCTGATGATCGCGGCGATTTCGAACGTGCCGTCGATGTTTTTGGCTTCGGCCGTCATCGGGCGGCTCGGGTTGGAGAAAACGATGATGATCGGGGCGATGGCTTATATCGCCCGATGGGCGATCCAATATTTGCTGCCCGTTCCCTCGGTCATGGTGGGGGTTCAAGTGCTTCAGGGACTTTCCTTCGGGTTGTTTTACGTCGCCGCTGTGGAATATGTGGCGCGGCTGGTGCCCGCCGGCATGCAGGCGACGGGACAAAGCGCGTTCAGCATGGTTTTCGTCGGCATGGCGGGCATGGCGGGCAACCTGCTCAACGGCTTTCTGCTGGAAGCGGGCGGTCCGTCGCTGATGAACGCGGCGTGTACGATCAGCGCGGCATGCGGGGCGGCGCTTCTGGCCGTCATTGTCAAAGGCACCGGATCGAAGCGGAGCTCCCGTGCCTCGGAATCCGGCGAAATGCAAAGGGATGGCTAGAGAGGAGACGTACGAAAAATGAAGGCAACGATAACCCCATGGTCGCCAATGCCGCCGGAACGGGAATTTCTGGTTAGGCAAGCGATGCGGGTGATGGACCGGAACTACGACGAACAGGCGTCGCTGGTGCGAGAGACGGAGGGGGGAGAGCTGTCGACCCGAAGCAGCGCCCATTACGCGCTGGGGCTGCTTATTCGCGGCGAACCCGGAGATCGGGAAAAAGCCAGCGCCATCCTGCAACGGGTGCTGGATATGCAACTCGACGCGCCGGATGAAATCTATCACGGCACGTTCCGGGTATCGCCCGAAGCGCCGGTTCCCCCGGCCGGTCATATGGCCTGGGGGACGTTTCCGCCGGGCATCGCCTATTCCATTCATACGACGATGGAAGCGGTATTCCGGCGCTTCGCCGCGAATATCGGCCGGGCGCTGCCGGGCCTGCTGACAGGCGAAGCGGAGCCTGCCGTTCGCGACGGCTTCCGCCATGCAGTAAACGAAGTGCTTCCGCCCGTTTGGGAGAGCTACGACCCGAATTGGCGCGAATTCATCGCATGTACATTCGCATTGCTGCTGGACCGGTTCGAGGCGGAGCTCCCGCCCGGTTTGGTCGCCCGGATCGACGGGGCGATGGGCAAAGCCGTCGGCGCTTCCCTTGCTCGCCGCCTGTCCCAATCGATCCCGA
This sequence comes from Cohnella algarum, assembly GCF_016937515.1. Lineage (NCBI taxonomy): Bacteria > Bacillati > Bacillota > Bacilli > Caryophanales > Paenibacillaceae > Cohnella > Cohnella algarum. The sequence continues at coordinate 3,201,345 of NZ_JAFHKM010000002.1, forward strand.
TGAATACGAACATCGAGCTGATGCACGCGTTTATCGTCCATTATTACGGGCACCGCTATCGTGACGAGGCCTGGATCGAACACGCGGAACGGGAAGCGGAACGGCTGCTCGCGGCATACCGCGAATTCGATTCGTTCCCCGAGTTCAATTCCACGACATACTACGGCGTGGACCTGACGGTCCTCGGGATGTGGAGGGAGCATGCGCGAACGGAATCGTTCCGAAGCGCCGGCAAAAAGCTGGAGAGCGGCCTGTGGCGAAACCTCGCGGATTTTTACCACCCCGGTCTTGAAAACGTGGCGGGCCCGTTCTCCCGGGCCTACGATATGGAAATGAAGGAGCACAGCTCTCTCGGCGTCTTCCTTTATCTGGCGCTGGGCGAGTCGTGCCGGCATTTGGCCGTTGTCAACTGCGAGACAAGCCACGACCCGCTTATCGCGCTAGTCGGTGTCGACGTTCCCGAAGACGTCCTGCCGCGGCTGCGGGAATTCGGCGGAGAACGCCATATTCGGAAGTCGTTTCGGGAACTGTGCGAGCGGGACAAGCCCGGCGCCAATACCCATCTTTGCCGTGCCGAAGCCTGGATCGGCCGCGATTTGATGATCGGGGCGATGTCGGGCAGCCGGAATACGAGCGGCCAGCTGCATCCGGCCACGATTCACTGGCGGACGGAGAGCGGGGAACGCTATTCCTTGCGGCTGCTCCGGAGGGCGAAGGGTGAGCAATGGAGCCGGCACCTGCGGGGCGTCACGTTCGAAGCGAAGGCGGCGGAACGGCGGCTCGAAGCCGAAATTTGCGTCCGGTCGGACGAGGAGATAGAGGTGTTCTTCGAGGTGTCGGGCCCCTGTCTGGAGCCGGCGCAAATATCGGAAGACCGCTGGTCGTTTCCGGGACTGTCCTGCATCGTATCGGCCGAAGCCCCGCAGCCGGCCGTCCGCATGAACGGCGGCCGGCTGGAGATCGTTTATCCCTGCCGTTCGGGCCCGGACGCATGGAGCCGTTTGCGCTTCGAGCTTCAACTGGAGACCGCGCGCCTATAACCGGAATAGACGCCGCCCGCCGCCAATCGGATGGGCGGCGTTTTTGTTTCACGGCACAGAAAGGGCAAGCAATGAATTGAATGATAGGGAACGGAGGCATATAATGTGGATATTCCTAAAATGAACCGCGAGGAGGGACCGGCATGCTGCCCATTCAGCCAACGGAAATTCAGCAAAGACTCGACCGCTTGAAAAACAAGGAGCTTTACCTTCACCTTGAAATGACGTCGGGCGCCTATGCCGCCCATTTCGATAGCACCCGGCATCCGGCCGCTACCTTCATCACGAATGCCGCCGTTCGGTATTTCCACGGATCGATTTCCGGCAACGGGCCTTATCGGGTCGGGTTGAAGACGGAGTCGGGCTGGGTCTATTCCGAAGGGCTGACCCACTATGAAGAAACCGAGGCGGAGCGACTGATTTTGGCCGGGCACGACAGTCAAGGCAAGCTGGTCGTCGCTTTGCATTTGAGCCCGCAGCCCTTCTAAAGGAGAGGAGACGAGAACGCGATGAAACAAAACATACTTGTGGTACTGCCGCATCCGGACGACGAAGCCTTCGGACTGTCGGGAACGCTCGCGAGGCATGTGCGGGACGGGGATCATGTCACGTATGCCTGCCTGACGTTGGGCGAGATGGGCCGGAACATGGGCTTTCCCCCGTTCGCCAATCGGCTGACGCTGCCGGACATTCGGAAGGCGGAGCTGGAAGCTTCGTGCCGGGCGATCGGCATTCAGGATTTGAGGCTGCTCGGCTTTCACGATAAAACGATCGAATTCGAGGAACGGGAGCTGCTCGACGGCAGCATCGAAGGTTTGCTGAACGAGCTGCAGCCTTCGGTCGTCTATACGTTTTATCCGGGCTACAGCGTCCATCCCGACCATGACGCCTGCGGCGCCGCGGTCGTCCGCACCGTCGCAAAGCTGACGGAAGAGAAGCGGCCGGCCGTTCTCTGCATGGCCTTTTCCAAAAACCACGAGGAAGCGATCGGCAAACCCGACGTCCGCCACGACGTCAAAGACTTCGTGAAGCAAAAAATCGCCTCCGTCCGTGCGCACGCCTCGCAATTCCAGGTTCCCGAGCTGTCGGGAAGCGACGACAACGAAATCGAATTGCAAGAGCGGTTCGGGACGGAGCGTTTCTGGACGTACCGGTTCGGCTGACGCTTCGCTTCTTTCCCATCGCCGGCTTGCCGGCGATTTTTTTCGGACTTTTCAGGAGGATAATGCCGAGTACGACAACGGAATACAAGCTAAGGCATATTCCCGAAGGCAGATTGCTGCCTTTTTTTGGTGGGGGCACCGGTTGAGCCTTTCGCGGTTGCCTCTTTTTTTGTTGTTAAGCGTTTGTTAAGCGCGATAAGTTAAAATTTTCGACATGTTTGGGTCTATGGATGTACCCCCTGTCCAAAAGGAATAGGTTCTTCTGCCTAGTTCCGTATCCAAGCGAATTCGCAGTTAACTACACATCGAAGGCGAGGCAGAGACTGGAATGATCGTATTTGGAAAAAAAGGGATGAAAACCATTGCCGCATTATTGGCTCTTGTGTTGGCCATCGGGATCTGGCCGCCGCTTCAGGGTGGCCGGGCATACGCCGATAGCAGCGCGGTGATCGTTACTTTGGCGGGAAGCGGCATAGGCCCGGACAGAGCGGCGGTGGATATCGGTCAAACGCCGATCGGAGTAGCCGTATTCGGTTCGTACGTTTATGTTGCGGACCGGACCAATCATGTCATCCGGCGAATCGACAAATCGACCGGAATCGAATCGGTGGTGGCCGGCATCGGATTCGCGGGCGTTACCGGCGACGGCGGGCCTGCCGCGTCTGCACGTTTGCAGAGCCCGTCTTCGCTTGCGGTCGACGCCGACGGCAATCTGTATGTCGCAGGCATGAACGACTACCGCGTTCGGAAGATCGCGACCGACGGCACGATCACGACCGTGGCCGGAATCGGTCAATACGGTTATTCGGGCGACGACGGTCCGGCAACGGAGGCCAGAATATCCCCTCAGGGAATTGCGATCGACGCCGAGGGCAATCTTTACATCGCGGATAGCGGCAACCATCGGGTGCGAAAAGTGGATGCCGTCACCGGTACGATCACGACCGTGGCGGGTACCGGAACGTCCGGCTTTTCGGGAGACAACGGACCGGCTACGACGGCCAGGTTGAATTCGCCGAACGGGGTGGCGTTCGATGACGCCGGCAATCTCTATATCGCCGATATGAACAATAAAGTGGTTCGGAAAGTCACTCCGTCGGGAACGATTACGACAATTGCAGGTGTCGCCGGAACTTATGGGGACTCCGGGGATAACGGACCGGCGACATCGGCGAAATTATCCAGTCCCGGCAAGCTGGTTTACAGCTCGGGCTATCTGTATATTTCGGACTATAACGCCAACAGGGTGCGCAAGGTGAATTTATCTACCGGCATTATTTCTACGGCAGCGGGAACGGGAGCTTACGGCTATTCGGGAGACAACGGACCCGCCGCGTCGGCTCAACTGAATTACCCGCAAGGAATTGCGATAGACGGCAGCAACAATCTTTATATCGCGGATGGGAACAACAACCGGGTCCGGATGGTGAGCGATTCGGGGTTAATTTCGACAATCGCAGGGAACGGCAGTGCGAGATTTGCCGCCGACGGTCCGGCCTCGCAGGCCGAATTGTACACGCCTTCGGCCATCGCATTCGATGGCGCCGGCAATCTTTATATTGCCGAAACCCAGAACAACCGGGTTCTCAAAGTCGATCCTTTCGGAAATATCGTAACGTTCGCGGGGACGGGAACGGCCGGCTTTGATGGCGACGGGGGTTCGGCGGCTTCGGCGCAATTGAATTTTCCGTCGGACGTGACTGTCGACGGGGATGGAAATGTCTATATTGCGGATACCCAAAACCGGCGAATTCGCAAAGTGGACACTCTCGGAACCATTACAACCGTTGCGGGGAACGGGACCTTCGGATTTTCGGGGGACGAGGGAGCGGCCCTGGATGCCCAGCTATCCAGTCCGACCGGAATCGCCTTGGATGGAAACGATCTTTATATCGCGGATAACGGGAACCAGAGGGTCCGCAAGGTGAACGGCCAAGGAATCATTACGACCGTGGCGGGGGACGGTGGATACAACTCCATTTACACCGACGGGGCCGAGGCGACATCCGTGTCCGTCATGCCGAACAAAATCGCCGTTGACGACGGGAACCTTTATATCGTCGAAACGTTTTACGGACGTATACACAAAGTGGACGCCGACGGAAAAATAAGCAAATTTGCGGGGACCGGCGGCTCCGGCTATGCGGGGGACGGCGCATCGGCCAAGCAGGCACTCCTGAATTATCCGTACGGAATGGCTGTCGATTCCGACGGCAATGTCTACATCGCGGACGGAAACAACCACCGAATTCGGGTGGTCGATGCCGAGGGCATCATTCAGACGGTGGCGGGGACCGGAACAGCGGGTTATTCCGGGGACAACGGTCCTCCGGCAGCAGCCCAACTGAGTTATCCGCAGGCGCTGGCGTTCGATCGCAACGGAAATCTTGCGATTGCGGATTACGGTAACTTCCTTATTCGACAAATCCGTTTGCCCCAGGCCGCTCTCGAGTTGTCAGGCATCGTCTGGGGGCCCGGAAGCGGGCTGGGCACGACGCAGGCGACGGCTGTGCCGACGATTCCGGTCGGAAATACATTAAAATACGTTGTCGGCGGCCCCGGCGATAAGACGCGCCCGATGGCCGGAGAGGATGCCGCTGCGCTTGGCTATCAGGATGAATTGATGGTAAACGACGATATTGCCGTCAGCGAGGGACAGCATATTTATGTCGTCGAGACGGATGCGGACGGGAACATCCAGGCATGGACGGACGTGACCGTAGAAGCCGAGAATATCGCTTCGGATGTGGACGCTCCCGCCTATGAGCCCGGTTATCCGAGGCTGGGGACGGTGACGGATACGTCTGCAACCGTAAAGGTAAAAACGGACGAGGCTGGCGTTGTGTATTATGTCGCAGTTCCGAAAGGCTCGCAGGCTCCGAGCGCCGAGCAAGTCAGAGCGGGAAGCGACGCGGAAGGCAATACCGTCGACTCGAACCGGAAAGGAACCGCCCCGATGGCAGCGGGAGAGGAAGTCGCGGTCAAGATCGCCGGTCTGTTAGCCGGTACCGACTACGACGTTATGTGACGGCCGAAGACGCGGTCGCAACGCCGAATCTTCAATCGCCTCCGGTAAAGCTGGAGCTGACGACGAGGTCCGCCGTCCATTGGATCGGAAGCGGCACCGAAACCGATCCGTATCAAATTTCGACGGCCGAAGAGCTCGCGGGCATCGGTTCCGCGAACGCGGACAAGCATTTTATTCTGATGAACGATATCGACCTATCGGGTTATTTGGCGGTCGGCGGTCCCGGTTACAACGACGGGGCGTACTGGTTGCCGCTCGGTTCCGTCGCTTCTTTCAACGGCAACGGACATACGATATCCAACCTGAAAATCGTTTCGGACGAGGAGCATGTCGGACTGTTCGGCCGGTTTTTCGGTACGATCTATCATTTGACTCTTGCCGACGCAGATATAACGGCAACAAACGTCAACAGCGGGAATAACAACGCAGGGGGCCTTGTCGGCTGGCTTCAACGCGGAACGATTATGGACAGCGGCGTCTCGGGAACGCTGAGGGCCAGCCAGCCGAACGCAAGGTTGGGGGGCCTTGTCGGGTATACGAACGGAGACGTGCTTCGCAGCAGCGCATCCGCCGAACTTAGCGGCCCGAGCATGAAAGGCGGCCTCGCCGGATATAACGCCGGATTCATCGGCGACAGCTTCGCTTCGGGGACGATTCTCGGCAATAACGGAGGAGGGCTTGCCTATATCAGCTATTCGGACCAACCCTCGACCGTCGCCATTTCGAACAGTTATTCGACCGTAAGCATGAGCGGCAGCAACGTCGGCGGGCTTGTCGCCTTCGCGTCAAATTCGTTGGCGTCCGACTCGTACTGGGACACGGAAGCAAGCGGCATTTCGGTCAGCGGCGGCGGAGGCACCGGCTTATCCACCCAAGATATGCTTGACCCTGGCACCTACTCGTTCTGGAGTTCCGATATTTGGGAGCTTATCGCGGGTTCGTATCCTGCCTTCAAGGCAAAAGGGCGCGTACAAGAGGTTGTTCTGGAAAATGCGGAGCTCGTAGCCGGAGCCGGCGCGGGGACGGAAGTCGGAACGCTTTCGGTATCGGCAGGAGATCCGGCTGCCCCGATCGTTTATAGTCTCGTCGGCGGGATCGGCGGAGAGGATAACGCAAAGTTCGAGATCGACGGCGCGACGCTGAAGACGAAAACGGCGATCGGCGAGGAAGCGTCCGTATATTCCATTCGCGTCATGGCGCTGGACGCCAATCACTACGCGTACTTCAAAAATCTGATGATTTCCGCTACGCCGGCTCCGGCGCCGGAGCTGACGGGCTTCGGGTGGGACCCGGGCAGCGAGGCGGGTACGACGCAAGCGATCGCACTGCCGACGGCAGGCGCCGGCCATACGCTGAAGTACGTCGTCGGCGCGGCGGGAGCGTACGAGCGTCCGGCCGTCGGCGCGGATGCAGCCGCTATCGGCTACGTCGCCGACTTGAGCTTGAACGCCGACATTCCGGTAACGAGCGGTCAACATATATTCGTGGTCGAGGTGGATGCAGACGGAAACATTGTCGGCTGGGCGGATATCGCCGTTGCGGATGACCGCATTGCGCAGCCTCCGCAGCCGGCGCCGGAGCTGACGGGCTTTGGATGGAGCCCGGGCAGCGAGGCGGGTACGACGCAAGCGATCGCACTGCCGACGGCAGGCGCCGGCCATACGCTGAAGTATGTCGTCGGCGCGGCGGGAACCTATGCGCAGCCGGCCGTCGGCGCGGATGCCGCCGCTCTCGGCTACGTCGCCGACTTGAGCTTGAACGCCGACATTCCGATAACGAGCGGTCAACATATATTCGTGGTCGAGGCGGATGCGGACGGAAACATTGTCGGCTGGGCGGATATCGCCGTTGCGGATGACCGCATTGCGCAGCCGGACCCGGGAACTGACCCGGGCACCGATCCGGGAACGGATCCGGGAACGGATCCGGGAACTGACCCGGGCACTGACCCGGGCACCGATCCGGGAACGGATCCGGGAACGGATCCGGGCACCGATCCGGGAACGGATCCAGGCACCGATCCGGGAACGGATCCGGGCACCGACCCGGGAACGGATCCGGGCACCGACCCGGGAACGGATCCGGGCACCGACCCGGGAACGGATCCGGGCACCGACCCGGGAACGGATCCGGGAACGGATCCGGGAACGGATCCGGGAACGGATCCGGGCACTGACCCGGGCACCGATCCGGGCACCGACCCGGGCACTGACCCGGGCACCGATCCGGGCACTGACCCGGGCACCGACCCGGGCACTGACCCGGGCACCGACCCGGGAACGGATCCGGGAACTGACCCGGGCACCGACCCGCAACCGGTGCCCGAGCTGACCGGCTTCGGATGGAGACCGGGCAGCATGGCGGGCACGACGCAAGCGGCGGTTTTGCCGGCGGCAGCTTCGGATCATGCGCTGAAATATATCGTCGGCGAAGCAGGGGCGCATTCGCGGCCGACATTCGGAGCGGATGCAGCCGCTCTCGGCAATGCAGCCGACTTGGTCTTGAACGCCGACATTCCGGTAGCGAGCGGTCAGCACATTTACGTGGTCGAAGTAAGCAGCGACGGCAAAATCATCGGCTGGGCGGATATTGCCGTGGCCGACAGCGACATTGGACAATCGAATCCGATTCCCGTCCCGGTTCCGCAACCTTCGGCCGGAAACACCGGCGGCTCCGGAGCCGAGGAGCCGCCGGACAACAACGGAATCGTCATCTTCGTTAACGGCACGGAGAAGATCGATGCGGCAACGGCAAAAATGACGACGGAAGAAAACAAGAAGATAACCGTTGTCACGCTGGACGAACAGAAGCTGAACGAGCAGCTTGACAAAGAAGGCGAAGGTTATGTCGTCCAAATTCCGGTAAGCAACGGATCCGACTCGGTTGTCGGAGAGCTGAACGCCCGGTTGGTCAAGAACATGGAAGCCCGGAACGCCGTGCTTGAAATCAAAACGGAAACCGCGGGATACTTGTTGCCGGCCAGCCAAGTAAACGTCGACGATCTCGTCTCCCGAATCGGGTCCGATCCGGCGCTGGAAGAGATTCGGATTCGCATCGAGATCTCGAATGTGCCGAGCGATCAAGCCGTTTTCATAACGGATGGAGAAAACGCGCAAATCGTTGCGCCGGTCGTCGATTTTAAAATTACGGCCGTTTACGGCGGCAATGAATACGACGTCCATCAATTTAACGGCTATGTCGAGAGAATGATCGCGATTCCGGGCGATGTCGATCCGGATCGAATAACGACCGGGGTCGTATTCCGGGCTGACGGAACTTTCGCCCATGTACCGACGCGGGTCGTGCAGATCGACGGCAAGTATTTTGCGGTCATCAATAGCCTGACCAATAGCATGTATACGGTGATCTGGAACCCGCTCGAATTCGCGGACGTTTCCGGCCATTGGGCCCGGGACGCGGCAAACGATTTGGGATCGCGCCTTGTCGTCGAGGGTTCCGAAGACGGCGGTTTCCATCCCGGAAACGATATTACGCGCGCCGAATTCGCGGCGATACTCGTTCGCGCTCTTGGATTGAGCGATGCCGTTGAACGTGTTCCCTTTACGGACGTGGGAGATTCCCGGTGGTACGCTTCTGCCGTTCAAACGGCTTACGCTTACGGCTTGATCGACGGCTTCGAGGATGGCACTTTCCGTCCGACGGACAAAATAACGAGGGAGCAGGCGACGGCGATCTTGGCTAAAGCGATGAAGCTCGCCGGCTTGCAAACGCCGGATCCGTCCGCGGCGCCGGGAATTTCGTTGCAGGCGTTCGCCGACGCCGCGGCAGTGGCGGACTGGGCGCAGGAAGGCATGGCGATGAGCGTCGCATCCGGGATTGTAACCGGTCAGAGCGGCATGCGGTTGGCGCCAAAAGCCAATATGACCCGAGCGGAAGTCGCCGTCATGATTCAACGTTTGCTTAAACAGGCCGATTTGATTTAAAAATAAGATAATCAGAGCATCAATTAACGTACACTCGAAGGCAGCCCTCTGCCTTCTTTTTTTTGTTGCGAACAAAGGCTCGGAGCTAACGTTCCCCTGCGAAAATTGTCAACCGATCGGCGAATGTAACGTTTAATCCCGACATCGGTTTCGAGCCTTCCCCCGCGAGGACGGCGTTCTTGCGAGAACAAGAAAGCGCAAACATTATTTTCCCCGACGTCTTGACGCTTAAAGCTCCGGCATGTTATTCTTCGGTTAAAGGTTTAATCAATCGTTGTAGATACTGATTAAACGTTTAATGTATTGCAATGGAGAGCCTGATGAAACAAGAAATCAATCTGATCGACGTAGCCAAGGAAGCGAACGTTTCCATTGCGACCGTGTCCAACGTAGTGAACGGCAAGGGACGCGTCTCGGCCCAGACCGTCAAGCGGGTGCGGCAAATTATCGACCGGCTCGGCTACACGCCCAATCTGCTCGCCCGCAATCTGAAAACGAACCAGTCCCGCCTGATCGGCCTCGTCATTCCGACCGTAAAGCCGGGGCGGCTGCAGGACAATCCGTTTTACTGGGATTTGCTCGCCGGCATCGAAGAAGGGGCGCGGGACCGCGATTTTCATATCATCCTCGCGGGCATCGACGAAGCGGGCGAATCGTTTTCGTTCGTCAAGGAGCGCAAGCTCGACGGCCTCATCGTCATCGGCGTCGGCGAGTCGTCGGAGGCGATCGGCAAATTGCTCGAAACCGGCGTTCCTTGCGTGTTCGTGGACGGCTATCTGCGCGATCCGAAGCGGTTCCAGGTCATTCTGGACGACCGGCTCGGCGGGCTGCTGGCGACGCAGCATCTGCTGGAGCTCGGGCATACGCGCATCGCGGTGCTGATCGGCGACGTCGTCCTGGAGCAGATCCACCGGTACGGCGTGCTGCAGGAACGGTGGCTCGGCTACCGGATGGCGCTTGAGGAGGCCGGCCTTCCGTACGATCCCGAGCTGATGATCCGGTTCCCCACGTCGTTGGAGGGCGGGTACCGGACGGCGGAGTGGCTCGCCGGCGCGAAGGACGTCACGGCGATTTTTTCGTTTTCCGACATCAGCGCGATGGGACTGCTCAAAGGGCTGCGGGAGCTCGGCCGCAGCGTGCCGGAGGACCTGTCCGTCATCGGCTTCGACGATTTGTTTATGTCGGGGTATACGTCGCCTTCGCTGACGACGATTTCGCAAAATATCGCGCAAAAAGGGCTGGCGGCGATCCGGCTGCTGACCGATCAAATCGAGGGCGAGCCCGTCCTGTCCCGAAAGGTGGTGTTGCCGGTCGAACTGAAAGTCCGCGAAACGACGGGAAAACCGCCGCAGCCTTCCTGAGGCGGCAAGCCCGGCCAAGCACGACCCATTTTACGCTGACGAAAAGAAACGGGGAGGAAAACAGAGTGTCGAACAAAAAGATCTTATCCATGATCCTGAGCGTGTCCCTTTTTGCGCTCGTGCTGTCCGCATGCGGCGGCGGCCCGAATCGCGACGGAAACGCGAGCCCTTCCGCCGGTTCGTCCGCTCCCGCGAGCGCCGCCGCAAGCGCTTCCGGCGAAGCGGAGGCCGACAAGCCGTCCGAGCTGACCGTATGGGCGGACGTCGACGAAGCGAAGCTCGCCACGCTCGAATCCATTACGAAGAAATATACGGAAGCGACGGGAATCGCGGTCAAGCTGACCCCGATCGCGATGAACGACCAGCCGCAGGCGCTGTCGCTCGACGGCCCGGCCGGAAAAGGCCCGGACCTGTTCTACCAGCCGGGCATCGGCGAGCTCGTCGTCAAAGGGCTCGTGCAGCCGATGAATGTAAGCGATGACATCCGCGCCGAATATACGCCGGAATCGCTCGAGGCGCTTAGCCAGGACGGCCAGCTGTACGGCTTGCCCGCCGTCGTCGAGTCGCTCGCCCTGCTTTACAACAAGGAGCTGACGCCGGAGCCGCCGAAGACGATCGCCGAGCTGGAGAAGCTGATGGCGGAGCGCACGGACAAATCCAAGGACGAGTACGGCTTCCTGTACAACGCGACGGACTTCTATTTCTCCTGGGCGTTCATGGGCGGCAGCGGCGGTTACATTTTTAAGGAAAACAACGGTTCCTTCGACATCAAGGACATCGGCTTCAACAAGGAAGGCTCGGTCAAGGGCTTGAAGCTGATCCAGAGCTGGTTCGAAAAAGGCTACTTGCCCAAAGGCGTCAACGGCGACATCGTCGGCGGCCTGTTCAACCAAGGCAAGGTGGCGGCCGTCATCAACGGTCCCTGGGCGATTACCGATCATAGAGATCAGCTTGGCGACAAGCTCGCGGTAGCGCCGCTTCCGCAGCTCGAAGACGGCGGCTATCCGACGACGTTCATCGGCGTGAAGGGCTGGATGCTGTCCGCCTTCTCCAAAAATCCGGAATGGGCGACCGATCTCGCCGCCTTCATCACGAACGCCGAAAACTCGCTCCAATGGTTCAAGGAAACCGGCGAAACGCCGCCGAACCTGAAAACGCTGAACGATCCCGCCCTCACCGACGATCCGCTCGTCTCGGGCTTCTCGGAGCAAATCCAGCACGGCATGCCGTTCCCGAACGTGCCCGAGCTGTCCCACGTATGGGAGCCGATGGCGAACGCGCTCAAGTTCGCTTCCGAAGGCCAGGACGTGCAGGCGATTCTCGACGAGGCGGTCAAGCAAATCGAGGAACGAATCGAAATGGCGGGCGCCGGAGCCTGATAAAGAGAATAAAAAACGGCCGCCCAAGCGGCGGCCCGACGCGAAAAACCGGCACGGAAAGGGGCTCATCCTTTCCGTGCTCCCTATGGAAAACAGGGAGGAACTATGAAAACCGAGACCGACGATAGGCGGGTCGCCGCGGCGAACCCTCATCAACCGATCCTTTCCGTCATTTTATCCGTCATCCCGGGGCTGGGTCAACTTTATAATCGAAGATACATCAAGGGAGCGCTGTTTCTCGTCTTTTTTTTCGGCGCGGTCGGCCTGCTTTACGAATTCATGGACATCGGCTTCTGGGGCCTGTTTACGCTCGGCACCCTGCCGATGGTCGACGACTCCAGGTCGCTGCTCGTGCAGGGCTTGATCTCGGTCATGCTGCTCGCGTTCATGATCGCGTTTTACATTTTCAACTTAATCGACGCTTACCGGGACGGCGAAAAGCTGAAGATGGGCTTCCGCATCCCGAGCATGAAACAGGCGTTCCAGGAGACGTGGGACCGGGGCTTTCCTTATTACATGGTGCTGCCCGCTTTGTTCATGCTGGTCTTCGTCGTCATTTTGCCGCTTTTATTCATGATTTGCCTCGCGTTTACGAACTACAACCTGTACAATCTTCCGCCGGCCAAGCTGCTGGACTGGGTGGGCCTCGACAATTTCGTCGCCTTGTTCAAGCAGGAGGTGTGGCGCCGGAGCCTGCTGAACGTGCTGTCCTGGACGATCGTCTGGACGTTCGCCGCCACGACGCTGCAAATCGCGGTCGCCATGTTCCTCGCCGTGCTCGTCAACGACCCGCGCGTCAAGTTCAAGCGGACGATCCGCACCGTGTTCATTTTGCCGTGGGCGGTGCCCTCGTTCGTGACGATTCTCATCTTCGCGGCGATGTTCAACGACGATTTCGGCGCGATCAACCGCGAGCTTCTGGCTCCTCTCGGCATGCATGTTCCGTGGATGTCCGATCCGTTCTGGGCAAAAATCACGTTGATTCTCATACAGGTGTGGCTCGGCTTTCCGTTCGTGTTCGCGCTGTTCAGCGGCGTGCTGCAAAGCATTTCCCGAGATTGGTACGAAGCGGCGGACGTCGACGGGGGCAGCCGGTGGAGCAAATTCCGGCACATCACCCTGCCGCACGTGCTTTACGCGACCGCGCCGCTGCTCATCATGCAGTATGCGGGCAATTTCAACAATTTCAACATCATTTATCTGTTTAACGAGGGCGGACCGCCGGTGCGCAACCAGTCGGCGGGGGGCACCGACATTCTTATTTCCTGGGTGTACAAACTGACCTTCGACAACAACAACTACAAGATGGCCGCCGCTATTTCGATCATCATGGGCCTCATCGTCGCCGTGTTCGCTTTCTTCCAGTTCACGCGCAGCCGGTCGTTTCGGGAGGAGAAATTGTACTGATGAAAAAATCGGCGAAAAACCGTCTCGAGCTGACGGGCATTTACCTTATCGTGCTGTTCGTGTTCGCCGTCATCGCCTATCCGCTGCTATGGACGCTCAGCATCTCGTTCAATCCCGGCACGAGCCTGTTCAGCTCCAGCATCATTCCGGACGTATGGTCGCTCAAGCACTATCAGTGGCTGTTTTCCGATCCGTCCAGCGATTATTTGCTCTGGTACAAAAACACGCTGCTCGTCGCTTCGGTCACCTCGGTCGCGTCCGTGATCATCGTGGCGTTCGTCGGCTTCGCTTTTTCCCGGTACGAGTTCGTAGGGCGCAAATACGGCATTTATTCGTTTCTGCTCTTGCAGATGTTCCCGGTGCTCATGGGCATGGTGGCGATTTACCTGCTGCTGAACGTTGTCGGCTTGCTCGACTCGCTGTGGGGGCTTGTCATCATCTACATCGGCGGCGGCCTGCCGATGAACGCGTTTCTCGTCAAGGGCTACCTCGACACGATTCCGCGCGATCTCGACGAGTCGGCGAAAATGGACGGGGCGGGCCACTTCCGGATCTTTTTCCAGATTCTCACGCCGCTGGCCAAACCGATTCTGGCCGTCGTCGCGCTGTTCAACTTCATGTCGCCGTTCATGGATTTCCTGCTGCCGCGCATCGTGCTGCGCGATCCGGAGAAGTTCACGCTCGCGCTCGGGCTGTACAACTTCATAAACGACCAGTTTTCCAACAACTTTACGCGGTTCGCCGCCGGCGCCATTCTGATCGCCGTGCCGATCGCGGTCGTATTCCTGTTCCTTCAGCGCTATCTCATCTCCGGTCTGGCGGAGGGCGCGACGAAGGGATAATCGGCAAAAAAAGAGAAAGAGAGCAATCCGGTTCCCGGAAAGTCCGCCTGGCGCAGCTTCGGCCAACGGACTTCCGGCCGGACGCGTCATTTTGGGATAAGAGGAGACAACCGCATGGAAACAAGCTTGTCCATTCATCCGGATCGCTTCGGCCAAGCCGAACGGTCCGAGTACCGCTCGCCGGGCGGCGTCCGCAACTTCGCGGAGACGCCGGGCGGGGCCGATATCGCCTGCGACCGGGGCGCGCTCTATATCCGGTTTTACGGGGAAGACATCGTCCGGATCGCGTTCGATCCGAAAGGAGGTCCGCTTCCCGCGCATAGCCATGCGGTATCGGTTTTCCCGCCGCTTGTCGAAGCGTCCCTCGACCGCGCGGAGGACGCCTTGACGCTGCGCGGGGGCAAGCTCGCCGTTCGCGTCGAACCGGCATCGGCCCGCGTCACGCTGCTCGACGCAGCGACCGGCGGGACGCTGCTCGCGGAGCCGGAAGGCGGCGGGCTGCTGTATACCGAGAAAGGGGAAGTCGTCTGCCGCAAATCCTCCGCGCCGGACGACCGCTACTACGGGTTCGGCGAAAAGGCCGGCTTCCTCGACAAGCGCGGCGAGAAGCTCGTCATGTGGAATACGGACGTCTACGCGCCGCATAACCCGGAGACGGATTCGCTGTACGTGTCCATTCCGTACTATATGGCCGTTAGCGGCTCGCAGGCGTACGGCATTCTGCTCGACAACGCGCACCGGACCGAGTTCGACATGAAAAGCCGTTCGGAAATCCGCTTCGGGGCCGACGGCGGCGTGCTCGACTACTATTTCCTGGCCGGACCGGAGCCGAAGGACGTGCTCGGCCGGCTTGCGCGGCTGACGGGAACGATGCCGCTTCCGCCGAAATGGTCGCTCGGCTACCATCAATCCCGCTACAGCTACGAGACGGAAGCCGAAGTTCGCGAGCTCGTCGCGGCGTTCGAGGAGAAGGGCATTCCGCTCGACGCCGTCTATCTCGACATCCACTACATGGACGGCTACCGCGTGTTTACGGTGGACCGGAGCCGGTTCCCGGATTTCGAAGAAATGGTTCGGGATTTGGCGCGCAAGGGCGTGCGCGTCGTGACGATCGTCGATCCCGGCGTCAAGGCCGACCCGGAATACGCGGTTTACATGGAAGGCATCCGCGGCGGCATGTTCTGCAAAAACGCCGAAGGACGCGTCTTTCACGGGCCGGTCTGGCCGGGCCGCAGCGCGTTCCCGGACTTTACGAGCGGGCGCGTGCGCAAATGGTGGGGCGACAACCACAAGCCGCTGCTGGACGCCGGCGTCGCGGGCATCTGGAACGACATGAACGAGCCGTCGGTGTTCAACGAGTCCAAGACGATGGACCTGGACGTGCTGCACGACAACGACGGGCACGGGGGCACCCATCGCCAGCTTCACAATGCATACGGCCTGCAGATGGCCCGGGCGACGTACGAGGGCCTGGCGCAAGGACTCGGGGGCGACCGCCCGTTCGTCCTGACCCGGGCGGGCTATGCCGGCATCCAGAAATACGCGGCCGTCTGGACCGGCGACAACCGCAGCTTCTGGGAGCATCTGCAGATGATGATTCCGATGTGCCTCAACCTGGGGCTGTCGGGCGTGCCGTTCTGCGGCGCGGATGTCGGCGGCTTCGCGCACGACGCGACGGCCGAGCTGCTCGTGCGCTGGACGCAGGCGGCGGCGTTCACGCCGTATTTCCGCAATCATAGCGAAATCAAGTGCGGCCGCCAGGAGCCCTGGGCGTTCGGTGAGGAGACGGAAGCGCTCGTGCGCGAGGCGATCCGGATGCGGTACCGCTGGCTGCTCCACCTGTACGCGCTGATGGAGGAGGCGTCCCGGACGGGCGTGCCCGCAATGCGGCCGCTGTTCCTCGAATTTCCGGACGACCCGGAAACGTACGCGATCGCCGACCAGTTTCTGCTCGGGCCGAACGTCCTCGTCGCGCCGATGCTGCGGCCGGGCGCGAAGCACCGCGCCGTCTATTTGCCGGAGGGCGAGTGGATCGAATTTGCGAGCGGCCGGCGCTGCGAAGGCGGCGGGGCCGTCGTCGCCCGTGCCGGGTTGGACGAGATTCCGGTATACGTGCGCGCTGGAACGGCGGTGCTGCAGGAGAGCGACCGGCTGACGACGGCCGAGGCCGCCGAAACGATGACGGTGCGGCTCTATTTATCGTCGGAGGCGGAGCAGGCTTTCGAGTACCGGATTTACGAGGACGATGGTAAAACGTTTAACTACACGGAAGGCGCGAGCTACGAGGCGCTGGGAAGCGTCTCGCTGAGCGGCGGCAAGCTGGAGATCGCCGAGCGGATCGTACGGTCGGGCTGGATGCCGGCGTGGAAGAAGCGGAGGGTGGAAGTTTACGCGCCTTTCGAAATCGGGGAGATCCGGTTCGGCGGCCGGCCCGTTGCGGCTGCGACGGCCGAAGCGCCGGAATCCGGATCGGAATCGGCCGCGGCACCGGGATTCGGATCGGGTTCGGCCGTGGGGGCGACCTTCGTTTCGGGATCGTTTTCCCCGTCTGAATCCGCATCGGCTTCGGCGCCGGGGACGGATCGGAAGGCGCGTTCGGCATCGGCTTTTCGCGAAGTCGTCATCTTTTTCGAGTGGGACGTTTAAAGGATGTAATTTTTGAATCGGGAATCGGGAGGAGAGTCGGCGTGCGTAAAAGGGAATTGAGGAAAATGTCTTTTGCGCTGCTCGCCGCGCTTTTGCTGTTCTCGTGCTTCCCCGCCTTGGGCGGCGGGGAAGTGCGGACGGCATACGCGGCGGGCGCGGGAAGCTTCGAGGAAGTCGCGCCGTCCGTGACGGACGGAGTCTACGTTCGCATCAAGAACGACTATACGGGCCATTACCTGATCGCATTGGACGGCAAAGCGTCGTACGGCGAGGCGGTCGAAACGGACCGCGCCTCGCATTGGCGTCTGGAACCGTCGGCCGTCGGCGTGCGCATTCAGAACCGGCTGACGGGAACCTACGCGTCGGCGAACGTGCCGCCGAAAGGCCATTGGTGGAGCGATGTCCTGCTCGCCGATGCGGGCGAAACGAACGCGGACGACTTGGCCTGGGAAATCGTGAATGCGGTTACATCGGACGGACCGGCGACGGACCGCTGGAACATTCGGAAGCCGGCCAACCCGACGTACATTCTTCATTTGGAGGACGACACGGGAAGCGGCCAGCTCGGCGCTCTGAATCCGGCCTGGGGCTCCGGGCATTGGCGGATCGAGCCGGTCGTCGATTACGTCCGGTTTCAGAACAAGCATACGGGCCAATTTCTGACGGCGGCGGACGGCTTCGTTTCCTACGGAGACGCGGTCGAAGAGGATCCGTCCTCGCACTGGCGCGTCGAAGCGGCCGGCAACGGCTATCTCATCCGGAATCGTTCGACCGGCGCATACGTCTCCATGCTCGGTTGGGCGGATTATACCAGCCGGATTCCGCTTGCCGGGGCCGCGGAAGCGGCGGCATGGCGATTTGCCGCGGGCACCGAAGCGGGGCATTGGGTCATTCAATACGCGGACAACGCGGCGCTCAGCCTCCATATCCAGGATGACGCCGGCTACGCCCAAGTCAGCGATCTTCCGCAAAATTGGGGCACGCCCCAATGGGCGGTCGTCCCGGCGACTGCGACGAAGCCGTACGATCCGGAGCCGGATACGGGACCGCGATACGTCCGGATCATGAACGATTGGCTCGGCTTGTACATGTACGAAGCGGACGGCAAGCTGCTGTACGGCAACGCTCCGGCGGACGACGAGGCAAGCCATTGGGAAATCGTCGAGGAAGACGGCGTGCAGCGCATCCGGAACCGGGCGACCGGACATTTCGTCAGCCGGACGGGAGTCGCTTCCGACAAAGCCGCGGTCACGGTCGTCGCGGCCGGGGAGAGCGCCGAGACGGAGCAGTGGGTCATCGAAAACCTGCGGACCGCGGGCACGAAGCTCATCCGGGCCGAAGCCGACGAGGGTGTCTATTTGCATCTGGAAAACAAGCTCGGCTTCGTCCAGTACGGCGCGATTCCGAAGGAATGGGGCAGCCCGAAATGGGCGTTCAAGCCGGTGACCGAGAGCGGTCCGCGCTACGTCCGCCTCAAAAACGTCTATCGCGGCGAATACCTGTACGAAACGGAAGGCAAAGTGGCGTACGGCAGCCCGGCCGTCGAAGCGGCGGAATCGCACTGGCTGATCGAGGACGATGGCGGCGGCCAGGCGCGCATCCGCAATCGGGCGACGGGCCATTACATGAACGTGGAAGGCATGCAGTCGGGCGAAAATCCGCATTTGCAGCCGCTGCGCAGCACGTCCGTCGAGCCGAGCTGGACGAGCGCGAAGTGGAACGTGACGGAGACGGCGGCGGGGGAGTTCGTTTTTGAAAACGTCTGGCAGGCCGGCCAGCGCATCCATGCGGAGGACGGAACGGGCTACGCGCAGTCGGGCGCCATCCCGGCCGAGTGGGGCAGCGCGCGCTGGCTGCCGGAGGACGCGCCCGCGCAACTGCCGCTCGAACTGCCGGACGGCTTCGTCCGGCTGCGGAACGCGGACACCGGCGCGTATTTGTATGAGAACGAGAACGGAGTCGCGCTGTACGGAACGCTTGAGGAGGGGGACGCGCGCTCGCATTGGACGTTCGCCGGGGAAGGGCCGGCGCGGCTGATCAACCGGGCGACCGGGCACGAGCTGACGGTCGTCGACGGCGTGCCTTATTTGACGGCCGCGCCGGGGCCGGCGGAAGGAGCGGCCGGGCTCTGGCACGCCGAACCCGCGCCGGGAGGCGTCAACGTCCTGCTGCGGAGCGCCATGCGGCCGCTCGAATACGCGCATACGATCGACCGCGCCGGATACGTGCAGCTCGACCTGCGCTCCGTCGAAGCTTTGGGCGCCCAGTGGGCGATCGAGCCGGCGCCGGACGAGGCGTTCGTGCCGGAGCCGGCGGGCTCGCGGCCGGACGTGCTCGCGCACCGGCTGGACGACACCCGCCGGGTGCGCATCGTGAACGCCGCGGACGGGACTCCGCTCCGGGACGAGCAAGGCGCGGATGTATGGCGGCTGCAGGACGAGAACGGCTACAAGCTGATTCGCAGCGCCGCAAGCGGCCGATATTTGACCGTCGTGGACGGGAAGCTGGCGACGGCGGAGCTCGGGACCTCGGCTCCGGCCGAGGCTCCGATGCAATGGCGGATCGTCGAACGGGGCGATCGGCTCGCGCTCGAAAACGGGGCGGGCGCGTCCCCGACGGATTCGCAGGCGTACCGCTTTGCGCCGCTGAAGGAGGATGCGGCGTTCCAAGCGGAGGATGCCTTCCTGTCCGGCGCGAGCGCGGTCGCGGTCGCGGGAATTGCGGCGGACGTGCCCGGCTACGAAGGGGAAGGCTTCGCGTCGCTCGACGGCGCGGAAGCGGAAGCGACGTTCGCCGTGCATGCGGACGAGGCCGGCCTTTACAAGGCGGAGATTCGCTATGCGAACGGCGCGGACGGCGTTCGCGCGCTCGCGGTTGCGGCGAACGGGCTGCCGGCGGGCCGGCTGCAAGCCGCTGCCCGCGACGGAGGGTCCGATTGGCGGACCGCCGAGATCGAGTTGAACCTGCGCGCGGGCTACAATTCCGTGACGCTGTCCGCCCCGGACGGCCGCGTGCTGGTCGACCGGCTGACGGTGCGGGACGTCGTGCCGCCCGCCTACCGCGGAGCAAGCGTGTCGTATGCGACGCACGAAGCGGAGCATGCCGCGACGAACGGCCAGCTGCTCGGCCCGAGCCGCGCGTACCGCGAGCATGCGTCGGAGGCGTCCGGCCGGCAAGCCGTCCGGCTGGATCGAGCGGGAGATTACGTCGAATTCACGCTATCGAAGCGGGCGAATCGGCTGACGCTCCGGTATTCCGTGCCGGATTCGGCGGACGGGAGCGGGGCCGAAACGCCGATCGGCCTGTACGTCGACGGCAAAAAACTGGACGGAGCGCGGCTGACCTCCCGCTACGCCTGGGTGTACGGGGCTTATCCTTGGACGAACCGGCCGGAGGACGGCTCCGCGCACCGCTTCTTCGACGAAACGAGCTTCGAGATCGGACCCGCCGACGCCGGCTCGACGGTGAGGATCGCGTTCGACGCCGACACGACGGCGGAATACGTGGTCGTGGATTTGCTCGAAGGCGACTGGGCGGAGGAGCCGTACGCGCAGCCGGCCGATTTCGTGTCGGTCACCGATTACGGCGCGGTCGCGGACGACGGGCTGGACGATACGTCCGCGATCGAGGAGGCGATCGCGGACGCCAAACGCCAGGGAAAGGGCGTCTGGCTGCCTCCGGGGGATTTCCGGGTCGGCGAAGGCCCGATCGAAGTGGCCGACGTGACGATCCGCGGTGCCGGCAAGTGGCATACGACGCTCGTCGGCGGCGGATTCATGGGCGCCGGAAACCGCATTCGCGTCTATGATCTGGCGATCGACGGGGAGGTGACCGCCCGCCGCGACGAGCTGCCCGAATCGGGCTTCGACGGAGCGTTCGGCACGGGCTCGACGCTGCAGCATGTGCGGATCGAACACGTAAAGACGGGCATCTGGTCGACGACGAGGACGCTGCCGGACGGGCAGGCCCTGGCCACGGACGGCCTGTACGTCGCGGGCGTGCAAGTCCACAATACGTTCGCGGACGGCCTCAACTTCAGCACCGGGACGAACCGCTCCATGGCCGAACACAACCAGTTCCGCAACACCGGGGACGACGGCATGGCGATGTGGGCGAGCGGAGCGCAGTCCGAAGGCAATACGTTCCGGTTCAACACGGTGGAGCTGCCGTGGCTGGCGAGCAACATTTCGGTCTACGGGGGCAAAAACGCGACCGTCGCCGACAACGTCGTCTCCGACACGGTGGCGTTCGGCGCGGGCATCAGCGTCAGCACCCGCCATGCTCCCGTACCGTTCGAGGGAACGATCGAAGTGGCGCGAAACACGCTGCTGCGGACCGGCGGCCGGGAGCACAACTGGCCGGCGGATTTCGGAGGCCTGCTGCTGTTCGCGGACAGCGGCCGGGAGATGACGGGCGACATCCGCATTCGCGACAACCTGATCGCGGACAGTTCGTATCAGGGCATCTCCTTCCTCGGGGAGGCGCCGGCGCGCGGCATCGAGCTGCACGGCAACGTCGTGGACGGAGCGGGCACGTGGGGCATCCACGCCGCCGGCAATATCGGGGGCGAAGCGACGTTCGGCAATACGATCGTCCGGAAAGCCACGGTCGGCCCGTTCATGGACGGGGCCGGCGGTTTCGAGGTCCGGACGGTCGACGAAGGCTTCTCCTTCGAGGAGCCGCCGTTCCGGGCGAGCATAGGCGGCCGCGAGGCGGCGCCGTTCGTTGTCGAAACGGGCGAGACGGTGCAGGTGTCCGTCGCCGGCGACGAAGCCGGAGAGGCGGTATGGTCGTCGTCCGACGATACGGTCGTGCGGATCGCTGACGGCAAGCTCACGGCGCTGAAGACGGGCACGGCAAACGTCGCCGTATCCTGGGGCGGCCGCGAGCGGATCTTCCGCGTCGCCGCGAAGGACACGACCGCCCCCGCATGGTCCGGCGGCGCCGGGGCAACGGCGGTGCGGGAGGCCGACGGCACGTATACGGTCCGCTGGCCGGCGGCTTCCGATGCCGGCGGCATCGCGGGGTACCGCCTGTCCTGGGGCGCCGGGCCCGTCAGGACGGACGCCACCGCGACGGAATGGAACGTCGGAGCCCTTCCGTACGGCGGCGCGATCCGCATCTGGAGCCAGGATGCGGCCGGCCTGTGGACGCCCGCCGCGCTGACCGTCGCCGTACCCGGCCCGTCGGACGGCATTGGCGGAGCGGTCGTGCCTCAGCCTCAGCCGCAACCGCCGTCCCCGCCGAACGCGCTTGAAGTCGCTTCCGTCCCGAAAACGGACGCGAACGGAAACGTCTACGACGAAGCGGTCGTGGACGGCAAGGCGCTGATCGCGGCGCTGGAAGGGTTGGAAGCGTTGGAAGGCGCTCGTCCCGCGCTGACGCTGAACGTCTCGGGCACCGCTCGGACGGCGGTCGTCGCGCTGCCGCTGGATGCGCTCAGGTCGGCCGCTCCGGTAAACGCCGTCCTCGACGTCCGCCTGAACGCCGTGCCGGGGCTTGCCTTCTCGCTGCCGGTCGACGCGATTGCCGGCAGCTCGCCGGCGCCGGAAGGCGCCGAGCTGCGGATCCGGCTCGGCAAGGCGAACGGCTCCGCGGCGTTCGAGCCGGGAAGCGCCGTTCGCAGCGACGCATACGAGGTCGGCGTTTCGGTCGCGACCGGCGGAGGCAGAACGGCAGAGGGCTTGACCGGCCGTACGTTTGCGACCCTGGAGTTTCCGGCGAACGGCACGGTAACGCTGGCGACGGCGGGCGGCATGGCCTACGACGAGGCTTCCGGCAAATGGAGGCCGGTGCCGGCGACGTTCCGCACGCTCGAGGACGGCACGGTCGTCACGGTTGTCCGCACCGTGGCTTCGGGCACGTTCGTCGTCATCGACGAGCCGCGCGCGTTCGCCGACGTTCAAGGCCATTGGGCGCGCGACGCGGTGTCCGCGCTCGCCTCCCGCCGCATCCTGAATGGCCGGGAAGCGGACCGCTTCGCTCCGGGCGATCCCGTGACGCGCGCCGAGTTCGCCGCCATGCTGACCGCGGCGTTCGGTCTGCCCGCCGGAAGCGGAACGCCCGGCCGGTTTGCCGATGTCCCGGCGAACGCCTGGTTCGCGGGCGCCGCCGAGGCCGCCGCGGCCGCCGGGCTCGCGAACGGCTTCGCGGACGGCGTCTTCCATCCGCACGAGCGGATTACGCGCGAGCAGACGGTCGCGCTGCTCATGCGTGCTTGGCGTCTCGCGCTGCCCGGCGGCGCCGCCGAAGCCGCGGACTTGGGCGGTTTCGCGGACGGGGCGCTCGTCGCCGAATGGGCGCGGGCCGACTTCGGCGAAGCGGTTGCGCTCGGCCTGCTGCAGGGCCGCCCGGACGGCAGGCTCGCGCCGCAAGGGGAGGCGACCCGGGCGGAAGCCGCGCAGCTTGTTTACCGGCTGCTGGCGCAATTGAATTGGATTCGCTCGTAATTTCGCTTAAGAACGCCCCTGTCAAAGGCTGCCGGCCCGAGACGGGGGTTGTCTTCCGGTTTATTTGAAAGCGGTTTCCAAAAAAATGGGATGACGGGATTGACATTCCCGTCTTACAGGAGGTCGAGTTGAGAATATGTTCGTGAAAATGGCGAAAACGGGGTTGTCCGCGATGCTTGCCCTGTCGTTTGCGCTCGCGCTGCTCGGAGCGCCCGGCAAGGCGCTTGCCGTCTCGCTGGAAGCCGAGTCCGCGACGCTTTCGGGCGGCGCCGTCGCCGAAACCGAGCACGCGGGTTATTCGGGCGCGGGCTTCGTCGGCGGCTTTACCGACGGCAACAAGGGAAACGCCCTGGTCCGGTTTTCCTATACGGCGGCGTTGGCGGGCGCTCATACGGCCGCGCTTCGTTATGCGAACGGTACCGGGAGCGACAAGACGCTCAGCCTATACGTCAACGGCGCGAAAATCAGGCAAACGACGCTGCCCGCCACCGCAGGCTGGAGCAGTTGGGCCGCGAAGGCCGAGACGCTGACGCTCGCGGCAGGCGCGAATACGATCGGCTTCAAGTTCGACGATTCCGATTCGGGCAACGTCAATCTGGACAAAATCGACATCGACGTTCCGGCTCCCGCCGATCCGAACGTTTACGAAGCCGAAGCGGCGGCGCTGTCCGGCGGAGCGTCCGTGGCGACGGAGCATGCGGGCTATAGCGGCGCGGGCTTCGTGGACGGCTTTACCGACGGGAACAAGGGGAGCGCGGCCGTCACGTTCTCGGTGAATGCCGCCGAGGCGGGCAGCCGCGACATTACGCTTCGTTACGCGAACGGAACGGGTTCGGCGAAAACGCTCAGCCTGTACGTGAACGGAGTCAAGCTGAGGCAAATCGCGCTTGCGGCGACGGCGGGCTGGAGCGCTTGGGGGACGCATGCGGAGAACGTGACGCTAAACGCGGGCGCGAATTCGATCGTCTATAAGTTCGATCAGACGGACAGCGGCAACGTGAACCTGGACCGCCTCGTTCTCGGCCCCGTATCGGCGGATCCGGAACCGGGCGCGCCGAACGTTTAC
Source organism: Cohnella algarum (assembly GCF_016937515.1). Lineage (NCBI taxonomy): Bacteria > Bacillati > Bacillota > Bacilli > Caryophanales > Paenibacillaceae > Cohnella > Cohnella algarum. The sequence goes on from NZ_JAFHKM010000002.1 coordinate 3,225,670, forward strand.
GAGGCGGAGGAGCAGTTTTACTCGGGCGGCGTGACGAGGACGGCATCCGGTTTGACGAACTTCGTTTCGGCCGGCGCGCGGGCGGTGTTTACGGTGAACGCCGGGGCGGCGGGCAACGCTTCGGCCGAGCTTCGCTACGCGAACGGAACGGGCTCGGCGAAAACGCTGAACGTGTACGTCAACGGGCTGTTCGCGCTCGCGACGACGCTGCCCGCAACCGGGGGCCCGACGGTCTGGGCGAGCAAAACCGAAACGCTGCCTTTGCGAAAAGGGCTGAATACGATTTCCTACCGCTACGACTCCGCAAACAGCGGCAACGTAAGCCTCGATTCCTTGACGCTGGCGGGCGGCGCTGCCTTGGCCGCTCGCGGGGCTACGCTTCCGTATGCGGAGCTGGAGGCGGAGAACGGCGCGACGAACGCCCAGCTTCTCGGCCCCGGACGCAACTACTTGACGGTCGAAGCCGAATCGTCCGGCCGCCGGGCGGTCAAATTGACCCAGACGGGGCATTACGTGGAATGGACGGCGCCGAAGTCGGCGAATGCGCTCGTCGTCCGCTACAGCATGCCGGACAGCGCCGGCGGCGGCGGAACGAACGCGACGCTGAGCCTGTACGTGAACGGAACGAAGAGACAGGCGCTCGATCTTACGTCGCGTTATGCGTGGACTTACGGCGCTTATCCGTACAACGACAACCCCGCGAACGGGAACGCGCACCGTTTTTACGACGAAAGCCGGTTTCTCGTCTCGGAGATTCAGGCCGGCGCGACCGTAAGGTTGCAGAAGGATTCCGGGGATACGGCCGCCTATTATACGATCGACCTGATCGACCTGGAGCAGGCGGATGCGCCCTATGCCATGCCGGCCGGCTTCGTCAGCATTACGTCCTTCGGCGCCGTCGCAAACGATGCGGGAGACGACACGGCCGCGATTCGCGCCGCGATCGCCGACGCTCGGTCGACCGGCATGGCGGGCGTTTGGATTCCGGCCGGCACGTTTCGGATGAACGACCGGGTCGACGTAAGCGACATTCACATTCGCGGCGCGGGCACGTGGCATTCCGAGCTTCTCGGGACCGGCGGCAAAGGCGGGTTTTACGGCGTCGGCGGCAACGTCACCGTCGCGGATCTGGCGTTGACGGGCGATTCGCTGTACCGTAACGACGCGGCAGACCATGCGGGCTTCGAGGGGAATTTTGGCGCAGGGTCGCTTATCCAGAACGTATGGATCGAACATATGAAGGTCGGCTACTGGCTGCAAGCCGGAACCGACGGCCTCTATGTCGTCGGGGGCAACGTCCGCAACACCTGGGCCGACGGCGTCAATCTGCACGGAGGCGTCAAAAATACGACGGTCAGCCACCTCAGCGTCCGCAACACGGGCGACGACGCGTTCGCCATGTGGTCCGACGGAGCGCCGAACGAGAACAACTCGTTCCGCTATAACACGGCGCAGGCCCCGATGCTTGCGAACGCGTTCGCGCTGTACGGCGGGAAGGACAACAAAATTCTGGACAACGTCGGCGCGGATACGGTCACGGCGTCTTCGGGCATCGTCGTCAGCACCCGGTTCAATGCGGTTTCGTTCAGCGGCACGACCGAGCTGAAGCGCAATACGCTGCTCCGTACCGGCGGCTGGGAGCCGAACTGGAACACCAGCTTCGGCGGCCTTTGGATCTACGCGGAGAACCAAAATATAACGGCTCCGATCGCGATCGAGGACGTCGAAATCAAGGACAGCACGTACGAGGGCGTCAAATTCAGCTACAACCGGACGATCCAAAACGTCAGCTTCAACCGGGTGTCGATCGAGGGGGCGGGCACGTTCGGCCTGAACTTCGACGGCGTAACCGGGACGGGCACGTTCGGCAACGTGACGGTATCGGGGGCCGCTTCCGGCGCGCTGAACAATCCGAACAACCTGTTTACGATCGTGCGCGGCCCGGGCAACGTCGGCTGGTGAACGCATCGCGTTTTAGCTCCCCGTTGGCGGACGGATGTCCGTCAACGGGGGGTTTTTTATAACATTCAGGGCTTGAAGCCGTGGGATTGGCAGGCCGAAAGGGTACTGGACGGACTGCATGACGGGTTAGCGTAAAACGGCGCCTCCGACTCCGGTTGTCCCGTTTCGTTTCCGTACGCTATAATGGGTAAAACGTTTAATTAGAATGTGTCGGAATGACAGGAAAAGAAACGGAAGTGCTCCCATGAACAAGGAAATCAGCATCGTCGACGTGGCGGCGGAGGCGGGCGTTTCGATCGCGACCGTGTCGAACGTCATCAACGGGAAGGGCCGGGTTTCCACCAAAACGAAGCAAAAAATCGAGCGGATCATCCGCGAAATGGGCTACACGCCGAACCTTCAGGCACGCAACCTGAAAACGCGGCGGACGGATCTGATCGGCGTCGTCGTCCCGACGATGCAACCCGGCCGGCTGCAGGACAATCCGTTTTACTGGGACCTGCTGGCGGGCGTGGAGGAAGGAGCGCGCGGGCGGAAGTTCCATGTGATCCTGACCGGAATCGACGAGGCGACGGAAACGTTTGCGTTCGTCAAGGAACGGCGGCTCGACGGCCTCATCGTCATGGGCACGAACGAAGGCTCGCAGGCGGTCGAGCGGGTCGTGAAGCTCGGCATTCCCGCCGTTTTTATCGACAGCTATTTGCGCAGCCCGGATTTTTACCAGGTGTATTTGGCGGATCGGCAGGGCAGCTACAAGGCGACGTCGTACCTGATTAACCAGGGCCACCGGCGGATCGCGCTGCTCGTCGGCGACGTGCCGATCGAACGCATCCCGTATTACGGCGTCCTGCACGAGCGCTGGCTCGGGTATAGGGACGCGCTGGCGGAAGCCGGCATTCCGTACGATCCCGGGCTGATGATCAAGCTGCCGACTTCGCTCGAAGGCGGCTACCGGGCGGCTTCCCGCCTCGCCGCGATGGACGGGGTGACGGCCGTGTTTTCCTTTTCCGACATCAGCGCGATGGGCCTGCTCAAAGGGCTGCGCGAGCTCGGCCGCTCCGTGCCCGGAGACTGTTCGGTCATCGGCTTCGACAACTTGTTCGTGTCCGAATACACGTCCCCGTCGCTTACGACGGTTTCGCAGAACATTTTGGAAAAAGGACGCGAAGCGGTGCATATGCTGCTCGACCTGATCGACGGCAAGCCCGGCGAGGAACGGACGAAAGTGCTGCCGGTCGACCTGATCGTACGGGAGACGACCGGGCCGGCGCGGCGGTCTTGATGCGCTCAAACGGCGGGGAGCCGCTGCAACGATCTCCCGGGCCCGATTCTTTTTCGCTATGCCGAAGGCAGCCGCTGCCTTCTTTTTTATGCTCTTTTTTCTCCCCCCATCCGAAAATCCGTCACGCCGAAACGAGAATCGGTCATCGAATTCGCCGGCCCGCGCTTTTATACTGAAAGCACAAACCGAAAGGAAGTGTGCCAGTTGAAAGCAGCCGCAATCGCCCGGGACCGGGACGGGGCCCCCCGCTTCGCCCGCTGACGCGGAAAGCGGGATTCCTCAAGAATCTGTGGAAGTACCGCTACTTGACGCTGATGACGGTCCCGGCCGCCGTCGTGATCGTCATCCACAGCTACCTGCCCATGTTCGGGCTGTTCATCGCCTTCAAAAACGTGAACTATATCGACGGCATCTGGGGGAGCCCTTGGGTCGGATTCGATAATTTTTCGTTCCTGTTCAACTCCGGTTCGCTGTGGCGCATTACGCGCAATACCGTCCTGTACAGCCTTGCCTTCATGTCGATCAATCTCGTGTTGTCGGTGGCGCTCGCCCTTGCGGTCAACGAATTGCGAAACCGCTTCCTCGCCAAATTTTATCAGACGTTCATCCTGATGCCCTACTTCCTGTCGATGGTCGTCATCAGCTATCTGGTCTACGCGTTTCTTAATCCGACGCAAGGGTTTATGAACGCGACGGTGCTGGAGCGGTTCGGGATCGATCCGGTGTTCTGGTATTCGGAAAAAGAGTACTGGCCGTTCATATTGATTCTCGTCAACGCATGGCAGGGCGTCGGGATGGGAGCGGTTATCTACATCGCGGCCATGGCCGGCATCGACCCGGAATATTACGAGGCCGCCGTCCTGGACGGCGCGTCCAAATGGCGCCAAATTTTCCATATCACCTTGCCGACGATCCAGCCGGTCGTCATCATCATGACGATCCTGTCGATGGGCAGCATTTTCACGGCGGACTTCGGCTTGTTTTACCAGGTGCCGCTCGATTCCGGCGCGCTTTATCCGACGACGGACGTCGTGGACACGTACGTGTACCGGTCGCTGCTGGAATTGAACGATATCGGCATGTCGTCGGCCGCGGCGTTCATGCAGTCCGTTCTCGGCTTCGTCATGGTGCTGGCCACGAACGCGGTCGTCCGCAAAATCAACCGCGAGCAGGCGCTATTTTAAAGAAAGAGCAACTGAGAGGTGAACAAAATGAAAACCCGTTCGCGTCACTGGAGCCAGATTTCCCCGATTTCCAACGCGCTGCTTCACATGGGCTTCGTCGCGCTGTCGCTGCTGTTCGTGCTGCCGGTCGTTCTCGTCTTCATGGTGTCGGTGTCCGACGGAGACGCGATCCTGAAAAACGGCTACAGCTTTTTCCCGGAGACGTTCTCCCTGGTTGCCTACGAAGCGCTGTTCAAGGATTACTCGACGATTGTCGGGGGCTACGCCGTCAGCATCGGCATTACGATCGCCGGCACGATCCTCAGCGTCCTGCTGATGGCCCTGTTCGCCTATCCGATTTCCCGGGGCGATTATCCGTTTCGCGCGTTTTTCACCTTCTTCCTGTTTTTCACGATGCTGTTCAACGGGGGGATGGTGAGCCGCTATATGGTGTACACGCAGGTGCTCGATTTGAAAGACTCGTACATGGCGCTCATATTGCCGCTGCTGATCGTCCCGTTTAACGTCATCATCATGCGGACGTTTTTCCAATCGACGATTCATCCGTCGCTGATCGATTCCGCCCGGATCGACGGGGCCGGGGAAATCCGCATCTTTTTCCGCATCGTGCTGCCGCTGTCGCTTCCCGTGCTCGCGACGATGGCGCTGTTCAGCACGATCGCCTACTGGAACGACTGGTTCAACGCGCTGCTGTACATCGACAGCGAGGACAAGTATCCGCTGCAGTATTTGATGCGAAGGGTCATCAACGATGTCCAGTATTTGCGGAACAACATTACGGTCGCGGCTCAAAATCCGGAGCTGATGAGCAAGCTTCCCGACCAGTCGCTGCAAATGGCGATGGCCATCGTCGGGATGGGGCCGATTCTGATCGTCTATCCGTTTTTTCAGAAATATTTCGTCAAAGGACTGACCGTAGGCGCGATCAAGGGGTAATTGCAGTCGAGGGTAGAGCCGGCCAAAGAGAAACGTCGACCAAGATTCGGCGGGAGCTCTGCAGCCGTTCTATTATAAAAACAAGAAACCGTTTACAGGAGGGTTACGGAACATGAAACGAGGAAAATGGAAAGGCGGCCTGGCGCTGGCGGCCGCGCTGTGCCTGGCGCTGCTGCTTCAGGCCTGCTCGGGCGGCGGGGGCGGCAGCAACGAGGGGGCGTCGAGCACGGCTCCGAGTCCGTCGGCGGCAAACCCGGCTTCGCCCGCGCCGTCGGAGGAGCCGTCGGCCGGGGCGGAGCTGGCCCCGTACGAGGTGTCGATCGTCTACCAGGCGACGCCGCAGCAGGACGACGCGCTGATCGAGGAGAAGCTGAACGAGTATTTCAAGGACAAAATCAACGCGACGATCGATCTGCGTCCGATCGCTTCCAGCGAATACAAGCAGAAGACCGAGCTGATGATGAACACCGGCGAGCAAATGGACCTGATTTTCGCGGCTTCCTGGCTGAACTACTTCGGGAACGTCACGAAGGGCGCCTATCTGGAGCTGGATGAGCTGCTGGACAAATACGGCCAGGGCATCAAGCAATCGCTGAACCCGCTCTATCTCGAAGCGCCGCGTTTCGAAGGCAAGCTGTACGCAATCCCGCAAAACAAGGAAATCACGCAAGGCCTGTCGTTCACCTATCGCAAGGATATCGTCGACAAATACAACATTCCGATCGAGCAGATCAACCGGATGGAAGACCTGCGGCCGTGGTTCGAGCTGCTGAAGGAGAAGGAGCCCGGACTCATTTTGAACATCGTCGGCTCCGGCAGCCAGGGCGACAACCTGATGTACGAAACGAATTCCAATTACCGCAGCATCGGGCCGAAGCTGAGCAAGATGCCGCTGTTCCTGGTCGATTACAAGGCGGCCGATCCGAAGGTGAAATCGCTGCTCGATCCGGAAATCGTCGAAATCAACAAAAAAGAATACGAGCTGTACCGCGAATATTACGAAAAAGGGTACACGAACGCCGACGCGGCAACCAATACGGCCAACCTCGCGGATTTGCGCAAGCAGGGGCAGCTTTGGATGCAGCGGGCGACCTGGAAGCCGGGCTCGGACATCGAACTGAAGCTGTCGACGGACAACAAGTACGACTTCGTGTCCCACGTCGTCGCCGAGCCGGTCGTCGATACCGACGCGGCCACGGGCTCGTTGCTGGCGATCTCCCGGACGTCCAAAGATCCGGAGCGCGCAATGATGGTGCTGAACTACCTGCATACCGATCCTTACGTCATTAACCTGCTCGTGCACGGAATCGAAGACAAGCATTACAAGAAGGTCGGGGACAATCGCATCGAGCTGATTCCGGATTCCGGCTACGTTCCGAACGTCCACTGGGTGCTCGGCAGCCAAATGCTGAACTACCTCAAGCCGGGACAGCCCGACGACATGTACGAAAGCTGGAAAACGTTCAACGAAGAAGCGACGCGGTTTCCGCTGCTCGGCTTTGCGTTTGACGACACGAAGGTGAAGAACGAAGTTTCCCAGTTGGCCGGCGTCATGAGCGAATACGCGACGCTCGCCACGGGCGCCGCCCCGAATCCTTCCGCGCTGCTCGAAGAGAGAAACGGCAAGCTGAAAGCGGCGGGAATCGAAAAGGTGCAGGCGGAGCTGCAGGCGCAAATCGACGCGTGGCTGTTGGAAAACAAAAATTAAGCGGCCGGACGGGGAAAGGTTTCCGAAAGGAAGCCTTTCTTCCGCGGCCGGAGCGAAAGATGGGAGAAAAGCGCATGAGCGGTTGGGAAGATCGGGCTTGGCAATACGTTTTGGACAAATTGGAGCGCACGCATGCGTCGATCGGGGACACGTTTCCGCTGGCGTCCGTCGGCGGCAAGTACGACAACCGGGAGCCGCACTGCTGGACGAACGGCTTCTGGCCGGGCCTGTTGTGGCTCGTCTACCGAAGAACGAGGGACGAGCGGTTCCGGGACATCGCGGAGCGCATCGAGGCGAAGCTGGACGGGCCGCTGCAGGAGTACGAGGAGCTGCACCACGATAACGGCTTTATGTGGAGCCTGTCGGCTGTCGCCAACTTCAAAATAACGGGCAACCCGCCGTCCAGGCGGCGCGGGCTGATCGCGGCCAGCCATTTAGCCAGCCGGTTCAATTTGCCGGGCCGCTTCATTCGGGCCTGGCTTTACGAGGGCAGCGAGGGACTGGCGATCATCGACTGCATGATGAACCTGGGGCTGCTGTATTGGGCGAGCGAGCAGCTGGGCGATCCGCGCTACCGGCATATCGCCGCGGCCCATGCGGAGACGACGCGGGAACATTTCATCCGCCCCGACGGCTCGGTTTGCCATATCGTCCGGTTCGATCCGGAATCCGGGGAAAAAATCGAGGCGCTCGGCGGGCAGGGCTACGCCCCCGATTCGGCCTGGTCCCGGGGCTCCGCCTGGGCGATCTACGGGTTCGCGATCAGCTACCGCTACACGAAGGAAATCCGGTTTTTGGAGGCGGCCCGCAAGGCGGCCGGTTTCTTCGTCGCCAATTTGCCGGAAGACCTCGTTCCCCCGTGGGATTTCAGGGCGCCCGAGGACGGGCGCCGGGCGAAGGATTCGACGGCGGCGGCATGCGCGGCGAGCGGGCTGCTGGAAATGTCCCGCCTCGTTTCGCCGGAGGAAGCGGCCGGCTATCGGGAATGGGGCGCAAAACTCGTCCGATCGCTGTTCGAACGCTATACGCCGGACGAACCGTCGGAAGAAGCCTTGATTGTCAAAGGAACCGGGAATTTTCCGCGGGGAGGGGAGGTGGAGACGCCGCTCATTTACGGCGATTATTTTTTCGCGGAGGCGCTGTTGAAGCTGAAGGGCGATGCCGAATTGTTCTGGTAAAGGTTCGAGGGAGAGTGCGGCCCGAAGGCCGCACCCCCGATCAAACGGCAAAGGAGAGGGAACGATGAGAGCGGCGGCCTTGAAAGCCGTTTTATGCCTGAGTATTTTGGCAGCGTTTACATTCCTGGGGGCGGCAGCGATCGCACGGCGCAGGCCGCGGACGAGTATGACGCGATGCGGGACAAGTGGCGGAAGATGCTGACGGGAGAGCCGCTGGATCCGGCGGACGCCGACGTCTCGGCGGCGGTGGCGGCGCAGGCCGCGGAAGCGAACGGCTATTGGCAGAGCATGAACAAGTCGGCAACGCGGACGCATCTGTGGAGCGATATTCCGAACGTCGGCCACTCCGTCCATATCCGGACGGCGTACGAACGGCTCCGGGCGATGGCTCTGGCCTATTCGACGCCCGGCTCGGCGCTGGCCGGCGATCCGGCGTTGGCGGCGGACATCGTCGGCGCGCTGGACTACATGTACGCCACCCGGTACCACGAATTCGTCGTGACGACGCCGAGCGGGACGAGCAACTGGTGGGACTGGGAAATCGGCATTCCGATGGCGCTGAACGATACCGCCGTGCTCATGTACGACCTGCTGTCCGGCAGCCAGATCGCGAATTATACGAACGCGGTCGAGCGGTTTTCGCCGGTCGTCAACAAGACGGGGGCGAACCGCGCGTGGAAGGGGATCGTCGTCGGCGTGCGGGGCGTCATCGCGAAGGACGGCGTCAAGCTGGCCGACGCGAGGGACGGCCTGTCGCCCATTTTCAATTACGTGACGAGCGGCGACGGGTTTTACGCGGACGGTTCGTTCATCCAGCACGGAACGATCGCGTATACCGGCGGCTACGGGATCGATCTGCTGCAGGCCGTCGGCGACTTGATGGCGCTGCTGCACGGCACGGCGTGGCAGGTGACCGATCCGGACCAGGCCAACGTCTGGCAGTGGGTGCACCGCTCGTATCGCCCGGTCATCTACAAGGGAGCGATGATGGACATGGTGCGCGGCCGGGAAATCTCGCGCCACTACCGGCAGGATCATGCGGCGGGCCATGCGGCGATCCAGGGCATTCTCCGGCTGGCGGAGATCGCCCCGGCGGCGGACGCGGAGGCGTTCAAGAGCATGGTCAAGGGATGGATTCTGGCCGACGGCGCCCTGGATTTCCTCGCGAACGCGCCGCTGAAGCATTTGACGCGGGCGAAGGCGCTGCTGGCCGATCCGGCGGTCGCGCCGGCAAGCGAGCAGGCGGGATACGCGCAGTTTTCGCGGATGGACAAGGCCGTTCAGGTGCGCCCCGGGTACGGCTTCGGACTGGCTATGTACTCCAGCCGGACGTCGAGCTACGAGGCGATCAACAGCGAAAACGGCCGGGGCTGGTATACGTCCGCCGGAACGACGTATTTGTACAACGGCGACCAGAACCAGTACAGCGGCGATTACTGGCCGACGGTCGACGCGTACCGTCTGCCGGGCACGACCGTGCTGTCGGGCGTGTCCGCAACGCCTCATTTGAGCGCGAACAACTGGACGGGCGGAACGGCGCTGCTGGATACGTACGGCGTTTCCGGCATGGACCTGAACTATGCCGCGACGACGCTGACGGCGAAAAAATCCTGGTTCATGTTCGACGACGAGATCGTCGCGCTCGGCGCGGGCATCGCAAGCGCGGATGGCGTTCCGGTCGAAACGATCGTCGAAAACCGCAAAATCGGCGACGCGGGCACGAACGCGCTGACGGTCGACGGCGCCCTTCAGCCGTCCGGCCTCGGATGGTCGCAGACGCTGACCGGGGTCCAATGGGCGCATCTTGCGGGAAGCGCTCCGGGCGCGGATATCGGATACTACTTTCCCCAATCGGCCGATCTTGCGGCACTTCGCGAGGCGCGGACCGGCAACTGGAAGCAAATCAACAACCGCCCGGTCACTCCGGCGGCGAACGTCACCCGCAATTACGTGAAGCTGTGGATGAACCACGGCGCGAATCCGGCCGGCGCCGGCTACCAGTACGTTTTGCTGCCGAACAAGACGAGCGCGGAGGTCGGCGCCTACGCCGCCAATCCGAATATCGAGGTGCTGGAAAACTCGGCAAGCGTGCAAGCCGTCAAGGAGAAGACGCTCGGCATCGTCGGCGCCAACTTCTGGACGGACGCTCCGGAGACGGCGGATTTCATAGCGGTGAACAAGAAGGCGTCCGTCATGACGCGGGAGCAGGCCGGCGAGGCGCTGGACGTCGCGATCTCCGATCCGACGCAGGCCAACGCGGGGACGATCGAGGTCGAGCTGGCCCGCGCGGCGAGCGGTTATGCCGCCGATCCGGGCATCACGGTGACGCAGCTGGCGCCGACGATCAAATTCACGGTGAACGTCAACCAGGCGAGAGGGAAGACGTTCAAGGCGAGCTTCGATCTGTCCGGCGCCGGGCAGACGCTGTTTGTCGACGACTTCCATGACGGCAACGCCGACGGCTGGACGCCGACGAGCGGAACGTGGACGGTCGAGTCGGGCGTTTACAGCGGCACCGCGGGCAGCTCGCGCAGCTTCTCCGTCGCGGGCGACGCCGCATGGACGGACTATGCGCTGGAGGCGAAGGTGAACGTAACGAACAACGCCGGCGGCAACAAGGACGCCGGGCTTGTTTTCCGCTATGCGGATCCCGACAACTTTTACGCGCTGTATTTGAAAAACGACGACCGAACCGGCCGCAAAATGGAGCTCGCGAAGTTCGAAAACGGCGTCCAGACGTCGCTGGGCTTCGCCAATCCGAGCATTGCTCCGGACACCTTTTACACGTACAAAATCGTTGTCGACGGCGATGTCATCGAAGCATACCAGGACGGCGTCCTTCAGGTGAGCGCGACGGACAGCGCGCACGCGGCGGGCAAGATCGGGGCCCGGGTTTACGCCAGCACGAAGGCGCTGTTTGACGATATCGCCGTAACGAGCCTGCCGTGACCATCCGAACGAACGGAGGAATGGACGATGCGAAAAGCGACAAAGAAGCGCGAATTGACGAGGAAAATGCTGCGTCTCGGTCTGGGTCTCCTGCTGGCCCTGCAATTGCTGTCAGGGGCGAGCGGCTTCGCAACGGCGGCCGTCCCGCCGCTTCCGGGGCCGGGGAACCCGCTGCTGTACGACGATTTTGCCGGCGGCGGGCTGTACAAGCAGAACTGGACGAACTGGTACAACCAAAACGGCGGCACGGGCGCTTTCGCGAAGACGACGGCGGATTCCCGCTCGGTCGGCAAGTTCGCGCAAACGCCGGCATCGCCGGCATCGTGGGCGAAGTTTCAGCCGATGAACGAGACCGTTGATCTGACGGGGTACCGCTACTTGCATTTTACGTTAAAAAATCCGGGCTACCCCGAATCGCGCATCAAGCTCGAAATCAACGACGGCACGACGAACTACGGCTTGACGAACGGGTGGACGACGGTTCCGGAGGAATGGACCGAGCTTTCGTTCGATCTGGACGCGCTGACGCCAACCATTCGGAAAAAAGCGGTCAAGCTCGTCGTCTGGCTGAACCAGACGGGCGGGCAGTACGGCGAAATGCTGATCGACGGCATTTTCGCGACGACGGCGTCGACCGGCACCGCGCCGACGCTGACGGATGCCGGCATGACGTCCAATTCGAGCGGCGTCGATAACCAGAATACGATGTACTTTTTTACCGCGACATATGCCGATGCCGACAACGAGAAGCCGTTCGCCATCCAGACGGTCATCGACGATACGGCCTACGACATGAGGGAGACGGACCCGGCGGACGCCGATTATACGGACGGCAAAACATATGCGTTCGCCACCAGACTGGCGCCGGGCAGCCATTCGTATTATTTTCGAACGACGGACGCCACTTCGGACGAAGTCGCCACCCCCGTGCAGCCGGGGCCGACGGTCGTCTATTCGGAGCATCTCGTCGACGTCGTCGTCAGCCAGGCCGGCTATAGCGCGGGCGATTTCAAGAGCGCTTCGGTGACGTCGACGACTTATTTGACCGACACGACTTATCGAATTGCCAACGGCGGAGCGGTCGTCGATGCCGGCAGCATGGTTTATGAGGGAATCGTCTGGGGCAAGCACGTCTATACGATCGATTTCTCGGCGGTTTCCGCTCCCGGAGAAGCCTACGCGATTATGACGAACGGCATTTCGTCGTATCCGTTTCCGATCGCGCCTAACGTTTGGGACCGCTACAAGGACGAGATGACGGCGTTTTACCGCATCCAGCGCGCCGGCGTCGCGACTTCGGACGTTTATCCGCCGGGATACAGCACCGCGGCGCCGTCGGCCAAGGCCTTCCATCCGGCCGGGCATCTGGACGACGCCAAATCGGAGGACGGCACGGCGCACTACGATTTGACGGGCGGCTGGTACGATGCCGGCGATTACGGCAAGTACGGCGGCAACCAGTGGGTCGGCGCGCAAATCGCCCTGGCCTACGTTCGCCACGCCGATTCGCCGAACGTCAAGTTCGACAACGACGGCAACGGCGTTCCCGACCTGGTGGACGAGGCGATCTTCGGCAGCGAGTACCTGATCAAGTTCGCCGACCGGCTTGGCGGGGCCATGTACAACATCCGGAACAACGCGACTTTCCAGCATCCGCACAAGTCGACGGACAACGTGCCGAATACGGCGGACGACCGGAAGCTGACGGATCTTAGCGTCGGCGGGTCGGCGAAGTCGGCGGGCACGCTCGCCGCGACGGCCCGCGCGATCCACGCCGCGATCGCGCAAGGAGACGTCGACGCTTCGCTTGTCGCGGAGCTGACCGCCTTTGCCGACGAATGCGAGGCGGCGGCGGAAGTGTTCTACGAGTATGCGGAGGCGAATCCGAACGGCCCGATCGGCTCCTATTCCACGAGGGGAGGCCTTCCCAATTCGCTGCTGCTGGCGCAGGCGGAGCTGTTTTTGCTGACGGGCGATACGGCCTATCGCGATGCCGCGGCCGCGACGATCGGCGGGCTGGCCTTCGAGGACCTGTACGCGACGAATTACTGGGACATGGCGCCGATCTCGATGGCCGAGCTCTATCCGGTCATGGACGCGGGGACGCAGGCGCACATTCACGGCCTGCTCAAGCGGCAGGTCGACTACTTCCTGTCGGTGGCGGACGATACGCCTTATGGCGTGTTTAACCAGTTCAAAAATTTCGGCGTCAATGAGCCTCACGCCTCTTATCTGGGCGATTTGATGCGTTACTACGAGCTGTTCGGGGATCCGGCGGCGCTGCGGGCCGTGCAGAAGGGCATGTACTGGATTTTCGGGGCGAATCCGTGGAACATCAGCTGGGTGTCGGGCATCGGCACGGACTACGTCGATTTCCTGCACACCCGGTTCGACGAGGAAGCGAACAAGGCAGAGGGGCTCGGCATCGTCATTCCCGGGGCGATGGTCAGCGGGCCGAACATGAAGGACACGATGAGCAAAACGAGCGCAAGCCCCTGGTACGAGGACCGCTCCCTTTATCGCGACAACATCAGCCAGTGGCGGTACAACGAATTCAGCGTCAGCATCCAGGCGGGGCTGCTGTATGCCGTCATGGGGCTCGGCGCGACGGCGGGGGCGGGCTCGGCCGGGGGAACGGCCCCGGAGCCGCTGCCGATTTTGTCCCCCGTCATCGGGGACTACGTCCGCGGCAGCGTCGCCTTGCTCGCCGACCGCGCGCCCGGCGTCGGCTCCGTCCAGTATGCGCCGGCTGGCGGGGGGTTCGCGCCGATGTCGGCGTCGGGCGCGGTCTACGCCGCCGCCATCGATGAAAGCGGCAGCGCGCCGTATACGAACAAAAGAGTCGATGTGAGAGGCGTCGATTCGAACGGAAACGTCACGTACAGCTCGACGCACTACACGGTGGCGCCGCCGCTGCCGGACCCGGCGAACCCGCTGCTGTACGACGATTTCGGCGGTGGCGGCTGGTGGGGCGGATCGGCGGCGAACACGAACTGGGTCAACTGGTACAACCAGAGCGGCGGCGCGGGAACGTTCGCCAAAGTGACGGAGGACGGGCGCACGGCGGGCAAGTTCGCGCAAACCCCGACCTCGGGCAGTTCGCTGGCAAAATTTCAGCCGTCGCATGATATAGTGGACTTGTCGGGCTACCGTTATTTGAACGTGACGCTGAAAAACCCGGGCTACGCGGACCTTCGCACGCGAATCGAAGTACAGGACGGCTCGCGGACGGCGAATCTGACCGGCGGCTGGACGGCCGTTCCGACGTCCTGGACCGAGCTGCGATTCGACCTCGACGCGCTCGTTCCGGCGCTGAACAAGAGAACCGTCAAAATCGCCGTCTGGCTGAAGCAGGAAGGCGGGGCTTACGGCGAAATGCTGATCGACGAAATCAAAGCGACGAACGTCTCAAGCGGCAGCGCCCCGACGCTGACGGCCGGGGGCGTGAGCGCCGCTTCGGGTCCGCCGTCCGCGGATTTCACGTTCAGCGTTACTTTTGCCGATGCGGACGACGAGCCGCCCTTTGCGGTCGAAGTCGTCGTGGACGGGGTCGTCCGCCGGATGGCTCCGGCCGACCCGGGCGATACGACGTATGCCGACGGCAAAGCGTATACCTATACGACCAGGCTGCCCTACGGCAACCATTCCTACTATTTTCATACGTCGGACACGACCTCGAACGCGGTGAGCACGCCGCTTCAGTCGGGCCCGGCGGTCGACCGAACGCTGTTTTTCGACGACTTCGGCGACGGGAACGCGGACGGCTGGTCGGCGACAAGCGGAACGTGGTCGGTTCAGGACGGAGCTTACGTCGGCCAGGCGGGCAGCGGCAACAGCTACGCGGTAGCGGGAGAAGCCGATTGGACCGATTATACGCTGCAGGCGAAGGTGAGCGTCTCGAACAATCCGGGCGGAAACAAGGATGCCGGACTCGTCTTCCGTTATGCGGACGAAAACAACCACTACGTTCTGTACTTGAAAAACAACGACCGCACCGGCCGCAAAATGGAGCTCGTCAAGGTCGCCGACGGCGTCCGGACGACGCTTGCCTACGCCAATCCGAGCGTCGTTCCCGATACGTATCACGAGTACAAAATCGTGGCAGCCGGGGATTCCATCCAGGTTTACAAGGATGGCGTTCTGGAAATCGGCGCGACGGACGGCACGTTCGCCGGCGGAAAGGTGGGCGCGCGGGCGTACGCGAATACGAAAGCGTTGTTCGACGACGTAATCGTAACGCAGTGATGAGGCTTGGGGGCCGAAGGGCGCGATGTGGTGCACGGGGTGCGCTGCATGGGGCGGATCAGTGGCCGAATGTGGCGCGATGTGGCGCACTGGGGCGTACGGGAGAGGGGGGATTCGATGTACAAAATTCTCGTTGTCGACGACGAGCCGAGAGTGAGCGCCGGGATCAAAAATTTGCTGCTCGCGTCGAATCTGGACGTCGTGCATGTGGAAACGGCTCACAACGGGTTCGAGGCGCTCGATTATTTGCGGATGGACGCTTACGACCTCGTGCTGACCGATATCCAGATGAGCATGATGAACGGCATCGAATTGATGGAAGCGATTTATATGGAGCAGCCCCATCTCCCGATCGTCGTCATTTCGGCGCACGAGAAATTCGATTTCGCCAAAAAATCGCTGCGGCTCGGCGCCCGGGACTACCTGGTCAAGCCGGTGGAGCTGGAGGAGCTCATCCGGGTCGTGAAGCGGGTGCTGCTGGAAAAAGGGGAAGCCGGGCGCAAGGCGCTGGAGCGCACCGCCCGGGAACAATCCGGGGAGGAGCGGCTGTCCCAGCGAAAAAAAGCGCTGATCGAGCTCATCACCGAAAAGGATTTGCAGCCGTCCGATTACGCCGAGCTGACAAGCCAGCTCGGCGCCCGGCATGGCGGCGTACGGTACGGCCTCCTTACCGTTCATTTCGAGTTCGGCCGGGCGGGCTTCAGCAACCGCGAGATTACGCTCCGCGACCGCAAGCTGCTCAAATTCGCCTCGGTCAATATCGCGGAGGAGAGCCTTGCGGATTGGAACGGGCTGGCGTTCTACGACTCGGGAAGCCGACTGGTCGCCGTCATCGAGTTCGACGACGGCGACGTGCCCGACCGTCCCGTCCAGGTGAAATCGCAGCTCAACCTGATCGGGCAGTCGCTGTGCATGAACCTGAAGCAGTATTTGAACGTCGAGGCGACCGTCGGCATAAGCACGCTGTGCAAGGAAGCTTCGGCGCTGCCGAGGCTGCTCGAGGAGGCGGCGACGGCCGTCCGGTGGCGAAGCCTGCATCCGAGCAACCGGGTGTTTTATTACGAGGACATGGTCGGTCCGGGCGGAACGAATTACATGGACTGGGTGTCGCGGGTCCACCGTTTCGTCGAAGGGCTGAAGCTGTCGGGAGGCGAAGCTTCTCCGGAAGAAACGGGCGAGCTGGTCCGCGAGCTGACCGGGCTGTCCCGCTCGCCGGAGCTGTTCAACAGCTGCTTCGGGCTGCTGGCGTACCGGCTGTACGGGCTGCTGCTCGAGTGCGCCCAGGGCACCGCGTGGCCGCTCCACCGCTTCGACCCCGACGCCTATTTTCGGGCGGTTTCGCCCGAGGAAAAGGCAGCCCGGCTGGACGATTATATCGCCGAGCTTTGCTCTCTGCTCGGGCAATGCCTGCTGGAGCGGGACCAGTCGATCGTCGCCCGGGTGACGGAGTACATCCGCGCGCATTTTCGCGACCGGGGGCTTAAAGTCCAGGACATCGCCGGCGAGGTGCATTTCAGCCCGGCATACGTCAGTTATTTGTTCAAAAAAGTGATGAAAGTCAACGTGTGGGAATACGTCACGGCCGTGCGGATCGAGGAAGCGAAGCGGCTGCTTGCGACGACGGACAAAAAACGCTACGAGATCGCCTACCAGGTCGGCTACGAATCGCCGGAGCATTTCAGCCGGATTTTCAAACGCAGCGTCGGCGTCTCGCCTGCCGATTACCGGAAGGAAAGACAGGGGGAATCGGACTGAGCCTCAAGTCTAAAGTCATCTTGTCGTTCGCTCTGTTCATCATCGGCCCGTTTCTCGTCGTCGGCTGGATTTCCGCGTTCAGGGCATCGAGCGACATAAAAGAGGAAGTCGGCAAAACGATGCTGCAGCTGGTCCGGCAAAACCACCTGACGATCGAAAAGACGCTATCTTCCGCGAACGATACGACCGTGGCCTTTTTGAACAACCAGTTTTTCAGCGATCCCCGGCAGTACGCGTTCTGGACCGGCATCGAAACGCTGGCGGAAATGAACGAGGCGGACCGGATTCTGGAGCGCCTGTCGGCGGACGGTACGGAATATACGCTGTATATGAAAAACGAGGAAAACCTGCGCCCCGTCGTCGACACCGCCTACAAGACGAGAGGCTTCAAATATACGGACGACCGCTATTCCGGCTTGCCCGCCTGGGCGGAGGAAACGGCAAACGACGGCGGCAAGGCGAGCATCCGGCGGATCGAAACCGCAAGCGGCGCGGGGACCGTCGCGTTTATGCGGAGCATTTTGCACCCGGTGAGCTATGAGCGTTCCATCGGTTTGCTGGTCGTCTCGAAGCTGGAAGTTTTGCTGATGGAGGATGTCGTCTCCGTGCAGCTGCCGGAGGATACCGGCATTTTTTTGCTGAACGAGAAGGAAGAGCGGTTGATGCAGGTCGGCATGGCGGGCGGCGGCGGAAACGGCAACGGCAACGGGGACGAGGCCGCTTATCCGGACGACGTCCGGACGATGACGGAAGGGTACCGTTTCGTCAAGGAAAGCGGCGGCGAATGGCTGTACGCTTTCTCTTACCGGCCGAAGTTCGATACGAGACTGATTTACAAAATTCCGGTCGCTTCCATCATGGGCGGCCAGACCGCCTTTCAATGGACGATCATGATCATGTCCGCCGTCTATTTGCTGCTGGTGCTGTCCTTCGTGCTGTACTTGCTCCGCCTGATTTTGAAGCCGCTCGCCAGGCTCATTTCCATCACCAAAATTTACGAGCCGGGCAAGAAGCTCGACTTCGGCGACACGCCGCTGCGCAAGGACGAGCTCGGCATTTTGTACGGGGCGTTTATCCGGATGACGAAGCGGCTCGACCAATCCGTCGAAGAAAACTACGGGATGAAAATCAAGCAGAAGGAGACGGAGCTGTCGACCCTCCACTCCCAAATTACGCCGCATCTGCTGTACAATACGCTGGATTCGATTTACTGGTACGCGATCGACAGCGGCAACCGGAACGTGGGCGAGATGGTCAAGGATTTGTCCAAGCTGCTCCGCATCGGCCTAAGCAAGGGGAAAACGATCATTACGATCGGGGAAGAGCTGGAGCACGTTCAGGCCTACACTCGTCTGCAAATGCGGCGCTATCCGGACGCGTTTGCGGCGGGGTGGGAAATCGACGAATCGGCCACGAAGTTCATGACGCCCAAGGTCGTGCTGCAGCCGCTTGTCGAGAATGCGATTTTTCACGGCGTCAGCGGCATGGACGGGGAAGGCGAAATCCGGGTTCGCGTCGAGCGCGCGGGCGACGAGATTCGGATGACGGTGGAGGACAACGGCTTCAAAGAAGCCGACGTCGGGATGCTGCAGGCGATCGTGGAGGGCGAACTGACGGACAAAGGGTACGGCATCCGCAACGTGCAGCAGCGCATCCGGCTCCATTTCGGCGAGCGGTACGGGCTGCGGTACGAAAAGCGCGAAGGGGGCGGCCTCCAGGTCACCGTCGTTATCCCGGCTTGGGAGGATGAGCGTTGACGGGATCGGGCGCGGGTCCTGTTCGCGGCGGCGTCTGCCGCGCGCCGCGGAATCGTGCTATAATCGATTAAACTTGCCAGAAAAAGGAGGAGGCCGAACGATGAGGATTACCGTCGATCAACAAAACGATTCCAAAGTGGCCATCGTATCGGGCGACGGCATTTTGATCGGGAGCGTGGACGACGCGCTGGATTTGATGGCGACCGTCCGATACGACGGATGCGACAAGATGCTGCTGAGAAAAGAGAACATCGCGGACGACTTCTTCGAATTAAAAACGAAGCTGGCCGGGGAAATCTTGCAAAAATATACGAATTACCGCATGAACGTGGCCATAGTCGGCGAATTCGCCGGGTATAACAGCAAGAGCTTGAACGACTTTATTTACGAAAGCAACAAAGGCGGCCGGTTTTTGTTCAAGCAAACGGAAGCCGAGGCGCTCGAAGGGCTTCACCGAAGCGTGACGTGAATATTGAAAGGGCGAGGCTATCCCGGGGGTTCTCCCTTGAGGATGGCCTCTTTTTCCCTTGGCGCTCCTTCGGATCGTTTTCCGGCGTCATGATCCTCGGACAAAAGCGCAAGCCCTACGGACAGATTTCCTGACACCGATGCCCGAAACTTTCGAACAATCCGTTATTAATTATAGATTTGCCTTATATGGAACGAGCATCCTCCGGTCTACAATGTAAGAAAGTGCGACATCCGGGAGACAGAAGGAGGATACTCGAATGACTCGAATGGCGGCGCAAAGCGTCCCCAAAGCCCGAAAAGCCAAAGCTGCGGCTTCCCGGCAGCTTCCTGAAAGCATATGGGGCTACATCCTGATCTCGCCGTGGCTGATCGGTTTTCTGACGCTCACGCTGTGGCCGATGCTTCAATCGCTCTACCTTTCGTTCACGTATTACGATCTGTTGTCCAGCCCAAGCTGGACGGGCCTGGCCAATTACAAGGAAATGTTCACCGACAGTCCCGACTTCCGGACCTCGATCCGGGTCACGTTTACTTACGTGCTGCTGGGGGTTCCGCTCAAGCTCGTCGTCGCGCTGCTCATCGCGCTCCTGCTCAGCAAGTCGATCCGGGGAATGCCCCTGTTCCGGGCCGTCTTCTACTTGCCCTCCCTGATCGGCGGCAGCGTCGCCATCGCGATGGTATGGAGGGACATCTTCGGAAACAACGGCATCTTCAACAAGCTGCTGGCCGCCGCGGGAATTCGGGGCATGGACTGGATCAACGACCCGTCCACCTCCTTGTACACGCTGATCCTGCTCGCGCTGTGGCAGTTCGGCTCCGCGATGGTCATCTTTCTCGCGGGGCTGAAGCAGCTGCCCCGGGAGCTAAGCGAAGCCGCTTCCGTCGACGGCGCTTCGGCGTTCCGCACGTTTTTCAGGATCAAGCTTCCGATGCTGACCCCGCTTATTTTGTTCAATATCGTCATGCAGACGATCTACAGCTTCCAGATGTTTACGCAGGCCTACGTAGTGACGGACGGCGGGCCGATGAATTCGACGCTCGTCTACGCGCTCTATCTTTTCCGCGAGGCCTTCTCCTACTTCGACATGGGGTACGCCAGCGCCCTGGCCTGGGTTCTTCTCCTGATCGTCGCCGTCATTACCGGCCTGCTGTTCGGGTCGTCGAAAAAGTGGGTCCATTACGAATCTTGAGTCCGAGGAGGAAGCCGCATGGTCGGATCGCCGCAATCGCGCATTGTTCACAAGTCGTTTCGGTATTTCGCGCTTATCGCCGGATGTTTCGTCATGATTTATCCCGTCGTCTGGCTGTTCGGCAATTCCATTAAAAGCAACGAGGATTTTATCGGCGGCGGCCTGTTCCCGAATCATTTCGTCTGGGAAAATTACGCTCTCGGGTGGAATGCGATACCCGGTTACACCTTCGCGCATTTTTTCTGGAACTCGTTCTTTATCGGGGGGCTGTCGGTCGTCGGAACCGTCGTCTCCAGCTCCGTCGTCGCGTACGGGTTCGCCAGGCTGAATTTCCCGCTGAAAAACATGTGGTTCGCGATCCTGATGCTGACGCTGATGCTGCCGACCCAGGTGACGCTCGTACCGCAGTATATTTTATTCAAGCATCTCGGCTGGATCGGGACGACGCTGCCGCTGGTCGTGCCTCACTTCGTCGCGGCAAGCCCGTTTTTCGTCTTTCTGATCATCCAGTTCATCCGCGGGCTTCCGCGGGATCTGGACGAATCGGCCAAAATCGACGGCTGCTCGGTCGTCGGCATCGGTGTCCGAATTCTGCTCCCCCTCTGCGCGCCGGCGCTGGTGACGACCGCCTTGTTCTGCTTCATCTGGTCCTGGGACGACTTCCTGGCGCAGACGATTTACCTGACCGATACGGCCAAGTTCACCGTTCCGCTCGCCCTTCGCCTGTTCATGGACAACAGCTCCGAGATCACGTGGGGTCCGATGTTCGCCATGTCCGTTCTCGGCATCGTGCCAAGCTTCGTCCTGTTCGCGATGGCCCAAAAGCATTTCGTGGAAGGCATCGCCACGACGGGGCTCAAATAATCGCCGGGGCTCCTTTTTATAAGACAATCATTTATAATGTTAATTAATTTAACACGCGGGTGGTTGCTTATGAAGAATCCGTTCAAAGTGTTTTCGTTCCGTTATACCTTCTTCTTCTCCTTCCTGTTTTTCTCCCTGCTGCTTATCGGGGTGATCGGGGCTGCCAGCTATACGATCACGACCCAGGAGACGGTCAAGCAGATGATCGCCTCCCGGAAGCTGCTCCTTGGCGAAATCAACAAGCAGCTCGTCAACCAGATGCAGGTAATCGAAAACGATTCGCTCGCGCTCAGCAGCAATCCGAAAATCATCCATTATTTGAACGGAGCCGGGGAGCCGTACGAACGGGTCCAGCAGAAAAGGGATATTCTGGACCAGATCAGCCGCCTGAGCTATATCAAGGAGGGCGTGCACTCCGTCGAGCTGTACAGCCGCACCATCGAGTCGACCGAACGCTTCGGCACGAACGCTCTGTACAACTATGCGGAATTCGAGGAAAACGACTTGTACAGTCAGACGAAAAACGCGGACTACAGCTGGCTCGGCGCCCATGAAGCCCGGACCGGCACGGACGAGCCGGACAACCGGGTCATCAGCTTCGTCCGCAAGGTGACGGCCATCTCGGGCAAGGAGGTCGGCGTGCTTGTCGTCAACATGAAGCTGGCCTACGTAAACAAGCTACTGTCCGGCCAGCTCCCCGACGATTCGCGCTACGTGATCGATTCGTCCGGCCGGCTGATTACGGAGGTCGTCAGCGGCGACGAGAATTCCTTCGCGAACGGCGACGCGAATGCGCGGATTACCCGAATATTGAGCGAGGCGAACCCCGACCGGTTCGCCGTTTTCTCTTCCGGGCGGAAGATGCTGCTCATCTGGGACAAGCAGCCGAATTCCAGCTGGATCGTAGCGGACTCCATCGCCTGGAACAATGTTACCCAGGCGAGCCGCAAGATCAAGAACGTCATTCTTCTCGCGGCCGTGGCCTGCACGGCGCTCGCGATCGGCATGGCCTGGCTGCTTTCCCGCCAGTTCGGGGCTCCCATTCGCCGTTTGATCCAGGATGTCTCCCGAATCAAGAGCGGCCGGCTGGACATCCGGATCCGGAACGATTACCAGAATGAATTCGGCACACTGAACGACAGCATCGACCTGATGATCCGGCGGATTCGGGACCTGCTCGCGGAAGTGAACGAGCAGAACCGGCGCAAGCGGGAAGCCGAGCTGCAGATGCTTCAGGAGCAAATCAATCCCCATTTTATCTACAACACGCTCGACATGATCAACTGGCGCGCCATCGAGCGCGGCGCCTCCGACATCAGCAGAATGCTTTCCCTGCTCGGAAAGATGCTGCGGCTGGGCTTGTCGAAAGGGGCGGCCTTCATTCCGATCGGCAGCGAGCTGGAGTATCTGGGCTACTACAGCAAGCTTCAGTCGATCCATTTCGGGCCGAAGGTGCGGATCGACATCCGCATCCCGGAAAGCCTTCACCCGTACATGGTTCCGAAGCTGCTGCTGCAGCCCTTCATCGAAAATTCGCTTATTCACGGGATCGACCGGGCAACGGGAGGGACGATCGTCGTGACGGCGGAGGAGAAGGACGCGGATATCCGGTTCCGGCTGACCGACGACGGCAAAGGAATCGACGCCGGGGAACGCTACGACCAAAAGGCGCTGAACGGCAGCGGCATCCAGAACGTCCGGGAGAGAATCCGGCTGTACTTCGGCGATCCATACGGAGTCGAGATCGACAGCCGCCCGGACCGGGGAACCGTCATCGACATTCGGATTCCGAAAGTATCGCGGGAATATCCACAATGGAAGGCGGAGGCGAAGGAAGCATGATCAAAGCCGTCATTATCGACGACGATACGGCTACGCTGAACGGGATGAAAAGATCGATCGGCTGGAAGCGCATGAATATCGAAGTCGTCGGCGTGGCCGAAAACGGCCGGGAAGGTCTCGAGTTGATCGAACGAACGCGGCCCGATCTCATTCTGACGGACATTTACATGCCCGTCATGGACGGCATCGAGATGCTGAAAAGGCTGCGCCGGTCGAACGCGGAGGCGGAGGTCGTCATTCTTAGCGGCTATGAGGATTTCAAGCACGCCCAGACCGCGTTCAAGCTGCGGGTGCGGGATTACGTGTCGAAGCCGGCCACCGTCGAGGAGATCGAAGAGGTCCTTGTCGAAGCTGCGGAGCATATATTGGCGAGCGGCCGCGCGCGGCGGGAGGAAAGGGAACTGCGCGAGCTGCTCGAGTACAACCGGGCTTCGGCGCGCAGGCAGCTGTTCAAGGAGCTGCTGGAGCGCGGGCAATCGCAATTGGCCGGAGAGGGAGGCGTTGCGGATTTGGGCGTCCGCCTGACGGCATGCGTTTTCGGCGTCGCCGTCCTGGAGTGTTTCAGGCGCGGAGAGCGGGGACCGGCCGATTCGCACGATTGGCCGGCCCTCTTTTCCCGCGGCGCCCGGTCCGTCGAAGAGACGGTCGCCGCGATGAAGGGCGTATATGTCGCGGACGTTCAGTTGAACGCGCTCACCCTGATCGTAACCGAGAACGCGGCGGCAAAGCCGGAAGCCGTGCTGAAAAAGGCGGCCCAGGCCGCCGGGAAGGCCATCGAATGCATGGAGGCGGCGCTCTGCGCAAATGCGCGAGCCGCGATCGGCCCTGTCGCCGAATCCGCCGACAGGATTCCCTTCGCCTATCGGGAAGCGATGAAGCTCATGCGCGAAGGCTTGTACGCGGCCGGGCGGAAGATCGCGACTCCCGGCGATGTCCCCGTCAAGCGAAGGACCCAGCCTCCGCGGACGATCGAGAGCTGCCGCCGCATGGCCGACGCGGCCATGCAAGGCCAAAGCGAGCTCGCCCGCCAACAGCTCGAGAGCTGCCTGGCCGAGTTGTCCGCCCTGCCCGGACTTAGCGTCGCCATGCTCCGGGAGGCCGCCATCGAATTCATCGGCGTCGTCGCCGTCGCGCTTTACGAGCATGGGCTGAAGATCGACGACTTGCACCTGAACCGCAATCCGTATGCCGGATTGGAGCGGCTTCGCTCTATGGAGGATTTGGCCGTTTTGATGGAAGAGATCGTGCAATCGGTATGTCAGGTCATGGCGAGAAGAGCGTCCGCCAAACACCGAAAAACCGTCGATTTCATCATCCGGTTCGTTCACGATCACTATTCCGAGGATATTACGCTGGAAATGATCGCGGACAAAGTGTTTTTGACCCGCAATTATTTGAGCCAGATTTTCAAGCAGGCGACGGGCGAGAACTACAACAATTACCTGACCAGGGTTCGGATGGAGAAGGCGAAGGAGCTGATGAAATCCGGGAATTACAAGCTTTACGAGATTTCGGCGATGGTCGGCTACAAGAACAACGCGTATTTCAGCCAGCTGTTCAAAAAAGTGACCGGCTTCAATCCTTCCGAACTGAATCAATAGAGTTTTACGAAAATAATTGTAGATTTGCATTATTTCTTCAAAGCCGGGCGAAGCTTATGATTTTGGTGTAAGGCAAATTAACATCGAATGAAAAAAAGGGGTGTGCGAGTTGGCGAAGGCAATATCGAAACTCAGCAAAAGAACCGTAACGGCGGCGGCCGCTGCCGTTCTGCTTGCCGGCGCGCTCGCCGGCTGCGGCGGCGGAGGCTCCGCGAACGGCGGGGCCGGCAGCACCGCTCAAGGCGCGGGAAGCGATCCGCAAGCGGCCGGCAAAACCGTCGAGCTGCGCTTCTCGTGGTGGGGCGCGCAAGAGCGGCACGACCGGACGCTCAAGATGATCGAGAAGTTCGAGGAGCTTCACCCCAATATCAAGATCGAACCGGAGTATTCCGCATTCGGCGCTTACCAGGAGAAGCTGGCCACGCAGATTGCGGGAAGCAATGCGCCCGACATCATGAGCATGAGCCTCATTTATATTCAAGGCTATGCGCAGCGCGGCGTTTTGAAGGACATGACCCCCTATGTCGGGAAGACGCTGAATACGGACGGGCTGAACCAGGAGCTCCTCGCCAACATGGGCACCATTAACGGCGAGCTTGTCGGCCTTCCCCTTAGCCAAAGCGCGTCGGTTCTGTTCTACAACAGCGAAATGCTGAAGCAGGCCGGCGCGGAGGCCCCGAAGCCGGACATGACGTACGACGAGTATTTCGAGCTGATGCGCGATTTGAAAGGCAAGCTCGGCGAAGGCAAGTACGGCACGAACGACATGGCCGGGCTGTTCGAAGCGTTCATGTACTACCTGTTCTCCAAGGGCGACGTTCTGTACAAGGACGGCCAGTTGGCCTACAAGGACGAGAATCTGAAGGAATGGCTGGAAATGTGGGACCGGGCGCGGAAGGAAGGCATCGTACCGCCCGCCAGCGAGACGGCCTCGTATCAGCTCGCCACTTACGATCCGGCCAAGGAGCCCATCCTCAAAGGAACGGTCGCGTTCGAGGGGCCGCTTTTCGTTCCGTACTACACGGCGATGGAAGGAATGCTGAAGGACAAGCTCGAGATGACGACGATTCCGCGCGCCAGCGGTTCGACGGGCACGGCCAGCGTGCTGCTGCCGGGAATCTTCCTCTGCATCAACGAGAACACCAAGCACCCCGAGGAAGCGGCGCTGTTCGCGGACTTCATGATCAACTCCACGGAAGCGGCCGACATTCTGGAGCTGGAGCGAGGGCTTCCGGACAATCGGAAAATGGTCGAATACCTGAAGCCTAAGTTTACGGAAGTCGACAACAAGATGCTGGATATGCTGACTTATATCGGCGACCATAACCCGGGCTGGTACGACGGCGGCCCGAAGGGGTCGGGCGAAGTAAGCCAACTGTTCGAGCAGATCGTTCAAAAGCAGCAGTTCGGCAAAGCGACCGTGGACGAGGTCGTCGCCGAATTCCGCAAGGAAGCGGACAAGGTTCTGAGCAAAAACGGGTAGGCGGCATGATTTTCCCCGGGCATGCCACGGGTCGCAAAAGGAGTTGTCCCAAAGGTCGTTAACCCGGCCTTGGGGACAGCTCCTTTTTTGGCGAAGCCTCCGCCCCCCGAATTTCGACGAAACAGAGTCTCTGGACATCCGTTCCCGCCCTGCAAAATTTGGCTCCCATCCGACCTGGAGAAGTCAACCGGCAAGCCTCCGGCATACCTTACGGTATGGAGGCGAATGACATGGTATTTGCTTTGTTTCAGCTTGTCGGAGGCATCATTTTGGCGTTCGGCTGGATTCCGCAAATCGCGCAAATCCTGAAAACGAAATCGGTCCGGGATTTGAATCCGAAAACGTTCCGGCTTTTGTTTATCGGAATCGGCTTGATGGAGGTTTATGCCGTCCGGCTGGCGACCCAGGGGGTGGGCTACGCCTTTCTCGTTACGAACAGCTTGTCGCTGCTTCTGATGCTGTTTATTCTTGTACTCATCTTTAGGTACAGGAACACAAAAGAAAAATAGACCGCCCTCGCCCAAAGGATGCGGTCTATTTCTGCCGTTAATTCCTATAAGCCACCGCCCTCAAGAGCGGCTATTGCAGAGGGAGTCGTGTTCGCCGCACGGCTCCTTTTACATCATAAGCCTTTTCTGCGTCAAGTATACCACCGAATCTTTTTCGTTTCAATCCACGCTTCACGCAAGAACCTCTTCATATTCGGCTCCCCGGACCCGGTTTCCGGCGCAAATTTTACAATAATGAGGATCTTCCGGAAAGCATCTATTGTATAATTGGGAAAAAGATCCGCCCGAAACGGAGGTTGGCGTCGCGTGACGAACGAATTTTTGAACATTGCCCATCGAGGCGCATCCGCCTATTGCCCGGAAAATACGATGGCCGCGTTCAAGCGGGCCATCGCGCTTGGAGCGACGGCCATCGAAACCGACGTGCAGATGACGTCCGACGGCCATCCGGTTTTGATTCACGACGAATCGCTGCAGCGGACGACCGGTTCGCCGAAGCTCGTGAAAGATGTGACGCTGGAAGAGCTGAAGCGGCTGGATGCCGGCTCGTGGTTCGACCCCTCCTTCGGCAAAGAAACGGTGCCGACGCTTGGAGAGCTGCTGGAATTGGTCAAACCGACTTCGCTGCAGGTGAACCTCGAGCTGAAAAACGGCGTCGTCGTGTACCCGAATTTGGAAGAGACGGTCATCGAGGAGATCCGCAAATACGGAATGAGCGACCGTATCATGATCTCCAGCTTTAATCATTATTCGCTGGTAAAGTGCAAACGGCTGGCGCCGGAAGTGCGGACGGGCATTCTCTATATGGAAGGGCTGTACGAGCCGTGGGAATACGCGGCGCGCGTCGGCGCGGAAGCCCTTCACGCGTTCCATTACGCGGTCATTCCGGAGTGGGCGGAGCAAGCGGCCCGGCGGGGAATCGTCTATTACCCGTTCACCGTCAACGAGCCGGAGGAAATGCGCAGGCTGCTCGCCGCGGGCGTTTCCGGCATCATAACCGATTACCCTGACCGGCTGGGAGAACTGCTCAAGGAGACGGAGGTTCAACGCGGGTGAAAAAAACGTGGCTGCTCGGCTTCGGTTTTTTTAGCATCAGCATCACGTGGGCGCTCTATAACGCGTTCGTTCCGTTTTTTCTCGACGAGTTTTTGACCAGCACTGCGATGATCGGCTTCATGATGACGATCGACAATTACTTCGCCCTGTTTTTGCAGCCGTGGATCGGCAACCGCAGCGACAAAACCGTATCCCGGTTCGGCAGGCGAATGCCCTACCTGCTGATCGGAATGCCGCTCGCCGCCTTGTTCGTCGTTCTCATTCCCTTGCATACGAGCTTTCTCACGCTGATTCTTTTTATGGTTCTGATGAATTTGGCGATGAGCCTGTACCGGTCTCCGACCATCGCGCTCATGCCGGACATTACGCCGGAAGCGAAACGAACGAAAGCCAACGGCATTATCAACTTTATGGGCGGCATCGGCGGCATTATCGCGTTCGGAGCCGGGTCGGCGCTGTACGGCGCGAATCCTTCGTTTCCGTTTATCGCCGCGGCCGTCATCACCCTGCTCTCGCTTTTCATCCTGCACCGGTACATAAAGGAAAACCGCGATTCCGTCGTTCCGGCGGCGGCCGAGCCCCGGCGCATCCGGCTGCGCGGCGAACTGAACCGCACGACCGTCCTGCTGCTGGCGGCGATCTTTTTCTGGTTCGTCTCGTACCAGGGCGTCGAATCGCTGTTTACGTTATACGGGAAGCATCACCTCGGGCTGGAAGAGAGCGCCGCTTCGTTTTCGCTGACGTTTTTCTCGCTGTTTTTCGTGCTGTTCGCGATTCCGAGCGGCTGGCTCGGCAACCGGTTCGGCAAGAAAAAAACGATTCTCATCGGCATTTGCGGCCTGTTTCTCGTGTTCGCCGTCGTACCGCTCGTCGAGACGGTCGCGGTGCTGCGCTGCCTGCTCGCGCTCGGCGGCATCTTTTGGGCGTGCATCAATATCAACTCGTATCCGTTCGTCGTCTCGACGGGAACGGAACGGAGCATCGGCACGCGGACGGGCTTGTACTACTTGGCGTCCTCGCTGGCCGCGCTGTCTTCGCCGCCGCTGCTGGGCCTTGTCATCGACCGCTTCGGCTACGCCTCGTTGTTCGTTTGCGCGGCGGGCGGAATGCTGCTGGCCCTGTTGTTTCTCCTCATGGTCAAGCACGACGGCAAAACGGCGGGGGTGTCGCCGGATGCCGCCCGGTTCGAAGGGTAGCTTCGCGTTGCAGGCCGACGTATTCCATAGGGTCCCGTAAACCTTAAGCAAACAAAAACAGGCATCCGGTGCGGAGTTGCCTGTTTTTGTCGTCTTGTTACGGGGTGCCGTTCTCGTCGCTGTCCCGGAAGAAGAAGCCCGGAACGAACAGCTGGCCGGAAAGGGCAGGGCCATTGGCGAAAAGAGGCTGGCGTCGCTTCCGGCACGGCGAAGGCTCCCGGTAACCGGTTTGCGAATCATATAAACTTCGAAGGAGGCACGTTGTAGTATTTTTTGAACGCTTTGGAGAAGGTGAACGGGTCCGGATATCCCAGCATGGCGGAGATTTCCTGAACGGAGTGCTTTTGCTGATAGAGATAGTCCCGGGCGCGGTTCATCTTGATTTGGTTCACGTACATTCCCGGCGTAATCCCGAGCGTTTTTTTGAAAAAGGCGATAAAATATTTCTCCGACATGCCCGCGATGCCGGCGAGCTCGTTCATGCGGATGGAGCGGTTCAAGTTGAGCTGAATGTGACGGAATACGGGCTCAAGGACCGCCAAGCTGCCGACGGACGGCTTGCGGCTCCGAACGCCGTCGCCGAAACCCGCCGGGCCAATCCCTTGGCCGCAGAGGCCGATGATTTTGGCGAGGACGATCGAGAGACAGCCTTTCAAGTACAATCGGGCGCCGGCATAGGCGGCAGAGGCCCGGGACTGATCGTGCGCACGAAGGAACATGCCGGCTTCCTCGCCAACGAGACCGCCCGGCCAAATGCCGGCAAGCCGAAAATCGTCCAAAATCCGCAGCTGCTCCCCGAGACTGAATTCAAAATGCGCATAAACGAATCGGCACCCTTCGGCTTGCGTCATGGCCGTATACGGCATATGCGGATAAAAGAACACCAGGTCCCCGGGTCCGGCCACATATTGGCGTTCGCCGACCTGCAGCCGGACGATTCCTTCCCGGAGGAACCATAAATCGTAATCGTTGTGCGCCTTGCTTTCCAGCCAGTCTTCGCCATGGATTTCTTCGCGGCAGGAGCTGACGCGCAGCGAGATCCATTCGGACAGCTCGTCGAACAAGCCGATATGAGGGGGCATTTCGCGAGCGCCTCCTTACCTTGCAGCATGCCATTCATAATTCGATTATACAGCAATCTTGGAAGCGGTTAAATCATCATACTATTTGACAGGAAGTCGGTACTCCCGCATATTCAACCTTTTTCGCCCCGTTTGTACAATGATGCTATCACCATACGAAGGGATGAGGGTAAGGCAATGAGTGCGACTCAACACCCGAAAGTGGTCGTCATCGGAGCGGGAAGCTTGTTTTTCGGACGGCAGTCGATTTGGCAAATGGTTCATTCCCCTTACTTGAACAAAGGCACGCTGGCGCTGGTCGATACGGACGGGGAACGTCTGGACAAAATGGTCCGGCTCGCGCGGATGGTCGCCGCGGACAACGGCGTCGAACTTAAAGTCGAAGGCTCGACCGACCGCCAGGAGGTGCTGCCGGATGCCGATTTCGTCGTCCTCAGCTTTGCCGAGGACACGGTGAAATATCGCGGAATCGATTGCGCGGTTTCCGAAAAGTACGGCATCCGCATGTGCTCCGGCGATACGATCGGCCCCGGCGGCATCTTCCGCGCCATGCGGGAGCTGCCGGCCATTATGGATTGCGCGCGCGACATCGAGGCCATCTGTCCGGAGGCGTGGGTCATCAACTATATCAATCCGTCGACCGTGCACGGCATCGCGCTCGCCCGATACGCCCCGAAGCTGAAGAGCTTCGCCCTGTGCGACTCGCACCATATGCCGCACAAAAAGCTGCATTACGCGCTTCGCGCCGGCATTATTAAGGATAAATCGGAATATACGCCGGACGTGGACGCCAGGTTCGACTTCCGCGTTGCCGGGGTGAACCACTTTACGTGGCTGCTGAAAGCGGAATACGAGGGCCGGGACGTCATGCCGCAAATCGGCGATTCCTTGAAGCGGGACGCGGAGACGGCGACGCTCGGCGGCGACACCGGAGCGAAGGCGCTCCATAACGACGCCATCGGCTACCAGCTTTACGAAATTTTCGGCTATGTGCCGACGTGCGTGGCGCACACGAAGGAGTATGTCCGCTACTGGCAGGGGCTCGGAAAGCTGAAGGACGCGATTCCGCCCCTTTCGATCTGGGAAACGGAGGACCGTTACCGGAGACACGAGGAAATGTGGGAGCAGGTCGACGGCTTTCTAAGCGGGAAGACGCCGATTGCCGAATATATGAATTCGTTCGGCCCGGATCATGCGACCGATATTATCGAAAGCATGGTCGGCGGACTCGGCAAGCCCTTCTTTATCAACACGCTCAACCGGGGCGCGGTCTCCAACATGAACGACGACGCCTTCCTCGAGCTGTTGTGCGAGGTGACGATGGACGGCCCGAAGCCGCTCCCGGTCGGCGAAATGCCGCGCGGCATCCGCGGCATGCAGGAGCTCGTGCTGGATACGCACGAGCTGACCGCGGAAGCGGTCGTGCAGCGCAGCCGGGAAAAGCTGCGCCGGGCGATGCTGACCGATCCGCTCGTCAGCTCCATCGCCGACGCGGATCGGATCATCGACGAGCTGTTCGAGCTGGAGAAGGACGCGCTGCCGCAAGAGTGGTTCGAGCTTGCGAAATCCTGAACGGGCGGCGAAAGGCATTTTACTCAAAAGGAATCCCGCTGCAGCAAGGTTGTCCTCCGGGGCAGCCTTTTTTTTATTTCCCGAAGTTTTTACGTTCGCCAAACATTGCGTTAACCCAATTCGGTTTCACTTGAACGATGATCTTGCTACCATTATGGATATGAACAAATTAATCAAAAACGAGCAAATGTCCAAACGAGAGGTGAACACAAACAAAAGGAGCTGCTTCGGACATCGCCTGATTTCTCATCGCTCACTTCCCCGACGTATCGGTCCACGACAAAAACTTACTGAAAAGAGGATTGATTTCATTGAAGCACGCGTTGAAAAAATGGTTATCCGTTTCGCTGATTCTGACTTCGCTCGCCGGTCTTGCCGCCTGCGCCGGCAGCGAGAACGGGCAGCCGTCCGTATCGCCGTCCGCCGGCAGCGGAGGAAGCGAATCTTCCCCGGCGGCGACCGAAACGGAACCGGTCGGCAAGTACGAGCCGGCGATCACCGTTACGATGGGAAGAGACCAGTTGACCAATACGACGTTCCGCGAAGGCGATTCCCTGGATAACAACATCTGGACGCGCGAGTTAATGGACGAATACGGGATCCAAATCAAAAATCTTTGGGTAACGGATTCCGCGGGTTATTGGGAAAAACTGAACCTAACGATTTCGTCTGGCGAGCTTCCGGACTTCTTCCAGGTG
The DNA here is from genome assembly GCF_016937515.1 of Cohnella algarum. Taxonomy (NCBI): domain Bacteria; kingdom Bacillati; phylum Bacillota; class Bacilli; order Caryophanales; family Paenibacillaceae; genus Cohnella; species Cohnella algarum. The sequence continues at coordinate 3,258,190 of NZ_JAFHKM010000002.1, forward strand.
CGACCGGCGCAATTAAAAGAGCTGCACGAGGCCGGCATGCTGGCGGACTTGACGGAGCTGTACGAAACGCACGCGACGCCGCTGACCAAGGAGAAGTTGAACGAAGACGGCGGGGTCGGCTTGCAATCCGCGACAATCGACGGCAAACTGATGGGTCTTCCGTACGTGACGGCCGCCATCGACAACTCGACGATGCTGTGGATCCGCAAGGATTGGCTTGACAATCTCGGGTTGTCCGAGCCGCAATCGATGGACGACGTCATCGAAATTGCCAGAGCGTTCAAAAACGACGATCCCGACCAAAACGGGAAAAACGATACGACCGGGCTCGGACTGACCCAGGATCTTTTCGGGGCGGGCGGCGGGCTGGCCGGATTTTTCAACGGCTTTCACGCGTATACCAACATTTGGATAGAGAATGAAGCGGGCGACGGTTTGGTCAACGGTCTCGTGCAGCCCGAAATGAAGCAGGCGTTGGCCAAACTGCAGGAGATGTACAAGGAAGGCTTGCTCGATACGGAATTTTCGGCCAAGTCCGGCATCGGCGAAGATGTCATCGCGGGCAAAGTCGGCATGTTTTTCGGAACGATGTCGCAGCCGCTCAATCCGCTGCAGCAAACGATGGACAAGGATCCGAGCGCCGATTGGCAGTTCTATCCGATTCCGAGCATTGACGGGGAGCCGGCCAAACCGCAAGTTTCCTACAATCCGCCCGTCTATTTCGTCGCGAGCAAAACGGCCGAGCACCCGGCGGCCATCGTCAAGATGATGAACTTGTTCGCGGAGAAGTTTTTCGGCGAGACGGCCGACCCGCAGTTCAATTATGACGGCGAGCATCATTCCCACAAGTATCAGGTCGTCCGCACTTACGGCGCAAAGAAAAATCTGAACAACCATTTGCAGATCAAAGAAGCGTTCGAAACGGGGAGCGCGGAGAAGCTCAATCCGGAGCAGCAGGAGCATTACAAGCAAATCCAGGATTTCAACGCGGGCGACAAGAGCATGTGGAAGTACGCGAAAATTTTCGGTCCGGAAGGATCGTTATCGCTTGTCAACCGTTACATCGAGCAAGATTTGCTCTATTCCGACCGGTACGTAGGATTGCCTACGGACCTGATGGTGGACAACGGGAGCATTCTGAGCGATTTGGCCGCGACCGCGTTTACGAAAATCATCATGGGCGAGCCGATCGAAAGCTTCGACAAGTTCGTAAAAGAATGGAACGACCTGGGCGGCGCCGCCATCACGCAGGAAGTCAACGGCTGGTATAAAAATTCGCAGTAACCGAATGCGGCGGATGGAGGGAAAAGGCCGTTCTTTCCGTCCGCCCCATGGATATTAAGCTCAGGGAGAGTCGATAGAGTTGCGCTGGACGTTGCACCTGATGATTGTCCCGGGATTGATCGTTTTGTTTATTTACCAGTATCTCCCCATGTTCGGCTTTGTCATGGCGTTTCAGGATTTCAAGCCGGCCTTCGGCATTTCGGGCTCCGAGTGGGTCGGTTGGGACAATTTTACCTATGCGTTGAACCTTCCGAACATTTCGCAGGTCGTTTGGAACACCTTCTATATTTCCGTTCTTAAAGTGATCGCAAGCCAAGCGTTTCCGATCGCCGTTGCGATTTTGCTGAACGAAGTGCGAATGATGCTGTTCAAACGAACGGTGCAAACGCTGATTTATTTGCCGCATTTTTTGTCCTGGATCATCATGGGCGGCATTTTGGTCGATATTTTGTCTCCCTCGAAAGGCATCGTAAATCAATTTCTGGGGCTGTTTGGCGCGGAGCCGATCTTTTTTCTCGGAGACGCGGATATTTTCCCCTACGTGCTCGTTCTGTCGGATTTGTGGAAAGACTTCGGCTTCAATACGATCGTTTATCTCGCGGCACTGACGAGCATTAACCCTCATCTGTACGAAGCCGCCGTTATCGACGGGGCGAACCGGTGGAAGCAAATTCGGCACGTGACGCTTCCCGGGATGGTGCCGATCGTCGTGCTGGTCGCGACCCTCAGCCTTGGCAATATTCTGAACGCCGGCTTCGACCAGGTATTCAATCTCTACAGTCCGTCCGTCTACGAGACCGGCGATATTATCGATACGTTGGTCTACCGTACCGGCATTTTGCAGGCGAAGTACGCCTTGGCGACGGCGATCGGGCTGTTCAAGTCCGTCGTATCGTTCGTTTTGATCGTCGTCTCGTATGTTCTCGCCTACCGGATCGCAAACTATCGAATTTTCTAGAGGGGAGGCCATGCCATGGTGCAAAACCGGTCGTTGTCCGCAATTATTTTTCATGTGTTCAACTATGCGTTCCTCGGGGTTATGGCCTTGCTGTGCGTTCTCCCGCTCGTTCATGTATTAGCCGTGTCGTTCAGTTCAAGTACGGAAGCCGAGGCCGGGCTGGTCTCCCTGTGGCCGATCGATTTTACGGCGGATTCGTATCGCTACGTGCTGAATAAACCCGAATTTTTCAAATCGTTGGGCGTGACGCTGCAAAAGGTGTCTCTCGGAACCGCGCTGAACCTTCTGCTCGTGATCCTGCTTGCTTACCCGCTGTCCAGGGAGACGAAGGAATTCCCGATGCGCACGTTCTATGCGTGGGCGATCGTCTTCACGATGCTGTTCAACGGCGGCCTCGTTCCGACCTATATGGTCGTCCGGGAAACGCAAATCATGGACACGATCTGGGCGCTCGTGCTGCCGGGCGCGATTCCGGTCTTCCACGTAGTCATGCTGCTTAATTTTTTTCGCGGCATTCCGAAGGAACTGGTCGAAGCGGCCCATATGGACGGGGCCGGCCATTGGACCGTTCTGCGGAAAATCATGCTCCCGCTGTCGATTCCGGCCTTGGCCACTCTGCTGCTGTTCAACATCGTCGGCCATTGGAATTCCTGGTTCGACGGCCTGATCTATATGAATTCGCCGGAAAACTACCCGCTGCAAACGTATTTGCGAACCATCATCATCGAACTGGATTTCACGGCGCTCGGCGCGATGGATGCGATTCATCAGCTGGAAAACGTCTCGGAGCGAACGACCCGGGCCGCGCAAATTTTTCTCGGAGCGCTGCCGGTCATGCTCGTTTATCCGTTTCTCCAGAACTATTTTATGAAGGGCATCGTGCTCGGCAGCGTTAAAGGATAATCGCAACAATTTCATTCGACTCGAGGTGGCGGACATGCAAGGGAGAATAGACGATTGGGCGGCCAAATGGATCTGGAGCGCCGGGGAAGAAAGTCCGCGAAACGAATGGCGGTGCTTCCGCAAGGAATTCGAGGTGCCCGCCGGCGGGTGGGACGAGGCGCGTTTGTTCGTTACGGCGGATTCCCGGTACGTGCTGCACGTCAACGGGGAGCAGGTCGGCCGGGGGCCGGTTCGCTGCTGGCCGTTCGAGCAATCGTACGACGCCTACGACGTTGGGCATTTGCTTCGAAAGGGACGGAAAAATACGGTTGCGCTGCTCGTCATGCATTTCGGCATATCAAACTACTATTATATTCGCGGACGGGGAGGACTGCTGGCGCAGCTGAATTTGCTGGAAGCCGGCGCGTGCGTCGCCGTTCCGTTCGCCACGGACGAAAGCTGGAAGACGGCGCGGCATAGGGGGCAGGATCCGAGAGCTCCGCGGATGTCGTTTCAGCAAGCGTTCTCGGAGCGGATCGACGCAAGGCTGTGGGACGACCGGTGGACGGTATCCGAATATGCAGATTCGGATTGGGAGCGAGCGGCTATCGTCGGCCAGGCGGGATGCGCGCCCTGGGAGCGGCTTGTTCCGCGCGACATTCCGTTTTTGACGGAGACGGAACAATATCCGTCCAGGATCGAGGCGCTGAACGAAGTTCGGCCGATCGCCTGGACGAGTATCATCGATGCCCGCGCCCAAATGGCAGCAGAAAGCCGGGATAACGCCAACGCCTACGGATACGCGGGATACTTGGCTGCCATTGTGCAAACGGAGGAAGCGGCGCAAGCGACGTTCGGACTGACGTATCGTTCGCCGAACGTGCAAAGCCTCATTCTGAACGGAGTACGGCACCCGTATGAGCGCTTTGCATCCGGCCGGCTAACGGCGGAGCTGGAGGCGGGCGATAATTTGCTGATGATCGAGCTGGCCGGACACGATCACGGCAGGGGAGTCTTCCTCGGCATCGACTGCGACAAGCCGTTTGAGCTGTCGAGCCCGGCGTCGGCCGGCGATGGGTTCTCGCCGTTCGTTTCGGTCGGTCCGTTTCATTTGTACGAGTACATCGACCACCGCTACGACGAAGCTTCGCAGGCGAAGCACGCGGCTGCGATGCGTTGTGCCAAACGCGAACGGGAAGCCGCGGCTAACGACGAGGAACGGGAACTGTACGACCGATACGATCGAATCGGGCGCGCTCGAACGAGCGATGAATTAAACGGCCTGGGCGAGGCGCTTCGGCCGGTTCCGACCGGGCTGGTCGGCTCCGAATCCATCATCTCGCTCGCCTCGTGGCCCAAGCGGTCGACTGCCCGCTCCGTGCCGGCAGCGCTTCAGCAGGCGCTCGCGTCCGGCGTCGGTTCGGCAGAAATTCCCGTATACGGCGGAAACGACACGGAGGTCATCGTCGATTTCGGCCGCGAAGTTACGGGCTACCTGTCCTTTGAACTCGATGCGGGGGAAGGAACCGTCATCGATCTGTACGGCTTCGAATATATGCGGGACGGCTGGATTCAGCATATGCACTACCTGGAAAACTCGCTGCGCTACGTTTGCCGGGACGGACGCCAGAAATACGTCTCGCCGGTGCGCAGAGGCTTCCGCTACATCGCGCTTACCGTTCGGCAGGCGACCCGTCCCGTTCGCGTCTACGATTTCCATCTGAAATTAAGCCACTATCCGGTCTCCGAGATCGGCCGGTTCCAAAGCTCCGACGCCCTACTTAACGAAATCTGGAACATCAGCCGGCATACGACCAAGCTGTGTATGGAAGATACGTTCGTCGATTGCCCGTCGTTCGAGCAAACGTTCTGGGTGGGCGACAGCCGGAACGAGGCTCTGATCGCCTACTACCTGTTCGGAAGCGAGGATTTAATCAAGCGCTGCATGAACCTCGTGCCCGGTTCCGGCGTTCAGACGCCGCTTTTTGCCGATCAAGTGCCCAGCGGGATGAACAGCGTCATTCCGAACTGGACGTTCTTCTGGGCGATCGGGTGCCTGGAGTTTTACGAGCGCACGAACGACCGCGAATTCGTCCGGAACGTCTGGCCTCATGTCCGCCATACGCTGACGCATTATTCGGAGCTGTTGGACGAAAAAGGCTTGCTGAACATGCAGGGATGGAACTTCCTGGACTGGGCGCCGATCGACCAGCCGCGGGACGGGATCGTGTCGCATCAAAATATGTTTCTGGTCAAAGCGCTGCTGGCGGCATCCGAGCTTGCGTCGCTCGCGGAAGCCGGGGACGAAGCCCGGATCTTCCGCGAGCGGGCGGGAGCGCTGAAGGAGGCGATCAACCGCCATCTTTGGTCCGAACGGCACAACGCTTATTGCGACTGCATACACCGGGACGGCCGGGTATCGGATATTTACAGCATGCAGACGCAGGTTGTCGCGCTCCTCTGCGGCATTGCGTCGGGAGAGCGGCGATCGAAGCTTGCCTCCTATATGGTCGAGCCTCCCGAACGGTTCGTTCCGATCGGAAGCCCGTTTATGTCATTCTTTTATTACGAAGCGCTGGCGGCGATCGGGGAGGTTGAGCATCTCGTTTCGGACATTCGGAAGCATTACGGGCTCATGGTCGAATACGGGGCGACGGCCTGCTGGGAAATGTATCCGAAAGCCGGGAAAGACGGAAGCATCGATCCGAAAAACCTGACGCGCAGCCACTGCCACGCCTGGTCTGCCGCTCCCGGGTATTTTTTGGGAGCCTATGTGCTCGGAGTCAGAAGCGCCGCTCCCGGATGGAAAAAGGTCGTCGTGGAACCGCGCCCGTCCGGTTTGACCTGGGCTCGCGGCAGCGTTCCGCTGCCTGACGAGGGGCGTATCGACGTCTCGTGGCGGCTCGAGGGCGAGCGTACGTTAAAGCTGCGCATTTGGGCGCCGGCGGGTATTGAGATCGAAGCGCGTTTGCCAGACGGATACGAGGGGAGTATCGAAACAATTCCGATGGGGTGACCTCGATGACGACACAAGCACGGCCGACCGGCATCTGCTGGCAGGCTCACCGGGGCGGCGGAGCGCACGAAGCCCCGGACAATACGATGGCGGCAAATCGCTATGCATGGAAGCTGGGCGGCATCCCGGAGGCGGACATCCGCACGACCAAGGACGGAGTGATCGTCTGCCTGCATGACGAAACGGCGTCCAGAACGACGACCGCGCCTGCAGAATCGAAGGATAAGCCGATTTCGGCGTTGACCTTTGAAGAAACCCGCGCCTGGGATGCGGGAATCAAGTTTGACGCGAAATTCCGGGGAGAGAAGATTCCGGCGCTTGAAGAAGCCTTTTCGGAGATGCGGGGTCATCCGGAGCGAATGATGTATTTGGACCTCAAGGATGCGAACCTTGTTCATTTAGGGCGGCTGATCGACCGATACGGGGTGAACGGGCAACTTATTTTCACCCATCACCGCCAGGAAAATTGCCGGGAAACGAATCGCCGACGGCGTGCGAAGCATGTTGTGGATCGGAGGAAACGGGGAGCAAATCCGACTGAAATTTGAGCAGGCGCTGAAGACATCGTTCGACGGTCTCGATCAGGTGCAGCTTCATCTGAACGAGAAGCCGGAGCGGGACGAGGAATGGCGCTACGAGCTCGAGCCGGATTTTCTGGCGTATGCCCTCCGGGAAGCTTCCCGCTGCGGGGTCGATCTGGAAGTGCTGCCGTTCGCCTTCGACAAACTCTCGATCCGCAATTTGCTGGATCTCGGCATTCGCTGGTTTGCGACCGACGAGCCGTCCCGATTTCTGGACGGGGTTCGCGCGTGGGACCGAACGTACCGATTTGACGACTTGCTTGGAAAGGCTGATGGAACATGAAAATTTTAGTGACGGCGCCGTTCTCGGAACCGGACTTGAAACAACTCGAAACGTTCGGAGACGTCGTATACCGGCCGTGGAAGGCGAACGGCCGCGAACATACGCCCGAACAGCTGGTCGACCTGCTGAAGGCGTCGCAGGCGAACGCGTTGATCGTCGAGCATGATCCGGTCAACGCCCGAGTGCTGGACGAAGTGAAGCTTGAATTTATAGGGGTATGCCGCGGCACCCCGTCCAATGTGGACGTTGCCGCCGCCGCCGAACGGGGAATTTCGGTCTACACCACGCCGGCCCGCAATGCCCAGGCGGTTGCCGAATACGTCATCGGGGAGCTAATTGCCATGCTGCGTAAATTCCGGCAAAGCAAATCCTGGCTTCTGGAACGGAACTGGACAACCTCCAGCCAAGAATCCTACCTGCAATTCCGAGGCTCGGAGCTGTGCGGAAAAACGGTCGGGCTCGTCGGCTTCGGCGGCGTCGGGCAAAAAATAGCCGGAATCCTGAAGCATTTTTCCTGCCGCATCCAATATTACGATCCGTTCTTGCAGGCATCGCCCGATCCGGATTATTCGGCGGTCGAACTCGAGAAGCTGTTCGAGACGAGCGATATCGTCTCGATTCATCTGCCTGTGACAAGCGATACGATCGGCATGATCGACCGCCGGCTTTTCGGCCTGATGAAGCCGGACGCGCTGTTCGTCAACAGCGCGCGGGCGGCCGTCGTCGATAGAGACGCGCTGTATGAGGCGCTGAAGGAGCGGAAGATCGGCGGCGCCGTCGTCGACGTTTTTTATTCCGAGCCGCCCGACGAAAGAGATTACGAGCTCATCGAACTGCCGAACGTATCGGCGACGCCCCATATTGCGGGAAATACGTTGGAGGTCGACAAATACCACGCGCAAATCTTGCTGAAAGCCTTGCATCAACGGAAATTGCAGCCCGAAGCGGTTAAAGGAGAATAGCCTTGCGGACGAAGCTTGCTTTTGTGGGAATCGATATCGGCACGCAAGGGGTAAGGGCGGCGGCGCTTCTGGAAAACGGCGAATTGTGTTCCGGCCAATCGTATCCGTTCGCCAAGCAAGACGCCGAGCTGATGCGGCGGGAACAGAATCCCGAACTATGGTGGCAGGCGGCGGTCCTGTGCTTGAGAAAGGTCGCGGCGGACATTCGGAAGCGAAGCGATCCGGTTCGGATTCACGGCATAACCGTTTCTTCCACTTCCGGAACGGTCATCCCGCTCGGCAAAGGATTTGCGCCGCTTCATCCCGCCTTGATGTACGGCGATACCCGGTCCGCCGAAGCGGCCGAATGGTGCAGCCGGATTGCCGGGCAGTCGGGCGAAGCCGGCGCGAGGTTTACCAGTTCTTACGGTTTGCCGAAAATCGTATGGTTTCAGCGGACGAATCCCCATCTTGCGGAGAAAGTGCAGCTGTGGGCGCACGCGGCGGATTTCATCGTCGGACGCCTCAGCGGAGCCTGGGGCGTTACGGATCATACGAACGGTTTCAAAACAGGATATTTGCTGGAACAGGAAAAATGGCCGGACTACATCAGTCGCGGGTTGGGCATTCCGGAGCATGCGCTGCCGAAGGTGGCACCGACCGGCACGATCGTAGGCCGCGTTTCGCTCCAGGCATCCGAATTGACCGGGCTGCCGGTTTCGGCTCATGTGACGACAGGGGTAACCGACAGCTGCGCGTCGCAAATTTCTTCGGGGGCGATCAAGCCGGGGGATTGGAATACGACCATCGGCACGACGTTGGTCTTAAAAGGGGTCACGAAGTCTCCGGTGGCGGACCGGCAGCACCGGATTTACAATCACAAGCATCCCGAAGGCTACTGGATGCCCGGCGGGGCGAGCAATACGGGGGCGGATTGGGTCGCCTTGGACTACTCGGACGAAGAGCTGGATCGGTTCAATCGGGCTGCGGCGGGGCTAATCCCGACGCCGTGGGCGGCGTATCCGCTCAAGCAGACCGGGGAGCGCTTCCCGTTCGTCGCCCCCGGCGCCAGAGGCTTCGAGCCCGCAGGACTGACGCCTTCGCAAACATTTGCGGCGAGAATGGAAGGCACGGCGTATATCGAGAGGCTGTCCTACTCGCTGATCGAGCGGTTATCGGGCGAAAGGGCAAGCCGGATTTACACGGCCGGCGGAGCGAGCAACAGCGCAACATGGCTTCGGATTCGCAGCCATGTTGCGGGCGTTCCGATCGTCAAAATGAAGCATGCGTCCGGGGCGGCGGGGGCGGCCATCCTGGCCGCTTCCAAAACGTATTTCGCGAACTTGACGGAGGCCGGGGAGCGCATGCTTGTCCCGGAAGCGCGTTACGAGCCCGAATCGGCTTCGCTGCGAGAACGTTACGAGCAGCTGTACGCGGCGTTTGTCGAACAACTCGAAGCCAGAGGTTATATGAAAGATTGGGAGGAGGGAAAGAATTGACGAGGCTGTATTTGATTCGGCACGGTGAAACGGAATGGAACCGGGCCAACAACCGCTTCTGCGGCCGTTCGGACGTGGAATTGTCCGAGGAAGGGAAGCGGCAAGGAGAAGCGCTCGCTTGCTGGCTGGAGACGAAAAATTTGGATGCTTTGTACGCCTCCCCTTTGAAAAGAGCCGTCGACACCGCGGCTTTCGTCGCTCGAAAAACGGGACTGGAAATCAGGCGGGAGTCGGGATTTTCCGAGATCGATTTCGGCATGTGGGAAGGATTAGTCCAATCGCAAATCGAACATAATTATCCGGAGGATTGGCGAAAATGGTTTGTCCGCCCGGACGATGCGCGGGCGGGCGGAACGGGCGAAACGGCTTCGCAAGTCGTTCGGCGCTACGGAGCGTGCGTTCGCGAGCTGTGCGTCAGGCATCCGCATGCGAACGTGGCCGTCGTGAGCCACAGCACGGCCATTCGGATTTTTTTGGCCTCCGTTCTGAACATGCCGCTGCGTGCCTATCGGACGCTGGTTTTGCACAATACGGGCGTCTGCGCGGTCGAGGCTTCCGCGGAAGGAACCTGCAAGCTTTTGTTGTTTAACGGCAAGCCGGAGCCGGTTGGAACGATCTAAATTCGAGAGATCAGAGGGAATGCCATGCAAGGAACGCCTAGAAAAGGCCAGCTTTCCAAAAGAAGCTTTCTGGAACGGGTAGCCCGGATGTATTACATTTTGGGCTACAACCAGCAGGAAATATCCGAGCAGCTCAATGTGGGGCGATCGTCCGTCGCGCGTTTTTTACAGGAGGCGAGGGACCAAGGGGTCGTTCAATTCCGGATTTCTTCGGATTTCGAAAGCTGGCGCTGCGAGTCGCTGGAATCCGAACTTGTCGGAGCTGCGGGGCTGAAAGATTGCGTCGTCCTGCGTTCGGACGAGCGGGCGGGCTTTTCGTTCGAAGCGCTGGCAAGCTCCTATTTGAACTCCGTTCTGCCCGATCGCGGTTCGGTCGGACTCGGATGGGGGCGAACGCTGTATGCGGTCGGCACTCATATGCACAGCTGCGACGCCCGTCCTGACCTCAAGCTGATTCAGTTGTCGGGAGGATTGGGGGCCAAGGAGGAGCTGGTTCCGGCGACTTCCGTCGTCCAGCAGTGGTCTCGGGCGCTTCACGGCAAAGCGCTGCTCCTGCCGGCTCCGGCGATCGTCTCGGCGATGGAGAGCAAAGTCCGATTTCTGGACGACCCCAGCGTTCGGGAAATTATGGAGGAGACGAAGCGCGTAAACGCCGCGATCGTCGGCATCGGCCATATCGGATCTGACGCCACCATTATTTCCGCGAATTTGGCGGCGGACTTGCATCCCGAACTGATGTCCTCCGGCCTGGCCGGCGACATTGCGTTTCATTTTTTCGATCGGAACGGCGTTTTTTCGGCCTACGAACGCCTGAGCGAGCGCGTCATCGGAATTACGCCCGAAGATTTTCTGAACATCGAGCTCCGAATCGGCATCGCGCACGGGTTGCAGAAAGTTCAAGCGATTCGGGGAGCGCTGCTCGGGGGTCTGATCGGCATTTTGATCACGACGGAAGAAACCGCGAAACATTTGCTGCCGGCCATTCGAAACGCCTGATTATAAATTTAGAGAAAAGGGACTTTCCTCGTTGCCGTCTGCGACGCCGGAAAGCCCTTTTTTTGCATGAATGCTTGCCGCTCAAACAACCCGCAGCCGCGAATGTGCCCGCGTTACAGCTTCTCCGATTCCGATGGTTCTCCCGGCCTTCCCGGCTCTCCATTCTCGAAAAATACGCCCGCCTTCAGGTTGTCGACGAAGCTTTGCAGCCAGTCGTAATACTGGGCGGCATGCCTCAGCTTGTGCAAATCCTCGAGACACAGCTTGCGCTCCTCCTCCGGCGTGCCGAGATCCAGAATCGCTTCCGACAGCTCCGGGACGGAAGCTTCGACGGCCTCGCGCATGATGTCGATTTCCCGCTGCAGCTTGGCCGCGAAAAAATTGCGGAACGTTTGAAAAAAATCCGTTTCCGCCCGGTACAAATCCTTCCGCTCGTCCTTCTCCTTCAGTTTGACGACCATTTGGGAGCCGAGCAGCGAACGGACCGCATAGCTCATGTTGCTTTTGCTCATGTTCATCCGTTCCTGCATTTCTTCCAGCGTCATCGGCCGATCCTCGAAAAACATAATTCCGTACAACTGGCCGAACGAGTAGTTTGCGCCGTACAAGTCCATCGTTTGCGCGATGGCGTCGATGACTTTGAATCTGAGCTCCTCGCGGCGCGTAGCGGGCTCTTTCATTTTTCCGGAAGTGGCCTTCTTCACGATGATCCTCCGCAAATCTGAATTTCGCTGAAAATTTTACATGAACTTGATCTTCGCTTCACGCAGCATTAACCATTCTCATTCCGAATGAACGTACAATAATTATTGAACAGAGAGGCCGAATCCTCATTTGCAACCTCAATTATAGCAAAAATTAAAAAAATATTGAATGGATAAAAAGGAGGAACTATGAAGCGTTCCCGGCTGATCGGAGATCTCAAGGCGCTGTCGTTCACGCTGCCGGCGATGATCCCGCTGACGATGTTCTGGCTGTTTCCGCTGGCCTACGTCATTTATCTCAGTTTCATGGAATGGGACTTCATGAGTCCCGAAAAAACGTTCGTCGGCCTGGACAATTATCGTTATTTGTGGCAGGACCCGAATTTCTACCAGTCGCTGAAGGTCACCTTTCTGTTTTGCGCCGGCAGCGTGCTGCCCATTATGGCCTTCGGTCTTCTGCTGGCCGTCCTGCTCGGAAACAAGCTCAAGGGCGGGGCGGTGTACCGGCTGCTGATGTTCTCTCCCTGGGTGACGCCGATGGTGGCCGTCTCGATCGTCTGGTCGTGGATTTACGAGCCCGAAGTCGGACTCGCCAACAGCATCTTGCGGTCGTTCGGGCTGGATGGCGTCCGTTGGCTGGAAGACCCGGCCTGGGCGCTCGTCGGCGTCCTGCTCGTTACCGTCTGGAAAGCGGCCGGCTGGTGCATGATTTTTTATCTGGTCGCGATTCGCCAGGTGCCTTCGGACTTGCTGGAGGCAGCCGAACTGGACGGAGCGGGGGCTTGGGGCAAATTCCGGCACGTGACGCTTCCGCTCATTTCGCCGACGACGTTTTTCCTCTTCGTCGTCCAGACGATCCAGGCGCTGCAGGCTTACGATCAAATCAACGTGCTGACGCAGGGCGGACCGGCCGGCACGACCCGCACGCTGCTCTACCTTTACTACCAATCGGCTTTCGATTCGTTCCGGATCGGCGAAGCCTCGTCCGTCGCCATGACGCTCATTTTCGGCTGCGTCGCCCTGTCCATTCTTTCCTTTTGGGCTGGTCGCCGCACCGTCCATTACTCCTAAGCGAAGGAGAGACGACATGCAAGCCTGGAAACGACTCGGACAAGCCGTCCGGCATCTGGCGCTGGCCGCGGCCGCGCTGCTTATGGCATTCCCGTTCTATTGGATGGCATCCAGCGCGCTGAAAACGAACGACGAGATTTGGCAATTTCCGCCTACGCTATGGCCGCAGGACCCGCTCTGGAGCAATTTCGGCGACGCCTGGGCCGCCGCGCCCTTCGCCCGCTACATGGCGAACAGCATCTTCGTCGCCTCCGCGATCGTCGCGATTCAAATCGTGAATTCCGCCATGATGGCCTACGCCCTGACCCATATGAAATTCCGTTTGAAGGGGACGTTTACGGCGATCGTGCTGGTCGGGTACATGGTTCCCGCCACCGCGGTCTATTTGCCGGGATATCTCGTCCTGAGCCGGCTGGGCCTGCTCGATTCGTACGCCGGGCTGATTTTGTCCAACTGCGTGAGCGTGTTCTCGATCTTTTTGATCCGGCAGGCTTTTCTTCAGGTGTCCCATGAAATGGTCGAAGCCGGACAAATCGACGGCGCATCCCACTTCCGCATTTTGTGGACGATCGTCCTTCCGCTGACCCGCGCGTCGTTCGCCGTGCTTGCCCTCATTACCTTTATCGAGCAATACAACAACTATTTCTGGCCGATGCTCATCACGAAAAATCCGGATTTGCAGCTCGTGTCGGCCGGCCTGCGCAGCTTTTTCGTGGAAGGGGGTGCTTACGGGCTCAAGTGGCCGCTCATTATGGCCGCCAGCGCGTTTACGATCGCGCCGTTGCTGCTTCTGTTCCTGCTGACGCAAAAAACGATCATCCGCAGCGTCAACCTGTCCGCGGGAGCCAGCAAGGGATAAGGGAAACAACGCACTTCGGAGTTTAAAAGAAAAGTGGAGGGAACCTACCATGTTGAAAAGGAAAAAAACCGCGGCAGCTTCGCTTGCACTCGCCGCATCGATGCTGCTCGCCGCTTGCGGCGCAAGCTCCGGAAACGAAACAAACGCAGGCGCGTCAAACGCTTCTCCGTCCGAATCCGCCGCGTCTTCCGCCCCGGCATCCTCGGCGGCGCAGGAGCCCGTCACGATCGAATTCTGGTACGGGCTCGGCGGCAAGCTGGGCGAAAATATGAAGACGCTGATCGACAAGTTCAACGCCTCGCAGCAGGAAGTGATCGTCAAGCCGGTCGTGCAGGCGGATTACTCGGAAACGGAGCAAAAGCTGCAGGCGGCAATCGCCGCCGGCAGCGTTCCGGCGGCCGTGCTGTCCTCGAATGTAGACTGGGCCCGGAAAGGCTATTACGCCCCGCTTGACGACCTGCTGGCGTCGCTGCCCGACTTCGACAAGGACGACGTCATTCCGACGTTCCTCGAGCAAGGACAGGTGGACGGCAAGCAGTATTTCCTGCCGATGTATGGCACGACGCAGGTGATGTATTACCGCAAGGACGCGTTCGAGAAGCACGGCATCAAGGCCGAGGAGCTGACCACGTGGGAAAAGCTCGCCGAAGCGGCCGCGACGATGACCGTCAAGGAAGGCGGCAAAACGACGTTCTACGGCTGGGAGCCGATGTGGGGCGCCGGCAATATGATCGATGCCGTCTTGAGCAAAGGCGGCAGCATCCTGAGCGAGGACGGCAAAACGGTGCTGATCGACTCGCCGGAATGGGTGGAGACGTGGGAGCTGTTCCGCAAGTGGATTCATGACGATCAGATCATGCGGATTCATTCGGGCGGCCAAGGCTGGGAGTATTGGTACAAAACGATCGACGACGTCATGAAAGGCCAAGCGGCCGGCTACACCGGATCGAGCGGCGACCAGGGCGATCTCGATTTCAACATCGTCGCCGCGATGGAGCAGCCCGGCTGGGAGGGCGCAGGCGCAGGCAAGCCGGTGGCGGAGGCCATCATGGCGGGCATCCCGGCCAAAGCGAGCCCCGAGCAGCAGCAGGCCGCCATCAAGTGGTTCGACTTCTTCATGAGCGCGGAAAACACCGCCTTCTGGTCGATGAACACCGGATACATCGCCGTGAGGCAATCCGCGCTGGACGATCCCGCGTTCGTCGAATTCAGCGAAACGAACCCGCAAATCAAGGTTCCGCTCCTGCAAGCCACCCACGCGTCGAAGCCGTTCCAGGATCCGACCGGCGGGAAGATCTCGGACGCGCTGAAGATCGCGGCGGACAAAGTGCAAATCGGCAATACGCCGGCGGCGGAAGCGCTCAAGGAAGCGAAGGAAACGGCCCAGCGCGAGCTGGACAGGCTGAACAAGTAGGTGAATCCCGATGCCGTTATTGATCGCGGCGGGGACCGCTTATCGGGCGGACGCGATATTGTTCGATAAAGACGGCACGCTGCTGGACTTTATGTACACTTGGGGGAACTGGAGCGAGTGTTTGCTCGCTTCGTTCTCCGCTTTTTTGAAGGAGCGGGGACTGCCGCCGATCGGCGCGGACATGTCCGCGCTGTGGGGGACGCGCTCCGGCCCGGACGGCGAGGTATCCGGTTACGACCGGAACGGGCCGCTCGCGATGGGAACGATCGACGAGCTGCTCTCGATCCTGGCGTGGCACGGCTACCGCTCGGGGCTGTCTTGGGCCGAGGCGAAGACGGCCGCGCAGCAGGGCAGGCAGCTGGCGGACGAGCGGCTTCGGCTCGACCGGAGGGTGCGGCCGCTGCCGGGGGCGGTTTCGTTTCTGGAGCGGTGCCGGAGCGCGGGATTCAAGCTCGCCGTCGTGACCGCGGACGAAACGGCCGAGGCCGAACGGCACCTCGAGTGGCTCGGGGTGCGGCCGCTGTTCGGCGCTTGCGTCGGCACGGATCTCGTGCGGCGTGGCAAGCCGTTTCCCGACATGGCGGAGCTGGCTTGCCGCCGCCTGTCCGTCGATCCTGCGCGGGCAGTCGTCATCGGCGACACGAACGGCGACATGCGCATGGCCAAAGCGGCAGGCGCCGCCGCGGCCATCGGCATCGCTGCCGGGGCCGCCGGCATCGCGGCTGGCACCGCGGAGTCGCATTCGGCCGCTGCCGGAACGGTCCCGGCGACGCGCTTGGCCGATGCCGACGCGGTCGTCGCGTCCTACGGCGAACTTTCCGTGCAGCCGGAGCCGGAGCCGGACGAGGGATGAAAGGCGGTAATGCGATGGGTTGGCTGTTTTTGAGTCTGGCGATCGTGCTGGAGCTGTCCGGCACGATCTCCATGAAGTTATCGGAAAGCTTTACGAGGCTTATGCCGTCGCTCATGATGTTCGGCCTTTACGGGGCGAGCTTCACCTGCTTGAATTTCGCGCTTCGCTATATCGATGTCGGCACCGCCTATGCCGTCTGGTCGGGGGTCGGCATCGTCCTGATCGCGCTGGCGGGGCATTTCTGGTTCAAGGAACGGCTGCCGATGGCTTCGGTGATCTGGATCGCGGTCATCGTCGTCGGCGTCATCGGACTGAACATGAGCGGCGGCAAAGGGCACTAGAACGGTCGCCGCACGGTGACTCCGGAAAATCGCGATCGTTCACGGCTTCGAGAACCCGGGCTGCAAGGCTCGTCAAACAAGGAGGAAAATCATGAGCGCAAACGGGGATCGTCCCGAAAACCGGACGCCAAAGCGGGTACAAGAGGACGGGGCGCCGCTGCTGTCCTTTCAGGTCATCACCGACACCCATGTCACTTCCGATCCGAATCACGTCTACAACCGCAATCTGGAGCGCGCGCTGCGGGATATCGCGGACAACGCGCCGGCAAGCCGCGGCATCATGCACGCGGGCGACGTGACCGACCACGGCTTTCCGGACGAATACGCGGAGTTTCGGCGGATTCGGGAAGGCTTCAAGGGGCGGCTGCCGGAAATCCGGTTCACGACGGGCAACCACGACGTCGGGTCCGGCGTTTGGGAGGAACGGCTGGCCCGGTTTCTGGAGGCCGCCGGGGCGAGCGCCGCTAGCCGGGAGGCGCGGGACCTCGGGATTATCGACGAAAAAGCGGAGCTGCGGCGGGTTTGGGACGACTTCAAGGGACGGTTGGCGGAAATTCGCCTCGCGATGGGCAGCTACGATGTCGAGCCCGGCGTTTGGGAGGAGCGGCTGGCCCGCTATTTGGAGGCGACGGGTACGAGCTCCGCTTACCACGATGCCTGGATCGGCGGCTACCATTTTATTTTTCTCGGCACGGAGGAAGCGGACGATCTGTTCTGCAGCTTATCGGCAAGACAGCTCGATTGGCTGGACGCCAAGCTTGGCGAGGACGCTTCGCCGGAAAAGCCGGCATTCGTATTTCTGCATCAGCCGTTGAAAAACACGGTCGCGGGTTCGGCGGAAGCGCAGGGCTGGTACGGCGTCATGCAGGACGAGGAGCTCAAAGCCGTTCTGTCCCGGCACCGGCAGGCGATCCTGTTTACGGGGCATACGCACTGGGAGCTGGGAGCGGCGAACACGTTCCGGGCAGCGGACGAGCGGCTGCCGGCGATGCTCAATGCCGCATCCGTCGCGTATTTATGGACGGACGACGACGAGCGCAAGGAAGGCAGCCAGGGCTATTATGTGGACGTTTATCCGGGCTCCGTGCTCGTCAGAGGCCGGGATTTCGCCTCGGGAACTTGGGTGGAAGGCGCAACGTTCCGGATCGAATACCCGGTCGAATAGAAGGAATCGGCCCGCCGCGCAGGCGGGCCTTTCGCTTTCGTCCGATCGCCGCTTAACCGTCCGAGGGCAGGGGAAGCCGCTTTTTCCGCCCTTTCTGGGCCCGCGCTGCTTGCGGTAAACGCGCGGAGAGACGCCGGTCAGCTTTTTGAACGCTTTGTTGAAATGGGTCAAGGCAGCGATATCGGATACGTCGGATGAAGAGAGAGGAAAGGGAGCCGCGGCGGGCGGCTCCCTTTTCCCCGGGCGCACGTTCGGATACACTGGAGTCGCAGGCCAAGAACGAGCGAAAGGAATTTGGATCATGGTCGATTTCGAATGGTACAGGAGCTTTGCCGCGATCTACAAGCACAACTCGGTATCCGAGGCGGCCAAAGCCCGCATGATGACGCAGCCGGCCATGAGCCAGCACCTTGCTGCCCTCGAAGCGGAAGCGGGAGAGCCTTTGTTTGCGAGAACGGGAAGAAAAATCGTCCCGACCGAGAGGGGAAAGATGCTGTATTCGCAGGTGGCTCCATTGGTCGAGGGGCTGGAAGAAACGGCGATGAGCTTCCGGAAAGCCGCCTCCCCGCTGCTGAAAACGGTCAGAATCGGAGCGGCGCACGAATTTTTCCGCGAGGCGATTCTTCCGCGAATAACGGAGTTTCGGGCGAATACCGTTTGCAGTCTCGGAACGGCCGAGCTCCTGCTCGAACTTTTGCGGGAAGACAAAACGGATCTGATCGTCACATCGAAAAAAATTCCGGTACCCGGAATCGAATATGAGAAGCTGCGGGAAGAACGGTTCGTCGTGATCGCCCCGAACGGGATCGAAGCGCCGGACGAGGCCGGCCTGAAGGGAAGGGAGCGGTGGCTTGCGAGGCAGGACTGGCTCAGCTACGGGCTGGAATTGCCGATTATCCGGCGATTTTGGAGGGAGCATTTCCGGAAACGGCCGCAAATCCACCCGATCCACGTCATTCCCGATTTGCGCATGCTGCTGGAAGCGGTGGAGGCGGGAGCGGGACTGACGCTGATGCCGACCTATTTGCTGGAGGCGTCGCCGAGCGGGAAGGTCCGGGCGATTTACGAGGATATGAGCGTGCGGAACGAGCTGTTTTTCGCCTATCAGAGCAAAAACAAAAACATGCCCGAAATCAGGGACGCGATGGAGATCATTCGCGAGCGGCGCTCGGAGGGGCGGGACTGACGGATCGAACCTGTCACCTATCGCTGCGCATCCAACGTCGGGGCCGAGTCTGAGGATACGGAGGTCCGAATACGGCATGTTTTATCTATAAAAAAATTTATGGAATTTGTACAAATTCATAATTTGTTTTATTCGACTCCCGATCTTACAATTACGGTGAACGAACGAAATCGGGAGGGGAAAACATGACGAAAAAAGTGCTGATTGTCGTGACGAATCATTCGGAAATCCATGAGGGAAGGACGACGGGCATCTGGCTGTCCGAATTCGGAGAAGCTTATGTCGAATTCGTTCGCCGGGGGTACGAGGTGACGGTAGCCGGACCTCTCGGAGGAGCGGTTCCGGTCGATCCGGGCAGCATCGGCCCGGACACGCCTCAGGAGATTGCGGATACGAGGCGTCTCTTGGAAAACGTATCCAGGCTGGACGAGGTGTCGTCCGAAGGCTTTGACGCGATTTTTTTGCCGGGCGGGCACGGGACGATGTACGACTTGCCGGGCAATGCGAAGTTGGGGCAGCTGCTGCGCGAATTTTACGAAGGGGGGCGCGTCGTGGCCGCCGTTTGCCACGGGCCGGCGGGCCTTGTCGGCGCAACGCTTTCGGACGGCCAGCCGCTCGTCGCCGGCAGGCGGGTCAGCGCTTTTACCAACGGCGAAGAGGCGGAAACCGGGTTGGACCGCCATCTTCCGTTCCTGCTCGAAAGCAGGCTGCGCGAGCTGGGAGCGATTTTCGTCGCGGCTCCGAATTGGTCCGCCCATTCCGTGACGGACGGCAATCTGATTACCGGACAAAATCCCCAATCGACGCTGGCCGTCGCGAAAGCCGTCATCGACAAGCTCGGCTGACGCCGCGCCATGGCGCCTTCCCGTACCGGGAGGGCGTTTTTTTATAACGTCGCCGGGTCTTCTGTCGCTGTCGGGCATCGATTCCCCCTCCAATCCTCCTTCCTCGCAACCCTCCGCCAGCCGTTCGACCTTCCAGTTTCACGCGCTCCGCCATAACTCCAATGTCATACAACCTGACAAAAATCAAAAAAAGGGGTTGACGATCGCAAATAAACTGACATATAATCTGATTAAACACACGGAAATCCAATTCGTGTAATTAAATCTAACGCAAAAGCCTATATGTTCCTCCGTTCCGCGGGGGAAGCCAATGCCGTCTAGGGTTCCGTTAAGCGGCGAGCGCTTGCAGACATGCAAGTTTCCGCCCCGTTTAAGCTGGTCCGAGAGACGGCGTATGAACGGCCCGAGCCGTTCATATACACGGAGGGATAAAAGCCCGGGAGATTTCGATCTCCTTGGGCTTTTTTATATTATCTGAAAAGGAAGTGGGTTATGAAAAGGAACCTCAACAAAGCCGCCGCCGCAGGGCTGGCCGCGCTCCTGCTCGCTTTGGCGCTTATCGCCGGCTGCGGGGAGCGGGCGGCAATTCGCAAGGGTCGTCGTCCTCGGAAGAGCCGATCAAGCTGGCGCTCAGTCCGTGGCCGGGCTGGTTTTTCTGGTATGTCGTCGAGGAAAAGGGTTTTTTCGAAAAACAGGGCGTCAACGTCGAACTGACCTGGTTCCCGGTGTACAGCGACTCGCTGCAGGCGCTCGCGACCGGACAGGTCGACGCCAACAGCCAGACGCTGAGCGACACGCTGGCTCCCGCCTCCAGGGACATCGGGCTCAAGGCGGTGCTCGTCAACGACAACTCGAACGGCGGGGACGCGATCGTCGCCAAGCCGGAAATCGCCGGCATCCCCGATTTGAAGGGCAAAACGGTCGCCACCGAGCTCGGCACCGTCGACCATTTGCTGCTGCTTACCGCCCTCGCGGAAAACGGGATGTCGGAGCAGGACATCAACTACGTCAACATGACGGTCAACGACGCCGGCCCGGCCTTCATCAGCGGCAAGACCGACGCGTCCGTCCTGTGGGAGCCGTTCCAGACGCAGGCGGTCAAAGAGGGAAAAGGCAAAATTTTGTTCTCCTCGAAGGACACGCCGGGACTGATTCCGGACTTGCTCGTGTTCAAGGAATCCGTCGTAGAGAAACGCCCGGACGACGTGCAGAAGGTCGTCGCCGCCTGGTTCGACGCCGTCGCCTGGTACGCGGACAACGAGCAGGAAGGGCTGGAAATCATGGCCAAGCATGCCGAAACGACGGTGGAAGATTACAAGCTCGGCATGGACAGCATCAAGCTGTTTTCGCTGGAGGACAACGCAAAGGCGTTTACCGAAGGAGAAACGTACGAATCGCTCCAATACACGGGCCAAAAAACGGCCGAATTCCTTAAAAATCTGGATATGCTGAGCGCGGTGCCGGACCTTTCCGAGGTGCTGGAGCCGAAATTCATCAAGCAGCTGGCGGGAGAGTGAGCTTAAGATGGCGCAAGCGAGAGGCGAGGCCGGAAAACGATACAAGCTGCAGATCTTCAAGGACATCAGCCCTTCGCTGTTTGCCGGTCTGGCCGTTGCCGCTTTCGTCGGCATCGTCGGCGTCTGGTCGCTGCTCAGCTACGCGAAGCTGGTCAATCCGGTCTTTCTGCCGCAGCCGCACCGGGTGCTGGTCGAGTTTTTCCGGCTGCTGGGGACGGAGGAATATTGGTCGCACATCGGAATGAGCGTCTTTCGGGTCGGCGCGGGTTTTCTCCTCGCCTGTTTCCTCGGCATTCCGATCGGCATCTTCGC
The DNA here is from genome assembly GCF_016937515.1 of Cohnella algarum. NCBI lineage: Bacteria > Bacillati > Bacillota > Bacilli > Caryophanales > Paenibacillaceae > Cohnella > Cohnella algarum. The sequence goes on from NZ_JAFHKM010000002.1 coordinate 3,279,517, forward strand.
GGGCACGTTCCGCGCCGGAGCGGCGCTGATCGAGCCGCCGATGGAATTTATCCGCTACATGCCGGCCGTGGCGTTCATTCCGCTCGTCATGGTGTGGGCCGGCATCGGCGAATGGGCGAAAATATTGCTCATCTTCATCGGCTGCTTTTTCCAATTGGTGCTAATGGTGGCGGACGTGACGCGCCGGGTATCGGCCGATCTGCTGCAAGCCTCGTTCACGCTCGGCGCCAGCCGCTGGCAAGCGGTCGACACGGTGCTGCTGCCGGCGATTCGCCCGGAGCTGATGACGACGCTGCGCATCATTTTGGGCTGGGCGTGGACGTACCTGGTCGTCGCCGAGCTCGTGGCGGTCAACAGCGGTCTCGGCTATGCGATCATGAAGGCGCAGCGCTTCCTCAACACGGAGCAGATTTTCGTCGGCATCATCGTCATCGGGCTGCTGGGCCTTGTCAGCGACCGGATTTTCGCGCTGCTGCAGAAGCGGTTATTTCCCTGGGTATAAAGGAGGGCGGAAACATGCAGGCAACCGCGCGACAAGACGACGAACGCAACCAGATTGTGGCCGCCGCGGTGGGGAAGGTGTACAAATCCCGCAAATCGACGTTCGAGGCGCTGCGGGACATCCATCTGACCATCGGCAAAAACGAGTTTCTGACCTTGCTCGGTCCTTCCGGCTGCGGCAAGTCGACACTGCTGCGGATTTTGGCCGGGCTTGAGGAGCCGACGAGCGGGGAATTGCTGCTGGAAGGGCGGCCGATTGTCGGCGCCGGCGCGGACCGGGGCATGGTGTTCCAGGGCTATACGCTGTTTCCCTGGCTGACCGTGCGGCAAAACATCGAGTACGGCCCGAAGCTCGGCGGGGTTCCGCTGCTCGAACGGAGGCGAATCTCGGACTATTATTTGAAGATGATCCGCCTGGAGCCGTTCGCGAACGCCTTTCCGAAGGAGCTGTCCGGCGGCATGAAGCAGCGCGTCGCCATTGCGCGGGCGCTGGCCAACAAGCCGAAGGTGCTGTTGATGGACGAACCGTTCGGGGCGCTCGACGCGCAGACGAAGCTGGAGATGCAGGAGCTGCTGCTCGAAGTGTGGGCAAAGGAAAAGACGACCGTCGTGTTCATAACGCACGACATCGAGGAAGCGGTGTTTCTGTCGCAGCGCGTTTGCGTCATGGCGGCAAGTCCGGGGCGCATCGTCAGCGAGCATCCGGTCGAGCTTCCGGCCGAGAGGACGGAAGAGACGAGGGCGCTGCCCGGCTTTATCGAACTGAAGCGCCGCTTGTCGGCCTTGCTGAAGCATTGACAACCGCATAAGGTTCCGGAACCCGCGCCGATTCCGAAGGGATGGGAGCGCGCCGGGCGAAGAACCGCAAAAACCTGTCTAGGGTTCCGCCGGGAAGCTTGCTGCTTCGCGGGCCTGGTCCAAGAGACGGGGGCGTCGGACGCGCTGGCCGTTTCAAGGCCTCGGCAGACGCTGACACGGAAGGATAAAAGCCTGGGAGACTCTATTTCCCGGGCTTTCATTATTCAAGGGGGTTAGGCGAATGAGTTCGATCGTATGGAGTTTGGAGCTTGCGCCCGGGGCGAAATGGTCCGGCGCGATCGCCCGCGGGCGTCTTGTCCGCTTTACCGCGCTTGAGGCGGGCGCGAACGTGTCGATGCTGCTTTACAACGCCGACGACAAGACGGAGCGGTACAACATGCCGGATACGTTGAAGGCGCAATATACGTCCCATTTGACGAAAGGACACGTGCTGATGTCGGACAACGGCCGCGTGCTCGCCAGCATCGTGGAGGACGGTCTCGGCTGGCACGATACGATCGGCGGCTGCACGACGCGGGAAGCGACTGCGGCCAAGTACGGGACCACCTCGTTTCAGCGGGAGCGGAACGACTGGCTGCGCAACGGGCGCGACAATCTGGCCGGGGAGCTCGTGCGATGCGGGCTTGGCATGCGCGATTTGGGCCCGGTCGTCAATCTTTTCTCCAAAGTGTACTGCGACGAGGACGGAAACACAATTTTCGTGCCGGGCCATTGTCCGGCGGGGGCATCCGTGACGCTGCGGCTGGAAATGAACGCGCTGCTCGTACTGTCGAATACGCCGCATCCGCTCGATCCGGCGACGGCATATCCGTCGTCTCCCGTGGCGATCGAGGTGCTGCCGGCGGACCCCGTCGATCCCGCGACCGACCCGTGCGTCCTTCGCCGTCCGGAGAACAGGCGGGCTTTTGAAAACACCTGGAGCTATTTTGCGCTGCTCGGCCAATAACGAAATCACGATTCGATAAGACAAGGGGGAAGCGCCGATGACGGTTTTTATCCATAAGGAAAGCGAACGAAGGCCGGACGAAGCATTGTACGACCACATCATTCCGGCGGGGGAAGGCTGGATGCGGGATTTGCGGCCCGGGCAGGTGCTGCGGATCGTCGATCTGGAGGGCAACCAGGCGGCGGACACGCTGTTTTACGATGCCGAAAATCCCGAGGATCACTACAGTGCCGTGCAAACGATCGCCGGCCAGCAAAACATTTACTTGACCACGGGTTCGGTGCTCCGCGCGGAATCCGGCAAGCCGCTGCTCACGATCGTGGCCGACACGTGCGGGCGGCACGACACGCTTGGCGGCGCTTGCTCCGCGCAGAGCAACACGGTGCGTTACGCGCACGAAACGCTGCCCATGCACAACTGCCGGGACACGTTCATGCTCCAGCTCGCAAAGCGCGGCGACGGCTACACGAAGCGGGACCTGGCGCCCAATATCAACTTTTTCATGAACGTTCCGGTGACGCCGGAGGGCGGGCTGACGTTTGCGGACGGCGTGTCTGCGCCGGGACGCTACGTCGAAATGCGGGCGGAAACGTCCGTGACCGCGCTGATCAGCAATTGTCCGCAGCTCAACAATCCGTGCAACGCCTACAATCCGACGCCGGTGCGCGTGCTGATCTGGGAGTCGTAAGAGAAAAAAGGTTTTCAGCGGGGAGGATCGCAACATGTTCAGCAAAGTGTTGATTGCCAACCGGGGAGCGATCGCCGTTCGGATCGCGCGCACGCTGCGCCGGATGGGCATCCGCTCGGTGGCGGTATATACGAAGGCCGACCAGGACAGCTTGCATGTCGATCAAGCGGACGAAGCGGTGCTGATCGGCGAAGGGCCGGCAAAAGACAGCTACTTGAACGCCGACGCGATTTTGCGGGCGGCGCGCGAAACGGGAGCGGAGGCGATTCATCCGGGATACGGGTTCCTGAGCGAAAATGCCGGGTTTGCAAGACGCTGCCGGGAGAGCGGCATCGTTTTCATCGGTCCGGAGCCGGAGCAGATGGAGCGATTCGGCCTGAAGCATGAAGCGCGGGCGATCGCCGAGCGGGCGGGCGTGCCGCTGCTGCCGGGAACGGAGCTGATCGGGCGGATCGAGGACGCGGTTTTGGCGGCGGATCGGATCGGATATCCGGTCATGCTGAAAAGCACGGCCGGCGGCGGCGGCATCGGCATGCGGGCGTGCGGCGGCGAAGCCGAGCTTCGCGCGGCGTTTGACGCCGTAGGCCGGCTGGCCGAGGCGAGCTTCGGAGACGGCGGCGTGTTTCTCGAAAAATACGTTGCCAAAGCGCGCCATGTCGAGGTGCAAATTTTCGGCAACCGGTTCGGGGAAGTCGTGGCGCTCGGCGAGCGGGATTGCTCGATCCAGCGGCGCAACCAGAAGGTGATCGAGGAGACGCCGGCGCCGAACCTTCCTTCCGCGGTGCGCGCCGAGCTGCATGCCGCCGCCGTGCGCCTGGCCGCCGAGGCCGGATACCGCAGCGCGGGGACGGTGGAGTTTTTGTACGATCCGCAGACGCACGGCTTTTATTTTCTGGAGGTTAACACGAGATTGCAGGTCGAGCACGGCGTCACCGAAGAGGTGTTCGGCATCGATCTCGTGGAATGGATGGTTCGCGAGGCAGCCGACGAATGGAAGGAGCTCGGCGAAAGGGTTCCCGAGCCGAAGGGCCACAGCATCCAGGCGCGCATCTATGCGGAGGATTGCCTGCAGGGCTTCCGTCCGAGCGCGGGGCAGCTCGACCGGGCGGTGCTTCCGGACGGCGTCCGGGTCGAATCGTGGGTGCGCGACGGGATGACCGTCACGACGCTGTACGATCCGATGCTGGCCAAGGTGATCGCGCGCGCCGATACGAGGGAGGAAGCGATCGGCAAGCTGGTGCGGGCGCTTGAGGAGACCCGGTTCTACGGCATTACGACTAATTTGCAGTACGTTCGGTCGCTGCTGCAGGAAGAAGATTGCGCGAGCGGCCTTGTCCACACGCGGATGCTCGACGGCTTCCAGCCGGCGGAGCGGGCGATCGAGGTGCTGGACGGCGGGCTGCAGACGACCGTGCAGGACTGGCCGGGCCGCGCCGGATACTGGAACGTCGGCGTTCCGCCTTGCGGCCCGATGGACCCGCTGTCGCACCGCATCGGCAACCGGCTGCTCGGCAACGCCGAGGACGCGCCGGGCCTGGAGCTGACGCTGCGGGGAGGCGCGTACCGCTTTCGCGGCGACATGCGGTTTTGCCTGACCGGCGCCGACATGAAGGCGGAGCTGGACGGCGAGCCGGTCGCGCCGTATCGGCCGACGCTCGCGAAGCGGGGACAGACGCTGCGGCTGGCCGAAGCGGAAGCGGGCATGCGCGCCTATCTGCTCGTGCAGGGCGGATTCGACGTGCCGCGCGTGCTCGGCAGCGCCTCGACGTTTACGCTCGGCGGCTTCGGCGGCCACGGCGGGCGAGCGTTGCGCGCCGGCGACGTTATCGGCGTCCGCGGCGGAGAAAGCGCGCTGCCGGGGGCGGCGCCGGACAGGGAGTCGGCCTCGGCGTGGGCGACGGAAGCGGGCCGGACATCGGCGGCGGGAACGGCCCGGACGCCGATTGCGTCTGCGGCTGCGGAGGCGAATCCGGCAACGGCCGCGACGGCGGCCGCGGTATCGGCTCCGGACGCAGCTGCGGTCCCGGAACCGGACATGGAGCTGGATCCGGCGTACCGGCCGGCTATCTCCCGTTCGTGGACGATCGGGGCGATCCCCGGCCCGCATTGCACGGAGGAGTTTTTGCGGCCGGAGTATTTGCAAAGCTTGACGGAAACGGAATGGGAGGTGCATTTCAATTCCTCCCGCACCGGCGTCAGGCTGATCGGACCGGCGCCATCCTGGGCCCGGGAGGACGGCGGCGACGCCGGGCTGCATCCGTCGAACATTCACGATAACGCCTACGCGGTCGGGGCCCTGGATTTGACCGGCGACATGCCGATTTTGCTCGGACCGGACGGGCCGAGCCTGGGCGGCTTCGTCTGTCCGGTCACGGTGCCGTCGGCCGAGCTGTGGAAGCTGGGGCAGCTTCACCCCGGCGACAGAATCCTGTTTCGGCTCGTCACGCTGGAGGAGGCCGACCTGCTGCGCGCGGCGCAGGAGCGAATGCTGGAGGCGATCGGAGCCGATGCCGGGGGCGGGGCGTCCGTGCCGGCAGGCGCCGCGTTCGGCGGCTCGAAGAGGCTGCCGGCAGTGTCGGTGGCCCCGGTCCGGAGAGGGCCGGCCGCTTCGGACGTGACGGAATCCCCCGCCGCGCAGCGCGAGTGGCAGACCGATTATCCGGTGCTCGCCCGGGAACGGGAAGGCCGCCGGTTTCCGATAACGGTCCGCATCAGCGGAGACCGGAACCTGCTCGTCGAATACGGCCCGATGGAGCTCGACTTGCGGCTTCGCTTTCAGGTTCATGCGTTGATGGAAGCCGTGCGGTCGGCGGCCGATTTTCCCGTCCGCGATCTGACGCCGGGCATCCGTTCGCTGCAAATCCAGCTCGATCCGGAATGCATTTCGCTGCGGGAAGCGTGCGAGCGCGTCATGGAGCTCGACCGCGCGCTGCCGCCGCTCGAATCGTTGAAGGTGCCTTCCCGCATCGTCCGGCTGCCGCTGTCGTGGGACGATCCTTCGACCCGGCTTGCCATCGAGCGGTACCAGCAAAACGTCCGCCCGGACGCCCCGTGGTGCCCGAGCAATCTGGAGTTCATCCGCCGCATCAACGGGCTCGAATCGATCGACGAGGTGCAGCGGATCGTTTTTGACGCGAATTATCTTGTACTCGGTCTTGGCGACGTTTATCTGGGAGCTCCCGTCGCGACGCCGGTCGATCCCCGGCACCGGCTGGTGACGACCAAATACAATCCGGCCCGCACGTGGACGCCGGAAAACGCGGTCGGCATCGGCGGAGCCTACCTTTGCGTATACGGCATGGAAGGGCCCGGGGGCTACCAGTTCGTCGGGCGCACGGTGCAAATGTGGAACCGGCTGCGCTCCACCGGCAGCTTTCCGGAAGGAAAGCCGTGGCTGCTGCGGTTTTTCGATCAGATTCGTTTTTATCCGGTCGCGGCGGACGAATTGCTTCGTCTGCGCGAAGATTTTCTGCGCGGCCGGTTCGAGGTCGAGGTCGAGGAGACGACTTTCGATCTCGGCGAGTATTTGCGGTTCCTCGACTCGATCGAGGCGTCCGCCCGCGAGTTCCGCAGCCGGCAGCAGGCGGCGTTTCAGGCGGAGCGGGAAGACTGGAAGCGGCGCGGGCTCGCCGAATACGCGAGCGAGCAGGATGGCGGCAAGCCGCTGAACGAGGAGGAGCTGCCCGCCGGAGTTGCCGCCGTGCGCAGTCCGCTCCCGGGCAGCGTCTGGAAGGTGAACGTGGAGCCGGGAGGGCTCGTGGGCAAAGGCGACAAGATCGCCGTCGTCGAGAGCATGAAGATGGAGTTCGAGATCGAAGCGCCCGAAGCCGGCCGGGTATCGTCGGTCCATGTCGCCCCCGGCGACGGCGTGCAGGCGGGGCAGCTCATGATCGGCATCGCGCCGGCGAAATAAGGAGGGGAAATTAAGAATGGCGATGGAGAGTTCGATCCCGCGCCGCTTGACGGCGGCGTGGCTGAAAGCGATGTACAGGGACGGGAAGCTCTCGCCGGAAACCGTCGTGCGCGAGCTGGTCCGCCGCTCGCGGGAGGACGGCGGCAATCCGGTCTGGATCACGCCGCCCTCGCTGGAGCTGGCGCAGCCTTATCTGGACCGGCTCGGTACGCTCGACAAGACGAAGGCTCCGCTGTGGGGCATTCCGTTCGCGATCAAGGACAACATCGACTGGGCGGGCGTCCCGACGACGGCGGCTTGCCCGGCGTTCGCGTATACGCCCGAGGAGCATGCCGCCGTCGTGGAGCGGTTGATCGAAGCGGGCGCGATTCCGCTCGGCAAAACGAATCTGGACCAGTTCGCGACGGGACTCGTCGGAACGAGAAGCCCTTACGGCGAGACGAAGAACGCCTTTAAGGAGGAACTGATCAGCGGCGGCTCGAGCAGCGGCTCCGCCGTCGCCGTCGCGCTGGGCCACGCGGCTTTCTCGCTCGGCACGGATACGGCCGGCTCGGGTCGGGTGCCGGCCGCCCTGCACGGCCTTGTCGGCTACAAGCCGAGCATCGGCGCCTGGCCGACGAAGGGCGTCGTTCCGGCGTGCGCGAGCCTCGACTGCGTGACCGTGTTCGCGCACACGCTGGACGACGCGCTGACGGTCGATGCCGTCGTCCGCGGCGTTCGCGCGGACGATCCGTGGTCGCGCGACATTCCGGCGCCGCGGCCGCAGCTTCCTTCAAAGGTGATTCTGCCGAAGGAGAAGCCGGTTTTCTTCGGCCCTTACGCCGAAGCGTACGAACAGGCCTGGCAGCGGGCCGAGCAGCGGCTGGGACGCCTGGGGATCGCGATCGAACGGATGGATACCGGTCTGTTCGAAGAAGCCGCGAAAGTGCTATACGACGGCCCGTGGGTTGCCGAAAGGTGGGCGGCATTGGGCGATTTCGTCGAATCGCGCCCGTCGGAGGTGTTTCCCGTGACCGAGCGCATTTTGCGTTCGGGATCGGCCGGCTCGCGGGACGCCGCCGACGTGTTCAAGGCGGTTCACAGGCTGCAAACGCTCAAGCTCGAGGCCAAAAAAATGCTGAACGGGGCGGTTCTCGCCATGCCGACGGCCGGCGGCACGTATACGCGCGACCAGGTGCGGGAGAAACCGATCGAAACGAACAGCGACATGGGCAAATATACGAACCACTGCAATTTGCTCGATTTGTGCGCGGTCGCCGTTCCCGCCGGGGAGGCGGCGCCGGACGTGCCGTTCGGCATAACGCTGTTCGGCTTGGCCGACCAGGAGGGGTTCGTCTGCGGCGCGGCAAAGCGGTTCGTCGCGGGCAGCGCGATGCAGCCGCCCGAAGGGACGACGCTCGTCGCCGTTTGCGGGCTGCATATGCGCGGCTACCCGCTGGAAAGCCAGATGATCGCCAGCGGCGCCTCCTTCGCGGAAGAAGCAAAAACCGCGCCTAAATACCGGCTGGTCAAGCTCCCGACCGATCCCGCCAAGCCCGGCCTGGTCAAGCTGTCGTCGGGAGGCGTTTCCGTTCGGCTGGAGCTGTGGGAAATGCCGCTCGCCGGCTTCGGGGAGTTCGCCGCTTCGATTCCGGCGCCGCTCGGCATCGGCAAAATCGAGCTGGAGGACGGGCGCGCCGTCCCCGGCTTTCTCTGCGAGGCCTATGCCGCCGAAGACGCCGAAGATATCAGCGCGCTGGGCGGCTGGCACGCATGGACAAATTCGTGACGAATCGCCTGAATGCGCATCGAGACCGGGAATTCGCGATCTTCCCGCCGGATCGATCCTCATGCCGCGCGCCGTCAGGGCTAAACCCCTGGCGGTTTTTCTTTTTGAGCCTGTTTCATTACCTTGCTTAGGGAAGCTTCGAGGACGACGGAGAGCGATATTACTTAGGGACGAGGGGGTGCTTATTACTTAATGAAATTAGGGACGATGGAGGAGGCACATATAACTTAGAAAAACTTCGGGGACGTCGGAAGGGGAGCGATGAAGCTGAGGGAAGCCTATGTTGGATTTTGTCTGATTTTGTCCAATCAAAAGAGCGGAAAACAGGGAAATCGTTGGCTAGAGTGGATTTTTTCCAACGAGGAACTTCGAATTTAGGCGAAAACGCCAAAAAAGGCCTCTCCAGATTGGACAAAATCCAACGAGGCCGAAAAGTTTCGTGAAAAAGCCGGTCTTGATTGGATGAAATCCAACCGAGCCTCGCCAACCCAGCATCAACCCAGCATCAACCCAGCATAACCCAGCATAACCCAGCGCCAACCCAGCATAAAAATGGCCCATCTCCCTGCCCCCGCGCGCACGCCGCCAATCCAGTCGGGTCATGGCGACTCATCTCGACCCGCCAAACGCACCTGACGCACGAAGTCGAGTAAAAATGACCCATCTCCCTGCCCCCGCGCGCACGCCGCCGATCCAGTCGGGTCATGGCGACTCATCTCGACCCGCCAAACGCACCACGACGCACAAAGTTGAGTAAAAATGACCCATCTCCGTGCCTCCGCGCGCACGCCGCCGATCCAGTCGGGTCATGGAGGACGACGTAAACAAAAGATACCGGAAGTAAACAGGCGCCACTATCGGCGCATTCCCGCCCCGTCCTATACTGGAAGCACGGAGGAGGGGGAACATGGCGCAAACTCGAAAACGCTTTCGCAGAAACGGGGCGCTCCATCTGATGCTCGTGCCCGGACTCGCGCTGATCGCGCTCTTCAGCTACTTGCCGATGCTGGGGGTCAGCATCGCTTTTCAGGATTTCAATCCGATCGTCGGCTTCGCGGACGCAAACTGGGTCGGCCTGGACAACTTCGAATATATGGTCGCGCTGCCGGACTTTATGCCCGCGGTCCGCAACACCGTCATCATCTCGGTCATGAAAATCGTCGCCGGCATCGTCGTGCCGGTCGTGGCGGCGCTCATGCTGAACGAAGTCCGGTCGATGCTGTTCAAGCGCTACGTTCAGACGGTCATTTATATGCCGCATTTTTTTTCCTGGGTCATTCTCGGCGGGATCGTCATCGATATTCTGTCGCCTAGCGAAGGGATCGTCAACGGCCTCATCAAAGCGTTCGGAGGCAACCCGGTGTCGTTTCTCTCCAGCAACGACTGGTTCCGGTACGTCCTCGTCGTTACGGATCAATGGAAGGAGTTCGGTTTCAATACGATCGTGTATCTCGCCGCGCTCACCTCGGTCAATCCGAACCTGTACGAGGCAGCCGTCGTCGACGGAGCGAGCCGCTGGCGGCAGACGTGGCACATTACGCTGCCGGGCATCCGGCCGGTCATCGTGCTCGTCGGCACGCTCAGTCTCGGCAACGTTCTGAACGGCGGCTTCGACCAGGTGTTCAACCTGTACAGCCCGAGCGTCTACGAGACCGGGGACATCCTCGATACGCTCGTGTACCGGATCGGGATCGTCCAGACGCAATACGCCGTCGCGGCCGCGGTCGGCCTCATCAAATCGGTCGTTTCGCTCGGCCTGATCGGCCTGGGCTATTGGCTCGCCTACCGGTTTGCCAAGTACCGCATCTTTTGACGAAAGGGGCGATCGCCGCCATGCATTTGACGACGCGCGGATACAAAGCTTTTCTCGTGCTCAATGCCGTCCTGCTCACGCTGCTCACCGCCCTCTGCCTGTTTCCCGTGCTGAACGTGCTGGCCGTCTCCTTCAGCTCCAGCGCGGCGGCCAGCTCCGGGCAAGTTGACGCTTTGGCCGGTCGATTTTACGTTCAACTCCTACAGCTACGTCCTGCAGAACGGGCAATTTGCGGACTCCTTCGCCAACAGCCTCGTTCGCGTCGTGCTCGGAGTTGCGATCGGCGTCGCCGTCACGATTCTGGTCGCCTACCCGCTGTCGAAGGAAAGCCATTCTTTCCCGCAGCGCACGCTGTACGCCTGGATTTTCGTGTTCACGATGCTGTTCAGCGGCGGCATCATTCCGAGCTATCTCGTTATCAAAGAGCTGCACCTGCTCGATTCGATGTGGGCGCTCGTGCTGCCGACCGGCGTCCAGGTATTCAACATTTTGCTGATGCTCAATTTTTTCCGCGGGCTGCCGAAGGAGCTGGAGGAAGCGAGCCTGATCGACGGGGCCGGCCATTTCCAAACGCTGGTCAAAGTCTACCTTCCGATTTCGCTGCCGAGTCTCGCGACGATCGTCCTGTTTACGCTCGTGATGCACTGGAATTCGTGGTTCGACGGCATGCTCTACATGAACCGGACCGAAAATTACCCGCTGGCGACCTATTTGCAGTCGATTCTGAACAAGACGACGATGACGCAGACGAACATGACGCTCGAAGAGGTCCGGCTTTTGCAGACGGTGTCCAGCCGGACGGTCCGGGCCGCCCAAATTTTCATTACGGCGCTGCCGGTGCTGGCCGTCTATCCGTTTCTGCAAAAATATTTCGTCAAAGGGCTGGTGCTAGGCAGCGTGAAAGGGTAAGCTAGTTTACAAAAAAGGCGGCAGGAGCATGCGATTCAAACGGAATTCGCTGTTCGTCAAAATGATGCTGATGTTTTTCGCGCTTATCCTTCCGTTGTACGGGTTAAGCGTGTCGTTAACGTACAACAGTTCCGGACAGATGCGTGGGGCGATCGAGCGCTCCAACGAGTCTGTCCTTCTTTTCCATTACGCCAATCTGCAATTCGAATTCGCGAGAATGAACGGCTTGCTGCTCGAATATTCGGTCGACGGAGAGCTGGCCGATTTCAGCACGATGGCTCCCGTTCTGTCCAACTACGAGATCGACCGCAGGCTGAACAATATTTTGCAAAAGCTGCGGCAAATGCAGGCGAGCAGTCCGTACATCGCGGACGTCCGCTACTATTTGCCCGCGCTAGGGAAGGTCGTGTCCGTCAAGGAAGGCGTTTCCGACAGCCCTTCGGGCGAATGGCGGGAGCTGGCCGCGACCGGGGCGAGCCTGCGGGGAACCGTAGCCGAAACCGGGGCCGGGTATTTTTTGGCGGGATCGGCTCCGTACTCGCTGGACGCTTCCGCCGATCCGAATTTCCTGCTCGTCATCCGGCTCTCTGCCGAAGAACTGACGAAGCAGCTGCAGAGCATTCAAAAAGAAGGAGAAGGCGGAGCGTACTTGCTGTTCGGCAATGCCGACCGGGCCGTCGTTTCGGACGAAGCGCTCCGCGGACAATTCGACGGCTTCCGGTTTGCCGTAGACGAAGGCGCCGCCGCCGGAATGGTCGTCCGCGATGAAACGGCGAACGGGTATTTTTATTCGATCGCCGATCCCGTATACGATTTTCGCCTCGTCAGCTACCGGGACAAGGAAACGCTGCTCGAGCCGATCCGGCGCTATTCGTTCTGGATGCTGCTGCTGACCGCCGTCTCCTGCGCGCTGATCGTCGTTTTCACCTACGGCATCTACAGGCTGATTCACCGCCCGCTGCTGAAGCTGATCCGGGGATTCCGGGCCATGGAGCGCGGAGACATGATGACACGGATCGAGCATGGCCGCGGCGACGAATTCGGTTATTTATACGGCCAGTTCAATCAGATGCAGCACCGGCTTCACGAGCTGATCGAGGACAACTACGTGCAGCGCATCCGCACCCAGGACGCAGAGCTGAAGCATCTGCAATCGCAAATCGCCCCGCATTTCCTGTATAACAGCCTCTTTACCATCAAGCAGATGGCCGAGCTGGAAAATACCGAAGACATCAAGGTTTTTTCGGATTATTTGGGCGCGTATTTCCGCTTTATGACGCGGGATTTCAACAAGGAGGTGCCGATCGGCGACGAAACGGAGCATGCGCTCGTCTACCTGCGCATCCAGGAAATCCGGTTTTCGAACCGGATCGCGATCGAAGCCGAGCCGCTGCCGGACGAATTCCGCTCCATCCGGGTGCCCCGCATCATTTTGCAGCCGATTCTCGAAAACGCATTCAAACACGGGCTCGCGAACAAAACGTCCGGCGGCCTGCTGAGACTGGCCGCAGGGTCGGTCGGCCGAACGCTGGCGCTGACGGTCGAAGACAACGGGAACGGGCTGGGGGACGAGCGGCTGCGGCAGCTGCAGGAGCGGCTTGCCGGCATTTCGGCGTCCGGCTTGGACGGGGAGACGACCGGCCTATTCAACGTTCACCACCGGCTGCGCATCCGCTTCGGGCCGGAATACGGCCTCGAGTTGTCCAGAAGTCCGCTTGGCGGTTTGAGATGCGACATTCGGCTGCCCGTCCGCCCATGAGAAAGGAGCGAGAGACATTATGTATCGGATGCTCATTATCGACGACGAGCCGATCATCGTCAACGGGCTGACCGAATATTTCGCCAAACGAAGCCTCAAGGAAGTCGAGGTGCTGTCCGCCTATTCCGCCGAAGAGGCGCTGTCCTGGCTCGGCTCCGTCAAAATCGACGTCGTGCTGAGCGACATTTGCATGCCCGGCATGAGCGGAATGGAGCTGCTCGTCCATATCGAAAAGCAGTGGCCGCGGTGCAAGGTCATTTTCCTGACGGGGCACAACGAATTCGAATACGCGCACAAGGCGATCCGCAGCGGCAGCGTCACCGATTACATCCTGAAGACGGAAGGGATGGAGCGCATCGGTTCCGCCGTCGACGCGACGCTAAAGGCGGTCAAAGAAGAACTGTCCGTTTACCATCACAAGGAATGGCTGCAGCAGGAGCTTCCGAAGGCGATCGCGCAGCTGCAGCGCCAGCTTCTGCTCGACGTGCTCAGGCGCACGGAGGCGTCCTCGTTCCGCGCCCTGCGGGCGGAATTCGAGGCGCTCAAGCTGCCGCTCGACGCGGGGCGGCCGGTTGTCGTCATCTCCCTGTTCGTGGAGAACTGGGGAAAATACAAGTCGGTCCACGAGCGGGACCTGATGCTGTTCGCCATCGGCAACATCGCCGAGGAGCTGCTCGGCACCCGGACCGCCGTCAAGTGCGTGCAGTACGACGGGAATTCCGTCGTCGGCCTCGTGCAGGAGAGGGGGCAGCCGCTTGCGGCGGCGCCGGGAGCGGCCACGGGTTGGACGCCGGGAGCGGCGAGAGCCGTATCGGACGCTTCCGAGGTTGCGATCGGGGGCTTGGCCGTGTCCGGGGCGCCGGGCGCGAGTTCGGCCGAGGCGTCGACGGCGGCGAAGCGCGAGCGGCTGGCCGCCGGCTTCGCGCACGGCACGCTCGAGACCGTGCAGCAGGTCGTCCGCGAGCTGTTCGGCCTCCCCCTGTCCGCGTCGGCGAGCGGAGCGTTCGTGCCGTTCGACAAGGTCGCCCGCGAAGCGCATCGGCTCCGGCTGGCCGGCTTGAACGGCCGGTTCGCGGGAAGCGAGGGGCTGACGATCGTGACGGAGCAGGACGGCGGCGATGTCCGGACGCCGGAAACGTCGGAACGGCTGTCCGCGGAATACTTGCTGGAGCGGCTTCGGCAAGCCGTTCTGGAAGGAGGGGGCGACGGCGGCGAATGGTCGGAATGCTACGAAAAGCTGGTGCGGATGTACCCGGAAAGCGGGCCGGACGATCCGTTCGACCGGATGCTGCTGCAGCAGGCTTTGGGCAAGCATCTTCTCGTTTGCCTGGAGGAGCTCGGGCTCAAGGATCGGGCGATTTCGCAGGCGAACCTGCTCGCCGTCCTGCAGTTCGACAGCCGCACCCCCTGGAACGAGCTCGTCCATTTTTACCAATCGCTGCTCGAATGGATCCAGGCCGTGCGAAACGACCAACTGCGGCTGGCCGAGTCCAACCTGATCGGGCGCATCCATTATTTTATCCGAAACAATCTGCACGGCGACTTGTCCATGTCCCGGATCGCGCGGGAGGTTTCCTTGAATCCTTCCTATTTGTCCAGGTGGTATAAGCAAACGTGCGGCAAAGGGCTTTCCGACCATATCCAGGAGGCGCGGACGGAACGGAGCAAGGAGCTGCTGAAAACGACGACGCTGAAAATGCACGAAATTTCGCAGATGCTCGGCTTTGCCGACCCGCATTACTTTTTCCGCTTTTTCAAAAAAACGGTCGGCTGCACGCCGCAGGAATACCGCAACGGAACGGCGCCGGAACAAGAGGTAAAGGAAAGATACCGGAAGTAACAATCGTCCACTACTGGCGGCGGAGACGGGAACTTACAATAAAGAAGCGGCAAAGCAAAAGAGAATTCCAGGGAGGTTCGACGATGAAACGTTATGTAAAGAAAAGCCTCGCAACGATCGGAATGATAGCGCTAACATTCGCTGCGGCCTGCGCGAACGGGAACGATGCGGCCGAAAGCCCGTCCCCGGGCGCAGGCGAATCGCAGCCGGCGTCCGCCGCCGAAACCGCCGCGGGGCCGCTGTCCAAATACGAGCCGGCGATTGCGGTGCGCACGGTCATGAACGACGTCGGCAAAGATTATTTGGCGCAAGGCGAAACGCTCGAAGACAACGTCTGGACCCGAGGATACGCGAACGAATTGGGCATCGACCTTACGTTCGACTGGATCGTCGAGCGGGCCAATTCCGGCCAGAAGATGAACGTGACGCTGGCGAGCGGCGATTTGCCCGATATTTTCTCCGTCAACCAGACGCAATACAAGCAGCTTCTCGACGCGGGCAAAATCGCGGACCTGACCGAGGCGTTCGATAAATACGGCTCCGAGCGGCTCAAGGAATTTTACAACATGGGCGGCGACGGGCTGAAGCCGGTGCGCCAGGACGGCAAGCTGTACGGCTTGACCGATTACAGCGGCTATCTCGACAACGTGCCGATGGTTTTCGTCCGATCGGACTGGATGGAGAAGCTGGGCCTCAAGCCGCCGGAAACGATGGACGATCTGCTGGGGATCGCGAAGGCGTTCGCGGAAAACGATCCGGACGGGAACGGCCAAAAGGACACGTACGGCATCCAGCTGAACAAGGATCTGGACAGCGGGTGGACGATCAAGCTGAACGGCTTCGCCAACGCTTACCATGCGCTGCCGGGCCAATGGATCGACGACGGCTCAGGCAATCTCGTCTACGGCAGCATCCGGCCGGAAATGAAGACGGCGCTGGCCAGCATGCAGGAGCTCTACAAGAGCGGAATCGTCGATCCGGAATTCGGCACGAAGGACGTCAACAAAGCGGCCGAGTCGCTGATGGCCGGGAAGGCCGGCATTTTCTTCGGACCGCTGTCCTCGCCGTTCGTCATTACGGCCATGATGTCGAACGCCGACGCGGACTGGATGGCCTATCCGATTCCTTCCGCCGACGGCCGGCCGGCTAACGTGCCGAGCCAAATCCAGAACTCCACCGTATACGTCGTCCGCCATGACTTCGCCCATCCCGAGGCGCTCGTGAAAATGCTCAACTT
The DNA here is from genome assembly GCF_016937515.1 of Cohnella algarum. NCBI lineage: Bacteria > Bacillati > Bacillota > Bacilli > Caryophanales > Paenibacillaceae > Cohnella > Cohnella algarum. The sequence goes on from NZ_JAFHKM010000002.1 coordinate 3,295,710, forward strand.
CGCGGTCGAGAAGCTGTACGGCGAATCGGCCGAAGCGGAGGCGGCCGCCTACCTCGGCCCGTCCGGCCAGGGCTTCCAGGTGACGCCGATCAAAATTTTGCAGCCGAACAAGAACATCGCGATATACCAGAACGTCGTCAAGGCGCTGGAATCCGGCGATACGGGCGGCCTGAACCGCGAGGAGAAAAGCAACTACGACTTCATCCAGCAGTTCCGGAGCGGGGACCGGGCGCAGTGGGTGTACGAGCGCATTTTCGGACCCGAGAGCACGCTTGCCGTCGTTCAGCACTATTTGGACAACGATCTGCTGACGCTCAACCAGTTCAGCGCTCCCCCGACCGCCACGATGGCGACGAAAAAAGCGACGCTCGACAAGCTGGAGCTCGAGACGTTCACGAAGATCATCTACGGCGAATCGCCGATCGACGAGTTCGACAAGTTCGTTAGCGACTGGAAGAAGCTCGGCGGCGATCAAATTACGGCCGAGGTGAACGAGGTCGCGAAGGCGGAGTAAGGCGCGGGCGCGAGCCGGGCCGGTAACGGGGCGCGTGAAGGCGGACGAACGCCTGCAAGCGGCATCTCCCGGCAGCCGCCGGGCCGGCATAGCCGGGGCATGGCCCGGAGCCGGCTCGGTGCCGCAGATCAACGAAAAGGAGCTTTTGTTCATGGCGACAGAATTCGAACGGCTGAAGGCGGGGTTCGCCGAACCCGATCCGCACTACGGCCCGGTTCCGTTCTGGTGGTGGAGCGGCGAGGAGGTCACGGAAGAACGGGTCCGGTGGCAGCTGCAAAAATTTCGCGAGAGCGGCCTGCGCAACATCGGCATCATCCATTTGGCGCCGACGGGCCCGCAGTACGGCTCGCGCGGGGACAGCCCGGCGTTTATGAGCGAGCCGTGGTGGCGCCTGTTCGAATCGGCGCTGCGCGAGGCGGAGCGGCTCGGGATGCGGCTCTGGTTTTACGACCAGATCGGATTTTCCGGCGCGAACGCGCAGGCGCGGCTGGTCGCCGCCCATCCGGAATTTGCCGGGCATCACCTGCGCAGGTATGCCGAAGCCGAGCCTTTGCCGCCGGGCGCGGAGCTTCTCCTGGAGTCGGCGGGGTACCGTTACGCGGCGGTGCGCCAAGGGTACAACTGGCTCGACCCGAAGGCGTCGGCGGCCGTTCTGGACCGGGTGCACGGCGAGATGGAGCGCCGGTTTCCGCGCGATCTCGGCAGGACGATCGCCGGAAGCTTCCAGGACGAGCTTCCGCCCTTGCCGCTCTGGTCGCCAGACGTGCCGCGAATATACGAGGAGCGGTTCGGCGAATCGCTAGTTCCGGCGCTTCCGGCGCTGTTCGACGCCGTTCCCGGCGGGGAGGAGGTTCGCAGGCGCGTCTACGGCATCGCGGCGGAGCTGGCGGAACGGGCGTTTTTCGTTCCGCTCGGGGAATGGCACCGGAAGCACGGCATGCTGATCGCCTGCGATCAGGCCGGGCCGGCCCGCAGGGTCGACGTGCACGGGGCGCAGCGGCTGTACCTCGATTATTTCCGCACGCACCGGTGGTACAACTCGCCGGGCTCGGACATGGAAGGCGAAATCAAGCCCCACGCCTCGATGGCGCATCTGCAAGGGGGCTCGCGGGTATTTCTCGAAGCGTTTCATTCGAGCGGCTGGGGCGGGACGATCGAAGAAACGATGCACTGGCTCGTGCCGTGGTTTCAGGCGGGGGCGACGCTGTTCAGCCCGCACGCGGTTTATTATTCGACCCGGGGCGGATGGTGGGAGTGGGCTCCGCCGGATACGGGGTGGCGGCAGCCGTATTTCGAGCACTACGGCATTTTTGCCGATACGGTCAGCCGGGTCAGCCGGCTGCTCAGCGAAGGAACGCATGTCGCCGACATCGCCGTTCACTATCCGTCTTACGCGGCCGTCGGGTATATGTCGCTCGACGATATCAAGCCGCTCGAGCATCCGATGGCGGCTTCGAACCGCGATCCGAACGGCGATGTGACGCGTCTGCGCGAAGCGTACCGCGACGTGACGGGCGCGGTCAACCGGAAAGAGGCGGAGGCGCTGCCGGGCTCGTTGCGAAGCCGTCATCTCGACTTCGACGTGGTGGACGATTCCGCGCTCGAGAAAGCGGACGTCGCGGATGGGACGCTTGCGATCGCGGGCGAGCGTTTCGGCGTTTTCGTGCTTTGCGGCACGACGGTCATGCGCCCGAAAGCGCGCGAGCGAGTGAAGCGGCTGCTTGAGCAAGGCGGCCTCGTCGTCGGCGTCAACGTTCCCGAGACGGAGCGGGCCGTCTTCCCCGGAGCGGTGTACGTAAAGACGGCGGAGGAGATGGCGGCGCTCGTCGAGCGGCGCTTGGCGAAGCGCGTGGAAGGGCCGGGGCTGTCGCTGCAGCGGCGCGCCGCCGGAGCGGACGTGTTTATGCTGCTGCCGAAGGACGGCGAGCTGCTGCGGATGCACGAGCCGGCGGATGCGAGCGCGAAGCCGCCGGGGAAGGCGGAGTATCGCCTGCGCACGTCCGGCTCGCCGCAATTGTGGGACCCGGTCGCCGGAACGGCGAAGCCGGTCGCTTTCGAACGCGAAGGCGAATGGGTGCGGCTTCGGGTCGAGTTCCGCGATTGGCCGGCGGCGCTGATCGTTTGCGCCCCGGAGCCGGGGGCGGATACAACGGCGGACGCACGCAAGGGGATGACGTCCGTTGAGGCTGGCGATAGGACGGAACCGGCCGATGCCCGCCAGGAAGCGGCAACGGGGAAGCCGGGCGAGGAAGCAGCGTGGGATAGTCGCGGCAAGGCCTGCCCGATGCCGCCTCCGTCCGGCGGCCGGTTTCCGGCGGCGACCGGCGCTTGGCCGGAACCGGAGCAGGCGGGCGTCGTGCGGACGCTCGAACACTGGCGGGTGCGCGTCGAGCCGACGCTCGACAACCGGTACGGCGACTTCGATTTGCACAACGGGCATCGGGGATCGATGCCGCCCGAGCGCCGAATTTTTCTCGCGCGAACCGAAAGCGGAACCGGCGACGGCCTGGCCGCCGGCTGGCATCTCCCCGGCACGCCGGACGCGGATTGGGACGCCCGTCTTTGGAGCGAAGCGGCTTATTGGCGGGCTTGCAAAGGAGACGCCTTTCGGGAAAGCGAGTCCTGGCCGGTCGTCTACAGCGCGGTTTTCGGCGATTTGGCGTTTCGTTCCTGGGCCGGCCGGATGGGCCGGGTGCCCCGGAAATTTCTGCACCTGGGCGAAGCGGCGGAGGGCGAAACCGTCTGGGCGCGGACGAACGTCATCGCCCCGCGGGCAGGCCGGTATTGGATCCGAGCGGAAAGCAACGCCGACCTGGCCGCATGGATCGGGGGCCATCCCGTCGAGTGGTCCGGAGGGCCGGAGGAACAGACCGCATGGGTCGAGCTGGAGGAAGGGGCGAACGAGCTGCTGCTGCGGGCGGCGGCGCTTGCGGACGGCCTCGTTCGCGCCGGCATCGAGATCAACGACCGCGCGGGGGAGCCGCTGCCGAAATGGATTCACGTCCGGCGGCCGAATCCCGAAAGCCGCCTGAACAAAGCGCTCGCGGCTCCGGCCGGATGCGCCGTTCGCGCCGTTCGCGCCGTATTCGCCGCGCGGGGGCGCGCCATATTGCAACTCAACGGCGCGACGGTGACGGAGCACGGCGATTTCAATCCGTACATTCGCCAGGGGCAGGAAGAGGTCGATTTGACCCCATACTGGCGCGACGGGGACAACGAGGTGGCGTTCGTCCTCCCGGAAGGCGCGGGGGAAGTGTTCGCGGACGGCCGGATCGAACTGCCGGACGGCGGCGTCATCCCGTTCTGCACCGGGCTCGATTGGCGGGACGAAAAGGGAGAAGAACCGCTTGTCCTGCATTCGTCGGTCCTGCAGTTTGCCGAGACGGAGTCGCTCTGGCTCAACCCGCGGCCGCATCCGCTGCCTGGCGTCGGCTGGCTGATGCCGGAGTCGGCGCCGGAGCGGGCTCCGCTGCCGTTCGCGAACGACCCGGAAGCGATCGGCAAGCCGGTCTGGCTGCGCTTCCCGCTGCCGGTCGGGGCTTGCGGCATGCGGATCGCCGCGCTCGGCCGCGCGCGGGCGTGGGTCGGCGGCGTCGAAATCCCGGTCGCGGACGGGTTCGCCGCGTTTCCGCCCCGGGCGGCCGGCACCGCGGCGGCGGTCCGGATCGAGCCGGCCGGCATGCCGACGGAAGCGGCCGTGCTGGCCGAGCCGATCCGCTTCGACGTCGTCCCGTTCCGCGGCGCGCTCGGCGACTGGCGGACCGCGCTCCATTTGCCGCATCACAGCGGGGCGGTCGAATACGAGACGACGCTGGACGTCCCGGCCGCGGCCGCCGGCGTTCTCGATCTGGGCCACGTGCGCGGAACGGCGGAGGTTTGGCTGGACGGCGAGCCGCTCGGCGTTCGCGTCTGGCGCCCGTACCGCTTCGCGCTCGGCGCGTTGGCGCAAGGAGCGCGCCGCCTGCGCATCCGCGTGACGAATACGCTCGGAACGTTTTACGAGTACGGCCGACCGACGAGCCTTGTCGGAGCGAATCCCGCCGTGACGTACTGGGATCGGACGGACCGGCCGGAATGGCGGGCCGCCTTCCCGTCCGGCGGGTTGTACGGCCCCGTTCGCGTCGCTTGGATAAAAGACGAAAAACCGGAAGATGCCGGGACAACGGGATAAACGGGAAAACGGACGGCACGGAAACCGGATGCGCAGCATGGCGATGCCCGCGCGAGAAAGAGATGCAAGCTGCGGGGGAGGCCGGCGAGCCGTCCGGTTCCGCCGGGAGGAGATGGAGCATGGATATCGCAAGCTGTTTGACGCCTTACAAACGAAAGGAGCCGGTGCTGATCGGCTCCGGCATCGAGGGAGCGTTCGATCGTCACGCGGTTGACTGCCCGTTCGTGTTTCGCCATAACGGCCGTTTTTATATGATGTACGTCGGGTTTGACGGAAAAGGGTACCAGACGGCGCTTGCCGCAAGCGACGATCTGCTTCGTTGGGAGCCGCTGGGGACGATTTTGCGCCGGGAGGAAGGCGCGGATTGGGATTCGAAAAATATCGCCGGGACCTGGATTTTGCGGGACAACGATCTGCACGGCCCGGGCACGCTCAAAAAATGGAACGGCAAGTATTGGCTCGCCTATCATTCCTATCCCGGCGACGGCTACGAGGAAGGCTCCGCGAAAATCGGCCTGGCCTGGACGGAGGACGAAAGCCTGTTGACGTGGAATCGGTTTCCGGAGCCGATTCTCGTCCCCGAGGACGGGGAGGCGTGGGAACGGGGGGGCTTGTACAAAGAATGCCTGCTCGAGCATGAAGGCGTCTTCTATTTGTTTTACAACGCGAAAAACCGGAACGACGGCCGCTGGGTCGAGCAGACGGGGCTTGCCGTTTCGACCGATCTCGCGAGCTGGAAACGGCATGAGGGAAATCCGGTCCTCCGGGTCACCCCGGATGCGTGGGACGGCGGCTTCGTCAGCGACCCTTGCGTGCTGCGGGACGGGAACCGCTGGGTGATGTTCTTTTTCGGCTACGACTACAAAAAAGCGCAGGAAGGCATTGCGATATCGAACGATCTGCTTCGCTGGGAGAAGTTCCCGGAGCCGATCATCCGCGTCGGCGAAGAAGGGGAGCTGGACTCGATCTTCGCCCATAAGCCTTCGGTCATCGCGCATGACGGCGTTTTATATCATTTTTATACGGCGAGCAGGCGGCCGAAAGAGGGCGACCGGACGCGCAACGTGTTTCCGGAGTACCGGACGATCGCGGTCGCGACATCCCGCGAGCTGACGGAAGGAGCGTGAGCCGCATGGCGGTCATGGCATTTTCGGCGCTCCGGACGGAAGGGCGGATTTGCCCGCTCGGTCTCGACGCGGAAGCTCCCCTGTTCAGCTGGTCGTTCGCCGCCGCGGCGGAACCGTCGCTGAAGCAGGCCGCGTACCGCGTCGCTGTCGCGACAAGCGAGAAAAAGCTGCTCGCGGGGGAGGCCGACGCATGGGACAGCGGCGTCGTGCAAGGCGGAGCGCATACGTCCGTCGCGTACCGGGGAGCCGCGCTGGAGCCGGGACGGCGCTATTTCTGGCGCGTTGCGGCATGGGACGAACAGGGGCGGCGGTCGGACAGCCCGGTCGCCTGGTGGGAGACGGGACGCCTGTCCGAAACCGACTGGACGGGGCGCTGGATCGGCGCTCCCGAGCCGCGGGCGGAAGGCCGGCCGCTGCCGCAGTTCCGGCGCGCGTTCGCGGTCAAAGGACCGGTCAGCCGCGCGCGAATCTACATTAGCGGTCTCGGCCACTACGAGCTGCGGCTCAACGGCAGCAAGGTCGGAGACAGCGAGCTCGACCCCGGTTGGACCGATTACGACAAGACCGTGCTTTATGCCGTGCACGACGTCACGGAACTGCTCCGCCAAGGGGAGAACGTCGCCGGGGTATGGCTCGGCAACGGTTTTTACCATGTGGACGGCGGCAGGTACGCGAAATTCAAGGACTCCTACGGCGCCCCGAAATTGCGGGCCGACATCGTGATCGGGTATGCGGACGGAACGGCCGAGACGATCGGGACGGACCGGACCTGGCGCGCAAGCCCGGGTCCGCTGACATTTTCCTGCATTTACGGGGGAGAGGATTACGACGCCCGGCTGGTGACGGCGGGCTGGGATCGGCCGGGCTTTTCCGAGGGGAGCGGCTGGGCCGAAGCGGCCGAGGTCGCGGCGCCTTCCGGCCGGCTGGTCGCCCAGTCGGCGCCTCCGCTGAAGGCGATGCTGAGCTTCACCCCCGCGGTCGTGGCGACGCCGAAGCCGGGAGTCCATGTGTTCGATCTCGGGCAAAACTTTTCCGGGTGGCCGGAAATCGAGACGAGCGGAGCTCGGGGAACGGCGATCAAGCTGGTTCCGGCCGAACTGCTGTCCGAAGACGGGCTTGCCGATCAGCGCTGGACGGGCGCTCCCTACGAGTTGAACTATGCGCTGAAGGGGGAAGGCGTCGAGGCGTGGCGGCCTCGATTCACGTATTACGGCTTCCGGTACGTGCAGGCGGAGGGCGCGGCTTTAGCGAGCGAGGCGGGGGAAGGCCCGAAGAATTTGCCTGTCCTGCATCGGCTGCGGGGCCGCATGATTGTTCCCGACACGCCCGCAACCGGCGGCTTCCGCTGCTCGGACGAATTGCTGAACCGCATTCACGAAATCATCGTATGGGCGATGCTCAGCAACATGAAAAGCGTGTTTACCGACTGCCCGCACCGCGAAAAGCTCGGGTGGCTCGAGCAGGTCCATCTGATGGGGCCTTCGCTCATGTTCAATTTCGACGTCGAGGCGCTGATGGCCAAAACGCTGGACGACATCGCGGACGCGCAGCTGCCGAACGGGCTCGTGCCGACGACGGCTCCCGAATACGTCGTTTTCGAGGAGCCGTGGCAGATGTTCCGCGAAGCCGCGGCCTGGGGCGGAGCCTATATTCTGGCCGCCTGGGAGATGCTGCAGCGCTACGGTAACCGGGGCGTGCTGGAGCGCCATTACGACGGCTTCAAACGGTACTTCGATTACTTGACCGCAAACGCGGACGGCTGCATCGTCCGGGAGGGGCTGGGCGACTGGTACGACATCGGTCCGAAAGGGCCGGGTTTTTCGCAAAACACTCCCGTTCCGCTGGCGGAAACGGCGATTTATTACGGGCTTGCCGCCGCGCTGCGAAACATCGCGAGCCTGCTCGGCCGGGAAAACGATGCGAAAACGTACGGCCGGCTCGCCGATGCCGTCAAAGAGGCGTTCAACCGGGAGTTTTTCGATCCCGACACGCAGCTTTACGCCAAAGGAAGCGACGCCGCCCACGCGATGCCGCTCGCGATCGGACTCGTCCCGGAGGAGCACCGGGAGGCGGTGTTCGCGCGGCTCGTGCAAAACATCGAAAACCGCGGCGGCCGCACAACGTCCGGCGACGTTGGGCACCGCTACGTGCTGTTGGCGCTTTCGAGGGGAGGGCGCTCGGACATCGTGTTTCGCATGACGCGCGACACCGGCGAGCCGGGGTACGGGTACCAGATCGCGCACGGGGCGACGACGCTGACGGAAGCCTGGGACGGGCCGACCGTCGGCAAATCGCAAAATCATTTCATGCTGGGCCACCTGGAGGAATGGCTGTACAGCCGTCTCGCCGGACTGGATTACCGGTTCCGGCCGGAAACCGGGCGCTTCGAGGTCATCGTTCGGCCGGAGACGGTCGGCGAACTCGATTGGGCCGAAGCCTGGTGCGAGCTGCGGGCGGGCAGGGCGAGCGTGCGCTGGGAACGAGGGAAAGGCGGGGCGCTTGCGCTGCGGGCGGAAATTCCCGTCAATGCGGAAGCGACGATCTACGTCCCCGCCAAATCCGCGGCCGACGTCTCCGGCGGCGAAGGGGCGAAGCCGCTGGGCTTTGCGGACGGCTTCGCCGCGTTCCGCGCGGGCTCGGGCGTCTACGACTTCGCCAGCGTCGTTTAACCGGTTCGGGCTCCGGCCTTCGGGTTAATTCCAGACTCCGGGCACCGCTCCGGTTTCGGGCTGACTTCGGACTCCAGGTTAAGTCCGAACGAGCTCCGGGCACCGGGCGAACGGGCCGCCATACGATCGACAGGCACGCGGATCCGCATTCGAGCAAGAAGGAGTTGACCGAACATGCTGCGAAACCAGACGAAAATTTTGTACGGCGGCGACTACAATCCCGACCAATGGCCGCAAGACGTATGGCGGGAGGATATGCGGCTGTTCAAGCTGGCCGGCATCGATATCGCGACGATCAACGTTTTTTCCTGGGCGCTCAATCAGCCGGACGAACAAACGTACCGTTTCGAGTGGCTGGACGATGTCATGGATATGCTTCGCGACAACGGCGTGCGCGTCTGCCTCGGCACCGGAACGGCGGCCCATCCCGCCTGGATGGCCCGGCGCTATCCCGACGTCCTGACCGTCGATTCGCAAGGGCGAAAGCGCAAATTCGGACGCCGCCACAATTCGTGTCCGAACAGCCCGTCGTTCCGCGAATTTTCGCGGCGAATGGCGTCCGGGCTGGCCGAGCGGTACAAGGATCACCCGGCGCTGCTGCTATGGCACGTCAACAACGAATACGGCTGGCGCTGCTACTGCGACAATTGCGAGCGCGCGTTCCGGGAGTGGCTTAAGTCGCGGTACGGCACGCTGGAGGAACTGAACCGGGCGTGGTACACGTCGTTTTGGGGGCATACGTTTTACGATTGGGACGAAATCGTCCTGCCGAGCCACCTGAGCGAGCTGATGGATGCCTCGAATATCGACAAAACGGCGTTCCAGGGCATTTCCCTCGACTACGACCGGTTCAATTCGGACAGCATTCTCGCCTGCTACAAACTGGAACGCGACGCGATCAAAGCGGTCATCCCGGACGCGGTCGTGACGACCAATTTCCAAAGCAACGGCACGTACAAGCCGCTCGATTACTTCAAATGGGCAAAAGAGCTGGACGTCGTCGCGCTGGACAGCTATCCGACGAACGACATGCCGATGAGCCTGATCGCCATGCGCCACGACCTGATGAGGGGCTTGAAGGGCGGCCGGCCTTACATGCTGATGGAGCAAAGTCCGAGCCAGCTCAACTGGAAGGACGTCAATCCGCTGAAGCGTCCGGGCGTCATGCGTCTGTGGAGCTATCAGGCCGTCGCGCGCGGGGCGGAGTCGATCATGTTTTTCCAATTGCGTCGGTCGGCCGGAGCGTTCGAAAAATTTCACGGGGCGGTCATCGATCATGCGGGGCACGAGCATACCCGGGTGTTTCGCGAATGCGCGGAGCTCGGGCGCGAGCTCGAACGTCTCGGCGATCGGCTGCTCGGCGCGAAGACGGCGGCGAAGGTCGCGATCGTGTTCGATTGGGACAACTGGTGGGCGATCGAGCATTCGAGCGGGCCGACCGAGCGGCTGAAATATTTGGAGCAGATTCAAAAATATTACGACGCCTTCTACGAGCGCAACGTGCAGGTCGATATGATCGGCACGGAGAGCGAGCTCGGCGGCTATGAACTCGTCGTCGCTCCGGTGCTGTACATGGCGAAACGCGGATATGCGGCCAGGCTGGAGGCGTACGTTGCCGCCGGGGGGACGTTCGTGACGACGTTTTTCAGCGGCATCGTCGACGAAAACGACAGGGTGACGCTCGGCGGCTATCCCGGAGAGCTGCGCAAGCTGCTCGGCATTTGGGTCGAAGAGACCGACGCGCTGTTCCCCGGACAGACGAACGCGATGGAGATGCACGGCGGCGGCGCGAGCGGGCTCGAAGGAACGTATTCGTGCGGGCTGCTCTGCGATCTGCTTCACCCGGAAGGCGCCGAGACGGAAGCGGCGTTCGGCGGCGATTTTTATCGCGGCATGCCGGCGCTTACCCGGAACCGGTTCGGCGGCGGGGAAGCGTGGTATATCGCGTCCGACCCGGAGGAAGCGTTTCTGGCGGCGTTTTTCGCGCGGCTGGCCGAGCGGAAAGGCATCCGGCCGATCGCCGAGCTGCCCGCGGGCGTCGAAGCGAGCGTGCGGGAAAAGGACGGCTTCCGCTACACGTTCCTGCTCAATCACCGGGCCGAACCGGTCCCGGTCGATCTCGGCGGCGAGTCCCGCCTCGAGCTGCTGAGCGGAAGCCGGATGAGCGGGGCGGCGACGCTCCCCGCGCACGGCGTCTTCATTCTGCAAAGTCCGGCAGACGAAACGGAAGAAAGGAGCGGATTCGCGGAATGGGCGGCAACAACCTGATTTTATGGTACCGGCGTCCTGCGTCCGAGTGGGTGGAGGCGCTCCCCGTCGGAAACGGGAGTTTGGGCGGCATGGTGTTCGGCGGCGCGAAGCGGGAACGGATTCAGCTGAACGAGGATACGCTCTGGTCCGGCCATCCGTACGATCCGAACGACCGGGAAGCGGCGGAACATCTCGGGGAGGTTCGCCGTCTCGTCTCCGCGGGAAGCTATCCGGAAGCGCAGCGGCTCGTCGAGGAGCATATGCTCGGTCCGTGGACCGCTTCCTATCAGGCGATGGGGGATTTAGGGCTCAGTCTGGACGCGGAGGGGGAGGCCGCCGGCTACCGCCGGGAGCTCGATCTGAACGACGCCGTGTGCCGGACCGGCTTCGCGCTTGACGGCGTTCGTCATACCCGCGAAACGTTCGCATCGGCGCCAGATCAGGTCATCGTGGTGCGGCTTGCCGCCGATTCGCCGGGCAAAGTTTCGGTGACGGCCCGCCTTTCCAGCCTGCTCCGATACCGTACCGAGGCGGGCGAGAACGGCGTTTTCGTGCTGCGAGGGCAGGCTCCGAGCCATGTCGAGCCGTTTCATGCCGCGAGCGACGAGCCGATCCGATACGAGGAAAACAAAGGCAACCGCTTCGAGATTTGGCTTCGGGCCGTTTCCGAGGGCGGGAGCGTGCATGTCGACGACGACGGCATCCGGGTAACGGGCGCGGACGCGGTGACCTTCCTGCTGGCGGCGGCGACCAGCTTCAACGGCTTCGACAAGGACCCTTACGCGGAAGGCAAAGATCCGGCGATTCTATGCCTAACGAGGCTGGCTCGGGCAACCGCGTTTACGTACGAGGAACTGCTCGCCCGGCATCGAGCCGATTATCGGGCGCTGTTCGGCCGGGTGGCGTTCGAGCTTGCCGCCCCGGGACTTGCTGAGCTGCCTACGGACGAGCGGCTCGAGGCGGCGCGGGCCGGCCGGTCCGACGAGCCGCTGGCGGCGCTGTTTTTCCAGTTTGGCCGCTATTTGCTGATCGCAAGCTCCCGCCCGGGAACGCAGCCCGCCACGCTGCAGGGCATTTGGAACGACCGGCTGCGGCCGCCTTGGGCCTGCAACTATACGGTCAACATCAATACGCAGATGAATTATTGGCCGGCGGAAACGACGAATCTGGCGGAATGCCATGCCCCGCTGTTCGATTTGCTGGAGGAGCTGCGGACGACCGGCCGGGAAACGGCGCGGATCCACTATCGAGCCGGGGGGTGGGTATGTCACCATGCGACCGATTTGTGGCGCATCGCGACGCCTTCCGGCGGGCCTTCGAAGGGGCCGGCGAGCTGGGCGTTCTGGCCGATGGGCGGGGCGTGGCTGTGCGGGCATTTGTGGGAGCATTACCGGTTTGGAGGGGACGAGTCGTTTTTGCGGGAGCGGGCTTATCCGATCATGAGGGAGGCGGCGCTATTTTTCCTGGACTGGCTTGTCGAGGACGGGGAAGGGTATTTGACGACGAATCCGTCCACCTCGCCGGAAAATACGTTCAGGATGCCGGACGGGCGGAAGGCGGCCGTCAGCCTCGCCTCGACGATGGACAATTCGCTGCTGCGGGAGCTGTTCGCCAACTGTATCGAAGCGTCGTCCGTACTTGGAATCGACGCGGAGCTTCGCGGGAAGCTGGAAGCCGCCCGCTCCCGGCTGCGGCCGCTGGCCGTCGGACGGCACGGCCAATTGCGGGAGTGGTTCGAGGACTTCGAGGAAGCCGAACCGGGGCACCGCCATATGGCGCATCTGTACGGGCTTCACCCCGGAGCGGAAATCGACAGGCATCGCCACCCGAAGCTGGCCGAGGCTTGCCGGGTATCCATCGAGCGGAGGCTGCTGCATGAAAAGGAGGATGCGATCGGCTGGTGCTTCGCCTGGCTGATCAGTCTGTTCGCCCGGCTGGAGGAACCGGATCGGGCGCATCATTATCTCGTCAAGCTGCTCCGGAACCCGTTTCCGAACTTGTTCAACGCGCACCGGCACCCGAAGCTGACGTTTTATCCATTGACGGTCGAGGCGAATTTCGGCGCGACCGCCGGGATCGCGGAGCTGCTGCTGCAAAGCCATGCCGGCGAATTGAGGCTGCTTCCGGCGCTGCCCAAGCAGTGGCCGGAAGGGCGAATTCGCGGCTTGCGGGCGCGCGGCGGGTTCGCCGTCGGCCTGGAATGGAGCGGCGGCGCGCTTCTGCGCGCCGAGATCGAATCGTTCGGCGGCCGACCTTGCCGAATCCGGAGCGCGGCACCGCTTCGGGTACGGTCGGCTTCGGGCGGCGAGGTGGACGTCACGTCGCCGCCGGAGGAGCCGAACGTCTGCGAATTCGCGACGGAAGCCGGGCGCGTGTATACGATCGTTCCCGCGCAGCCGAGATAACGGCCTCGAAAGGCCGTTATTCAGGTCGGGCAAGCCGTTCCGTGCCGAATAACGGCCTGTGTTGGCCGTTATTCGAACCGCCCGAACGGCGCTCATCCAGATAACGGCGTCGAAAGGTCGATATTCAGGTCGGGCAAGCCGTTTTATGCCAAATAACGGCCTGTGTTGGCCGTTATTCGAACCGCCCGAACGGCGCTCATCCAAATAACGGCCTTAAAAGGCCGTTATTTGGAGCGCTCACACGGTAATCCTCCAGATAACAGCGTCGAAAGGCCGTTATTCAGGTTGGGCAAGCCGTTCCGTGCCGAATAACGGCCTGTGTTAGCCGTTACTCGGCTTTTAGCTGCAAAATTCACCTTTTGGCTCCCCCTGCCTCAATTCGGCCCAAGTTCGTATCTCCGCTTCGAAGTAGCGCACGGGGTGCACTACATGCGGCCTAACCGAGCGTCCCCGCCTCGAAGTAGCGCACGGGGTGCACTACATGCGGCCCGACCGCGCCGTTCCGCTTCGAAGTAGCGCACGGGGTGCACTACATGCGGCCTAACCGAGCGTCCCCGCCTCGAAGTAGCGCACGGGGTGCACTACATGCGTCCCAACCGCGCCGTTCCGCCTCGAAGTAGCGCACGGGGTGCACTACATGCGTCCCAACCGCGCCGTTCCGCCTCGAAGTAGCGCACGGGGTGCACTACATGCGTCCCAACCGCGCCGTTCCGCTTCGAAGTAGCGCACGGGATGCACTACATGCGTCCCAACCGCGCCGTTCCGCTTCGAAGTAGCGCACGGGGTGCACTACATGCGCCCCGACCGCGCCGTTCCGCTTCGAAGTAGCGCACGGGATGCATTACATGCGCCCCAACCTCGCTGCGCCGCCGAAGGAAACTCTCTTCCTGACCTAGAGGAAATGTACCGCCGAAGGAAATCCCTCCCTTCCCGGCGAATAGTAACGGGAAAGCCCCGCGAGGCGAAGGAGGAGAACGAGGCGTGAAGCGAGAAATGACGATCGGCGTGCTGAAGCAGGAGATCATCAAAATTTACAACTCGATCAACCAGGATATTTTCGGAATCGGCATAAAATCCCAGAAAATCGACGTTTACGGCGATAAAGTGCTCATTTTCGCCACGCACAAACGGATCCCCGCGCTGAAAATACTGGACGACGATCATCGAAGCCTGACTGCCAACGTCGATATGCTCATCATGGAAATCAACAAAAACAGGCTGAAGGAACAATTGGAACAAAAGCTCGGCCTCGAAGTCGTCGCCGTCCTCAAGGACTACGATCCGAAGGCCGAGATTTCCGGAACGATTATCATTTTGAAGGATAAAATCGAGTAGCCGCCGCCGCACAAGCTTTACATGTCCCGGAGTGCGGGCGCCCCGGATCTAGGCTTCGCGGCCGTACGAGCGGCGGAGGCTAACTCGAAATTTCATCACAAAAACACGACACACATTCAACAAACCATGTAATATTAACGTAATATTAAACGAAATTTCTTACTATTTTTCCATCCTCTCTTGCCTAACCTCGATATTAGTGTTATATTAAATGACATAAGTCACCCTACGAACTACATAATGCCGTAACGCAAGCCATTGATTTGGCCTTCGGTATTAAGGTATCGAATCCTTCCGTATACATGAAGAGATTCGAAACCATGATCCCGAAGCCGAATTCGCGCAGGCAGGTTATGAGGAACTCGCGGCAGAGAGCCTTGAACCGCCAATTGTGACATATTGCGATCATGATTTCCGATGGTCGAGGTATGTTCATAATTGGCGGTTTTTTGTTTACCTGTCCGCATGAAAGCAGAGTTCGTCAACGAGAAGACGGCTTGGAAGGAGTGAGACCAGTTGCCGAAGCTCTCCCGTTCGGGAACCGATGTCGGACGAGTATTGGAGGCGCTCAATCAAATTTCGGGCGGAAGAATGGTGATGAACTGGGAGGAGATCGCGGCGGGCGGCAACCCGTACGTCGTCATGAAGACGTCCAATATCCCGGGAAAAAGCGTGATGGAAATTCCGGGCCTCGTATTCGGCGACAAGAAAAAGCCGGCCAGGCGAATCGGGATCGGCATGACGCTGACGGAGACGATGATCGAGCTGGCGTCCGGCATGAAGCTCGATTTGCTGGTCGTGCATCATCCCGTGGCGGATGCCGCGAGCTCGGGCGGCGTGCCGTTCGCGGACTATTTGCCGCTGTACGGCCTTGCGGTGATCGAAATGCACGAAGCGTTTCACGGCTTGCATCCTGGACTAACCTTTTTGCACGGCCACCATAAACTAATAACGGATACATCGTTCGGCGGGTTGCCCGGAAACGTGCTTCACAAGGGGATCGCCCTGGATGAAGTGCAAACGGCGGGCGATCTGCTGGACCGCATCGAGGCGGGAGCCGGCCGGGAGCTCGATATCGGCCTGCTCGAGGCGGAACGGGCGATCCGGGGCGAGCCCGCGCTGCAGGAAGCGACGATCGTCAATCCGGCGATGCTGCTGAGCGGAAGCCGGGAGCGCCCGGTCAAGCATATTCTGCATTTTTTTCCGCACACCGGTTTTTCGATGGCTCACCTGGAGGCCGCGCTGCGCATGTATCCGGAAACGGACACGATCATCGCGAGCATCAGCCGCGTGCGGGAGGATCATCCGTTCGTCGGCTTTGCCCGGGAAAGGGGGCTGAATTTCATCGTCGGCAATTCGCATTCCGTCGAAATTATGGAAAACGGTTTGCCGCTCGCCTACGCGCTCGAAATGCTGCTGCCCGATACGGAAATTTTTTTGCTGCGGGAACGGATAACGGCGGTGCCGCTGCGCGAGATCGGGCACGAAGGCATGGTTGCATACGGCAAAGAGATGGCGGGGACCTACCTGGTGTCCAAGCCGTCCCGAACCGTGTCAATATAAAAAGGATTTTCACGAAAACGGGAGGGGAAGAGATCAGATGAACATGAAAAAGATCGGTTTGCCGCTTATCGTCGCCCTTATGCTGATGGTTGCCGCCGCATGCGGAAGTTCCGGCGGAAACGGTTCCGGGGCGAGCGAAACCGCGAGTCCTTCGGCGCCGGAGTCGTCCTCCGCACCGCCGTCGCCGTCCGCCTCGCCAAGCGAATCCGCTTCTTCCGAACCGAAGGAAATCGTCACGATCAAGTTTTCCGAGGTCATTCGATCCATTTTTTACGCTCCGCATTACGTCGCCATGTCCCGGGGCTTTTTTGAAGAAGAGGGCCTTAACGTCGATATGAATACGGCGCAAGGCTCGGACAAGGGAGCGGCGGCGCTGATCGCCGGCACGGCCGACATTTCGCTCGTCGGTCCGGAAACCGCCATCTATATTTACAATCAAAAAGGCGACAAAACGCTCAAAATTTTTCACCAGCTGACGATGAAGGACGGTTCGTTCCTGCTTTCCCGCGAGCCGACGGACGCGTTCGACTGGAAAGACCTGTCGGGTAAAACGGTGCTCGGCTGGCGTCCCGGCAGCGCCCCGCAGATGGTCATGAACTCGACGCTCATTCAAAAAGGGATAACCGACGCGGAAGTCGTGACAAACATCGCTTCCCCCGCTTTGGCGGGCGCCTTTACGAGCGGCCAGGGCGATTATATCCAGCTGTTCGAACCGGTCGCCTCGACGCTCGTGCAGGAAGGCAAAGCCTACTACGCCGCTTCTCTTGGCGAAGCGTTCGGCGATTTCCCGGAGACTTCGTACGTCGCGACTTCGGATTATATCGCCGAGAACCCGGAAATCATCCAAAGCTTCGTGAACGCGGTCGCCAAAGGAACGCAGTGGCTGCAGACGGCTTCCGACGACGAAATCGCCGAAGCGCTCGCGCCGTTTTTCGAAGGAACGTCCAAGGAGCTGATCATCCAGTCGGTCACCCGTTATCAGGATCAAGGGACGTGGCCGGCGAAGCCCGAGCTTGCCGCGGAAGCGTTCGAGACGCTGCAATCCGTCCTTATCGAAAACGGCGTGCTGAAGGCCGAGGAGAAAATTTCCGACATGAGCGCGGTCGTCGACATGAGCTTCGTCGAAAAGATCGGAGGTGCGTGAGGCCGATGGCGCAAATCGAGCTGCGGGACGTGGGGCTGAGTTACTTTTCGCCGAAGCAGGAAACCGAAGCGCTGCGGGATGTCCAGGCGTCGATCGAGCAAGGGGAGTTCATCAGCATCGTCGGGCCGAGCGGGTGCGGGAAAAGCACCCTGCTCTCCCTTATTTCCGGCATGCAAAAGCCGACGAAGGGCAAAGTCGAAATCGACGGAAAGGAGGTGACCGGCACTTCTCCCAAGGTGGGGTACATGCTCCAGCACGACCACCTGTTCGAATGGCGGGACGTGCTGAGCAATCTGCTGGTCGGAGCCGAAATTCGCCGCATGAACAAAAAAAAGGCGAGGGAAAAGGCGCTGGAGCTGCTGGAACGTTACGGTCTCGGCGGCTTCGCCCGCCACAATCCGACGCAGCTGTCGGGCGGCATGCGCCAGCGGGTCGCCCTGATCCGAACGCTTGTCGCCGAGCCGGACATATTGCTGCTCGACGAGCCTTTTTCGGCGCTCGATTATCAGACCCGGCTGACGCTTGCCGACGACATTCACCGCATCATCAAAGATCAGGGAAAAACGGCGATTCTCGTCACGCACGACATTTCGGAAGCGATCAGCATGGCGGACCGCGTCATGGTGATGTCCAAGCGGCCGAGCACGATTTCGTCGATCTATCGCATCCGGTTCGAGGAGGGCGAACAGCTGTCCCCGTGGAAAAAGCGCGAAGCCGGCCGCTACAATCAGTATTTCAACGCCATATGGAGGGAGCTGGAAGGCCATGTCGTCACTGCCGGCTAGAGAATTGACCGTCTCCGCGGAGCCGGCTGTCCGGGCCGAACAAGCGGCTTCGCCCCAATACGTCCGCTATTTGCAAAAGCAGAGAAGGCGAAAATGGGCGATCGCTCTGTCCCGCCTGGCGGTGCTGGCCGTTTTTCTCGGCCTGTGGGAGGCTGCCGCGGCGCTGAAATGGGTCGACTCGATGCTGACCAGCCGCCCCTCGCAGCTTGTCTCATCGTTTCGGGAGCTGGCTTTCGACGGAAATCTGCTGCATCACGCCTGGGTGACGACGCTCGAAACGCTGATCGGCCTCGTCGTCTCGATGGCTGCCGGCACGCTGATCGCGATCCTGTTCTGGTGGTCGACCTACGCGTCCAAAGTGCTGGAGCCGTACATGGTCGTCCTGAACGCGCTCCCCAAAGTGGCGCTCGGCCCGATTTTCTACATCTGGCTCGGCGACCGCTACTCGGTGTACGGGATGGCGATCGCGATTTCGATTATCGTGACGATCATGATGATCGAGACGGGCTTTAAGGAAATCAGCAAAACGAAGCTGAAGCTGATGGAATCGTTCGGCGCAAGCAAGCTGCAAATGCTGCGGATCGTGCTGCTGCCGGCCAGCGTCCCGAACTTGATCGCGACGATGAAGGTGAATGTCGGGCTGACGCTTGTCGGCGTCATCATGGGCGAATTTCTGTCGTCCAAAGCCGGGCTCGGCTATCTGATCATCTACGGCGGACAGGTGTTCCAAATGGATATGGTCATGGTCAGCATCGCGATGCTGGCGCTGCTTTCCATTTTATTGTACGGGGTCGTCACTTTGCTTGGGCATTTCGCGTTAAAACGAAACCACTTCGAAGGCTGAACGCATCTTGTCAACTCCCGCCGGACGGGCAGCGGCTTCGCTCCGGCGGACGTTTGCGGGAGAAAGACATAGGTTTTGGAAATCGTCCATATGATCAAGTAGAAGCATTCTTGGTATACAATGCGCCAAAAAGGAGGGTCGAGCTGAAAATGCCGTCCGCATACGAACTGACCCAAATGACTTGGCCGGAAGTCGAGCAGGCTCTGAAAACGGTCAAAATCGCGATCATCCCGCTCGGCGCGCACGAACAGCACGGTCCGCACCTGGCGGAAAGCTGCGATGCGGTGCTAGCCGAGGAGATGGGCAGGCGGCTGGCGGAGCGGCTGTATCCGGAGGCGATCGTGACGCCGACCGTCAATATGGGCGTTTCGCCGCACCATCTGCGCTTTCCGGGCACCCTTTCGCTGGAGCCCGCCACGCTGCTCGCGATTTTGCGCGACATGACCGCTTCGCTCAAGCGGCACGGCATTTGCAACGTGCTCGTGCTGAACTCGCACGGAGGCAATCAGGCGGCGCTCGCCGTCGCCTCCGACACGCTGCCGAGGGAGCTCGGCGTCAACTTTTACTATGCCAAAACGACCGCATCGGCCAAAGACGTCATGGAGCGGCGGATCGAATCGAAGCTGTACGGCCACAGCTGCGAAAGGGAAGTGTCCGAAGCGCTCTATTTGGCGCCGCATCTGGTAAGGCTGGACCGGCTCGCGAAGGGCGATATCCGGGAAGGGAAATGGCGGAAGCTCAGGCCGGGGAATCCGCTGCAAGGTTACTATTATTACGAGGAAATGACAGGCAACGGCTGCATCGGAGACGCGACCAAAGCAAGCCGCGAGCTCGGCGAGGAATTGGTGGAGACGGCGCTCGACCGGCTGGCGGAGGCCGTCCGGGACGTGCTTTAGCATGAAGCCCGCGCTGTTCCTTGCCGCCATCGGCGTCTACTTCGTTTCGGCCCTGCTCCCGGGAGAAGGGCTTGACCGGCTCGCGTCCGTGCTGAGCTTGCTGATCGTGCTTGCGGTTTTTCGGGCGGCGACAGGCTTTGTCCGGACGATCGGCTCCGCGTTTCTGGCCGTCGGCTTGGCGCTGCTGCTGGCAAACCGGGCTTCCGTGCCGGACGCGATATTCAGCTTCGGCTATATGATGAACGTGCTGGGCCTGTTCGCTCTTCTGCCGCTTGTCGCGATCCCGATCGAGCTCGGGCGGTATGCGATCCGGGTGCAAGCGATGATCCGGAGACGAGTCCGCCATTCGGGGACGCTGTACGCGATCACGTCTTCCTTGTCGTATATGTTTTGCGCGTTCATGAATTTGGCCGCGCTGCCGATGGTTCACCAGACGATCCGGCCGTCGCTTGACGCGTATCCGATCGAGGAGCGGGACCGGTTCATCAGCCGGGCCATTACGCACGGCTACAGCCTGCCGGTGCTCTGGTCTCCGATCGCCCCGATCATGGGCATCGTCGTCGAGATGACGGGCGTGCGCTGGGGGGCGATATTGCCGATCGTCATCCCGCTCAGCATGCTGGGCCTTGCGCTCGATTGCGGCATGGGCATGTGGATCGCGAAGCGCCGGGCGAGAAGCCGGAAGGAGCGGGAGGCCGGAACGCCGCGCGGAACCGGGGCAGCCGAACTCGCGGCCGCCGCCGAGCCGCCGGAAGACGGGGACGATTTGGCGAACGGGCGGGAAGCGGGAAAGGCCGCGGGAGAGTCGCCGTCGAATCGGGAGGCGGCCGCGGGATCGGCATCAAGGGCCGCTTGGGCGCTGCCGGACCCGTCCTTCGGTGCGAAAGGCGGAGAAATGCCAAGAAACCCGCTGCAAATCGTATTCGCCATCGTGGCGTTCAACGCGCTTGTCGCGCTGCTGGAGCGAATGACGCAAGCCGGATTTCTTTTGCTGGTGTCGCTATCGGTCGTTCCGTTTGCTTTTGTTTGGTCGGCGCTGCTCGGCAAGGGGAGGTTGTTTCTGAAGGCGGCGGGAGAGAAGCTGCCCGGGCATCTGCTTCGGATGCAGGATTCGTTTTTCGTCTACTTGAGCGCCGGATTCATGATTGCCGCGCTGCAGAGCACGGGAGCGGGGCACGGATTGAACCGGGGCCTTACGCTGCTCAAGGAGGCGATCGGCTCCGAGCCGTTTCTCCTTTTGATCCCGCTCATCCCGTTCCTTCTGGCGTTCGCGGGTCTCCACCCGGCGGTCGGCCTCGCGCTTGCGGCGGAATCGCTCGATCCGGCCGTTCTGGGCCTGTCTCCGGAGCTGACGGCGATCGCCATGCTGACCGGGGCGTCTGCGGCGTTTTTGATGGGACCCTACAACGCGACCGCCGGCATGATGGCGGGGCTGGTCAACCGCAGTCCGTACCGGGTGTCCAACTGGAACGCCCCGTACACGGCCGCTTATTTGGGGTTATCGATGACGGTGTTGATCTTTTTGCACGAGGTCGGAGGGCGGCTTTAGGACAAGCTTGGTCTTTCGATCGTCATGCAACTTAAATAGTCGAGAGGAGATGCTGGATATGTCGACCGTACTGACGAAACCCGAATTCATGAACAAAGAGGACTTCCGCGCCGCGCTGGAAAAAGCGATCGAGGGCAACGCCGTCGCCAAGGCGCCGTTTACGACGATGTGGGCGAACGGGGAGCTGACGAAGGAGCATTTCGCCCGTTGGGTGGAGCAGCACTACGCGTACGTCGGGCCGTTCGCCGAGTATTTGGCCTATGTGTACGCGAATTGCCCGCACGAGGACGCCCGCGACTTCCTGCTGCAAAACATGTGGGAAGAAGAATTGGGCGGCGATCGTCACACGGAGCTGCTGATCCGGTTCGGCGAGGCATGCGGCACGACCCGCGAGCGTATCGTTTCCATGAAGGAGCTGCTGCCGGAAACGATCGGCCTGCAATCGTGGTGCTACCGGATGGCGATGCGGGAAAATTTCCTGTATGCCACGGCCGCCCTCGTCGTCGGGCTGGAATCGCAGGTTCCGTCCATTTACCGCCGGCAAACGCCGACCCTCCGCGAAAAATACGGCTTTACGGACGAGGAGGTGGAATTTTTCGATCTGCACATCGTGTCCGACGAAATTCACGGCGAACGCGGCTATCAAATCGTGCTCGAATACGCGCGGACGGCCGAGGAGCAGCAGCGCTGCATCCGGATCGTCGAAGAAGCGACGAAGATGCGCCGGATGTACCTGGCCGGCATTTCCCGCGAATTTCTCGGCGCGTGAAGGGATGCGATCGATGCGGCGGATGAAAATCGCCGTTTTCGCCGCGGCATCGGCAGCGTGGGTTTGGAGCCGAATAAGGGCGTCGATGCCCGAAATCGAGAAAACGCGAATCGAAAGGAGTGCGTTATGGCAGTCGAAACGGCGATCCGAACGTACAGAAATTTGATCGGCGGCGAATGGACCGAATCGGCAAGCGGCCGCACGTTTGAAAGCGCGAATCCCGCGAGGCGCTCCGATATCGTCGGCCGCTTTCAGGCGTCCGTCGCGGCCGACGTCGAGCAGGCGATCGCGGCGGCCGACAAGGCGTTCCCGGCATGGAAGGCGACGCCGCCGGGCAAGCGGGCCGAGCTGCTGTACAAAGCGGCCGATTTGCTCGAAGCCGATGCGGCGAAAATCGCGGAGGAAATCACGCGCGAGGAGGGCAAGCCGCTTGCCGCCGCCAAGGCGGAAGCGAAGCGGTCGGCGCAGACGCTGCGCTACTACGCTTTCGAGGGGCTGAACATCGCGGGAGCGACGCTGGCCTCCGATGACCCGACGACGTTCGTCTATACGAAAAAAGAACCGCTCGGCGTCGTCTCGGTCATTACGCCCTGGAACTTTCCGCTAAGCATTCCGGCCCGCAAGATCGCCCCGGCGCTCGCCGCGGGCAACACGGTCGTCTTCAAGCCGGCGTCGGACACGCCGCTCGTCGCGCTGCGCCTTGCCGAAGCGCTGCATGCCGCCGGTCTGCCGCCGGGCGTGCTCAACTTCGTCACCGGCCCGGCGTCGGCGACGGGAGCGACGCTCGTCTCGCATCCCGCCGTCAAGGCGGTGACGTTCACCGGCTCGACCGCCTCGGGGGAGAGCATCCGGCGCAGCGCGAGGCTGTCGACGCGCCTGCAAATGGAGCTCGGCGGCAAAAATCCGCTGCTCGTGCTCGAAGACGCCGACATCGGGCATGCGGTCGAGCTTGCGATCAAAGGCGGGTTCGAGCTGACCGGGCAGGCGTGCACCGGCACGAGCCGGATCATCGTCATGGAGCGGGTGCATGACGAGTTCGTCGAGCGGCTCGTCGAGGCGGCGAAAGCGCTCGTCGTCGGCAGCGGCCTGGCGGCCGGCGCGGATATCGGACCGCTGGCCAACGAAAGCCAGCTCCGCAACGTGCTGGACTACATCGAAATCGGGAAAGCCGAGGGGGCGAGGCTTGCTTTCGGCGGCGAATGGCTGCGGGAGGGGGAGTACGCCGAAGGCTATTACGTGCGTCCGGCGATCTTCGCCGGGGCGAAGCCGGAGATGCGAATCGCCCGCGAGGAAATTTTCGGCCCGGTTCTCGCGGTCCTGAAAGCAAAATGCTTCAAGGAGGCGGTCCGGATCGCCAACGACGCCGAGTACGGCTTGTCGGCTTCGATCGTCACGTCCGATTACAACCGGATGCAGTATTTTATCGACCATATCCAGTCGGGGGTGGTCAAGGTGAACCGGACGACGACCGGCAACGCGATCAACGCCCCGTTCGGCGGCGTGAAGCTGTCGAGCACGGCGACATTCCGCGAATCCGGGAGGGACGCGCTCGATTTTTACACCTGTTCGAAGACCGTATACCACGGCGTTCAGGAGCTGAAATTTTGCTGCGGCAAGTAAGGGACGGTCGCGGAAGGAAACGGCGAGGAGGGCGGCAAAAATGAAATCGGCGCTCAAGCTGGAGCTTGAGGAAGCGAAAATCATGGTGGAAGCGGCGAAAAAGGCGGCGGCCGGCGCGAACGCGCTGCAGTCGATCTGCATCGTCGACGAGGGAGGATACGTCATCGCGTTGGAAAGGATGAACGGGGCGCGCATTACCGGTCCGGAAATCGCCATCGCCAAAGCGTTCACGGCGAGCGGGCACAAACGCTCAACCCATCTGTTCACTCGGCCGGGGGGACCGGCGACCGTGACGGGGGAAGCGTTCGGGATCCATGCGATGATGCCCGGGAAATTCGCGATTTTCGTCGGCGGGTTCCCGATCGTCGTCAACGGGGAGGTGATCGGCGGCGTCGGCGTCAGCGGCGGAAACGGGGAGCAGGATATTGCCGTCGGCACGGCCGCGCTTGCCGCGCTGCAAGCGCATTTGGGTCCCGATTACGAAGTGCGGGTCGAGGCCGACATCAAGCTGTAATCCGGGCAAAGGAGGAACGAATTCGGTTGAAGCGGCCGCATGAATGGGCTACACTGGGGAAAACAGCATGCGGAGGTATACCAGATGCCAGATGCGCCGCTCGTATGGAAAGAAGAAGAATTGAGCCCGATCCGGGACAAAGTTTACGAATATATCAAGCAATCCATCGTCGCGGGCGTTTACAAGTCGGGCGACCGCATCGTCGAGCGCGAGCTTGCCGACCAGCTGAACGTCAGCCGCACGCCGATCCGGGAGGCGCTGTTTCGCCTGGAAACGCAAGGCTTCGTCAAAACGCTGCCGCGCAAGGGCGTCGTCGTTTCTTCGCTGTCGCCGGAGGAAATCGTCGAGATTTTTACGATATTATCCGCGCTCGAAGGCCTGGCGATGAAGCAGGCCGCGCAGAAGGCCGACGCCGCGCAGCGGGAGGAAATGAGCCGCATTCTCGAGGAAATCGAGCAGGCGCTGGCGGCGCCGGACAACGATTTCGAAAAGGAGCGGTGGAAGTTCCATTTTGCCATCAACGACGTCGTTTGCCGCGCCGCCAAAAGCCCGCGCCTGGCCGCGATGCTGGACGATCTGTCCGACTATATCCGCTCGTTCGTCCAGGTGGGGTACGATCTCCCCGGCCGCCAGCGCAAGGCGACCGAGGAGCATCGGGATTTGATCCGGGCGGTGCGGGACGGAGAGGCCGATCTGGCGGAAACGTATATCAAAGTTCATCTGGAAAACGCCAAAAAGGCGTATTTGGAGGCCCTCGGCAAAACCGCGGGATAGGATGAGTTGGAGGTTGCTTTATGCCTGCGATTACCCTGCATCACAACGGACGGATTTATCGGCAGGAGGTCGAGCCGAACAGCAACCTGGTCGTACTGGCCGGAATACGCAAATTTCCGAACTTGAAATACGGCTGCGGGATGGGCAAGTGCACGAAGTGCGCGGTCCGGGTCCTGTCGGGAGCGGAGGGACTTCCGGAGCCGAATTGGAAAGAAACCAAAATGCTCGGCGACAGGCTAGCGGGCGGATACCGTCTTGCCTGCCAGCTTTTTATCGCGCACGATCTGGAAATAAGCCAGGATTGAACGCGGCCACGAACGGAGGGCATTCGCAAAATGAGCCAATATGTCATGCTTTCGACGACGGAACGCTATCGCACGGTTACCGAAAACCCGTGTCTCGAGAAGGTGGCGGACTACGAGTATTACTTTTTCGGCAAGAAGAAGACGACCTTCTCCGTTTGCAAAATCAAAAACCCGGACGCCCGCATCGTCATCCAGGGGGTTGCGGAAGTGTTTCCGGACAACAGCATCCCGCTCAAGGTGTTCCCGAAATTCGAAACGACGGCCGAGATCGAAAAGGAAATCTACGAGCTCGATATCGACGAAGAGAGCAAAATCGTCAAAGTGGGCTGAGGCGTTTGCCGCAACATTCGGTTCGGCGACGGCGAGGGACAAACGATGAACCGGCTGCCGAGGACGACAGCCGGTTCGTTTGTTGGAGGAAGGAGGCTTCGCTACTGCGCCGCCTGAATGCGCCGCTGGGCGATTTTGTTCAGCCGTTCGAGGTCTTCGTCGCCCCACGCGATCGTCACGTCGCCGCTGACGAACGTCTGACAGGCGAGCCGGTAGCCTTGTTCGAGCCATTCCGGACCGAGCCGGTCGACTTCCTTCTTCATCGTTTTGGACAGAAACTCGAACCCGTCGACGATGCGCACCTTGCAGGTGCCGCAGATGCCCCCTCCGCATTTGTAAGGGACGGAGCCCTCGTAGCGGATGGACGTTCGGAGCAGGTTGGCGTCTTGGGCGACTTCGATCGATTTGCCGGAAGTTTGGAAAGTGACGGTCGGCATGCGGAATCCCTCCTTATGGGTATATGCCCAGTTTACCACAAATCAATGGCATTTGGTATACCAAATACAATTTGCGTGATAGGATGCAGCTATCGAAAGTAGCCCTTTCGCGGCGGGGGAGGAAGGTTCGCATGGAACAAGCAAGGGTCGGACTGATCGGCTTCGGAGCGATCGGCAGAGATATTGCGGCAATGCTTGGGGAAGGGAAGGCGGGACGAGCGAGGCTCGTCGGCATCCTGGTCCGCAATCCGGACAAGGTTAGGAAAGATGAGGCCGGAGACGGCGTGTTGGTCACGAACGAGGCGGCGGAGTTGTGGCGTTGCAGGCCGGATATCGTCGTGGAATGCGCGGGCCATGCCGCCGTTCGCGGCTATGCGGAAGCGGCGCTCGCCGAAGGCGCGCACCTGATCGTCGTCAGCGCGGGGGCGCTGGCCGACGAAGCGCTGCTCGCGCGCTTGACCGCCGCCGCCGCGGAAGCGGGGCGGCAGGTGCTCGTTCCGTCGGCGGCGATCGGCGGGCTCGACCGGATTGCGGCGGCCAGTCTCGGACCGATGGGGGAGGTGCGGCTCGTTACTCGCAAGCCGCCCGCCGCCTGGATCGGAACGCCGGTCGAGCGGCAGATCGATTTGGCCTCGTTGTCCGAGCCGGTTTGCGTATTCGAAGGCGCCGCCCGGGAGGCGGCGAGGCGGTTTCCCGAGAGCGTCAACGTTTCCGCCGCGCTCAGCCTAGCCGGCATCGGAATGGATGCGACGAGGGTGAGCGTGCATGTCGATCCGACGATAAGCCATAACGCGCACCGCATCGAAGCCGAGGGAACGTTCGGGCGAATCGAGCTCGAAGTCCGCAACGCGCCGTCCGCCGCGAATCCGAAAACGGGCGTCATCGTCGCGATGAGCGTCGTCAAGGCGATTCGCCAGTTTACCGCCCCGATCGTGATCGGGATATAAGCCGTGCCGAATCGTCTGCGCCCCCGGCTACCACTGAATGAGCATGCCGCGCGATCCTCTCGCGGTCGGCGGAGCGCCGGTCCGGTCGACCATTCGTTGAATCGCGGACGAAGCCGGAATCGACGTGTCGGCCGCTTTCGCGCCCAACGCGTCGGCTTCCTTTTCCAGATGGGGACTTTCGTTCAGCAACGCCCCGGACGCCGTCCTCCCCGTGGGAGCGACCCGTCCGGCCTTCTGCTGGACGACATGGGCAAGCTCGTGCCCGATCATTTGCTGGCCTTTCCGGCTGAACGGATCGTACTGGCCCGGCGCGAAGTGAATATCCGTGCCTTGCGCGTAGGCAAGCGCCCCGACCTGGGCGGCGGAAGCGGAATTCGGATGGATGGTGACGTCGGAGAAGTCGGCATCCATGGCCATCTCCATCTTCGCCTGAACTTCCAGCGGCAGCCGGTTCGGGTCGGCCAGCCGCTGCTTCGGCGCGGCCTCGGACCGATCGGGGTTCGGGTTCCGAATCATCTGCAGCGCGGCCTGATTGCCGGCCGCGCCCGGCCATTCGCCCGTCGGCCAAGCGCCGCGCCCGTCCGTCTGCCCGCCGGGCCGCGCCGGGCCGGCGGACGAGCGCGCCGAGCGGGGGGCTCGGCGTTTTTGCCCGGCATGGCGTCGGCCGGGGCTTTTTTATGTTCGCGGGAACGTTTCACGAATCCACGCCCTTCTCTCCAAAAAATGGCTGACTCTAGTATACCTCGAATCCGGCTCCGAAGCATGCTCCCCTTACTTATTTTTAAACTAAATTTAAACGGCGAAAGGTTGATTTTGAGCATACGGGCAAGTAAACTCCTAAGAGCGGCGGAATGCCGACATGATGTCGCCGGCCGGGAGGTTCCATGCTCGAGTCTTACCTGTTTCCGATTTCGTACGCGTTTTTGTCTTTTCCCGCGGCGGCGCTGCTGTTTACGCTGCCGTTCCTGATCGTGCAATACCGCAGGTACGGCTACGTTCACAAAGTCCGGGCCGTAACGCTGTTTTTGTTCCTGCTATATTTGCTGAACGCCGTTTATTTGATCCTTCTTCCGCTGCCCGCAACGATCCATAACGATCCTCCGGCGGCGGAATCCTACGCGCAATGGATCCCCTTCCATTTCGTGCAGGATATTCTGAACGAGACGGCCGTCGATTTCGAGCGCCCCGCGACCTACTGGCTTTTGCTCAGGGAACGGGCTTTCCTTCAGGTCGTCTTTAACGTGCTGCTTACGGTGCCGTTCGGCATCTTTTTGCGGTATTATTTTCGCGCCCGCTGGGCGACGTGCCTGGCCTGGTCGTTCGGGCTTTCGCTTTTTTTCGAGGTTACGCAGGTGACGGGCATTTACGGCATTTACGACTATCCTTACAGGCTGTTCGACGTGGACGACCTGCTGGCCAATACGGCCGGAGGCATCGTCGGCTACGTTGCGGCGGAATGGCTGTCGAGGGTGCTGCCGGCGGTCGACAAGCTGGACGAAAATGTCGACCTGTCGAAAAAAAGGGTGATTTACACGCGCAGAGGCCTGGCCTTTATGCTGGACTGGATGATCCTGCTGCCTGCCCATGTCGCGTTTTACGCCTTGGGGATTCCGGTCCCGTATATCGTCCTTATCGTCTTCTACTTTATCGTCCTGCCCTATTTCACCGAGGGAAGGACATTCGGCAAGTGGATGGTGCGCATCCGGCTGAAGGGGAAGGGAGAACGGATCGGCATCGGCGAGCTCGGCGCCCGTTACGGCCTGCTGTATGTCCTGGCGGGAGGGCCGAACGTGCTGTTCGTCGTCTACGGCGTTCGCTATTTTCCGAAAGCCTTGCTGATGCTGTACGCCGTCGGCCTGTTCGCGCTCAATGCGGCGTTTGCCGTTCATTTGCTGAAGTGCCTGTTCAACCGGAACCGGCGTCTTTTTTACGAGGTTCGGAGCGGGACGAGCCATGCGGTGGACGGACCGGGGGATCGGGCGGAAGCCGGCAAAAAGGATGAAAACTGACGTTCGCACGTCTGCGTCCTCATCCGGAAAATGCCGGCCTCTTCCGTCCGTTCGCAAAAAATCCGGCATTTTTCAAGCGGTTCAAGCGCCTTTCGCGTCTTTGTCTTGCAGCAAATGCTCGGCCAGCGCCTGCTGCAGCGTTCCTTTGGTCATCGCTTTATGCGTAAACGTAAGGTCCGAAGAAATCATGATCTTTACGGTTTTCGGCCTGAGCCCCGTGATCGTCGTTTGGCAGCCCATCATTTTAATTCCGTCGATCATGCGAATGAGGCGGACGATCACTTCGGCCTCCATCTTCAAGACGCCGGAAAGGTCGATGATCAACGATTCGATCCGGCGGTCGCCCAGATGCGAAATGACTTTGTCCTCGATCGCGGCCGACCGGTGCAAGTCGACGTCGCCGATCAGCGGCAAAATGGCGGTCGAAGGCGTAACCGGGATGATGGGGACGGAAAGATCCTCCACGATCTCCTGCTGCGCGCGGATCAAGTTGTCCTTGAACTGGGAATAGCTCATGAAAAAATGGCTCAGAAACAGATCCATCAATTCGTTGATGCGCTTTTCCAAATCGTAAAACTGCTCCTTGCTGCCCAGATAGTCGTTCATCAGATCGTAGTTGTAGAGAAAGTTCCACATCACGCGCCGCACGGCCTGAATCCATTCCAGCTTGAACGCGAGGGTCAGGGAATGCTTGGCCCAGCTGATTCCTTCCGTTCTGGCGAACGAGACGACCTCGTGCTCTCTGCCTTCGACGATGTACAGCACGAGCTTGTGGGCGTTAGCCACCAAATCGATGTTGCCGATCGCCATGATTTCGTCGATTTTTTCCCGCACGTTGACCGCTTCCGCGAGCAGCCTTTCCTCGAAAGCGCTCCGGTTATGTTCGAAAAACTCCTTCAAGCTGCCGTTCTCGGTCCTTTCCAACTGCAACAATACCGCCGCCTCTCTTCTGACGCTATCGTCCTTTGTAAGAGGAAACGAAATCGTGAATTTCGTTCCGACGCTTTCTTCGCTTTCCACTTTGATCGTGCCGTTATTCTGATGAATGACCGAAAAGACGAACGTCAACCCCATGCCGGTTCCGTTTTCTTTCGTCGTGAAAAAAGGAGTGCCCAGCAGTTCGAGCTTTTTTTTCGGAATTCCGCTGCCGTTATCCTGTATGTATATCGTGACTTCGCTTTCGGAGGCGGACTGCCCGATCGTGATCGTGCCCTTGTCCGGTATGGCTTCGAAGGCGTTCTTCAGCAAATTGAACAGCGCTTTTTTGATCTGGTTTTTCTTGCAGACGATAAAGGTGCCCGGATGTTGAAAATGTTTGACGACCGTGACGCGGTAAAATTGATCCTGGAACAGCTGGGTCAGCGACTCCAGCTCCACGGTCAGGTCGAGCGATACGAAGGGCTCTTCCAGATCGGGCTTGGACATTTGAAGCAGGTTTTGCAGCACCGCGATCGCGTTTTCCAACTCGCTTTGGGCGATCTCGATATATTTTTGTTCGTTTCGTTCTTTCAGCAGCTGCAGAAAGCCTTTAACGGCCGTCAACGGATTTTTGACCTCATGGGCGATCCCCGCAGCAATTTGGCCTACCGATGCCAGTTGGCTCAGATGAACGTCGCTTTTTCTTGACGGTTGCGAATTTTCGGTCCAGTGCATGTAGGGCTCCTCCGATCTATCTGAATTCCTGTCCAAAAGGCGCGAGGGCTGTCCAGCCGAACGACTATTTTTCATCATTATACATGAATCCGAGAGAGATATCGTTGAATTTCCTAAATTATGGAGGACGGAGTTTTGGCTAGAAAAAAACAAAAAAACGGTCGCGTCGGACCGTTTTTTTCAGAAATCAAGGCGGGGAATCAATCGTCGTCGCGATCGTCGAAGTCATCGTCGAAGTTATCGTCGAAATCAACGTCGTCGTCATCATCGTCGTCGTCATCGTCGTCATCATATTCGATGGAAAGAATGCTGCCGGTATCGGTATGCACCTCCACCTCGGCTTCGCCCCGGGCCGTTCTGAATTTGACCTCGTAATGGCGTACGCCGTCGTCGGACTCCAGCTTGGCGCGCACAACGGTTCCGGATACTTGTTCGGCGGCAATTTTAGCGGCTTGCTCCGCCGAAATCGGCGTTTTGCCGGAGGCGCTTGCCGTGCCGCTCGCCGAGCTGACCCCCGCGGGGGAACCGTTGCCTGCCGTGCCGCCGCCAGCTGCGGTGCCGTTGGCCGCGCCGTTCCCGTACGCGCTGCCGGCCGCGCTGGCTTCGCTGCCCGTCGAGCCTGCCGATTCGACGATGACCGCCGATTGGCGAACGCGGCCGTCATCGTCGTCATCGTCGTCGAGTCCCGAACGCAGCGTTTTCCCGGTGTAGGCGTCGATGCGGACTTCGTACTCCCGGCGGTTTTTCTCGATATCAACGTCATAGTAAACCTGGCCGAAATCCCGGTCCAATTCGATGCTCTCGACCTGGCCGTCCACGGCCGCAAGCGCCAGCTGCTTCGCCCGTTCGACGCCGATGAGTTTTTTGTCCGCCGCGAAGCTCGTCGACACGGCGCCGATGCCGGCGGCTCCAAGCGCGATGACGGCTGCGGACAGAGCGATAATGCGCATGTTCCTCTTGTTCTTCATGTAAATGCTCCTCTCGCGGGTTTCGATTGCAAGTCTACTTTACGCCATCGAAATGAGAGGAGCGGGTTAAGAAGATTAGAAATGGATGAGAATTCGGGGACCCTTCGCGGCTTCAGGCGTCGTCGTCATCGTCGGCATCGTCGTCCGAATCGTTTTCGTCATCCCATGTGACGGACATAATCGCGCCGGAAATCGCATGGACCTGCACGATGGCGTCCCTGCCGTCGTCGACGTCGATCTCGACCAGATAGTAGGCGCCGCCGTCCGCGGTCCTTTTCAATTCGGCATCTTCGATTTCCCCGGCGACGTGGGCCGCGGCGAGCGACTTCGCTTTGGCCGGCGCAAGCAAGGCGGGCGGTTCCCCCGCGCTTTCCCCCGGCGCTTCCGTTTGGCCGCCGGAAGCGGGAGGCGGAGGCGGAGGCGCGGACCCGCCGGGCGCCGCGGTCGCGGTTCCGTTGCCGCCGCCGGCAGGGGGAGGCGGCGCCGCCTCCGAACCGGAAGCGGGCGGGCTTTGTTCCGTGCCGCCGGAGGGAGAGGGCTCGGCGGCCGCGGCTTCGATCAGCTGCAAATAGACGATCTCACCGCTGTAGGCGTCGGCCTCTACCTCATACAGCCCCCGGTCCGTTTGCAGGCGCATCCGGTATACCCCGCCGGATTTGGTCGTTTCCGAAACGATGCCGGGATAGCGGGCGAGCACCGCACGTTCCGCCGCTTCCCGGGACAGCGCGACGGCTTCTCCCGTCCACGGCTTCCAGATCAAAATCGCGACGATCGCGGCGACGGCCAATCCGCCCAGCCCGGCGATCCAACGTTGTCGTTTGTTCATGTCGAGTCCCCCGCGTTGTTTCGATAACCCCATCATACAGCAACAAGATGAGAATTCGCTGAGAGACGGGCGCTATGGCCGATCCGGAAGCGATATCGTCACCGTCGTTCCGACGCCCTCCAGGCTGTCCATCGCCAGTTCCGCGCCGATCGCTTCGGCGATTTCCTTCGCCAGCGACAAGCCGAGGCCGAAACCGCCGGTTTGCCTGCTGCGCGCCGTGTCCACCCGGTAAAAACGGTCGAACACCTTCGACAAATCCTGCTTCGGAATGCCGACGCCGCGGTCGGCGATGCGAATCCAGGCCGAAGGCGTTTCGCCGGAGGCGCCTATCGCCACGGCAATCGGCTCTTCGCTGTATTTTCGGGCATTGTCCAGAAAAATAAACATCAGCTGCTTCAGCAAATGCTCGTCCGTTCGAACGAATATCGGCTCTTCGGCTCCTTCCAGATGAACGTCGCGCCGGTACGCGTTGCGGAAGGCGCCGACCGTCGCCGCCGCCAGTTCCGCAAGATCGAGCCTGACCGCCTTCGCGTTCCACTGCTCCTTGTTTCGGGCGAGCAGCAGCAGGCGCTCGGTCAATTCTCGCATGCGGATCGCTTCCGAATGAATCGCTTCGATCGATTCGGCGAACAGATCCGGACGCTCCATGCCTTTTCGTTTCAGCAGGCTCGCATAGCTTTCGATGACCGTCAAAGGGGTTTTCAATTCGTGCGAGGCGTTCGAAACGAACTGCTCCTGCTTTTCGAAATTGCTTTCCAGCAGGTCGATCATCCGGTTGAACGTTTGGCCCATTTCCGTAAGCTCGTCTTTGGAAGAGGTGTCCAGCTCAAGCCGTTTGAATCGGCCGCTCCGCCGGATGTCCCGCATCGTGCCGGTCATCGAACGAATCGGCAGCGCGATTAGCCTGCCGAGCAGGCGGCTGGAGGCGACGACGGGAACGAGCGCGATGGCGGTGACGACGATCAAAACGAGCCGAAGCGTCCGCAGATTGTCCGTCGTCTCCTGCAGGCTTTGCGTAATCTGCACGTTGGCGACGCTGCCATCCGTCCATATGACCGGAACCGACACAAGCGCGTATCGCTCGCCGCCGTGTTCGAACATATCGGTCGTTTTTTGCGGAAAATACGAGCTTTCGCGTTTGCTCAAAGCCGATTGCGACGGAGAAGTGACCGGTGCATAGCTTTCGCCCGGCCCGGTGACGACTTGCAGCATGCCGTTCGCGGGCACGTATGCGCGCAGCAAATCCGGCAGGCCGATCGTTCCGATGCTTTGCAGAATGCCGTTCGCGCTTGCGGCGGCTTCGGTTTCCGCCTGGCGGATTTCGCTGTCGATCGACAGCCGGGAAAAGACGAGGTAGATCGTCGCATTCATGACGACGAGCAGCACGGTAAACAAAAGGGACGAATAAAGATGGATTTTGTTCGTCAGCTTCATTTGTTTTCCTTCAGGACGTAGCCGACTCCGCGTACGGTTTGGATCAGTTCGGGCTGCCTTCCGTGGTCGATTTTTTTGCGGACATAGCGGATGTAGACGTCGACGACGTTCGTTTCTCCGGCATAATCGTAGCCCCAGACCGCCTCCAGAATTTGCTCCCGACCCAGCACCTGGCGCTTGTTTCTCAGCAGGTAGACGAGCAAATCGAATTCCCTCGGCGTCAGTTCGACCGGGTCGCCGCCCCTAAGCACTTCCCGCGTTTTTTCGTTGACTTTCAAATCCGCCGCCGTCAGCCATTCCTCCCCGGCCGTTTCGGCGGGAGCCGCGGCGCGATGGCGGAGAGAGGCGCGGATGCGGGCGAGCAGCTCTTCGATCTGAAACGGTTTCGTCATATAATCGTTGGCTCCGTAATCGAGTCCGGATACTTTGTCCTCGACGGAGTTTTTGGCCGTCAGCAAAATGACCGGAGTATGCGGATCCTGCGTTCGAATCCGGCGCAGCAGCTCGATTCCGCTCATGCCGGGGAGCATGACGTCCAGCAGGATCAAATCCCAGCCGCCCCTGCGGTAAGCTTCAAGGGCGTCGAGGCCGTTGGCGAATCTCGCCGTTCGATAGCCTTCGATTTCCAGCTCGATTTCCAGCAGCCGCGATATTTTTTCTTCGTCTTCGACGATCAAAATCGATTTGTCCATGACCCGGTCACCACATCATCCAAGCGAAAAAGACCGCCGCCAGCACGAAGCGGTACGCCGCGAACCACTCGAGCTTGAGCCGCTTGATCAAATTGAGGAAGGTGACGACCGCGAGCATGGCGACGACGAACGCGGCGACGAAGCCGATCCCGAAGAGAGCGAGCGCGTCCGAGGTCAAATATTCCCGGCTGTCGTACATGTCGAGAATCGTGGCGCCGAGCATGACCGGGACGGAGATGATAAACGTAAAATCGGCCGCCGCTTTTTGGCTCGTTCCGAGCAGCAGCCCGCCGGAAATCGTCGAGCCCGACCGCGAAAACCCGGGCCACAAAGCCAGGCATTGAAAAAGGCCGATCCCCAGCGCCTGCTTGTAGCTGATGTCGTCGGTGTTCTCCGCGGTCACTTTGCGTTTCGCTCTTGCGGCGATAATCATCAGCACCCCGCCGGCAATGAGGCCGACGAGCACGGGTTCCGGCCCGAACAAGGTGCCTTTGATGAAGTCTTTCAGGATCAGATAGACGACGAGAGCGGGAATCATGGCCAGAATCATATGGATGGCGTTGAGTTTGTTTTTGGCCGAGAAATCGAAGGCGAACAAATCCTTCAGGATGGACATGTAGCGGCCCCAGTACAGGATAAGGACGGCCATCACGGCGCCGAGCTGGATGACGATTTTGAAGGTGGTCGCCGCGTCTCCTTCGAAGCCCAGCAAGTCGCCGGCCAAAATCAGATGCCCGGTGGACGAAACGGGGAGAAACTCGGTCAGGCCTTCGATAACGCCTAAAATAATCGCGCTTATTACGTCATTCATTCGTCGTATTCCGCCTTTCTTTTTTGAATCGCGAGATTGGGAGACGAAGCCGCGTTCGCGGACCCGGTACAAGCGGCTGCCGTTTCTTCATGCTATTATACCCGCTGGGAGGACAGAACCGAAATCAAATCATAGATTCCGAAAGATAAAAAAATGATAAACGCTAGGAACGCCTGCTTGAAAACGAATGCCGGTCCGGCTCGCGGCGAATTCGCGAGCTCTGTCCGGGGGAGAGCCGGGGCGAATCCGCGAACCCTGTCGGGGGAGAGCCGCAGGGAAATTGCGATCCCTGTCCTAAGGAGATCCGCGGCAAATCCGCCGGCTTTCGTTTGCCGGAGAAGGGGGAGTCACGGGGGACGGCGCGCGTAGGGCTAGATGCTTGCCAGGCGGTTCGTGGCGCGCAGCTCCGCGATCGTGGCGGCGCCGATGCCGAACATGGCCGTGCGCAGCTCGCGCTCCAGCCGCTCGGCCAGGGACGACAGCATGTCGGGCGACGTCACGGCGGGTAGCAGCAGCGAGCGTCCGAACCCCGCCAAATGGGCGCCGAGCGCCAGCGACTTGGCGGCATCGACGCCGTTTGCGAGCCCGCCGCTCGCGATGAGCGGAATGTCCGGGAGCTGTCGCCGGACTTCCCGCACGCATTCCGCCGTCGGAATGCCCCAGTCGGCGAACGCTTCCGCGGCGAGTCGCGCGACCGGATCGGCGGAGCGATGCTTTTCCACCTGGCTCCAGGACGTGCCGCCGGCACCGGCGACATCGAGGAACGCGACGCCCGCGTCCGCCAGGCGCTCGGAAACGTCGGCCGCGATCCCCCAGCCGACCTCCTTGACTCCGACCGGGAACGGAAGCCGGCGGCACAACTCCCCGATCCGCTTCAGCAATCCGCGAAAATCGGTATTCCCCTCCGGCTGGAACGCCTCCTGCAAGCTGTTCAGATGAAGCACGAGCGCATCGGCTTCGAGCTTTTCCGCGGCCCGCATGCATTCGTCGTATCCGAAGCCGTAATTGAGCTGAACGGCGCCCAGATTCGCGAGGATGGGGATGTCCGGCGCGAATCGGCGAACCCGAAACGTCTCCATCAGCTCCGGACGCTCGATCGCCGCGCGCATGGACCCGACGCCGTACGCCCAGCCGCGCGTCTGCGCCAGAACCGCCAGGTTGCGGTTAATATTCGAAGCCTGTTCCGTCCCCCCGGTCATCGAGCTGATCAGAAACGGAGCGCCCAGCTTCCGGCCGAGGAATTCGGTATCGGTGCGCACGGCCGCGTAATCGATCTCCGGCAGCGCCTGATGACGGAAGCGGTACCGTTCGAAGCCGGTCGTGATGCGTTCGCCCTCGACCCGCTCGTTCAGGCAAATTTCGATGTGCTGGCTTTTTCGCCGCTCGGTTGCGTTCGGTTCTTCCATGATCGTTCTACCTCCACGATACCAGCATTGCACAGCCGGTACCGGTTCTAAACCTACCTGGGGCCTGTCCGCTCCTGCAATTGGTCGCCGGGCGGCAGCGAATCGCTTTTTCTTTTGGCGATGGGATTAGCAGACGTATCGTATCCCGCGAGGAGTTGACGAAGCTTTCCGCTTTCGCGCCGATTTTTAACTTCTATAGGTAATATGGCTGTTTCGCAGAACTATTTGAGTCGTGGGCTACCCATCTCACCGCCTTCGCGCGCAAGCTGGCGAACCATTTGAGTCGTGGCTGCCCATCTCACCGCCTCCGCGCGCAAGCTGGCGAACCATTTGAGTCGTGGCTGCCCATCTCACCGCCTCCGCGCGCAAGCTGGCGAACCATTTGAGTCGTGGCTGCCCATCTCACCGCCTTCGCGCGCAAGCTGGCGAACCATTTGAGTCGTGGCTGCTCTTTTTAACCAGCCATTCCATGCTTGCGGCGATCGACGGCATAGCGGTCGCCTTTGCCGGAGGAGATTTTCTTGGTCCTTTGTTGGCCAATAGTTCCATACATCCAAGACATCCAAGACATCCAAGGCAAGTTCGAAGCGATCCTACTGTCCTGTTCTTGAATCGAATTTCCTAATTCCAAGGATAAAATTTACGAAAAAATACACCTTTAAATCCTGCTTCCAACTCTGGTTGACGTTAAATTTTAGTAAAAAGTATCTATATCAAAAGAAGTCGAATTTTGTATAATCATGGGGTAACTGCCATTGCAGGCAAGAAAACGGAGGGGGCCGGCGGGAGAAAGAAGGTTTGCGGAAGCATTTAACAGACGAATCGACTGAAGGGGTTAACGACATGTCACTGAAAAAGCTCGCATCGCTAGGATTGGCTTTCATCCTTTTGTTGAGCTTCATCGTGCCTGTGTCTGCGGCGACGTTTCGCGATACGCAGGGGCATTGGGCGCAAGAAGCGGTGGAAAACTGGAACGCGAACGGCGTCGTAAGCGGATATGATGGGGCATTCCGGCCCAACGACGCCGTGACTCGCGCCGAATTCGCCACGATGATCGACAACATGGTGAAATACGTGGAGACGGGAGACAATGCGTTTACCGATCTTAGCGCGGAAAAATGGTATTATGACGCCTTGATCAAGCTGAACGCGGCCGGCGTCATGAACGGTTCGGACGGCAAAGCGCTGCCCGATCGCCCGATCACCCGCCAGGAAGCGGCCGTGATCGTCGCAAAAGCGTTCGGCATCGAAGGCGGGTCCGCCGATTTCGCGTTTACGGACGCAGACGAGATTGCCGGGTGGGCGGCAGACGCCGTGAATGCGCTCGTCGCGAACAAAATCGTAACCGGCACGCCGGACGGAGCGTTCAAGCCGCTTGCGAATTTGACCCGGGCGGAAGCGGTCACGATGTTCGACAACTTCGTCCGGAAGCTGATCGCATCTCCAGGCGAATACTCCGAGGACGTGCAGGGCAACCTGGTCGTCAATTCGGCGGATGTCGTGCTCAGCGACATGAGCATTTCCGGCGACCTTTATGTAACGCAAGGCGTCGGCGAAGGCGAAGTGACGCTGAACAACGTCGAAATCGCGGGCGACGTGTTCGTCAGCGGCGGCGGCGAGAACTCGATTATTTTCAACAGCGTCGACGTGAAGGGCGCTCTTGTCGTCAACAAATACAACGGCAAGGTCCGCATCTTGGCGACCGGCAGTACGTCCGTTTCCGTCACGCAATTGGAAAGCGGCGCGCTGCTCGTAACCAAGGAGCTTACCGGCGGCGGCTTCGAAACGGTCGAAATTTCGGCCGATGTCGTTGCGGGACAGCAGATTGTGCTGGACGGCAACTTTAACAAAGTCGTCAACCGTTCCGAGTCCGCTCAAATTACGGCAAACGGAACGATCGGCGAACTCGTCGCGGAAGCCAGCACGAAAATCGCGGGCAACGTGGCGATCGATAAAGTAACGGCGCAAAACGGCGCTACAGCGACGGTGAACGACAAGACCGTCGAAAACGGCGGCAGCGTCGGCGCCGCAGCCGGCGGAACTGTCGGCGGAGGTTCTGCCGGCGGCGGCTCTGCGGGAGGGGGCACGACCGATGGCGGATCGGGAGGCGAAGCCCCCGCTGTATCCGTGACCGGCGTCTCCATTACCGAAAGCGATATTTCCCTCGTCGTCGGCGAGACGAAGCAGCTTGCGGCTGTCGTCGCTCCGAGCAACGCCACGAACAAAAACGTGGAGTGGCAGATCGCCGGAGACTCGACCGATGTCGCGACGATCGACCAAAACGGCGTTTTGACCGCAGTCGGCCCTGGCGCGGCGATCGTCAAGGTCGTCACGGAAGACGGCGGCAAGTTCGCCCAAACGACGGTGAAGGTCAGCAAGCCGGCTCTCGGGATCGCTCTTTCCGAGTTTGCGGGCGATGCCGTCGACGCGGCCGCAGGGCTGGATGCGGCGCTTGTCGCGAACAGCGGCAGCTTGTCCGTCTACAAGTTCGCCAAGTCTTTGTATGCGTCAAACCGCTTCGACGCGATGGTGGTGGCGGGAAGCGAGCTGCGGCAAACGCAGCAGCCGTCCGGACGCGCCGCTTCCCTCGTCGTGACGCTGAAGGATTCGAACGGCAATCCGCTTGCCGACTCGACCGGCTTGAAAGCAAGCGTAACAAGCGCAACCTATTCCTATGAAGCCGTATTGGGCGAAGGGCTGGCGGAGGGTGCGAAGCCGGGAAGCTTCGTGCTGACGCTGGACGCCGGAAGCCCGGAAGCGATCCGGAGCGTCAACGTAACCGTTTCGCACGGCCATTACGCCGACACCGAATTGTCCTTGCTTTACATTCCTTTCGGAACGGCTTATGTAACCGGCATCGATCCCGTTTCCGGGGATACGGCCATCGGCTCGGAGCTTGCGGCCGGAACCGTTCATTTCGAGAACATTCCGACCAACGAAAGCATCGCGTACAAATGGCTTCGGGCCGACCGCGCGGAAGGGCCGTATGCGGTCATTGACGGCGCAGCAGGCTCCTCGTATACGCTGACGAAGGAAGACAGCGAAAAATACATTCGCGTCGAAGCCTCCGCGGACCAAATCGCGGTCGGCGGCTATGCCGTAAGCGAACCGTTCGGGCCTGTTCAGAAGGCGATCGATACGAGCGAGCTGTTCGCGGCGATCGAGGCTTCCTTCCTCGGACAAAACGAAAATGCGGGCAATATCGTTTCCAACTTGAATCTGATGACCGCTTTGGCCGACTTCCCCGGAGTCACGATTGCGTGGGAATCGGACAACGCCGCCGTGACGAGCGAAGGGATCGTGACCCGCGACGGGGAAAACGATCAATTCGTCAAATTGACGGTCAAGCTCG
This sequence comes from Cohnella algarum, assembly GCF_016937515.1. Classification (NCBI taxonomy): domain Bacteria; kingdom Bacillati; phylum Bacillota; class Bacilli; order Caryophanales; family Paenibacillaceae; genus Cohnella; species Cohnella algarum. The sequence goes on from NZ_JAFHKM010000002.1 coordinate 3,335,809, forward strand.
GCGGAGCGGTGACGGATTCGAAAACGTACGAGTTGATCGTCCGCAAACAAGGCACGGACAGCGTCGAAACGGGCGACTTTATCGATCCTTATTTTGTCGACGGTTATCCGCAAGCCTATATTAAAGACGGCACGATTCGGGTTCGTTACAAGCTGAACGCGCCGGCGGAAGTTTATATGGTCGTCAACGCGATCAACGGAAACTGGGAATCGAGCGTGAAAGCGGTGCTGGAAGGCCGTTCCGGCGACGACAGCCATGTCGTTTGGGTAGACGAATGGCCGTACTTTAAAATAGAAGCCGGCCAAGTCGGCGAGCTGCAGGAATTCGATACCGGCGTTTCATTCTACGACGACGAGGCGCGGGTGGAATTCGTGATCCGGGACGCCGGCAGCAATTACACGTCCGGCAATGTCACGACGATTTTGTTCGATGCGGCAACGGTCGACGCGCTCGACACGTATCCGCCGTATTCGTACGAAGCGTTCGTCAATGACGCTTTGGATACGATCTATTTGTACTACGACGAGCCGCTGGATCCGGAAAGCAAGCCCGCGGCATCGGAATATGCGTTGAACTACGGAAGCGTCGCCGGAGTGGAAGTGGTTAACTACGAGAACGTCCGGCATATGGTATCGTCTTATGTAAAACTGACCGTCAGCGGCATTCCGGCGGATCGGAAAAACGAACTGGAGCTGTCCTACAACGGCCAGTCCTTGCAGGACCGGACGGATGCGAAAAACAAAGCGGAAACCTTCGCCGATCGTGCCGTTCTCGGAACGGAAGAAGCGATCCGGACGGCGACAATCAGTTCCGACCGGAAATCGATCATGCTGGAAATCGTGCCGGGCTGGAACCCGCTGGACAATCCGAGCCTGAGCGAAGCGGCGGCCCGCTTTGCCGTGACAGTGGAAGGACAGGGAACCTATGCGCCTTCTTCGGCGAGCTACAGCTATACGACGGATCGGCTGTGGTACGCGTTAAAGTTCGCGGATTCGCTGCCGGCGGGCGCTGTGTCGATTAAAATGGATACGACGGGCATCGTCGGCTGGGCGATGAACGCCTATCCGGCTGAAATCACGCTGCAGAACGTCAACGAAATCGGAGCTCCTGGAACGCCTACGGCTGCCTATGTCGATGGCCAAATTCGCCTGGCGTTCCATGAAGGCTTCGCGTTTGAGACAAGCTTTACCGCGGCGGGACTGACGCTCAAGGTGGACGGTACGGAATATTCGCTCAGAGGGTTTATTGTCCATGACGATTATACCGACGATGCGGACAACGCCATTGTTATCGATTTGAACGGCCCGTATGCCCAACATTTCAAAAACGCGATCGAATCGGGAAGCGCGATTCAGATCAAGTATGCGAAAGTCAACGGCACCGACGAAAAACAACTGTCGGATGCGGCGGGAGCGCTCGTTCCCGATTTCGATTACGTAACGGTTACGAAATAAAGAAAAAACGGCCGAGCGGCGCGGATGCCCGCCCGGCCGTTTTTTCGTTTGGAAGTCGGTCCGATTCTCCCGCACATCTGATCGAGTCGCGGCTGCTCATCTTGATCCGCCATGCGCATACGGCCACCCGCAGATGAGTAAAAATTACTCATCCTGTTGCCTCTACACGTCCGCTAACCATCCAGTTGAGTCATGGCTACTCATCTTGACCCGCGATGCGCATACGGCCACCCGCAGATGAGTAAAAATTACTCATCCTGCCGCCTCTGTACGCCCGCTAACCACCCAGTTGAGTCATGGCTACTCATCTTGACCCGCGATGCGCATATGGCCACCCGCAGATGAGTAGAAATTACTCATCCTGCCCCTCTGCACGTCCGCTAACTATCCAGTTGAGTCATGGCTACTCATCCCGATCCGCCATAAAGCACGTTCACCGCGGCTCAGAACAGCCAAAACACCTTCCGCCGCGCCGCCCGGACCGCCGCGGATCCGGTCGTGCGGGCGCCTCCCGCCGCCGGTTCGGGCTTGCGCGCGGGCTCCGGCCTCGCGGCTTCCGGCTCGCGCGCGGCCGCCGCCTGCTGCAGCCCCTCGACCGCTTCGCTTAGCTGGCGAAGCATGAGCCGCAGCTCGTCGATCTCCTGCCGGTGCTGATAGATTTGCGCGGTGACGACTTCGTCCGCTTTCTGGGCAAGCGCCCGCTCCAGCTGGGCGACGCGCAGCCGGAGCGTGTCCGCCTCGGTTCCGGGGAAAGCCGCCGCGCCCGCGGACGAAGCCCCGTCCCGCTCCGGCGCGACGGGCAGCTCGATTTTATCCATCGGCACGCCGCCGCGCACCTCCTCTTTTATTTTCTCCAGCAGCTTCAGTTCCCGCTCGGCGAACAAATAATGCCCCAGCTGATCCTTCGGAAAAACATTCGGAAAGTACGATATCCAGCGCTTGAGCGTCGTTTGGCTGACGCCCAGTATTTCGCATGCTTCCCGGGATCCCAGACTCACGATCATCACTCCTTGGCGGAACATTTTTAGATCGGACAAACGTCGCGGCAGGCGCGCGCATCCGTTTGTTTTCCGTATTCGCCGCTCGTTTCGCAATCCCTGTAGGGGTGACAAAGGTACCGTTCATTCGGCAAAACAAGTGCGATTTCGAACCGGCCCTTCGGTATAGCGCTCGAGCGTCGTGTTCCGCGTTAAGGACCGATCGAACGGAAGAAACCTCATCTACGGGCGAATCGCGGTTATTTCCGCCGCGATTCGCCCGTTTTTGGTTGTGTAATAACGGTCCGGGAGACGATTCAGGCGCTGCCGGCTAAGATGGACGGCTTTAACCGAGTGTGTGTCTTTATTTACAATTAAATGGATGTCTCGGCATTTCGTCGAGAAATAGCGCAATGCAATGGAATGCTGCAACTCATTTGTTAGTTTCCAAGAAATCGGGCAAACGATAAAGCTTCCCTCCGACCGGAGAAAGCTTTGTTGAATAAATTCCCAAACCGATTCAAACGAATGATCAAAATACGGCTCCAGTTTTCCGCATTCTACTTGATAAGTCGCGGTTTCGCCAAAGTCATCTTCCTCTGCGAGATTGGCATTTTCTTTGGCGAACAGCTCCCGTACGATGGGGTGCAATTTTTTATCCGAAAGGAGCCTGCGGAATTCAAGGATCGAATGCGGAAGCATATTTTGCATTTGTATTTTGACAAGCGAAGAGTCCGAATAAATATATTGAATTTTACTGAAGTGGTTTGTGAGTTCGCTAATCGTCCGCTCATTCACCTCTTCATTCGTTATCGGCACCCAAACCAATGAATTCGGAGCGGAAAGAGCGGATGCGGTCAAAAAAAATTGCGATAATACGGATATTGTTGAGTCAGGGTTAATCGTGCTTCTTCTATACGTCTTAATCTCCGGATGTTCAGTACGGTCAGTGCGACTAAAGGAGGAGAAATCTAATCTCTTAACTTCTTGAAACCAACTCAATCGATCACCCCAAAAAACTTACTCACTATGATATATTTTATAACACAATTTTTCAGATGGTTAAATAGAAAAGTAAAAAAAGTAAACTTTTGTATGATTTCAAGGGTTCACGTAGAAGATTAACCGACAGGAAATCGTTTTTTTAACACAAATTTTACAGAAATTTGCCACAAAATGCAGTTGCTAGTGATAGAATAGGATCGAAATGGCAATTTATCCAATTGAGGAGGAAAATGATGAGCACGTTTGCGAGATGGAGAGACCATTGGTTGAAAATCGTCCTGGCCCTGACGTTTTTGCTGCCGGTCCAATTCGGATTCGGCGGTTATTTTCAATCGGCGCAGGCGGAAGGGCCGGACGATCCGGCGCCTTATATCGAGGCCAGAGTCGTCAACGAGAACGCCGGCAAAAAGGTGCTCTTCGACAACACGCACGCGCAGACGGCGGGAGCGGCCGACTGGGTCATCGACGGCGGGTTTTCCGACTTTGCCAACGCGCTGGCGGACAATGGGTATTACGTCAAGGAGCTGCGCAAGACGACCCCGATCGTCTACGAAGATTTGGCGGACTATGACGTATTCGTCATCGCGGAGCCGAACATTCCGTTCAAGCAAAGCGAACAGGCCGCCATGCTGGAATACGTGGAAGACGGCGGCAGCATCTTCTTTATCGGCGACCATTACAATGCCGACCGCAACAAAAACCGCTGGGACGGCTCGGAGTCGATCAACGGGTACCGCCGGGGGGCTTGGACCGATCCGACGCAGGGGATGAGCGACGAGGAAAAGGCCTCGGAAGCGATGCAAGGCGTCGTCAGCTCGGACTGGCTGGCGGACAACTTCGGCGTTCGGTTCCGCTATAACGCGCTGGGCGACGTGGCGGCGAACGAAATCGTCGAGCCGAGCCAGGCGTTCGGCATCACCGAAGGCGTATCGGCGGTGGCGATGCATGCCGGGTCGACGCTGGCGATCATCGATCCGACGAAGGCCAAAGGCATCGTTTACGTTCCGGAAACGGACGAAGCCTGGGGCAACGCCGTCGACCAGGGCGTATATAACGGCGGAGGCGTGGCGGAAGGCCCGTATGTGGCCGTATCGAAAGTCGGCGCCGGCAAAGCGGCCTTCATCGGCGATTCTTCGCCGGTCGAGGACGCGACGCCGAAATATTTGCGCGAGGAAACGGGCGCGGCCAAAACGACGTACGACGGCTTTAAGGAGCTGGACGACGGCGAGCTGCTCGTCAATTTGATCGATTGGCTCGGCGAGCCGGAAAGCTACACCAGCCTGGATCAGGTGCCGGGACTCGAGCTGGACGAGCCGACCGAGCTGTTCGCGTTCGAGCAGCCGGAGCTGTCGACCGAGCCTAAGCCCGAGCCGTGGTCCGCGCCTGCAGCAGGTTACAAATGGTGGGACCGTTCGACGTTCAAGCCCGGCTCCTACGGCGGTCCGATCCGGCCGGTATACAGCTTTGTCCACCAGGCCCAGCTGCCGAACGCGGAGCAATTCCAAATCCGCGTCGTCATCGACAATCTGGCTCCGAACTCGACGGTGTCCGGCTTCAGTACCGGCATCTATTTGACCGGCGGAACCCAGGTGGCGCAATTCCAGAACGCGGACGGAAGCTGGCCGACGGCCTACGGGTACAGCACGGCGTTCAGCGTGACGGCCAATAACGAAGGACGGGCTTATAAGGATTTGACCGTCCGCATCCGGCCGGGTACGAGCGGTTCGGCCAATCTCCGGCTCCGGCAAAACGGCTCGAATCTGCTGACGAAAACCGTCACGCTCGCGAACGTGCCCGCCGAGCCGCTGCCGGACGAGGAAAATCCGATTCCGGAACTCACTTCCATCGCGGAAGCCCGGACCCAACCGGAAGGAACGCTCGTTACGGTCGAGGGCGTCGTGACGACGGAGCCCGGAGCTTTCGGCGGCCAGGCGTTTTATCTGCAAGACGACACGGGCGGCATTTACGTGTTCCAGACGCAGTCCGGTTTTCATCAAGGCGACAAGATCAAAATTACGGCGCCGCTCGTGCTGTACAATACGGAGCTCGAGCTGACGACCCCGGTTTCCATCGAAAAAACGGGGACCGCTCCGCTGCCCGAAGCCGTTCCGGTCGACCGCATCGACGATTCGAACCAGGGGCAGCTGGTCGAACTGCAAAACGTCGAAATCCGCAACATCATTACCGCCAGCCCGTCCGGCTCGTTCGAGTTCGATGCGGTGAAAGGCGAGGTCAGCAACCACGTCCGGGTGGATGTCCGGACCGGACTCAGCCTGAGCGAATTTCCTTACGAGGAAGGGCAAGTCGTCACGGTGAAGGGCGTATCCGCCATCTTCCGGGGCCTTTACCAGCTGAAGCCTCGCGGCCTTGAGGATTTCGCGCTGGCGCAGGCGCCGCTCGGCCAGGTGACGCTGGAGGCGTCGCCGACGCTGCTGCCGGTCGGCGGCACCGCCGAGACGTCGATCGCCGGGTTGTTGACGGACGGAACGCCGGCGGATCTGAGCGCCGCGTCTGTCACGTACGTCAGCGACGGACCGGCGGTCGAAGTGAGTCCGGAAGGACAAATTACCGGCGTTCAGGCGGGAAGCGCGTCGGTAACGGCTCACGTTGTCTATAACGGGCAAACCGTCGTCTCCAATGCGGTAACGTTGACGGTTTTCGAACCGCTCGCGACGGGAGCGCCGGGCAAGCCCGTATTATCCGACAACAACGGCCACGACACCGGTCTTAAGGACGGCAGCTACACCGTGACGATGAATATGTGGTGGGGCAACAACGGCTCGGTCTTCAAACTGTACGAGAACGGAGTCCTGATCAGCGAGCAAAGCTTGGCGGACGCTTCGCCCTCGGCGCAAAAAGCGGCCGTTGACATTGCCGGCAAGCCGAACGGCACGTATGCGTACACATGCGAACTGATCAATGTTTTCGGAACGGCAACGTGCGGAGAACATGTCGTGACCGTTACCGACGCCAATCCGGGCAAGCCGGTGCTGTCCCAAGACAACTGGGACGGGGACGGCAACTACAAGGTGACGATGAACATGTGGTGGGGAACGAACGCCGGCGAATACCGGCTGTATGAAAACGGCACGCTGGTCGATACGCAGGTTCTGAACGCCTCGACGCCGGGCGCGCAAAGCGCCGTAACGAGCCTTGAAGGCAGGGCGCCGGGAACTTACGAGTACCGTGGCGAATTGATCAACGCCGCCGGGACGACGTCCGGCGAAACGATTGTCGTGACCGTAACCAAGTAAAGGTTAGTTCTTCGTTTCGACCGCATCCCCAACATCCGGGCCCGCCCGACTGGCGCGTCCGGTTGTTGCGTTTAGGAGACGGACGGTGACGCGCGACCGGGAGCGAATGAAAACGAGGGAGGAACGAACCGGGGGCGGAAACTATCGGTACGTTGACCGGCAAGGCTTGATTACGCTTACAATAATAGGATAAACGGTACGGTAGAAGATTTTGAAAAAAATTTTGTAAATAAATCTAAATTTCTATCAAATTTACTCGCATTATTCCGATAACTATACATACAGGAAGTTAAAGAAATCATAAAGTGAAGAAGTGAACGGCAAACCTGTCGAAAGGCAGGGACGCAAAGCTACGGGTCTAAGGTTCTGCTATGATCGCCGGGCTGCCAACTTATGGATCTTTTGTGTCTTCATGAGGGCGGCAGGGCTTTCTTTTAGTAGAAAGTCCTTTTTGTTTTTCCCTGAAGAAGACGACTCCTGCAAAACGCGCAGCCGCGGAAAGAAGGTGGTTCGGGGAAGACGAGACCAACGCCCGGAAGACAAGGACTCGGCGCTGCCCTCCGGGCGGGAACGGCAGGAACGCCGAAAACGGATTGCTGGAGGAGAAACGCTTGAACGTTGGGCATTGGAAAAAGGGCACGGTCGGAAAATGGGCGCTGGCCGCGACGGGCTTTATCGCGGTTTTCTCCGTCGCGTTCGGCCTCGCGATCTATTTTACGGCCGCGTCGGTCATGCGAATCGAAATGGACGCAACCTACATAAAAGACTTGAAAACCAGGGTCGCCTGGCTGAGCGTCGGATTCGCCGTTTTATTTTTGCTGCTGGGCAGCTTCTGCGCGTATGCGGCCATTCGCAAGGCGGCCCGCGCCGGCGTCTTCGGCGCTTCCGCAGCGTTAACCGCAGGGGTGCAGGGCGAAAGCGCGGCTCTCGCAACGTCGGAATCAATGCCCTTGGAGAACGGGCAGCTGCGCGAAGTGCTGGCCCGCATCGGCGGGCTGACGAACGAAGTGGCGGCGGCTTCGCAATCGCTGGCGAGCAACACGGAGTTTTGCACGGACATGGTCGTCGGCATTTCGGAGTCGATCCGGCAGATCGCCGGCGGCAGCGAAACGATTGCCGAAAGCTCCCGGGGCAACATGTTCATGCTGGAAGAAGTCAGCAAAGGGATGGAGCACATCGCGGAATCGTCGCAGGGACTGGCGAACGAGATGTCCGAAGTCGCGCAGAAGGCGAGCGGCGGCATGGAGCTGATCGAGCGGACCGTCGCGCAGATGCAGAACATTACCGAAGCGGCGCTGGCCTCCTCGGCGGCGGTCGAGCAGATGGACAGGCGCACCCTGGAAATCGACCGGGTGACGGCGATCATGGGCGAGATTGCCTCCAGGATCAACCTCCTGTCGCTGAACGCGGCGATCGAGGCGGCGCGCGCGGGCGAATTCGGGCGCGGCTTCGCGGTCGTGGCGGACGAGGTCCGCAAGCTCGCGGACCAGTCTTCGAGCTCGACCAAGGAGATCGCCAGGACGGTCGAGCATATCCGCGCCGGCTCGCGGGAGACGCGGGAAGCGATGAGCCGGGTGCTGGACGAGGTCCGGTCCGGTTCGGAGCTCGCGGGCGTCGCGGGGCAATCGTTCCGCGAAATCGCGTCATTGACGGAAAACGTGTCCTTCAAGGTGCAGGAAGTGTCGGGCGTGACGGAGGAAATCAGCGCCAGCGCGGAACAGATCCTGAGCTCGGTGCGCGAGACGGTGTCGATTACCGAAGTGTCGCTTGCGGGAACGAAGGAGATCGCGGTTTGCTCCGACGAGCAGCTCGCCGCGATGGAAGAGTCGCTTCAATCCGCGCGGCAAATGCAGGAGCAGGCCCAGCGGCTGCGGCAGGAGCTGGATTCGCTCGCGGATTGACGAGACGAAGGAGGGAAAAAGCAATGGATTTGGAGCGGCTTGGCGAGCTGTTCGAAGAGCTCGAGCGATTGACCGGCGTGCGGGACATCGCCTGCCACCGGATCGAAGGAGGCCGCCTGCATCCCGTCCTCAAGACGAAAACCGACAAGCTCGGCGTCGAAAAGTGGAAAAGCGTACATGCGGAAAGCCCGGTCTACGTCGAGCGCGACCGGCTGCTTTCCGATCTCGTCCGCGATCCCCGGCCGATTGCCGTGCAGGATGTCAAGAACGATCCGCGGTCGGCGTCGGAGTTTTTCCTATTCGGCATCGACAGCATTTTGATTTTGCCGGTAACGGAGGAAGCGGTCGTCAAAAGCATCGTCCTGGTCGCGTCCATCGGAGAGCTGCATGAATTCACGGGAGAAGAGATCGGTCAGGCGCAGCGGCTGGTAGAAGGATACAGAGAGATATTTCAAGCTTAACGGAGGAGAGTGGGCTCAGATGAAAATCGCGGAAGCCATACTTCGCTATCTGAAAGCAAGCCAAGTCGAGTATCTGTTCGGCATCCCGGCGGGAATTATCGGACCGCTGTACGACTCCCTGATCGATGTCGGCATCGCGCCGATCATCACCAAAAACGAAGCCGGAGCCGCTTATATGGCGGCCCGTTACGCGAGCGTTACCGGCAAGCTTGCGGTATGCGCGGGCGCCGGCGCGGTCGGCGTGAGCAACATGATGAACGGAATCGCCGACGCGAGCCGAGCCAAGGCCCCGATGCTGATTGTCGCGGGCTATATCAACCGCTGGCAGATGGGCAAGGGAGCCATCCAGGAGCTGGACGGCGAGCATATGGTCCAAGCGGTCACGAAGTACAGCGCGACCGTGCTGAACGAAGCCGACGTGCTCGCCGAGCTTGACAAGGCGGTTCGCATTGCGCTCACGCCGCCGTGCGGGCCGGTTTATCTCTCTGTCCCGATCGACGTGCAGCGGGCGGAGGCCGAATGGCCGCTGCCGGAGCCCGCCGATCTTGCCGAGCTGCAGGCGGTAAGGCCCGATCCGGCCGATCTGGAACGGGCGGCCGGGCTGATCGGCCGTTCCGCGGAAGGCCTCATCATGGTCGGCCGCGGGGGCCGGGGCTTCGGCGAGGAAATCATGCGGCTCAGCGAGCGCTTGCAATGGCCGATCATCACGACGCCCGCCGGCAAAGGAGTCGTGCCCGCGGATTTCCCGCTGAACCTGGGCAATTACGGTTTTTCCAGCACGGATGCGGCGTTCGCGCACGTGAATTCTTCTTCCCCTTCCTGCGTGCTTATTTTGGGGACAAGTCTCGGGGAAGCCTCCACCTGCAACTTCAACGAGGCGCTCGTGGCCGGAAGAACGGTGATCCACGTCGACCGCGACCCGAGGGAGCTCGGCAAGGTGTTCAAAACCGATGCGGCGATTCGCGGGGATTTAAAGGAGGTGCTGCCCTACTTCATCGGCAACTGCCGCGGCGCTCGGGCGCCTTATCGCAAGCCGGAGCCGGTCAACGAGCCGTACGCGCAAAATCACACCGGACTTTCGCTCCGCCTTTTTCTCGAGGCGCTGCCCCGCTATATGCCGGCCAATACGCGCTACGCGTGCGATATCGGAGAATTTACGAATTTCGTGCTGAAGTATTTGGAAATTCCGTCGGGCGGCGATTTCGAAATCAATCTGGATTACGGAGCCATGGGGTCGGCGATCGCCGGCGCGGCGGGACTCGCCGCTGCCGAACCGGGCCGTCCGGTGGCGGCGCTGGCGGGAGACGGCTGCTTCTTCATGAACGGCATGGAGATTTTTACCGCCAAGGAGTATCGGCTGCCGGTCGTCTACTTCATCATCAACAACGCCATGCTGTCGTATGTCGAGAGAGGGCAGAAATTCCTGTATAACCGGACGATTCCCGACTACAAGCAGGAGCGGATCTCGATCGCCGACATGATGCGGGCGGCCGGGGTTCGGGCGATGGCGGTGGACAAGCTGGAGGACTTGCGCGGCATTCCGGATTTCGTAAGCGGGCTCGACGGGCCCTGCGTCATCGAAGTCGTGACGGACGGCAGCGAGCCGGCTCCGATTTTGGACAGGCTGAAGGCGCTCGTGAAGTAACGTCGGGCCGCCGGCCTTTTACTTGTTTTAGTTTACGATCATTTACTTCATGCGGAGGGAAAACGTCATGGGAAGCTTTAACATCGAAATGGATCACGCGAACAAAGTGATGAAAGCGGAGGTGGAGGGCACCTTCACGCCGGAGGACGGAATGAAGTCGGTGGAAGCCTATCAACAGAGCATTTCCGCGATTTCCGTTCCGGAGTACGACATCGAGATCGATTGCACAAAGCTTAATGTCAGCGCTCCCGATGCGCTGCCGATTTTGGAGGGCTGCTTCCAAATGTACAAAAGGGACGGCTTTAAAAAGGTGACGCTGCGGCTCGCCAAAAACCCGATCCTGAAAATGCAGCTGTCGCGCATCGCCCGCTCGGTCCAATTGGCCAATTGGGAAATTATCGAGGTTTAAACGACAAATCGAATAGAGAGAAGGAGTGGAGCCGATGGGAGCCGTTCGAATTCGCGAAGTTCGGGTTTATCATCCGTCCAACGAAGTGGACAACGAATATTATATTGAACGCTTCAGGCAAAAAGGAACCGAGGTTGCGGGGCTGCTCCGGGCGCTCGGCCGGAACAAGAGGTTCGTCATCGACAATCCGGCGGAAAACTCGCTGACGATGGCGGTCGAAGCGGCCAAAAGCGCCCTGCAAGGCGCAGGGCTGTCCGCCCGCGATCTGGACCTCATCATCTTCACTTCCCAGACGCCCGAATATTTGCTGCCCAGCAACGCGCTCAAGCTGCACAGCGCGCTGGGGGGAGACCTGAACACGATCTGCTACGACATCAACGCGAATTGCGCAGGCATGCTCGTCGGCGTGGAGCAGGCGAGCCGCTACATGATGGGCAACCCCCGCATCGAGCGCGCGCTGATCGTCGGCGCCGACCACTTTTCCGCGCATACTCCGGAGGAGCCGGTCTATCACTCCAATTTCGCGGATTCGGCAGCCGCCGTCATCCTGGAGGCCGCGGAGGGGACGCGCGGCTTCATCGATTCCGTTTACCAAACCGACACGTCCGTCATCGACAACTCGCTGTTCCCCGCGCGCGGGCTCTCCAATTTGTACCGGGAGGAACTTACGGCCAAAGACGCGCAGGTCAAGTTTACTCCGTTCGACGATTCGGTTTGCGTCGATTCCGCGGTCGATTCGCTGCGGATTTTGCTCGATCGCAACGGCATCGCCAAGGAGGACGTAGGGGGCTATCTGTTCTCGCAATTTTCGCTCGGCAACGTGAAGCTGGTGACGGAGCGGCTCGGCATCGAAGAGGACAAGGTCACCTATATCGGCGACGTGTATGGCTATACGGCCGCCAACAGCCCGTTCGTGGCGCTGTACGAGGCGTTGAAGGCAGGCAGAATCAGCCGGGGCGACTATCTCGTGTTTTGGACGGTAGGCGCGGGCTGGCAAAACGTATCGATGCTGATGCAGTATTGAACCGAGACTTGTGAATGTCGAAGCCCGGGGGCGACCCCGGGCTTTTTGTAATTCCAATCAAGCTGCTGTTTTGGCGGCTTGCAAGGACCTCGCGCTCCTTCGCCGCGAATGCGAAGCCCTTTTCGACCTGTTATAATAGAGCCGATCCATTTCATCGAATTCAAAATAAGGAGTCTGCAACATGTCGCTGGAAATCGAGCGGAAGTTTTTGCTGGCGGAAGCGCCGGACAAGCTGGCCGGGCAAGGCGCGATTCGGGTCCGGTCGAAGCAGCGGATCGAGCAAACCTATTTGGCGCTGGACGAAGCGCAGGAAATTCGGGTTCGCCGGATCACGGATTTGACGACGGGGCAAATCGCGTATACGCATACGTTCAAGAACGGAAACGGCCTGTCCCGGGAAGAAGTGGAATATTCGATTTCCGAAGGCCTTTATTCGCAGCTGATCGCCGCTTTCGGCTTTATTCCTCTGACGAAGACGAGGCTTACGGCCGAGTGGGACGACCGAATCGTCGAAATCGACATTTACGATCAATTGGAGCTTTCCGTCCTGGAGGTCGAATTCGCGACCGAAGAGGAAGCGATCGGCTTTGCGGCGCCGGAATGGTTCGGACCCGACATCAGTTTGGAGAAAAAATACAGCAACAAGACGGTATGGAAAAAGCTTCAGGAAGGGGCAGGCCGGCCGATACCCGAAGCGCCGGGGAAAATGCGCGAAAAACGCTAATCCGGGAAGCAAGGACGGGGGAACGGATAACGTCCGCTTCTTTTTTTTGTCTGAAGAGACAAAGTATCTGCAAAAAGATTGCATTACAATGAAGAAAGTCGGTTGAATCGACGCATGCAGGCGATCCGAATTGCCGGGAGGGAACGACGGAGTGGATGCTGCGCGCCTGGTCAGAACGTTAAATAACCTCAATCGCTTCGGTTATGCGGACGCGGGAATGACCCGTCTGGCCTACTCCCCCGTCGAACGGCAAGCCGTCGCGTATTTTTCCGGGCTTTGCGAGCGGGAAGGGATGACGGTCCGATACGACCCGTGCGGGAATTTGATCGCCCGCAGGGAAGGTCGTCATCCGGAATTGCCGGTCGTGGCCATGGGCTCCCACCTGGACACGGTCGTTCGGGGCGGCCGATACGACGGCGTCCTGGGGGTCGCGGCGGCGCTTGAAGTCGTCCGCAGCCTGAACGATCGCCGCTTGACGACGGATCATCCCGTCGAAATCATCGTGTTCGCCTGCGAGGAGTCCTCCAGGTTCGGCGTGTCCACGATCGGGAGCAAGGCGATGGCCGGCTTGCTGGACAAATCGTCGCTCGCCGTCTTGAAGGATCGGGCCGGGCTTACGCTGGCCGAGGCAATTTCGCAATGCGGGCTCGATTTCGACGGCATCGGGCGATGCGCCCGCGGCAAAGAGGAGATTAAGGCGTTTTTCGAGCTGCATATCGAGCAGGGGCCGATCCTGGAAAATGAAGGAAAGCCGATCGGCATCGTCACCGGAATCGCGGCTCCAACGCGATATGAGGTAACCGTATGGGGACGCGCCTCGCATTCCGGGACGACTCCTATGAACGGCCGCCGGGACGCGTTCCTTGGCGCGGCCGAAATTTCGCTCGGGCTCGAAGCGGCGGCGAAAACGGACGTCGCCTACGGCACCGTGGCGACGGTCGGAGCGTGCGAGGTCAAGCCGGGCGCGATGAACGTCATCCCCGATACGGCGGAGTTGAAGCTCGAAATACGAGGCACGTCCGTCGAATCGAAAAGCAGGGTGTCCGAACGCTTGTTTGAAGTGATCCGAAAGATCGAAAAAACGAGAGGACTCGCAATAACGGTTAAGGAATTGAGCGACGAGCTTCCGACGGCGCTGGACGGCGAAACGACGGAGTCTCTGTGCCGTCTGTGCGAGCGGGAGGGGGTTTCCTATCTGCGGATGACAAGCGGCGCGGGCCACGACGCGATGAACATGGCGCGGCTGTGTCCGACCGGGCTTGTGTTCGTTCCTTCCCATGCGGGCATCAGCCATTGCCGGGACGAATATACCTCGGCGGAGCAGATCGTTTCCGGCGCTTCGTTGCTGGAGCTGGCGGTGCGAAAATGGGCGTGCTCCTCCTGATGAAAAAGAATGGCAAAGGCATCTGAACAATCCTTCAAGGTTGAAGTATAATGATAAATTATAGAACAAGGAGAGAGACGAATGGAAAAAAATGAAAAAGTGAAGGTCCTTTTCAACCTGTTCGAGCTGGTCAACTTTTATTACGAGTCCAGGGACAAGCCGAGCGGCGTCAATTTTTTCGAGGAACTGGACCAATACTGCAAATTGCTTGACATTGACTTTGATGAATTCAAAAAGCAGTTCGGAATCAATACCGGGATCAATTAACCGAACCCGGTTCAGGGCTGCCGATACGAAAACCGAAGGGGCTGTCCCAAAGGTCGAAATTGACCCGAGGGACGCCCCTTTTTGTCTTCTGTCGCGTAAAGTCTACTGGATTTAAAGATATTTTTTTCCATTTATATTTGTGGCTGCCGACAATGACGCCCGGGAAAGCATTCCTTTATGATTGAAATTAGTTAGATTACCTAACGTTAGGAGTGATTTCCATGAAAGGAAGGCCGGAAACGCAAAACTATACGAGCATCCGAAGCGTGACCAAAGGAATTTTGAAGACGGAATACGGCCCGTTCTCCCTGTACTGCTTTTCGATCGCAAACGAATTCGAGAACGGAAGCGCCGCGGAGCATTTGGCGCTGGTGTACGGCGATGAGAAGGAATTGGCGGGACCCGTTCATTACCGCCTGAACTCGGCCTGCATCACGAGCGAAGCCTTTCATTGCATGCGCTGCGATTGCAAATGGCAGCTCGATACCGCGATGGAGCTGATCGCCCGGCAAGGGAAGGGCATTATCACGTACCACGCTTCCCATGAAGGAAGGGGCTTCGGCCTGGCGGCCAAGCTGGAGTCCTATAATTTGATGGACCGGGGGGTCCGCTCGTCGGACGCTTATATTCGAATGGGTTTGGGTTCGGAAGACCGCCGGGACTTTCGGGCGGCGGTGACGATTCTGCGGTATTTCGGCGTAAAGGAGGTCGTAATGCTCGGCAATAACAAGAAGAAAGCGGATGCCCTCAAAAACGCGGGAATCCGGGTGAGCGAAAGATGCTCGCTCATTTATGACGGCAACCTGGAGGAAGTGAAAACTTATTTAAAAGTGAAAGCGAACGACCCCGAGCAGGATCTGTTGAGGGCCGTGCTCTAAGGGAGGAGGGAGTTTGAAGACGATTTTGATTACCGGCGCCAGCGGCGATATCGCCGCGGCTTTAATCTCCTCCCTGAACCCGAGGGAAAACCGAATCATCGGTTTGGACCGGCAGCCTTCCGCCGCCGCCCGGGACATCGAGCTGCATTTATGCGACCTGTCCGATCCGGCGCAGCTTGGCGATTGCCTGAAACGGGCGCGCGAAGAATGGCTTGCCGACGTGGAGGCCGTCGTTCATTTGGCCGGCGTGTATCCGAACCTTCCTCTAGGCTCCTATCCGCCCGAACTGTGGGAAAAGGTGCACGCCGTCAACGTGGATTCGCTGTTCCGGATCGTACAGGCCATCCTGGCTTGCGAAACGACGTCCTTGCGCAATATCGTGATTACCTCGTCTACCGCCGCCAAGTCCGGCAGCCGGGACCCCGCGTACGCATCCTCGAAAGCGGCGCTGCTCGGATTGGCCAAAAGCTTCAGCGTGTCGTTGGCAGAGCGAAGGATAAGAGTGAACACGGTGCTTCCGGGAATTATCGAGACGTCCATGTCCGACGTTCAATCGCCCGAAAGAAAACAGTTCCATATCCAGCGAACGTTGGCCAAAACGATCGGCACCCCGGAGGAGGTAGCGAATGTCATCGATTTTTTGCTCAGCGACAAATCATCCTATTTATGGGGAACGACGATCGAAGTGAACGGAGGAATGACATGACGAACGGGCTGTTGATCGCAATTTGCGGGCTGGACGGAGCGGGTAAAACGACGCAAATCCAATTGCTGGACCGCTGGTTCAAGCAAAGCGGCGAAAGGACCTTGGTGACCCGGCAGCCGACGGACTATTATCGCAAGGACCCCAGGGTTCGCGATTACCTGGACGACGGCAAGTGTCCCGACATTAAAGCGATCGCGCTGCTTTCCGCGGCCGACCGTTTGTGGCAGATGTCCGCGGAGATCGAACCGGCGTTGCGGGAAGGCGTCCATGTGATTTCGGATCGGTATATTTTCAGCTCGTATTCGGTGTTTTTGGCTCGGGGGCTGGATTATTCCTACTTGCAGCGGCTTTACGGCGACATTCGAATGCCGGATTTGACGGTTTTCCTGGATCTCGAGCCGGAAGTTTCCTTGCAGCGGGTGATGAGCCGGGACGGCAAGGAAAACATGAAGTACGAAGAGCGCGGGAGCGAAACGTTCAAGAAAATCCGCTCGAACTTTTACGCGGTGCTTCCGCAGGATTCGCTTATCGTCGACGCATCGAAGCGGCCGGAAGAAATCCATTCGGAAATCGCGCAGCGGCTTGGTCAAATTCGCGAGGCGGGAGTGATGCAAAGATGAAATTGAACGCGTTCATGGAAGGCGTTGCCCGTACGGAGGCATTGGAAAAGCCCGAAAAGCGGGAGCTTTTGTGCGAATGGGTGAGGGAGCGGATCGATTTGCGCGTGGTTCGCGGGTGGCTCGACGAGCTGGTCGAAACCGGCGACCCGGAAACGGTGGGCGACCTCGCGTCGCTCATGGAGCTTCATCCGTTGGGCTTCGAAAAATACGTCATTTGGAAATCGGAATGGAACGGTCCTCGCATGAGACTGCATTATTGGCCGGAAAACAAGTGGCCCTTCGAAAGCATCCACGATCACCGGTTTCATTTTTGCTCGGCCATCCTGTGCGGCAGCTATACCCACGAAAAATACGAAGTCAAAAAAACGGTGGGAGATCAAGTCGAGCTTGAGCTTACGGAAAAAACGCTGATGCGGGCGGGCGACGTTTACTACTTTCCCGCCGGTTCCTTTCATCGGGTCCTCCCCAGCGAAGAATTGACCTTGTCGTTAATCATCCGCAGCGGCGCCGTGCTTCCCTTTTCCAGGGTCATCGATCCGGAAACGAAAATACTCAGGCATGCGCACGGCGCGCAGCATAAATTCGTCCGCAAGCTCGAGCATTTGACGAAAGCGATCTCGCCATTGGTCGAAGCCGACAGCCGGTAGCAAGCGAGGGCTAAAAATGAACCAAGCAACGTTCACGTTCAAACCGCCGAAGGAAACGGATCGCGTCTGCCTGATCGGGTCGTTTAACCAATGGGATCCGGAAAAGGGGCAAATGAAGAAGACGGACGGCAATACGTTCGTGAAAGTGTTGTATTTGCAGGACGGCGACTATCCGTATTTATTCATGACGGACGAAAGCGAGTATTACACGGACCCGGACAACCGGCACAAGGAAAGGAACGAATACGGCGCCTACAATTCCGTATTGCGTCTGGGACGGAGGCCTCCCGATGTCGTTCATCGGCTGGATCGATGGGCGAACGGGGAAGTCGTCTTCAAGGTGAAAATCGCAAGCTCCGGCGGCTGTCCGGCTTCGCTGCGTCTTGTCGCCAACGAAACGGCGGCCTATGAGACGACCGCCTTTCTTGCGGACGAAGAGTGGAGCTATTACCTTTTTCGATTGCGCGATGAAGCGGTCGCACGGTCGGCGTTTACGTATTATTTCCTGTTGGACGGCGAGAAATATGCGGTGGCCGACGGCGTCTCCTCAAGGAAGCCCGAGCCGGACAAACGGTACGTCTACGATCCCGGGCGGCTTGGAAGTTCCCGGGTGCCGGCCTGGTTGACCCGGGCGGTTTTTTATCACATCTTTCCCGACCGCTTCGCCAACGGAAATCTTGAGAACGATCCGGAGCAAACGGAGAGGTGGGGAGAAAGGCCGACGTTGACGAATTATTTCGGCGGCGACCTTCAAGGAGTGATCGACCGGCTCGATTATTTGTCCGGGCTTGGCGTCGACACTCTCTATCTCAATCCCGTTTTTGCATCCCCTTCCAATCACGGGTACGATATTTCGGATTTTTACCGGATCGCGCCCCGTCTCGGCGATGAAAACCTGTGGCGGCAATTGGTTGCCGAAGCCCGCAAAAGGCGGATGCGGATCGTTCTTGACATGGTCTACAACCACACGAGCACCGAATTTTTCGCTTTTCAAGACGTCATGGAGAAGGGGGAGCGCTCCCGTTTTGCCGATTGGTATTATATCGAAAAATATCCCGTTGTCGTTAAGCCTAATCCCGATTATTCCTGTTGGTTCGATTACAAGCATATGCCGAAGCTGAATCTGGATAATCCGGATACGAAAGCTTATTTGCAGGAAGCGACCGCCTACTGGCTGCGCCAAGGGATTTCAGGCTTTCGGGTGGATACGGTCAAGGATATTCCGCACGCATTTTGCAAGGAAATGCGGTCTGTCGTCAAAGCCGTCAATCCGGAAGCCTGCCTGATCGGGGAAGTATGGGAGTCGGGTGAGCCGTGGCTTCGGGGGATGAGTTCGACGGCGTTACCAATTATGTTTTCTGGGGGGCCGCCACCGATTTTTTTGCAAAGCGCGCAATCCCGCTTGAAGTCTTGATCGAAAACCTGAAACGGCAACTGTTCGAATATCCGTTTCCCCATTTGCTTGCGCAGGTCAACCTGTTGAGCTCGCACGATACGGTTCGCTTTTTGTCGGCCGTCGGCGGAAACAAGGCGGTATATTCGCAGGCTTATGCGTTCCTGTTCGCTTATCCGGGAGTGCCGCTCATTTACTATGGCGACGAAATCGGCCTCGAAGGCGGCGCCGATCCCGACAATCGAAGATGCATGATCTGGGACGGCCCCCTGCACGATGAAGGGATAAAAAGCCGTTTCGCCCGGCTGATCGCGCTGCGAAAGCAATATCGTCCGCTTCGGGAGGGGAACGCCGTCTTTCTGGAAGAGCTGGCCGCCAGCCGCATATTGGCCCTGAAAAGGGAGATCCGCGACGAAGAAGTTTATTTCTTTGCCAACGTTTCCGACAACCCGATAACGGTCGATTTGTCTTCCTGCGTCCCGGCGGACAGAAGAACAAGCTTGATCTATCCTTGCGAACGGGAAAATCCGGCCGCCCTCGCGCTCCAAGCGCGCGACTTCGCGTTCGTTTTCGCGAAGCGGCAACCTGAAAGGGGTGTTTTGCTTGAGAATAGAGGACAAATTTTTGATTGAAACGTCAAAGCTGCATCCGAACGAAGCGGATATCCGGGGGATGTGCGCGTCTTCGCTCGACTGGACCTATATTCTGGACCAGGCGTACAGGCACAATACGCTTCCCCTGCTGCATCACCACGTTCAAAACGTCGATTCCGTCGCCGGCCATGTAAAGCTCCTGCTCGCGTCCCACTATCAATTAAAGCAAATTATCGGGGAAAAGAAGATGGACGAGTTCGTCGCCGTGTTGCGGGCTTTTCACGAGCGGGGGATCCGGGCGATCGTCCTCAAGGGAGTTTATCTGGCGGCTTCGGTGTACCGCCATGCGGCGCTACGACCTTTCGGAGATATGGATATCCTCGTGCGAAAGGAAGACGCGGACAGCGTTTTTCGCGTCCTGAAGGCGATGGATTACACCCAAAGCGAATTCGACCGCGATACCGGGGAACAAAAGCCGTTGGGACAGGAGCGGCTGGAGGGATACGAACATGAGCTGCAGCATTACGGCGAATTCAGAAAACGATCGGCGTCGAAACCGGTCGTCAGCTTCAGCATCGACGTTCATCATCGGCTGAATACGATCTTCGACGACTTCTCCTACCCGATCGAGGAGGTCGTCGCAAGAGCGACCCGGGACACGATCGGGGACGTTCCCGTCTACCGGCTGAGCAACGAGGATTTTCTGACCCACTTATGCAGCCACCTGTACTGGCATACGCAATCGCTGCGGGATATTCTGGACGGAAAAGACGCGCAGCTGCTTGCCTACTCCGACATCCGGTCCTTCATTCAAACGCATGACATCGACTGGACGCTCCTTTTCGACCGGGCCGCCGCGACGAAGCTGGACAAAGCGCTGTACTACACGCTGCATCACGGGCAGCAAATCTATGGCGACATCGTTCCGGACGCCCTGTATGAAACCTGGAACCAGGATTACCTGTCCGACATCTCCCGCTCCATTCACGATCGCTGGATTACGAGAAATTCGAAAATCAAAATCGGGAAGTGGAATCAGGATTTTATTGCCCGGCTGTTCAATCCCGAGCGATCGTCGTTCGCCCTGAGTTCGTTTTATGAAGATTATCTGGAACCGATCCTTCATCGCGGCGCGGTTTTAAAAGTCGTTGAGATGGGCGATCCCGACCGGACGTAAACGGGAAAAGGGTGGCGCATGATACGGGCGGAGCATTTGACGAAGGAATACAAGCGCTATATCCGGAAGGAAGGGTTTTTATCCGGCCTCCGGAGCTTGATAAGCGCGGAGCATGAGGTGAAGCGGGCGGTAGACGATATCGGCTTCGAAATCGGAGAGGGAGAGACGGTCGGCTTTATCGGACCGAACGGAGCCGGGAAATCGACCACCGTTAAAATGCTGACCGGAATTCTCGTGCCGACGAGCGGTCTTGTCGAAGTGAACGGAATCGTGCCGTACAAAGACAGAATCGCCAACGCCCGCCAGATCGGCGTCGTTTTCGGCCAAAAGACGCAGCTTTGGTGGGATGTCCCCGTCATTGAAAGCCTGCGATTGCTGCGGGATATTTACAAAGTTCCGGAGCGGCGGTTCAAACAAAACCTGGAGCTGTTTTCCGAGTTGCTGGCGCTCGATGAATTTATGCAAACGCCCGTTCGCCAGTTAAGCCTGGGGCAGCGGATGAAGGCCGATTTGGCGGCGGCGCTGCTGCACGACCCGAGCCTGCTGTTCCTCGACGAACCTACGATCGGCGTCGATATCGTCGCCAAGGAGAAGCTGCGCGCGTTCATCAAGGAAATCAACCGGGAGCGGAAAGTGACCGTGCTGCTGACGACCCACGACATGGACGATATCGAAAAGCTGTGTTCCCGGATTATGATCATCGATCGCGGACAGGTCATTTACGACGGCAGCGTAGACCGGATCAAAAGCCGATTCGGAACGGGCCGGACGCTCGTCGTCGAATTCGAGAACCCGGTTCCCGATTTTGACGTGCCGAACGCCGAACTGGTCCGCAGCGAAGGGAGGCGAAAATGGTTTCGTTTTAACCGTTCCGCCACGTCTCCGTCCGCGCTGATCGCGCAGCTCGGAGCCCGTCATCCCGTCGTCGACCTGACGATCGAAGAGCCGGAGATCGAGGATCTGATCGGCCGAATTTATCGGAGCGGGACCGCAAAATCCGGGGTGATTTGATGAGGCTGTTCCGGTCGTTTTCGCGGCAGGCCTTTCATAATACGGCGGTCTACCGTTTCGATTTTTGGCTGCAGCTCGTCGCCGCTTGCCTGATGATGTACAGCGTCCATTGGGTCTGGAATACCCTGTATGCCCAGAGTCCGCAAGCCTTCGGAGTCAGCCTGCGGCAAATGATCGCGTACGGGATTCTGGGGATGGCGCTCGAAACCGTCTTCGCGCCCGGGCGCGGACCGCAAACGTATATGGCCGAGCAGGTTAAAACGGGATCGATCGATACGGATCTGTCGAAGCCTCTCGATTTCCATTTTCATATGCTGGCCCGCAATTTCGGCGAAACCCTGTTTCGGTTTTGCGCCCTGGTCGTGCCTTCTCTGCTCGTCGGAGCCGCATTTCTCGGATTGCAGCCTCCGCCCGGCTTCGGGAACCTTCTCTTGTTTCTCGTCAGCCTTCTGCTGGGATATTTCGTTTTATTTTCCTTGAACTTTCTCGTCGGCACGGCGGCCGTTTTGACGCTCGATATCGGCAGCGTCAGTTGGGCATACAACGCGTTGCTTCGGTTTTTCGCCGGGCAAATGGTGCCCTTCTGGCTGTTTCCGGACTTCCTTGAGGCGGTTGCCCGCTGTTTGCCGTTCCAGAGCATTTACTATATTCCCATCACCATTTACATCGGAAAGGCGGACGGGGCGGCGGCGCTGGAGGCATTCTGCTTCAAGCCGGCTGGGCCTTGCTGCTGCTGGCCGCATGCAGGCTTGCGTGGAATCGGGTACAGTCCCGACTGATCGTTCAAGGAGGTTAAGCGCATGGCGTTTCATTTTCGGATTTACGCCAGGATGATCCGCATCTCCATGCAGTCCCGCCTGCAGTATCGTTCCGACTTTCTGGCGGGAATCGCCGGAATCGTCATTTTTAACGCCGTCAATATCGGCTTGATCGGCATTATCGTCACCCGTTTCGTCCATCTGAACGGCTGGTCCGTCTGGGAGCTGCTGTTCCTGTACAGCCTGTGGATTCTGGGCCACAGCCTGTACAGCCTGTTTTTCTGGCATTTCAACTCGATGGAAACGTACTTGCTGAAAGGCACCTTCGACCAGTTTTTGATCCGTCCGGTCAGTCCGCTGCTGCAGCTGCTCGGCCGGGAAGTGCAGTATCTGGGAGCCGGCGACGCCGCGGTCGGCATCGCCGGCCTCTCGATCGCGTACGCGAAGCTGGATCTGGACTGGAGCGTATTCGACTGGCTGTATTTCGGGCTGGCGGTCGTTTCCGGAACGGGAATCGAGGTGGCCGTCTTCTGGACGATCGCAAGCCTGGCCTTCTGGACGAAGCGTTCGTTGACCGCGACGTCCGTGATCTGGCGACTGAATTCTTTGGTGCAGCAATATCCGGTCGACATTTTCGGCTCGTGGTTTCGGGTTTTCGTTACCGGTTTCGTGCCGGTAGCGTTCATGAATTACTATCCCTCCCTTGTCTTGCTGGGGAAAGACGGGGACGCCTTCATCCCGTACCTGTCTCCTGTCGTGGCCTTGATCTCTTTGCTGGTCGCTTCGCGGATTTGGCGGCTGGGCGTAAACCGCTATGCAAGCTCGGGAAATTAATGCGAGGAGACCTTATGACTTTATCCAAATTGCAGGTATTGACCAACGAACCGGTCAATTCCCGGTATTGGCATATGATCGTCGACGCATCGGCTTTGCGGGAGGAGGCGAGGCCCGGCCAGTTTTTCAATATCCGGTGCTCCGAGACTTATATTCCGCTTCTGCGCCGGCCGTTCAGCCTGTTCAGAATCGACAAGCGAAGCCGGACGCTCGAGTTCCTCTACCTGGTCAAAGGGCGGGCACGGAACGATTGGCCCGGACGAAGCCGGGCGAAATGCTGGACGTTTTCGGGCCGCTCGGCAAGGGCTTCGATTTGCGGAGCGGCGGCGGCGCGATTCTTTTGCTGGCCCGCGGCGTCGGCGTTGCGACGTTGTCCGCGCTTGCCCAGAAAGCGGCGGAGCGGGGGATCGCCTGCATCACGATTCTCAGCGCCAAAACCCGAGGCGACGTGCTGGCGGAAGAAATGCTGCGAAGTTACGGGGCGGAGGTGCATATCGTAACGGACGATGACGGCAGCAGCGATGTGGCGAACGTAAGGGCGCAAATGGAGGATTTGATCGAAAAGCATCGGATCGAGGCTGCCTACACGTGCGGATCCAGAAGGCTTTCCAGGCTTTTGCAGGAGGTTGCCGCCGAAAAGCGGCTGTTCGCGGAAATTGCGTTGGAGGAAAATATGAGCTGCGCGATGGGCGTTTGTTTTGCGTGCGTTTGCGAAATCAGGGATTCCGGCGGCGCGTTCCGGACGGTTCGGATTTGCAAGGAAGGTCCGGTTTTTCCTTTGGAGCAGGTGGTGCTTGCATGAGCGATCCGTTCGTCGAGCCGTTGCGCCTGGGAGTGAATATCGGCGGGCTCGCGCTGCAAAATCCGGTTATGCCGGCCTCGGGGGCCTTCGGAGAAGGCATGGAAAGCGTCATCGATTTCAACGCGCTCGCCGCGGTCGTTCCCAAAAGCATTACGAAGTACCCGCGAAAGGGGAATGCGACGCCCCGGGTTTGCGAGGTTTCGGCCGGAATGATCAATTCGATCGGCATTCAAAGCCCGGGAATCGATCATTATTTATCCGAAACGCTCCCTTATTACCGAAAATTCGACGTTCCGCTGATTTCGAGCATTTCGGCCGACTCCGTCGCCGAATTTGCGGAAATGGCCGAGACGATCGGCCGCGTGGAATCCGTGGCGGCGTTGGAGCTGAATATTTCTTGCCCTAACCTCAAAGGGGACGGCCGCGCATTCGGCATGGACCCGGAAACGACCCGGGAGGTCGTATGCCGGGTAAAGGAAGCGACCGACAAGCCGGTCATCGCGAAGTTGACCCCGAATGTGACCAGCATCGAAGAGATTGCCCTTGCGGCGGAGGAGGGCGGAGCGGACGGCCTTACCGTGGCGAATACGCTGCTGGCGATGGCGATCGACATCGATACGCGGAAGCCGAAAATCGGCAATCGGATGGGCGGGCTGTCGGGACCCGCGGTCAAACCGATCATCGTGCGCATGATTTACCAGGTCCGGCAAGTTTCCGGGCTTCCGATTATCGGCTGCGGAGGGGTGATGAGCGGCGCGGATGCCATCGAAATGATGCTGGCCGGGGCCAGCGCCGTTCAAGTCGGGACGGCAAGCTTCGTCGATCCGTCCGCCATGCTGAACATTATTCGCGAGATTAAAAATTATATGCAAAAACACCGAATAATAGATATAAACGAAATTGTCGGAAAAGTCGAAACCGGCGGCACGGATCCGTCGCAAATTCATTATTATTGACACAAAGGGACATCGTCGATTGGGCAACTTTGCGGATGTGCTTATCGAGACGGGCAGGCGGAAAAGCAGCGTTCTGGTCGTGGGATTGGATCCGGACGTTCGTTTTTTTCCGGATTTCCTGGCGGAAAGGGCCGGCGGCTCCGCCCGGCGGGCTTCCGAAGCTATTTACGAATTCAATAAAATCGTGATCGATTCCGCGGCCGATTCCGTCATCGCGGTCAAGCCCCAGCTTGCGTATTACGAAATTTACGGAAGCGACGGCATGCGGGCGTTGGAAAAAACGATCGACTACGCCAAATCCCGGGACCTGATCGTCATCAACGACGCCAAAAGAGGAGACATCGGACCGACTTCCGCGGCTTACGCGCGCGCTTTTTTGGGGACGGACCGTTGGCGGGGATATGGTGACCGTAAATCCCTTTCTGGGAACGGACGGCTACATGCCTTTCATCGAAGCCGCCGGGGAGAACGGCAAGGGCGTGTTTTTGCTGTTGAAAACATCCAATCCTTCTTCGGGGAGATCCAGGGAGCGAAGCTGGAAAGCGGGCAGACGCTTTGCCTGGAGATGGCGGAACGGTTCCATCGCTTGGCCGGCCGGACGCGGGGGGTGAACGGGTTTTCGTATATCGGCGCGGTCGTGGGGGCTACTTATCCCGAAGAAGCCCAAATCCTCCGCAAAACGATGCCAAGTTCGATTTTTCTCGTTCCGGGCTTCGGGGCCCAAGGCGGAAAAGCGGAGGATCTGGGGCGTTCTTCGATCAAGACGGGAACGGCGCGGTTGTGTCGGCGTCGAGAGGAATCATTTACTGTTATGCGGACGACCGGGATTGGAAAAAAACGACGGAAGGCGAAATGCGCGGGCGGATAACGGAAGCGGCCGAAAAGGCAAGGGAGCAAATCAATGGCGCCAGGTTTAGCCGGCGGTAAAACGCAACAGAAAGGGACGGGCGGCGAAGCGTCGCCCTGTCCCTTTTTTCATTTGCTTTTCGCTGATTCTCACATTTGATGTTAGATTAAAATGGAGATTCGGACATAAGATTCACGCCATTTTTGTCATTATACACATGCCGAACCAGCATCTTACTTGTTATAATCGTGTTAAATCGATATTTCGATACATAATTGCCATCATTTTCATTCAAAAGGGTGATGTTTATGTAGCCAATATGTTATTGTTTTTAACATAAAAGGATATATATTTGGGAGGGAGTCATATGAAAAAGTTTAAATGTATCGTATTCGGTCTTTTGTCGGCCGTCCTTGTCCTAGCGAGCGGATGCGCCTCCGAACCGGAACGGCCTGCCGCTTCACCCGCCGCGACGCCGGCCGCCTCGACCGCCTCGGCCGAGGAAGCTCCGAAATCCGGCGATTTGTCGGAAACGCTGCCCTCGCCGGAAAAAACGGATATCGCGTTTCGGCTGAATTGGAAGATCAAGGGGGAGTTCGCTCCGTTTTACGTTACGAAAGAACGGGGCATTTTCGAAAAATACGGGCTGGACGTGGAGGTCATGGAGGGGAGCGGTTCGACGCCGGCGCTGCAGGCCGTCGCCCAAAAAAACGACGATTTCGCCGTCGTGTCCACCGTCGAGCCTTCCCAAGGCATCGGGGAAAATATGCCGGTCAAGATGATCGCTTCCTATATGACGAATTCGCCGCTCGTCATCCTGTCGTTTCCCGATAACCCGGTAAAATCGCCGAAGGATCTGGAAGGCAAAGAAATTGCGATGTCGCCGACCTCTACCTTTACGAAGCTGATCGACAAGTTTATGGAAACGAACGAGGTCGATGCCTCGAAGGTTACCCAGGTTCATCTGGAGTCATCCGCCCGCAACTCGGCTTTTTTAACCAAGCAAGCCGACGCGATCGAGGTGTTCTCCACAAACGAGCTTCCGATGTTCGAACAGAAGCTGGGAGTAAAGCTGGAAACGATGTTTGCGAAGGATTACGGCTATAACGTGGCGGGGCTGACGTTGGTGGCTCACAACGATTTTCTTGCGGAAAATCCGAACACGACCAAGCGATTCCTGGCCGCTATCGACGAAGGCTTGAAATATACGATGGAAAACCCGGAGGAAGCGGCGAAAATCATGAAAGAACTGTTTCCCGAAACGGTTGACGAGCAGCTTTTTGTCGATCAAATCCATCGTACGGCCGAATTGCTGGATAACGAAGCGCATCCTTACGGCTGGATGAACGAAGAAAGCTTTGCGGCCACGTTGGACATTCTGGAAAGCACCGCGCTGATCAAGGCGCGCAAGGACCTGTCGGCCTACTACACGAACGATTATTTGCCGGCGCGGTAAACGAACGAATAAGTTTCGGCATTCCGGAAAGGAACATGCTCATGAGTGAAAAACCGATGCAGCTTTTGTTGGAAAAACCGGTTAAACCGGGCGGCTATGTGAAATTGAAATGGAGGCAGGTTTCCCAGGGCATCTCCGTCACCATGACGCTGGCCGCCCTCCTGATCGTCTGGCAGGCTCTCTACTGGGTATTCCCGATCCCCGAGTACCTCGTTCCTTCCCCGTTGCGCATCGCGGAGCGGTTCATTCAGGATTTCGCTTCGTTGATGAGGCATGCCGGGTATACGCTGACCGAAGTGCTGGCCGGATTTTTTCTAAGCGTTCTGATCGGCATTCCCGTCGCTATCCTGATCGTATCGTACCGGTATTTTGCGAACACCGTCTATCCCATTCTCGTAGGCGTCCATTGCATTCCGATGGTCGCGATGGCGCCGCTGCTGGTCATCTGGTTCGGCTACGAGATGAAGACGAAAATCTTGATCGTGTTCCTCATTTCGTTTTTTCCGATCGTCATCAACGCGGTGATCGGGCTGCAATCCATGGACAAGGAAATGTACAGCCTGGCGAGATCGATGAGGGCGTCGAGGCTGCAAATTTTCACCTATTTTCGTTTGCCCAAGGCGCTTCCCAGCATGTTCGGGGCTTTAAGGTCGGCATCACTTTGGCGGTGGTCGGGGCGGTCGTGGCGGAATTCGTGGCGAGCTCGCGAGGAATCGGATACCTCCAGCTGGTGGCGAACTCCCAGCTCGACACGACGTTGGAGTTCTGCGCGTTATTCATCCTTGCCGTCATGGGAATCGGCCTGTTTTATATCGTGCATTTTATCGAGCGGCTGGCGATGCCCTGGCATCAAGGCTTGAAAAGGAGGTCGTAAACATGAGCGGCAAATCGATCGTTCTGGATCAAGTCGAAAAAGTATACGATACCCGGACAGGGCCTTTGCACGCGTTATCCCGGATGTCCTTGTCCCTGGAAGCCGGCTCGTTCGTTTCCGTCGTCGGCCCCAGCGGCTGCGGCAAAAGCACGCTGATGAATTTGATGGCCGGCCTCGATTCGACGCCTTACGGATCGATTCGCATAAACGGCGAGGAAATCGACGGTCCGGTGGACGGCAATGCGGTCGTGTTTCAAAAGGACGTGCTGCTCGATTGGCGCAATGTGATCGACAACGTGCTGCTTCCGCTGGAAATTCAGGGAGTCGGCTGGTGGTCGAGGCCCAACCGGAAGACAAACCGGGAGCGCGCGCAAGAATTGCTCGAACTCGTGGGGTTAAAAGGTTTCGAAAACAAATATCCCTACGAGCTGTCTGGCGGCATGCGGCAGCGGGTGTCGATTTGCAGAGCCTTGATCCAGGAGCCCGAGCTTCTTTTTATGGACGAGCCGTTCGGAGCCTTGGACGCCCTCACCCGGGAGCAGATGATGTATGACCTGTTGAAAATTTTCGCCAAGTACCGGTTTACGTGCATTTTCATTACGCACAGCATCGAGGAAGCCGTGTTTTTATCGGATCGGGTGCTGGTGATGAGCAATCGTCCGGGCCGCGTGGTCGAGGACATTCTCGTCGATCTCCCGCGCCCCCGCAACAGCGATACGCGGATCCATCGGAAATTTTCCGAGCACGTGAACGACATCCGGTCGATTTTCAAGGCGCAGGGTATTTTGTCGGAATTGTAGCTTCGCAAGAAATGGCGAGATATGCGGCGCAAATCGGTTCTTTTCGGTTGCAAAACTTCCGGTTCGAGGGAAAGAAGGTGCCGAATGGGAATTACCGTTAGAGAAGCTATGAAAATCGGAGGACTGACCCGTTGCGAGGTCGTCGCGGGCAAAGACGGACTGGACCGGACGATCGATTTCATTACCGTCATGGAAGTGCCGGATGTCATTCGCTGGCTGAAAGGAAACGAACTGCTGCTCACCAGCCTGTATCCCATCAAGGAAGATGAGGAGGCGATTTCGAGAGTGGCGGATCAACTGAACGAGGTGGGAAGCTCCGCATTGGCCATCAAGACGCGACGCTTTGTCCAGGAAATTCCGCAGGTCATCAAGGACGCGGGGGATCGTCTCCGCCTTCCGATCATTGAAATCGACAACGAAGTTTCCTATCTGGACATTATGACCCCTCTGATGGAAGTGATGATCCGCAAATCGGATCCGGGAAGAGAGCGGCTGGAATCGTTCTTCCAATGGACGACCGAGCTGGCGATGGGGGGCAAGGGAATCGCGGCGCTGATCAAGGCCGTGCAGCAGATGACGGACAATATGATTACGGTAGGATCCGAAATTCCCGCGCAGGAAGCTTTTTTCCAGGGGAGAGGCGTCGAACCGCTTACCCGAATGCAGAAAAAGGAGCTGAAGTCGGCGAAGCGCACGATCCGGATGCAGCGGATGCTCGA
This sequence comes from Cohnella algarum, assembly GCF_016937515.1. Taxonomy (NCBI): domain Bacteria; kingdom Bacillati; phylum Bacillota; class Bacilli; order Caryophanales; family Paenibacillaceae; genus Cohnella; species Cohnella algarum. Next base: position 3,365,385 of record NZ_JAFHKM010000002.1, read on the forward strand.
CGGTCAACCGACGTCTTGCATCGTGACTCCGCTGTTGTTCAATGACGAGCTTTACGGCGATATTACGTGCTGGCAAACCGAGCGGGAGTTTCTGGAGCGCGATTTTCACGTGCTGGACCGGACCATGCCGCTCATGGCGATGGAATTTCTCAAGGCGATTACCAAGTCCGACGTGGATCAGACCTATAAGGACGACTTTTTATCGGCGGTGCTGCACGGGCAAGTTCAGGACGATTCCGGCGTCATCGCGAAAGGGAAGCAGTTCGGCTGGGATTTGACCCAGCATTATCAGATTTTATCGATCGCGATCGAGGAATCGCTGAAGTATCAGGAACGGAAAAGAAGCATGCTGCTTAAAGTCGTCGACCTGTTCCGTTTCGGAGACCGCAAGGCGATCGTGACCCTGCAGAAGGAGCTGATTATCGTTCTCTATCCCCGGAAGGACGGGAACGGCAAGGAAGGCTTGCTGTATCGAAACGATCCGCAAAAAGAGCCTGTCATGCGCGTCGCGGAATCGATCCAGCGCCATTTGTCGGAGGAGTTCGACGACTTGAAAATCACCGTAGGCATCGGCAGATTTTATCCCGGGCTGAAGGGAATTCATCAAGGCTACGCCGAGGCCGTCAAGGTTATCCGGTTGGGAAAACCCATCTGCGGAGAAAAGAAAATCATTCACTACGAAGATTTGGGCGTATTCCGCCTGCTTAGCGAGCTGTGCGATTCGGACGAGCTGGAAAGTCTGTATTCGGAGACGATCGGCAAGCTGGCGGAATACGACTGGATCAGCAATTCCAATCTCGTGCAGACGCTCCAGGAGTATTTCGCGAATAATTGCATGCTGGCCGAAACGGCCGGAAAGCTTTTTATACATGTCAATACGATGAAGTACCGGTTTCAGAAAATCGAGCAAATCACCGGATGCAGCCTGCACGATTCGGAACAACGGCTGCTGCTGCATGTCGGCCTTAAAATACATCAGGTTTTGTTTTCGGACATGCCGTAGCGGCTCCGAATTGTCATTTTTATCGGGCTCGCCTTGCGGTTTGTCCCAAAAAAGAGCTCGATTTTCTCCATTGCCCCCGAATGGAAACTCCTTTACGATAGATTCTGCGATAATGATTCTCATTATTCCAAATGAATCGACTCGATGGGGGAAGCATTCGCCATGAACAGGTTACGTCGTTTCTTCGCCGTTCTTTGCGCGGCGATCGTTTCGAGCGTTCTGCTCGCATCTTGCGGCTCACAGCCGAACAACGCCGCGAATCCGGCAAGTACGGCCGGGGCGCAAGCAAGCGCCTCGTTACCGCCGCAGCAAAGCGCCAGCGCGGAGGCGGAGCTGCAAACGCGAACGTATACGGATTCGAAGGGACATACGGTCGAAATTCCGGTTCGTCCGCAGCGGGTTGTCTATACGGGCGGGGAGCCGGGGGATATTTTGGCGCTTGGGGTCAAGCCGGTCGGGGCCGCGCTCGGCATCATCGCCGAACAGGTGGCTTATCCGGACATGCTGGAAGGGATCGCGGACGTCGGCGATTTGCTCGGCGATCTGGAGAAGGTGGCGGCGCTTGAGCCGGATTTGATTTTGCTGGACAGCGGGGGTTCTTACTATGAGGAGGGAGCCTTCGAGAATTTGTCCAAAATTGCGCCGACGGTGACGTACGACCGGCTGTCAACGAACGAGAGGCTAAGGGTGTTCGGCGATCTGCTCGATAAAAAACGGGGAGCCGAGGATTGGATCGCGGGGTACGAGGAAAAATCCGCAAAGGTCCGGGAGCGGCTCGGGGCCAGTTCCGAAGCGACGGCAACGGTATATCTCCAGCTCGGAACCGACTTGTGGCTGATGGGCGACAGCGGATTTGCCGCCACGCTGTATGGCACGCTCGGCTATGCGCCCGCGCCGAAAGTGAAGGCGGAAATGATCGACCAAAACCAATCGTTCGCCCAAGTGTCGTCCGAGCTTCTGCCCGACTACGCCGGCGATTGGCTGTTCGTACTGACAGACCAGGACGAAACCGCGAGGGCGGCGACCGATTCCTTTGCGAGCGCCGCCGTCTGGAAGTCGATCGCTGCGGTAGAGAACGGGCAGGTGTTTTATATCCCGACCAAATGGAATTTCGACGACGCGATCACGAAAGAGCGGTTGCTCGACGAGCTGCCGGTTATCATGAACAAGTAAGGCCTGATGCAATGGCAAACGGAAGCTTTCAACGATGCGTTGAAAAGCTTCCGTTTTTTCATTAAAATAGGTTTATTGATAATTATTCTCATTGGAGGAACCGGAATGGATTCGATGCCGCCGGATACGAATTCGTCTCATCATTCCCTGCTTTTCACATGGGAGGGAACGTCGTCGTTTCAGGATCCGGCGATGGGCATCGCCTGTCGAACGGCCGCTCATGAGATTTTCGTTTTTGCCGAGGGAAGCGGCTTGCTGAAAATAGACGACGTCCCGTGCGCGTTCCGGCAAGGAACGGCGTTGGTGCTGCCTCCGGACTGCTCGCTGGAATGGGGCTGCCTGGACGGGAACGTCGCGGGCTATCGCGTCGGTTTCCGCGCTTACCAATTGGGGGGAAGGGCGCCGGCCGGGCGGCTTGGGGAATTTTTGCCGTATAAGCGGCCGATCGACGCTTCGCCCGGCTCCCGTCTGGACGGTTTGCTGGACGAATTGGCGGAAACGGCGGAAGGGATGGGGGACGAAGACGGCGTCCAACGCTTCAAAAGGGAAGTCCGGCTGCAGGAGCTGCTTCTGCTGCTGCTGGAAAAGGATCGATCGAACCGTCGATTGGGGAACGGGGATGCGGCATCGGCGGTAAAAAAGACGGCGGCCTACCTTGAGGAACACTACCGGGAAGAGATAACGGTAGAGCGGTTGGCTCGGTTGGCCAACGTGGCCCGCTGGCAGTACAGCGCCTTGTTTCAGGCGGAAACGGGGAAGAAACCGCTCGATTACCTGAACGACATTCGCATGAACCGGGCCAAGGAGCTGCTTCTTCGGACGGACGAGCCGCTCCGGGAGATCGCGCGGAGCACGGGGTTCAAGGACGAATATTATTTCAACCGGCGTTTTCGCCAAACGCTGGGGATTTCGCCCAGGCAGTATGCGAAGCTTCACCGGAGGGAAGAGCGGGATACGACGGCCGGGCCGCTCGTTCCCGCGCCGGCCAAGCCTTCCCGCATCGTCGCCGTCGGTTATGGGCTGGGCGAAATGATCGCATTGGGCATCCGGCCGGTGGGGGCGGATATGACCGTGATCGGCAGGCAGGTCGTTTACCGGAGCGAGCTGCAAAACATCGCGGACGTCGGTCCGCTCGGCGATTTGGCCGCGATTCGGCGGCTGGAGCCGGACCTGATTTTGCACTGCTCGGTCCCGGACGAGTCGATGCGGTCGTTATCCGGTTTGGCACGGACGATTTTTATCGAGAAAAACTGGCATCCTTACGAGCGGCTCAGACGAATCGCGGAATTGTTCGGGAAGACACGTCAGGCGGAACAATGGATTCGCCGCTGCGAAGCCCGTACCGGCCAAATGTGGGCGAGGCTTCGGCCGGAAATCGGGTCGCGGGAGACGGCGTCGGTATTCTTGCTGCTAAGCGGCCAGCTGTACGTCATGGGGCAGCGCGGCCTGGCTACAACGCTCTATCATCCGCTGGCGTTCCGTCCGCCCGTCCGAATCGCCGAAATGATCGAAGAGCAAATTACGTTTCGGAGCATTGCCCTCGAGCAGCTTCCCGGGTACGCGGGGGATCGCGTATTTCTGCTCGTTGGCGAGGATGCGGCTTCCGCTCAAGCGCTCGTCAAGCTTGCGAACAGCGAAATTTGGCTGGGACTGGACGCCGTCCGCAACGGGTTTGCTTACGTGAGCGAGGCCCATTGGAATTACGACGACCCGATTACGAAGGATCGGCTCTTTCCCGTGCTTCCGGTTATTTTGGGTAGGAGTTCCTGAATGAAAAGACGGGTTGTCCCAAGAGGGGCAGGCTGTTATTCGCTGTACGCCCAGCATGGGCGTCATCTTTAGGACGAACTGGATTTGAGGCAGGAATAGTCGGATGAGTTGCCCGCACACAACGAAATCCAAAGCCGCCAAGGGCTATCCCTGTAGTCGCGGGCAGACAGATGACGTTCTTATATGGGGAGGCCTGCGGAATAGGCGAAGTTCCTTCGTAGCGGAAGGGCCGAACCGAAAGGAGAGGGCTGCTTGGCATCCCAGCCGTGATGGACCGATTCCTCCAGCAAGCGCTGCTGCAAGTGATGAATTCGATCTTCGATTCCGAGTTCTCCCCGCACAGTCACGGCTTTCGGCCGGGCAAGCGAGCGCACGACGCCGTAAAAGAAGCCCAAGGCTTACATCCAGAGTGGACTGCGCTGGACGGTCGACGTGGACTTGGAGAAGTTCTTCGATAAGGTCAATCATGACATGCTCATGGCGAGGGCGGCGAGGAAAATAAAGGACAAGCGCGTCCTGAAGCTAATCCGTGCCTACCTAAACGCTGGAGTCATGGTGGGCGGAGTCTGCCAGAAGACCGAAGAAGGGATACCGCAAGGCGGACCGCTTAGCCCGCTGCTGGCAAACATCCTATTGTAAGCTAAACCGCTACACGATGGGTTGGCTAGGCTACTTCCGCCTGGCATCTGCGAAAACCCACTGCGAACAATTCGACCAGTGGATTCGCCGCTGGCTTCGGATGTGTCTGTGGAAGCAGTGGAAACGGGTCCGTACACGTACTCGCGAACTCCGGGCGCTCGGCGTACCGGATTGGGCATGCTTCGTTATGGCCAACACCCGCTCCTACCTACTCGATCGCGGGGGCGGTGTACGGGCCGATATCCGCGTAACCGGATGGTTATCGCGCAACCGCTTCTGCCGCCGCGGCCGGTTGCCGTTTGCGTTCCAGCAGGAAGCCGGCAACGGCGCCGCCCAGCGAACAGAGCGCCAGCGCCGACGCGAGATAAGGCACGTATGACAAACCGGCGTACGTGATGACGACCCCGCCGAGGTAGGCGCCTCCCGCGTTGCCGGCGTTCATCACCGAGTGGCTGGAGCTGGAGGCGAGCAGCGGGGCTTTCGCCAGCGTCATAATGCGCACCTGAACGCCGGGCAGCACGGCGAACGCCGCAACCCCCCATATAAATACGGAAGCGACCGCCAACGCCGAATTCGGAAAGGCAAACGGCAACAGGGCGAGGATGACGGCCAGCGCGGCCAAAACCATGACGGTCGATCCCATCGGCCTCCAGTCCGCGAGCTTGCCTCCGAGCAAGTTTCCGAGCGTAATTCCGATCCCGAACAGGACGAGAATCCAGGTGACGCTTGCTTCCTGAAAGCCGCTGATATCGATCAGAATCGGCGTGATGTACGTAAAGAGCGAAAACAAGCTGGCGCAGCAGAAGGCCCCGGTCAGGAGCGTCACCATCACCTTGCGGTTGAACAAGCCGCGAACCTGGTCGGACAGATTCGACGATTCGCCCGAGCCGATGACGGGGATGAACCTGGCGATGCCCAGCAAGGCGACGACGCCGAGCAGGGCGATGGCCGCAAACGAGGCTCTCCAGCCGAATTGCTGTCCGATGAACGTGCCGAACGGCACGCCGACGATGTTGGAAATCGATAAGCCGGCGAGCACCATCGAGACGGCCGCGGCTCTGCGTTCCGGGGCGACGAGCTTGGACGCCATAATCGTGCCGGCGCCGAGAAACGTTCCGTGAGCGAGCGCGGTGACGATCCGGGTCACGATCAGAAACGGATAGTTCGGCGCGAAGACGGACAGGACGTTGCCCGCGATAAAGATGCCCATCAGGAGCAGCAGCAAAAGCTTGGGCGGAACGCGGTGCGTCGCGACGGTCAGGACGGGAGCGCCGAAAGCGACGCCGAGCGCGTAGCTTGTAATCAGCTGTCCCGCCTGGGGAATCGTCACGTTCAAATCCGCGGCGACGTTGGGCAGCAGCCCCATGATCACGAACTCGGTCATGCCGATGGCGAAAGCGCCGAGCGTCAAGCAGTACAAGGAAAACGGGAAACGCTGTTTTTTCGCCCGCGGTCGGGCGGCGTAAGGCTGTGCTGCATTCATGAGACGGTCCTCTTCCTATCCGTTGAATCCCCGCAGGGGCGGCCTTGTTTTTTTATGTGGCCGCAACAGCACAGTATAGTCTCTATTCGGGAGCCTGGCAAGGCCAAATATTGACAGGGCGCGGGCCGTTTTCGCCGCTGCCGGACGTTTCCCGCGGTTATACGCCAAGCGCTTGCAAGCCGGCCTGGTTCAGCAAGTTCCACGGCTTGTTGTAATGCGGCTGGAAGAAGAAGTCGACGAACCCGAGCTCCTCGATCGTCATCCGGTTTTGGATGCAGACCGACAGCGTGTTGATCGACTGCGTCAAGTCGGCTTTCGAGAGCACCTGCGCGCCGACGATCCTTCCGCTTTCCGCTTCATAAACGACTTTGAGAAGCGCCTTCTCGTAAGCGGGCATAAATTCGGGGCGATAGCTGTCTTCGATTGTGATTTCTTTCACATTCAACCCCGCATCAAGAGCCGCTTGTTCCGTGAGCCCCGTCGAGGCGATGTTGTAGTCGAAGATTTTAATGCCCGACGTTCCCTGGGTGCCCAAATATTTGGTCGTCGGCTTCACCAGATTGCGGGCGACGAGCGTTCCCATGCGGACGGCGTTCGTGGCGAGCGGGATGTAGGCGGCCTGCCCTGTCGGATTGTAGCGGATCGCGCAGCTGTCTCCGGCGGCGAATACGTCCGGCTTGCTTGTCTGCATGTATTCGTTGACGACGATGGCTCCGTTCGGGAGCATGTCGACCTGATTTTTCAGCAGCTCGGTATTCGGACGGAAGCCGATGCAGAGAATGACCATGTCGGCTTCATATTGGCCTTTCGTCGTGACGACCCGGGTCACTTTGCCCGCTTCTCCGCCAAAAGCGGTCACGGTTTGCCCGAGCGCCAGACGAATGCCGCGGGCTTCGAGCTCCGTCTCGACCTTGTCCGTAAATTCCCGGTCCAGGTATTTGAACAAAACGCGCGGCGTGTTGTCGATGACGGTGACCCGCTTACCGAGCTGCTCGAACGCTTCGACGAGCTCGATGCCGATGTAGCCGGCTCCGACGACGACGACGCGTTTCGCGCCGGCCGCTTTTTGGATGATCGTTTGCGCGTGGCCGTAATTTTTGCACAATAAAATGTTTTCAAGCTCCATGCCTTCCATTTTCGGCACGATCGGCCACGACCCCGTCGTCACGACAAGCTTGTCGTATGTGTCTTCGCGGGTTTCGCCGGTCGTCAAGTCGCGCACGCGAACGGTGCGGGCTTCCGTATCGACGGCGAGAACGTCGTGCCGCATGCGGGCGGTTACGCCCAGCTCCGCAAGCTTGCCGGGGTTCGAATAGAAAAGGTCTTCGGCGTTGCGGACGACGCCGCCGACATGCAGGGCGATGCCGCACGAGAGGAAGGAGATGTTGTCGTTCCGTTCGTATACGGTAATTCGGGCTTCGGGATAGAGTTTGGCCATTTGGGTTGCGGCCGCGGTTCCGGCATGGGTGCAGCCGATGACGATGACTTTCATGGGAAGGCCTCCTTTTTGAACGTTGATTGTGAATCATTTCACATATAATCTTATATTGTGATTTAATTCACAATCGTTTGTTGGATTTATCATATTCGATTTTTCGGCAGCTGGCAACCGTTTTTGTGAAAAAAGGCACAAATATTTTTTTTCGGGCCATTCTCCGCCGGTTGCATGGAAGAGGCCGGACGCCGATAATAAATGTAAGGTTTAAACGGACGGGAGGAGACAGCATGGGCGATTTTTATAAGGTTACGTTAAACGGAGATTTCGATTCGGTCGTGGAAGCCGCCATCGGCGCGGCCGTCGCCGAGTCGATTCCTGCAATTCTTTCTTTTATTTTCTCCAATATCGTCGGGATTTTGCTTGTGCTTTTGGCGCTGTTTTTGCTTGCGGCGCTTATCGTGTTATGGCTTAAACGCAACATCGTCAAACGTTGGCTGGACAAGGCGAGGCTTCGGCATCGGGAAGCGTCCGCGAAGCTTGACGGGCTGATTTTGTCGGAAACGTTCAAGGATTTAAATAACGGATTCATTCAGGGGTCGACCCGCCAGTCGCTGGAACGGCTGGAACAGGCGGTGCTCGCGGCCCGCCGGCAGGCGGAGCAGCTGCAGGCGAGGCTGAGCGCGCAGAAGGTCCCGTTTTTTTCGCTGATCGGTCCCCTTCATCGAATCGGCAAATTGAACGCCGAAGCGAACGCTCTGCTTTCGCAGTCGAAGCAGTATGAGCAGGAGCTGGCCGGAACCGAGCGGTTGGCCGGCGATATGAGGTCTTCGGTCGGCGGGGTGCGCCAGAGGGCGGAGGAGCTTGCGGCTCTGCTTGATGCCGTATCGGCGGAAACCGGTTATCCGCTCGGCGAGCTCAGGGCGGCATTGGAACGGGTGCAAGAGGCGATCCGCCAAGCGGAATACTCCGGCAGCTTCGATGCGATGAAGGCGCAGGACGATATTCGCAAAGCGCGGCGGGAGGCCGATGCGCTGGAGCGGAAAATCGCCGAATTTCGCAAAAACGCGGATATTTTCCGGGAAATAAAGCGGCGAACCGAGCGGCAGCTCGAACGGATTGCGGGCGCGCGCGGCCAGGAGTCGAACGAAGTCTCGATCGCCGTCCGGCAATCCAGGGAGATCGTCGGCGTTTTGGAAGAGTCGATGCAGGCGGGAAAAGCGGTCGATCTTCGTGCCGCCGCGGTCGAGCTCGAACAGTTATTCAAGCGGGGATCGGATGAAGGTTGAAGCAAACGCCGAAGTTCACGGATTCCCTCCGATCGCCCTATCGGCGTGCGCCGACCGCAGCTATAAGGTGTTTCGCAAGCTGGAGCGCCAAACGCCGTGAACTTTGGAGGCATAGCGGCTTATGATAGGGTATAAAGATTTGAATAGCGGCCCCATGGGCCGCCAGGGACAAGAAGTTGACAGACTTTTTCGAATAGTTGTAAGATAACAGCATGAAATCCGATTCGAATTCGGCCCGGACGGCGGGCATAAGGAGGGCGCGGCGATGAGAAAGCAAGGAAACGGTTTTCGTTTGCCCGACAACGCGATCATACCCGAACGCGCCTTATGCGGCTTCTGGCGGCCGAGACGAAGTATTCGAACGAGTACGGCCCGAGGAAAGCATGTGACAAGCTGCGTTTCGCTTCCGGTCAGCGCCTGATGGCGCTCCGGGGCGCATGCGCGGCTTTTTATTTTATAGGAGTCAACTTCAAACTCAGGGGTGAAAACGATGAGCAAAAGAAGCAGCATAATCGCCGCGTCCGACGAGATGGTCTTTCAAAATTTGTCGGAAAGCCGTCTCTCCGTCGACGACGTGATGGACCGGATCGTCAAGTTCATGGCCCGGGATCCCCAAAGCGTCTACCATTTCGTCATCGGAACGGACAGCCAGGTGCACCGCGGGCATACGAAGTTCGTCACCGGCATCGTCGTTCACCGTTTGGGCAAAGGGGCGTGGGCATGCTACCGCCAGTTGGCGCTGCCGCGCGAGCTGACGTCGATCAAGGAAAAGCTCACGCTGGAAACGTCCTTATCGCAAAGCGTCGCCCATTGCTTCGGCGAGGAGGCGATCGGCCGGATGGAGGAACTGCTGCTGCCCTATGTTTATCAGGGCGCCATGCTGGAGACGTACATCGATATCGATGCCGGCACGGAGCCGATCGTCAACAAAACGTCGCTTTACGTTCAGGAGATGGTGGAGCGAGTGGAGGCGATGGGCAGCTATGCGCCGAGGGTCAAGCCGGATTCGATCGTGGCGTCGTCCTATGCGAACCGCTTTACGAAAAAGCCCGTGCGCCGCGTCATGTAGCCCCGCTTCGCGTCCCCCGTTTTCGGATTTTTCGTGGTACAATATCCCTAATCAGGTTCCAGTACGAATTGGCGCAAGCGGGAGGTCGAGCCGGTGCAGGATATCGAATTTTTGCGGCACTTTCCCTTTTTCGAGCATTTGGAACGTCATGAGCTGGAAGCATTCGCTGCCCTGTTCGTAACGAAGACGGTCGATAAGGGCACGTATTTGTTTTGGGAAAACGAAGAAGGCGACGAAATGTACCTGATCCGTTCCGGGGTCGTCGAAATATTTCGCAGCGACGAGGATCGGGAAATTATTTTGGCGATCTTCAACGCGGGCGACTTTTTCGGGGAAATGGCGCTGCTCGGGGAAGAGCGGAACCGCTCGGCTTCGGCCCGGACGCTTGCCAAGACGACGCTGTACGCGGTCAAGCGCGAGCATTTTCAGGAACTGTTGAGCGGGAATATGACGATTTATTTCAAAATCCTGAATGCGGTTATGGAACGCCTGCGCGCCGCGAACGAAATGATTTCCGATTTGACGATTACGCATGCGCGGACGAGAATCGCCCGGCTCCTGCTGCGGCTTTCCGAAAAGCGCGACAAGTCATCGGGAGAGGTATCGCTCGGCATGAAGCTGACGCACCAGCAACTGGCCAATATGACGGGCACGGTTCGGGAAACGGTGACGAAGGTGCTGTCGGAAATGCAAAACGAGGGGCTGATCCGGATCGTCAATCGGGAAATCATCATTTGCGAGCTGAACAGGCTGAAGAAAACATCCGGACTGTAACGTTCAAAAATTGCCCCCGCACAACACTGTTTGCCCGGACTGATTATTGAGGTTTGCGGCAATACTGTTTCTCTAGACCCACACGCATTCTGTCCTTTACGATAGAAAGACAGATTACCGGCGGACGGGTGGAGGAACAATGGAAAACACGTACAACAATTTAAAGCAAGGCGAAAGAGGCGCCTGGATCAGCATCCTGGCCTACATCTTCCTCTCCGCTCTCAAGCTGTTCATCGGGTATATCGCCTTGTCCGAAGCGCTTTGGGCGGACGGGCTGAACAACGCGACGGACATTATCGCTTCGGTCGCCGTACTGATCGGACTTCGCATTTCGCGCAAGCCTCCGGACGCGGATCACCGCTACGGCCATTTCCGGGCGGAAACGGTCGCGTCGCTCGTCGCTTCTTTTATTATGATGGCGGTCGGACTCCAGGTTCTGTTTCAGGCCGTCTCCAAATTCCGGGTCCAATCCTACGAATCTCCCGACATGATCGCCGGCTGGACGGCCATCGGGTGCGCGGTCGTCATGTACTTCGTGTACTTGTACAATATCCGTCTCGCCCGCAGAATCGGAAGCGCCGCGCTGACGGCGGCAGCCCAGGACAACCGCTCGGACGCGCTCGTCAGCGCGGGGACGTTCGTCGGCATCGTCGGCTCGCAATTCGGATTGCCGTGGCTCGACCCGCTGACGGCGCTTGCGGTCGGGCTGATCATCTGCAAGACGGCGTGGGAAATTTTCCGCGACAGCTCGCACGCCCTTACGGACGGCTTCGACGCCGCCGAGCTTCAGGCGATCCGGCAAACCGTCCGCGGCATAACCGGCGTCAAAAAAATCATCGACGTGAAAGCAAGGGTTCACGGAAACAACACGTTCGTCGACATGACGATCGCGGTCGAGCCGGAACTTAACGTAAGCGAAAGCCACGCGATCACGGAAAAGATCGAGCGGCGCATGCTCGAGGCGCACGGCATCGCGCATGCGCATATTCATATCGAGCCGTTCGAATCCGCCGCGAAATAAGCGGGGTTCGAACGGACTCGCTTCAGTTGAGGGACTTGGCGGGCTTCGGCGACCAGTTGATAAAGATGGCCTCGAAGACGGGAATCCTTTTCAACAAAAAATGCGCGGCTACGGGAATGAAAATGCCCATTAACGTGAACTCGACGAGGTTAGGCTGGATATGAAAAGCTTCGTTGACCAGATTGTTAATCGGAAAGTGAAGATACATAACGGTCATGGTCATGCCGCCCAGTTTGACCATGACGTTATATTTGGGACGGATGATTTCGCACAAGCAATAGCTTAAGGCGAAAAGAACCAATAAGCACGAAAGCGGAATGAGCAGCGCGAAGACGAAATTTCCGTACACGTTGTATTTCATGTCCATTCGAAAATCGATCGCCCCGGCGTGTTTAAGCAAAACGAACGCAACGGACCCGGCCAGCGCCAACAAGGGGATCCCAATTTTTTTGATCGAATTTACGATGATATCTTTAAAATAGTATCCGATCGCGTAATAGACGAGGGCAAGCGGCACGACATCCGCATTCCACGGAACGGACAGCGCGGACCAATCGACAACGAACGAAAGTACATAGCATGCCGCAACGATCGCAAACTGGACCGTTCTCGGATATCTGGATATAAACGCGAAAAGCATTTGGGTCAAAAAAAGGCAAGTGATGAACCAGAAAACCGCAAAGCTTCCCTTCAGAACGTCTCCCCCGTACAAAAGCAGTCCAATATTTTCGAAAAAGATTCCGAAATCGAATTTGTCCTTGATCAGGATCAGAAGCGCGATAACGACTCCGTATGCAAAATAAGGAATCATCAATTGTTTGGCTCTTTTCAGAGACCATTTTTTGAACGCGTCGCCCTGAACGGGTTTAAATAAAAATCCGCTGACCATAAAGAAAAGCGGCATGGCAACCCAGCTCAAATAAGGATTGATCCCGTTATCGCCCGAATGGCCCATCACGACAAAGATGATACCCAGCCCTTTTGCGAAATCGATCCATGCTTCGCGGTTTTTAACCATAAAGTGGCACTCTCCTTTTTTGATACATATTGTATCACTAAAACGGAAGGCGTCCAATCGTTTTATGTTAAAAATTTGCGTATATGGAATTGTCGATTGTTCATAGCTGGACATCCAAGCAAAACAGGTTGTTTTATCGAAAGCTCCGGAATTTCATTTTCCGAGTTCCCTTGTCTTCTCAAACATATTAACATTATGATGTAATAATCTTTTTGAGGTAATAAAAAAAGGGGGGATCGGTTGAAACATTGGCTCGGGCGGTCTCTCAGACGAAAGCTGTCGTTTCTGTTGATCGTTTCCATGATTGGGCCGATCGTGCTTCTCGGTTATTTTTCCTATCATACCGCGTCCTCGGTATCGGAGGAAAAAGCCAAGCTCTCGGGGATGAATATTCTTCGGCAGCTCGATACGCAATTTCAGCTTATGGTCAAGGACGTCGAAAACCTGTCCATTTTCCTGATCGGGGACGATGACGTCCAACGCTATTTGAGCGCGCCGCAGCGCAACGTCGTGCTTCGCACTTCCATCATCGTTTTTTTGACCAATCTCGTATTTTCCAAAGATTATATCGCCGACATCCGCATCGTTCCGGACGACGACAAGGAGGCGATCGCGTACTCCCAGACGCCGGGAGCCCGGCAGCCGGTTGCCCGAGAGGAGGCGGAGAGCTTCGCCGGCCGGGAGGATAAAACGTGGTCGCTCGCCGCGCAGCTTTCCGGGGCTTCCGGGGCGGGACAAACGATGACGCTGAGCCGGCCGATTCGCAGCACGGACCACTACGCCACGATCGGCCATTTGACGATCAGCCTGAATCGGGATGCCTTGACTCGAAGCCTGCGCCGGTCCGGGATGGAGGGGGGAGGGTACGTGCTTCTGCTTGACGGGCAAAACCGGGTGATCGCGGGAGACGGCCCGGCTCCGGGAGCGCGGATCGAGGAACGGTTTCCCGGGGTAAGGCTCGACAAGGCGTCCGGCGGGTTTCTGAATTACGGCGACGGAGACGGAAAAATGACGCTGATGGTTTACCGGATGCCGGGCGTCGATTGGACGCTGCTCGGCGTCATTCCGTTCAAGCAGTACAGCAGCGAGAACCAGCATTTGCTTCGGCTGACTGCGGCCGTCGTCGTTTTGGAGGGGCTGATTCTCGCCGGCATCATTTTGTTTCTGACCGCCCGAATTACGCAGCCGCTTCGCCGGCTCGCCCGATTTTTGAAAACCGGCAACCCGGAGGAAGAGCTGCCGATGCTGCCGGCTCAAACCGTGGACGAGGTCGGGCAGCTCATCATGAGCTACAATCGGCTGAGCGGCAGGATCCAGCGGCTGACCGAACGGGTGAAAGAGAACGAAGCCCGAAAAAAGGAGGCGGACCTGCTCGCGTTGCAGGCGCAAATCCATCCCCATTTTCTCTATAATACGCTGTCGTCGATCCACTGGCTGGCGATGGCCAACCGCGAACACCGCATTGCGCGGATGGTCGGGGCATTGAGCGATTTTTTGCGCTTCAGCCTGAACGACGGCGAAGAGTACTGCACCGTCGGGCAGGAAGCCGCGCACGCTCAAAGCTATGTGCGAATCCAGTCCGACCGCTACCCGGACGAATGGGAAGTCCGGTTTGACATCGACCCCGATTGTGAGCGGGGAATGATGCTGAAGCTGCTGCTTCAGCCCCTGATCGAAAATGCGATTCGGCACGGCGTGCTTCCGAAAGAAGGAAAAGGCAGCATCGAGGTGAGCATGGCCCGCGACGGACCGTGGCTGCGCGTCATTGTGCAGGACAACGGGGTCGGAATGGACGAAGAAAAACTGGAGCGGCTGCGGGCTTCGCTGGAACGGGAGCCGGAGCGGTCGCCGGACAAGCCGATCGGCGGGGGCTATGGCTTGCGCAACGTTCATCGCAGGCTTCGCATGCATTATACCGGCAATCCCGGACTTCATTTGGAAAGCTGGGAGGGGCTTGGGACGAAGGCGGCATTCACGATACCGATATTCGAGGTGACCGACGATGAAGCTCATGATCGTTGACGACGATCCCCACATCCGCAACGGGCTGGCCAAGGCAATTCCGTGGGAGGAGCACGGCTTCATGCTGCTGGACCCGGCTTCTTCGGCCGAAGAGGCGCTAAGCCGATTTCCCGGCGAGCGGCCCGAGATCGTATTGACCGACATCGAAATGAAAGGCATCACCGGCCTCGAGATGGCGGCCCGAATGAAACGGAGCGCTCCGGCTACGGAAATCGTCGTGCTCTCCGGCTACGGTCAATTTTCTTACATGCAACAAGCGATACGCGAAGGCGTCGGCGACTATATATTGAAAACGAGCGGTCCGGACGAAATCGTCCGCGTCGTCCTGAACGCGAAGCGCCGCCTGTTGGACAAGGCCGGGCGTGACCGCGACGGAGCTTCCGGCGTCCTTGCCAGCGGGGCGCTGGAGGAGTTGCTGTTCCACGATCATCCGCCCGATTACCGCTTGCCGAATGAACTTAAGCGGCTGTTCGACGGGATGCGGCCGCCATCCGGCGGCCGGGAGCTGCTTCAGGCGATCGTCGTTTCCGTGAAGCGCCAGGACGAGCGAATGTCGGCCGGTTTTTTGCATTTTACGATTCGAACCCGTCTGCAGGAGCGGTTCCCCTCCGTCGCGCTGCGCTACGGAAAGCGGATGCTCGTTGTGCTGAGCCGGTCCGAAGAGCGGGAGGACGACGACGAGTTGAGGAGGTCGTTCGCCGAGCTGGAGAAGAAGCTCGGTTGCCGGCTGTTCGTTTCTGCCGGCTCGCCGGTCCGGCGGCCGGAGGAGCTGGCCGTCTCCTTCCGGGAGGCGGAAACGGCTTCCCGCTACGGGTGGTTTCTGGATGACGCCGGATTCGTGGCGTACGCTGCGGTTCGCGGACGCAAAGGCATCGATCCGGTTTTCCCGAAGGAGGAGGAACGGGAGCTCACGCGACTCATCCGAAGCGGCGACGCTCGGGAGCTTCGCGGCATGGCGGAGCGTCTGTGCGCCCGGATCCGGAACGACCCCGACGCGACGCCGGATTCCCTGTACGCTTACGCGCAAATGCTGTTGACGGCGGGTTATCGCTGGCTGGAGCGAACCGCCGCCTCGTACGGAAAAGCGCTCGGGAAGGAACGGATGCGGCTTCCTTCCCCCGAGGAGCTGCTGGCGGGACCGGCGAACGTGCTGGGCGATCTACTGGCATCGATCATGGACCAATACCTGGAGCTCGGTTCCGGCACCCATCATTATATCGCCGAGGCGATTGCCTATGTCCGGGAGAATCTGGGCCGCAACGTCTCCCTCCAGCAGGCGGCCGCTCACATTCACGTCAACCCGAATTACTTGAGCGACCTGTTCAAACGGGAAACGGGCACGAACTATATCGAATTCGTGACGAAGGAGCGGATGGAGCGAGCCAAGTCTCTTCTGTCCGGTTCGAACGACAAAATCAAAGACATCGCAAGAAGCGTCGGTTACGAGGATATCAAGTACTTTACGGGGCTTTTCAAACGCCACACGGGACAAACGCCTTCCGAATACCGCGGCAAGTTCTGAATTTTCACCCCCTCGGCTCTGAACTCTCTCCCCTTATGCCCGGGAGAGAGTTTTTTATAATAGAAGAGGAAAGCCAACACAGGGAGGTTAAGAAACATGACAAAGAGGTTGAAAGGTTTCGTTTCCCTCGTTTTATTAGGGGCGCTTCTGGCCGGATGCGGCAGCTCGGGCTCGAACGGCGGGGAAGCGTCGGCCCCGGCGGGTTCTTCGGACTCGGCAAGCGCGGAAGGCGGGGAGAGGGTATCTCTCTCCATCTGGCACAATTACTCGGGCGACGACTTGCGCGCCCAGACGGTGCGCCGGCTCATCAGCGAGTTTCAGGAGGAGCATCCCGAAGTCTTGCTCGATTCCCAGCCGATTCCGACCGATTCCTATCGGCAGCGGATCCAGACCGTAGCGGCCGCCCGCGAGCTTCCGGACGTGTTCCTTTCCTATTCGGGCAGCTTTACCGACGAATTTCAAAAGGCGGGCCTGATCCAGCCGATTACGGAGCTGCTTGACGGCAACCAGGAGTGGACCGACGGTTTCCTGCCGGGAGCCTATGATATTTTCACGTACGATGGCGAAGTATATTCGGTTCCGGTGGCGATGTCGGCGACGTCGTTCCTGTTCTATAACAAGGAGCTGTTCGAGCAAAACGGCCTCGCCGTGCCGAAAACGTGGGACGAGCTGCTGGCCGCGATCGAAGCGTTCAAGGCAAAAGGCGTTACGCCGATCGCGATGGGCAATCAGGCGCCATGGGTCGCTCAATCCACGATGTTCGGCGTCATGGCGGACCGGCTCACCGGCACGGAATGGTTCATGAACGCGAAGGACGGCAGCGGCGCGTCGTTTACCGATCCGATTTTTGTCGAGGCGCTAGGCTATTTCAAGCAGTTGTCCGACGCGGGCGCGTTCCAGGAAGGCGCGAACAGCCTGGACAATACGCAGGCGGAGCAATACTTCATCCAGGGCAACGCCGCGATGATTATGAACGGCGCCTGGTCGATCAGCAACTGGGCGGCATCCGCTTCGGAGGAAGCCCTGCAGAAGGTCGGAGTCGCCGTCTTCCCGACGCTTCCGAACGGCAAAGGCGAGGCGAACACAATCACGGGCGGTCCCGGCGGCGGCTTCGTGCTTAACGCGGAAGCGGAAGGACGGAAGCGGGAGCTGGCGATGGAGCTCATATACAAGCTAAGCAGTGCGGAAGCGCAAAAGGCGGTCGCCGAAAGCAATTCGATGGTGATGTACGACGTCGACATCGACGCTTCGAAGGTGACGCCGCTGTTCAACGATGCGTTTGGCTTGGTGAAGACCCTGTCGTTCAGCCCGGTTTACGACCTTTACTTGTCCGCTGCCGGCGGCGAGGCGGTCAACAACGGCCTGCAGGAGCTGATGCTGGGCGGCGATCCGGCGGCGGTTGCGGAAAAAATCCAGGCGGCGCAGGCGGGCTCGGCGCAATAGACTCGCTAAAGATCCGAAAGGGACGGACATCCGCATCCGGCAGGATGCGGATGTTTCATCGCCCGGGCGCCAACGCCCGCGCGAGAAGGAAAGGAGGCGTCCATGACAAACGCCGGACGTTTACGGGCTTTTATTTTCGCGTGTTTGGCTCCGACCTTGATCGTTTACGGGCTGTTTGCGGTCGTTCCGATCGCATGGTCGGCCTACTACGGATTTTTCGACTGGAGCGGAATCGGGGACCCGAAATTCGCGGGATGGGCCAACTATGCCGCCGTCGTCCAGGAGCCGCTGTTCTGGCGAGCCTTGAAAAATAACATCATCATCGTCGGCGCCTCCATCTTCGGACAGCTGCCGATCGCGCTCCTGCTCGCGATTTTGCTGAACCGGAACTCGTGGTTCGGCAGGGCGATCCGGTCGGCCGTCTTCATGCCGATGGTGCTTTCGACGGTCGTCGTCGCGCTCATTTGGAAATACATTTATCATCCGCAGATCGGCGTCCTCAATTACGTGCTGAAGGCGATCGGCCTGGAATCGTGGGCCATGCCGTGGCTGTCCGATCCCGCCATCAACATGTACGCGGTGTCGATTCCGGTTATTTGGGCCAACATCGGTCCTTATCTGATTATTTTCATTTCCGCGATCCAGAATCTTCCCTCCGAGGTGGACGAAGCGGCGCGGCTGGACGGGGCGACAGGCGCGAAGAAACTCGTTCTCGTCACGCTGCCGATGATTTGGAACACGATCAAGGTGACCGTCATCATGTGCATCGCCGGCAGCTTGAAGGCGTTCGACCTGGTGTTCGTCATGACCCACGGCGGTCCGGCGCATACGACGGAGCTGCTGGCCACTTATATGTACAACAGCACGTTTGCCGTTTACCGGTACGGGTACGGCTCGGCGATTTCGACGATGATCGTTCTGGTCAGCGCGGTTCTCATTTTGCTCAGCCAACTGCTGATGACGCGTAAAAGCCAATGAAAGAAGGGGGACAGCGAAAAATGAAGCAAGTCATAACCGAACCCGCACCCGCGCCCGTTTCGGGCAGCGCAAGAAAGGCGATTTTCGCCGCCGGGCGGTGGATTCGCAACCTGCTTTTGGCCGCGTACGCCGTGCTGACGCTTTACCCTTTGTACTGGCTATTTATCAGCGCGTTTAAAACGAACGAGGAATTTTTCAACCGCCCTTACGCGTTTCCACTGGAGCCGGTTCTGGCCAATGTAACCCGCGCCTGGGAGCTGGGGGGATGGGGCGGGCGATGGTGAACTCGATGATCGTGACCGCGGCGGCGCTTGTCCTTACGCTGCTGCTCGCTTCGCTTTCGGCCTTCGTGCTGTCCCGTTACAGCTTCCGCTCCAAGGGGGCGATTATGTCGTTTTTGCTTCTCGGCATGCTCATTCCGATCCACAGTACGCTCGTCCCGCTGTTCATTATGCTAAACCGGCTCGGAATGCTGGACTCCTATTGGGCGCTGATTCTTCCGTATACGGCGTTCGAGCTGTCCATCGCGGTGTTTCTGATGGCCGCGTACATGTCGTCCATCCCGAAGGAAATCGAAGAGGCCGCGCTGATCGACGGGATGGGCTACTGGAGCGTGCTGTTCAAGCTGATGCTGCCCCTGTCGCTGCCGGCGATGGCGACCGTTGCGATCCTGGCGTTTCTCCGCTATTGGAACGAATTCGCCTTCGCGCTCGTCTTCATCAACACGCAATCGCTCAAAACGCTGCCGCTCAGCCTGTCGCTGTTTTCCGACGGGTTCGGCACCGATTACAGCCTGACGATGGCCGCGATGGCCGTCGCCGTTATCCCGACGATCGTCATTTATTTGCTTTTCCAGGAGCAAATCATGAAGGGCATGGTCGCGGGGGCGGTCAAAGGCTGAGCGCCTTCCGCGATTCGCGCGACCGGCTGCAGGGGGATGGACGGCAGGACATCGCGCCCTTTTTGTCGAATGATCACGGTAAACCGAGGAAGCCCGGAACGCTTGCGTCCGGCTTTCCGACGATAGGATGTGACCGATTTGATATGGGGGTTAAGCGTCCTGCTGTTTCTGCTTGCCGGTTTGGCCGAAATCGGCGGGGGCTATCTGGTCTGGCTCTGGCTCAGGGAAGGGAAGCCGCTCGGCTACGGAATCGCGGGCTCTCTCGTTCTCGTGCTGTACGGCATTTTGCCCACCTTGCAGAAGTTTCCCTCGTTCGGGCGGGTCTATGCCGCCTACGGCGGGGTTTTTATCGTGATGGCCGTGCTGTGGGGGTGGCTGATCGACAAAAAAACGCCGGATGCTTACGACTGGCTGGGCGCCGCGATTTGTCTGGCGGGGGTCGCCGTTATTCTGTGGGCGCCGAGGCATTGACGGCGGTTGTTCATGTCCGCGACCGTCCGATCTCGGTTCGCGTCTTTACGTCGGACCGATCCGGTGATTCTTCCCTGCAGACGGGGTCCACTTTATTTTCCTTGACGCAGCGGCAGCGCAACCGTAAATTCGGTTCCCTCGCCCGGCCTGCTGCGCACGGAAATCGAGCCGCGGTGCATGTCCGCGATTTTTTTCGCAATGGAAAGGCCGAGACCGCTGCCTCCCGCCGAACGGGTCCGCGACTTGTCCGCTTTGTAAAAGCGCTCGAAAATGCGCGGCAAATCCGCGTCGGCGATCCCCGGCCCCGTGTCGGCGACGCGGACGACCGCCCGATCTCCTTTGCGCGCGAGAAAAACGCTGATTTTGCCGCCCTCGGGCGTAAACTTGACGGCGTTGTGGACGAGGTTCACCCATACCTGGCTCATCAGCATCTCGTCCGCGACGATGTCGACGGCTTCCGCGTACACGTCCATGTCGATGTTTTTGGCTTCCCATTGCGGCTCGCAGGCGAGGATGACGGCCGTCAGCTGTTTGTCGAGCCGGTAAGGCGCCGGATGAAACGGATGCCGGTCCGAGTCCAGCACCGCCAGCTTGAGCAGATTGTCGCTGAGCTTCGACAGGCGGGCGCACTCCTCCTCGATGACCGTCAAATACCGCTGCCGCTGCTCCGGATCCAGACGATCGTCCTTCAGCGCCCTGGCGAACCCGCGGATCGACGTCAGCGGCGTCCCGATTTCATGCGAAACGTTCGAGATAAACTCCTGCCTCAGCTCCTCCATCGCCTTCAGGTTCGCCGCCATATCGTTAATGCTGTCGACGAGCTGATGCAGCGGATGCTTTTTCCGCTGCCTTCCGTTCGGTTCGCCGAAGCTCTGCTCGATATTGACGTGAAAATCGCCCCGCGAAATGCGTCTGATCGCCTCGATCAATTCCGTCCAAAAAACATGCTCTTTGGATCGGATAAACCGGCCCAAAATCGCCGCCCCGAAACCGAAAATAAGAAAGCCGAGCATGGCGTTGACGATCAAGGCGAACAGGCCGTGAGGTTCCCAGCCGACTCGCGAATAGATCGCCGCCGTCAAATAGAACGCCGCGGTCCAGCTCAGGAGCAGCGCCGCGAAGAAGAGGGAGACTTTGATCGCGATGTGGACGAACAACGGAACCCCCTTCATTCCGGCACCTCCAGCCGATACCCCAGGCCCCGGATCGTGCGGATCCGGAAGCCGTGCCGCTCTTCCGGAAACCGTTCCCGAAGCCGTTTGATATGCACGTCGACGGTTCTTTCGTCGCCCTCGTAATCGTAACCCCAAATTTGCTCGATCAGCTGATCGCGCGTAAACGTTTTTCCGGGGTAGCCGGCCAGCTTGAACAGCAGCTCGAATTCCTTGAGCGGAAGCGTAACCTCCCGATCGCCGACCCGGCACTCGAACGTATCGCGGCGCAGCGTCACGTCTCCGATCTGCACCGTCTGCAAGGCCATGATGCGGTATCGCTTCAATAACGCCTTGACGCGAGCGACGAGCACCATCGGGTCGAACGGCTTGACGAGATAGTCGTCCGTGCCGAGCTCGAAGCCTTTTACGATTTGCGAAGGCTCGCCTTTGGCCGAGAGCATGAGCAGGGGCAGGTCGGCGCGCTCGCGCAGCTCGCGGCACAGTTCCCATCCGTCCATGACGGGCATCATAATGTCGAGCACGACCAGATCGGCCTTCGCGTCGTCGAGCATGCGCAAGGCGTCCAGCCCGTTCGCGGCTTCAAGCACGG
Source organism: Cohnella algarum (assembly GCF_016937515.1). Lineage (NCBI taxonomy): Bacteria > Bacillati > Bacillota > Bacilli > Caryophanales > Paenibacillaceae > Cohnella > Cohnella algarum. The sequence continues at coordinate 3,387,160 of NZ_JAFHKM010000002.1, forward strand.
CAAAGCCTTCCAGCCGCAAAAAATGTCCGACCAATTCGCGGATATGCGGATCGTCGTCGACGACCAATATGCGGGTCATTCCGGTTTCCTCCCATTCAATCTGCCGTTAAGCGCCGGGCTTGGGCAAAAGGTTCATCCGACCGTCCTATCTTATCTTTTACGTCCGGCGCATATAAGCGCGTACGGTGAGCGGCGCGAACACGGCCACGACGACGGCGGCGCCGATCAGGGAAACGGCGAAGTCCGATCCGATCGTTCCGGCGTTGGCCAATTCGCGCACCGCGTTGACCAGATGCGAAACCGGGTTGACGCTGGCGAACCAATTCAGCCAATCCGGCATCGTCTCGACCGGCACGAATGCGTTGGAGACGAAGGTAAGCGGGAACAGGACGATCATCGAAATCCCTTGAACGCTCGAGGCCGTGCGCGCAATGACGCCGAAAAACGCGAAAATCCAGCTGATCGCCCAGGCGCAAGCGATGACGAGCAGCGCGACGACGGCGACGAACCCCAATCCTCCGTCCGGCCGGTAGCCCATGACGTATCCCATGGCGAACGTCAGCACCGTCGCAATTGTATACCGGATCGTGTCCGCCAGCAAGGCTCCCGCGAGCGGGGCGATGCGCGCGATCGGAAGCGACTTGAACCGGTCGAACACGCCCTTGTCCATATCTTCCCGCAGTTGCACGCCGGTGACGACCGAGGAGGTGATGACGGTTTGGACCAGGATGCCGGGGATGATCACCGGCAAATAATCGAGCACGTTGCCCGAAATGGCCCCGCCGAAAATATAGGTGAACATCAGGGTGAAAATGATCGGCTGAATCGTCACGTCGAAAAATTGTTCCGGCGTCCGGCGGAATTTCAGCAGGCCGCGATAGGCCATCGTGAACGAGTTGCGGACCGACTGGCCGAAGCTCGCGCGTTTTTTCAAGGGGCGGCCGGCCCCGGGATTCAGAGCTGCGCTTTTCATCGGATGGCCTCCTTCGCTTCGTTCGTTTGCTCGTGCGCTTGCTGTGCGTTATCCTGAACGCCTTGTCCGGTCATGGTCAGAAAAACCTCGTCGAGCGTCGGCTTCTGAACGCTCATCTCCGCCAGCCCGATTCCCGCCGCGCGGATGGCGATCAGCAGGTCGGCGACTTTATCGGCGTCCGTCATGGGCGCCGTGAAGGTTCCGGTTTCCGCCGAAACGCTCGCCTCGACCTGAAGCGCCTGTTCGATGATGCGGCGGGTTTTCTCGCCGTGGAGCGGATTTTGCACGCGAAGGTGCAGCGTCGACGTGCCGACCGAAGCCTTCAGTTCATCGACCGTGCCTTCGGCGACGACGCGGCCGCGATCGATGACCGCGATCCGGTCGGCCAGCTGATCCGCCTCATCGAGATATTGCGTCGTCAGCAGCACGGTCGACCCCGTCTTCACGAGCCTGCGGATCGTTTCCCACATCTGGGCCCGCGTGCGCGGATCCAGCCCGGTCGTCGGCTCGTCCAGAAAGATGAGCGGCGGCTGCGCAATCAGGCTTGCCGCGAGATCCAGCCGGCGGCGCATGCCTCCGGAGAAGTTTTTCAACGGCCGCTTCGCCGCTTCCGTCAAGCCGAATTCCTCCAGCAGCTCCGCCGTCTTTCGCCGCGCTTCGGCGCGTCCGAGGCCCAGCAGCCTGGAGAAGACGACGAGGTTTTCGACGGCGCTGAGCGATTCGTCGACCGAGGCGTATTGGCCCGTCACCCCGATCAACTGCCGGACGACGTGCGGCTCTTTCGCCACATCGTGCCCGAAGATGCGGGCCGAACCCGCGTCCGGCCGAAGCAGCGTGGCGAGCATGCGGATGGTCGTCGTTTTGCCCGCTCCGTTCGGTCCCAGCACGCCGTAGATCGTGCCTGCGCGCACCTGCAAATTCACGCCGTCGACCGCGCGCTTGTCGCCGAACGTTTTGACGAGGCTGTCGGCTTCGATCGCCCACACCCCGTTATTGGAACCCTTCATTGTTTCTCCTCCCTTAACGGATGGTTTAGGGGATCGTAAACGACGTTTATGAACTGAATATGAATTGAAGCGTGCGCGGGCCGCGTACCGCTTGGCGGGAAGGAGGGCGAAAATTTCGCCCTTAAAGCGGGCAGCCTGCCGCGCGCCGGGGAATGAAGGCGAAAATTGCGCCCATAACGCGGGCAGCCGGCCTCTCGCCAGGGAATGAAGGCGAAAATTGCGCCTTTGGCAAGACCGGCGCTTACACCTCCCGACGAGGGAGGGCGAAATGATTTTGAACGGAAAGGTAGCGAAGATGACGAATCGATATTCGTGGGATGTAGGCGGATGAGAAGGCCCGACGCCTGACTGACAAATTCGGCGCCTCACCCGGCCAGAAGAGGTTAACGGAAAGGCACAACGCCGTCGAGCGGCAGTTCGCCGAAACCGCGAAATGTGACGACGATGGCCGCGAAACTCGGAACATGCCGCTGTATTTGGACTTTCCCGTGAGTCACGGGTATTATACCCAAGCAACGGTTTGCACTTATGGCAAACCCGGTACTCACCTGTCGTAAAGCGACTGTTGCAAAGATAATGGAAACGCTCGGACGTTCCAGCTTGGTGCGGGAATCGAGATTTGTATGATAAATCATACAAATGACATCGCGAAGGCGGCAAAATACGGGAGTTTGTACGAAATATCATACAAAAGCGTGTGCGAAACCGCCAAATGCGGTGGATTTGTATGATAAATCGTACAAATGACATCGCGAAGGCGGCAAAAGACGGGAGTTTGTACGAAATATCATACAAAAACGTGCACAGCGCTGCCAAATGCGACGACTTTGTATGATAAATCATACGGGTACATGGACAGGCGGAAGGTTGGAGCGAATTGCGCTCCCGCACGATGCGCGAGGCTCCGTAATGTTACAATAGAGGATGCCAGGCACGTTGGTTTATCGACCATCGATATAAAAATTCGAGACCGATCTACAAGGTCATAGGAACTTTTGGGGCGCAAGGAGCGGGATCGCCATGGAGAAACGGGTGCTGGTCGTGGACGACGAGCAGAGCATCGTGGGCGCGTTGGCGTACGCGCTGCGCAGGGAAGGCTATACGGTCGAAACGGCGAACGACGGGGAAGCGGCGCTCTCGAAAGCCGCCTCGTTCCGGCCGCACGTCATTTTGCTCGACGTCATGATGCCGAAGCTGAACGGCTACGAGGTGTGCCGGAAGCTGGAAAATCGGCAGGGCACGGGCATTATTTTGCTGACCGTCAAAAACGATATCGTGGACAAAGTGCTCGGCCTCGAACTCGGCGCGGACGATTACGTCACGAAGCCGTTCGACGTCCGCGAGCTGCTCGCCAGAGTGAAGGCGCTGGCCAGACGGATGGAGCATGCCGGCGGCACGGAAGCCGATCGCGAAGAGCTGGTCGCCGGGGAAGTCCGTCTCAGCAAGACGGAGCGGACGTTAACGGTCCGGGGCCGCCCGGTCGAGCTGACGCCGAAGGAATTCGATTTGCTGGCTTACCTGCTCGGACACCCGGAACGGGTATTTTCGCGGGAGCAGCTGCTTGATCTCGTATGGGGCATGGACTACGCGGGCGGAACGCGGACGGTCGACATCCATATTCAAAGACTGCGCAAAAAGCTGGGCGAGGCGAATCAGCATTTGCTGCAAACCGTATACGGCGTCGGCTATAAAGGCACGGGGACGGGCGGCGGAGGAGAACGGCCATGAAGGGCGCCGGAAAGCCGGAGCGCAATGCCGGAAAAAAGCGCAGGTTCAAGCTGAGCCTTAAGGTGAAGCTGAGCGTGGTGCTGGCGCTTTTGCTGCTGCTCACCGTTCTCGTCATGAGCGAGCTCGTGCTGCGCGGAATCGAGAGCAACCAGCGGCGGCAAACGGAAGCCGAGCTTTCGCGTTACAGCCGGGCCGCGGAGCAATACGTAAGGCAAAGTTACTACAGTCTGGAAAATCCGCTGACGGACGAGGAGTTCATGACCCAGCGGGGACAACGACTCGCCCTCTACATTACATCGCTGAACGGCATGCAAACGTACTTGTACGACGCGTCGGGCCGAGAGGTGGGCAATTCCTTGCCGGGCGTCGGGGACAATGACGTCGCGGACACGCTCGGCTTTGCGCTGGACGGCGCGATCGCTTACGAGACGTCCGGCGATTCGCTGATTTACTTTTCGCCGCTGCGGGTGGAGGATCGGATGATCGGGGTCGTGCGGCTGCAATATTCGCTAAAAAGCTCGCAGGATTTTTTGGAAACGATCCGGGAGCTGTTCCGGACCGCGGGCATCGTCGTTTTCGCGGCGGGGTTCGTCATCGGCTATTTGTACTTCCATCGCATCGCTTCCTTGATCGGCAAGCTGCGGAAAGCGTCGCAGCAAATTCGTACGGGAAGGTATCTGCGGGCGATTCCGGTCCGCCGGAGGGACGAGCTCGGGGAGCTTGGCGAGGATATTTATTTTATGAGCGGGGCGATCGAGGAGCATATCGAGCGGCAAAAGCAATTTATCGGCAACGTGAGCCACGAGTTCAAAACTCCGCTTACGTCCATCAAAGCCTACGTCGACTTGCTCGATCTTTACCGCGACGATCCGCAGCTTGCGGCGGAAGCGGCGACGAGCATCGGCAAAGAGACGGAACGGCTGTACGAAATGGTGGAGAAAGTGCTTCGGCTGTCGGCGATGGAAAAGTACGATTTCGACCAGCATGCGGAGCGGGTCGACCTGAAGGAGCTGCTGGAAGAGCTCTGCGGCCGGATGCGCGGCAAGGCGGAGCGTTACGGCGTCGAGCTGCTGCTCGAGCTGGAGGAAGCGTCGTGCTGGGCGGATCGCGAAAGCCTCGTTCACGTGTTTATCAATCTGATCGACAACGCGGTTAAATATAACGTCCCGGGCGGAAAAGTTCGGGTGCGCTGCCGAATGGAGAAAAGGGAAGCGCTCGTTCGGGTGACGGACACCGGAATCGGCATTCCGTTCGAAGCGCGGGAAAAAATTTTTGAGCCGTTCTATACGGTAAGCAAAGACCGCGCCCGCAGCTACGGCGGCACCGGGCTGGGCCTTGCGCTCGTCCGGGAGCTTGCGGAAAAGCAAGGCGGCGTCATCTCCGTGTCCGCCCCCGATTCCGGGCCGGGAACGGAAGTCGAGGTCCGTTTGCCCGTTTCGGCAAAAAAATAAAGTTTTTACAAGTTGGAAACAATTCGAGACGGCGCCGATACAACCTTCCGTTAAGATGAACTCATCGACAAGGAAAGGGGAGCAATTCGCATGCAAAGAACAAACAAGAAAATCGCCTCTATCGGCGCCGTCATCAGCCTGGCGCTCGCCGTCGCGGCCTGCTCGGGAGGAAGCGGGGAGGAAAACGCGGGGGCCCGGCAAACGATCGAGAAACCGGATAAAACGATTACGGTCGTCGAGACGCCCGCGCCGGCCGCGGGACCGATCGAGGTCGCGAACATCAAAAACGTCGAGGGCATGGGCAACGGGTTTCTGACCGAGGATTCCCTTCTCGTCATGAAGCCAAATCCGGACGTCGAGCCGATCCAGGTGGAAGGGTCGACCCAGCCGCCGAACAATCTGTACGCGTACGATCTGAACGCGGGTACGGCCGAGGCGGTAAACCCGGAAAGCCAAAACCAGAATTTCGCCGTGCTGTCGCCGGACGGAAAGCATCTGTTTTACAAGCAAAATTACGAAGAATCCGCGCACGGCTTCATTCTGAACATGGAAACGAAAGAAAAGGTCGCGACGGGCGATTTCCTCATCGAATTCGGCGACGCGCAATGGCTGGACAATTCGACCGTCATGTTCCAGACGATGGAAGGGGCGCTCGTCGCCTCGGATACGGAGGGCAACGCCGAGGTGCTGTTCGAAGGCCCGGAAGACGCGCGCATCGTTTCGGCGGCCAAGACGGACGAAGGCCTCTTTTACATCGCCGGCGAGAAGCTTTATTTTCGGGCCGACGGCGGCTCGGAGCCGGAAGAGCTGTCCGATTCGGCGGTGACTGTCGCCGCGTCCCCGGACGGCAAGCAGCTGGCGCTCGTCCGGAAAGCGACGGAAACGACCCGCACGCTGTATATCGTCGATCCGAAGGGCAACGAGCTGCTCAAGCTCGGCACCGCCACGCAAGTATTCGGCGTTGCCTGGTCGCCGGACAGCACGAAGGTCGCTTACAATCTTATTTCCGAAGACGGGGGCGAAGGCGGCATCATCGTCGCCGATACGCTGACCGGCGAGGCGACCGAGCTATCGGTCGACGTCCAGAGCGCGGCCGCCACGCTCCGCTGGAGCGCTTCGGGCAAAAAGCTGCTGGCGACGACCTACAAGGAGGAAGGATTCGTCAGCTACGTCATCACGCTGAAATAAAGGAAAGAGGCCGTCCGGCGAGGACGGCCTTTCTTTCTTGCCGTGGATGGACAGTTGTTCGCGGCATTTACCTAATGGCAAGCCAGATGACGACGACAAAGACGAAAACGAGCAAAATAAATCCGGTCAGCCATAAGACGGCTTTACGTCCTTCCACGCTGTCACCACCCTGATCCGTTGTCCTCTGATTATACCAGCAGAGCGGAGACAACGCACACGGGCGTTACCAGCGCACGAGGGAAAAGGCCAGCTTGTCGGTCAGGATCGGGAACAGCTCTCTAACCGAACCGATGAAGGGGGTGGGCTGAATTTTGCCCTTCGGGCTTGCGATATTGAGCCAGAAGCGGTTGGCCCGAAGCTGCAGGAACAGGGCGCGCAAAGCCTCCTCGTCGCCTTCCAGCGAGTAAACGACCAGGTGGGTATCGTGCACCCGCACTTTCAAATGCTCGAATTGACCGGCGCGAAGCGCCTGCTGCAAAAAGCTTTGCGACAATTGAAGCGAGAGATAAACCATGCCGAAGCGACCTCCCGAATGAAGGAATGGCCGATTTCTCGTTCAAGGGGCTCGTCATGTGAAGGTTGAGAGGATCGGTTCAATATCCGTTTTTATACCTGCTTTATAGGAATCATCTTATCAAATTTACAATTAGGGAAAAAGAGGGAAATATGACAAAAAACCAAGAACGGATTATGATAGGATAAGCGCGCCAGCGGAAAAGATGACGACAGGCGCACGCTTCGATTCGGTTCAAGGAGGCGCTTATGATCCATATCGGACTTGCGGGCTGGGGGGATCACGACCGGCTGTACGATCCTTCCGTCAAAGCAAAAGATAAATTGAAAGCGTACGGAAGCCACTTTCCCGTCGTCGAAGTGGACAGCTCCTTTTATGCGATCCAGCCGAAGGAGCGCTTCGCTCGCTGGGTGGAGGAGACGCCGGAGACGCTGCGCTTCGTCGTGAAGGCGTACCAGGGAATGACCGGGCATCAGCGCGGCCAGCCGCGCGCCGAGGCGGGCGGAACGGAGGCGATGTACGAGGCGTTCCGCGAATCGCTGGAGCCGGCGTTTGCGGCGGGGCGGCTCGCGGCGGCGCTGTTTCAATACCCTCCGTGGTTCGATTGCACGAGGGAAAACGTTCAGCAATTGCGGGAGACGAGAAGGCGGATGAACGGATTTCCCTGCGCGCTCGAGTTCAGGCATCAAAGCTGGTTCGCGCCGGAATTCCGCGAGAAGACGCTGGAATTTATGGAGGAGCAGGGCTGGATCCATAGCGTGTGCGACGAGCCCCAAGCGGGAGCCGGGTCCGTTCCGACCGTCCTGCGCGCGACCGATCCCGACACGGTCGTCGTTCGCATGCACGGCCGCAATGCGGCGGGCTGGCAGGCGGCCGGCGCGCCGAACTGGCGGGAGGTGCGCTATTTGTACAAGTACGGCGAGGAGGAGCTGGACGAGTGGCGCGTTCGTCTGGAACGGCTGGCGGAAATGTGCCGGGACGTTTACGTCATTTTCAACAACAACTCGGGCGGGGACGCCGCCGCCAACGCGAAGCGGATGATGGAGAAGCTCGATTTGACCGCTCCCGACGGGAAGCGGCCGAACGATCCGCGCGGCCCATTCGCCGAATCCGGGGAGGAGCCTCCCGAACAACTGAATTTATTTTGACAACATCGCATAGAGGGAGCTAGTCGCAGAGTGAGCATAGCCGTACGTCTTCGAGGTTTCAATATCGGGTTCTTTTCCTTGTTTGCGCTTTTTATTTCGTTTCTTCCCGTTTACGCAAGCCAAATCGGCATTTCCAAAACGGAAATCGGCCTCATCCTCGGGATGGGCAGCCTGATCAGCATCGTCTCCCAGCCGCTTTGGGGCATCGTTTGCGATAGAACCCGCACGATCAAAAAAGTCATGCTCTTCATCCTGACGGTCTCCGTCATCGCCGGAACGCTGCTGTTTCAATCGCGGGAGGCTTGGCTTTTCGCGCTGTTCGTCGCGATGATGAATCTGTTTTTCATGCCGTCGGACGCGCTGGTCGAAAGCCTGAACGTGCAGACGGCGCAGCGGGTCGGCATCAGCTACGGTTCCATCCGGACGTTCGGGGCGCTGGGCTACGCGTTCACCTCGCTGGCCGCGGGAACGTTTCTGCATGCTTTCGGGATGGGCAGCCTGGCCTGGATTTTTCTCGGCTTCGGACTGGTTACGCTGCTGCTGGGCTTAAGCATGTCGGACGTAAAAGCTTCCTCCAAGCCGATCGCTTTCGGGCAATTAAAGACGTTTATGCTGGACCCGCGCATGCTGGCCTTCTTCGCTCTCGTATTTCTGGTGGCGCTTCCCCATAAAATGAACGACATGTACATCGGCCTCTACATCGAGGAAATGGGCGGCAATGTCCGACATACCGGCATGGCGTGGTTTGCGATGACGCTGTCGGAGGCGCTGTTTTTCGCCCTGAGCGCCAAGCTGATCAAGCCCGGCAAGGAATTGGCGGTCATGGCGGTCTCGGCCGGCATGTACTTGGTTCGCTTCGGGCTGAGTTCGCTTGTGACGGAACCGCTGCCGCTCGTCGCCATGCAAGTCTTTCAGGGGGTGACGTTCGCCCTGTTTTACGTGGCGGCGATCCAATATCTCCATTCGATCGTCCCCGAGCAGTGGAAATCGACGGGGCAGACGGTGATGACGGTGCTGTTTTTCGGCATATCCGGCATCGTCGGCTCGTCGGCGGGGGGCTGGCTGATGGAGCGCCTCGGCGGGCAGTCGCTGTACCGGATCATGGCCGCTCTCGCGGCGGTGGCGTTCGTATACGGATTTTATTTGTGGAAAAAACGGCTCCGGCCGTCGCCGGCCGACGCTTGAGCGAACAAGCAGGCGGCGGGCGACGGCCGGAGCATGGGGCAGACGGCAACGCGGGCACGGACGGCACGAGCGCGGGCAGGGCCGCTAGCGTCTTTCGCTAATGGCCCTGCGGACCGCCGCGGGTTATTTCGCCCTGCCGGATGCGGCGTCGCGCGGGACCATGTCCTTGCGCCGGTACACGCTCAGCATCAGGCCGACCGCCGCCAGCTCCAGCACCTGGTTCAGGCCGCCGTAGGCGATGAAGGGGGGAGCCGAGCTATGGGGAGGCAGCAGCTCGAACGTCATCAGCAGGCTCAACGCGAACTTGCCGGCGATGACGGAAAACAACCCGATCACGAGCGAGGAAGCGAACGGGTCGGCCGTTTGCCTGGCCATGCCGAAGATGCGCGCGCCATACAGCAGCAGAATCGCCGCAAAAGCGATGCCGGCCGCCCAGCCCAAGCTGTAAATGAAGTAGGTCAATACGTTTTCGCTATACGTATAGGGAATGTTTTTCAACGTCGTCCCGAAGCCCTGTCCCCACCAGCCGGCCGAGGAGATGGCATCCAGACTGCGGTTCGAGTAAAAATCGGCCAGCTTCGGATCGGAGTAGTAACCGAAATACGTCCTAAGCCGGTCATAATAAAGAGCAAGCTTGCCGGACAAGGCAAACAACGACGGCATACCGAACGCCGCGATCGCCGGAATCGCGACAACCAGCGCGCCGTAAGCGGCAGCCCGTTTCCAACGTTTTCCGACAAGCAGCAGGACGGTGACGCAAATAAAATGAACGGCAAACGTCGTCGCCGAACCGCAGCTCAAGTAAAGAATTCCCGGAATCGCATAGTAAACGATGAAATCCTTGGCGAAAAAGAAAGCTTGTTCCCGAAGAGAACGGCGGGGTTTCCGTTCCTCCAGGCTAACCCGTCCGGCGATGGCCGCGGCGAAAAGGTAAAGGGCCAACGTCGGGGCGTGCAGGGTGAAAGGGCCGAGCGAAATCCAAGCCTTGCTCCCGTTTACGACCGTCGGTCCCCACAACCACGCTTGCGGCAGAAGCAGCAGAACGGAAGCCGCCCCGTACAGCGGCCTTATCCACCCTTTGAGTTTGCGATAATCGGCAAAATAGAGCAGAAGCAACAGGCCGAATCCGATAACGGAGAACATCGCCTTGCGGACGGCAAAAGCCATGCCGGAAATCCGCTGATCGACGGCGCTTAGCTGGATGCCGAGCATCGTCACGATCCCGATCCCGACCAGAAGCGCGGTCAGCAGGAGGACGCTCCACTCCGTTTTGGGCTTATGCACGCTGTGCAGATGCTTTCCGATTCGCTTCGGATCGCCCATCGATTCGATCGCAAGCCGGACGGCCTCCTCTTCGGAAACGCCTTCGCCGCGCCTTGCGGCGATCGCCTCCTCCAAATGCCCGCCGATCTCCAGACGGATCTCCCCGTGCATTTCCTTCGCCTTCACTTGCGAGCACACCTGATCGAGAAACGCCTCTACCCGCTCGTTTCGGTCGAGCGCCATCAGGACGCGCCCCCTTCCCCGAGCACGCGGTTGACCGTCGCGCTGAAAAGAGACCATTCCCGTTTCCGCTCCTCCAGCTGCAGGCGGCCCTGATCGGTGATGCGGTAATATTTGCGCTGGCGGCCCCCTTCGTTGTGCCAGTACGCCTCCACCATCCGTTGCGCTTCCAAGGCGTGGAGAATCGGATAAAGCGTACCCTCCTTCAGGTTGAATACGCCGGCCGACAGGCGTTCCAGCTCCTTGACCATCTCGTATCCGTACATTTCCTTGCGGTCGAGAAGGGTAAGCACGAGAATGACCGTGCTGCCTTTCATCAGTTCTTTGCCGATTTTCATCGAAACCTCCGCCTTATGCATCGATAATCTATGTATCGAATATCTAGGTATATTTTAATCGCGAAACAAAGCCCGGTCAATAGCCAAAACGAAGATCGAAACACCGGAGGGCGACAGGCGAGTCGCCGGGCAGGCAGGATTCGGCGCTTCTTTGTCGAAACATTTAATGTTCGCGCGAATAAGCGGCTTCAATCCCAACGAAGACTATTTCTGCGGCATTTATAAAATGCAAGGAGGAAGCACAGTGGCCTACAACAGCATAATCGTTCGCTTGGAACTGAATCATTCGCTCATTCACTTCGGAGACGTGGCTTCGGCCATCGGACGGGCGGGCGGGGACATTACGTCCATCGACGTCATCCGCTCGGGGCAAGACGTTTCCGTTCGGGACATTACGGTACATATAACGGAAGAAGGGGAATCGCAGGTCGTCGAATCGTTAAAAGCGCTGGACGGGGTCCAGTTGATCAACGTGTCCGACCGCACGTTTCTGGCGCATTTGGGCGGCAAAATCGCCATTCAGCCGAGCTTGCCGATCCGCAACCGCGACGATTTGTCCAGGGTGTATACGCCCGGCGTCGCCCGGGTGTCGGCGGCGATCCATGAAAATCGCGACAAGGCGTATTCGCTGACGATCAAGCGGAATACGGTAGCCGTCGTCACGGACGGCACGGCGGTGCTCGGCCTCGGCGACATCGGGCCGTACGCGGCGGCGCCGGTCATGGAAGGGAAGGCGATGCTGTTCAAGCAGCTGGCGGACGTCGACGCTTTTCCGATCTGTCTGGACACGAAGGATACGGAGGAAATTATCCGGACGATCAAGGCAATCGCGCCGATTTTCGGCGGCATCAATTTGGAGGATATCGCGTCTCCGCGCTGCTTCGAAATCGAAACGCGGCTTGCGGAGCAGCTCGATATTCCGATTTTCCACGACGATCAGCACGGAACGGCCATCGTCGTCATCGCGGGACTGCTGAACGCGCTGAAGGTCGTCGGCAAGCGGATCGACCAGGTTCGCGTCGTCGTGAACGGCATCGGAGCGGCCGGCGTCTCGATATGCAAAATGCTGCTGGCCGCCGGCGTCCGCAGGCTCGTGCCGGTCGACCGCGAAGGCGCGATCGTGCGCGGCGGCTCGTATTCGGACCATCCGATGTGGCACTGGCTGTCCGAGCAGCCGCAGGTGGAGGCCGAGCCGGGAACGCTGAAGGAAGTGATCCGGGACGCGGACGTGTTCATCGGAGTGTCCCGCGGCGGGGTGCTGAATGCGGAGGATGTCGGAAAAATGGCGGCGGACCGCATCGTTTTCGCCATGGCGAACCCGCATCCGGAAATCGACCCCGAGGCGGCGCTGCCGATCGTGCGCGTATTTGCGACCGGGCGGAGCGACTATCCGAACCAGATCAACAACGTGCTCGTGTTCCCGGGCATTTTCCGCGGAGCGCTGGATTGCCGGGCGCGCATCATCAACGAGCCGATGAAGCTGGCGGCGGCCCGCGCCATCGCTTCGGTCGTGTCGGCGGGCGAACTGAACGCGCAGTATATCATACCGAGCATTTTCAACGAGCAGGTGGTGGCCAAAGTCCGGCACGCCGTCATCGAAACGGCAATATTGACCGGCGTCGCCCGGCGCACGCCGCCGGATTTCCGGTAATTTCCGAAGCCGGCATCGCCATGCCAAAAAAATCAGCGCCGTCGCGGCTGCCTTTTCGGCGGCACAGCGTTCGGCGCTGCTCTGCTTTTCCGTTTCGGACGATTTGCGTTTGCGGCTTGCGCTGCCATCGTCCCCGGAGCGCTTCGGGACTTAAGAGCCCGGAGCGTTCTTCTTTTTGGCGTGCTTTTTTGCTTTTCGATTTGCTCATGCGGTTCACGCTCCCGTGAAAATTTCGGCGAGGCGGCGCGCGGCCGCCGCCGACCCCAAGTATACGCTAAAACGCGGAAGATTGTAACAGTTTGCGCACAAAACGCCCTCGAAGGCGATCGGCGGACCCCGCGGTACTATTCATTCCCGACCGAGTACGTTATAATTCGATAGAAGCGGCCGCCGCTTGAACATTTGAATGATTTTTCAGCCAGTTGGTGCCTTGTCCGGACAGGAGGTCCGCGTCAAGGGTAAAAGGGAAGCCGGTGAGAGTCCGGCGCGGTCCCGCCACTGTAACCCGGAAACGACCCCGACGATGCCACTGCTTCCGATGGAAGCGGGAAGGCCGGGGGGAAGCTGCAAGGCCGGGGAGCCAGGAAACCTGCCAGCTGCGCTTAGCCAACGGAATCCTTCGCGGAAAGGATCGGCTCGATCAGGATACGCCAAGACGTTGACGCCCCTGTGCGCAAGGGGTGCCGTTCGTCTTTAGCCTGATTTGCTGACCCTGCTTCCGATAGACGGAGGCAGGGTTTTGTCGTGCAGCGACCGGTTGGAAGTTTCGAAGATTCATTCATCGCTCAAGCGCAGTCCTCGAAATCAGACAGAAAGGATTGTGGTAGTGCAATGAAGAAACGTTATTTGTGGGGGTTCGCCGCGTTGTTGCTGGCGGGGTCGATTTTGGCGGGCTGCGGAAGCTCGAACGGGGAGGGCGGCGCGTCGGGCGAAGCGTCGGCAAGCGCCTCCGCGAGCGCATCGCCGAGCGCTTCGGCGTCGTCGGCGCCGGAAGCGTCCGACAGCGGCGAAGCGAAGCAGACGCAATATCCGCTGACCGTTCAGGACGCGACCGGCGAGTCGTTTACGTTCGAACAGGCGCCGCGGCGGATCGTGTCCACCTCTCCGGCGGAGACGGAAATTTTGTTCGCGCTTGGCCTGGGAGAGCAGGTCGTCGGCGTGTCCGATTTCGACAACTATCCGGAAGAGGCGACGACGAAGGATAAAGTGGGCAGCATTACGAAGCCGAACGAGGAAGCGATTATCGCCCTTCAGCCGGACCTCGTCGTAACCGGCATTTCGATGCCGGAGGACGTGCTGAACAAGCTGCGTTCGCTCGACCTGGTCATGTACAAAACCGATCCGAAGTCGATCGACGACGTGATGAACAACATTTTGCAAATGGGCATCATTACGAATCGCCAGCAGGAAGCGGAGGCGCTCGTCGCTTCGATGAAGGAAGACGTCGAGCGCGTCGCCGCGGCGGTGGCCGGCGTGGCGGAAGCCGACAAGAAGAAGGTGTATGTCGAGTTTTCCCCGGGCTGGTCGGTCGGCAAGGGAGAATTCATGGACGAGCTGATCACGCTGGCCGGCGGCATCAACGTGGCCGGAGATACCGAGGGCTGGAACCAAATCAACGAAGAAACGATCGTGCAAAAAAATCCGGACGTCATTTTGTTCACGCTCGGCGTGACCGACAGCGAGTCGGGCAAGACGCTGGAGGAGATGATCAAGGGCCGCAGCGGCTGGGATCAAATAACGGCGATCGCCGAAAATCGCGTCGTCGGCCTCGACCAGGACGTGCTGTCGCGCCCGGGGCCGCGCATCACGCAAGGGCTCGTTGAAGTCGCCAAAGCGGTATATCCCGATCTGGTGAAGGAATGAAGCGAAAAAGCGCGATTGGAGGAGGAGCTGCGCTGGCGCTCCTTCTCTTTACGGTCGTTTTCAGCCTTTCCATGGGATCGGCGCGTCTGCCCCTGGCGGACGTATGGGGCATTTTGCTGCACAGTCTGCCCGGCGGAGACTCGCTCGTCGCGCCCCACTGGGAGTCTTCGACCGAGCAGATCGTTCTGAAAATCCGCTTGCCCCGCATTGCGCTGGCGATTTTGATCGGCGCCATGCTGTCGGTAGCGGGGGCTGGTTTTCAGGGCGTACTGCGCAATCCGCTCGCCGACCCGTACACGCTCGGAGTCGCGTCCGGCTCGGCGGTAGGCGCGGCGTTTCTTATCCTGATGGGGTACAGCTACAGCTTGTTCGCGCAATGGACGATTCCGGTCGTCGCGTTTGCGACCGGATTGATCAGCCTGGCGCTCGTGCTTCGGCTCGCCCGCGACCAGGGGAAAATCCGGATGGAGACGCTGCTGCTGTCGGGCGTCGTTTTGCAGGCGTTTTTCGGCTCGCTCGTCTCGTTCATGGTTTCGAGATCGGATAAGGTCATCAACGAAATCGTCTTCTGGATGCTCGGCAGCCTGTCATTGCGCGGCTGGTCGTACTCGGCCGTGCTGCTGCCCTATTTGGCGGCGGGGCTCGTCATCATGATCGGCTACAGCCGGACGATGAATTTGTTCGCCTTGGGGGAAAGGCAGGCCGCGCATCTGGGCGTCAACGTCGAGCGGACGAAGGTGACGATTCTCGTCGTGTGCACGCTGATGACGGCGGCGGCCGTTTCCGTGGCCGGGGTTATCGGCTTCGTCGGCATGGTGGTGCCGCATTTGATCCGCCTGCTGACCGGTCCCGATTACCGGCTCCTCGTGCCGCTGTCGGCGGTCGGCGGCGCCATCTACATGCTGCTGGCGGACACGGCCGCGCGAACGCTGCTGTCGCCGACGGAAATTCCGATCGGCGTCGTGACGGCTTTTATCGGGGCGCCGTTTTTCGCCTATTTGCTCCGGCGCAACCGGAGCCGGGCCAGGGGGTAGAAGCATGATTCTAGCGAACCGTCTTGGGAAAACGTATGACGGACGCCGGGTGCTGTCGGATATCGGCTTCTCCGTTTACGAAGGGGAAATTTTCGGCATCATCGGCCCGAACGGCAGCGGCAAATCGACGCTGCTCAAGCTCCTGTCCGGCGTGGAAAAGGCGGACGAAGGCGAGGTTGCGCTCGGAGGCGCTACGGAATCCGCGCCCGGCGGCCTGCGCGAGGTTCGCGGCGGCCGGACGGTCGGAAGCTTCACCCGCAAGGAGCTGGCCCGTTTCGTCGCCGTGCTGGAACAGGAGGCGCTGCCGAAGGTCGGGTTCACGGTGCGGGAAGTGACCGAAATGGGGAGGTTTCCCTATCAGAACTGGCTGGGCGAAGAGCCGGAAAGCGCGGACGAGAGGATCGACGCGATTCTTGCGGATTTGGGGCTGACCGAGCTTGCGGAGCGGACGCTGGAGTTTCTGAGCGGGGGCGAACGGCAGCGCGTCGCCCTGGCGAAGGTCATGGCGCAGGAGCCGCGCCTGCTGATGCTGGACGAGCCGACGACGTATCTGGACATCGGCCGGCAAATTCAGCTGATGGACAGCATTCGCTTGTGGCAGCGGAGGGCCGCGGGGCTGACGGTCGTCGCGGTGCTGCACGATCTGAATCTGGCGGCGCTTTATTGCGACCGGCTGCTCCTGATCGACAAAGGGAAGGCGGTCGGCATCGGAACGCCGGAGGAGCTGCTGACCGAGGAGCGAATTCGCTCCGTTTACGGCGTCGGAACGGTCGTCACGAAGCATCCGGCAACCGGAGCGCCGCAAATTTTGCTGCAGCCGGAGGCTGCAGGGCATAGAAGGGACGGATAAAACCGATGTCAACGGAAGCGACAGATATGGCATTTATACGCTCGGCGGCCGAAAAAATCGTTCCCGCAGCCAAAGCGGCGCAGATGGCCGCAGAAGACCGGCTGAACCAGCTGACGAAGCCGCCGGGAAGCCTCGGCAGGCTGGAGGCGGTGGCCGTGCAGCTGGCGGGCGCGATGGGCACGCCCGAGCTGCCGGGGCGGCTGCGCAAGGCGGTCGTCGTGATGGCGGCGGATCATGGCGTATGCGAGGAAGGCGTCAGCGCTTTTCCCCAGGAAGTGACGCGCCAGATGGTGGCGAATTTCCTGAACGGGGGAGCGGCGATCAACGTGCTGGCGCGCCAAGCCGGCGCGGACGTCGTTTGCGTCGATATGGGGGTCAAAGGGCCTGAAATCGTCCATGAAAAGCTGCTCTCGCGCAGGGTGAGAGAGGGCGGCACCGCAAATCTGGCGCGCGGGCCGGCGATGACCCGCGAGGAAGCGGTGCGGGCGATTCGCGCCGGAATGGACGTGGCTAACGATTTGTCGATGAAGGGCTATAACGTGCTGGCCACCGGCGAAATGGGGATCGGCAATACGACGGCCAGTTCGGCGCTCCTTGCCGCCCTGACCGGGCTTGACGCGGAGGAGGTCGTCGGACGCGGCACCGGCATCGGCGACGAAGGGCTGCGCCTGAAGAGGGAGACGGTGGCACGGGCGCTCGAGCTGAACCGTCCCGATCCGCAGGACCCGGTGGACGCCTTGGCCAAGGTCGGGGGGCTGGAGATCGCGGGACTGGCCGGCCTCGTTGTCGGTGCGGCTTCCATGGGCATTCCGGTCGTCATCGACGGCTTTATCTCGTCGGTCGCCGCGCTCGCGGCTTGCCGGATCGCCGAAGGGGTCAAACCCTATCTGATTCCTTCCCATCTGTCGAGCGAGCGGGGTCACAAGCGAACGCTTGAGGAGCTGGGACTTGCGCCCATGCTTCAATTGGAAATGCGGCTTGGCGAAGGTACGGGAGCTGCGCTCGCCTTTCCGCTGATCGACGCGGCCTGCGGCATTTTGCGGGAAATGGCGACGTTCGACAGCGCCGGCGTTTCCAAAGGCTAGGGGGCAGGGGCATGGTAGTGCTTGTCACGGGCGGAGCGAGAAGCGGCAAAAGCTCGTTCGCCGAAAAGTACGCGGCCCGCTTGGCCGAACGCGGCGTATATGTGGCCACCTCGCAGATTTTGGACGACGAGATGGGACAACGCATCGCGCTTCACCGCGAGCGGCGGGAGCGGACCGGGTTCGCCTGGGAGACGGTCGAGGAGCCTTACGAGCTGTGCCGGGTGCTGCGGGAGCGCGAGGACGCGCCGGTCGTGCTGGTCGACTGCCTGACGCTGTGGCTGACGAATTGGCTGCTCGCGGAAGAAGAGGCGGAGGACGCCGAGCGGAGGGTGCTCGCGCGGGTCGACGAGCTGGCGCGGGTGCTCGAATCTTATTCGGGACGCGTCGTGTTGGTGACGAACGAGGTCGGCGACGGCATCGTGCCGGAATACCGGCTCGGGAGGTCGTTCCGGGATTTGGCCGGCGTCATGAACCAGCGCATCGCGGCGGCGAGCGACAGCGTGTTTCTGGTGACGGCGGGCATTCCGGTCGAGCTGAAAAGCCTTGCGTTCCGCTGGCGTGACGAGGGGACGGAAAGCGGAGCATGATGTTTTATTCGCTGCCGGAAACGCTCGGGATGCTTGTCGCGGCTATCGCGGCCGATTGGCTGATCGGCGACCCGCGCCGTCTGCCGCACCCCGTCGTCGGCATCGGCCGCTTGATCGGCCTGCTGGAGCGGCGGCTGCTTCGCGGGCCGTCCGGAAACGTTTTGCGGCTGAAAGGCTGCGTCCTGACGGTTGCTGTCGTTGCGGCCTCTTTTTTGCTCATGTGGGGCGTTTGGCTGGTTGCAGACCGGATTCACCCCTGGCTCGGCTATGCGGTCAATGTCTGGTTTATTTCGACGACGCTGGCGGTCAAAGGGCTGAAGGACGCGGCTATGCTCGTCTACCGGCCGCTGCGGCGGGGCGATCTGGCCGAGGCCCGGATCAAAGCTGGCTGGATCGTCGGGCGGGACACGGACGGCCTGGCGGAAAAGGATGTCGCGCGGGCGGCGGTGGAAACGGTGGCGGAAAATACGGTGGATGCCTTCGTTTCGCCGCTTTTTTTCGCTTTTATCGGGGGCGCGCCGCTTGCGATGCTGTACCGGGCGGCCAATACGCTCGATTCGATGGTCGGCTATAAAAACGAAAAATACCGGGATTTCGGCTGGGCGTCCGCGCGGCTGGACGACGTGCTGAACTGGCTTCCGGCGCGGGCGGCGGGAGCGCTGCTGGCGCTGACGGCAGCCTGCTCCCGCTTGGCCTCCGGGAGGAGGGCCTGGCGCTCGATCCGGGCGTTCGCGCATCTGCATCCGAGCCCGAACAGCGGCATCCCCGAAGCGGCGGTGGCCGGGGCGCTCGGGTTCGAGCTCGGCGGCACGAACCGGTACGGGGGCGTCGCGAGCGAGCGGGCCCGTCTCGGCTGGCCGCTGCGGCCGTTGGAGGCCGAAGACATCGTCCGGACGATCCGGCTTCTGTACGGAGTCAGTTTCTGGTTGGCGGGAGGGTTGTTGTGCGCATGGCTAAGTCTCGTTTGGTAAGCGCGGTCGAGCCGTTCGTCGTCGCGATGCAGTTTTTGACGCGGGTGCCGGTGCCGGTCGAGGCGGAATTCACGGAGCGAAGCTGCCGGCGCAGCGTCGCGTTTTACCCGGCCGCGGGCCTGGTCATCGGTCTGCTGCTCGCCGGAGCCGCGTGGGGGCTGGCTCGCATACTTCCGCCTCTCCCGGGGGCCGTGCTGCTGACGGCGCTCTGGATCGGTTTGTCCGGCGCGCTGCATCTCGACGGCTTGATGGACACGGCCGACGGCTTGCTCAGCCATCGCTCCCGCGAGCGAATGCTGGAGATCATGAAGGACAGCCGCGTCGGCGCGATGGGCGTCGCCGTGGGCACGCTTTCGCTGCTGCTGCGGGTTTCGCTGCTGTCCGTGCTGCTCGGGGAGGGCGAAGGGGCGTCGGCCTTTGCCTTGGCCGCGCTTGCTTTGATCCCCGTCTGGAGCCGGGCCTTCATGTCGACGGCGATCGCCGGCTGGCCGTATGCGCGATTGCCCGGCGAAGGGCTCGGCGGGCTGTTCCGCACCGTTCGGCCGCGGCATGCGGTTTATGCGTTCGCGGCCGCCTGCGCGATCGGCGCCGTCGTCCTGGCCGCGGCCGGCCGGTGGAACTGGCGGGAAGGGGCGGTCATGCTTGCGGTCATGGCGATTTTTACTTACGTTCCCGGCGCGCTGCTGGCCGCTTCCGCTTCGCGCAAGCTGGGCGGGCTGACCGGCGACGTGTACGGGGCGCTGAACGAATGCGCGGAAATCGGACTGCTGCTGTTGGCGGCGGTTTTTATCTATAACGCTTAAAAAGAAGGGAGACGGCGTCATGCTGGAACGATTCGGACACGGCGGCGACTGGGCGACGGCGGAGGAGAGCTTCGGCAAGCCGGAAGCGGGGTGGCTCGACTACAGCGCCAATATGAACCCGGCCGGGCCCCCGGCGTGCGTCGAGGCGATTTTTCGGGAGCGGTGGCGGGACATCGCGCGCTACCCCGATCCGGCGGTTCGCGGCCTGCGGCGCAAATTGGCCGAGACGCACGGGATTTCGGAGGAGAGCATCCTCGTCGGCAACGGAGCCGCGGAGCTGATCGATTTGGCCGTTCGGGGCGTTTCGCCGCGGGAAGCGGCGCTGGCCCAGCCTTCGTTCGCCGAGTACGGCGACGCCTTGCGGAAGGCGGGCGTTCGGACGAAGGAGCTGCCGCTCGCCGCCGGGAACGGCTTCGAGCTGACGGCGGAAATGCTGGCCGGTCTGAAGCTTTCGGAAGGCAGCTGCGTTTTTATCGGGCATCCCAACAATCCGACGGGCAGGCTCGTTCCGGCCGATGCGCTTGCAGCGCTTCGGACGTCCCGAGCGACGCTGCTGATCGACGAGGCGTTTATCGACTTCGTTCCGGGAGGGGAGGAGGCGTCGCTGCTGCGCGAGGCCGCAAGCTCGGAGCGGATCGTTGTTTTTCGCTCGATGACGAAATTTTACGCGATTCCGGGCATCCGGCTCGGTTTTGTCGTCGCGCATCCGAAGCTGATCGCCCGTCTCCGGGAGCTTCAGCCGCCTTGGAGCGTTAATTTTCTCGCCCAGCATATCGGCGAGGCGCTGCTCGGGGAAACGGATTATGCGGCGAAAACGATGGCCTGGCTGGCCGAAGAGCGGCCGCGGCTCGTCGCCGGGCTCGAATCGCTCGGCCTTGCCGTCGTGCCAAGCGAGGTCAACTATTTGCTCGTTTCGCTGCCGGAAGACAGCCCCTGGAACGCGAAGAAGCTTCAGCGCCGCATGGCGGGGCGCGGAATTCTGATTCGGGACGCGTCGTTGTTTGCGGGGCTCGACGGGCGTTATTTTCGCCTTGCGGTTCGGCTGCGGCACGAGAACGAGCGGCTGCTTGCCGAGCTGGCTGCGGCGCTGAAGGAAGGGGCGGGTTGCGATGGCGAGGCATGACGGCGGGAATGAGGTTGCGGGCGCGATGAGGAGCGTTCATGGGGAGGATGAGGCAGCGGGCGCGGTGCGGAACGCGGAAGGCGGGCATCGGCCGATGCCGGATTCGGCTGGCGAGATTAACGCCGCCGCGCAAACGTCGTCGGATACGGACCGCGAATTGAAATCCGCAAAAACGATCATGCTGCAGGGCACCGCTTCCGACGTCGGCAAAAGTCTGCTGACGGCCGCCCTCTGCCGGATTTTCAAGCAGGACGGCTATCGCGTCGCCCCTTTCAAATCGCAGAACATGTCCAACAATTCCTACGTGACGCCGGACGGCAAGGAGATCGGGCGGGCTCAAGGGATGCAAGCCGACGCGTGCGGGATCGCCGCCACGACGGACATGAACCCGATTTTGCTGAAGCCGAGCCGGGAAATGTCGGCGCAGGTGGTCGTTCACGGCAAGCCTTTCCGGGACCTCGGAGCAAGGGAGTATCGGGAAAGCTATTTGCCGCATGCGGAAGGGATCGTCAAGGAAGCGCTCGGACGGCTCCGGGCGGCCTATGACATCGTCGTGATCGAAGGGGCGGGCAGCCCTGCGGAAGTGAATCTGAAGGACCGGGATATCGTCAATATGCGCCTTGCCGGCTGGGCCGATGCGCCGGTGCTGCTGGTCGCGGACATCGACCGGGGGGGCGTGTTCGCCTCCGTCGTCGGCACGCTGGAGCTGCTGGAGCCGCATGAGCGGGAGCGGGTTCGGGGCGTGATCATCAACAAGTTCCGGGGCGATGCGTCCCTGCTCCGGCCGGGAATCGACTGGCTGGAGCGGCGCATCGGCAAGCCGGTCGTCGGCGTCGTCCCGTATTTGCCGGACCTGGCGCTTGAAGACGAGGATTCGGCTTCGCTCGACGGCAAGCGGCGTCTCGCCGGGGGAGCCCCTTCCGCGGATCGTAGGCTCGATATCGCGGTGCTCCGTCTGCCGCGGATTTCGAATTTTACCGATGTCGATCCTCTTTTATCGGAGCCGGATACGGTCGTGCGTTACGTGGCCTCGGTTGCCGATTGGGGCGAGCCGGACGCCGTCATTCTTCCGGGCAGCAAAAATACGGCGGAGGATTTGCGGTTTTTGCGCGCGGCCGGGCTGGAAGCGAAGCTGCTGGCGTTCGCGGAGCGCGGCGGCCGGGTCGTCGGCATTTGCGGCGGCTACCAGATGATGGGGCGGCGGCTGCTCGATCCGGAAGGCGTGGAATCCGCCGCGGCGGAAACGGCCGGTATCGGCTTGCTGCCGTTGGAAACGGTGTTCGCGGCGGACAAGCGGACCGAACGAGTGACGGGAAAGGCGGCCATGAAGTTCGGCGCGGGCGGGAAGTGAATGTCGAAGGCTACGAGATTCATATGGGCCGGACGGTCGCGCTCGAGCCGGCGGACGCGCCGTTTCGGCTGCGACCGCTTCGGCTGCCGGAAGAGCCCGGGTCCTGGCATCGGGATGGGGCGATGTCCGCGGACGGCAAGGTTTGGGGAACCTACTTGCACGACGTTTTTCATAACGATGCGCTGCGCCGGGAATGGCTGAACGAGCTGCGCGCGGACAAGGGGCTTGCGCCGCTTTTGGAAGCAACCCGGTTCGGAGAGCTGCGGAAGCAAGCGTTCGACCGGCTGGCGGAGCATGTCCGCAAGCACCTGGATGTGGGGAACATTTATCGGATGATGGAGGGATGAGAAGGTGAGCGGGACGAAACGAACGGATGGACCGGATGCGATAGAGGGAACGAGCGAGGCTGTGGGTTCGGATGTGTCGGACCGAATGGATGGAACGGGTGCGGGTGCGATAGCAGGAAAGATCGAGGCTGAAGGACCGGACGTGTTGAACCGAGCGGGTGGAACCAGTGGGATAACGGGAAAGAGCGAGACAGAGGGATCGGACGTGTTGAATCGAGCGGGTGGAACCAGTGGGATAACGGGAAAGAGAGAAATTGAGGGTACTGCCGGATTGGTCGTCGGGAACGAGGAAGAAGCGCCCGGTATGGCTGGCTCCGATGGATTGTCCGCTAAGGAAAAGCCGAGCAAGGAACGGGGACTGGTGCTTGTATATACCGGGGACGGCAAGGGGAAGACAACCGCGGCGATGGGGTTGGCCGCGAGAGCGACGGGACGCGGTCACCGCGTGCTGGCGATTCAATTCATCAAGTCCCCCCAGCGCAGCTATGGGGAACAGCTTGCCCTTCAGAAACTCGGCGTCGAAATCGTCCAGACGGGCATCGGGTTCACCTGGACCAAGACGCCGGAGGAGCATCGGGAAGCTCTGCGAAGCGGCTGGGAGTTGGCCAAGCGGCGGATTTTGCACGGCGAGGAGCGCCTGATCATTTTGGACGAGATCAACAACGCGCTGGCGATCGACCGTTTTCCGGTCGACGACGTGCTGTCGCTGCAGGAAGTGTTGGACGTCATTCGCCGCCGCCCGCAGGGCATGCATCTGGTGCTCACCGGCCGCGACGCGCATCCGGACATCATCGCCGCCGCCGATCTCGTCACCGAGATGAAGGCGATCAAGCATTATTACGACGAGGGCGTACCGGCCGTCTTGGGGATCGAGATGTGACGAAAGCGGACGATTCGTGAAAACCAACCGGATAAATGAAAGTAACCGGCCCTATAAAAATATTTTATTTTTGTGTTGACAAATGGTTATTTTCGCCATTATGATAAGCAATAACTTGAAGCGAAAGGAGGTCGACGGACGTGACCCGCATTCAACTTACGCTGTCGTTGAAGCCGCAACTGAATAATCGGGACAAAGTCCATCGGCCTCGGCGGGCGCAATTTGGCGTTACGGCAGGATAACCGGCATCGGGATTCTGCGTGCGTTTTTATCGGCATACGCAACAGCCGCGAGCGATTGGGCTCGCGGTTTTTTTTGTCGTTCGCGAAAGCGGAATGGGCGATAGAGGAGCACCCGGTGCGCTACATCGCGGCCGCGGGCCGGGAATGGGCCCGAAGAAGTGCACCCGGTGCGCTACATCGCGGCCGCGGGCCGGGAATGGGCCCGAAGAAGTGCACCCGGTGCGCTACATCGCGGCCGCGGGCCGGGAATGGGCCCGAAGAAGTGCACCCGGTGCGCTACATCGCGTCCGCGGGCCGGGGATGGGCCCGAAGAGGAGCACCCGGTGCATTACATCGCGTTCGCGGGCCGGGGATGGGCCCGAAGAGGAGCACCCGGTGCGCTACATCGCGGCCGCGGGCCGGGATGGGCCCGAAGAGGAGCACCCGGTGCGCTACATCGCGGCCGCGGGCCGGGATGGGCCCGAAGAGGAGCACCCGGTGCGCTACATCGCGGCCGCGGGCCGGGAATGGGCCCGAAGAAGTGCACCCGGTGCGCTACATCGCGGCCGCGGGCCGGGAATGGGCCCGAAGAAGTGCACCCGGTGCGCTACATCGCGGCCGCGGGTCGGGGATGGGCCCGAAGAGGAGCACCCGGTGCGCTACATCGCGGCCGCGGGCCGGGAATGGGCCGCCAATCGCTGCAAAATCACAATCCAAATAAGAACAAAAGGAGTTAAAATTTTTATATGTTCAGAGCACCAAAATTATCTTCCTACTATCGGCCCGTCCGTCTCCCGGCGGGGGACGTGCACGTATATGCCGGCGAGGAGCTGTACGGCGCCATGGGAGCCAAAGTGTTCGAAATGGCGAACAACAATTTGCAAATTCCGGCGATCCGCTATATGAGCTACACGCCGGACGTCCACGTGGGCGTCGGAACCTGCATCGGGACGACGGCGATTTGGGAGGCGGGCGAGGCGTACGTTTCCCCGTCCATCGTGGGCAGCGACATCGGCTGCGGCATGCGGGTTCACTTGACGAACCTGCACGCGGCGGAGATCAAGGAGGTCAAGCTTCGGCGGAAGCTCGTGAAAGAGATCGAGAAGCGGATGCCGGTCGAGCAGCATGCGCGCGGACATTTTTCCGATCTTCGCGTCGAGGACGTTCTGCGAAACGGTTTGCACGGACTCCCGAAAAAATACGTCCCCGACGCCTACGCGCCGCGAAAGGCGACTTCGCTCACGCATGTGGAAAACAGCCGGTTCCGTTTCGACGAAAACGCGCTGAACCGCCTCCCGGAGCCGGTCTGGCACCGTGCGCACCGTCAGCTCGGGACGCTGGGCAACGGCAATCATTTCGTGGAGCTTCAGGCGGTCGAAATCGACGAGGCGAATCGGGGAACGGCCGAAAAATGGGGACTGTTCGACGGCCAGGTCGTCGTCATGATCCATTCCGGTTCCCGCGCCTGGGGCGGTGCGGTCAACCAGTATTGCGGCACGGAAGTCGCGAAGACGATGCGCAGGCTCGGGCTTGGCACCGCCGATCCGAAGCTCGTTTTCGCGCCGACGGACAGCGAGGCGGGCCGGACGTACGTCGATCTGATGTATTCGGCTCTCAACTTCGCGACGGCGAACCGCCATCTGATCGCGTACGCCGTGCGGGAAGCGTGCCGGGACACGCTCGGCTCCGTTCGAAATGCGGACGCTGTACGATTTGATGCACAACTACGCTTGCGAAGAGGAACGCGACGGACGCGCGTGGTTCGTGCACCGCAAAGGCGCGACGCTGGCGCTGCCTCCGGGCCATCCGGCCAACCCGGAGCCGTACGCCGAAACGGGACACCCGGCGCTCATTCCGGGTTCGATGGGGACGGCTTCGTATTTGATGGTCGGCAGGCCGGAGGGGGCGCGCAACGCTTACTCCATCTGTCACGGAGCCGGGCGCATCCGGTCGCGCAGCGCCACCAAAAAGCTGGTTACCGTCGACGAATTCGCCTCCTCGCTTCTCGTCGGCCAAGAGGACGAGATCGTCGTCATTCACCGGGCCCTGGAAGCGATCGTGGACGAATCGCCGCAAGCCTACAAAAACGTAGACCAAATTATCGAAAGCGTCGTTGGCGCGGAGCTTGCCTCCGTCGCGGCCAAATGCCGCCCGCTCGCGACCGTAAAAGGAGTATAAAAGCTTATGACAAGTAACATCCAGAACCTCAAACGCGAGGGGGCCGTTTCGGATCGTTTCGTGGCCAGATGGAATCCGGAAGACTCCCCTCGCACGAAGGCCTATTTTGACTATGTTTCCGTGTTGAACCGCATCTCCGGGCTGCTGAAGGAACGGTACGGGTGCGAGCTGCAGCTCTATTACGAAAGCGACGCAAACGATGCCTGGGACGGCCTGGAGGAGGACGTTCGCGGAGGCTTCCCGGGCATGGAGCACGTCGCGAGCATTTACGACCTCGTCGAGACGAGGGAATTCAAATTCGACCAGGAACCGTACGAAAAGAAAATCGGCATCCGGCCGGCGATTCGAAACAACGTTTTCGGCTATCCCGGCCACTCCGTCGCGTTCGCCCGCATTCCGAAGCTGAACGAGTACGGTCTCGGCTACGAGGATATCCTTTTCGCCAAAGATGACGATTCCCTGCGCGCTTTTCTGGAAGATATGAAGGCAAGGCAGCTGCGGGAGCGGAAAATCGCGCTGTTCGTCGATACGCGGGACGGACTCGAGCGCAAGCACGAGCCGCTTAGCCGAGCGGTCTCCCGGGAAGATGTCGTGATGGAGGAAGCGTTGAAACGGCAAATTTTCCGTTATATCGATGAGTTTTTTTCCGAGGACAAAACGTTTTTCCAGACGTACGACATTCCGTACAAACGCGGCATTCTGCTGTACGGCAAGCCGGGCAACGGCAAGACGACGCTCGTCAAGTCGATCGCGGGCAGCGTGGAGGCCCCCGTCGCCTATTGGCAAATTACCGAGTATACGACGAGCGAATCGATACAAGAGGTGTTCGCCTCCGCGATCAAGCTGTCGCCGATGGTGCTCGTCATTGAGGATATCGATTCGATGCCGGAAGCTTGCCGCTCTTTTTTCCTGAATACGCTCGACGGCGTCGCGTCCAAAGAAGGCATTTTCCTGATCGGCACGACGAACTACCCGGAAAAAATCGACCCCGCCCTGATGAACCGGGCCGGACGCTTCGACCGGGCTCACGAGGTGAAGCTGCCGGATGAGGCGCTGCGGCTGCTTTATTTGAAAAAGCGCGGCTTCGCGCGGCTTGCGGGGGCGGATGCGGCCGTCGAGGCGGCCCGTCGCACCGAAGGCTTCTCGCTCGCCCAGCTCGGGGAGCTGTACGTGTCGGCGGCGCTGCAGAAGCATTACGACGGCGACGTCAAGCTGGACAAGCTGATCGGCGAGCTCAAAAGCGATCTGCACAAAGACCGGAAGGGCGAATGGATGAGCCGCGGCGGGGCGGATCGTCCGGCCGGTTTTTTGGGATAAGGGAGATGCGGATGGAATAAAAAGGCTGCCATCGTCCCATATTAACCGAAGCTCGATTCATTTTAGGGGAGGTTTGTGCCGTGGCGCTTACGCCTTACGAACCGTTTCAAAGCCTGGAGCATTGGAAAAGGGATCTGGACCGGTTTTTTAACGATTTTCCGGCGAGCTTGAGGCCCGGGAGCAGTTTTCCGCGAATGGACGTGTTCGAGACGGACAGGGAAGTCGTCGTGCATTGCGAAATCCCCGGCGTGGAGAAAAAAGAAGACATCCACATCGACGCGGAGGGGGACCGGCTGACCGTCGGAGGAGTCTATCATTCCGCAAACGAGTGGAAGGAAGCCCAGGCGCATCGCCGCGAGCGGTTCGAGGGGCGGTTTCAGCGTTCGGTGACGCTGCCCGCGAAAGTTAGGGAAGAGGGCATTTCCGCAAGCTATAAAAACGGCGTTCTCGAAATCCGTTTGCCGAAGCAGGAGCCCCGTTCCGGCCGAAAGATCGATATCGAGTTTCAATAAATCGAAGCGAATCGAAAAAAAAGGATCCGGCTTTTCGGCCGGATCCTTTTTTGAATTCGATTTACCCGCGAACGCGTCTAGCCCGCCAAGCAAGTCCAAGCAGGATCAAGGCGATCCCGGCGACTTGGTAAGGCAAAGGACTATTTTCTCCCGTCTTGGGCAATTCCTTCACGTCTGGGGAAGCGTTATGGTCATCGTTGCCGTCGACGCCGCCTTGCGACAGCGCTTCGACATTGATTTCAAACCAAACTTCCTCAACCGTTCCGTTTGCGCTCAGGATGGCGATGGAGAACACGTCTTTGCCGACATAGCCCGGGTTCGGCGTGTACGTCCATTTTCCGTTTGCGCTTAGCGTAACCGTTCCATGCTCCGGCTGTTGGCCGATGCTCGGAACGCTTCCTTCGGCGAGCTCGACGCTTCCGGTGATCGGAGTGTCTTGTCTGGTTGTCTCTTTCTCCGTCACAGGCTGTTGTACAGGCCCGGAAGGCGTTTCCGGAGTCGTTGGCGTCTCCGGAGCCGTCGGCGTCTCTGGGTCCGTAGGCGTTCCCGGCGTTTCCGGCGTTCCCGGCGTTTCCGGAGTCGTCGGCGTTTCAGGCGTCTCCGGTGTTCCCGGAGTTCCTGGAGTTCCCGGCGTCGGAATCGGCGGAATCACGAACTTTTTGTTGAACACGATCGTCTCCAACGGTTCGCTTCCGGTTTCCGAAATCGTAATCGAACGCTCGGTCATATCCAGTACATAGCCGTTCGGAGCGGCCAGCTCCGTCAAAACGTAATTGCCGGCAAGCAGATTGTCGAACAGCAGAACGCCGTTCGCGTCGGTCGTGCCGGTGGCAATTTGTGCACGGGTGCCGTCGGCTTCAAGGCGCTCAAGTTTAAACGTCGCTCCCGCCAGCGGGGCGTTGGAATCCTGGTCGACCTTAGAAACCTTCAAGGATTTCAAAACAGGTTCAACCCGTTCCTTGACGTTTTCCACCGTGACAACGATCGTTTCCGTCGAGTTTACCGTGAAACGACGTTCCTGTGCATCCAAAACGTATCCTGTCGGCGCTTCGATCTCCGTCAAAATGTACTCGCCGAACGGCAAACCGTCGAACGCAATCGTTCCTTCGGTATCCGTGGTGCGCGTTCCGAACGGAACGACGACACCGTCGGCGCTGACAAAATCAAGTTTGAACGTAGCTCCGGGGAGCGGCGTTTTGGAGTTTTGATCGACTTTCAGAATCTTGAGAGCGCCTGTCGTCGGGGTTCCCGGATCGACCGGCCCCGGGTTGTTTTTGGCATTCTCTACGATGATTTCGGTAATTCCGTAGGTTGCCAGAGTGACGGAACGTGCTTGCGAATCGAGCAGATAACCGCTCGGAGCGCTGGTCTCCGTCAGTTGGTACGTGCCGAACTCCAGGTCTGCAAACAAAAGTTCCCCGTTGGCGCCAGTCGTGCCCGTCCAGTAAGTGGTGCCGGCGACGCTCTCGACTCGTTCAAGTTTGAACGTAGCTCCGGGGAGCTTCGTGCCGATTCCTTGCTCGACCTTCACGATTTTGAGGCTGCTGCTTTGCGGCTCGGGAGCCGGCTCATCCGGTTTCTTGACGTTTTCAACCGCAACGGTCTTGTCCTTGTCGCTGTCGGAAAGAACGACCGTTATCGGAGAAGCGTCGAGCTTATAACCGTCCGGAGCCTGTGTCTCCGTCAGGGTGTAGGTGCCGAGCGGCAGGTCTGTAAACAAAAATTCCCCGTTGTCGCCAGTCGTGCCCGTCCAGTAAGTGGTGCCGGCGACGCTCTCGACTCGTTCAAGTAAGAACGTAGCACCGGGGAGCTTCGTGCCGGTTCCTTGCTCGACTTTCGTGACCTTGATGCTGCCGAGCGTCGGAACAACCGGCTCTTTCTCGTTTTCAACCGTAACGGTCTTGTCCTTTTCGCTGTCGGAAAGGGCAACCGTTATCGGAGAATCGTCGAGCCTATAACCGTCCGGAGCCTGTGTCTCCGTCAGGGTGTAGGTGCCGAGCGGCAGGTCTGTAAACAAAAATTCCCCGTTGTCGCCAGTCGTGCCCGTCCAGTAAGTGGTGCCGGCGACGCTCTCGACTCGTTCAAGTAAGAACGTAGCTCCGGGGAGCTTCGTGCCGGTTCCTTGCTCGACTTTCGTGACCTTGATGCTGCCGAGCGTCGGAACAACCGGCTCTTTCTCGTTTTCAACCGCAACGGTCTTGTCCTTGTCGCTGTCGGAAAGGGCAACCGTTATCGGAGAATCGTCGAGCGTATAACCGTCCGGAGCCTGTGTCTCCGTCAGGGTATAGGAGCCGAGCGGCAGGTCTTCGAACAGCAGCTCGCCGTTTGCGTCGGTCGTGCCCTCATCGGAGAACGAAGGGTCACCCGATTTGAGCTCGAACGAAGCGCCGGCCAAAGGAGTAATGCCGTCTTCATCGACTTTGACGACCTTGATGCTGCCGAGCGTCGGAACAACCGGCTCTCTCTCGTTCGAAACCGTGATCTCCTCCGGAGCCGAAGCGCCGGGTACAATCGTAATCGTATGTTCGGAAGCGTCCAGCACGAATCCGTCCGGAGCGCTTGTCTCCTTCAGGAAGTAAGTGCCGACCGGCAGGTCATCGAACAGCAGGACGCCGTTTTCATCGGTGGTGCCGGTTTTGACTACCGTACGCGTACCGCCAACGTCCGATTCGAGCTCGAACGTTGCACCTTCAAGCGGATTGTTGGAACCCTGCTCGACTTTCAGTACTTTCAGGTCGCCAATAAAGTAATCCGGATCGATGGAGTTCTCAACCGTGATCTCCTCCGGAGCCGAAGCGCCGGGTTCAATCGTAACCGTACGTTCGGTAGCGTCCAGCATATATCCGGCCGGAGCGGTTGTCTCCGTCAGGAAGTAAGTGCCGACCGGCAGGTCATCGAACAGCAGGACGCCGTTTTCATCGGTGGTGCCGGTTTTGACTACCGTACGCGTACCGCCAACGTCCGATTCGAGCTCGAACGTTGCACCTTCAAGCGGATTGTTGGAACCCTGCTCGACTTTCAGTATCCTAAGGGCACGAACTTCCTTGGCGTTCTCCACTACTTCTTCAACAGCGGCGTTGTTTGAGAACTTGGGAACGACGACCGTTCGTTGAGTAGCGTCAAGGATATAGCCGTTCGGAGCGTTTGTCTCGGTAAGGATATACGTTCCCGGAACCAGACCTCCGAACAACAATATGCCGTTCTCGCCAGTCGTGCCGACTTTGGAGACCCCGCCAGCCGAACTGAGCTCAAATGTCGCTCCTGCAAGAGTTTGACCCGAGTCTTTGTCGACTTTCACCACCCGAATGGAGCCGAGGTCCTTTCTGTTTTCGACGACTTCGGTGACGGTTACGGGATCGGGACTGCCATTCTTCGGAACAACCGTGACGGTACGCTCCGTCGTATTCGGCCAATATCCGTCCGGTGCCTTCGTTTCCGTTAAAATATAGTCGCCGAAGAACAGGTTGTCGAACCGGATCTCGCCCGAATCGTCCGTAACGCCGGTACCGACGACTACGCGTCCGCCGCCGTAAGCAATGCGTTCGAGCTTGAATTCGGCGCCCTGAAGACGAATGCCGGGATCCGTGTCGTCCACTTTTCGAATGAGCAGGTCTCCGAAGTAATCGGGATCTCTGTCATTCTCAAGCTCGACAACGAAAGGTTCCGTTCTGTTGGAGACCATCGTGATCGGATGTTCGGTCGCATCCCGCAAATAGCCTTCCGGAGCGCTTATCTCCGTCAGGACGTACTCGCCGTCGGGGAGATTGTCGAACTGCAGCACGCCGTCGGCATTAGTGGTGCCGGTAGCGACTACAATGCGGGAATCGTCGGCTGCAACGGATTCGAGTTTGAACTCTGCGTCCGCCAGCGGTTCATCCGTGACAGCATCGACCTTCAAGACTTTGATGGCCCTAACTTCCTTGATATTCTCCACCGTTACTACAACATCGGCTGTGGAGAACTTGGGTACAATTACTTCCCGTTCGGTCGGGTTATCAATGTAACCTTCTGGCGAGACAGTTTCGGTAATGTAATACGTACCCGGAACCAGCCCTTCGAACGTAAGTTCCCCGGAGTCGATTGTAGTACCCGGTGTCCCAATTGGGGTGCGAGTACCGCCAACATCCAATTCGAGCTTGAACGTCGCGCCTTCAAGGCGAGCATTCGTATCCCGATCGACTTTCACCACCCGAATGGAGCCGAGGTCTTTTTTGTTTTCGACGATTTCGGTGACGGTTATGGGATCGGGACTGCCATTCTTCGGAACGATCGTAACCGTCCGTTCCGCAGTATTCGGCCAATACCCATCCGGTGCTTCCGTCTCCGTCAAAATATAGTCGCCGAAGAACAGGTTGTCGAACCGGATCTCGCCCGAAACGTCCGTAACCTGTTCGCCAATCAAGACGCGCGTGCCATCGGAGATTCTGCGTTCCAACTTGAACTTTGCGCCCTCAAGAGGATCGCTCGATGCTTCGTCGACCTTCCGAACGAGCAAGTTTCCGAGATAATCCGGATCCTTGACGTTTTCAAACGTTTCGACGACAGGTTCCGTCACTCCGGCGGTAATCGTGATCGGACGCTCGACGGGATCCAAAAGGTAGCCTTCCGGCGCTTCCGTCTCCGTCAAAACGTAGTTGCCGAACAGCAAATCCTCATACAGCAGCTCGCCGTTTCCGTCCGTGGCGGACGTATCGTGCGAAATCAAAATCCGCGCGCCGTTGCTTGCGACGCGTTCGAGTTTGAATTTCGCGCCGGCCAGCTTGTGCGTTTGCCACTCCTGGTCGATCTTGACGACCTTCAGGCTGCCGGTCAAGCCGGTTCCGGTACCCGAACCCGACGATTTGCGAATCTGGATCGTCTTGGACGTTTGGACTTCTTCCGTCGAGATCTCGTCGCCTTGGAAAAGCACGGAGTTGCCGACGTTCGCACGGTCCGGAGCGTTGATGAACGTTTGATATTCCAGAATATACGGAACATCGATCGTATGGACAAAGCTCAGCGTGAACGATTGCGATCCATCCGCTTCGGTGTTGACTTCAAGCTCGTATACCGTGCCGTTATCGGGGATCAACTCGTTTTTCGTGACCGTACCGTTAGCGTCGACATTCGTGGTGTAAAGCTTGAAGGAATCCTCCATCAAAATCTGGTTCGGCGTCGGCGTATCGATGACCTTGGCGCCGGATACGTGAGACTGGCCGCGGTTAATGTAAACCGTCCAGTCGATCAGGCTGCCGTTTTGCGCGGCATCCTTGGCCACGTACTCGCCGCCTTGCGGCACCGTGACGGAAGCCGGAAGACTTGCGATCGTTTCCGTTCCGTCCATTAACACGGCAGTGTTAGGGATGGTTCGGACGACAAGCTGGCCTTCGAGCGTCGTCTTGAACGTAACGTAATAAGGCGTGTCGATCGAACCGATAAAGTCGACGGTCAGCATCTTTCCATCAGGGCTGTCCGTCCAATTCGCGGTATAAAGCGCGTCGTCAACTTCATCGCCGACCGTTACGCCGTTGTTCCCTCCGGTCAACGTGAGATGGCGGACTTCAAGAGAACCATCCACGTAAGCCTGATTGGACTGCAGAACGTCGGTGATCACGGCGTTATCCATGTGCTGCAGGTTATAGTTGACGCCGATATTCCACGTGATTTCCTTCGTCCGCGGGTCGTACGTGCCGTTCTTGAAGCCGTTCGCCTTCGTGTACCCGTCCGGGTTGAACTCGGAGGTCACCGTTTTGGAATGGGGAGTTTCCTCCTCATCGTAAAACTCGACCCACTCGACCTTGCCCGTATTGTTGAACCGGTCTCCGGAGGTCAAGTACGAATACGTGAACTTAGTCGTATACGTAATCGTATACTCTTCGTTCACCGTCCCCAGGAAGCGGACGACGAATCCCTGTTTGTAATCGGGAGCCGTGTTGTCCGGCAGGTAATCGACTTCATAGTCGGTTCCCGCCGCAAGCTCGCTTCCGTCTTCCCGGGTAACCTTGAGCGTCGCCGGATCAAGCTCCAGCCCCCCGGAGGAGAAGGTATCCGTGTACTTGACGTTCTTGAAGGCGTAGCCGTTCTGGTTCAGGACGACTCGCCAGTCGACCGTTTTCGCGTCATACTTCGGATTGGAGGACGCCTTGTACAGCACGACCTGGTAAATCCCGCGCTGGGCCGTCTTGGTCACGCCGTCCGCCGTTACCGAGTTATGGATCGTATCGCTTTCGTACACGTAACCGGTCGCTTGCGTCTCATATACGACTTTATACGCTTTGTCGATATTGTTGTCAAACGTGAGGTCGAAACCGTTTTTCTCGACTCCGCCTACTTCGACGCCTTCAAACTCAGTTACCGTATACAGATCCTCGTCGATCGGCTCGGCGGATACGTTCTCGCTGCCATCCGCGTTCAACGTGACTTCGTAAACCTTCAACGATTCGGTCACCAGCTCGTGAGTCGCATCGAAGCGGTCCGAAATCAGCGTGTCGCTTGCGTCAACCGCCTTCTCGCCGTAGTTGTACTTGATTTCCCACGTGATTCTTTGCAGGTCGTCATTGTAACCGACGGCGGCCTTGTCCAGCCATTCGCCTCGCGGAGCGCTGACGGAAGCGGTGGCCGGCGAATCCGGGATGTTGTCTCCGGATAGCGTGGCGGTGTTCGGGAACGTCGTGACGGCGCTGTCCGCGATTTCGGTCGAAAAGACGATCCGGAAAGCGCGGTCGATGTCGTCGAACGAGATTTCGAAGTCGTCCGTTCCGCCGATCTTGCCGACGGTGTAGTTGCTTTCCGGAACGAGATCGCCGACGGAAACGTCGCCGTTAACGCTGACATTCAGTTCATATACTTGAATAGAGCCGGCCGTCAGCGTAAGCCCGTCCGGAATCGGATCGGAAACGACGGCGTTTTCGATGCGTTCCAGCTTTTTGTTGAAGTCGACGGTCCAGTCGATGCTCCGGGCATTCGTCACCCTGTCGGGAACGCCTGCTTTGGAGATCGTTTGGGTCACCTGAGGATTGAAAACGACCGTAATGATCTGATCTCCCGTTTTGACCGGGAACCGGATCTCCTGCACGGCGTTTTCGGTGATCGTCTCTTCGCTGAATTCCGTTTCGAACGTCAGCGTGCCGTGAACGTTGGAAAGCGACGCGATGTTATCGTTGAACGTCATCACGACTTCATTCGTTTGCCAGTAGGCAATGAAGTCGCCGACATCGGTCCCGTTGATCATCAAATCTCCCGGCACATCGTTGTAAAGCTTGAATTGTTCGGGAAGCACGAACCGGAACGTGTCGCCATCCCCGTAGGAGTGGCCGTTTTCCAGTTCCCATTCGTAGCTGATATTGACGATCGATCCGATTTCGACCCGGTCGTCCGGGTTGACGTTGGCATCGATGACGTTGCCGTTTTCATCCGTCAAAGTGACATGGGTCAGGATGTTCTCCGTAATTTCAGCGGCGCTGGCCGTCTGGGCCCAGCCTGCAAAATTCGCATTGGAAAAAATCAGCAAAAAGATGAGAGCGATCAATCCTCTTTTTTTCATGCTGTGTAGGGTCCTCCTTTCTTCTGAAGTTTTAGGCGCGTTACTGCTTCGAATAGAGTTCAACTCCTTCCTTGAAAAAATATGCGCTCCCGCAATACAATAAGCGACAAAACTATACAAAAAATGTACAAGCATAAAAAAGCGCTTTCGACAAAATGCGAGCATCATCGAATAGCGCCTGACGACGGGATAGAATGTATGAAGGAGACGTTCTGATCGCGCCTTGCTGCGCCGGAAAGCGTCCCGTCCGTTCGAGCGGACGGGGCGTTTGCTTTTGCGGCCGATTGCAAGGATAATAGATTCGAACGAGAATCGGAGGAATGCAAGATGCCGCAATTGCTGATACGAGGGATCGGGCCCGAACGGGTGCGCGCCGCAAGCCGGTCCCTGATCGCGGAACTCGCCGCCGTGTGCGAGTGTCCGCCGGACCATATCATGCTGGAATGCCTGCCTACGGCGGCTTTTTTTGACGGGGAAGAGGTTCCCGTGTTTCCGTTCGTCGAAGTGGCCTGGTTCGATCGGGGAGAAGACGTTCGCGACCGCTTCGCGGAGGCGGTGGACCGCCACTTTCGGGCTGCGGGGATTCCCGAGCTGGAAATCGCCTTTCGGACGTATCGGCCGGAAGAATACTATATAAATGGAAAGCGCGCGGGCGGCAGCCGGGAGAACCCGGCGGAGCGGGCGGGCCGGGAGAGCGAGGAGGAGCGGGAGAGCGCCCTCCGGGCGGCCGAAGCCGAAAACCGCAGGCTGAAAGAGGAGCTGGCCAAGGCGCGCAAGTCGCTGCAATCGGCGGCGGGCGAGCGCATGTCCAGCCGGCTGCGGGACGCGCTGAGGGAATAGGAGGAAACGAATGGACCGGGATTTGCTGTTTTTGCTGTCCGTTTATTTCATCGCGATCAATATCTATGCGTTCAGTCTGATGGGATCCGACAAGAAGCGGGCGATCCGCAAGCGGAGAAGGGTGCCGGAAGCCCGCCTGTTCCTCGTCGCGGCCGCCCTTGGGGCTCTCGGCGTCTGGCTCGGCATGCGGACGTGGCGGCACAAGACGAAGCATGCGTCGTTCGCCGCCGGCATTCCGGCCCTTCTTGTCGTCAACGCCGCCGTCATCGCGATGCTGCTCTGGCCGTGGGCCGGGTCCTAGACGGATCTAGCCCGGCTTCGCCTGCGATTCCAGCCGCTGCATGTACTCCCTCGGCGACATGCCCTCCACTTTTTTGAACACCTTGCTGAAATAAAAAGCGCTGTCGTAGCCCAGCTTTTGCGATATTTCGTAGATCCGTCCCTCGCCGCGCTTCATCATGTCCTTGGCCGCCGCCATTTTCGTCTCCGTGATATATTCCACGTAGTTGATTTTCGCCACCTTCGAGAACAGATGGCTCAAATAATTGGGGCTGAAGTTAAACACGTCGGCCACCTGCTGCAGCGACAGCTTGCGGTCGAGATTGCGCTTGATATAGTCCTGGACGTTCCGGACGAGCTGTTCCTTGTAGCTCTGCTTGCGGGAGGACAGAAGGTTCGCGCAGCCGTCCCGGAAACGCGCGAGCCAATCGACGACCCCGTCCATGTCCTGCATTTGGTAAATGGACCGGTAGCCCTCCGGCTCGTGCTCGAAAATGTGCTCCACGAGGTTTTCGCCGTCCGAAAGCAGCGACGTGGCCATGTACAAAATGTTGCAGGCGGCGTCGATAGCGGGAACGAGCAGATCGGAGCGCCCTTCGAACGAGCCGATCATGCCGGTGATGATCTCGCGCAGGGCGAGCGTATCCATCTCTTCGAACGCGCGCCGGAGTTCCGAACGCAATTTCGAAAAATCGAACAGCGCAGGGCCCGGGTCTTCCTTTTCCCCTTGCGCATAAAAAACGAACGCCTTATCCCGCGCCGCGGCCGGCAGCGCCTTGCGGGCGGCCAGGTAGCTTTCCCGCAGCACGTACGGATCCTCGACCGCAAAGCCGACGGCCCCGAACACCGCGACGTTGAAATAATTGCGCAGCACGGCGGCCATATGCCGCAATTGTTCCCCGATTTCGGGAACCCAGGCGCGCGGGTCGGCGTCGGGCAACGGCAGCGTGACGGCGAAATTGCGCAGGTCCAGGCTAGTCACATGGCAGGGCCGGAAGGACGAAAGCGTATCCTTCGCCATCTGCACCGTGCTGGAGCACAAGGCCACCAGCTTGTCGCCCCGCGGCGGCACGGTGTCGGGGCCCGAAATCCGGCAAACGCAGACCGCGAAGGCGGCCCCGGACAACTCGACGCCCAGGTCCTCTTGCTGCAGCTCGAACTGGGTCCGGTTTTCGAACAGGTGATGGAACAGGCGGATGAACAATTTGTCCCGCTGCGCCTGCAGATTTCCCCGATGGAGGAGATTGGGGTAGCTTTCGATCGTTTTGTAGTCTTCGAGAAGCGCAATGGCCTTGACGACGGAATCGGCGAGCGCTTGCGGCGTCAGCTCCAGCTTTACCAGATAGTCGACCGCCTGCACCTCGATCGCTCCGCGGGCATATTCGAAATCTTCGTAACTGGTCAAAAGGATGAACAGCGGAATTCGCCCGTACTTTTTACGGGCCGATTCGGCTGCCGCGAGGCCGCTCTTGACCGGCATCTTGATATCGGTAATGACGAGGTCCGGGCGAAGCGCCTCGATTTTCTCCTCCAATTGGGCGCCGTTATGGGCCGTGCCGACGATTTCCACGTTGTACTGCTCCCACTTGAGCATGGACTGCAAGCCGATGCAGACGAGGGTTTCGTCGTCGGCGATCAGCAGTTTGATCACGTTTTCCCCTCCCAGCCTTTCGCCCGGCTACTCCCTGTGCCGGACGGGGATCAAAATCCGCATTCTCGTGTACGCGCCCGCCTCGCTTTCGACGGACAGGCCGTATTTGTCGCCGAAAGCGAGGCGCAGACGGTCGTTCACGCTGCGCAAGCCGACATGTTCGAACAATCCCTTCGTCCCCGGGTCTCCGCCGGCAAAAATCGCGCCGATCTGCTCCCCCGTCATGCCGACGCCGTCGTCCTCGACGGTAATCCGGACGTCGAAGTCCCCGCTTCGCTCCACCGTGACGGCGATGCGCCCTCTGCCTTTCGGCTCGATGCCGTGGAAGATCGCGTTTTCGACGAGCGGCTGCAGCGTAAAGCGGGGGATCAGACTCGCGAGCAGCCCTTCGTCCCGGACGTTCCGCTCCATCGATACCTTCGCGCCGTACCGGTACTGCTGGATGACGAAATAGTCGTCAAGCAGGCTCAATTCGTCCCGCAGCGGCACTATCCGGCGATTGTCCTTCGCGACGCAACGCAGAAGCCGGGACAGGGACGTCGTCATTTCCGCGATGCCGGTCGCATTCTGGATCGTCGCCATCCATTTGATCGAGTTCAGCGTGTTGTACAGGAAATGCGGGTTGATCTGGCTTTGCAGCATCCGGTATTCCAGCTCCTGCTTCTGCTTCGCGTCGGCGACCCGGGAGTCCATCAGCGTCAGAATGTCCTGGGACAGGCGGTTGATGCCCCGGCCCACGTCGCCGAGCTCGCTGTTCCATTCGATATTTTTGTCGATAAAAAAATGGCCCTGCGCGATTTTGTCGATCCGCTTCCTCAATTTCTCCACCGGAAGGCTGATCGTTCGGGTCAGGTAGAGGGTGATGATGCCGCTTGAGGCGATCACGAGCAGGCTGACGCCGATCAGAATCGACGTCCAGATGCTCGCCTTGGGAACGAACTGCTCGTTGGACAGCGTCTGCGTCAACACGACGCCGTCCTGCGCCGGGTACGAAACGGCGATCCGGCGCTCGCCGTCCGCCGTCCGGACGACCGACAGCTCGGTGAGCGGATCGACGGGCTCCTCCGCGGTGTAGGCGGCCGATTCGGCGGGCATCGCGGCCGGAACGATCTTGTCGCCGTCGATTCGATAGCGATGCCGGCCAAGCGCGAGCAGGAGCAGGGAGTCGTCCGGGAGCGCGTAGCCTTTCAGCTTGTCGGTAATGACGGAGGTGGCGGCCAGCAGATGGACGGTTCCGATGACCGTGCCCCTTTCGCCGTAAATCGGCATCGCCAGCGGGATGACGCTCGCGGAGGAGAAGGGGTCCGTCGCGACCCGGCTCCATTGCTCCGGTTCGTCGCCCGCAAGGCCGTTCAGCCGGCCGATATTGTGTATGGTGAGCGGCGTCGACCCGCTGACGGCATTGTCCAGCTGCAGGAACTTTCCGCCAAAGTCGGTCACGATCATCCGCCGGACATAATTGTTCGACCGGTTGACCCGGAAGTCGTCCTGCATGGAGTGGTAAGCGTCGACCGCGCCTTTGGCGTTGGCGCCCTCCGATTCGAAATAATCCGCGATCAAGGCGTTGGTCGTCGAGTTCGTGCTCCAGGTTCTCGCCAGGGAAGACAGGTTGAGCAGATCTTGCTCGATGATGCGGGAGACGAGCCGGAGATTGAACTCGGCCGCCTGAATCGTCGTTTTGCGCTGATAGTACAGGATCAGCTCGTAACTGACAAAAGAAAGCAGCGCCGCGATCAGAAGAGCGAACGCGGTCATGATCAGAATGATGCGGCTTTTGACGGTGGCCCTTCTATTCGTCGCGAACCCTCCTTCGAATGAAGCGCTTTCAACGAATGGCTATTCTTACAATAGCATATTCCCTCGGCTGTTAAAAACAGGGACAAAAGCGCAGCCAATATTTTTACAGGTTTTGCATAGAAAATTACCGGTTTCGGACCGGATTTCGGGAAAACGCGAAAGAAAGTGAAGGAACTGCGGTTGAAATTGCATGCCGCGGCCGACCGGAATCCGATACAATCGAGATGAGGTTCGGCCTACCCGAATCGCAGGTCAAATCGGACGAAAAGGGGCCATGACGATGAAATGGAAAAAAGCTTTCGGATTCACCTTGGCAACCGTGCTTTCGTTGGGACTGCTCGCCGGCTGTTCCGGCAATTCGAACAACGGCGCGAACGGCGCCGCGACGGCATCGCCCTCGGCTTCTCCTTCCGCGGAATCGTCTGCAAGCGCTTCCGCAGAAGCGGGCGACGAGCCCGTCACGTTAAAGTGGGCGCTGTGGGATTGGGAAGCGACGGCCTATTACCAGCCGCTGATCGACGCCTATAAGAAGGAGCATCCGAACGTCACGATCGAGTACGTGGACCTCGGATCGACCGACTTTATGACGATGCTGAGCACGCAGCTTTCGGGCGGCGCGGATTTGGACGTCCTGACCATCAAAGACATTCCCGGCTACGCGAACCTCGTCAAGCAAAACCACCTGGAGCCGCTGAACGGCTTCGTTCGCGAGCAGGGCATCGATACGTCGGCGTACGGCGGCACGGTCGAGCAGATTCAAATGAACGACGAAGTGTATGCGCTTCCGTTCCGCAGCGACTTCTGGATCTTGTACTACAACAAGGATCTGTTCGACGCGGCGGGCGTCGACTATCCGACGAACGACATGACGCTCGAGCAGTATGACGAGCTGGCGAGAAAGCTGACCTCCGGAAGCGGGGCGAACAAGGTATACGGCGCCCATTACCATACGTGGCGAAGCGCGGTTCAATTGTTCGGCATCCTGGACGGACAGCATACGATCATTGACGGCGAATACGATTTCCTGAAGCCGACCTATGAGCGGATTTTGAACCAGCAAAAGGACGGCATCGTCATGGACTACGCCACGCTGAAAACGTCCAGCACCCACTATTCCGGCGTGTTCTACAACAATTCCGTCGCGATGATGAACATGGGCAGCTGGTTTATTTCGACGCAGATCGACAAAGTGAAAAGCGGCGAGTCGCTCGCGAAAAACTGGGGCATCGCGAAGTATCCGCACCCGGAAGGCGTCGAACCGGGAACGACGCTGGGCACGATCACCTCGCTTGCCGTCAACCGGAAATCGGCCAACAAGGAAGCCGCCCTCGATTTCCTGAAATTCGTCACCGGCGAAGAGGGAGCCGCGGTCATCGCTCGGACCGGCGCCATTCCGGCGATCAAAAACGACGAGGTCGTCGCCTCCATCGCGTCCATCGAAGGGTTCCCGAACGACGAAAACAGCAAGGAAGCGCTGAAGACGGCGAAGACGTATCTCGAAATGCCGCTGCATGAAAAAAGCGCGGATATCGAGCTCATCCTGAACGAGGCTCACGACAACATCATGACCAGCAACGTGACGATCGACGAAGGCTTGCAGGACATGACGACCCGGGTAAAGCAAGTTCTCGGCAGCTAGGCGAAACGATCGGGAAGTCTTTCGAAGGGCGGGCGGCGGCCCGCCCTTCTCCGCGGATCGAAGAGCCGCAAAGGATCGCATTCTTTCGTTCGGATTCGGGCGATTGGAGGAGAAATCATGCCCAAGGATCATAAGCCGCGGTTATCGAAAAGCGTGCGCCATCATCTGGTCGCCTACAGCTTCATTGCGCCGAACTTCATCGGATTCGCCGTGTTTACCCTCGTCCCGATGGCGTTCGCGTTCGTGCTCGCCTTCGTCGAATGGGACGGAGCCAATCCGATGGCGTTCGTCGGGCTGCGCAACTTCGACCGGCTGCTCCATGACGCCGCGTTTCATAAAGCGCTGTGGAACACCGTCGTGTACACGATCGGCGTCGTCCCGCTGACGATGGCGTGCGCGCTGGCGCTGGCCGTGCTCCTGAACCGGAAAATCGCGGCGCGGAATTTTCTCCGAACCGTGTTCTTCTTTCCGTACGTCGCTTCGCTGGTCGCGGTGGCGGCGGTCTGGAATTTTATTTTCAGTCCGACGCTGGGGCCGGTGAACAATCTGTTGAACGCGCTGACCGGCATTCCGTTCGAGGAGCTCCCCCGCTGGGCTGCGGACAAAGACTGGGCCATGTTTACCGTCGTCCTGTTCACCGTATGGAAAAACATGGGCTACTACATGGTCATCTACCTGGCCGGCCTGCAGGGGGTCAACCCCGAATTGCACGAAGCCGCCCACCTGGACGGAGCGAACGCGTGGCAGCGGTTTTGGAACGTGACGATTCCGCAGCTCGCGCCCGCGACTTTTTTCGTGCTGATGATTCTGATCATCAACTCGTTCAAGGTATACGACATTTTCATCAATCTTTTCGCCGGCGCCGACAACCAGCTCAACGACACGACCCGCATCCTGGTGTACCAGATTTACAACACGGCGTTCCGCTCCCTGGACTTCGGCTATTCCAGCGCCATGGCGATCGTCCTGTTCCTGATCGTTCTCGGCATCACGCTCGTTCAATTCCATGGCGAGAAGAAGTACGGACAATAGGAGGCTTCGGGCATGGCGGATTCGAAAAAAGGATGGAACGCGGCCTTTATGGCGCTTGTCTATATTTCGCTGGCTTTGACCGTGTTGTGCATGCTGGTGCCGTTCGCGTGGATGCTGTCCGCTTCGCTGAAGCTGAGCAAGGACGTCTTTTCCTTCCCGATTCAGTGGATTCCCGATAGCCCGCGCTGGGAAAATTTCAAGGACATCTGGACCCGGATTCCGCTCGGGACGTTCATTTACAACACGGCCAAGCTGTCCGTGATCGTCACCGTCCTCCAGCTGCTTACTTCCAGCTTCGCGGCGTACGCGTTCTCGAAATTGAAATTCCGGGGCAAGCATGCGCTGTTTCTCGGCTACATCGCCACCATCGCGATCCCTTGGCAGGCCTACATGGTGCCGCAATTCATCCTGATGCGGTCGATGGGGCTGAACAACACGCATCTGTCCATCATCCTGCTGCAGGCTTTCTCGGCGTTCGGCGTGTTTCTGATGCGGCAATTTTATCAGGGAATTCCGGACGAACTGTGCGAGGCCGCGCGCATCGACGGGATGAACGAATACGGCATTTGGGCGAAAATCATGCTGCCGCTGTCGAAGCCGGCGCTGTCGACGCTGACGATTTTTACGTTCGTGTCCACCTGGAACGATTTCCTCGGGCCGATGATCTATTTGACCAAAACCGAATTAAAAACGATCCAGATCGGCCTCCGCATGTTCATTTCGCAATATTCGGCCGAATACGGCCTGATCATGGCCGCGAGCGTCGTTTCTATCATCCCGGTGCTGATTGTTTTTCTCGCGGTGCAAAAATATTTCGTCCAGGGGATCGCGACGTCCGGCATCAAAGGCTGATCGGACGATTCGACTCGGGCCGGGCGAGTCCGGTTGCGGCGTTTGGCGATTTCGTAGGCGGAAACAAGGAGGGATCGACGTGGCGTTCTCGAACGGGCCGGCCCGCAATCCGCTGCGGACGCGGGAGGATATGCGCCTTGCGCTGCGCGAATTGCTGGCGCCGCTGAGGCCGCATTACAGCGAGGGGGGCGCCCGCGTCCATCTCGGCGAAGGCGCGCACGGGGCCGGTTATCCCGCCGGCGTGGCGGAACTGGAGGGGTTTTCCCGCGCGCTGTGGGGGCTCGTGCCGCTGCTGGCGGGAGGCGGGGAGGATCCGCTCCTCCCGGTCGTGCTGCGGGGGATGGCGAACGGATCCGATCCCGGCCATCCGGAGTATTGGGGGAAAGCGGGCGACTACGACCAGCGGCTCGTCGAAATGGCCGCGTTCGGCTACGCGCTGGCGCTGGCGCCGGAGAAGCTGTGGACGCCGCTCGCGGCGGAAGAGAAGCGAAGGCTCGCCGAATGGCTTGGGCAGATCGGCGAACGCTCGCTGCACGATTGCAATTGGCTGTTTTTCCGCGTTCTCGCGGGTTGGGCTTTCGCAGGGTCGGCCTGCCTTACGACGCGGACGGGATGCAGCGGGACCTTGACCGCATCGAAGCGTTCGCGCTGGGCGGCGGCTGGTACGCCGACGGCCCGGGCGGGCACAGCGACTATTACGCGCCGTTCGCGATGCATTTTTTCGGGCTGCTGTACGCGAAGCTGATGGCGGAAGACGATCCGGCGCGGTGCGGCCGGTTCAAGGAACGGGCGGCGGCGTTCGCCCGCGATTTCGTTTGCTGGTTCGCGGAAGACGGGTCCGCGCTGCCCTACGGGCGGAGCCTGACGTACCGGTTCGCGCAGTCGGCGTTTTGGGGCGCGCTCGCTTACGCGGACGTCGGCGTTTATGCCCCGGGCGTCGTCAAGGGCATCGTCCTGCGCAACCTCAGGCGGTGGCTTTGCCAGCCGGCGTTCAATGCCGACGGAACGCTGGCCGTCGGCTACGCGTACCCGA
Source organism: Cohnella algarum (assembly GCF_016937515.1). NCBI lineage: Bacteria > Bacillati > Bacillota > Bacilli > Caryophanales > Paenibacillaceae > Cohnella > Cohnella algarum. The sequence goes on from NZ_JAFHKM010000002.1 coordinate 3,431,613, forward strand.
ACCTGGTCATGGCGGAAAACTACAACTCGCCGTGCTCGCCGTATTGGGCGCTCAAGGCGTTCCTGCCGCTGGCGCTGGCGGACGACCACCCGTTCTGGCTTGCCGACGAGGAGCCGCTTCCCGATTTGCCGAGCCGTTCGGTTCAGCGGGCTCCGCATCTCGTCGTATGCCGCCGGCGGGAGACGGACCACGTCGTCGCCTTCAACTGCGGCCACGGCGGCACGAACGAGCATACGCACGCCGCGGCCAAATATGAAAAGTTCGCGTACTCGACCGCGTTCGGGTTCAGCGTCCCGCGAGGCGAATGGGGGCTTGCCCAGGGCGCGTTCGACTCGACGCTGGCGCTGAGCGAGCGGGACAACCTGTTCCGGGTTCGCCGTCTCAGCGAAGAGACCCGGCTGTCAGGCAACGTGCCGTACAGCCGGTGGAAGCCGTGGAGCGACGTCGAGGTGCGCACGTGGCTCTTTCCCGGGCTGCCTTGGCATGTCCGGGTTCACCGCGTGCGGACGGCGCGGCCGTTGACCGCGGCCGAAGGGGGCTTCGCGCTGCCAGCCGCGGCGGATTTGCGCACGGAGAGAAGCGAGGGGGCGCCGTGCGCGGCGGATCTGCGGGCGGCGAAAATCGAGGGCGGGCCGTTCGCGGCGGATTTGCAGGCGGCGAAAAGCCGCGAAGCGCCGTGCGCGCCCGCCTCGTCAGCTTCGGCGACCTCGACTGCTTCCGGCCCGATAGCTCCGCCGGTTGCCATAGCTTTGCCGCTATCGATTGCCTTGCCCGCCTCGCCGGTTTCAGCGGCTTCGCTAGCCTCGATTGTCTCATCCGCCTCGTCCGTTGCGGCGAATTCGACCGTCTCAGCGGCAGTGAGGGGGGCGGCCGCTTCGTCGGCCGCAGCGGCGGCAACGCCGGAGCTGTCGGCGTTTGCCCGCTGCTCCTTCGGCGCGAGCGGCATACGCGGGCTGCGCGGCTACGGGCGGGCGGAGCTCGTGTTCCCGCAAGCGAACACGAACGTGCTGCATCCGCGCACGGTCATTCCGACGCTTCTGGCAGACCTCGATCCGGGCGTGCACTGGCTCGTTTGCGCCGTGATGGGCGAGCCGAACGGGTCGGGCGAGGGTCGCGCGAACGGTTCGCCCGCGGGCGCGGACGGCTAGCCGTTCGACAATCGGCTTGCGCCGTCGTCGTCGATTGCCGCCCGCGCTTAACGCTAAAAACGCCGGAAAGACCGAGGCCGTCCTTCCGGCGTTTTTTCAGAGGAAATGTTGGCTCTGCCCTCCGTTCACCGCTTCTCGCCCCGCCAAGCGCCTTCAGCCGCACGCACTTGAGTAAAATTCACTCATCTCGCCGTCTCCGCACGCACGTTAACGCTCCAGTTGAGTCGTAATTACTCATCTCGCCCCGCCAAGCGCCTTCAGCCGCACGCACTTGAGTAAAATTCACTCATCTCGCCGTCTCCGCACGCACGTTAACGCTCCAGTTGAGTCGTAATTACTCATCTCGCCCCGCCAAGCGCCAGCAGCCGCACGCACCTGAGTAATCCCCTATGACGTTACCGTCACCGCCATAGATGAAAATGTGGTCGTACGCATCCTTTTATCCTTCTTACATTCTGGACAAACAGATAATGAACAGATCAAAAGACGGAAATTTATTGGTCCCCCGTTGAGTAATCCGTCTTATTGCAGTTTGCGAGAGCCGCCCATTGTCCCTAAAGACGCGTATAAACTCTCTCCTTTAGGACTGCATGGTCTGTTTAATCTGAAACAAGAGGGTGTTGGTATGGATGCTGTACGTCAAATTTGTGCTGGTCTGGATGTCCATCAGGAAACCGTAGTTGCATGCGTCTTGTCGGGTTCGTTGGAACACAAACCCAAGTCCGAAATCCGCACGTTCGGTACCACTACCCGCGAATTGCTGGAGTTGCAGGATTGGCTCGAGGAGCGCGAGTGCCGAGAGGTAGCGATGGAGAGCACCGGTGTGCTGTGGAAGCCAATATGGAACGTCCTGGAGTCCACCTGTGAATTGACTCTCGCCAATGCACGGCAGATTCAAAAGATGCCGGGACGTAAAACCGACGTTCAAGACGCACAGTGGATCGCCCAGTTGCACCGCTGCGGGTTGGTACAACCCAGCATGGTCGCACCACAAGAAATCCGTGAGCTTCGGGACTTGACGCGGTATCGTCGCAAACTGGTGCAGCAAACGACCTCCGAGAAGAACCGTGTTCACAAAATCTTGCAGGATGCCAACATCAAGCTCACCACCTTTATGTCCGATTTGTTTGGCGTCTCCGGCCGGGCTTTATTAGACCGACTTGTCGACGGCGAGGTATTGGAGGAGGCGGAAGTTCGCCAGCTCGTCAAATCCCAGTTGAAGAAGAAAGTCAAACCACTCATGGACGCACTGAATGGTAAACTGCTGAAACATCATCGCGAAATGATCAAGTACCACCTGGAGCACCTGAAGTTTCTCGAGGATCAAATTGGGCGGTTAGAAGAGAAAGTTCAAGCGCTGATCCAACCATACGAAGAAGAGGTGAAATTGCTAGATACGATTCCCGGCATGGATCGCACAGCGGCAATCACGCTGCTGGCTGAAATTACGCCTAATGCGGCTAAGCATTTCTCGTCAGATGCCAAGCTGGCCTCTTGGGTCGGTGTAGCCCCTGGGAACAACGAAAGTGCAGGCGTAAAAAAAAAGTTAAAGCCCGTAAAGGGAACAAACATGCAAAAGGGATCTTATGCCAAGCGGCATGGGCAAACGCTAGAAGCAGCAACCGAATTGGCGACTATTTCAGGAGGGTAAGAAAGCGCCGAGGTGACCAAAAAGCAGCTGTCGCCACAGCCCATCTGATTTTGCGAATCGCCTATGCGATGCTTCGAGACCGGGTAAATTACCAGGAAATTGAATCCACCGTATTTCAGGAGTCGACCTCCAAGATGGTGGAACGTTTAACGAAACAGTTGCACCAGCTTGGATATAATGTCGATTTGAAACCTACTGGAACAACCTAAATTTTAAAAAAATTAGGGTTGAGATTTCGGGGTAGTGGGTCTTTTTTTTGCCTTCTTACGGCACTTCATTTTCGTATAAAAATTTACTCATCTCGCCGTCTCCGCACGCACGTTAACGCTCCAGTTGAGTCGTGACTACTCATCTCGACCCGCCAAGCGCCAGCAGCCGCACGCACCTGAGTAAAATTTACTCATCTCGCCGTCTCCGCACGCACGTTAACGCTCCAGTTGAGTCGTGACTACTCATCTCGACCCGCCAAGCGCCAACAGCCGCACGCACTTGAGTAAAATTTACTCATCTCGCCGTCTCCGCACGCACGTTAACGCTCCAGTTGAGTCGTAATTACTCATCTCGCCCCGCATACGCATGCTTGCTGCTGTCGATGGAGCTGGCGGTCGCTTTTGCCGGGGATGGTGGGCGGGAGGGCCGATTGGTTCGAGTCACTGCACGGAGTCCGAGGATGGATCGACGCTGACGACGTCGGCCAGCTTCAAATCGATCGCGGGCGGGAGTCCGGCTTCCGACCGGAGCGAGGTTATCGCTTCGTTCAAATCGTCTTCGTCCACGAGAATATACGGACTTTCCCAGCGCGTTTCGAGCGGAATCGATTGGATGACGTCCGGCTTCATGCTGCCGAAATTCAAAATCCAGTCGCGAAGCTCGGACTTCGGAATGTCGCTGCGCACGTTGTCGCCGACAATGTCGATAACGTCGTCCCACTGCGCCACGCCTTTGAAGGAGGCAAGCTTGCCGACGATCTGGGAAATGACCTGCTGCTGGCGGCCGTTGCGCTCAATATCGGAGGACTGCCCGGTGCCGCCGTTCGATTTGCGGTAGCGCACGAAGTCGAGCACTTCCTTGCCGCTTAGCTCCTGCACGCCCTTTTTCAGATCGATATTCGTTCCGTCCGCGTTATCCCGGTATTTCATGTCCATATCGACATCGATCGTGAGCCCGCCGAGCGCATCGACTAGTTGGCTCAGTCCTTCGAAGTTGATGACGGCCATGTAATCGATCGGCAGCTGGAACAGCTCGCTGTAAAAGTTTTTCGTATTGGCGATCGCCGTCTCTTTGTCTTTATTGTAAAAATAAGCGTAATAGTAGTTCGCCTTGTGGTCCTCCAGCGTCTTCGGTTTCAGATGCATATCGCGGGGCAGGGAAACGATTTTGGCGGTATGGGTTTGCGGGTTCAGACTTGCGAGCATCAGCACGTCCGTGTTGAGCGTCCCGCCGCTGCCCGACCGGGAATCGACTCCCGCGAGCAGAAACGTAATCGCCCGGGGCGACTCCTCCGCTTCCGGCTCGGGTTCTTCCGATGCCGCCGGAGCGGAAGCCGAAGGCGACGGATCGTTCGGCGCGGCGATTTGATTCAGGGCCGAATCCGTTTTGTACACCAGGTATCCCGCATAAGCGGCGACACCGATCACGACGATGCATAAAAAGACGCCGACGCCGAGCATCGTTCGGCGAAGTTTGGTTTTCGGAAATTTGAGTTTCATCGTAATCCTCCGGAAATAAAAATTTCATTTGATTAGACGATTCGAATCGAATATGGTTGCACTTTCAAAATTCAAAAAAAACCCGGAATCGGCCGCGAACGAACCGATGCCGGGCTCTGATTCGGTTAAGATCCGGGCAAAGCGCGAACTACCAGGCTTTAAGCACGTTTTCGCCGGTTTCCCTGGGTACGGTTTCCGGCTCCTGGATGGACTTTGCAGGCTCGGGCGGCATCGCGTCGGCGTCCTTGCTTTCCATTTTGCTCTCGCCATGAAACACGCCGCCGGGCTCGATGGCCAGTTCGACGGCCGTCAGGTTGCCGTACAGCCGGCCGCTCGCCTTGATCGTCAAATTTCCTTTGGCGTTCACGTTTCCGTGCACTTTGCCGGCGAGCACGATGTTGCGGGCGGAAACGTTGGATTTCGCGATGCCGTTCTCGCCGACGATCACGTCGCCCTCGCATTCGATATCGCCGGTGATCTCGCCCTCGAGCCGGACGCTGGCCTGAGATTTGATCTTGCCTTCGAAGGTGCTCCCTTCGCCGATCAGCGTGTCGGTCGTTCCGGGATCGATTTTAGCCTTTTTGCCGAACATTCGTCACTTTCCTTTCAAGGTGGTTTTCAAATAAGACAGCGGATCGGCATGTTCGCCGTTCGCGATCACTTCGAAATGCAAATGGGGACCGGTGCTGCGGCCGGTGTTGCCTAGCAATCCGATGACCTCGCCCTTTTCGACTTTATCTCCCTTTCGGGCGATGAGCTCGCTCAAATGCATGTACCGGGTTTGAATGCCGTTCGTATGGTCAATCGCGATGTTGAGACCTTCGGCCGAGCTTTCTTCCGAGAGCGTGACCGTGCCGTCCGCGGCCGCGTAAATCGGATCGCCGACTTGGCCGCCGATATCGATGCCGGCATGGAATCTCGCTTTTTTGGAAAACGGGTCGGTTCGCACGCCGAACAAGGACGTAAGGCGCCGGCTGTCCGTCGGCCACAGCGTCGGAACGGCGCGCAGCGCCTCCTGCTCTTCGAGAACCGCTTGCTTGGTCGATTGGAGCTGCGTTTTGAGCTCTTCGATTTGCTTTCCGATCATGCCGTAGTCCGCCCACGTATCGGATACGAGCTCGTTCATGTTTTGATCCGTGAGCTCGATTTCTTCGCCGCCGACGCCTCCGTCGGCCGGCATGCCGTCGATCGCTTCCACCGCGTTATCGCCGGACGAGATGCCGACCATCTGCTTGACCTGGGATTCCAGCTGCTTGACTTCGTTCAGGCCCTTCCGGATCGAATCGGCTTGCTCGGACAGTCCGGCTACCTGGGTTTGCAGGCTTTCGATGCTGTTGTCTTTATTCGAAATGATCGCTTCGTACTGCTGGCTGGCCGCGGAAAGGGATTGTTTCAGGTCGTCGACCTGGCGCGCGTTTTTCAAAAATAAATAGGAGGATAAAGCGGCTACGGCCACGGCCAGGACGAACAGCAGCGACAGCGAAAAAAGGATGGCTGCGGACACGTTAAAACGGCGAACCGCCCGGTTCGCATCCGGAATAAGGACCACGGTATAGGACTTCCTGCTCCACTTCATATCCTTCTTCTTTCCTCCCGATTTCCGATCAATCCGAATTTTCCTTTTCTCTTTCCTTCGACAATTTGGGACAAAAATCCTTTTTGGTTGCCAAATTATTCTTAAAAACGAGTATTTCGTAGGATACTAGGTGTCATTAATTGTTATATAATTAGAAAAAATACCGAAAAATTAGGCCTTGTGGATTAGGTTTAGGAGGAATGCGCATGATCAGAATGGCGGGGATCGATATCGGCAACGACAGCGTGAAATTGGTTGTGAACGGATTGAGCGAACCGGTCATCATCCCCAACGTCGTTTCGCCCGGATATGAGCGTCATGTGCTTCAGGAAGAAGACGCTCCGCTTAAAGCGATGGATGTGATGGTTTACAGCCCGAAGCTGAAAAGAAAGAGCGCCCGCTACTTCGTCGGCCTGCTCGCTTCGGAGGATCAGGACAACAACGAACTGGAAGAAACGGACAACAAGGCGACGAGCGACCAGGCGCTGATCGTGGCGCTTACCGCGTTGGCCTATTCCAGCGCGATTTCCGGCGCGATAACGCCGACGCCCGGCCAGACGACGGAAGAAGCGGAGTATATCATCGGCACCGGGCTTCCGGTGCGTACGTACGCCAAATTCCATAAGGCATTCGAAGAAAGGCTTGTCGGGGAGCATGAAGTCGCGTTTCTGTCCACGCCCAAGCTGAAAGGACGGACGATTCGCTTGAACATCCGGCGCGCGATTATATCGGTCGAAGGAGCGGCGGCCTTGTTCAACATGGCGACGAACGACAATTTGCAGGTCAAGGACGAAGAGCTGTACTACGGCTGCATCGGCATTTGCGAAATGGGGGCGCTGACGACCGATTTTCCGGTCGTGAAGCGGATGAGCATCGACAATCAGTTCAGCACAGGGGAGCAATTGGGACTGGCGTCGTACCTCGACGCGATCATCCGCGATGTTGAAGACGAGTACGGGTACCGGTTCCCGAGCCGCACGAAGCTGGTCCAGCGAATCCGCAATCATCAGTATGCGATTCAACGGGTCGGGGAAGGGCAAGCGGACATTCGGCCGATCGTCGACACGTATTTCCGGCGCGCCGCCCAGAAGATCGTCGATCTCATTCGCAAGCGGTGGAAGAAATACCCCGATATCCAGTGCTTTTACGTGCTCGGCGGCGGGGCGGCGGCATTGAAGCCATACATAGTGGAAGCGGCGGAATCGATCCGGCTCCGCTTCGTCGAAAACAGCGAGCTTCAGAACGTGTACGGCTATTTGAAGCTCGCCCGCAACAAAATGAACCAGTCCGAAGCCGGTTCGTTCTGATCGGACGATCGGAGGCTGTCCGGAAACGGCCATGGCGGCCGCTCGGGGACGGCCTTCATTGCTTTTTCCGAAAGGGATCTGTTCCTCTCGGGCAAACGGGAAAGCGGAGCGGCCGTTTGCTATAATGTAAGCGTATGCCAATCAAGGAGGGATCCGCAAAATGGAAAAGCGAGCGTACGGAAAAACGGATATGCAGGTCAGCGTGCTCGGCTTCGGCGGGGCGGAAATCGGATTCGAAGGCGCAACGCCGGCTCAGGTTGAAAAGCTGCTGAACGATGCTCTCGATTCGGGGCTCAACGTGATCGATACCGCGGAATGCTATGCCAATAGCGAGGAGCTGATCGGCCAAACGGTCGCGAGTCGCCGAGACGACTATTTTCTGTTCACCAAATGCGGACATGCCAGCGGATTCGATCTGCCGAACTGGGATCCGAAGCTGCTCGAACTTAGCATCGATCGCAGTCTTCGGCGTTTGCGGACGGATTACGTCGACGTCATCCACCTTCACACTTGCAGCGAGGAAACGCTTCGGCGCGGAGAGGCGATCGAGGTACTGCAGCGGGCCAAGGAAAAAGGAAAAACGAGGTATATCGGGTACAGCGGCGATCATACGGATGCGCTGTACGCCGTGCGGACGGGCGCGTTCGATTCGCTGATGACGTCCGTGAACGTCGCCGATCAGGAAGCGATCGAGCTGACGCTTCCCGAAGCCGCAGCGCGGGGGATGGGCGTCATCGTCAAGCGTCCGATCGCCAATTTCGCTTGGCGCTACGATGCAAAGCCGGACAATGCCTATCATCAGGATTATTGGCAGCGGCTGCAAAAGCTGGATTACGAAGCGCTCAGGTCCAAGGACGAGCGGTCGGTCGGTACGGCGTTAAGGTTCGCGCTGGCCGTTCCGGGCGTGCATACGGCGATCGTCGGCACGAAAAACCCCAAGCGCTGGCGGACGAATTCGGCGTTGCTGGACGAAGGCCCGCTGCCGGAAGAGACGTACCGTTCCATTCGGGAGCGGTGGAAGGAAGCGGCCGAGCCGGATTGGATCGGATTGGAATAATGCTCCTATAGAGGAATTTAGCGGCGCGTATAGCAGCCGCTATTTTTTTTGCATTTTGTAATTTCGATTACAGAAAAAGCGATGCCTGTTTTGCTAAGATACATTTCGTATCATATGTTCATTTTGAGTCGGATTGTATCGAGGAGGAGGAATTGGTTTTGGTTATGGGATTATCCCGCAGCAGTCGAAAAATCATGCTGGTCGTTGTCGCGTTACTCTTGGCTGCAGGCGCGCTTCCGCCGATGTTCGCCGAGGCCGAAACGGCCGCCAAGGGGGTCGTGGCCGGGACCGTCTATGAGAAGAACGGCCTTCCGGCGCAAAACGCCACCGTTTATGTTTACAAGGAAGGCAGCAACAATCCATCTACGACAAGCACGAACGCAAGGGGCAATTTTTGGCTGAACAACGTCGAGCCGGGCAATTATCGCGTACAGGCCAAACGCAACTATGAAACATATACGTACGACAGCGGTTATTCGGCATACGCCCAGGTGGCCGCCGGGGAAACGACGGTTTACGATTTGACGATCGATGCCGTGGACGGCGCCCTTTCGGGCAGCGTCAAGGACGGGAACGGGAATCCGTTGCCCGGCGCCAAAATGTATCTGTACAAGGGCTCTTCGACAAGTTCGAGCGTCACGGTCGAAGCGGACAGCAGGGGAATGTTTCTCTTTCCCAAAGTGGCCGCAGGGGAGTACCGGACGAAGGTTTCTATCGGCATAGGCCCGTACACTTTCGAATCCGAGTTCAGCAGCCCCGTTGCGGTATCCGCCGGAACAACGGCGCAAGCGGGCGAATTGACGGCGGTACCGACCAAGGGAGCGGTCGCCGCGGCCGTCGCCGGGCCGAACGGCGAACCGATCAATAGCGCGACCGTCAATCTTTACAGGGACGGATCGTCCGTCAGCGCCGCAAACGTGCGAACGGACAACGCCGGGGATGCCATGCTGAAAAACGTCGCCCCCGGCACTTATCAAGCAAAAGCGACCTATTCGACGTTTTTTTACAATTATGAGTCGGAGCTTTCGGAGTCCTTCGAAGTGACGCCGGGAAATTTGGCGGCGTCCGGGAGCTTGAACCTGAAAACCGGGCAGGGGCCGCCAGCGCCAACGTAACGGACGCCGACGGCAATCCCGTGGCGAACGCGCTCGTCTATTTGTACAAAGGCAGCACCAGCGTCAGCGCCGCCTCCGGGTACACCAACGTCAACGGCAACGTGTTTTTCACCAAGCTGGCGCCCGGCCCCTACCGGATGGTCGTGAATTTCCGTCCGGCAACCGTTACTTATACGGCGGAATCGCCCGTATTCGATGTCCGCGCGGGCGAAGTAGCGGCGAACTCGCTTCGACTTGCGGACTACGCAAGCGCAACGAAATTAACCGGGTTTAAAGGAACCGTAACGGACGCCGACGGAAATTTGATCTACAATGCCACGGTTTATTTATACCGGGCTTCCGGTACCGGCCACATCAATTCCACGTCGACGGATTACAGCGGAAACTACAGCTTCCGGACGCTGGAGCCCGGGGAGTACAGGGTTCAAGCAAGGTACAACAACGGGAATTACACGATGCTATCGGAGTTTTCGGACATCGTCGCCGTCAGCTCGGGACTGGAAGTCGTCGATCTGAAAATGGCTCCCACAAACGGCCAGATCGCGGGCAAAGTGACGGACGATACGGGAGCGCCGGTCGAAGCCGCCACCGTTTACCTGTACCAGGGAGACCGGACCGGCGATTCGGGGAATACGGCAACGGGGGCGGCGGGCAACTATTTGTTTTGGAATCGGGAGCCTGGCGACTATCGGGTCCAGGCGGCGTACAACACCGCGCTGTATACCTTTAAATCGGAGTTCAGTCCGAAACGGGCGGTTGTCCCCGGGGAGACGACGACGATCCATCTTACCGCTTCGCCGGTCAAGGGCGCGGCCGTCGGCACTGTTCGCGACCGGGACGGAAACCCCGTCGAGGGCGCGACGGTTTACTTGTACAAGGACGGAGCTACGAGCCACACCGCGTACAGTACGACCAACAGTCTCGGCAATTTTGCGATTTCTCGCGTGGACGCCGGTACGTATCGGGTCAAAGCCAGATACTACGATTCCAATTACACTTACGAATCGGAGCTCTCGTCGGAGCTGTACACGATCGCGAACGGCCAGGCGACTCTCGTGAAGGACTTGAGCCTGTCGCCGACGAACGGGGCTATTATCGGCGAGGTCGTAGACGAAGAAGGGAAGCCTGTCAAAGATGCGAAGATCTATCTTTACGCCGGAGATAACGGTTATCGCATCAACAGCACCGATTCGGACGGGTTGGGTCAATACCAGTTCCGGCAAATCGACGTCGGCGAATATCGGGTGAAAGCCGTTTATTCCGACGGAACCTATTCTTACGAATCGAGCGACAGCGCGCACTTTGTCGTCAACCGCGGCGACAGCGCGCCGGCAGAGCGTCTGACGCTGCGCGTCATCCGCGGAGCCGTAACCGGAACGGTCAAGAACGCTTCCGGACAACCGGTTAAGGACGCGTCGGTCTCCTTGTATAAAACGGGAAGCACCTACTCCAGCAGTTCGGCATTGACCGACGCATCCGGGAAATTCAACCTGAATGCGGTCGAGCCGGGGCAATATCAGCTCAAGGCGATCTATTCCGACGCAACGTATTCGTATGCGTCGGATCTCTCCGGGCCGTTCCGGATCGAAACCGGCCAGACCGTTCAGGCGGGGGATATCGTCATTCGCGTCATCGACGGCGCGGCGGCGGGAACGGTCGTCAAACTGGACGGCGCGCCGGTTTCGAATGTAGAGGTTACGCTGTATAAAGGAGCCGACGCGATAGCGCGGGCGTTTACGGACCAGGACGGAAAGTTCCTTCACGCCAAAAGGACGCCCGGCGATTACCGGATCAAAGCCGCATACGAGGATTCCCTTTACAAATACGCATCGGATTTCGCCTCGCTGCAAATTTCGGCGGGACAAACGACGACTCTTCCTCCGTTAACCGTCATCCCGATCGCGGGAGCGGTCGAGGGAACGATCACGGATAAAGACGGCCAGCCTCTCGGGGCGTCCGAGGTCCGGCTATTCAAGGAGGGCGGCACGTCTCCTTCGGCCAGGACGGAGACGGGAGCGGACGGATCTTACCGGTTCGCGAAGCTGGAGCCGGGGCGTTACCGGATCGAAGCGGCCGAAGTCGTCTCCGAGCCGTTCGCCGTTACCGCAGGACAGACCCGGGAGGTTGATCTGTCGGCATCCCGCGACGTGATTCCACCGGTAACCTCCTATGAATTGAAGGAGATTCGCTCCAATGACGGCCGCTATATCACAGCGTTGAACGTAACTCTTTCCGTCAATGAGGCCGGGGCAAAAACGGAATACCGGATTAACGGAGGCGCCTGGAAGGCGTACGGCGGTTCCTTCACCGTTTACCCGGAGACGACGGAGACGCTCGAGTGGAGAAGCATCGACAAGGCGGGGAACGTCGAACGCATTTGGTTTGCCGACTTCAACGCCGGCACGATCAACCAGCTGCCTTAACATAAGGACGCGGAAGAAAGGAGGTGGAGAAAATGACAACGATGCCGTCGGCAGCCGAGGGAACGATCCGGAAAAAGGAGTGGGTGGAGCCCGCCCTCGAAGTGCTGTCCGTCAAGTTCACCGAAGCGGACCATTTCTGGGAGTTCGTATGGGACGGGGATTTCTACAAGCGACAGCTGGTCATGTCCAGTTGATCGCCGAAGCGAACTAAACCGCAATCCGGTTCGACCGACAGTTCGTCCAAACGACGTTCGGCAAGAGCCTCTTCGCTTCCTTCAGAGGAAGCGGGAGGCTTTTTATCGTATCCTTGCCGGGCGGTCTGAATAAAGGAAAGCCAATGTGCAAAAGCTGAGGCGTGCACAACGGGAAATGCCGGAAGGCCCGTTTCATCGGGACGGGACCGGCCGAACCTCGAATAATCAAAGAGAAGGTGCTGCGTGATGGAGCAAATGCAAGAGCTGAAAAACACATTGTCCTACCTTCATTCCGAACTGAACCGAATCGAAACGATGGCGGGCACGCTGTCCACGATCGAGCACGATCATTTCACCAAATTGAACGGGTTCGATCATCGGGGACTGGCGGATATCGCGGTGGAAGAGCAGCAAGCGTCGCGGCAGCTCGGAACGATCAAGCATATGTGCTTGTCGATGGCGCAAAAAATCGACGGGCTTCGGCAATCCCTCGATGGCGGCGACCCGAAGGAGAGCAAGCGGCATGCGGAGACTCATTGAAGGCTGGATCCGCTCCGCGCTTAACGAAACGGTAGACAAGGCGATCCTGCGCATCGTCCGGGACCAGTATACCGAAAATTTATTCGAAATGGTGCCGGCCACGAGGAAGGTAGGGCTGACCAACCTGGCGGAAATCGCCATGCGGGCGAATCAGGGGACGCCGATTTCCCGCCCGCTCGGCTCTCCGCTGCATTTTTCCCCATGGGAGAAGCTTCTGTTCAACCCCGTGCATCTTTTCCGCTTTCCGACGCCGGAGAACGTTCGCATCCAAACGGCCGTCACGATCGGCCGCCGCGCGAGGAAGCCGCTGACGCTTTCGATGCCGGTGATGATCGCGGCCATGTCGTTCGGCGGGGCATTGAGCAAAAGCGCGAAAATCGCCCTGGCCAAGGCGGCAACCGCTGCGGGAACGGCAACCAACACCGGGGAAGCGGGCTTGATGGAGGAGGAAAGAAACGCGGCCCGGCTGCTGATCGGTCAATACAACCGCGGCGGCTGGATGAATTCGCCCGAAGCCTATATGCGGCTGAACGCGATCGAAATCCAGTTGGGCCAGGGCGCGCAGGGGTCGACTTCGCAGCGGACGTCGGCCAAAAATATCGGGAACGATTTTCGGGAAGTGTTCGGCCTTGCCGAAGGCGAAGACGCCGTCATCCATTCCCGGCTTCCCGGAGTCGATACGCAGGACGATTTTATCCGATTGGTTCGAAGGCTCCGGGACGAAACCGGCGTGCCGGTCGGATTGAAAATCGCCGCCACGCATCATTTGGAAAAAGAACTGCAAGTAGCCGTCGAGGCAGGGGTAGACTTCGTGACGGTCGACGGCGCGGAAGGCGGAACGCACGGCGGCGCGCCGTCGCTGCAGGACGACGTCGGGCTTCCGACGTTGTTTGCGGTGGCGCGGGCGGCGGCGTTTCTGGCCGAAAAGGGAGCCGCCTCGGACGTCCAACTGATCGCGACGGGGGGCCTGATTACCCCGGGGCAAATGCTGAAAGCGATCGCGCTGGGCGCCGACGCCGTCTACATCGGAACCGCGGCGCTCATGGCGCTGGCGAGCGAGCAAATGGTCGAAACCGTTCCGTTCGAGCCGCCGACAAGCCTGGTCGTCTATTCCGGGAAATTGACGAGCGAGCTGAATATCGACCAAGCGGCGGCCAATCTGGCCCGCTATTTGAACGCGTGCGCGATGGAAATGGAGCAGGTCGCCGTTTCCCTCGGCAAAACGTCGCTCGCGGATATTTCCAAGTCCGACTTGTGCGCGATCGATCCTTTCGTGGCGAAAGCGACCGGGATTGAGCTCGGCTACGTCGCTCCGACGCGGCAAAACCGCTTTTTCGAAGAGACGGCGCCGTTTTTCGCTCCCTCCGAAGACACGGCCGAACGATCGCAAGCCCCGCTGCATTAAAAAGCATGTCGAACCCTTGCACGCGAATAACGGCCTCGAGAGGCCGTTATTTTGGCTGAGCGGTTGCTATTTGCGGGTACGGCCCGAATCGGCCGATTATTCCGTTTCCGCCAAACGGGTCCCGCCGATCCAGACCCCTTTCAGGCGAAGGGCGTCGTCGAGCAGCAGCACGTCCGCGCGCTTGCCGGGCGCAAGCGACCCATGGGTTTTGTCCAGCCCCAGCTGCCGGGCCGGATTGCGGCTGGCCATGCGGCTCGCTTCCTCGACGGTTACGCCAACCTCGCGAACCATCAGGCGGAACGCATCGATCATCGTGAGCGTGCTTCCGGCCAAATTTCCCTCGGCCAATCGCGCGACGCCGTCCTTCATCGTGACGGGCAATTCGCCGAGCGTGTATTGCCCGTCCGGCATGCCGGCGGCTTCCATCGCGTCGGTGATGAGCACGACGTTGTCGACGCCTTTGGCCTTGACCAGCACGCGGATGCCGGCCGGGTGAACGTGATGTCCGTCGGCGATCACTTCGGCGGCGATCCGGTCGTCCGCCATGATCGCGCCGGCGGTGCCCGGCTCCCGGTGATGAAACGGGCGCATGCCGTTAAAGGTGTGAACCGCATGGCGCAGTCCCCGTTCCGCCGCGGCCGTCATCTGCGCGTAGGTCGCATCGGTATGGCCCGCGGACGGGACGATGCCGTTTGCCACAAGAAGATCGATATATTCGAGCGCGCCTTTGGCTTCCGGCGCGAGCGTCTGCATTTTGATGATGCCCGGATAGGCGCGCGTCCAATCTTCGAGCCATTCTTTTTGAGGCGGCAAAATGTAGTCTGCGTTCTGGGCGCCTTTCCATTTCACGCTGACGAACGGACCTTCGAAATGAACGCCGAGCACTTGCGCGTACGGCATCGGTCCGGCCATATAGCGGCTCGCCCGGTCGAGAACGGCGGTCAACTGATCGCGGGGCGACGTGAGCGAAGTGGCGAGCAGCCCCGTCGTGCCGTGCCGGGCGTGGAATTTCGCGATCGCATCGAGACCTTCCCGTTCGGCGAACATGAAGTCGTAGCCCGCTCCGCCGTGCACATGCACGTCGACGAAGCCCGGCAACACCCAGCCGCCGCGTCCGTCGATTCTCTCGGCGGAGCCGGCTTCGGACGGCACGGGGTCCGAAGACCCGCCGATGCCGGCAATGACGCCGTCGCGCAGCCAGATCCAGCCGCATTCGAGAGTCCCTTCCGGCGTGACGACGCGTCCTCCTTCCATGAGCGTATCCGTCTTGATCTTCTCCATTTCAGATTCAGCTCCCGTCATGAAAGTTTCCCCGCGGCTTCTTTGTCCAGCAGGACGACAAGGTGAGGGTGCGTTTGCAGCAGGGATGCCGGGCAATCCGTCGTTATCGGACCCGTAAGGGCGCGGTGGACGATGTCGGCCTTATCCGCTCCGCGCACGACAAGCAAAATCGTTTTCGCTTTGAGAATCGTGCCGACGCCCATCGTGATCGCCTGCTTCGGCACTTCGTCGACGCTGTCGAAAAACCTCGCGTTCGCTTTCAACGTTTCCTCGGCCAAATCCACGACGTGCGTGCCGCGAATCAACGCGTGCGCGGGCTCGTTGAACCCGATATGGCCGTTGTGCCCGATGCCGAGCAGCTGCAGGTCGATTTGTCCCGCGTCGGCGATCAGCCGGTCGTAGCGCTCGCATTCGGCTTGAGGGTCCGGCGCGTTGCCGTTCGGAATGTGGGCCCGTTCGGCGGGCAAATCGATATGATGGAATAAGTGCTCATGCATATAGGCGTAGTAGCTTTGCGGGTGTTTCTTGTCGAGGCCGACGTATTCGTCAAGATTGAACGAAGTCGCCTGGCTGAAGCTGAACAGCCCGCGCTTGAAATCGCTGACGAGCCGTTCGTAAATGCCGACCGGCGTGCCGCCGGTCGCCAGTCCCAGAACCGCCTTCGGCTGCGTTTGAACGAGTCCGGCGATAATGTTCGCGCCCGCTTCGTTCAGTTTTTCGTTGGAATCGAACGTCAAAATGTTCATGGAAGGTTAAATCTCCTTTTGGCTCGTGTATTGTTGGACCGTCCGGTACGAGCTTTCCAGGCGGGGAACGTAATCGCCGAAATGCTCGCTGACGAGTCCCGTAAACACAATGTCGATGACGTGCAGCTGCGCCATGCGCGAAGCCATGTCGCCCCGCCGCATTCCGGCTTCCGACGAGGAAGTGAACAGCTTGACCGATGCGGCGGAAGCGAGCGTGTTCGTGCCGAACTGCGTGATCGCGATGCCGATTGCGCCCCGTTCGGTCGCGCAGCGCAGGGCCCGGATCGTTTCCGGCGTTTCGCCCGAATACGAAATGGCGACCGCAACGTCCCGCTCGGTCAATGAATCGGCGGAAGTCAGCATCATATGCGGATCGGAAAACACGGAGGCGACCTTGCCGATTTGAATGAGCTTATGGTGAAAATCGTGCGCGACGATGCCGGATGTCGCGACGCCGTAAAGGTCGATGCGGGAGGCAGCATGAAGCGCCTCGATCGCCGTTTGCAGCTGGCCGCGATCGAGCAGCCGCGTCGTGTCGGTCAGCGACCGCAAGTGATTGTCCGTGATCGCCTTCACGATCTGCTCCAGCGGATTGCCGGCAACGATGTCTTGGTATTGCGACGCTGCCGTCTGTTGGGCCAATTCCGCTCCGAGCTTTAGCTTGAAGTCGGAAAAGCTGCTGAAATGTAGCGACCGGCAAAAGCGGGAAACCGTCGCGGTGCTGCTTCCGGATTCGCGCGCGAGCTCCGAAATCGTCATGCGGACGGCTTCCTGCGCATGGTCCAGCAGATAGGAGGCCAATTCGCGTTCCTTCGGATGCAGCGCATCCATCCGGTCCCGGATCGCATGGCGGATGCTCAAGGCGATACACCTCGTTCGGGAAAAATTTTTACACAATAAACGAAAATAAAAAGAAAATAATTTTCATGACACCTTAAAGATAGCCGATTTTGACAAAAAAAACAACGGCTAAATTCCTCGAAAAGCGAGAAAATGAGGGTAATCTACAACAGTTCCCTTTGCGCTCGCCCTCCATGTGAATTATGATGGTAAAAGGAAAACGGGAATAACCGAAATCGAACACTTTGGAAAGCGACGGCGATGGCAGATGAGCTCTTATCAGACACGGCAAAAAAAGCTGATTTACACCATTGCATGCAAAGCGCAGAAGCATCCGACCTTGGGTGGCGGGCTGTGGTTCCATCACGATATTAGAGACAACTTCTACTATGCTTCGTATTTGTTCGCTGCGGCTGTCGATCCGGCGATGCAGCTTCCGTTCGACAAGGAAATGGCGGCCGCGAAGGCGTCCCAGGTGCTGCTCGCGGTCATCCGGCTGCAAAATCAGGACCCGAACAGCGACATGTACGGCCATTGGCCCCTGCGGCTCGATCCCGTTCCGCAGAAGGCTCCTTTGGACCCGCTCCCGATCGAGCTGATGGGCAGTCTGATGGCGGTGTTCTGCCGGCATTACAAGCATTTGCTGAGCAAGCCGCTGCAGACGGCGTTCGAGGAAGCGCTGAAGCACGTTTACCGCAGCCGGTTTTACGCGAAGGAAAACCGCTTCAGCCACCACGACGCGAAATATACGGCGGCCAAGCTCATTTTCGGCGACATGTTCAAGGATGAGGAACTGCTTGCGGACGGCCATCGCAGCCTGCTGGATACGCTTGACCATCTGCGGGAAAACGGCATGAGCGAGTACGGCGGACTTCCGTGGTTCTGGCACTGGGTGCAGGCGTTTACCGCAGCGTGGGAGCTTGTGGAAGATGCCGACATCAACTGGGACCTGTCCGAAATGCTCGATTACTTGTGGGAGGAGCGGGCCCGCTATTATTTGAAGGGGACGTGGGTCGGACCGCATTCCCGGGCCCGTGCGCACGATGTGCCCCGCGATGCGAACGTTTTGTTCGATTACGTCCAGTTCGGCGATTTTCCCCTCCCGGAAAAATTGCCGCGCACCGAGTATGCGGGTTTCCTCTTTTATGAAGCTGCGCCCGAAGTGCGGGAAACGGCGGTCGGTCGCCGCGAGCCCGTTGTCGAAAAGCGGATTTCGGTGCTGAACGCGGGAAGCCCCGACCGGCAAACGGTACACCGTTATGTTTACATAACGGAGCGTTTCGCCGCCGGAGGCATTTGGGAGCGGGTCGAGGAATTCGCCAATGAGCAGCACCGCTGGGACGTCACCTTTCCGCTCACGGGAAGCGACAGCGTCAACCAGGCCTACTTCTTCCACCTCGATCCGTCTGCCGCGGCCGGCAGCGGACGCGGGCAAAGCGGAATCGGCGAAGTGCTGTTTCATCGCAACACGATTATTTCGCTTTACCCGATTCCGGAAGGCGCCGACGACCGGGTCATCGGCATCTTGCCGAAAGGCGAATGGCTGCAGCGTCCGCAGGCTTTGTTCGGGCGGGTCGAAGGCGTCTACCTGGCGGTTTTTCTCCATCGGGGCTACAAGCTGGAGGAGCAGGAGGACCGCTGCGTGGTCGTAAGCGAAGGCTTGCGCAACGGCGTCGTCGTCGAAGCGGTGAGCGAATCGGAAGCCGGCGAAGACGGTGTGGAGGGGCTGGAAGCTTTCGCGGAGAAGATGTCCGGACAGCCTCCGGTTTTCGAAGCAACGGCCGACGGCATGAAGGCGAGCTACCGCGGCGACCGGGGACGGGACCTTCTGGAGCTGACGGTCGGCGCCGGAGGTCTATCGCAGGCGGCCGTTAACGGCGAGACGATTGCGTTTGACGATTATACGGTGTAAATGGAATGAACGAATACCGCCGAAATGCCGGCGGTATTTTTTTATCGATCCTGGTTTTAACGAGTAAGATAAGGTTCGCATGAAGCTCGCGGAGCGCAGGCTCTGGCCGGGCAGCGGGAACGTTTCTCGGACGAAGTCTCCCCATCCGCTCCGGAAGTCGGCTTTTCACGCAGCTCCCAGTGCGCGGTGTTTCGCTCATGACGGCGGCCCTCCGGTGGATCCGGTTGAGTCGTGGCCGCCCATCTCATCCCGCCTCGAGTAAAAATGACTCATCTCGCCGCCTTCGCGCCACCGCTGCCGATCCAGTTGAGTCGTGATGACTCATTTTACCCCGCCATGCGAATAAAGCCGGACGTATTTGAGTAAAAATGACTCATCTCGCCGCTTTCGCATGCACACTGCCGATCCAGTTGAGTCGTGATGACTCATCTCAACCTGCCATGCGCATAAAGCCGGACGCAATTGAGTAAAATTGACTCATCTCGCCGCTTTCGCGCCACCGCTGCCGATCCAGTTGAGTCGTGATGACTCATCTCAACCTGCCATGCGCATAAAGCCGGACGCAATTGAGTAAAAATGACTCATCTTGCCGCTTTCGCATGCACACTGCCGATCCAGTTGAGTCGTGATGACTCATCTCAACCTGCCATGCGCATAAAGCCGGACGCAATTGAGTAAAAATGACTCATCTCGCCGCTTTCGCGCCACCGCTGCCGATCCAGTTGAGTCGTGATGACTCCTCTCATCCCGCGATACGCATGCTTGCGGCGCATATGCCGAACCGCCGATCCGGCAATCGCGGTTCAGCCAAACCAAGCGGAAGCTCGCTTAGTACATCAGCCCGTAGTCGACGATGTTGCGGGCGGGACGCCCCGAAGCCGCATAGGCCAGCAAGTTGTCGGCGAACAGCTCCGCCAGCCGGTCCTTGTACCGTTCCGACAAACCGCCCATGTGCGGAGTTATGATGACGTTGTCCATGCTCCACAGCGGATGGTCGTCAGGCAGCGGTTCCTTTTCGAACACGTCCAGGCCGGCGCCGGCGATCCGGCCCTCGGCGAGCGCCTCCGTCAAGGCGGCGGTGTCGACGGCCGACCCCCGGCCGACGTTGATGAAACAGGCGGTCGGCTTCATGCGGGCGAAACGCCCGGCGTCGAACAGGCGGACGGTCCGCTCCGTATGCGGGAGGATGTTGACGACATAATCGCTTTCGGCGAGCAGGTCATCCAGCCCTTCCGGTCCGGACATGCGATCGAAATAAGGGGCCGGCCGGCCCGAGCGCCGGAGCCCGAGCACGCGCATGCCGAACGCCTGCGCGATTCGCGCCGTCTCTTCGCCGATCGCGCCCGCGCCGACGATGCCGAGCGTTTTGCCGCGCAGCTCGCCGTAAGCGCCCAGCGGCTCCCATTTCCGCTCGGCCTGCTTCCGAACGGCCAGATGCAGCTTGCGCCCGAACGCCAGCATCATCGCGAACGCCGTTTCCGCCATCGGGACGGGATGAACGCCGCTGGCGTCCGTCACGACGGCGCCTTTTTGCTCAAGCGCCTTCAACGGCAAATAATCGACCCCGGCCGATCCCGCCTGCACCCAGCGCAGCTTGGCATCCGGCCGAAGCAGGTCCGCTTCCGCCTCTTTCGCCCAGCCGCAAATCACTTCCGCTTCCCGAAAGATTCCGGGATCGAGCTCTTTCGCTTTGCCGAAAACGACGTTCCAGCCCGGGACGGCGCTTCGGATTCGTTCCTCCTGCTCCGGCGTAAAGCCGGACAAGCCGACGAGCGTACGCATACGCGATCTTCCCTTCTGTACTAGATGAAAGAGCAAGGGGCGCTCCCGTTTATTTCCTGCTTTTTACATGCGAAAAAATGAGCAGCCACATGATGCAGCCCAGCAAAATAGGGGTTCCGCTTTCCTGCAAATCCATGCCGTCAGGGCTCAATCCGATTCCCGTGAAAAAACCGAGCGCCAGGCAAATGAGCACTTCCAGAAGCTTGGCAAGCATAACGTTCTCCTTTTCGGGCAAAAGTCATGCTTGCATCATAGACAAGTTCGCGGCCGATTGCAACCGGCTTGAAAGGCGGGGGGAAGCAGCGCGGGGCGGGAAGTATCGGAACGGACGGTCAGCAAAGGAAGGACAACAGAGAAGCCGACAGAGAAGCCAGCAGAGAAGCCGACAGAGAAGCCAGTAGAGAAGCCGACAGAGAGGCGAGCGGGCGCTTTGCAAAACAGCGGCGCACAAAAGCGACGGCAGCGGACGAATGAAAATCAGACTTTGCCCGTCTTCCGCTCGGTGGACATCAGGCTGGCCCGCAGGACGAGTTCCCGAAACGTCAGCTTGCCGAGATCCGGTTCCGCGCCGGCGTCCAGCCATCCGACCGAAGCCGATACGTGCGCCGGACCGACGGAGAAGCCGTCCGCCAGCGTCCCGACGGCATCTCGAATGAAGGAAGGAGGACGTTTGCTAAGCACCGCGAATTCGTCTCCCGCATACCGGCATAGACAATCTTCTTCGCCGAAGACGGATTTCAGTTTCCCCGCGAAGCCGCAAATAAGGTCATCCCCGACCGGATGCCCGAACCGCTTGTTGACGACGCCGAAATCGTTCAAATCGATGAACAAAAAATGAAACGGCTGGCCGCGCGCGATCAGATCCAACGCAATCGCCTCGAGATAATCGGATCTGAACAGTCCGGTCATCGGATCGGTCAGCTCCGCAATCCGGGAAGCAAGCGTCTCCCGGGTGACGATCCCGGACGGGGATCCGTCCTTCGAACGGACGAGCAGCCGCTCAATGCCGTTCTCCGCCATCAAGTTCAGAGCGTCCCAAACGAAGGCGTCCTCGACGGTTCCGATCGGATCGGCAGTCATCGCGTCGGCAACGATCCGGTTCGGATGCGTCGTTCGCACGTCGCGCGACGTCAGGATGCCCGTGACCGTTCCCGCATCGACGACGAGGAGGGAGCCGATGCGAAACCTCTCCATCAGTTCGGAGGCATGGAGCACGCTTCGACCGGACGACACGCTATGAATCGTGCGAGTCATCACTTCGCCGACCTTCATCGGATGTCGACCTCCCGTTGCACGGATACCTCCACCTTCAGCTCCGAGCGAAGCACCATCGTTTCGTTGATGAGCCCTCGGCTTCCTGAACGATGACGTCCATCAGTACGCTCTCGTCCAGCATTTGCAGAAGGGAGGTGCGGATGAGGACAGCCTCGATCTTCGGATGGTCGGTCCGGACCACGGAGAACTGGTCGGGGCTAAGCGCCTCGGCCATTCTGCGCACGGCTTCCGGACCGATCGGGGCGCGCCTGCCGATAATAAGCAAATCCTGCATGGGCGGCATTTCAAACTCGGAAATTTTTAATGACAGCATCGCTTTTCTCGAATAGTTCTTTCGGTCTTCCAATATCTACGACTCCCTTTTCCGAAGATTTAAGGGACGCCCGTTGAGTAGAGGTCCGCCAGCCGCTTCGGCTTGGACAACAGAAATCCCTGTCCCAACGCGACGCCCAACTGCTGCGCCTGCATCAGGTCTTCCGTTTCTTCAATCCCCTCCAAGATAAGCAGCGTGTTGTCCTTGCAATATTCCGCAAACAACTTCAACATTTTGCGTTTTTCCGCGTCGACCTGCAGATCCCTGCCGAAAAACCGGTCCAGCTTGATCATGTCGGGGGCGATTTCGATAATTTTCCTGAGCGTCGTCGCTCCTTCCCCCACATCGTCGAATGCGACAAGAAATCCGGATTCGCGGAGCCAACGCAAGTTGCCGATAAAGTTCGCGTCATCCCAGCTCTCCGCTTCCGTCACCGTCTCGTTGATTTCGAATACGATCCGGTCTGCCAGAACCAGATAATCCCGCAAAGCCTTTTCGATAAAATGCGGGAACGTCTCGTCCGCGAGCGAGGACGGAAAGACGTTAAGAAACAGGTACTCGCCGGACTCCTTCCGCTTCTTGTCGGCAAAGAAAGCGGCGATAGCGCTGTATACGGACAGCGTATCCAGCTCGAACAGCTTGTTTTGCTCCGCGGCCGCTTTGAAAAGCAGGTCCGGCGAGCGAACGGCGTCGCAACGGATGAGCGCCTCATAACCGAGCACGGACCGGTCGGCAAGATGCAGCACCGGCTGAAAAAGGTGATAAAAATCTTGCTGCGTAATGAGATTTTCCATCGTAGTCATGAGTTTTCCTTTCTGATGATCGACAATTTCGGTAACCCGGCTGCCTTAGATTCTGGATCCTTAGGCCCATGGGCTTTGCGCCCCTTTTTTTCAAAAGGTTTGCGATTTTCGGTTTGAACGCACCAGTCGAAAGGACCAAGTTGTCACCCTTTTTACCTATAAAGATAATGTTTCGCCATAAATCGACTAAATTCCTACGGAACATGCGTTCGATTTTCGGGGCGGCTTCTTTTGTTTGCCGGGGAAATCATGATACGATAGAGGCGGATACGGAGTTTCAGAAGGAGACAGAGAGAGGTGAGCAGCCAATGGCTCAGGTAAAAGTATACGGTATTCGCGAACGGCTTGGAGCGGTAAGGGAAACGCTGTCGGACATTATCCATATGTGTCTGACGGAAGCGTGGGGAATTCCCGAACAAAAAAGATTTCAACGCTTCATCGGGTTGGACAAGGCGGATTTCATTTTTCCCGCCGACCGTTCCGAGCATTACACGATTGTAGAGATTATGATGTTCGAAGGTCGTTCGGAGGAAGCGAAAAAAAACCTGATCCGGCTGCTGTACGAAGGAGCGGGAGCGTGCGGGCTTACCGAGAACGATCTGGAAATCGTCCTCATCGAGATGCCCAGAGGCAATTGGGGCATTCGCGGAAAATCCGGAGACGAGCTCGCGCTTTCGTACGCGGTCGATATTTGAACCGGCCGCCATCGCCGCCGCAAGCCATGCTGGAGAAGAAAGGAAGAGAAGCGATTGATCAAGGCAGTCGTGTTCGATTTTGACGGAACGATATTGGATACCGAGTCGGTGGCGTACGACGCGTTTTGCGACATCTTCTCGGACCACGGCCAGAAGCTGGAGCTCGAACGCTGGGCGCTGGGAATCGGCACGTGGGGCGCCTACGACCCTTACGAGGATTTGGAGCGGCTTTGCGGCCGACCGATCGACCGCCCGGCCGTTGAACGTCTGTTCAACGAACGGTTCGCCGCCAAGTCCAAAGAAGTCGAGCTTCGGCCGGGCGTCATCGCGACGCTGGAAGAAGCGAAGCGGCGGGATTTGCGCATCGGTCTTGCGACGAGCTCTTACCGCCGCTCGGTCGAACCGCATCTGAGGGAGCACGGGCTGCTCGCTTATTTCGATGCGATCCATACGGCGGACGAGGTGGAAAAAGTCAAGCCCGACCCGGCGCTGTACAAGCTTGCGCTCGCATCGCTAGGCGTCCGCGGAAACGAAGCGGTCGCGATCGAAGATTCCGTCAACGGGCTGAGGGCGGCGAAGGCCGCCGGCATGTACGGCATCGCCGTGCCGAACCCGCTGACGGAAGGAATGGACTTTTCCGAAGCCGATCTGAAAATCGCTTCGCTTGCCGAGCAGCCGCTGTCCGATTGGATCGGCCGGTTCGGCTGAAGCCGCGCGGCCAAGGCCGGCAGGCGCGCGCGGACGGGCGGGCGGACGCGGGCGGGGCGGGAACCGCGCCCGCCCGCCGTCAACCTTTGCGGTATTGGCCGGGCGAGATTCCTTCCAGCTTTTTGAACACTTTGCTGAAATATTTCTCGTCGGCATAGCCGACCATGTTCGCGACCTCGGCAATCCGCAAGCGGGGATTGAGCAGCAGCCGCTTCGCTTTGCCGATCCGGACCCGCCCGAGAAAATCGGACAGATTCTCCCCGAACTCCTGTTTGAATTTCCGCGAAATGTATTCCCGGCTCATGTAAAAATGGCCGGCGATCTCCTGCAGCGTCAACTCCCGGTTATAATTCGACTCGATGTATTTGGCGATTTCGCGCATCGCGTTTTTCTCTTTCGGCCGCTCGACGCCGCAAGTCGAAGAAAGAGAAAGCAGCCAATCGCCGAGCTGGCGCTCCCATGCCGGCAAGGACAGGCAGCCGGCGGCGTCGAACGGGGCGGGAAACGGAGCCGCGGCTTCCTCCTCGGCCGGCATCGTCCCGGGAACGCCCGGTTCGCTCGCCGGTCCGGCTCCCGGCAACTCGAGACAGGTTTCGCTGCCGAAGCGCCGCGCGAGCGGAACAGTAGGAAGCCCCGGCTCCTTCCGGCAAAACGGCCGTTTGCCCGATGCCGAAGTCGAACCGGCTCCCTAGCACGAGCTGCAGTCCCTCGTTCATGTTTACGAGCGTCTCGCGCAGCTTGTCCGGCCGGCTCGGTTTCGTTCAAAGGAAACGAAGTGTTCGAAAAATGGATCCGCTACGTCGATCTCGTGTTCAAGTACAGCCAGAAGGACAAGCTGACGACGGATTACGCGACGCAGGTCGCCAATTTCGCGTCCGGCAAGGCGGCGATGATTCAGCAGGGCAACTGGATTCAAGGCGACATCGACAAGGTGGCGCAACTGAACCTAGGCATGATGCCGATTCCGATCGACGACGGCGGCAAGGAGCGCATTTACACCGGTCCGGCGAATTTCTGGATCGTCAACGGCAAGTCCGAGCATCCGGAAGAAGCGAAAGCGTTCCTGAACTGGCTCGTCTCCTCCGAAACCGGCAAAACATATTTGGTTCGGGATTTCAAGTTCATCCCCGCGCTCGTCACGATTCCGGCGACGGAGGCCGACATCGGCCAGCTCGGCGCGGCGGTATCGCAGCAGGCCAAGGAAGCGGGCGGCTGGCATTGGGGGCGCTATCCGGACGGCGTCATCCAGGGCTGGGGAGCCGCGATGCAGGAATACCAGGGAGGCCGGATCGACAAGGATCAGCTGTTCGACAAGCTCGATCAGGCCGTGAAGGAAATCGTGCGGAAATAGGCGGCAACCGATCGACCGCCGAAGTCTCAACCGGCGGGGCGCCAAAGGCCGGAACGTTAATCGACCAAGCATCGACCGCCGGGGCCTCGCCCGGCGGTTGTTATCGTTCCTTTCTTGCAATGGCCCCGGGCCGGCTGACGCTGCAGGGCGCCGTCCGGACGCCCCGGGAGAGAATTCGGTGCGTGCGAGCGCAATCCTGTACGTACAAGTTTCAAGTTATGCTATAATGGAAGAAAAAGCTTTTCGAGGTGAATCGGTTTGAATTCGCAGTCTCCGAAATATATGCGGCTCAAAGAAGAGATCGTTTCCTGGATTGCCGGCGGGCGCTACCGTCCCGGAGACAAGCTGCCTTCGGAGAACGAGCTGTCCGAGCAGTTCGGGCTCAGCCGCCAAACGGTTCGCCAATCGATCGGGGAGCTTGTGCAGGAAGGCTGGCTGTCCCGCGAGCAAGGGAAAGGAACGTTCGTCGCCCGGCTGTCCGGAGAACGGAGAAACGCGGGCGCGAACCGGACGGTCGGCCTGATTACGACTTACATTTCGGATTATATCTTTCCGTCGATCGTCCGAGGGGTGGAAAGCGCCTTGAAGGATCGGGGCTACCGGCTGCTGCTGTCCAGCACGGACAACCGGAAGGACCGCGAGCGGGAAAGCCTGGAAATGATGCTCGGGCAAGGGGTGTGCGGGCTGATCGTCGAGCCGACGCGAAGCGCGGAGGGCAATCCGAATTTCGACGCCTACATGGCGCTCGAATATCACGGCATTCCTTTGCTGATGATCAACGAAAGCTATCCCGACCTCGATTTCCCTTGCGTCAAGCTCGACGACGAAGCGGGAGGAAGGCTTGCGACCGAGCATTTGCTGGAGCTCGGGCATCGCCGGGTGGCGGGATTTTTCAAAACGGACGATCTGCAGGGAAGCCGCCGGCTGAAGGGCTTTTTGCAGGCGCACCGCGAGCGCAGGCTGGCGGTCGAGCCCGGCATGCTCGTCCGTTACGAGACCGAGCGGAAGGAGGAGCGGCCGCAAGCGGCGCTGCGCGAGCTGCTGGCGATGCCGAACCGGCCGACGGCCATCGTTTGCTACAACGATCAGCTGGCCGTGGCGCTGCTCGACGCGGTGCGGGAAGCCGGCTTGCGCGTCCCCGAAGATTTGTCGATCGTCGGATTCGACGATTCGTTTTTGGCGACGGCGACGGAAATCAAGCTGACGACGGTGGCGCACCCGAAGGCGGAAATGGGGAAGACGGCGGCAGGCATGCTCATCTCGATGCTCGAAGGCGAATCGCCGCCCGGGGGAGCGGCGAACGTTTTTCCGCCCCGTCTCGTCGTCCGGCAGTCGACGGCCGCCGTTCCGGCCGAAACGTGACCGAAGCCGTTTTGGCTTTCCCTCTCGACACACATGTACGTACAAGTGTATAATGAAGGCATCAACCATAGGAGCACTTATCGTACAACTTTAACAGTCGGACGGAGATGGCCGGAGAAAGGCTCCGGCAAAGGCTCCGTCGGCCGGAAAGGGTGAAACCGCTTGCTGGAACCGTTGAAAGAAAGCGTTTGCAAAGCGAACAAGGCGCTGCCGGGGTACGGGCTTGTCACGTTTACATGGGGCAATGTCAGCGGCTTCGACCGCGACAGCGGCCTGATGGTCATCAAGCCGAGCGGGGTGGCTTACGAGGATCTGACGCCGGAGCAAATGGTCGTCGTCGATCCGGACGGCAACGTCGTGGAGGGCAATCTCCGCCCGTCCTCGGATACGCCGACGCACCTGGTGCTGTATCGAGAGTTTCCGGGGATCGGAGGCATCGTGCACACCCATTCGTCCTGGGCGACGATCTGGTCGCAGGCGGGCCAGGGCATTCCGGCGCTCGGGACGACGCACGGCGATTATTTTCACGGGACGATTCCCTGCACCCGGCCGATGACGGCGGAAGAAATCAAGGGCGAGTACGAGCGCGAGACGGGCAACGTCATCGTCGAGACGTTCCGGGGCCTCGATCCGAAAGCGGTTCCCGGCGTGCTCGTGTACAGCCACGCGCCGTTCGCGTGGGGCAAACATCCGATGGACGCGCTGCGCAACGCCGTCGTGCTGGAGGAAGTGGCCAAGATGGCCTACCATACCCGGCAGTTGAACGGCGGCATTCCCTCGATGCAGCAGGAGCTGCTCGACAAGCACTATTTGCGCAAGCACGGGGCGTCCGCTTATTACGGGCAGCCGGGCAAGGAGGACGGACGATGAGCAAAAAATACGCGATAGGCGTCGATTACGGGACGCAGTCGGGACGCGCGGTGCTGGTGGATTTGAGCAACGGCCATGAGGTGGCCGACCATGTGACGCCGTATCCGCACGGCGTCATCGACGAAAAGCTGCCGGGAACGGGCAAGGCGCTCGGGCACGACTGGGCGCTGCAGCATCCGGACGATTATATGGAAGTGCTGCGGCAATCGGTTCCGGCCGTGCTGCGGCAATCCGGCGTCGCGGCGGACGACGTGATCGGCCTCGGCATCGATTTTACGGCGTGCACGATGCTGCCGATCGACGAGGCGGGCGTGCCGCTGTGTCTGAAGCCCGAGTGGCAAGACAATCCCCACGGCTGGGTCAAGCTGTGGAAGCACCATGCGGCGCAGGACGAGGCGGACCGGCTGAACGCGATCGCGGCGGAGCGCGGGGAAAAGTTTCTGCCCCGGTACGGCGGCAAAATTTCGTCCGAGTGGATGATTGCGAAAGTTTGGCAGATTTTGAACGAGGCGCCCGCCGTTTACGAAGCGGCCGACCGGTTCGCGGAAGCGACCGACTGGGTAATCTCGCAGCTGACCGGGAAGTTCGTTCGCAACAGCTGCACCGCCGGATACAAGTCGATCTGGCATAAGCGGGACGGCTACCCGAGCCGCGAGTTTTTCAAGGCGCTCGACCCGCGGCTCGAGCTGTTGACGGAAACGAAGCTGCGCGGGGAAATCGTGCCGCTCGGCACGAAGGCGGGCGAAATTACGCCGGCGATGGCGGAGCTGACGGGACTCAGGGCGGGAACGGCGGTCGCCGTCGGCAACGTCGACGCGCATGCCGCCGTGCCGGGGGTCGGCGTCACGGACGAAGGCAAGCTGGTGATGGCGATGGGGACGTCGATCTGCCATATGCTGCTCGGCACGAAGGAAGTCGAAGTGGAAGGCATGTGCGGCGTCGTCGAGGACGGCATCATCCCGGGGTATATGGGCTACGAAGCCGGACAGTCCGCGGTGGGCGATATTTTCGAATGGTTCGTCGAGGAAGCGGTGCCGGCGTACGTGAAGGAAGCGGCGGACAAGGAAGGCGTCGGCGTGCATCAATGGCTGACGGAACGGGCGGCCGCTTACAAGCCGGGCCAATCGGGCCTTGTGGCGCTCGACTGGTGGAACGGCAACCGGTCGGTGCTGGTCGACACAAACCTGACGGGCGTCATGGTCGGCTATACGCTGCTGACGAAGCCGGAGGAGGTTTACCGCGCGCTGCTGGAGGCGACGGCATACGGAACGCGGGCGATCATCGACGCGTTCCACGGGAGCGGCGTGCCGGTGCGCGAGGTGTACGCGTGCGGCGGCCTGCCGCAGAAAAACCGCCTCCTGATGCAAATTTACGCGGACGTGACGAACCGCGAGATCAAGATCGCGGACTCGAAGCAGACGCCGGCGGTCGGGGCGGCGATGTTCGGCGCGGTGGCGGCCGGCAGCGCGAAGGGCGGCTACGACAGCATCGTGGACGCGGCGAAAGCGATGGCGCGGGTACGGGAAGAGACGTTCAAGCCGATTCCGGAGAACGTCGCGGTGTACGAGCGGCTGTATCGGGAATACCGCAAGCTGCACGACTATTTCGGCCGCGGGGAAAACGACGTGATGAAGCGGCTGAAGGCGCTGAAGGACGAGGTTACGCCGTCGGCGCATTAAAAGCCTGCGCCGGGACAACTCGCGGCGCAAGCAATAAGGCGGGACGAAGCGGGCAATCGGCTCGCTTCGTCCTTTTTATCGATCCAACCGCACGGCGCGGGCGGCGGCGGAACCGCCCTTCCTTCCGAGCACGGAATCGAGGATGATCCGCGAAGCGATGGCGCTGTATACGGTGCCGTTTCCGCCGTATCCGAGCGCGCAGTAGCGGCCCGGGCGCAGCGGATCCTCGCCCAGCCAGGGCAGGCCGTCCTCGGATTCCCCGAACGTGCCGCACCACTCGTAGGCGACCGCGAGCTCCTTCTCCCAACCGGGAAACAGCCGTTTCAGCTCGGCCAGCAAGCGCCGGGATCGCTGCCCGAGCTCGCTTTTCGTCATAACCGGCCTGCGAATCGGCTCGTCCAGTCCGCCGGCGATAATCCGATTGTCCGGCGTCGTTCGAATGTACAAATAAGGCCGCGCCGTCTCCCACAGCAGATAGCGCCCGTGCCAGCCGGCGAGGGAAGGCAGCGGCTCGGTCGCGATGACGTAGGATCGGGTCAGCTTCGCTTTGACCCACTCGTTGCCGGCTTCTTCGGGAGTATACCCGACCGCGTAGATCAGATGCTCCGTCTCGATCGTGCCCGAGCCCGTTTCGACGACGAACTTTCCTTTCTCCCCGGCAACGGACAGCATCGGCGTATGCTCGTGAATGACCAGCCCATGGGCGGCGGCGTCTTCGGCCAAGGCGGTGACGAAAAA
The DNA here is from genome assembly GCF_016937515.1 of Cohnella algarum. NCBI lineage: Bacteria > Bacillati > Bacillota > Bacilli > Caryophanales > Paenibacillaceae > Cohnella > Cohnella algarum. The sequence goes on from NZ_JAFHKM010000002.1 coordinate 3,462,093, forward strand.
GTACGGGTTGATTTCCCCGTCGCCGTGCGTGACGATCGCGGCGGGTTTGCGGAACGGGAATTCGCGTTCGATGCGGTTTCCGTCCCACCATTCGACTCCGAAATCGTGGCGGTCGAGCAGCTCGTATTCGTCCCGGAGCTTTTGAACGTCGGCTTCGACGCTGGCGAAATACAGGCTCGATCTCCGTTTGAACCCGACATCCCGGGGAGGGCTTCCGCCGTAAGGCACAGCCGCTCCACCGCCTGTTTGCATTCCCGGTAAAAAGCGACCGCCTCCCTCTCCCCGATTTGCCTCGAAAGCTCCGTCAGCGGCGTGTCGTTGGCGTATTGGAGCAGCCCGGTATTGGCCGAAGAGCTGCCGGATGCGATTTTTCCCCGGTCGATGACGATGGCGTCGATCCCGTTTCTCGCGAGCAGATGCCCGCACAAAATGCCGGTCATGCCGCCGCCGACGATAAGCGCCTTGCATGCCGCGGAACCTTCCAATGCCGGATAAGCCGGAGTATTCGGCCGGGTCGCCGGCCAATACAGCGAGCCGTAATGCAGCGTCAATTGGGTCCCCTCCATCGGATTCGCGTAGATTAAAGTATGCTCCAATCCGTTGTCGGGCTTTCTCTCGTCCCGGCTTTCGTCTACAATAAAGGACAGACTATGGAGAGAGGCGAGAGCAGACATGGATGGGAGAATGCTTGGCGATTCGTCGCCGTTTGGCTGGGGCGGCTACGGCGCTTCCCGGGAACGGAACGATCGCCGGTGGAAGCGGCTCGATTTTCTTTTAATTGCCATTTTAACTCTTTTTGCCGCTTTGACTTCATTAATCGATCTCGGCAACCGCTCGGCGGCCCAAACGTTTTGGAAGCCCGGCTCGGCCGGCGAAGGCTTTATCGTCGATTTCGGAGACGTTCGGAAGGTAGACCGCATCAATTTGTACGAAGGACCCGGAGCGACCGGGGAGAGCAAAATCGAATCCTCGGCCGACGGGACGAACTGGGAACCGTACTTAACCGTCGAGCATAAAACGAACCGCGTGTTCACGTGGAAGCACGAGGACAAATCGGTCGAAGCCCGCTACATGCGATTTACGACGGTGAGGACGGGGTTCCGGCTGTACGAAGCCGGCTTTTTCGCGAAAGAGAACGAAACCCCTCTCGCGATCGCCGGAATCACGCCGCTCGAAAGCGCAAACCCGGATGCCGAGGGCAGCGGCGATCTCGTGTTCGACGAGCAGTCCGAGGTGCCTTACCGTCCCGACTACCGCAACGGCATGTACTTCGACGAAATTTATCACGGGCGGACGGCTTATGAATTTATCGAGCAAATGGAACCCTATGAAAATACGCACCCTCCGCTCGGAAAATGGCTTCTTTCGTGGGGGGTCGAATGGTTCGGCATGACCCCGTACGGCTGGCGGTTTATGGCCGCGATTTGCGGAACCGCCATGGTGCCGTTGTTTTATGCCGTCGCCAAGGGCATGTTCGGACGGACGCGTTACGCTTTTTTGGCTACGCTGCTGCTTGTGCTGGAAGGATTTCGCCTCGTCCACTCGCGGATGGCCAACGTCGATATTTTCGGCGTCACGTTCACCATCGCCATGTATTATGCCATGTACCGGTTCGGCCAATCGGCCTGGCGGGGCGGACGCATCGCGCCTTCGGTCGGCTGGCTGGCCTTGTCCGGCTTCTTCTTCGGCTGCGCCGCGTCGGTCAAATGGAACTATCTGTACGGGGGAGCCGGGCTTGCCATTTTGTTCGCATTCGCGCTTTACCGGCGCTGGCGGGAACACCGTCTGCAACGGGAGCGGGGCTACTTCAAGCGGCTTATGGCCGTCCTGCTCGCGGCGGTGCTGTTTTTCGTCGTCGTTCCGGTCGGCGTTTACGCGGTCTCTTACATCCCGTTCGTGAAGGCGACGAAGGCGGACGACGCGGTAAACGCGAAGGATCTGTGGCAATTCCAGAAAAACATGTACCACTACCACGAAGGGGTCAAGGAGGAGCATCCTTACTCGTCGAAGTGGTACACATGGCCGGAAATGCTGCGGCCCGTCTGGTATTACGGAGGCAAGGATCTGCCGGCCGGACAGGCCCAAAGCATCGCCGCGATCGGCAATCCGCTGATCTGGTGGATCGGACTGCTCGCCATGCTGGCCTCGTGGGCGATCGGCTTGGCGCGGCGGGACAAGGTCGTGCTGACGATCGCGGTCATGTATTTGTCTTTTTACGTGCCGTGGATGGTCGCTCCGCGAAGCATCACGTTCCTGTATCATTATTTCCCGATGGTGCCGCTGCTCATCTTGTCCATCGTCTGGATGCTCCGGTGGCTGGAGGACAATTTCGCGTTCGGGCGGAAAGCGACGGCGCTGACGGTCGGAGGAGCCGCCGTTTTGTTCGTCTGGTTTTACCCGGTGTTCACCGGCATGACGATCAGCAGGGAATGGATGAACATCGCGCTTCGCTGGCTGCCGAGCTGGGGATTTTAGGGTTAGGGGTGTAATTATGGGCCGTGCCGTTTTTCTATCGGTCGTCGTGCCGATGTACAACGAGGAAGAAGTCATTGAAACGACGTATCGGCGGATGACGCAGGCGTTGGAAAATTTGGGCGAAACGTACGAGCTGGTGTTCGTCAACGACGGGAGCCGGGACCGTACGGCGAACATCGTGCGCGACTTGGGGAAAAGCGACGACCGCGTGAAGCTGGTCGATTTCTCTCGCAATTTCGGACACCAGATCGCGGTTACGGCCGGCATGGACTATGCTTCGGGCCGGGTCGTCGTCCTGATCGACGCCGATTTGCAGGACCCGCCGGAGCTGATTCCGGACATGGTCGCCCTTTGGCGGCAGGGCTATGACGTCGTCTATGGAAAAAGAACCGTCCGCAAAGGCGAGTCATGGTTCAAAAAAACGACCGCGTCGCTGTTTTACCGGACGCTGCACGCGATGACTTCGGTCAGCATTCCGCTCGACACGGGAGACTTCCGCCTGATGGACCGGAAAGTGTGCGACGCGATCGGCAGCATGCGGGAGCGCAGCCGGTTCATTCGCGGAATGGTGAGCTGGGCCGGGTTTCGCCAGACGGCGCTGGAATACGTGCGCGAGGAGCGGTTCGCCGGCGAGACGAAATATCCGCTGAGGAAAATGATCCGCCTGTCGCTGGACGCGATTACGTCGTTCTCGACGAAGCCGCTGAAATTCGCCGGCATTCTCGGCTTCGTCATGTCCGCGGCAGGGTTCGTTTATCTGATCGTCGTGCTTTGCCAGCGCATTTTTACGGATACGACGATTCAGGGCTGGACGTCGACGATCGTCATCAGCCTGCTGTTTCACGGCATTACGCTTTCGCTCTTGGGCGTGCTGGGCGAGTATATCGGCCGAACGTACGAAGAAGCGAAGCGGCGGCCGCTTTATTTGGTGGCGGATACGTTCAATCTGGAACGCGGAGAAGAGGAGAGCGACTCCGGCCGCGAACGGCGGCGGGAGGAAGAACCGGTCGGCCGCGGCATGCGGGATTAGCCTAAGATCAGGAGGAGAACGGCGATGTGCGAATGGTGCGGGCACGATCATGAAGACGAATTTCCCGCCGACGTCCCCCTTGTCGTAACGACGAGAGGCGGCCGGCCCGAAAACAGGCACCGGGGCCGAATCAGCGTCGTCCGGACGGACAGCGGCGAAGAGCTGGAGGCGTTCGGGGACACGAAGGCGAGAGCTTTTATCCGTTCGACGGGCAAGCCGATGCAGGCGATCGAACCGCTGCTGGGCGGCGTCGCGGAAGCTTTCGGCTGGGAGGACCGGCATTTGGCGATGCTGGCCGCCTCGCACCGGGGCCATCCGGCGCAGATGGCGGCGCTGGATGACATGCTGGCCAAGTCGGGCGTGCCCGAGGAGGCCTACGTATTCGGGGCGGGAGCGCCGATCAACGTCCGGTCCCGCGACGAATGGGCGCGCGGCGGCGGCGCTCCGCGCAAAGCGTTTCACACGTGCGCCGGCAAGCATCTCGGCATGCTGGCCTGGTGCAAGCTGCAGGGCTGGCCGCTTGCCGGCTACGAGCGGCCGGAGCATCCCGCGCAGCGGCGGATCCTTCGCCGCGTGCGCGATTGGCTGGGCGCCGGCGAAGCGGAGACGGCGACAGGCAAGGACGGCTGCGGCCTGCCCGTCGTCGCCGTGCCGCTGTGGCGGGTGGCGCTCGGGTACGGGCGCCTCGCCTGCCCGGACGCGGCGCCGGACCGGGAGGCCGCCGAAGCCGTCGCAAAGGTGACGGCGGCGATGAACCGCTGTCCGGAGCTCGTGGAGGGAAGCGGCCGACTGGCCAGCCTGCTGCTCGCCGATCCGAACGTCGTCGCCAAAAGCGGCGCCCAGGGTTTGTTCGCCTTCGGGCTGCGCAAGGAGCGGATCGGCGTGGCGATCCACCTGTCCGACGGCTCGGAAGCGTCTTGGGGGCCGATCGTCATTTCCCTGCTCGAACGGCTGGGCGGCGTTTCGGAAGCGACGATGGAGACGCTCCGCGAGCGGTTCCCCCGTTCGTTCGAGAACGATGCCGGAGCGGTTGCCGGAACGCGGGACGTCGTTTTTTAGACGCTCTGCCGGGGTCGTCCATCGATTCGGCCGCACGCATAGGGCATCGTTCGTCCGGTACCGCCAGCACCGCGCGCACCTTTCCGGCGCGCGGTGTTTCGCGTCATGGGCACGGTCGGGCGCCATAAAGGCGGAAAATTCGGGCACATTCGGCATTTCGAGCGGTTTTCGGCGTCATGAAGGCGGAGAATTCGGACACATTCGGCGCGCGAGACCGGTCACCGGACCTGCGTCCGGTAATCGCTCGGCGACTGCCCGTATTGCCGCCGGAACTGCTTGGAGAAATAAAGCGCATCGGCGAATCCGACGGAAGAGGCGATTTGCTCGATCGTCAGCTCCGGCCGCTCCCGGAGCAGCCTGCGGCCGTGATCCACTCTCGTTCGCGTAAGAAACGCGATCGGCGTCAGCCCCGTGCTCCGGCGGAAGATTCGGGAAAGATACGCCCGGTTGTACCCGAGCGCCTCGGCCATCGCTTCGATCGTCACCGGCTCCGCGTATTGGGTGGACAAATATCCCGCGATCTGGCGCACCAGCTCCTCGGCATGGGAATCGGGCCTCAGCCGCGCCGGCCGCAAGCCCTCGGAGGCCGCCTGCAGCCCGGCAAGCATGAGGTGCAGATGACCGGCCGCTTCAAGCGAAGCGGAAGACCTCCTGGAACGGAAAGCCTCGTATATTTTTTTGCAGCGTTCCCCCGCTTTTTTGTCGCCGCGCGAATCGACGATCGGAACATCCGGGCCGAGCCCGGCTTCCGCGACGAGATTCGCCGCGTTTTTTCCCGAAAACGCGACCCAGCGATAATGCCAAGGTTCCTGCTCGTCGGATACGTAACTGACCAGCTGCCCGGGCCGAATGAGAAAGCTGTGTCCGCCCCGCAGCTCCGCGCTCTTATCTTCGGTAACAAATGTCCCGCGCCCCGAGATGACATCATGGAACAAATAGTAATCGACGATTTTCGGTCCGACCCGATGGCTCGGACGGGTTTGGCTTTCGCCCGCGAACAGGACGGCAAGCTCCGGCTCGTAACCGGGATCTAAGAGCACGGGATTCGATGCCACATGGTATGTCGGCGATTTCGGCATGTCGCGGCCTCCTTGTCTGCGCATTTATTTTACCATGCCAAGGCGCGATTTCGGGAGACCGAAGTCACATTTCTCCATATGAAGCGCACATCCCGCCATTTTGCGCGGGCAGAGGATTCTATATACTGATAGTAACCAATCTGTTTCAAACAAGGAGAGAGGAAAGGCATATGCCGCAAATTTCGGAACTGAAACGGGAGTTTACGCAGCGCTTCGGCGGGAGCGAAGACGAGATTCGCGTTTTTCACGCCCCGGGTCGCGTCAATCTGATCGGGGAGCATACGGATTACAACGGCGGCGCGGTGTTCCCGGCCGCGCTCACGTTCGGGACGACGCTGCTCATTCGCAAGCGCGGCGACCGGCAGCTGGGTCTGGCTTCGACCAACTTTCCGCTTTCGCATGCGATACCGGTCGACGGGATCGTTTTCAAAGAAGAAGACGATTGGATGAACTACCCGAAAGGGATCGTATGGGAATTGGCGTTTCGCGGCATCGGGCTGTCGACGGGCTACGATCTGCTTTTTCACGGGGAAATTCCGAACGGCGCCGGATTGTCCTCCTCCGCGTCGATCGAGGTCGTAACCGCCTACGCGCTTCTGATCATGGAAGGACGCAAGGCCGACACCGTCGAAATCGCCGTCTGGTCGCAGCATGCGGAAAACGAATTCGTCGGCGTCAAATGCGGCATTATGGACCAGTTCGCCGTCGCCAACGGGAAAAAGGAGCACGCGATCCATCTGAACTGCGACACGCTCGACTACGAGCTTGTCCCGTTCCGCTCGGGCGACTGCAAGCTGATTATCGGCAACACGAACAAACGCCGCGGCCTCGTCGATTCCAAATACAACGAGCGCCGCTCCCAGTGCGAGCAGGCGGTCAAGGACCTTCGCTCCGTTTTCCCGGAGCTGCAACTGCTCGGACAGCTGACGCTCGAAGAATACCGGGCGAACGAATCCCGCATCGAAGACGAGACCGTCCGCCGGAGAGCGCGGCACGTCGCGGAAGAAATCGACCGCGTGAAGCGGTCGATCGAGGTGCTGACGCGGGGCGACCTGGCCGCCTTCGGGACGCTGATGAACGCTTCGCACGATTCGCTGCGCGATCTGTACGAAGTCACGGGAGCCGAACTCGACGCGATGGTCGATGCCGCGCGCGAAGTGCCGGGCGTGCTCGGTTCCCGCATGACGGGCGCCGGATTCGGCGGGTGCACGATTTCGCTCGTGCGCGATTCTTCGGTCAACCGGTTCATTGAAGAGGTAGGCGCCAAATACGAGGCGGCAACCGGATTGAAGCCGGACTTTTACGTGTGCGATATCGGCGACGGAGTCCGCGAATGGAAAGGGGAAGCTTAAAATGGCGGTATTGGTAACCGGCGGGGCCGGCTATATCGGATCGCACGCCGTTGCGGCGCTGCTGGAAAAGGGCGAGGAAGTCGTCGTCGTCGACAATTTGTATCAGGGACACCGGGAAGCGGTTCTCGGCGGCAAGCTGTACGTGGGCGATATTCGAGACGAAGCGTTTCTGGACGGCGTTTTCAAGGAAAACGAAATCGACGGCGTCATTCATTTCGCGGCCAACTCGCTGGTCGGCGAAAGCATGCAGAATCCCGGGAAATATTATCACAACAACGTGTACGGCACGCTCTGCCTGCTCGAAGCGATGAAAAACGCGGACGTGAAGCGCATCGTCTTTTCCTCGACGGCCGCCGCTTACGGCGAACCGGAGCGGGTGCCGATCGACGAGTACGACCGGACGCTGCCGACGAACGCGTACGGCGAAACGAAGCTGGCGATGGAGAAAATGATCCGCTGGTTCGATACGGCGCACGGCGTCAAATCGGTTTCGCTTCGCTACTTCAACGCGGCCGGCGCGCACGACAGCGGCAAAATCGGGGAGGACCACAATCCGGAGTCCCATCTCATTCCGCTCATTTTGCAAGTGGCGCTGGGCCAGCGCGAAGCGATTTCCGTGTTCGGCGACGATTATCCGACCGAAGACGGCACGTGCATCCGCGACTATATTCACGTCGGCGATTTGGCGGACGCGCACGTTCTGGCGCTGGACCGGCTTCGCCGGGGGGGCGAAAGCGGCGTCTTTAACCTGGGGGTTGGAACCGGCTTTTCGGTGAAGCAGGTGGTGGAAACGGTGCGGCAGGTGACCGGCCACCCGATCCCGGTGCAAATTCAGGCCCGCCGGGCCGGCGATCCCGCCGTTCTGATCGCGTCGTCCGCGCGCGCCCGCACGGAACTGGGATGGCAGCCGAAGCGGGAGAAATTGGAGCAAATCGTTTCCAGCGCCTGGGAATGGCATCGGCTTCATCCGAACGGTTACGGAAAGGAATAGGGGAGGCTTGCGAAAATGAATGCTGGGACGACGACGTCCGCCGTGCCCGAGTCCGTCGGACCGTTAATCGAACGCCTCGTCGCGTTCGCTTTGCACAATCGCCTGCTGGAGCCGCTTGACGTCGAGGCCGCGCGCAACGCGCTGCTCGATCTGTTCGGCCTTTCCGAGCCGGCCGGCGCCGCCGGGGAGGCTTTCGACTCCGAAGCTGAGCTTCCGGATGATCCCGTTGCGATCCTGGAGCCGCTGCTCGATGCGGCTGCCGCAAGCGGGCTTATTCCCGACGATACGACGACCTATCGCGACCTGTTCGACGCCCGGATCATGGGGCTGCTTATGCCGAGACCGTCGGAAACGGTTCGCCTCTTTCGCGCGCTTGCGAAGGAGCAGGGCATTCAGGCCGCCACCGATTGGTTTTACAAGCTGAACATCGACTCGAACTACATCCGGATGGACCGCATTCGCAAAAACGGCTACTGGCTCCAAGCGACGGAATACGGCGAATTGGAAATCACGGTCAATCTGTCCAAGCCGGAAAAGGATCCGAAGGAAATCGCGCTGCTGAAGACGCTGCCCCCAGCCCATTATCCGAAATGTCTGCTCTGCCGGGAAAACGTCGGCTACGCGGGCCGTCCCGACCACCCGGCGCGGCAAAATTTGCGGGTGCTGCCGCTTGAGCTGCAAGGGCAGCCCTGGTTTTTCCAGTATTCGCCGTACGTGTACTACAATGAGCACAGCATCGTGTTCAACGGCGAGCACGTTCCGATGCGGATTACGCCGGAGACGTTCCGGCGGCTGCTTGATTTTATCGAGCGGATGCCGCACTACTTTATCGGTTCGAACGCGGACCTGCCGATCGTGGGCGGTTCGATTCTGAACCACGATCACTTCCAGGCCGGACGCCATACGTTCCCGATGGAAAAAGCCTCCGTCCGCGACTGGGTCGGGCATTCCGTCGAAACGGGCGTCGCCGGGGGCATCGTGAAGTGGCCGATGTCGGTCCTGCGGCTTCGCTCGGACGAACGCGAACCGCTGCTGCGCGTCGCGGACCGCGTGCTTCAAGCCTGGCGCGAGTACAGCGATCCGCAGGCGGACATCTACGCGTTTACGGGGGAGACGCCGCACAACACGATCACCCCGATCGCCCGCCTGAAAGACGGAGCCTACGAGCTGGACCTGGTGCTTCGCAACAATCGCGCGAGCGAAGAGCATCCCGACGGCATTTTCCATCCGCATCGGGAGCTCCACCACATCAAAAAAGAAAACATCGGCCTCATCGAAGTGATGGGCTTGGCCGTCCTTCCGGGCCGGCTGAAGCAGGAGTTGTCGGCGATCGCGGACATTCTGACCGGAGCCGCGTCCTACGATCAGGCGGTCGTTGCCGATTCCGGCCATCCGCTCGCGGGGCACGCCGGCTGGATCGCGGAGCTCGTCCGGGAACACGGCACGTCGCTTGCGCCGGAAGCGGCCGAAACGCTGCTGCGATCGGCGGTCGGACACAAGTTCCGCGACGTGCTGCGCGACGCGGGCGTGTACAAGGACGACGCTCCCGGTCTGGAAGCCTTCGCGAGGTTCCTTCGGACCGTCGGGTTCGAGCTGTAACCGGCGAGGGGGCAATGCAAGCGAGTGTTGTTAAAATGAAACGGGGAAGGCGCAGAAGGGGTCTGCGTCCTCCCCGTTTATTTTGGCTTGCGCCGCCGGAGGAGCTGCATGCAAGGCGCAGTCCAGCCCAGCCGATCGGATGGGAAGGCATCGATATCTATTTTACGACATTTGTGGCATAGCATTTCCATATGAATCTGGGGAGTGAACGAATCACGCGCGAGGCCACAAGGTCTAGGAAACCGCGCACGGGGTGCACCACATGGCCGCAAACCGAGCCGCCGGCGCCCTATGTAGCGCACGGGGTGCGCTACATGGCCGCAAACCGAGCCGCCGGCGCCTCATGTAGCGCATGGGGTGCGCTGCATGGCCGCAAACCGCGACGCCGGCGCCTCAAGTAGCGCATGGGGTGCACCACATGGCCGCAAACCGAGCCGCCGGCGCCCCATGTAGCGCATGGGGTGCGCTACATGGCCGCAAACCGAGCCGCCGGCGCCCTATGTAGCGCACGGGGTGCGCTACATGGCCGCAAACCGAGCCGCCGGCGCCTCATGTAGCGCACGGGGTGCGCTACATGGCCGCAAACCGAGCCGCCGGCGCCTCAAGTAGCGCACGGGGTGCACCACATGGCCGCAAACCTCGCTGCCGGCGCCTCAAGTAGCGCATGGGGTGCGCTACATGGCCGCAAACCGAGCCGCCGGCGCCTCATGTAGCGCATGGCGTGCACCACATGGCCGCAAACCTCGCTGCCGGCACCTCAAGTAGCGCATGGGGTGCGCTACATGGCCGCAAACCGAGCCGACTGCGCCCCGACGCCCTATGTAGTGCACTGAGTGCGCTACATGGCCGCAAACCGAGCCGCCGGCGCCTCAAGTAGCGCATGGGGTGCGCTACATGACCGCAAACCGCGCCGCCGATGCCCTATGTAGCGCACGGGGTGCGCTACATGGCCACAAACCGAGCCGCCGGCGCCTCAAGTAGCGCACGGGGTGCGCTGCATGGCCGCAAACCGAGCCACCGGTGCCTCATGTAGCGCATGGGGTGCGCCACATGACCGCAAACCGAGTCGCCGGCGCCTCAAGTAGCGCACGGGGTGCGCTACATGGCCGCACAAACCTCATGGTACCGACCGGGCCCACCCGGCCGCATTCAGCGCCCGCCGCGAGCTTTCCGCCTAGCCCCGCAATTTGCCGAGCTCGGACACCAACGCCTCGACCTCGCTAATGCTGAAGCGGTCTTTGGACTCGACCATATCGTAGATGTCTTTGATGTCCTCATAGCGATCGACCTGAAAGTGACTCGCCTGCATCGCCGCTCCGGAAGCCATGCGCAGCTTCGTCTTGATCGCTTCAATCATGTATTCGATATTTTCCTTGGTGGGTTGAGACAAATCCATCCAATCCTCTTCCTCTCTACGGTCGTTCCAGCCGATAGCCGATTATTTTCATTGTACCATCAACGCAGAAACGGAGCCAGAAAGGAATAAGGGCGACGGTTCACCGCGGAAGCGGAGTTGGCAAAAGGCGCCGCGGCTCGGGGGAACGACGCCGCTCGCCCCGTTCAGGTCTAGGAAGCGAGTTCGCGAGGGGACTTCACGGCTCGGGGAACGACGCCGCTCGCCCCGTCCAGGTCTAGGAAGTGAGTTCGCGAGGGGACTTCACGGCTCGGGGGAACGACGCCGCTCGCCCGTCCAGGTCTAGGGAGCGGGTTCGCAAAGGGCGCCGCGGCTCAGGCAAAAGACGCGCCGCCCCGTCCCGGCCGCGAAAACCGCGTTCGCGAGAAGCCTTTCCGGCTCGCGGGAACGTTCACGCCGCCCCGCCCCGGCAAGGCCGCCCATGCCGTCTCCGGGAGGTCAAATCCGCCGCAGGCAGCCGAAGTGGCATTAGCCGACGGATCGTGATAACCTTGAGACTGAGAAAGCACAGATCGACAAGTTCAAGGAGCTTCGAAACTCGCATGTCCGATTCCGTCAAGCATTCAACCGAAATCGCGGGCGCGGCCGGATTGGATTCCTTCTTCGCCCGACTGGCCGCGCGGCATCCAAAGGAAAGCGTCGTTTTTATTTGCATCGGCACCGACCGCTCCACGGGAGACAGCCTGGGGCCGCTGACCGGCTCCATGCTCATGGAAAAAGGGTTTCCCCGCGTGATCGGAACGTTGGCCGATCCTTGCGACGCCGACCGGTTCGAAGGAATGCTCGCCGCCGTACCGCCGGACCTGACGATCGTGGCGATCGACGCCTGCCTCGGCAAGCCGCTTCATGTCGGGCGTTTCCTGCTCGCGGACGGGCCGCTGCAGCCGGCGCGTTCGATCGGCAAGCCGCTGCCCCCGGTCGGCGCCTACAGCATCGCGGCGATCGTGAACGAGACGGGACCGAAGCCTTATTGGACGCTGCAAACGACTTCGCTGTACAGGGTCATCGGAATGGCGAAGGAAATTTCGGCGGCGGCGGCCCGTCATTGGGATTAAAACGTCGGGAAGGCCCGGATGGACGCCATGCGCCACGGGTTCGACCGACCCCGCCGGCATGCGGCGCCCAAGCGCATCGGGAGCTACGCCACGGGTTCGACCGACCCCGCCGGCATGCGGCGCCCAAGCGCATCGGGAGCTACGCCCCGAGAGTTGCCGGCCGGCTTTTCGCATCAACTAACGGACGAGGAGCGTGGAACAAACCTATGAAAAGACAGCAGCTTAAAAACGGACTTAACGTCGCCTACGCCGATGAAGGACAGGGCACCCCTGTCGTCCTGCTTCACGGTTTTTGCGGCAGCAGCCGATATTGGGACGATGCGGCCGCTCTTTTGAAAACGGAAATGCGGGTGATCGCCCCGGATGCGAGAGGCCATGGCGAATCGGACGCCTCCGAAGGGCCCTATGCGATGGAACTGCTCGCCGAGGACGTGGCCGGGCTGCTGGACGAGCTGCGCATTCCGCGCGTCGTCTTGCTCGGTCATTCCATGGGCGGGTACGCGGCCCTCGCATTTGCGGAAACCTATCCGGAGCGCTTGATCGGCCTCGGCCTCGTCCATTCGACGACGTTTCCGGACGACGAAGCCGGGAAGGCCGGCCGCCTCAAAGTCGCCGATCGCGTGGCGAAAGAAGGCGTGCGCCCGTTCGTCGACGAGCTCGCGCCGAAGCTGTTCGCGCCCGGGCATCGGACGTCGATGCCGGAGGCGGTCGAACGCGCCAAAACGATCGGCTACGGAACGTCGCCCGAAGGCGTCATCGGAGGCGCCCTCGGCATGCGCGAGCGCCCCGACCGGCTGCGCACGCTGGAGCGGATCGGCGTGCCCGTGCTGCTGCTGGCCGGCGAAGAAGACACCGTCGTCCCCCCTGAAAAAAGATTCCCGCTCGCAAAGCCGAACGTGGTCCGCACGGAGCTGAAAGCGACGGGCCACATGAGCATGATGGAAAATCCGGAAGCGTTCGCCCGCGCGGTCGCAGACTTTGTCCGGCTGGCGGAGGGGGCTGCAAGCGATGTATGACCGGGATTACCTGATGCGGCTCATCAACCAGACGTCCGTCATGCTGGCCCGGATTATGGGGTTGAAAGAACAGCAAAAACCGGAACAGGCGCTGGAGGAGATCGACGAGTTTTTGGGCAAGGAGCTGCGGATGCGGGCCCGGCTCGCCCTCGGGCTGTCCGATTCCGATCTGATCGGAATGCTGTCCGTCGGCGGCGTTCCGAATCCGGAGATGATCGGAACATTGGCGGCCTTTTTGCACGAGGAAGGCGATTTGCTGCGCGAATCGGGACGGGCGAACGACAGCTTGCCCCGTTATGAAAAATCGTTCAGGCTGATCGTGCACGTGCTCGCAACGAACGGCCCGATCGACGGGCTCAAGCTCGAGGAACGGGCGGAAACGCTATTGGCGAAGCTCGCCCCGTACGAAGCGGCTTCCACGACGAAGCGGGCGGCATGGAGCTGGCTGGAGCTCTCGGGGAAGTACGCGGACGCCGAAAATGCGCTCTACGAGCTATTCGAGCTGAAAGCCGTCACTTCCGAGGAAGGAAACGCGTTTTACGACCGGCTGTCGGAGCTTGCGGACGAGACGCTCGCGGCGGGCGGACTGCCGAGGGCGGAGCTGGACGACGGCCGGGAACAATGGAATCTGCTTGCGGGAGAGACGGCGTCATGAATGAAAACACGTTAAACGATAAAACGGAGCCGCGCGCGGAATTAAGCGCGTTCCTGCGCTCGGCGGCCTTGGACCGGCTGCTGCTTCAGGCGACGTTCAGCCAGCCAAGACGCAAGGATGAAGCGGGGCCGCGGAAAGTGACCGTCCGCCCCGTCCGGCTGAAAGACGGCCTGCGCTATCAATTCGAGCGGCAAATCGCCAATCAGGCGCATCACGACAACCTGCTGCCGGAGGCGGCGGCGGAAGAGATGGAACGCCTGATCGCGGAACAGTTTCGCCAGGCGCTCGTGAAGACGTCCGAGGCGGACGTGCAAATATTGGTCAGCAAAAAAGGAAAGCCGGCGCTGCTGCGCAAAGCCCCGACCGCGAAAGCGAGCCGCCCGCCGGAACATAACCGGACGAAGTCGTACTTGCTTCCGGAAGGGACTCCCGTGCCCTTTTTGGAAGAGCTCGGAGTCATGACGTCCGACGGCCGCGTCGTCAAAGCGAAATACGACAAGTTCCGGCAAATCAACCGCTTCCTTGAAATGGTGGCGGACGTATCGGAACATTTGCCGAAGGATCGGGAAGTTCGCATCGTCGATTTCGGCTGCGGAAAATCGTATTTGACGTTTGCGATGTACCACTTGCTTGCCGTCCAACAAGGGCTTGACGTGCGCGTATTCGGCCTGGATCTGAAAGAAGAGGTCATTGAAACCTGCTCGCGCCTCGCCGCGAAGCTCGGTTGGGACAAGCTTGCGTTTGCCGTCGGGGATATCGCCCGGTACGAGGGAGGAAGCAGCGTCGATATGGTCGTCACTTTGCACGCCTGCGACACCGCCACCGATGCCGCGCTGCTGAAGGCGATCGAATGGGACGCCCAAGTGATTTTGTCGGTCCCCTGCTGCCAGCACGAGCTGTTCGGACAGCTCTCCCAGCCGGTTTTAAAAGTCCGGTGATAAAGTCCGCGTAAGCAGGCTTTTATCACGGTTTTGTCGAATTAATATCGTAACACGACTATCGAAAGAGTGATTAGGTATGAAAGCCCGCAAGTCATCGGCTATCCAGCCTCAGATGTTCCAATTCGTGGATATGGATGAACTCGTGCCGAAAAAGCACATCCTGCGCCAACTGAACGAAGCGCTTGATTTTTCCATCGTTCATGATTGGGTGGCGCCTCTATATACGGAACGTACCGGCCGCCCGGCGGCTGACCCGGAGCGGATGGTTCGACTGATGCTGCTTTCGTATTTGTTCAACCATTCCGAACGGGAATTGTATCAACTGTTGCCCATGCATGCGGGCTATTTGTGGTTTTGCGGACTGGATTTCGAATCCGTCGTGCGCCCGGACTCATCGCGGCCGTCCCTGCCGGATCGGACGACCTTGGTGAAGACCCGGAAATTGTGGCGAACGCACGGTGTTTTTGAGAAGCTGATGAAACATGTCGTCGATCAGTGCATCGCCGCGGGACTGGTCCAACCCGATGTGCATGTCGGCGTCGACGGCACCCAGGTACGGGCCAACGCATCCATTCACAGCTTGAAAGAAATCACCCTGGCCCCGGTGGAGTCGATTGAAGACTATTTGGCTCGCATGGCCCGGCAAGATGAAGAGACCGGTGGTGTCGCCCATGATTCCGATGATGACCGACAGCCGCCCGCACCGCCCGCGCAAAAAGAGCGGCTGCTGGAAGACGAAGCGACGCATGAAGATTTTCATGGCAAAACGTTCTCGAACAAGACCCACCGCAGCGTAACGGATCCGGATGCCCGCTTGTACAAAAAGAGCAACGGTCAGGAAGCGCATTTGCGGTATTTGGTGCATGATGTGACGGATATCAAATCCGGCGTCATTCTGTCTACGCAAGCGAGCATCGCGTCCGGAACGGCTGAGCGTGAAACGAGCTTGCGGCAGCTCTTCGCGATCCGTTTTGCCCATCCGCAAATCCGGATTCGGACGCTTTCTGCCGATAAAGCCTACGGTACGACAGATTATCTGCAAGCGTTGTTCGAGCAAGGGATTGTTCCCCTGGTTTCGCTTCGCAACCTGACACTGGAAGATGTACCTGCTTGGAAACGTCAAACGAACGATCCGGAGAAACAACGCAAACGGCTGGCCAAAATCCGGGAAATCCAAATTCGAAACAAAGCCAAACGAATTCAGCTTATGGGTTCTTACCGTCATCTGCAAAAGTTGCGGACGCGGTGCGAGCATGTGTTTGCCGAAAGCAAAGTCGCGCATGGCCTGGGCCGCGCACGGAGCCGTGGATTGGACTGCATGCAAGAGCAGGCGGTGCTCACGGCCATCGTTCAAAATCTGAAAAGACTGTGCCGGTTTAAGAAAAAGCGACCACAAACCGGTGTTTTGGCATGTCCAAAACCGAAATCCGTGATGATGGAGGCAGTGTCGGACCTGCTCATTTCGGCGCTGGTTGGGTTGTTTTCCTCTTTTTTTATGCCGAAGAGACGGTTACAACTGACCTAAATCACCGGACTTTTAAAGCCGCTGCTGAAGCACGGGCTGTTGAAGGAGCGGTTTGCCGCGCTCGCGACCGATGCGGTACGCGCGCAGTTGCTGGAGCTGTCCGGGTATCGGACGCAGCTGCTCGAATTTATCGATCTGGAGCATACGCCGAAAAACGTGCTCATCCGCGCCGTACGGACAGGAGCCGCGCCCGATCCCGAAGCTTTGCGGGAATACGAGGCGTTCCGGGATTTTCTTGGCATTTCGCCCTATATAGAAAAAATGGGTTCCCTCCTTCGATAATAATTATTCGTAAATTGAAAGGAGGTTATTGTTGGAAAAAACTAGACTATGGTAGAATGAAGGAATAAAGTCCCATAGTTTTGGGGGCAGAAAAGGTGAAAAGGTGAGCCGAATTGGGACTCCTGCGGCCTGACTTTGTACTTTTTGTCTGTTTGTTCGCCATGTTGGCGGGCGTTATCGCGTTTAATCGCATCACCCGGACGCACAAAGCGTATTTGGCGTTTCAATTCGTATTGATGCTCTGGCCTTTTGGACAGTTCAGCGCCAAGACGACTGAACTGCTTGAATTCAAGCTGTTTTATCTGAAGCTGTCTTTTGCCGCCATCGGGTTGCTGGGGCCGGGATGGCTGTTTTTCGTGCTCGTTTTGACGCAGCTGTCCGCGCAGTTGAATGCGAGAAAGGCGGTTCTCTATTTGATTCCGGCCGCGGTCACGGTCGCCGCCATGATCTGGAACCCCGGAAACGAATTTTTGAATTTGGCCCCGAATTCGGACGAAGTCCGGTACGGTTATTTATTCTGGATGCTCGTGCTCGTTCAATTATGCTATTTGTCGATTACGCTGATTTTGATGTTCCATGCTTTTCGCCAGGTCCGTTCCGTCCATCAGCGCAAGCAGCTGGGGCTCGCGCTGATCGGGATGTTCGTCATGTCGGGCTTTACCGTCATGGATTTGCTCGTAAACGTTCTCTTGAACAAGTGGCTGCCCGTCGTGCCCGGACTTACGTCGGCCGGCATTTTGCTATCGTGCTGCTGCTTTACCGTCGCCGTTTACCGTTACGGGTTGTCGGATACGCTTTCTTTGGCCCAACGCGATATCATCGAGCATATGCCCATCGGCATTTTGATCGTCGACGAGCATGGGAAGGTGCTTGCCGCCAACAAGGCTGCAAGCCCTTTCGTGCAGACGAGAAAGGGCGACGTCTTCTCGATGGAAAGCTTCCTGGCTCCTCTTCAGCCGCAAGGGGAGGTCAAGGAATTTTTGTACCGGTACCGTTACCATCCCGAAGAAAGAATCCAGACCGAACTGTCGCTGCCCGATGCGGCGGGACGGTATATTTCGATGCAAATTTCGCCGGTCGCCGGCCCGATGAAAAGCGTGCTCGGGCGGGTCGTCACGTTCCACGAGGTGACCGAGCTCCGGAAGCTGATCGACGAGATGAACCGGAAAAACGAGGCGCTGCACGAGCGGAATCTGGAATTGATCACCGTGCAGGAGGAGCTGTTTCGCGTCAATCAGAAGCTGGAGCAAATGGCGATCACCGACGGCCTTACCGGCTGCTACAACCGGCGGTTTTTGATGCAGCAGCTGGAGCACGAGGTTTTGCTCAATATCCGTTACCGGATCCCGTTCTCCATTTTCCTGTTCGATATCGATCATTTCAAGCAGATTAACGACACTTACGGCCACCTCGTCGGCGACGAGGTGATCTGCAGGACGGCCGACGCCGTCCGTTCCGTGCTGCGGCGGTCCGATATTTTGGCGCGGTACGGCGGGGAGGAATTTACGGTTTATTTGCCGCATACGAACGCGGAACAGGCGGAAACGCTGGCTGCGAGAATCATGCAGACGATCGCGGACAACGCCGTCGACGCGGGAGACCGGCAGGTGAAAATTACCGTCAGCATGGGCGTCGTCACCGAGGAGCCGTCGGAAGGCAGAGAAGATATCAAGGAGTATTTGCGGGAGTTGTTTTACCGGGCGGATAAAGCGCTGTACGAGGCCAAGCATCAGGGGCGCAATCGGGTCGTCGCCAGTTCCT
The DNA here is from genome assembly GCF_016937515.1 of Cohnella algarum. NCBI lineage: Bacteria > Bacillati > Bacillota > Bacilli > Caryophanales > Paenibacillaceae > Cohnella > Cohnella algarum. The sequence goes on from NZ_JAFHKM010000002.1 coordinate 3,480,327, forward strand.
CTCTCTAGCGGGTTTATTTTAAACCTTTCTCCGAATGTGATATGATGGTGGAAAAGCGGGCGGACGAAGACCGCACCACGTTTGGACTTGGGAGAGGTGGCTGCAACCGTATGTTTCGGGACGGCGGATTAACGAAAAACGACCCGGCCAATCAAGAGAAGGAGCGGCTGCCTTTGAAAGTGCTCCTGCATTGCCGAACCGTCGTTGAGAAACAAAATTTCGTCTCCACCGGCGTAATGACTCAAGTCGAAGGCGAGCTGTTCGAAGTCGAATTGCATGAATTCGAGCTGTTCGAACTCGGGGAAACCGTCAAGCTGACGGTATACTCTCCGGCGGGCATTCATACGTTTGCTTCGATCGTTTTTGCCAAGTACGAAGGCGCGATCGCCATTATTCAGCCGCCCAACCTGCATTTGCGTTTCCAGGAGAAACGCGAGTTTTACCGGGTGGAAGCGGAAGGAAAGGCGCAGATTTTGCGCGTGGTGGATACGGACGGGGAGGTCAAGCTGCTCCCGGCCCCGTTGGAGGCGTCGCTTCGCGATATAAGCCTGGGCGGAATCGGCTTGACGATCGGGGATCATCCGGAATTGACGAAGGCGTCCCGCTTCGGGGCGGTCGTCGATCTCGGCTTTACGTTCGCTTGCGATCTGGAAATCATGCGGCGCGAGCGGGCGGAAGGGAAATGGCACCTCGGCTTGCGAATGAACGTAGTGGACAACGAGATGCTGCGGCCGCTTCGAGCGTTCGTTCTCCGGCAGCAGGTGGATAAGCACGTGAAAAGCCGGGCGAAGGAAAACGGCAGACGGAGCTTCGGCTCTTCGCAATCGACGAACTAAAGGATCGGAATCCGCGGAAGAGTGAGATGGCATGAGCAGGTTGGGAGCATGGACGGCCAGAACGGCGGGAGGGCTGGCGCTGGGCGCGGCGCTCGGATGGTCCGCCTGGCGGAGCGGAATGTTTTTCGATTCCGATTTTTATTTTTTGGAAATCGCGTTGATCGCGGCGGCGGCGGCCGTCGTCCTCGCGGGTTTCGTTTGGCCCCGGCACGTCCGGACGCCGCTTTGGGCGTTCGCGCCGCTCGGATTGGCGCTTGCATTCGCGCTGCTGCTGGCCTCGGGTCCGGAATCGGCCAAAGGGACGGCCGACGTTTTTATCCGCTGGACGGCCTACGCCTCCTGGCTGGTGCTGCTGGCAAGCTTTCTGCTTCCATACGAAAACCGGAAAACCGGCTGGCGTGCATGGCATGCCGTCGGTTTATTTGTCATCGGCGGGAGCTGGGCGGGCTGGTTCGGATGGATCGACAAGCCCGGCGCTGTGTTCCGCTCGGGGGACGCCGAGCTTGCGTCTACCGGAGCGAGGCTGGCCGGATTTTTGGAATATCCGAATGCGTTCGGAGCGGTGGCGGCGGCCTGGGCTCTGGCGCAATGGCAGCTGCTGCTGCACGGAAGCCGGGCGGAAAAGCGGGTCGCCGCGTGGACGATCGTGCCGTATTTGGGCGCCGTGCTGCTGACGGAATCGCGGGGATCGATGCTCGCGCTCCTGTTCGGCTTCGCGCTTTCGATATTGCTGCAGCCGCGCCGGCGCCGGGGACCGGGGCTTGCCGCCGCGGGCGCGGCGATCGGCTTGTCCGCGACGGCAGCGCATTTCGCGTTCGAAGCGATGAAAACGGGCGATCCGGGGAACGCGGCATGGCCGCTGGGGATCGCAACGGGCGCCTGCGCCCTGGCGGTGCTTCCGCTATGCGGCGGAGCGCGGGCGCGAACGGAAATCGGCAAACGGGTTTCCGCCCGGCTGACGACCGTCCCCGGCGGCGCTCTCGTGCTGGCGGCGGGGATCGCGCTGGCGTATTCCCTGCTCGTCGGCGGAAGCTCGGACGGCGCCCGCGTCGGCGGGCAATTCGAAACGGCGTCGGCGAGGCAGCTGTACTATGCGGACGCGCTTCGCATTTTTGCCGATTATCCGCTGCTGGGCGCCGGGGGAAGGAGCTGGCGGACGCTCGTCGGGCTGTACCGGCAGGAGCCTTACATCGGCAATGAAGTCCACAGCGGCTATTTGGACGTGCTCATCGACGCCGGGCTCGTCGGCTTGCTGCTGCTGCTCGGCATGCTCATCTGGTTCGCTGTACGGCTGCGGAAAAAAGCGGACAGGGCGTGGGGACCGGCGGCGGTGCTGCTCGCCCATTCGGCGATCGATTTCGATTGGTCGTACGGCTTCGCTTGGCTGCTTCTGCTGACCTGGATCGCGCTGCATTCGGCGGCGGAGGACGACCCGGCACGCGAGGGGCCGTCCGGCGCCGGCCGGAGCGAGAGCTTCGCGCGGGCGGCGGCCGTTCCCCGGCGGCGCCCGGCGCGCCGGGGTATCGCGGGCGGCCTGGCGGGGCTGATCCCCGCCGCCCTGCTGCTCGGCTGCGCCGCGGCGGCCGTGCCCGCCGCCTGGCACAGCCTGGCCGCGGCCCGCGCGTACGCCGACGCGCCCGCCGCGGCCGGACCCGCGCGCGAAGCGAAGCTGCGCGCGGCGCTCGAGGCGAATCCGGAATGGACCCGGATTCGCCTCGAGTTGGCCTCTCTCCTGCCGGCGCGGGAGAGAGCGGAGCTGCTGACGGCGGGGCTGCGGCATGAGCCGCATTCGCCGTCGCTGGCCCTTGCGCTCGGCATGGCTTACGCCGAGCTGGGAGACGCGGCCCGCGCGCGCGAGCATTTGCGCGAGGGGCTGCGTCTCGACCGCTTCAATCGCGACGCGCAAAACGCCGCGATTGCCCGCATGACCCGGCTCGCCGAGAGGCTGAGCGACGCCGGGGAACCGTCCGCCGCCCATGAAGCCGCCGGGGCCGCGGTCGAGTTTTTCGAGCGGTACCGGGAACTGTACCGGCTCCAATACGAGGGCGAAGACAACCCGTGGTTCGCGAAGCGGGACAACCTGTTCTCCGGCGCCAAGGTCAACGCAGCCAAGTCGCTGCTGCTGCTCGATCGCGAAACGGAGGCGGCGGCCATGCTGCAAGAAGTTGCGGGAGAAGAAGAAGGAGACTGGAAGGAAGAGGCGGAGGCCCTGCTGCGGGAACGGAACGAACGGTAACGGAACAAGCGAAAATGTGCCTTCGCCGTTGGGTTTCTGGGAGATTGACGTGAGCATGTCCGCCGGCTTCGCATACATTGGATTCAGACCTTTAAGGAAGGTGATCCATCCAATGGCCAATCGACCGGTGCCTCCGAAGGCCGATCGGAAACGCTCCAAAGTGCTGAAAGCCCTCCCCGCGGGCAAAGTTCGAAAACAGTCGACAAGCCTGCCGACGTTTAACCGCCTGACGGTCGAGTGGGTTCAGGGCAACGGAGTTCCGTTCAACACGACGGAGTTCTTTGCCCGCCTGACCCGGAACAACGTGCTCGTCAGCACCGCTTTTTTCGACAGCTTCGGGGTTGTCCGCTTCAACAACATCGGCACGCTGACCAACGTCAGCTACACGCTTCGGACGTTCAACAGAAACGGCGTCCTGTTTCGCACCCGATTTATTCCGGCCGGCGTGCAGACGTTCGTCATTATCGGCTAAAACCGCATATCGCAAGCCCTTTCGGACCGGCGGGGGTTCGGAGGGGCTTTTTTGCTTACCGGAATGTCGAGTTTTTCGCCTTGCTAAAGAGTTTTGCGGAAGCTTAGGGGACATCGGACGGGGAACGTTTAAGCAGGGGGGGCCTATGTTGGATTTTGTCCAATCAAGGAAACGTAAAAAGGGGAAATCGTTGTCCAGAGTGGATTTTATCCAACGAGCAACCTGGAATTTGGGCAAAAACGCCGGAAAGGCCTCGCCAGATTGGACAAAATCCAACGAAGCCGAAAAGTTTCGCGAAAAAGCCGATTTTGGTTGGATAAATTCCAACCAGGCTTCGTCGAACCCTCGTCATTCCACGTAATCCCTGCAGTCCCGCGCAATCCCCTTCCAAACCGGAAGTCGGCGGGCCATCCGCGGATCCGGTTGAGTCGTGACGACTCACTTCAACCCGCCAACCGCATCTAGCCGCACGCAGTCGAGTCAAAATGACGCATCTCGTCCCCTTCGCGCACACGCAAACGATCCGGTTGAGTCGTGACGACTCATCTCAACCCGCCAACCGCATCCAGCCGCACGCAGTTGAGTCAAAATGACTCATCTCGTCCCCATCGCGCCCACGCAAACGATCAAGTTGAGTCGTGACGACTCATTTCAACCCGCCAACCGCATCCAGCCGCACGCAGTTGAGTCAAAATGACGCATCCCGCCCCCTTCGCGCCCACGCAAACGATCCGGTTGAGTCGTGACGACTCAATTCAAATCCTGCCAACCGCACGTTGACGAAATCCAACGAATACGGCGAGACCTTGAAAGGCGAGGCCGGCGAATAGGGGGGGAGGGGGGCTCCCGAGGCGGGTTGCCTTCCCTTGCTTCCGCGGCCCGGTCCGCTTGCAACAACGGGCACGGCGCTTCCGGGGCGGAATTTCGGTCTTCCGTTCGGACGGGCATCCCGCTTATACTTAAACTCGTGACGACAACTTGGGGAAAAGGTGAAACGAAATGAGCGACATGCTGGTTCCTTTGTACAAATTGCCCGAACACCATGTCTTGCTGCGGACGCTGGCCGAAAGCGGCATCGAAATCCGCCGGGGGCTGGTGCCCGAAAAACATAAAGTGACCGCCTGGGTTCGCGAGAACTTTCGGCCGAGCTGGGTCGACGAATGCGAGGCTGCGTTCGCCCGCGTTCCCGTCAGCTGCTGGATCGCCGTAGAGAAGGGCGAGCTGATCGGATTCGGCTGCTACGACGCGACCTGCCGCGGATTTTTCGGGCCGACCGGCGTGTCGGAGGCGGCGCGGGGCAAAGGCGTCGGAAAAGCGATCCTTCTGGCCTGCTTGCATGCGATGCAAGCGGAAGGGTACGGCTATGCCGCGATCGGCGGAGTCGGGCCGAAGGAATTTTACGCCAAAGCGGCCGGCGCCATCGAGATTCCGGATTCGACGCCCGGCATTTATAAAGGCATGCTTTCCGCGTTGCGCAACCCTAACGGATAAGCGATAATCGGAAGTCCCGCGACCCGCGGCGGCGGGCGGAGAGGCGAAATGACGAATCCAAACCATGGAAAAAAGGCCGGCCCGAACGGCAGACGAAAATCTGCGGCTCGGGCCGGCCTCTCGTTTTTCACCCGCCGAAAGCGTCGCGGAAGGCCGCGGCGAGCCGGGCGCGGTCGACGTTCCATATCGCCGCGATTTCCGCGCTCAGCTCCTGTTCCCACCAGTCGGCGAGCTTTTTGCGGTCGCTTCGGTTTTCGTGCACCCAAAGCAAATTTTCGACGACCCGCTTCGCATACAATTGCTCCGACTGCTCAAGCTGCGCGGGAGGCACGTAAAGCTTCAATCGTTTGGCCGTCCGGTAGAGCTCCTTGGAGCAGGCGCGGCGAATGCTGCGCGCGGTCGGCAGCGAGGCGGCATGCTTTTCCCGACCGGTTTTCAAACGGCATCCTCTCCCCAATTGCAGCCTATGCCGGAGAGGAACAGGAAGTTACTGTACGATCAGGTAGCCGACCATCGGCACGCCGGTCGCCGGATCGTTGTGCGTCGTGCAGATGATCGGGTAGATGCCGGCTTTTTCCGGCGTAAAGCGGACGACGGCCGTTTTTCCTTTTTGGACTTCGCCGGAAATGTTCAGCCCTTCGATCACGAACGGGTGGGATTGCCCGTTGATGCCGGTAATGCGCAGTTCGACGGGAACGCCTTTGTTGACGATGACGTTGCCGGGGCTCCATACGTACGACTCCAGTTCTTTCCCGTTCGCGGACGTCGACTTGAACTCCCCCGTCACGACATGCCGCACCTGCGTATTTTCGGATACCGGCGCCGTCGCGGCCTTCGTTTGCTGCCACCCTACGTAAGCTCCAGCCATGATGACGACCGCCGCCAGCAGGATGTACCACTGAATTCTCTTTTTGCTGATGAACACGATTTTGCTCATATCCCGCTCTCTCCTCTTCAACTTGATTCGTTGATGAATCTCGTCCTACCGAAAGTGTATGCGCCTGTCCGCCCCGGCATGACAAGCCGGCACGAAGCTCTCCAAGGCCTGCCGGATCCGGTCCGCGCGCCGCGAGAGTTGAGGGACGTTCTCCGCATTTGCTACAATGGAACGAGAATTTCAAATTGGAAGAAGAGGCGAGGGAAGGCTGATGAGCGCATTGCTGGCCGAGAAATGGAATAAAGGATTGTCGCCGAGCCGGTTTATGGACGGCATGACGAAAAACAAGGAGGCGTTCGCGGAAAACTACGAAAAGTTCGAGTGGCCGGACGAGGAAACCCGGGAATTTTTCGAATCTCTTAATAACCGCGACGATCTCCGCTGCATGATCATTACCGCGGACTGGTGCGGCGACGCGCTGCGCAGCGTTCCGATCGCGTTTCGCGCGGCGGAAGCGGGCGGAATTCCGACGCAGGTTTATATTATCGAGGAGCATACCGATCTCATCGATCAATATTTGACGCTGGGCGGACGGTCGATTCCGATCGTGCTCATCACGGACACGGGAGGCCACCTTCTCGGAAAATGGGGACCGCGCCCGCAGCAGGTGCAGGAAGTGATGATCGCGTTCAAGCAGGACAATCCGGACCGGGAAGCGGCGGATTACCAGGACAACCTGGCGGCCGCCCGCCGGGAAATCGGCAAGCGCTACGGAGAACGGACGGACTACACGCCGGTCATCTTGCGGGAGCTGCAGGATATTTTGTCCGCCGTCTGAAGGAGCTGAGCCCATGTTCACGTTTCAGAAGTTCACGTTGGGACCGCTGCAGACGAACGCCTACGTGCTGATTGACGAAACCCGCACGCGCGCGGCCGTCATCGACCCGGGGATGCCGGACGCCGCGCTGCTGCGGCGGCTCGAGGGTTTGACGGTGGAGGCCGTGCTGCTTACCCACGCCCACTTCGACCATATCGGCGGCGTCGAGGAAGTGCGCAAGCGCTTCGGCTGTCCGGTCTATCTGCACGAAGCGGAGCGGAAGTGGCTGGCCGATCCCGGGCTTAACGGCTCGCTCCGCTGGACCGACGTCACGGCCCCCGTGTCGACGGCCCCGCCCGACCGCTCCTGGAAGGACGGGGACAAGCTGGAGCTGCTCGGCGAGACGTTCGAGATTTACCACACGCCGGGCCATTCGCCCGGAAGCGTCAGCTTGCGCTGCGGCGATTTGCTGTTCGCCGGGGACGCGCTGTTCCGGCGCTCCATCGGCCGGACGGATTTGCCTTACGGCGACTCCGAAGCGCTAATCCGGTCGGTTCGCGACAAGCTGTACGCCCTGCCGGATTCGGTCATCGTCCTGCCCGGGCACGGGCCGGAAACGACGATCGGCGAAGAACGAACAGGAAATCCTTATGTAAGATTAGAAAAATAATCCTTTACTTACAGCGGTTCATCTGCTATATTGGCCTTAACAAGCACTATATCACGTGGCCTGCGAAGAACGCAGACGTTGGAGAGCGAAAGCTCTCTTCGTCGGCGTTCTTTTTTGTTTCGGCAGGAGAAGGAGGTTTGAGGTGAACCGCAGACGGCAAATCGCGCTCAGTCTGTCCGCCGCCTTGTTGTCGGGAATCGTGGTGTACGGCGTCTACGTGCTGCAGCTGCGGCAAATTCAAGCGGAGGAAACCGTGACGGTGATCGCGCCGAAGCGGTTTATTCCGGCCGGCTCGACGCTCGACGTGGACATGCTGACCGAAATTTCGCTGCCCCGCAGCGCCGTCACCGATTCGATGATTTCCCATGCTTCCGACGTCGCGGGCATGCAGACGCATGCTCCGCTCGGAACGGAGGAGCCGATTTTGGACTGGAAGATCGACCGCTACCCGCTGCTGCCGGGACCGGGCGAGGCGACGTTCCAGATTCCCCGGGAATACGTCATTTCGGTATCGAACGGCATTCGCGCGGGGGACCGGGCATTGGTGTACGTTTCGTCCAAGGACGCGGATTCCCGGAGAATGTTCGAAGAACCCGTCGTCGTCGCGTCGGTCAAGACGTCGGCCAATGCGGAAATCGACGATCCGGACAACTCGAACCTGATGTCGCTCGCGGAAGGCGACAAGGCGCGGATGTACGCTTCCCGGCGCGACGCGAACGGGAGCATCGATTCGGTCAACCTGAATTTGACGGAAGAGCAGTGGCTCGCCCTCGACGAGGCGTGCAAGGACGGAAACGCCAAGCTGATCATCGCTTTCGACGCTTCGACGTTCGGGGCGCTAGGAGAGGAGGTGTTAGGATGATCGAAAAGGCGGGGCATATCGCGGCGTTCGCAGGCTCGACGCCGAACATCGGCACAACGCTGGCGGCTTTCGGTACGGCGTTTCGGATCGCTTCGGTTTCGGGCAAGCGCGTCGGCTTTTTATGCCTGAATTTGAAAAGCGCCAAGACGCATCTTTATCTCGGCATCGACAAGCCCGAAGTGACGCTGGACGGCTTGAGGCCGGAGCTGAAGGCGGGCACGCTGACCGGGACGAAGCTTCGCCAATACGCGTTCGCGCCTTCGCGCCTGAACGGCGTGCACGTCCTGTTCGGCAATATGGCCAGGGACCAGGCGGAGTATTACGAGCCGGAGCAGATCGAGCGCCTGCTCGGGGCGGCAAGGGAAGCGTTCGATTTGACGATAGCCGACGTGAGCGCCTACTGGGATAATGCCGCCACCGTATGCGCCATGCGCGAAGCGGATCAACGGTTTCTCGTCACGACGTCCAGCCTGACGCATTTTCAGGAAGACGTTCGCAGATGGACCGAGCAGGTCGGCGCGTTATTCGGACTTTCAAAGGAGGGATTCCGATTGGTTGTAATGGGAGGACAACCGAATTCGGGGGTTACGGGATGAAGGAGATCCGCAAGGAAACGGGAGCCGTCGAGTTTTCCGAGCTTCGGCTCAAGGAGAGCGTCCATTTGCAGCTCGACAGCGGACGGCTGGACGAGTGGCTGGCCGCGGAGGAGAGAAACGCGTCGGCGTTCGATGCGGTGGCGGACCCGCTGCTGAAGAAGCTGAACTGGGCGGAACGGCTGCGGCGAACGGAGCGTCCGTGGGTGCGGCGGCTGTTGATGCACAGGAGAGGAAGCCGATGAATCCGCAGCCCGATACGTTGGACGAAAAGCGATTTTCCGTTTCGGCTTACGCGGCGGAGCTGAAGGCGGAGGGCGGCGGAATTCCGGGGCCGGCGGGGGAACCGACCGGCGGACGGTCGGAATTGCTCGCCTTGACGGAGGAGGTGCGCCATATGCTGGCGCTGCCCCGGGGGTGGAGCGAAGAAGAGCGCAAGCAATACGCGGAAAAGCTAAACCGGGCGGTGCTCGGCTTTCCTCGGGAACGGTCCGAGATGCTAGCGATCATATCGGACTGGATTATCAAAAAGCGGCTGCAGCACGTTCCGGTGGCGCAACTGCCGTACGGGACGCTTGCGGAGGCGCTGTTCGCCGAAGTGATCGGGCTGAACGTCCTCGAGCTTGTCCTTCGCGACCGGAACGGCCTGGAGGAGGTTCAAGTCGTCGGCACCCGCATTTTCGAGGTGAGGGACGGTCGGGCCGTCGCTTCTCCGTATCGGTTCGATCATGTCAGCCAGGTGGAACGCATTCAGCAGAACCTCGTGCTGTACAACAACGACCGCATCAGTCCGCGCAAGCGGTGGGCCGAAGTGCTGCTGCTCGACGGATCGCGGGTCACGATGACGGGTTTTGGCTTTACGGCGCAGCCGACGCTGACGATTCGTTTTTACAATGTGCGGAAATTCGATTTGGCGACGCTCAGCCTTCCCGAGTACGGCACGATAGACGACCGCATCGCCAGACTTTTGCGCGCGTTGATCGTTTCCCGGTTCAATATGGTCGTCATCGGCGCCACGAATACGGGCAAGACGCACTTCATCAAAGCGCTCATCGCGGCGATGCCCGACGAGGAGCGGATCGTGACGATCGAGGGGCGGTTCGAGCTGAGGCTGCAGCGGGATTTTCCCGACAAGAACGTCGTCGAGTACGAGGCCGAAGAAGACGATCCGGCGCACGGGCCGCGGCAAGCGTTCAAGCTGGCCCTTCGGCAGTCGCCGCAGCGAATATGCCACGCCGAAATTCGCGACGAGGACGCCAACATTTATGTGCGGGCCTGCACGCGGGGGCACGAAGGCAGCATTACTTCGGTTCACGCGAACAGCCTGGAGGACGTGCCGGAGGCGATTACCGACATGTGCATGCTGGACGGTCGGGGCATGAATCCGGTCCGTCTGACGAAGCGGATCGCCGAATACGTCACCCAGATCGGCTTCGAGATGCGCATCGTCGGCGGGAAAAGAAGGCTTACGCGCATCGGGGAATTCGGCATGTCCGGGGGAGAAGTCGCCGTAAGGGAGCTTGTTCGCTTTGACGAGGAAGCTAGCGAGTGGCGGTTTCCGCTCGATTTTTCCGCCAAAGGCTGGGAGCGGATCCGGCGCGCGGACGCGGAAGCTTATGCCTGGCTTCGGCAATCGGGAGGCCAGCGCGAATGATCGCGGCCGGCACCGCCTTGCTTGTTTTCGTTCTCTTCGTCGCTTTGTTCGCGGCCATTCGCGGCGGACTCGAGCTTGGCGCGGATCGCGCGGCGCGAAAGCGGAGGCTGTCGTTCAAGCGCGAGCCGGTCCGGGCTCGGGAGGGCCATTCCGAACGCGCCCGTTTCCGCAAGCTGAACGCCCATATCGGCGACCGGCTGGCCGCCGTCGGGTGGTCGATCGGGCCGGATACGTTCGCGTTCGTTTCGCTGCTGCTCGGACTTTCGGGCGCCGCCGCCGGCTTGCTGCTTTTCCGTACGTTTTTATCCGTGCTGCTGCTCGCCGCGATGCTCGCATTGTTGCCGTATTGCTGGCTTCTCCTGCGATTGACGAATCGGCAGATGGCGGCGCGGCTGGAGTTTTTGCCCGCCATGGAATTGTTTTATCAGTGCTACCTGGTTACCGGACGGCGCCATGTCCGCACTGCCCTGCAAAAAACGGTGGAAGAGCGGCGGATGCCAGGCGAGATTCAGGCGGTATTCGAGCAGCTCTACCGGAATTTGAGCGTGATCGGGGACGACGAAGGCAGCCTGCGAAGGTTTTCGCTGTCCGTCGGGCATGTGTGGGCGGAGTACTTTTGCAGCATTATCAAGGTCGCGCTGCTCGAAGGCAACGACATTTCCGACAACCTGCGGGAATTGGTCGACGATATGCGGCGGACTCGTCTGGACGACCAGGTCGAACGCCACAAGCTGCTGGAAATCCGCATCGCGAATTTCACCCCGGCGTTGTTTCTTCTGCTGTTCGTCGGCATCAACTTCCGCATGAACCCGGAAAGCAGCTACCTGTATTACGTGCTGGATCCGACCGGCAGATCGATGCTGCTGCAGGCCGTCGTCCTGATCTTCGGTTCGTTCCTGATGGGACTGTATTTGTCGCGGAGAAAGCTGTAAGGCCGCCAACCGGTTCAATGGAGGGACAAGTTCGAAAAAAGGAGGGAGAAAGCTGACCTACGGTGAAGGCTTGTTCGGGATTGTCGGCTGGGGCGTTCAATTTGTGCTCGTCGCCGTCGCGTTCGGCATGCTGCTCCGGCTCGTCTTTTGGCGGCGTCCGAGGTGGCGGGTATCGTGGCGGACGTGGAAAAGCCGGAAGCCGCCGAAGTCGTGGCTCAAGCTGACCGGCTGCGACCGGGACAGCGCGGCGCTTCAGGAAAGAAGAGTGCTGCTGCTCGGCTGCGGCATTCGCTGGGATCCGGCCGTCTATTTGGCCGCGAGACGAAGCTTGATGGGCGTTTTGCCGGTCGCGCTTGCCGGAATGTGGATCATGGCGGACTTGACGCCGATGCCCGACCGAATCGCATGGAACGCCACGCTTCCGCTCGGCCTTTTGTTTTTGCTGACGGCATCCGATCGGCCGATGCTGTCTTCGGCGAGGCGGTACCGCACGGATCGCATCCGGCACGAGCTGGTCGCCGTCAGCAGCCAGCTGTTGTACTATTCGGGCTCCCGGCTGCATTTGCACGGCAAGCTGACGAGGTGTTTGCCTTACGCGCGCGTCATTCGCCACGATTTGCATTTGCTTCTCAACGAGTGGTACCACGACGCGGACGGCGCGCTCGTCCGTTTCAAAAACCGGCTCGGCACGAGCGAATCCTACGGCTTTGCCGAAACGATCCGGTCGCTGAGGCTCGGCGAAAGCGAGGAAGTCTACCATTTGCTCCGCGAAATGGTCAAGGAGTATAAAGCGAAAATCGAAATCGAAAAAGCCGGACGCAAGGAGACGGCATCCTACGGGCTGTTCGTGCTGGCGGGAATTCCGATTCTTTACACGTTTCAAATCTTTTTGTATCCGTGGATTCAAGAGTCGCAAAAGCTGTTCGACGCTTTGAACTCGTAGCGGCCATGAAAAAAAGATCGAAGGGAGACAGGCGGATGAGAAATATTTTGATAACCGTAATGATGCTGATCGTTGTGGCGCTGATGTTCACCAATGTCATCGCCCAGGACGGCACGGGGACGAGGGATCGGATCGAGACGCAAGGCACGACGACCAACACGACGCTCGGATCGCTGGCTCCTTAAGCGGGCCCGCTCGCGGGCAGGATCAAGAAAGGAGGGTCGCGGGATGCGGCAGATGCTGATGACGATGCTGCTTATTTTGACGGTGGTTGTCCTTTATTTAAACGCGGTGGACGGGGACGAGGGAACGGGCGAGCATATCCGGAATTCCGGCAGTTCGATGGCGGGCGCCATTTCCCGCATCAGCCCGTGAAGCAGCTGCTCGTGTTCATTTTGTTTGCGGCGATGTTTTGCTGGCTGATGTTTTCTCCGGTATACAAGCATGTATTGGTCGTCCGGCACGCCCTGCTGCAGCAGGAGGTGGACTACTTGCTGGAAGTGGGGGCAAGCGGCGCTTACGGCTACATCGGCCCGGCGATGCTGGCCGAATCCCGGGCCCGGCTTTCCGAATTCGGTTTCCGGCCGGGAGGGCTCGAATACGAAGTCGCGTCTTCCACCGGCGCGGAGGCCGGGAATGCGGCGGCGCCGCTTCCGCGCGGCGTCGGGCTAAAGCTTACGATTCGCTACCCGTACGAGCAGCTTCTCGACATCGATCGGCTGATCGGAGTCGAGCCTCCCGATGCCGACGCCAAAATCGCCGCTTCGGGAATGCAGATGAGCGAATATGTGCCGTAGGAGGCGAAGACAGGCGAACGATAATTGCCAAGGCGTTGCGGAGGGAGCCCATGCACAAGCTCGTTTTTAGCGTGCTGATGATCGTCGTATGGTGGATGCTGCACGCAATGCAGCTCGACGAGGAAATGGCGATCGGCATGCTGTACGAAGGAAAGAGAGCCGTCAATCGGGCCGCGCATGCCGCCGCCCAGCAATTGGACCGGGACAAGCTCGAGCAGGGGATCGTTTCGATCGATGCGGAAGCGGCCTCGGCGGAGGCTCTTTCCTATTTGCGGACGAATCTTCGGCTTCTCGGCGACTTGTCCCCGCAGCCCGGCAGCATGCTTCGGGAGCCGGTCGAAATCCGGGAGTTCCGCGTCATCAATGAAGACGTCGATTTTCCGTACACTTACGTCAACGCGGAGTACGGCTTCGAAGTGACGCTGCGGCGGCCGGGGGTCGTGCTGATCGCCCATGTGGCCTACCCGAGGCTGTTCGGCGTGCTCGCGCCGATCGAATGGGAGTTGAAAGGATCGGCCGAGCTCGTTTATTGAGTTCGCGCGTTCGGTCCAAGCCGGCGGTGCAGGAGACGGTTCCTGTCCCGCTTTTTTGAATTTGGCGGCAAATCTCGTTCCGCCGACTGAGCCCGTTCCGGCGGTCATAGGCTATACTACGGGATGAAAGTCATTCGGAACAGACAAACGGTCGGGAGGGCTCTATATTGGACGAACAGCTCGTTCGAGCAGCGGCGGTCATCGGCGCGGTCGTGTTTCTGGTCATTTTCGCGATTCAAATCCTGCTTGCGCTCGGGTTGGCTTCGGGAGAACTGACGATGGGGGATATCGCAAAGGGATTTTGCCGAAACCATTCCGTTTGCTCAGTTTTCTGTCCGCCTGCGTCATCCTCTTTTTCGGACTGGTCGTTTTGCAGCGGGCGGCCATCATTCCCGAATGGCTGAACGCAAAGTGGTCCCGCGGTTTGCTATGGTTTTTTACGGTTTATTTAGGGTTGAATACGATAGCCAATTCCCTATCCAAAAGCAAGAAAGAAAAACGGATCATGACGCCGCTGGCCGGAATCGCTTTTTTATCCTGCTTGATCGTCGCGATCTTTGGCTGAGCCGAAAAACGCCCGATGACGGCCCTCCCCCTCGATGGCCGCGGGCATTCGCATCCGTTTCGAATCGCATCTTGACAGCGCAACTTAATAAGTATATATTGTGCTTACTTAAAGTTAGTTAGTGCTCCATGCGGACGGCGCGAATATATATGAAAGCAAGAGGCGAAGAAGAACGAACGAAGCGGGAAATTTGCAAATGCTCCCCGTTATCTAGTAGGATAGAAGCATCAGCGCTTTCATCAGGGGGAGGGGAACGACATGATGAAGCTGGGGGAAAAAATCGTCATCCTAAGCGACAGTTTCGAACAGAATCTTCCCGTGGGAGATTACGGATACATCATCGCGTACGACCGAAACAACGACAGCGTGTTTGATTATATTATCCGGGTACCGAAAGCAAACCGCCAATTTTACGTTTCGGCCCGGGACATCGAGCGGGAAGAAAAGCTGCTGGAGCTGGAAGCGGAGCGAATCGAGCGGGAGGCGCTCATCGACTTCGCGCTGGCGACGCGCAACGAGGAACTGTTCAGGCGCGTCATGAACGGCGACGCAACGTCCGCGGAAGACGATGGAGAAGACAAAGAAGTGATGAGCCGCGACGAATTTATTCGTCAGGTCAATTTGAAAGCGTGGATATGATCAGCGCGCAGGGGCGAATCGCGCCGCCGGGACGGCGGACGGTTCGCCCCTGTTTTTATTTAAACGCCGACGAGGGCGGGAATCGGAACGGGAGAAGGTTTTCCGAAAAAATAGCCTTGCAGCAGCGCGATGCCGCTATCGCGCAAATAGCGCCAATCCCGCTCGTCGTCGACTCCCTCCGCAAGCACGATCCCGCCAAACCGGGAGGCGCGTTCGAGCGTTCGGTCGATTTGCTCTTGTTTGAAGCCGCTCGCATGACAGCCCTGAACCCGGCTTCGGTCGAGCTTGACGTACTCGGGTCTTAAGATTTCCAGCGTTTCGCTTGCGGCATCTTCCTCCCCGAAATCGTCCATCGCGAGCCGAATGCCTTGTTCGCGGTAAGCGTCGAAAATGCCGGAAAGATGGCGAATGTCGCTCAGCTCCTCGGTTTCGACGATTTCAAACACGAAATCGGCGGGATCCAGCCCGTATTCGCGGATCAGGCCGATCGTAGGCTTCAAGTAAGCCGACGGGTGCTCGAGCGACGAAGGAAGGAAGTTGACGAATTTTTTGACTCCGTTCGGCGCATGGCGGGCGGCGACCCGAATGGCCGAGTTGCGGGCTTCCCGGTCCAGGAACGAATGCAGGCCCGCTTCCCGGGCGATCGAAAACAATTCCGCCGGCCGGAACGGGGGATGCTCGGGCAGCGGCCTCAGCAAAAATTCATAGCCGAAAAGGTCGCCGTCCGGGCGTACGATCGGCTGCATGAAACTCGTGAAGCGGCGATGCAAAATCAAATCGGAAATTCGGTCGTTCCCGATTCGCGAAAATAAAAATTCGACCGACTCCCAGCCTTCTCCGTCCTCGTACGAGGCAAGGCGATCCTTATCCGCGGAATGCAACGGTTCGGGTTCTCCGTCCTCGTACGTAATTCTGCAGCGCAGATGGCGGTACTGCTCCGGCGCGAGCCGGCGCTGCAGGTCGGTGACGAGGCGGAGCAAGGGCGCGGGCTCCTCGTACGTCGCCGCCCAGACTTTTTCGTTCGAGCCGCCGTTTGTCTGCGTCGCGAGCTCGTCCAATACGGCGCATACTTCGGGATCGTCCGAAGCGAACTCGAGCATGCCGGCTTCGCGCAGCGGCAACCGCCGGTTGCAGACATGGTGTTTTCGCATGAAACTCCCTCCGTCCGTATCATCCGAATTCAAGTCACCCTATTATTACCCGATTCATCCGAAATGAAACCGGAGCGTCCCCGGGCGAACCGGAGGACGGCGCAAATCGCTTTCGGAGCAACGATTCATTGAGTTCGAACCGGTTGTCCGATATAATAATGAGAATGATCGGAGCCCCACGCGAGGAGGAACAAGAAAGATGAGCATTAGCGCCAAAGACGTCGAACACGTCGCCAATCTGGCCCGGCTGACGCTGACCGACGAGGAGAAGGAACAGTTCGCCGGCCAGTTGAGCGCCATTTTGAAATATGCGGAAAAGCTGAACGAACTGGACACGGACGGAATCGAACCGACCAGCCACGTGCTGCCGCTTTACAACGTCATGCGCGAGGACGAGGTCGCGCCTTCGCTTCCGATTGAGAAGGTCATGGCCAACGCCCCCGAAGAAGAAGACGGACAATTCAAGGTTCCGTCCGTTTTGGAATAGTCAAACAGCGAGGTTAAGGAGGAACTTATTTTGTCGTTGTTGAATCAGCGCTTGCATGAAGTCCGTCAGCTCCTCAGCAAAAAGGAGCTCTCGGTATCCGAGCTCGTCGACGCTTCGTTCAAACGGATCGCCGAGACGGAGGAGCGGGTCGGCGCCTTTTTGGCGTTGAACGAAGAGAACGCCCGCCGCGAAGCCCGTCGGCTGGACGAATCCGGCTCCGCCGATTCGGGCTTGCTGTACGGCTTGCCGATCGGAATCAAGGACAACATCGTGACCGAAGGGCTGCGCACGACGTGCGCCAGCCGGTTTTTGTCCAACTACGATCCGATTTACGACGCGACGGTCGTCACGAAGCTCAAAGGAGCGCAAACGGTGACGGTCGGCAAGCTGAATATGGACGAGTTCGCGATGGGCGGCTCCACCGAAAATTCCGCCTTCAAGCCGACCCGCAATCCGTGGGACACGGAACGGGTTCCGGGCGGCTCCAGCGGCGGCTCCGCAGCGGCCGTCGCGGCGGGCCAGGTCTACTTTACGCTCGGCTCCGACACCGGCGGTTCGATCCGCCAGCCGGCCGCGTATTGCGGCGTCGTCGGCCTGAAGCCGACGTACGGGCTCGTGTCCCGCTTCGGGCTCGTGGCGTTCGCGTCCTCGCTCGACCAAATCGGGCCGATCGCGAAAAACGTCGAAGACGCCGCTTACGCGCTGCAGGCGATCGCCGGGCACGATTCGCGCGATTCGACTTCCGCCAACGTCGAAATTCCGGATTACGCGGCAGCGCTGACCGGCGACGTCAAGGGCTTGCGCATCGGCGTGGCGAAGGAATATCTCGGCGAGGGCATCGATCCCGCCGTCAAGCAGCGCGTCATGGAAGCGCTGAAAACGTTCGAGTCGCTCGGCGCCGCATGGGAGGAAGTGTCGCTTCCCCATACCGAATACGCCGTCGCCGCTTATTATTTGCTCGCTTCCTCGGAAGCATCCTCCAACCTGGCGCGGTTCGACGGTGTCCGCTACGGCGTCAGGGCGGACGATCCGGACAATCTGATGGAGCTTTACCGCCGCTCGCGCAGCGAGGGGTTCGGCAACGAAGTGAAGCGGCGCATCATGCTCGGCACGTACGCGCTCAGCTCCGGCTATTACGACGCCTATTACAAAAAGGCCCAGCAAGCGCGCACGCTGATCAAGCGCGATTTCGACCGGGTGTTCGAGAAATTCGATCTGATTATCGGACCTACGGCTCCGACGACGGCTTTCAAAATCGGCGAGCAGGTCGGCGATCCGCTCACGATGTATTTGAACGACATCTGCACGATTCCGGTCAGCCTGGCCGGCGTGCCCGCGATCAGCGTTCCGTGCGGACTTGCGGACGGACTGCCCGTCGGGCTGCAAATCATCGGCAAGCCGTTCGACGAGGCGGCGGTGCTGCGCGCGGCGCACGCCTTCGAGAGCCACACGGATCACCACAAGCTGCGCCCAGCGCTGTAATCGAATTTAGGAGGAGCAACGAATGTCCATCCTTTCCCCATACGAAACGGTAGTCGGGCTAGAAGTCCACGTCGAGCTGCATACGAAGTCGAAAATTTTTTGCGGCTGCTCGACGTCCTTCGGCGCCCCGCCGAATACGCATACGTGTCCCGTCTGTCTCGGCCATCCCGGCGTTCTGCCGGTGCTGAACCGCCAGGCGGTGGAATACGCCATGAAGGCGGCGATGGCGATCAACTGCGAAATCGCCGAATGGTGCAAGTTCGACCGCAAAAACTATTTTTACCCGGATTCGCCGAAAGCGTACCAGATTTCGCAATACGATCAGCCGATCGGAAGCAACGGCTGGATCGATATCGAAGTGGACGGCAAAACGAAACGCATCGGCATTACCCGGCTTCATCTCGAAGAGGATGCGGGCAAGCTGACGCATATCGACGGCGGCTTCGGCTCGCTCGCCGACTTCAACCGCGTGGGCACGCCGCTCGTCGAAATCGTGTCCGAGCCGGACATCCGTTCGCCCGAAGAAGCGAAAGCATATTTGGAAAAGCTGAAAGCGATCATGCTGTACTGCGAAGTTTCCGACGTGAAAATGGAGGAAGGCTCGCTTCGCTGCGACGCGAACATCAGCCTTCGTCCGCGCGGCCAGCAGGAATTCGGCACGAAAACCGAGCTCAAAAACATGAACTCGTTCCGCGGCGTGCAGCGCGGGCTCGAATACGAGCAAATGCGGCAAGCCGAAGTGCTCGAATCCGGCGGGCGCATCGTCCAGGAAACGCGCCGCTGGGACGAGGCTCAAGGCAAAACGCTCAGCATGCGGAGCAAGGAAGACGCGCATGACTATCGCTATTTTCCGGATCCGGATCTGGTGCGCCTGCATATCGACGACGAGTGGAAGGCCCGCGTGCGGGCGTCCATTCCGGAGCTTCCGGATGCCCGCCAGGCCCGCTATACGCAGCAGTACGGATTGCCGTCCTACGATGCCGGCGTCCTGACCGCCTCGAAAAAGCTGGCCGACTTCTTCGAAGAAAGCCTGAAATACACGAGCGACGCGAAAGCTTCCGCGAACTGGATCATGGGCGACCTGCTCGGCTATTTGAACGCGAACGGCCTGGAGCTCGACGACGTGAAAATCACCGGCCAAGGGCTCGGCGAAATGATCGGCCTGATCGAAAAAGGGACGATCAGCAGCAAAATCGCCAAAACCGTGTTCAAGACGATGCTTGAAACCGGCGGCTCCCCGCAAAAAATCGTCGAGGAGCAGGGTCTTGTGCAAATCAGCGACGAGGGCGCTATCGTGGCAATCGTCGACGCCGTCATCGCCCGCAACCCGCAATCGGTGGAGGACTACCGCGGCGGCAAGGACAAGGCGATCGGATTCCTCGTCGGCCAAATCATGAAAGAAACGAAGGGCAAGGCCAATCCGGGCCTTGTCAACAAGCTTCTATTGGAACGGCTTAAAGGTTGATCAAACCGCAAACGGCAATAAAACGGCAACTCGGATTCCGGTTCGGGCTTGCCGTTTTTTGCGATTTCAGGGAGGCTGAGGGCGAGTGAACGTCGAGCGATTGCATTTGCGGGATTACGAAACCGCCGAGGAGCTGTGGAGCTTGCAGCTTGCCGCATACCGAGTGGAAGCCGCGGCGATCGGAGTTGCCGATCTGCCGCCGCTGCTGGATACGATCGCCTCCCTGCGGGGGAGCGGGGAAACGTTCTGGGGCTGCCGGAACGAGGAAGGGGAACTGGTCGGCGCCGTTTCGACGAAAGAAGCGGAAGGCGTCGTCACGATTTGCCGGGTGATGGTCCAGCCGGAATATTTTCGCCAGGGCATCGGAAAACGGCTTTTGGAGCATGTTCTGAACCTTTACGCCGATGCCGGGAGATTCGAGCTTTCCGTCGAAAGGAGAAACGGTCCCGCGATCGGGCTGTACCGGAAGCTCGGCTTCGTTCCGTACGGAAAAATCGAACCCCTTCCCGATATCTCGCTTGTTCGGATGGTCAAAGAACGCGGAAAGCAACCTTAGACTTTAGTCGGGTTTCAAGCCCCGTCAACAAGCCGTTGCCGGTCGCGATTCCAGCGTTGTACACTAGGAAAAGCGCAGGAAGGCGGAAAAATATAGCGCCGGCGTCGAAACCGCGGCGATCATAATCAGGAGGTTTCAAAGATGAACGAGTCCGTCCCTTACCGGAAAAAGAAAAAATGGCTGGCCGGCCTGCTGGCGATGTTCGTCCCGGGCATCGGGCATATGTACCTTGGGCTTATGCAGAAGGGCGTGGCGATCATGATGCTGCTGGCGCTCGATATTTGCGGCATCGTTTTCGTTTCCATGGAATTCGGCGACAACGTGCTGTCGATCGTGCTGCTGAGCTTGCTGATTCCGATTATTTATTTTTACAATTTGTTCGATGCCCTGCAAAGCGCCGAAATGGTCAACGACCGATCGGCCGCTGGACCGGCAGGCTACGGCTGGCCGGGCGAAAACGGCTGGAACGGCCTTCCGCCCGCCGCTGCCGAAGCAAAACAGGCTTACCAGGCGCCCAAAGCGACGGCCGGCGGGACGGGGCTCATTTTGCTTGCCGCAGGCGGACTTGTGCTGCTCGCTTCGATCGGTTTCGAATGGCCTCGCAAGCTCATGACCGAGGGAGGCTCGCTGATGGGCGGCGCGATTTTGATCGGATGCGGCGTTTACTTGTGGTTTCGGGAACGGCGGGTGCGCGCGGACGGCCGCGACTGAAGCTTCTTCCATTGACAATCCGGAAAATTTACACGTACAATAAGTTTAACTTATTGAAAGGCTGTGAAGAGCATGGATTCCAGGGTTCATCACGCCGTGGACCAGCTCAAATCCGGAGGGGTTCGGATGACGCCGCAGCGGTATGCCATTCTTCAGTTTCTGATGGAGTCGCGTGAGCATCCCACCGCGGATGATATTTTCCAGTCGTTATCGCCCCAATACCCGAGCTTGAGCGTGGCGACGGTCTACAACAACTTGAAATTGTTCGTGGATGCCGGCCTTGTCAGGGAGCTGACGTATGGGGACGATTCCAGTCGGTTCGATGCCGATCTGTCCGACCATTATCACGCCATTTGCACGAGCTGCGGAGTGATCGTCGATTTCGAGCATCCGCCGTTTCGGGAAGTGGAGCAAGCCGCGGCCCAGCGCACGGGGTTTCATATTCATGGGCACCGCATGGAAGTTTACGGGCTTTGTCCGACCTGTGCGGCAATGCGGGCTTAACGAAGACTAAAGCGATTATTCGCATAGACGCGCGGAGGGTGGAGCCTACGCGCGTTTTTGATTGCAACCGGACAGCCGTTTCGTTCGTCCAAACGTAGAGAGAACCTAACAATGCGTAGAAATGGGAGAGTGAACTTTTGAATATGACAGTGATGACCGGACGCCGCAAGCGGAAGAGACGGGGGCCGGTTTTTCTGTTTTTGCTGCTTGTTTTGGCAGCATCCGCCGCCGTCGTCTGGTGGGGGGTCAACCAACCGAACAAAAGCCGCGCAACGCTCGAATACATGGACAAGCCCGGCCCGATCATGATGAACGGACAATGGCTGGACGCTTACGCGCAAGGAGAAGGAGACGGATTGCTGATCCCTATGAAGATAGCCGATCAGCTGCTCGGGGACGGCGTTCATTACGAGGAAGAAAGCGGATCCATCATCCTGACGACCGAGTCGAAAGTGCTTCATTTCAAGACCGGGGAGCTGGACGCGACGTTAAACCGCCAGCCGTTCCCGTTAACGTTCGCCGCGCAAACGATAGAAGACGAGTTGTATTTGCCCTTCGCTCCGCTGGAGCAGCTGTTCGGAATCCGGGCGGAGACGGGGGCGTCAAGCGGAATCGTCACCCTCGCGATGCCGAATTCGTCTTTGCAGCATGCGCTGGTTCCCGATAAAAAATCCGGGGCTAAGCTGCGCAGCGGCCCCAGCAAAAAGGAACCGATCGTCGAGGATTTGCAGCCCGGCTCGACCCTTGTCATTTGGGGCGAGGAGGAAGGCTGGTACAGAGCCCAATCCGCCGAAGGACATATCGGTTACGTGGACAAGCGCGACGCCAATCTGGCGGACATCGAGCAGATTGCGCCCGCGGCCGAAGAGGAACCGTTCGTCGCCTGGAAGCTGGCCGGCAAACGCATCAATTTGACGTGGGAGGCCGTTTATTCCGCGAACCCCGATACATCCGAGATCGGCGAGCTGACCGGCGTCAATGTCGTCAGCCCGACCTGGTTCGAATTGCAGGACGGCGCCGGAACGATCAAAAGCATCGCCGACGCGGGGTATTCCGAGTGGGCCCGAAACAGGGGCATGCAGGTGTGGGGATTGTTCAGCAACGGTTTCGAACCGGATCGCACGACCGAGGCGCTCGCTTCATATGAAACGAGAACGAAAATGATTCAGCAATTGCTTGCTTATGCCAAGACGTTCCGTCTGCAGGGCATCAATATCGATTTCGAAAATGTGTACACGGAAGACAAAGACAATCTCGTTCAATTCATGCGGGAACTGACGCCGCTGCTTCACGAGCAGGGCCTCGTTTCCTCCATCGACGTCACGCCGAAGTCGAACAGCGAAATGTGGTCGGCGTTTCTCGATCGTAAACGGTTGGCCGAAAGCACGGACTATTTGATCGTGATGGCGTACGACGAGCATTGGGCGTCGAGCCCGACGGCCGGATCGGTCTCCTCCTTGCCATGGGCGGAAGCGTCCGTCAAACGGATTCTGGAGGAGGATTCGGTTCCGAAGAGCAAGCTTATCTTGGGCATGCCGCTGTATACCCGGTTATGGACGGTCGCGGCGGACGGGAGCGTCTCGTCCAAAACGATGAGCATGAACGCGGTCAACGAACTGCTGCAGGAGAAAAAGCTGACGCCGACGTTCTCGTCGGAGACGGGGCAGCATTACGTGGAATATAAGGAAGACGGCGAAACGAAAAAAATCTGGATCGAGGATGCGACTTCCATCAAGGCGCGGGCGGAGCTGGTCAAAAAATACGACTTGGCCGGCGCGGCCACCTGGCGGAGAGGCTTCGAATCGTCCGACATTTGGAAAGCGCTGGATGAGACGCTGCAAAGCCATCCGTAAAAAGAAAAAAGAGCGGGCCGG
Organism: Cohnella algarum; assembly: GCF_016937515.1. NCBI lineage: Bacteria > Bacillati > Bacillota > Bacilli > Caryophanales > Paenibacillaceae > Cohnella > Cohnella algarum. The sequence goes on from NZ_JAFHKM010000002.1 coordinate 3,503,474, forward strand.
AAATTCGATTTCCTGTCCGCTCTTTGTCGGTTAGGCCTGGGAGGCCGGCTGTTCCCGGGCTTCGACGCCGCTTGTCGCCTGCGCCGGGTCCCAGGTCAAAATCGTATGGCAGTACATGCAACGGTCCGTTTGTCCGAGCACTTTCGTCCGTTTGCCGCATTCGGGGCATTCGATGACCGGCGCGTTGGTGGACAGCATGCCGACCCAGAAATAAACGATCATGCTGGCCATGCAGGCGATCAAACCGAAAACCATGAAGATGCCCGCGATAATTTTGCCGACTTGCCCGAACATCAGAATGCCGCTCGTGCCGAACACCATTAGCCCTAAGCCAATGAACACGGCGAGAAGCGCCCATGTTCTCAGGGTCGTAATTTTGCTTGCTTTCATTTTCATTTTCGTCTGCTCCCGTCATCTTTAATGAAGCTTCGGCAGGAAACCGAAGCCGTTATGTAGAAGAAAGAATGCATTCGCCCTCTCATTATAGCTTACATTTAGCGTACGGGCCACTTGTCCTCGAATACAAGCGGTTTGGCGCGCACAAAGGCGGTGCCGGTCGTGAGTCGTTTGGATGCAAGCGGTTTATTCTATACGGATTTGTTCGCTCGTGAGAAAGGGTTGACCGGTCTTGTTCTGGTGTCGGACCCATCCGCTCATCACACTCTCATGGACGGCATGGACCGTCTCGTTCTCGCCGTATACGAGGAACTCGCGGACAAACGGGATACGGAGCATTGGATGTGGGGAGGGACGCGAATTCTCGTCCGCAGATTGACGAAGGACGCGCTGGAAGACGAAATCCGTCACGGGGAAATAACTGGAATTATCCAGTGGCTGGCCGGCGGCGAAGTGCTGCTTGACCAGGACGGCGACCTCGAGCGGATGAGGGAATCGATCCGAATATGGCCGGCCTCGATCAAGGAACGCAAGCTGCTTTGCGAATTTTCGTGCTTTGCGAAAACGTATTCGCTGACGAAGCGGTATTTGCAGGACGGATCGGTGATGGACGCGTACGGGCATGTCCTGCTGTGCTTGCAGCACTGGGCGAATCTCGTCCTCATCGAGGAAAGAAAAGGTCCCGAACCGGACGTTTGGCAGCATGTCAAACGGATTAATCCGGGGGTGTACAAGCTGTACGAGGAATTGACGGCCAACGAGGAAACCGAGGAGCAGCGCGTGCGGCTCGCGATGCTGGCTTGCGAATTTTCGCTGCTGACGAAGATGAAATCCTCGTGCATCTTGCTGCTGCGTCTGCTCGGCAGCCGTTCGGATGGCTGGAGCGCCGCGGATTTGATGCATCATCCGGAGCTTTCGGGGCTGCCGATCGATCTTGAGCTTTTGCTGTTCAAGCTTGTGAAGCGCGGATATGCCCGGGAAGTCGTCAAATCGGTTCGCGAGCCTGTCAGCGGCTTGTGCGAAATCCGGTATACCGCGGAGCGCGTGGGATAGGAAAAGCAACCGTCAGACTCGGTCTGGCGGTTTTTTCTTGAATAAGAGGGAAAGTCGAATTATAATAACTGATAACGATTCTCATTATCGTGAGGATACATCATTTTCTCCGTTGGAGTTGACTATAAGATGAAGGGCAATGAGCCGTTAAAGGAAGAACTGTTGTTTCATCAATCGTCGGTAAAAGTTCTTAAAGATCGAACAATCGTGACCGCACCCGCCGGGAGAGGGATCTGGAAAGCGGCGCAGGGCGGGGAATGGGCGTCCATGGCGATAGGTCTGCCTACGCAGACGCATGTGAACCGGCTTCAACTGTCGGGCGAAACCCTGTTTGCCTGCACGAATCAGGGGATGTTCAAGCTGGAGCGGGAAAGCTGGAGGCCGATGGAGATGCCGATGACGTGTTATCAGTACCGGGATGTAGGCCATTCCGCTTTCGCGGCTACTTCGCACGGATTATGGTTTCTCACCGAAAAGGGCTGGAAAAGCGCGGCTTTTTCCTATTCCCCGGTTTATGACTTTTTGTACACGCCCCACTATCTGTTTCTTGCGATGGAGTGGGGAATCGCGATGTACGACCGCCTGACGTGCGCTTGGCAGGAATATACGTTGGGTACCAGAATAACAGGCCTCGGCGTATTCGGCGGACGCTTGTTCGGCGTGACCGAGCACGGGGAGTGGATGCTGGGCAACAAAAAAGGCGGCTTCGATAAAATTAAGTTTCCCGGCATCTTCATCTTCAATACGGTGATGTGCGATCGTTCCGTTTACGTTTGCGCCGATCGGGGATTATATCGAATGGATATTTTGCGGGGGCAGCCCTCTCTTCTGTCGGTGAACCTGGGCGGGCCGGTAACGGATTTGCATATCCGCGACGGGAGTCTTTATCTGGCCACGTTGAGCGAAGGCGTGCAAACGATCGATATGAGGTAAAGCGGCAAAAAGCAATCGACTCCGGAAGCTGCAAAAGACTGAAAAATAAGATCTTTTATTTTGTCGAATTTGGCGTTGACGAACCTATAGAAGATGTGTTAAATTAGTTTTCGCCGCTGAGAGACGGCAACGCGCAAGCGGTGCTTGAAAAGCAAGAACAAAATTTTTTAAAAAAAGTTCTTGCAATCAGATAGGCGAATGTGATATATTAATCAAGTCGCCGTTACGACAGCGACGCGAAAGCGAAGGCCTTCGGGCTAACGCGATTGCTCCTTGAAAACTGAACATCGAGCGTAATTGGAAACAAGTCGAATGCAGGCTTTGAGCCTGTGCGAGACAAACCAGCAATAACTTTTTGAGCCTAAGGGCTCTTCAATAAAGTAGTTGGACATTTTGACTCTCAGGATTTCCTTCGGAAACCCTGCCGTCAAAAGTCCCTTTATGGAGAGTTTGATCCTGGCTCAGGACGAACGCTGGCGGCGTGCCTAATACATGCAAGTCGAGCGGATCTTTTTAGGTAGCTTGCTACTTAAGAAGGTTAGCGGCGGACGGGTGAGTAACACGTAGGCAACCTGCCCTTTAGCCTGGGATAACATTCGGAAACGAATGCTAAGACCGGATACGCAGCTTGGTCGCATGAGCGAGCTGGGAAAGACGGAGCAATCTGTCGCTAAGGGATGGGCCTGCGGCGCATTAGCTAGTTGGTGGGGTAACGGCTCACCAAGGCGACGATGCGTAGCCGACCTGAGAGGGTGAACGGCCACACTGGGACTGAGACACGGCCCAGACTCCTACGGGAGGCAGCAGTAGGGAATCTTCCACAATGGGCGAAAGCCTGATGGAGCAACGCCGCGTGAGTGAGGAAGGCCTTCGGGTCGTAAAGCTCTGTTGCCAGGGAAGAATAAGGGCTAGTTAACTGCTAGCTCGATGACGGTACCTGAGAAGAAAGCCCCGGCTAACTACGTGCCAGCAGCCGCGGTAATACGTAGGGGGCAAGCGTTGTCCGGAATTATTGGGCGTAAAGCGCGCGCAGGCGGTTCTTTAAGTCTGGTGTTTAAGTGCGGGGCTCAACCCCGTGACGCACTGGAAACTGGGGGACTTGAGTGCAGAAGAGGAGAGCGGAATTCCACGTGTAGCGGTGAAATGCGTAGAGATGTGGAGGAACACCAGTGGCGAAGGCGGCTCTCTGGACTGTAACTGACGCTGAGGCGCGAAAGCGTGGGGAGCAAACAGGATTAGATACCCTGGTAGTCCACGCCGTAAACGATGAGTGCTAGGTGTTGGGGGGTCCACCCCTCGGTGCCGAAGTTAACACATTAAGCACTCCGCCTGGGGAGTACGGTCGCAAGACTGAAACTCAAAGGAATTGACGGGGACCCGCACAAGCAGTGGAGTATGTGGTTTAATTCGAAGCAACGCGAAGAACCTTACCAGGTCTTGACATCCCTCTGACCGGTCTAGAGATAGGCCTTTCCTTCGGGACAGAGGAGACAGGTGGTGCATGGTTGTCGTCAGCTCGTGTCGTGAGATGTTGGGTTAAGTCCCGCAACGAGCGCAACCCTTGATCTTAGTTGCCAGCACTTCGGGTGGGCACTCTAAGGTGACTGCCGGTGACAAACCGGAGGAAGGCGGGGATGACGTCAAATCATCATGCCCCTTATGACCTGGGCTACACACGTACTACAATGGCCGGTACAACGGGAAGCGAAAGGGCGACCTGGAGCCAATCCTAAAAAGCCGGTCTCAGTTCGGATTGCAGGCTGCAACTCGCCTGCATGAAGTCGGAATTGCTAGTAATCGCGGATCAGCATGCCGCGGTGAATACGTTCCCGGGTCTTGTACACACCGCCCGTCACACCACGAGAGTTTACAACACCCGAAGCCGGTGGGGTAACCGCAAGGAGCCAGCCGTCGAAGGTGGGGTAGATGATTGGGGTGAAGTCGTAACAAGGTAGCCGTATCGGAAGGTGCGGCTGGATCACCTCCTTTCTAAGGAACCCTTCGGGGGATAAAGTCCAATTACGCTCGAGTTCAGTTTTGAAGGAGGAATCCTTCAATCCTATCGCTTGCCTCGCTGGAAAGATTTGCGTCTTGAGAGCGGAAGGACAATGTGATAAGATGATATTCTGTCGCCGATTGGCGATGGGGATTTGCTGACAACCGACACGCGGCGAACGCCGCAGGGTAACGGTTGCAGCTTGCACCTTGACAACTGGATACGAAACGAAAGCAACGAACCGACACGCAGCGAACGCTGCTGGGTAGCGGTTAGTTGTAGCGCAAAAGAAGATCATCTAATGACCTTATGTGTTGTGGAGCGGAGAGTACGAAGGTACTTGAAGTGAAAATGGCAAGCTAACCGAGAGGTTAAGCTAATAAGGGCGTACGGAGGATGCCTAGGCGCCAGGAGCTGACGAAGGACGCGGCGAACAGCGAAATTTCCTCGGGGAGCCGTAAGCAGGCTTTGATCCGGGGGTGTCCGAATGGGGAAACCCGGCTGTGGTAATGCACAGTCACCCATGAGTGAATTCATAGCTCATGAGGGAGCATACCAGGGGAACTGAAACATCTAAGTACCCTGAGGAGAAGAAAACAAAACAGTGATTCCGTCAGTAGCGGCGAGCGAACGCGGATTAGCCCAAACCAGGGAGCTTGCTCCCTGGGGTTGTGGGACGTCTTATACGGAGTTACAAAAGAGCAGGTTAGGCGAAGAGGTCTGGAAAGGCCCGGCAAAGAAGGTAAAAGCCCTGTAGCCGAAAGTCTGCTCTCTCCAAGACGGATCCCGAGTACCGCGGGACACGAGAAACCCCGTGGGAATCCGGCAGGACCATCTGCCAAGGCTAAATACTCCCTGGCGACCGATAGCGAAGCAGTACCGTGAGGGAAAGGTGAAAAGCACCGCGGGAGCGGAGTGAAAAAGAACCTGAAACCGTACGCTTACAAGAAGTCAGAGCCCGATTTAGGGGTGATGGCATGCCTTTTGTAGAATGAACCGGCGAGTTACGTTTACGTGCGAGGTTAAGCTGGAGAAGCGGAGCCGAAGCGAAAGCGAGTCTGAATAGGGCGATTGAGTACGTAGGCGTAGACCCGAAACCGTGTGATCTACCCCTGTGCAGGGTGAAGGTGAGGTAACACTTACTGGAGGCCCGAACTCATGAACGTTGAAAAGTTCTGGGATGACGTGGGGGTAGGGGAGAAATTCCAATCGAACTCGGAGATAGCTGGTTCTCCCCGAAATAGCTTTAGGGCTAGCCTCGAGGTTGAGCATCGTGGAGGTAGAGCACTGATTGGGTGCGGGGCCCGCCAAGGGTTACCAAGTTCAGTCAAACTCCGAATGCCACAGATGTATACTCGGGAGTCAGACGGCGAGTGCTAAGATCCGTCGTCAAGAGGGAAAGAGCCCAGATCATCAGCTAAGGTCCCCAAGTGTGTGTTAAGTGGGAAAGGATGTGGAGTTGCGAAGACAACCAGGATGTTGGCTTAGAAGCAGCCACCATTTAAAGAGTGCGTAATAGCTCACTGGTCGAGTGACTCTGCGCCGAAAATGTAACGGGGCTAAACACACCACCGAAGCTATGGCAGGTCGTCGTCTTCACTTTGTTCTGGTAGAACCGGGACATTTGGTCAGAATCAACCGTAAAGGTTGTTCAAAGATTCTGACCCAAATGCCCCAGCTAAACACACCAGGGTGAAGTGAAGACGACGAACTGGGTAGGGGAGCGTTGAATGCGGGTTGAAGTCGGACCGGAAGGACCGGTGGACTGCATTCAAGTGAGAATGCCGGTATGAGTAACGAAAAGACAGGTGAGAATCCTGTCCGCCGAAAGCCTAAGGGTTCCTGAGGAAGGTTCGTCCGCTCAGGGTAAGTCGGGACCTAAGGCGAGGCCGAAAGGCGTAGTCGAAGGACAACAGGTTGAAATTCCTGTACCACCGTAAGCCGTTACGAGCGATGGGGGGACGCAGGAGGGCAAGAACGCGAGCTGATGGATATGCTCGTCCAAGCAGCGAGGCTGATGCGTAGGCAAATCCGCGCATCGAAAAGGCTGAGCTGTGATGGGGAGGGAAAATCACAGTACCGAAGGTTCCGTGCTCACGCTGCCGAGAAAAGCCTCTAGCCAGGCGAAGGTGCCCGTACCGCAAACCGACACAGGTAGGCAAGATGAGTATTCTAAGGCGCGCGGAAGAACTCTCGTTAAGGAACTCGGCAAAATGACCCCGTAACTTCGGGAGAAGGGGTGCCTCGGTAGGGTGAATAGCCCGAGGGGGCCGCAGTGAAGAGGCCCAAGCGACTGTTTAGCAAAAACACAGGTCTGTGCGAAGCCGCAAGGCGAAGTATACGGGCTGACGCCTGCCCGGTGCTGGAAGGTTAAGGGGAGCGGTTAGGAGCAATCCGAAGCTGTGAACCGAAGCCCCAGTAAACGGCGGCCGTAACTATAACGGTCCTAAGGTAGCGAAATTCCTTGTCAGGTAAATTCTGACCCGCACGAATGGCGTAACGACTTGGGCGCTGTCTCAACGAGAGATCCGGTGAAATTTTAGTACCTGTGAAGATGCAGGTTACCCGCGACGTGACGGAAAGACCCCATGGAGCTTTACTGTAGCTTGATATTGGACTTTGGTACGGTCTGTACAGGATAGGTGGGAGCCTGAGAAGTCGGTGCGCAAGCATCGATGGAGGCGCCGTTGGGATACCACCCTGATCGTATCGGAGTTCTAACCTGTCACCGTGAATCCGGTGAAGGGACCGTGTCAGGCGGACAGTTTGACTGGGGCGGTCGCCTCCCAAAATGTAACGGAGGCGCCCCAAGGTTCCCTCAGAATGGTTGGAAATCATTCGAAGAGTGCAAAGGCATAAGGGAGCTTGACTGCGAGACCTACAAGTCGAGCAGGGACGAAAGTCGGGCTTAGTGATCCGGTGGTACCGAATGGAAGGGCCATCGCTCAACGGATAAAAGCTACCCTGGGGATAACAGGCTTATCTCCCCCAAGAGTCCACATCGACGGGGAGGTTTGGCACCTCGATGTCGGCTCATCGCATCCTGGGGCTGAAGTAGGTCCCAAGGGTTGGGCTGTTCGCCCATTAAAGCGGTACGCGAGCTGGGTTCAGAACGTCGTGAGACAGTTCGGTCCCTATCTGTCGCGGGCGTAGGAAATTTGAGAGGGGCTGTCCTTAGTACGAGAGGACCGGGATGGACGCACCGCTGGTGTACCAGTTGTTCCGCCAGGAGCATGGCTGGGTAGCCAAGTGCGGGAGGGATAAGCGCTGAAAGCATCTAAGCGCGAAGCCCGCCTCAAGATGAGATTTCCCAATTCGTAAGACCCCTGGAAGAACACCAGGTTGATAGGCTCGGGGTGGAAGCGCGGCAACGTGTGGAGCTGACGAGTACTAATCGGTCGAGGGCTTATCCTAAAGCGAAGCGCCTGCGGGCATGGAGCAGACGGGAAGCAAGCCAGCAAACAACAATGCGCAATCGTTTCGTATCCGGTTATCAAGGCGCAAGCTTTGATTTCCTTTACATTCCCCGATAGCTCAGTCGGTAGAGCACTCGACTGTTAATCGAGTTGTCACAGGTTCGAGTCCTGTTCGGGGAGCCATTTGGAGAGATGTCCGAGTTTGGTCGAAGGAGCACGATTGGAAATCGTGTAGGCGTCACAAGCGTCTCGAGGGTTCGAATCCCTCTCTCTCCGCCAGCACATGGCCCGTTGGTCAAGGGGTTAAGACACCTCCCTTTCACGGAGGTAACAGGGGTTCGAATCCCCTACGGGTCACCACTTTCTTTTTGGCTAACATCGCATAAAAGAAAAGGGTTGCAAAACGGTGGGCGATTGGTTATGATATATAAGTCGCCTTTAAAGGAAATGTTTAACGACGCGGGGTGGAGCAGTCCGGTAGCTCGTCGGGCTCATAACCCGAAGGCCGCAGGTTCAAATCCTGCCCCCGCAACCAAATGATCTACCTTCGGAGCCATCCGAGAATATGTGGAGCTGTGGTGTAGAGGCCTAACATGCCTGCCTGTCACGCAGGAGACCGCGGGTTCGAATCCCGTCAGCTCCGCCATTGCAACTAAGGCTCGGTAGCTCAGTTGGTAGAGCAGAGGACTGAAAATCCTCGTGTCGGCGGTTCGATTCCGTCCCGAGCCACCATTTACTGGTTCATTAAGACATGCCGGTGTAGCTCAATTGGTAGAGCAACTGACTTGTAATCAGTAGGTTGGGGGTTCAAGTCCTCTCGCCGGCACCATGTTTTGCGATAGGAACATGGAGGGTTAGCGAAGTGGCCAAACGCGGCAGACTGTAAATCTGTTCCTTCGGGTTCGGTGGTTCGAATCCATCACCCTCCACCACTTACCTTTTTAGGGGCATAGTTTAAAGGTAGAACAGCGGTCTCCAAAACCGTTAGTGTGGGTTCAATTCCTGCTGCCCCTGCCAAAATTGGATATGCTTAAATTATGGCGATCGTGGCGAAGGGGTTAACGCACCGGATTGTGGATCCGGCATTCGTGGGTTCAAGTCCCATCGGTCGCCCCAGTTATTCAAATGAAAACGCGTTGGGGATTAGCCAAGCGGTAAGGCAACGGACTTTGACTCCGTCATTCCTAGGTTCGAATCCTAGATCCCCAGCCATTTTGCGGACGTGGCTCAGTGGTAGAGCATCGCCTTGCCAAGGCGAGGGTCGAGGGTTCGAATCCCTTCGTCCGCTCCATTTACAAAGCCGATCCGTATGCGATCGGACGTCGAACTTCTAGGTTCAATCCTAGATCCCACCCGTTTTTGCGGACGTGGCTCAGTGGTAGAGCATCGCCTTGCCAAGGCGAGGGTCGAGGGTTCGAATCCCTTCGTCCGCTCCATTAGTTTGATCTCGGCGCCATAGCCAAGTGGTAAGGCAGAGCTCTGCAAAAGCTTTACCCCCAGTTCGAATCTGGGTGGCGCCTCCATACAATTTCATACGCGCGCCCTTAGCTCAGCTGGATAGAGCGTTAGACTACGAATCTAAAGGCCAGGAGTTCGAATCTCTTAGGGCGCGCCACCTATATGCTGGTGTGGCGGAATGGCAGACGCGGCGGACTCAAAATCCGCTTCCGGCGACGGAGTGGGGGTTCAAGTCCCTTCACCAGCACCATACATAACGACAAAACCCTTGAAGATCAATGGAAATTGATTTCAGGGTTTTTTATATTTTTGCGAGCAATATATCATTAGAAACGCATTTCCATTGGAGATCGGCTTGACATACTGCGAAAACCGGCTTGGTGCTGAATAGCGGCGCTGGTTCACGTCAATATTAAATTAAAGATGTCCTTTACGGGTTCACGGCAGTGAGGCCTGCAATGAGGACATCCCCTTCCATTATGAAGTGTGACTTTGTCCGCTTGACGTCGCAGCGGAAAACCGGGATATGCGGAACGGCGAGATGTCCCAAGAGGTGTCCCCGTTCAGGGCCAAATCCGCCAATATTTCGCCCACCGCGCTTGAAAATTTATATCCGTGACCCGAAAAGCCTCCGGCTACGACCACGTTTGGGTAAAGCGGATGACTGTCGATGATAAAGTGTTCGTCCGGCGTCAATTCGTATTTGCACACCGCGCTACGCAGCAGCTTACCCGCAGCTTTGGGCAAGAACGTTTCCAGCGCTTTCCGCAAGTCTCCTTCATCCTCCGGATAAGATCCGAACGGGTGCAGATCTTTTCCCGGCTCCCACGGTACGCCGCCGTCGTGGCGACCGATCTTGACGCCGGCTCCGCCGATGCTCGGAAAACCATAGTAACTGCCTCTTTTCGTGCCGATTGTAAAGCCCGGGAAGACGCCCTCATTCAGCGACAATCCGGAAGTTTCGAACCACCCTACGACTTTGCGGACCGGACGGATCGGCAAAGAAAGGAAAGGCTGCAGCGTTCTGAACCATGCACCCGCGCTTAGGATGACGCGTTCGGCGTTATAGCTTCCATCCTTCGTCAGTATCGTAACGCTGCCGTCCTTTTCTACGCGAAGATCCAGGACGAATGTGTTCGCAGCCAGCTTCGCTCCGGCGCGCAGCGCCAGTTCCTTGTATGCTGAAATGCACCGTTCGCTGTACAGGTATCCGGCATTAGGCTCGTACATACCGCCAAATTCGTCCGGTACGTTCACTTCGGGCCATCGCCTGCGGATTTCTTCGCCTGTCAGCCATTCCGCCTTAACGCCTTGGCTTTCGGCGTCTGCTCGGCGCACCCGAAAGTCGTACACGGAGACATCCGCCATGTTGAGGACGCCGGATCTCTCCAGAAGCTTGTGTCCCGATACTTCCTCCAACTGCCGCCATTTATCGTCCGCTCTGAGCGCAAGGCTAACGTATGCTGGACCGCCATCGTACGCATGACGAATGAGACGCGGCTCGCCGTGATGGCTCCCTTCTCCGTGCGGCGGGTCAAAGGCGTCGATCAGCAGCGTATCGGCGCCCCTTTTGGCCAGTTCATAGCCTGCGCTCATCCCCATCGAACCGGCGCCGACAACGATTGCGTCATGTTTTTTCGAAATAGGGCCCACTTCCTTTGCTTGGTTAAATTCTTCAGCAGGTCGTACACTTCTCCCCTGTCTTCACTTCATCCCGCTTAGTGCAATTCCTTGAATGATTCGTTTCTGGAAAATCAAAAAGACGACAATGAGAGGAATCACGGAAACGGTGGCTGCAGTCATGATCAGAATCCACCCGCTGTTGTCCTTCATCTCGCTGGAGAAGAAGACCATCCCGACCGGGAGCGTATACTTGTTCTCCGTCTGCAGCACGATGAACGGCCAGATGAACTGGTTCCAGCTCGAAATGAAACTCAGGATCGCGAGCGTCGCCAGAGCGGGTTTCACGAGCGGAACCGCGATGGAGGAGAACACTCTCCACTCGTTCAATCCGTCGATGCGGGCCGCATCGAGCAGCTCTGAAGGCAAAGACTCCATGAATTGGCGCATGAGGAATATGCCGAATGCGGAAATCAAACCGGGCAGCAGCAAGCCGGTGTACGTATCCGATAACCCGAGCTTAGATGCCAGCAAGTACCAGGGAATGATGAGCATCTCGGTGGGCACCATCAGCGTGCTGATGATGAACAAGAAGATGGCGGTCCGCCCGGGAAATGAAAATTTAGCCAGCACGTAACCCACGATCGTATCGAAGAACAGTACCGACGCCGTCGTTACGACCGCTACGGCCGCCGTATTCGCGATCCATCGCCCGAAGGGGCCTTTACGAACAGGTCCGCGTAGTTGGTCCATGTGGCCGGCGACGGGATTAAGCCAAGATCGAACAAGTCCTTGGGCTCCTTGAACGAGGAAACGGCCATCCACAAAAACGGAAACAGCGTCACGGCGACCCCCCGAAAAGGAGCAGATAGCCGATGAGCGACCAGGTGCCGTACGGGATAGATCGCCTTCTAGTCCGGTATGCGGAAAAGCGGCCTTGATCCGGGTTCATACGGGTTCCTCCTTGTCAGTATTCGACCTTGCGATTTAAAATTTTGAGCTGCAGCAGCGTGAACGCCAGAATGAGAACAAACAGAACGACGGTGGCTGCCGAAGCGCTCCCCATATCAAAGTTTTTGAAAGCCAGCTTGTAGATATGATAGACGAGCGTACGAGTCGAGTTGAGCGGGCCTCCGTCCTGGGTCATGCTAACAATATGGGAGAACGCTTGAAGGTACGAGATGCCGGCGATAACGGCCGAGAACAGAATGACCGGATTGAGCAGCGGCACCGTAATGTGGCGGAATCGCCGCCAGGCGTTTGCGCCGTCGATATGCGCAGCTTCATGATACATCTTCGGGATGCCCTCCAGACCCGTCAAAAAGATTAGCATTTGGAACCCGACGCTTTGCCAAATCATGGACAAGGCGACGACGAACGGAGCCTGATCCGGGGATTGAAGAAACGGCTGCGCGGGCAGGCCGAGGTTAAGAAGCTGACCGTTAACCCATCCGTTTGGCATAAGCAGCCAGCGGAATACCCAACTGACCGCGACGATGTTCGTGACGTACGGGATGAAGTAGACCGTTCGGAAAAAGCCGCGCAGCCGGTTCGCGTTATGCAGCAGAAGAGCGACGACGAGCCCGGCTGCGAGTTGGCCAGGGATGCCTACCGCAACGAACAGGAACGTATTCGCCAGCGACTTGCGGAACGCTTCGTCCGCGAACAGGCCGGAGAAGTTGGCCCATCCGACATAGGGCTTCTCCGGTGAGAGCACATCCCATTCCCGTAAGCTGATATTGAAAGAGTACAGGATGGGGATCAGCCGGGTTAGGAGAAAATAGAGCAGCGGAACGCCCAGCATCAGATAGATGAAAATGTAGCGCTGCGCGCGGTAGTTCAGACGAATCGTCAGCGGCCTGCGCTCTCTGGACGCGCGGGACCGGGTCGCGTTCGAGATCATTCGGTCTTCCGTCCTCCTTCATGGGCAAGCGGGCGCCGGGCATAAACCGGCGCCCGTCGACCCGATTACTTCTTGTCGGCCTTTGCCCAGTAATCGTCGTAAAGCTTCTGCGTCTTGGCGACGAGGTCCTTGAACGCCGTTTCGACGGGCACGTTATTGAGCCGCACCTCGTTCGTCGCGTCGACGAACAGCGTTCGCTCTCCCGTCTCGTCGATGAAAAAGTGGGCCTTGCTGTAGTCCAACTGGCTGATGAACGGTCCGAGCTTCTCGTCCTTTAAATATTTGTCCTGCGCGGCAACCTCCTTCTGAGCGGGCAGCTCGCCGACCCTCTCCACCCATTGTTCCTGGACTTCCTTGCTCGTCAGGAACTGCAGGAATTTGACCGCGGCTTCCAGCTTCGCGCCGGTGACGTCTGCTGGAATCGCGTTCGCCCAGAACGAGGACGGGGCGGACTTGCTCTTGTACGATGGCAGCGGGGCAATGTCGTAATTCAGGTCCGGAGCGTCCGCCTTCAAGGAGCCGAGCCGGAAAGAGCCGTCTATATTGATGGCCGCATGTCCCGTCTTGAAGGCGGTGGCGTCGTCGGTGAAGATGCCGGTGGTGCCGACCTTGTGCTTGATCGCGAAGTCAAGCAGGTATTGAAACGCCTCCAGACCGGCCGGCGTGTCTGCCCACAGTACCTTGCGGCGGTCTTCACTTAAGTCCTGTCCCCCGGCCTGAAGCAGCAACCCGTCGCGGTACCAGTGGTGAAGCTGCGCCCCCGGTTCCCAAGCGAAGCCTTCGACAACGAATTGTCCGTTGGCGTCCTTTTCCGTCAGCTTCACGGCGTCCTTGACCAGCTCTTCCCACGTCGCGGGCGGCTCGACAATATTCGCCTTGGCGAACAAATCCTTGTTGTAAAACAAAGCCAATGTCCGAACGGCAGTCGGGATGGCCCAGTAGGAGCCGTCGATCTTTGCAGCCTCCACGAGAGGGTAATACCGGTTTTCGATTTCCGCCGCCGGAAAGGCGGATTCGGGCAACGGCTGCAGGAAACCGGACGAGACGTACTTCGGAAGCCAGCCGTAGTACAGGTTGATGACGTCCGGGCCTTTGCCCGCAGGAACGAGGGTCGCGACCTTTTCGTTGTATTGATCGTACGGAAAGTTCGTCTGCTTGACCGTAATGTTCGGGTTCTGCTCCTGGAATTGCTTGATCAGTTCGTCCATGAGCGTTACCTTGGCCGGATATTCGTACTGCCAGTACTCGATCGTTACTTTCTTCTGCACACCGCTTTCGGATACCGCGGAAGCGGACGGAGAAGCGGATCCGCTTGCTCCCGCGACGACGCGGATCCGGAGTTGCCGGTGTTGCCCCCGCCGCAGGCGGCGAGCAGCAAGGCTGCGGCTGCAAGTATGGATAGCGGTTTGAATGGTTTGATATTCATGATCATGATCGGACGATCTCCTTGGATTCGGTTTCGGATTGGGGAATGGACGGCTCCAGACGAAGCAGCTTTCTCGCGTTGTTGCCGAAGATCGCCGCAATCTGCACGGCGAGCTCTTCGTTTGACCAGCCGGTCAGGAAATTGAGTCCGCCGATGCCGTACCGGTCGAGTTCGTCTTTCCAGCGTTCGACGAGTGGACGGCTCGCCTGAGCGTCGTCGGCCTCTTCCGACGGAAGATCCCAGGTAAGACGCATCCGTTCGGACCGCTCGCTGGCGTATCGGGTAATTTTTTCGTGTTGGTCGTACAACTTGGGGTAGTTGTAAGGCAAATGTCCGTGAATGTCGAAAACGTTGAAACCGGGTCTGAACACGTTCATTCCTCCTTAAGCCCGTCTGGCGGCGGCTTCCCCTGTGGGATGATTCGCACGGCGAATCCGTTCGGTTAGGATAATATCCAGCATCTCGAGCTTGGAAGCCAATGCGGCATTCGCCCTTTCGGTCCACTCTTCCGCCTGTTTTCGCGCCGCCTCCTGATCCGCGAGCGCCCGCCTTAGCTCATCCGGACTCGGACCGCCCGGGATCGAACGGATTCGGACGAAGTGCTCCGGATCGAGCGCTTCCCTGAGCTCGTCGGCCGTCAGTGAAAGCGATCGTCCGACGATGTCCTCCGCAGCGGCGTTGAGTCCTTCCACTGTCAATTCCCGAACCGAAAGACCAGATGCGATCGCGGCTCGCACGAGCGTCGCGACGATTGCATGAGCGGTGCGGAAGGAGAGACCCTCCTTGCGAACCAACGTATCCGCCAGCTCCGTAACGGTCGCGAAGCTCGTCTCCGCCCTTCGGCGCAAAACGTCCTTGTCGACCTCAAGCGTCTCGATGATTCGCGCAAGAAGTCGGTAAGACGAATCCAGCGTCCGAAGCGTCCGCCACGCATAGGGCTGAAGATCGTCCTCCGTATCCACGATATCCCCAAAAGGCGTGTTATGGACCATCGCGAGCACCGTATTCGCATCCCCGACGCAGCTCGAAAGCAGCGACCTCAAGTGCTCGACCGAGACCGGATTCCGTTTTTGCGGCATGATCGAGCTGATCTGGACGTAGGGCGCTGCCACCTTGACGACGGCAAATTCCTGGGTCCCCCAGAGCAGCAGCTCCTGGACGAAGCGGCCGAGATTGACGGCGGCAAGCGATGCCGACGAGGCGATCTCGAGGACGTAATCCGCCCCGCTAACCGCGTCGTACGCATTCGCAATCGTTCCGTCGAAACCAAGCAGTTCTGCGGTCCTCTCCCGATCGATCGCGAATCCCGTCGTCGTCATCGCGGCCGCCCCCAGGCTGCTGCGGTTGCAATTGGCATAGGCGGCCCGCAGGCGCCGGACGTCACGGGACAACGAGTCCGACACCGCCGCGATATAATGCCCCAAGGTCGTCGGCTGTGCCTGCTGCGTATGCGTGTAGCCGATCATCAGCGTCTCCGCGTGTTCCTCGGCGAATGCGATAAGCCGCTGCTGCAGCTCCAGCGCGGAGTTCAGGACGCTCAGCAATTTGCTCCGCAAGACGATCCTGTAAATTGCAATCCCCATGTCGTTGCGGCTGCGGGCAAGATGCAGATAACCTGTCGGCTCCCCGCCTATTTGTGCCAGCTCATGCTCCACCTCGAAAAACAGATCCTCGAATTCGCCGGTGTAACGGCCGTTCTCCAGTTTCTCCAGATCGAGCTCCTGGAGCGCCTTCGCAATGATCGCCGCCTCCGGTCCGTTTACGAGCCGCTGCTCGTAGAGCATAATGAGATGCGCCTTGCTGACGGCGATCATCGGTCGCAGCAATTCCTTTTTGGCCTGTTCGTATGACGGCTCGAGCACGACCTCCGCGTAGGTTTTTCCAGGGAAGGCGCTTCCCTCCTCCCGGCGCCGGTCTTTCGCATCCAGCATCGCTCTTCGCTCCTATCCGCATGATCCGGCCGACCCAAACAAAAAGGAGACCTTCATCCCTCAAGGGATTCGGTCTCCAGTTGTCTGGTAGAAGCCGTATTATTCCAATAAAACCTACTTGTATGGTTTTATTTTAACATGGTAGCACCGGTACTCACGGAAAGTCAATGGCTTTCACAATCAATAATTGCTATGGGTCAATTTGATTTATTTATAGGAATCCGGCGGATCAAAGGCTGAAAGAGCGCAAGCTAAGGCGTTCACGATCAATCCGAACTGGAGAGCAAATTCCGGGAGCGTACGTTAGAGCAACTTTTTTTGATATTATAAAATCGTATTGCGAGATTCAACTTCAGAGTATAGAAACGAACGGATGGGGTAGAGTAAAATATGTAGTTATCCTGAATTTCGAAAGTTCCACTCTCTGAAAATATAAAAAGGGCTCCAAATCTTTGGTAGAATGGTGTTTGTCGAGAACACATCACCCAAAGAGAGGAGCACCTTTTAGGTGAAGTCTACCACAGCCATCAGCAAAATCAAGAGCGAATTTTCACTGCAAAACGCCACAAGCTTCGGTGGCGTCAAAATCTTTCTGGCCTTTCTCGAAAAAATCAAGCTGACCGAAGCAATGCGCAACCTCTCTGGCGGAAAAGCGCACAATGCGATTTTCCCTGTTCATCGAATTCTGCTCTACTTCATCGTCGGCTGGATGCTCGGCTGCGAGCGAATTTTCCATTTTCGTCGGTTGAAGTCTGACGCGCTGCTACTCCGTTTCCTTGGCGGACGTTGTCCACATCATAGCCTGTTGTATAAGGAACTGGGGAGACTGGGCCGAACCTGTCCGCAGCTGGCAACCGAGCTGAGGCTGCTCAATCAAGAGATCATCCGACCATGTTTACCGTCTGACCTTATTCTCGATCTGGATTCCACGGTGGAGACAGTGTACGGCGATCAGACCGGCGCGGCCAAGGGTACGAATCCACATAAGCCCGGACGTAAAAGCTACCATCCGTTACTGGCCTTTGAAGGACAAACTCGCTTGAATCTGAACGCGGTCCTACGGCCGGGCAACACCCACTCTTCCACTGACGCCGCCGCCTTTCTGCAGCAAACCTTCAAGCTTCTCGGCGAGCGCAAGGTGAAGTATGGTCGATTCGACAAAGGCTTCGGCGGCGAAGAATTCTATAGCCTCTGGGAAGGCCAAGGAATCGGTTACGTCGGCAAGCTCAAATGGACTCAGCGGCTCGCCAGTGAAGTCCAGGCTTGCCGTTATTGGACACGCTTTGTGGACGAGGATTGGATCATCGAAGGAATCAGCTTGATCTACAAAGCGACATCTTGGAGCAAGGCGCGTCGTGTAGCGGTTATTCGCAAAGCGCAAGTATTCGAAGACGGCCAAGGCCGAATCGTGTTTGATTCCGATTGGCAATACGAAGCCATCGTGACCAACCTGGAATGGGAAGCGATTGATCTATGGCGGTTTTACAACCAACGCTGCTGCATGGAGAACTACATCAAGGAAGCCAAAAACGGCTTCTCAATCGACCGTATCGCCACGAGCGATTTCAATGCCAATGAGTTGGACTTGCTCATTAAGCTGCTCGCTTACAACTTATTTGAGCGATTTAAACGCGACTGTTGCGAGCCCATTCACCAAGGCTATACGATCGCCCGTTTTCGCTTGGAGTTCTTTCATTGCGCAGCGACGCTCATTCGGCACGGCCGCTCCGTCGTATTGAAGCTGATGAAAGATTTCGCTGGTCGCTACGCCTGGAAGCGAATCGAGACCAAAGTGGCCTTGCTGGAATGATCAATATCCATAAAGTTACATGGAAAATGAACTTGCCCCTTCACTGGGGAGGGGGAAGAACCATCCGTAAATCGCGAAAGAATCCTACAGGAATGGAAAATACCCACATTTTTACACCCCGTACTCCTTTTGCATCACCACGTTATCTTGGACTTACGGGCTTTCGAAATTCAGGGTTATTTTTATTCTTCGAGAATCGGGAGGTAGTTCCCTTGTATCAAGGATCGTTAATTGAATCCAACAGCGATCGAAGCCGGCCTTTAGCAAACAGAGTACGCCCGCAACAATTAGATGAGTTTGTAGGTCAGAAACATTTGTTGGAAGAAGGAAAAGTTTTGCGTGACATGATTACAAATGACCAAGTATCGTCTATGATTTTTTGGGGACCTCCTGGAGTCGGAAAAACGACTTTGGCCAAGATCATAGCGAATCAAACTAAATCCAAATTCATTGATTTTAGCGCGGTAACCAGTGGGATTAAAGATATCCGAAATGTGATGAAAGAAGCCGAAGAAAACAGACAATTAGGGAATAAAACCATCTTATTTATCGATGAGATTCATAGATTTAACAAGGCACAGCAGGACGCTTTTCTCCCCTACGTTGAAAAAGG
This sequence comes from Cohnella algarum, assembly GCF_016937515.1. NCBI lineage: Bacteria > Bacillati > Bacillota > Bacilli > Caryophanales > Paenibacillaceae > Cohnella > Cohnella algarum. The sequence continues at coordinate 3,522,029 of NZ_JAFHKM010000002.1, forward strand.
CAGCATTATTCTAATTGGAGCAACAACCGAAAATCCCTCTTTTGAAGTCAACTCGGCCTTGTTGTCTCGTAGTAAAGTGTTTGTCCTCCACCACTTAGCGAGTGGGGATATTGTTGAATTATTGGAAAGAGCAATTGTGAATCCTAACGGATTTGGGGATCAAGAGATTAAAGTAGAAGATGGTGTACTCTCCGCTATAGCAGAATTTTCAAATGGCGATGCCCGGGTTGCCTTAAATACTTTGGAAATGGCCGTTTTAAATGGGGAAAAACAAGGTGAATCTATTAAAATCGGCAAAGAAGATCTGATTCAGATCATTCATCGAAAATCACTATTGTATGACAAAGACGGAGAAGAACACTATAATATCATTTCCGCTTTGCATAAATCCATGCGAAACAGCGATGTGAATGCGGCTATTTATTGGTTAGCTCGAATGTTGGAATCGGGAGAAGATCCGTTGTTTATCGCTCGTCGGCTGGTTAGGTTTGCAAGTGAAGATGTGGGTTTGGCGGACAATCGTGCTTTGGAGATCGCCGTTTCGGTTTTTCAGGCGTGTCAATTCATAGGGATGCCGGAATGCGATGTGCATTTAACGCAAGCGGTCATTTATCTTAGCCTAGCCCCTAAATCGAATGCGGCTTATCTGGTGTCATCAGCCACTTTAATTGACGGTAGATTCGGAACCGCCAATGACGGTGGCTTTTTGCTTTCCTCACCGCCGTTTCGGAGACAATTATATTTCGCCTTTGTTTGTCGGCGTAAAAAAACTGCTCCGAAGAGCAGTTAGAACAGCGGTCGGACGCGGTACTTGGCATGTCGGTGGAGCCAGAACTTCGAATTTCCAAACTTCACGTACCAGTCCGTATCGAGCTCAAGGTTGGATGGCAAGAAGTGCTTTCCTACTTGAATCATCACGGCATCACCACAACGTAGCGAGCAAAGCAACTCTTCTCCATCGTACACGTTCCAACGCTCGGTATCTCCATGAAATCGTATCTCATTCATATTTGTCATCCCTCACTGTTCCTTAAATTCAGCTAGGATCCTCGTCACATGGACGGTATCAATCATTTTGTCTTTTCGCAGCACTGCATCCAGAAGCGCAGCGGTGCAGACGTTATTTATCTCTCGGCATATCCCCCGAGCATGCGCGTATATGGCGTCCATCGCTTCTGTCGTAAACACCGGCCCTGTACTTCCGGCAACCTCCAATTGGTGGGAGATGTAATCGCGGCACTCCTCGAGCGACAAGCCTTCCAAATGAAAACGCACGTTCATCCGCTGTGTAATCGGCTTGAAGATTCTCAGTTGCAACGTGGCCTGTAGTTCCGGCTGTCCAATGAGCAGCAGGGCAAGCGGCGAAATCGAGTCCATACGAAAATTCGTCAAAAAGCGTATTTCTTGCAGCATGTCTCCTGAAAGCAGGTGCGCTTCATCCACGACAATAACGGCGACCTTCTGCTGGTTCTCGTACAAATCCCATACGAGGTGCTGGAATTGCCGTTTGGCTTCGCTGCGCAGAAACTTGGGCGGCAAGCCGAAGTGGTGGAGGAGTTCACGGTAAAAGTCCCTTGGTTTCAGATTCGCATCCGACAGATAGATAAACCGGTACTTGTTCGGATCCAGTTGGTCTTTCAAGTAGCGAACGGCTGTCGACTTGCCGCAGCCAATTTCACCGGTGACGCAGCCAATCGAGCGAGTCATCACCATATACTGCATCCGTGCTACACATTCTTCGAATCGCTTGGAGCGGTGCAGATGCCGTGTTTCAATCTCCCGGGTGAACGGAACGCGCTCCCACCCGAAGAAACCACGAATCATGAGCGATTCACCTCTTTCATCGCTCGCGAAAGCGCAGCGCCTTGCGCTTCGCGGGTCTGCCGTTTCTGTTCTTCCACCAATAATTCCACATAGTTGAGGCCCGTCTTCGGCGGTTGCATGACGGCCTTCGGTTCATCCTGCTTCGGCCGGTTTTTCGGATCGCGGAGCTTCATTGGCTTCGCGTCTTCATAGCGCTGGCCGTCCTTCCACACCTGGATGACGGACAGGTCGTGCGGATCGAATCGCACCTGAATCTTCGAGCCGGCAAGCTCTGTCTGGACCTCGAATATCGTGCCCAGCAGCGAGATGCATCCCGTTTTGTCCACTTTGCGGGATTCCTCCAGCAAGAATACTTCTATGAGTTCATGCGGCGGCAACATGCGAATCGGGTGGTCGTCTTTTTGGTATCGGTCGACTGGGCGCTGCTTAAAGCTGTTGTGGACTTTCTGGTGGTAAGCAATCTCAAGCCACGCCGAGAAGAATCGATTCAAATCGTTAAGCGTCTGGATCTTCCCTTGTTCAATCAGGTCGTATGCCTCCGGCACAAAGCTCTGGTCGACAAATCGGAAGAACTTTTCTTGCTTCCCGCGTCCCATAGGACGTCCGGGGCGAGTATGCTTAAGCTCTGCCCCCAGTCGCCCGCAAATCCGCTCAAAATGGTGTGAAGAATAGATGGCGCCGTTATCGACATAGATCATTTCCGGCACTCCGTTCTTTAAAATCGCCTTCTTCAGGCAATCCTCCAGCCGGGCCACACGTTCCTCGAAATAGAACTGGCCATGCACAACGAAGCGAGAGTAATCGTCAATGAAAATAACCAGATAGGCCATGACCTTCTTGCCGGGCTTGTCCGGATGCGGAAGGTAAAGGGTATGCTGCACATCGCCTTGCCACATGCTATTTCGGTGCGTGGCTTCAAACCGGCGAAAGTGGCTCCACCCCGTATTCAGTAACGCTTTGCGCGTGACGCCGCGGCGGCGAAGCTGCTTGCTAAGCGTGCTTTCTTTCAGGGTGCCGGGGGCCACGAATGCCGCCAGTTCCAGAATCGCAATAATCTGCCTGACGCTTCGGCCGGGTTGCTCCTGCTTTAAGGCAATCGCTTTGGCAAGCACATCCTCGGGGATTTCCCTGGTCGTGAGTTTGTCTGCTCGGACGGAGGGCAACAGCGCCTCCCATCCGCCTTCGCGATACGCTTTTAAATATCGCTCAAGCGTTCGTAGACTAATTCTCCTTCGCTGTCCCGACGACGTTTCATACTCATGGCTTACAATTTCGCGCATCAACGCCATCTGTTCTCCGGGATCCAATTTGCGGCTAACCAGTGATGCAATTAAGCCATAACGGAAGTTGGCTTCTTGCTGCCTTGCTTGCTCATCCATGCTAAATCTCCTCTCCCTGTGGTCTATGAGAGTATCGCATAGACGCTAGAAGCCAGGGAGGGCGCATATTTTGTGGGATCAGGAGGGCAACTTGCCGTCCAGGCGATTTTTAAAGCAATTTTGGAGGCGATTTTCGTTTGCCTTGCTCCTTGGCGGTGGATGCTGAAGGGATTTATAAGCGTGATGCTACAGGTAACCTCGCATTTAGAAACGTCCAATAGCCCCGTCTGGATGCGCCAGCGGGGATGAATCGGGGTAACAGTTTGTCCAGCCAATCCAATGTATCCATTGGCGTTGGGTTCATCATGGTGGGGTAAAGGTGGAGCATATCCGTGTCGTCCCCCTGGGCTACGAGTTTCCCAGCAACCCATAGTGCTGCATCCGCTGCGCGGCGCAGATGTCTTGCCCACCAGCGTTTCAACGTACGGCGGCTATAACGCACGGCAGGAGTTGTTGTGCTTTCTGTCGTCTGCCGCCAAGAGAATCCCTTGTGCTTGCGCTTTAATGCCGCTTCTCGCACCCAAGTCGCATACCGGGCCCATGGAATCAGGAACTCCGGCAGGAGGGAGATTGTTATTCTACAGGTAGGACAATATCGACGGTAGATCGGGATCTGGATGACCTCATGCTTCGTCACAATTCCTCGCCAATAACGACCGTGTTTATGGAGAAGCCGACCGCAGTTTTCACAGCAGAGCTGGACGTCAGGAGATTGATTTCCGAATGTGCGTAAATAAGCCTTGCAAGAAAGGCCGAAATAAAGTATTTTTGACATGATGAAGTGAATGCTCCCGGGGATCCTCGCCAAAGGTTCGGGAGCATTTTCCTTTTTAATCGACAATAGCCTAATCCACCGTCATTGTACAGAAGGGATTAGGCTATTGTCGGCTGTTTATTCGGTTTGGCTCCGCCACACCGAATGGCGAATTCATGCCTTTTTCCCGCCATAAAGTCAGGCGGCGAACAATCTGGCTTATCGGTCCGCGAAAAAAGATGCCCTGCATTCCATGAGTGAACCCGTCCCGTTGCAACTTCGCAATGCCCCAACGAAGCTAATGAAAGAGTTGAACTACGGTAAGGGGTATCAATATGCCCATGATACGGAAGAAAAATTAACCATGATGCAGACGATGCCGGATTCCTTGATCGGACGCGAATACTATCATCCTACAACACAGGGATCGGAGGCGAAAATTAAACAACGATTGGAAGAGATTGCAGCATGGCATGCCCAAAACAAGAACCGGGAATAACAACAAAGACAGGAGCAGATCGGGATGAAGATAGAGGAATTCGTAGAATACTGTTTGTCTTATCCAGGCTCGTATGAAGATCAACCTTTCGGAGAGGGCTGGACGGCCATACGCCATAAAGGGAACAAGAAGTTATTTGCCTTGATCTTCCATCGGGATGGACATCTTTGCGTTAACCTGAAATGCGATCCCGAACGCTCCGATTTTCTTCGGCGGGCTTTCAAGGAAGTCAAGCCGGGGTATCATATGAATAAAGAGCACTGGAATACAGTGATTCTGGATGAAGAACTTCCGGAAGATGATCTTCATGACATGGTAAGGCATAGTTTTGAGCTCACAAGGCCTAAACGTAAAACCGATTGAAAGATGGACACACAAAAAGCGAAGCTAAACAGGCTTCGCTTTTTAATATGGATCGGCGGAAAATAAATTCTACATTTGAATACACGCTAAGGGGTAAGGTTATGAATAGATTCTACCGCAGGACGCTCGTATTGCGGCATTTTATTTCTCAAATAAAGAGGATAGGATGCCTGCCATTGTCGACTGCTCTCCACTGCAATCGTATCAAAAGCCAGAGAACTTTTTCCTGAACCGGATATGCCTACGAAAACCACTAACTTTTCTTTTGGTAGGGTCAGATCAATATGCTTCAGGTTATTTTGCGGTCAGGGGAAATTGTTTACGGGCAAGATGGTACAGATGCCTGCGTTCCGACTCATCTAACCGAAGACGGTTATGTCGGAGAGGGAGCGGAATCTGGTTTGGATGACGTTTACTTCTCCCCGTTTCCGCTATCTAAAGGGAGACCAATGGGAACTGCATGCCAAGCGAATCGTTGCTAATTTTCATGCCGGATATGCGCGTCACGTCGACGATCCTTGGTGGTCCGAGCAGTTCGAGGCGCTTTCACAGGCTAGCAGGGAGTTTCGAGAATTTTGGGATTCCCACGAGGTTCTCGATGCTTTCGATGCTCCTAAGAAGCTACATTGTCCGAATCTCGGGATTTTGAATATTTCGAAGAGCAATACAGTCCCATACCCGGAATAGAATAATGACCCGCCATACTCGAAATCTGTACCATGTGACCGCCGCCCTGCTTACGGAAAAAGGGCAGGACTGCACGCGCTGCACGCAGGGAGCCAAGCACATTGGTCATAAACTGATGCTCAATTTGCCTGTCGCTTGCTTCTTCCACTGCGCCATACAAGCCATAGGCTGCATTATTGACAAACACATCGATCGTGCCCAGTTCTAAAAATGCACGTTCCACCACTTCAGCTATTTGCCGAGAGTTTGTCAGATCTAAATTAGCCTGCCAAAGTTGTGAGCCATACTGTGACTGCAGATCATCCAGCACCCCCGGCTTGCGTACCGTTGCAGCTACACGGTCCCCCCTATCAAGCAACCGGCGAATTATACGTGAAGCCAAGCCTCCTGACGCTCCTGTAATGAACCATGTTTGCATACTAAATACCCTCCAATCGTTGTCTTCCACTGAATCATACAAACAACTGGAGGGTGCTAGCCACAGCACGTCTATTCTACTAACAGGAGTAACAGTCTATGGTAGCTGCCTGTCCTGCTCAAGTAAACGCAATAATCTCTTCTCCGTGCCTGAACCGGGCACCGGAACAAAGAAACACCAGTGCAGTCCCGGGTCATTATCGATTACAGCCGCGGAATGGAGCTCGAACTCCATCACCTGTGCGTCAGGAACACGGAATAAAGCAGTGGCTACGCGTTTTTGTTTGATTTCATATAGCTCCCAGAAATGTACGAACTCCACGCTTTCCCGTGTCAAGCGTTCAAACCGTTCCCTATATAACGGGTTGTTCTTGTAAAGATCGAAGCCTGCCCGCAGAACGGCTACAGAGTAACGGGCAAAGCCTTCCCAATTCACCAGTCTGTTGCGGTAATCCGGCCTTAAAAACATAATGTTCATCATATTCCGTTCGTTGTCCGGCAGACTGCCGAAGTCGGCTACGATCAGTTCTGCCGCCCGATTCCAGGCGATAATATCCGTACCTTCGTCTGTGATAAAAGAAGGATATTGCAGTTGATCTACGATTTTCTGCAAAACTCCCGTATCCGGCCCACCGTTATTTGGCAATGTGACGACGCTCGCCACATCTACATTGGCCAGATCGAACAGATGCTTCTGCTCGTCTTCGTCAAGCTGAAGCGCTTTGCTGATACTTAGCAGCACTTCCGGCGAAGGATTATCCTCCTTGCCTTGCTCCAGCCAGGAATAGTAAGTCACGCTTATATTGGCAAGATAAGAGACTTCTTCTCTTCGAAGTCCCGGAGTGCGCCTACGTCCGGGCAACGGTTGGATCCCCGCCTCTGAAGGCTGCAACCGTTCTCTGCGCGATTTAAGGAAGTCACCCAAGGTGGATGAGGAACGATTCATTTTCAAGTGGGTCACCTCTATTTACTCTTATGGAAGATACAAATCGCTATTAACAAAATGGACCTAAAGCACTCTATACATGATTATTATAATCTCTGCTGAATGTCCGTTTCCACAAAAGAGAACCATAACGAGTACCGAGGCTGTTAATCCCGCTAATAGTATAAACATGATGTGGTTAACCTCTTACTATCGACAGTACGATAAAGATAATTTACGACAGAGAAGTGCTATCGATAGGAGGTTTTGTATCTTGAACAAGTATGCATATCGAAACAAGCTGGCAGTAGTCACCGGTGCTTCATCCGGAATAGGGAAAATGTATGCCAAAGAACTGGCGGCACGAGGCTGTCATGTGGTGCTGGCAGCGCGCTCCAAAGACAAACTGGATGCAATAGCTGGGGAAATCAACCGCCAGTACGGCGTGCAGGCTTATGCATTGGCTTGCGATTTGTCCAAAGCGAACGCCCCGCGCCAACTGGCCGAACAAATTTCCGAACTGGGCTTGTCCGTGGATATTCTCATCAATAATGCAGGCGTTGGCACTTACGGCCGTTTCGAGGAAATAGCCCCGGAGCGCGAGCAGGAGGAGATTATGCTGAACACGGCTGCGTTAGTCGATCTTACGCACCGGTTGCTGCCTAATATGCTGAAGCGAGAGGATGGAGTCATCGTTAACGTGGCATCGATGGCCGCGTTCATGCCCTGTGCTTATTCGGCCGTTTATGGGGCTACCAAAGCATTTGTATTGTCCTTCTCTGAGGCACTATGGGCGGAAACGCGCGGGCGAGGCGTTCGCGTGCTCGCACTGTGCCCTGGTGCAACCGAGACGGGTTTCTTCGATGCGGTAGGCAGCGAGGAAATGGGGGCGGGCCAAAAGCTCTCGACCCCGGAAAAGGTTGTACAGGCCGGATTTCGCGGGATTGACCAGGGACGCAGCTATATCATCGATGGCCGTAACAATTACCTTATGGCTCAATTGATGCGATTTTTTAGCAGGCGCAGGGTAGCCTTGATCATGGAACGCATGTCAAGGCCAAAAAGACACGGATAGCGGGATCCGGTTCTTTTGAGGATCTGCAGCTTGTAAACCAATTTAGCGGTAAGTGTGTTTTACCCCAATCGGTTATTCGCCAGGACTTATTTTGCTTTCGAATTGGCACGACGAATCGAAGGAACAGGAGTTTCATAATTTGCATTTCATTCGGGATGGCTTGCGAAAGGGGGCTTTATTTGAAAAGCAGTGAAAAAACTTGTCGTTACAGACAGCGCGGTGAACCTTATCACAAGTAGGGCGAAGTTTTTGCTCAGAATTATTAAGAAAGGTAAGACCTATCAGGATAAAGGAAAAGCCCCTTGCGCTATTGTTTCAGCGGAAGGGGCTAAGCTTAAAAATACTTTTCGGTCTCCTCGTTGAAGGCGAGCTCGACGCTGCCGATGTGTTTCCTGTCGTCCAGCGTGTTCCTCTCACGATCAGGTGCATTAGGGTCTTGCGCTGCGGGAAAGCCTTTTTGATAGCGTTCCTACGTACACTGGGATATCCCTAAATTCACTTTAAGCCATTGGCCGGCTGCCTGTTCAGATCATCTTGGGAATTATCTGCTCGCGTTGCGAGTATTAGAAAAATGCCGATAACTGACATAACTATGACAATGATAAAGGAAATTGTAAAGTTAGTATTGAAGGATAAAAATCGACTTAAAATAGAAGGACCAAATGCACCTCCTAAAATACTTAAAAGCGTGAAGAGTCCCATCCCGATACCAATCTCCGTCTTTTTCAAGGTCGATGGCACAACATTGGCAGCGGATGATACTAATGTGGTATAGCCGAGCGAAAAGATAAACATGACTATCCCAATGCCGAGGGGCATGTCTTGCAAAACCGCCATAAGCAGTGCTCCCAGAATCATAAAACCATGACCAGCTAGAATAATGATCCTGCCATTGTACTTGCGAGAAAGTGCTCCCATGTAAGGGACGAACAACGAACCAATCAGTGCGCCTGGGAACATGACGATGCCGATCAGGTTTGCTTGCAAGTTACCGCCCTGTTTTAGAAGTCCGGTGATAAAGTCCGCGTAAGCAGGCTTTTATCACGGTTTTGTCGAATTAATATCGTAACACGACTATCGAAAGAGTGATTAGGTATGAAAGCCCGCAAGTCATCGGCTATCCAGCCTCAGATGTTCCAATTCGTGGATATGGATGAACTCGTGCCGAAAAAGCACATCCTGCGCCAACTGAACGAAGCGCTTGATTTTTCCATCGTTCATGATTGGGTGGCGCCTCTATATACGGAACGTACCGGCCGCCCGGCGGCTGACCCGGAGCGGATGGTTCGACTGATGCTGCTTTCGTATTTGTTCAACCATTCCGAACGGGAATTGTATCAACTGTTGCCCATGCATGCGGGCTATTTGTGGTTTTGCGGACTGGATTTCGAATCCGTCGTGCGCCCGGACTCATCGCGGCCGTCCCTGCCGGATCGGACGACCTTGGTGAAGACCCGGAAATTGTGGCGAACGCACGGTGTTTTTGAGAAGCTGATGAAACATGTCGTCGATCAGTGCATCGCCGCGGGACTGGTCCAACCCGATGTGCATGTCGGCGTCGACGGCACCCAGGTACGGGCCAACGCATCCATTCACAGCTTGAAAGAAATCACCCTGGCCCCGGTGGAGTCGATTGAAGACTATTTGGCTCGCATGGCCCGGCAAGATGAAGAGACCGGTGGTGTCGCCCATGATTCCGATGATGACCGACAGCCGCCCGCACCGCCCGCGCAAAAAGAGCGGCTGCTGGAAGACGAAGCGACGCATGAAGATTTTCATGGCAAAACGTTCTCGAACAAGACCCACCGCAGCGTAACGGATCCGGATGCCCGCTTGTACAAAAAGAGCAACGGTCAGGAAGCGCATTTGCGGTATTTGGTGCATGATGTGACGGATATCAAATCCGGCGTCATTCTGTCTACGCAAGCGAGCATCGCGTCCGGAACGGCTGAGCGTGAAACGAGCTTGCGGCAGCTCTTCGCGATCCGTTTTGCCCATCCGCAAATCCGGATTCGGACGCTTTCTGCCGATAAAGCCTACGGTACGACAGATTATCTGCAAGCGTTGTTCGAGCAAGGGATTGTTCCCCTGGTTTCGCTTCGCAACCTGACACTGGAAGATGTACCTGCTTGGAAACGTCAAACGAACGATCCGGAGAAACAACGCAAACGGCTGGCCAAAATCCGGGAAATCCAAATTCGAAACAAAGCCAAACGAATTCAGCTTATGGGTTCTTACCGTCATCTGCAAAAGTTGCGGACGCGGTGCGAGCATGTGTTTGCCGAAAGCAAAGTCGCGCATGGCCTGGGCCGCGCACGGAGCCGTGGATTGGACTGCATGCAAGAGCAGGCGGTGCTCACGGCCATCGTTCAAAATCTGAAAAGACTGTGCCGGTTTAAGAAAAAGCGACCACAAACCGGTGTTTTGGCATGTCCAAAACCGAAATCCGTGATGATGGAGGCAGTGTCGGACCTGCTCATTTCGGCGCTGGTTGGGTTGTTTTCCTCTTTTTTTATGCCGAAGAGACGGTTACAACTGACCTAAATCACCGGACTTTTAGAACCAAGGGCAATAAAAATAAAGCGGCCGGATATGCAGATGTGCCTGCAAATACAGAGAGCAAGGAATTTCTGTAGCTTTTGTTAGCGAGTAAAGAGATGGTGATAAAAAGTGAGTTCTTCCCGCGTATGTGGAATGAAAACGCAATAAACATCAGGACAGCAATTATTAAAAGATAAGGATTTAGGCTGATACCTAATACCAGAATGCCTACTGCCAAGGAGAATAATATAGCTCCTAAGACATCGAATTTCTCCCCTTGTGCAACATTAGTAGGGAAGTGTTTCACAACAAATGGGATAATAAATACGATCAAGAGAGAAACAACAAAAAGACCGTGCCAACCAAACAGTTGAATAATAAATCCACTGAGGACGGGGGCTACTCCGTCCATCAGCGCGAAAGTAGTAGACACAAGGCTTAATGCTTTGCCTCTGTTCTCGGGTTTGAAATATTTAGGCGGAACTACATACGCTAGGGAGGGAATAGCCGCAGCACCAGCTGCTTGAATAATTCTTGCGGTTACAACGGCCGGAAAAGAGCTCGAAAAAACCCCCATTAGCGAACCAAGAGTGAATAGGGCTATCCCTATTAGTATTAATGACCGTGCAGAGAAACGGTCGGTAAGCTTTCCATACGTACCCGAACCTGCTGCTAGTACAACTGCATACAGCGTCGTTACAAGACTGCTTTCGGAGGTATCTCCTTCGACCATAGTTCTGTTGAATTTGCACTAAATTTAGATTAACATTAAACGGAGAGCTCTCCTCTTTATATTAAGCGGAGAAGTCTCCACATGTCAATATGAACCAAGTTTAGTATTAGGGGTGTTAACATGTCTGAGGAAATCAAGGTAATTCAGTCGCGAATTGAACGACGTGATGCCGCCGAGAATCGTCAACGAATATTGGTCGCAGCCCATAAACTTTTTGAGCAGAACGGCGTGGACCAGGTAAGTATGAACGTAAGCGTCAAATAGCCCCCACCTAGCGGCGGGAGCTCAGTTCGACTAATCTGTAGTTACTTTTTACTTAATCGGCACTCAGCCGGTAGCTCGTGCGACCATGGCATGAAGGGTTCGAGCGCGTCGGCATCGAGCGGTCCAGAGATTTGCGGCAACTGCTCGAAGAGGTACTTTAAGTAGTTGAACGGGTGCAGACCATTCTCCTTGGCCGATTCGATCACGCTGTAGATTACCGCGCTAGCCTTCGCGCCGCGAGGCGTGTTGGCGAACAGCCAGTTTTTGCGCCCGATCACGAACGGTTTGATCGACCGCTCGCTCCGATTGTTGTCGAGCTCCAGCCGCCCATCTGACAGGAACGCAGTAAGCTTATCCCACTGATTCAAGCTGTAGGCGATCGCTTGACCGGACAGGCTCTTCGGCAAGGTTTTGGACCGTTGCTCCTTCAGCCATCCATGATAGGCGTTAAGCACCGGCAGGCTTTGCTCCTGCCTCTTCGCCTGTCGCTCTTCAGCGGAGACTTCGGCAAGGTCCCGTTCAATTGCATACAGCTGGTTACAGTAAGCCAGGCCCTGTCCCGCAACGGTTCCCAGCTTCCTCATCTCCGGCGGCCCTGCCTTCAGCGCCTCGTCGTACTTGCGCCGGGCATGTGCCCAACAACCGACGAGCTTCACGTCTGCCACCTTGTGGTACCCAAGGTACCCATCCACATGCAAATAGCCTTTGAATCCGGACAGGAAGTTACGCGGATGTTCGCCGCCCCGCGTCCGTTGGTATTCGTAGAGTATTGCCGGCGGCACATCACGTCCGGTCCGATATAGCCACAGGTAGGACGTCGCTTCCGCGGACTTGCCTTCTTCGCGCAGCACCTGAAGCGTCGTCTCGTCGGCATGCAGCACTTCTTGCCGCAGCAGATACGCCTTCATGGCAGCAAACAGCGGAGACAGCCATTGCTCCGCACCATACATCATCCAGTTCGCCATCGTCTGGCGAGACAACGTATAGCCAAGACGCGCGAACTGCTGCTCTTGCCGGTACAGGGGCAAGCCATCCACATATTTCTGCGTCATGACGTAGGCCATGCTGGACGGCGAAGCCAAGCTTCCGGGATAGACGGGCCTCGGCATGGGCGCCGTGACGATGGGTGTCTGGATCTCATGACGCTCGCAGTGGCGGCAAGCATAGACTTGACGAATATGCCGCATGACCTTGACCTGCGGGGGCACCAGCGCGATCTCGCTGCGCATCTCAGTCGTCATCTCATGCAGCGAGCCGCCGCAGCAAGCACAGGACCGTTCGCCTTCCTCGAGTTTGTACACGACGGTCTCTACCGGCAGGTCGGAGAAGTCGTCTTCACGCTTGCCCGTCTGTTTGCGGCGCTCGTACGTGATCTTCTCTGTAGGTGGCTCTTGTCCGGCTGGTGTGGCCAGCACTTCGGCTTCGTTGAACAGATTCAGCTCCATCTGGTCCGGATTCGTCTTCTCGCTGGAAGTGCCGAAGCGCTTTTGCTGCGCCAGACGGAACTGTTCCTCGTACCACTTGAGCTTGGCCGATAGCTCGATATTTTGTTGTTCCAGCTTCGCATTTTGTTGCCGAAGCTCTTCGATCTGAGGCGATTCCGCTCGATTTTCCATATGGTATACTTCGGCACGGATGGGGGCAACGCCTGCCATAACATATGTCGAATTAAGTAAGGAATAGATTGCTAAATGACCGTAGCGGCGGTCACTTTCGGGTGAGCCTGCCGCTGGCTGAGCGAAAGTCCGTCCAGCAGCCAGCGGAGCTCGCGGGTCGTGACCGTGACCGGATCGCTGTGATCCCTGGGCCACTGGAACGTGCCGCGCTCGAGCCGGCGGTAGAACAGCCAGAAACCGTTGTGCTCCCAATACAAGATCTTTAACTTGTTCCGCTCGCGGTTGCAAAAGACGAACAAGCATGGAGAGAATGGATTCAGTCCGAGCCCCTCTTGGACAAGAGCAGCCAATCCGTCGATGGATTTACGTAAATCCGTGCTGCCACAAGCCAGAAATACCTGACGGCTGGTTAATTCGCTCAGCATATGACCTCCAAAGCCTGCACCACGTCGCGGAGCAAAGTGGGATTGAACCCGGCGTCAACCTCGATGACGGCTGCGCCGATTCGGATGCGAAGGCAAGCCGAAGGTGTGGCTTCCGGCTCGGGAGTAATATGAGCTTTGACGAAGGTGGCTGACTTGACAGCAGCAGGGGATGAACCGCTTAGTCTCTTCATCCATGTATAGAGCCCGCGACGATCCACCTGATTGGCTTTGCACCATCTTGCTGCTTTTTCTCCACTGGAACGGAAAGCGGCAATTCGTTCTTCCCATTTCTTCTGTACGTCTTCTCTGGCCATAAAAAATCCTCCCCGAATTGGACTATGAGGAGGATTATCTCACGGTTATTGCAAGGAACGAAGGTGGGGAGAGTTTGACGCTTACCCTCGTATGAACCAGATCGCAGCGGAAGCCCAGATAGGTCCAGGCACCCTATATCGTCGTTATGCCAATAAAGGTGAATTGTGTTCGGATTTAATAAAAGACAGTGTCCTTCGGTTCTTCGAAGATATTGAGCAGTATCTATTGCAGCATCAGCAAGAGCCGCCGGATCAACGGTTAAAAGGAATTCTCAAAATTTACATGCCTTTCATTGAGAAGAAAGCACAACTGTTAACAGGAGGCAAGGGATCCGCGTCAGCTAAGCGACTTCCGTATCAATCACAGAATCCGCTCTATAACAAAATGCATCAAATCGCAGTCGAGTTATTCGATGAGATGGCAGAAGCGGATCGTCCAAGCCCAAATAGTATATTTAAAGCAGATATGCTGCTGATCGCCATAAGTATTGATTCATATTTTTATCAAAGAGATGTTCGCGGCTATTCACCCGATGAAATTTTGGAACACCTTTGCTCAACATTCATTTAAAGGGGTTTGATGCAGTTTATAATCTGGATGATCTTCAGCGAAAAAAATACTTTGCGAAGCAAATTAGTCGCCACGTTTGGGCTGATTACTTGGAGGAGGCAGACCACCTCCGCCGTACGGAACAGAACAAACGAATTTACTCTCAACGCATGCCATGCTCGTTTTTGCTTGCATGGACCTCAAAAAGTTAGCCGCCTGGCTCTGGAAGTCAGACGGCCAAGGCCGGCGGTTCAATGGATTTTTCCTTTTATACATTATGTAGTAATGCTTGTAATCCTGCCGTATTTATTACATTCCATGGTGTGTTTAATTCTGGCTGAAAGAAGAAGTCGGCATAGGCCAATTGTTCTAATGTGCATCCGGTTTGAATCGCAAGGGAGACCGTATTGATATTAGCAGTCAAATCAACTTTAGACATGATTTGTCCCCCTAAAATCTCTAAAGTTGTTGGATCGTAAACCAGTTTGAACATAACGGTCGTCTCCGGAGAAAACAGGGCTGTCTCTTGTTCCAAGTAGACGGATTTTATCGCCGCTGGACCAAATGATTCTAGGGTACGACGAATAATTGCGCTGAAGAGATAAAAAATCTGTTTAAAAGGAGCAAGGCATACTCATGGCAACACTTGATGATTTTTTAAGCGCTCTTCTGTTCAAATAACGAGGAGATATGAACCAGAAAAACTAATTGGTCAACAAGTTGTAGCGATTGTAAATTTTCCAGTCAGACGAATGTACACCGATTGCTTAATACTTTTATGGGTTTAATTTAACGGGTAATGTTAGCGTCCAATGAAAAAGCGAAAGTCTAGGACATTATTTCTCGTCCATGGCTGTCGCTTTTTCGATTTCAAGGGTCAGCTAATACTTTTTTTATGGAGGCTACAATATGGAAATCCTCTAGGCCACAACGGAATCGGATATGGACGCTTCACTTATGAAATGGCTTGCAAAATATGAACGATCTTTCTTTCCATATCGGAGTTGTCTATCGTCTTCAGATATTCAGGTTTTAGCAGTTGATACTGCTTCATGCAGTAGAAATCCAAAATCGCTTGTTTCAAAGTGATATCATACTGAATCGAAAATGACGGCTCGATAAAACGTCGCAGCACAGCGTCATCTTGAACCATAAACAAAACGGCATTCAATCTGTTGAAAATCTGTTGCTCCATACCGGACTCAAAAAATGTTTGTAAGCTTTTATTCCGATTTTGCAGGGCAACGGATAGTTTCTCAAAATGGGGCGGATAAAATTCCTTCAGATCTTGCAAGAATAAATCGGAAATAAACGTGGCACACATCAAGGATTGTAAAAATGTTAATTGAAAACGAACCAAAAAAGAGACGGAATCGTCTTTGACAACGGTGTCAGCCTTCTTCGAGTAATCAATGTAATAACTCACAACTTGTTCGATGATATCGTCTTTGGAGGGAAAGTACTTATAAAGTGTCACTTTGCTGATATCCATATATTTTGCGAGATCGTCGACTTTCAGTTGGCTGAATCTTGTTCTTCTTATAATGGGTTTTATTTTTTCTACATATGCATCTACACTCACGGCTTTTCTCACAGAAAGTGCCTCCCTTTAATGCCTCTCGAACTTATTATAACAAACTTGCTGACTTTCATGTATTGAGTTTATTAAGTGAACAAATTTAATAAAATTAGTTTACTTAGTTAAACCATTGCTATATAATCGTTTCTGTACCTAATCATCCGATTGCGGATTAACCAAAGGGAGGACGATTCAAATGGAACAATTCATTAAGGGCAAATTCTCCGGCAAAAAGGTTGTGATCACGGGAGGCAGCAGCGGAATCGGCCTTGCGACGGCGAAGTTGCTCGTGGACGAAGGGGCACACGTTCTGATTACCGGACGTACTCAGGCAACGCTGGATGCGGCTCGTGAACAACTCGGCAACAACGCAATCGCGGTCTTAAGCGATGCCGCCTCATTGAAGGATATCGCCGCGTTAGCCGATCGAGTGAAGGCTGATTTTGGAACGATAGATGCCCTGTTCGTTAACGCTGGCGTCACGGGGTTTGTCCCTTTCGATTCAACGATCGAAGAAACGTACGACGAGATATTTACAATCAACGCCAAAGGGCCGTACTTTACCGTACAAAAACTCGCTCCACTCCTGAGCACAGGAAGCGGGGTAGTACTTACGACTTCAATCGTGAACGTAGTGGGTCTCCCCATGCTCAGTGCGTATGCAGCTAGCAAAGCGGCGCTGCGCTCCATGACTCGAAGCCTGGCACGCGAGTTATTGCCTCGAAATATTCGCGTCAACGCAGTCAGTCCCGGCGTCATTGACACAGGTATCATGGAAAAGTCAATGCCGAAAGAAGCTGCCCAACAGACAAAGGCGCAGATGAGACAGCAGATCCCGATGCTGCGTTTGGGCGATCCAGTCGAGGTCGCCAAAGTCGTAGCATTCCTGGCATTTGACGCCACCTATACCACCGGGGCTGAGATACCTGTCGACGGAGGCGGCTCCCAGATCTGAGCGAACTTTAGGATTTGTTGCTTTTCCTTGAAGACCGTTTGGATTCACAGGGAACACGATTTTATAAGAACAAAATGGAGGGAACATCGCAATGGACAATACCATACGGACATCCGGTTCCACGACTACGGCGAACCGACCGATGTGTTGCGTTTGGAGGAGGCGGCAATCCCAGAACCGGGTCCGGGACGCATTCGCGTAAGGGTACGCGCTTGCGGGTTAAATCCGGTTGACTGGGCGATGTGCCGAGGACACTTTGCCGGTCAACTGCCGTTGCCTCGCGGGATTGGTCTGGACGTGTCCGGGATTGTAGACGCGGTTGGAGAGGGCGTAACCGATGTCGCCATCGGCGATGCCGTTCTGGGCGCCGCCGATTTCATGGGCGGATCGAGCGCCGGTGCGTCCGACCGAGCGATCATGTACTACTGGTTCCGCATGCCGGCCGGACTCGACTATGTACAGGCTGCAGCACTGCCAATGGCGGTCGAAACCGCTTACCGGGGGATTGATACTCTCGGGGTGAGTTCGGGCCAGACCGTACTCGTGCACGGAGCCGGCACAACGGTAGGCTTCGCCGCCGTCCAGATCGCCCTCATGCGCGGTGCCCGAGTGGTCGCAACCGCTGGTACTGCCTACGCCGACAAACTCCGCGCCATGGGGGCGATGGTGACCTCGTACGGTGATGGAATGGTCGAACGAGTGACCGAACTGGCGAAGCAGCCGGTTGATCTCGCCCTGGATACCGCACCAATCAGCGGCTCATTGAAAGATCTGGTCCAAATCGTCAATGGGCATCCTCAGCATGTCCTAACCGTCAGCGATTTCGCCGCAGCCGCTGAACTTGGCGTTCGCGCCAGCTATGGAGAATTACATACCGCACGTTATGACGTTGTCGTTGACTTCGCCCAATACGCAGCAGACGGCAAGTTCACGATTCCGGTCGCCAAGACTTTCGCACTCGACGCATGGCGTTCAGCTGTCGAAATCAGTCAGAGCGGGCGTGCCCACGGCAAATTGATCCTCCTGCCCGCCTCCGACTGATGAGCACATATAACCGATGAAATTCTGAATGAAGGAGGACATGCATTGAGTAAGAACCAACGAGAACATATTGCACTGATTACAGGCGCAAGTAACGGGATCGGGTTGGCATTGACCCGGAAAATGCTGTCGGAGAACTGGCAGGTGGTTGCTTTAAACCGGTCGGATTTTCCGGCGGACGACAGATTCCTCCAAAATCATCTCAAGGAAGGACGGCTCCGAGCCTATAAAGTGAAGGATCTCGCCGATTATGACAGCTTGAGACACTCTTTGGAAGAAATCAAAAGCAAGGAACAGCGGATCGATATTTTGTTCAACAACGCCGGAGGAGGCTTAAGTGAGCTTCGTTATTCGAAACAAGGCCGGGAATTGCATTATGAATTGTTGACGGTCGTTCCTTATATTATTCTGATGGAATTAAAGGAGCTGTTGAAGAACGGCAGCTTAAAAACGGTGATTAACACTTCGTCGCAGGTGTTTAGATTTACGAAGGAGTTTACGATCGAAAAATTGGAGCATCCCAAAACCTTCCGCAAAATGTATGGACCCTATGCGACTTCAAAGCTGGCTCTTTCGTTGTGGACCCAAGCCGTCGCACCGCAGCTTGCCAAGGAAGGCATCAAGATCCGCAGCGTTGACCCGGGCATTAACAACACGCTAAGAAAAGGAAAAGATTCCGGACTGACCGCAGGGTTTGAACTGTTTATGAAGTTTTTTTCCTCTCCGCCTACACATGGAGCCAGCCTATTATATGAGGGAGCTCTGGGCAAAAACAGCAATGAGACCGGCGTGTTTCTGTTCAAAGATCGAATTGCGGACTTGAAATTTACAGAACATGCGCAGCGTGTGCTGGAAAAAATATCCGATATCTATAGCCATGAATTTCTTGGCGCACCGAACCGTTAGTCACGACCGCACAATATTTTTTGATCTGGCAAGCCTATTCCGAACTACATCGCTACGGGAATCGTCAAGCTTGCGACCGCGTACGAGACAGCCCAGTATCCGCCGGCCGCTTGACTGCTTTCATTTGCAGCCCGATGGCCTCCGCCTTCGTCTGTTGTTCCTTAACCTCGTTACCAGCGATTCCGCCAAGCGAGTGCTCTGCGCCAAAAAGGGCCGCCGGCGGATCGAGCCCGGACAAGCCCGCTTCCGGCCCGACGGCCTCTCCTGCGATCAGAGCAGGGGAGGCCGTTTTATTTTCGCCGATGAGCCCGGCCCAATGATGGCCGCTTACTGTACAAGTGCCGTTACAGGAGATACTCGTCCGCTAATACAATGGGGATAAATGTCGGCCGCCCGACCCGAAAAACGGAGGTGATGGGATGCAGAAGACAGGTCATCGATCAAAGGCGGGCGTCCGCGGAAGCAAGGAAGGCTATCGAAAAGGCTGGGACGACGGCTACCATCTCGGCATGTGCGAAGCGATCGTTCGCCGCACGCCGGGCTACGCGTCGCCCCCGAAAAATTTGCGGGTGTTGTATATTCCGCAAGGCTTCGAATCGGTCGACCGCGGCGTCATCGAGGGGCTGTCGCAAACCGTGTCCGCCCTCATCGTCGGAAATGCCGAGACGATGGCGGATCAGGCGCGGGAACACGCTCCCGATCTCGTTTTGGTGATGAACGGGCTTCACGTTTTTCCCGCCGATCATTTGGAGCAGGTGGCTCGCATACGCGCAATGGGGTGCCGGACGGCGATCTGGTTTGCCGACGATCCTTATTTTACGGTGGAAACGGCGGAAATCGCGCCGCATTACGACTGGGTGTTTACGCATGAGCTCAGCTGCGCGGACTGGTATCGAAGCCTCGGCTGCGCGAATGTCCATTACCTGCCGCTCGCGGCGAGCATTGCCTGCTATCGACCCGCTCATATCGAACCGCAATACCGCAGCGACGTTTGCTTTATCGGCACGGCGTTTCCGAACCGGGCGCTGTTTTTCGACCGGATGGCCGAATTTTTGGCGGGACTGCGAACGGTCATTATCGGGGGCTTATGGGAAACGCGCCTCGCGAACTACTCCCTGCTCCAGGATCGGATTCGCCCCGGCTTCACGTCGCCCGACGAATGCGCCAAATATTACGCGGGGGCCAAAATCGTGCTTAATTTGCACAGGCAGACGGAAGAAGAGAAAAATACGGCGAACCTTCCCGGAAAATCGATCAATCCGAGAACGTACGAAATCGCCGCGAGCGGCGCGCTGCAGCTTACCGACATTCGGGAGGATTTGCCGCTTTATTATGCGCCGGGGAGGGAAATCGCGGTTTATTCCTCGCCCGAGGAAGCCCAGCACAAAATCCGCTATTACCTGAATCGCGAAAGCGAGCGGCGAAGCATGGCCTGGAACGCTCTCGTGCGAACCCGGAAGGAGCATACGTACGCCCACCGGCTGGATCGGCTGCTTCGGGTCGTGTTCGGAGAGGCATAGCCAACCAATCCGCGGAAAGGAGGATGCCGGAGGCGATGGCTAAAAGGAAGCGAAACGAAAGCTTGCCCGATCATGAGCTTGCGTTTAAGAGCCGAAGGAACGAAGGCTACGCAACCGGCCGGCAAATCGGCTATCTTCTCGGGCGATGCGAAGCCGTTCGTCGGCAGGCGCAAGTCGTTCCGGAGCGGAAATGGAATGTGAAAATACTGTACGTAACGTCAGGAAAAGGTTATCCGTACTCGCCGCTTGACGAGGCGATCATCCACGGTTTGCGGGTCGTCGCGCGGGAGGTCGTCGTTTTCGAGCAAAGCCCGGAAACCAAATCAAAGCTCGCCGCGGAAGCACTTGCGCACAAACCGGACCTGGTGCTGGTGCTGGAGAGCCTCCATTTGGATCTTCAATCGATTTACCGCATCCGCCAGGCCGGCATACCGACGGCGGTCTGGTTTGCCGACGACCCTTATTACACCGACATGACGGATAAAATCGCGCCTCATTTCGATTACGTTTTTTCGCTTGAAATGAACTGCCTCGATTTTTACCGCCAGTTGGGCTGCAAGGAGGTTCACTACTTGCCCTTTGCCGCCGACACCCGGAAATTCCGCCCGATCCATCTCGATCTGGTGCTGCGGAAGGATTTTTGTTTTATCGGCAGCGCTTTTTGGAACCGGGTCAAGGCGTTCGACGAGCTTGCGCCGTATTTGGCGGGCAAAAAAAAGTACATTTGCGGACTTTGGTGGGACCGCTTGAAAAATTACCGGCTGCTCGAACGCGATATCGATTTGGGGCGCTGGCTGACCCCGGAGGAGACGGCCCGAATCTACAACGCCTCCAAAGTCGTTCTCAACATGCATCGGGCGCATGACGACGAGACGTACAACTTCAACAGCCGAAAAATTCCCGCGAGCTCGCCCAATCCCCGGATGTTTGAAATCGCGGCATGCGGGACGCTGCAGTTGGTCGACAACCGGGGGACCTTGGCCGGTTTTACAAGCTGGGCGAGGAGGCGCTCTCATACTCTTCGCTCGGGGAGCTGATCGAAATCGGCGAATTTTATTTGAAGAACGAAAGCAAACGGCAGGAAGTCGCGGTCCGGGCGCTCAGGCGCACGTTGACGGAGCATACGTACCCGAAGCGGCTTGCCCAGATGATGGGCGTCATTTTCGGATGACGGGCGCGATTCTCGGCCCCGAAGGCGGGAGGTGAAACGATGGCGAACCTTCGCAAACGCCGCGCGGCAAAACGGCGGACCGGCAGCGGACGAAAAGCCCGATCGCGAAAAGCGAGGGGAGGGATCCGCTCCGTACGGTCCCCGAGGCTGCCGAAGAAATCGGGTCCGGACCGCGGCCGCCGTCCGGAAAGCGAAGCGGCAACAGCGAGCTCTGCGTTCAACGAAGGCTATAACGAGGGGTTCAACGCGGGCTTCGCCGAAGGCCTGGCGGACGAAGGCCGAGCCGCAAGCTGAACGGCCGCAGACGATTAGCGAACGAAGCCAATACTCGGAAGAAGGAGAATGGTCGATGAGCAAGGTAGCTTTGATCACCGGCATCACCGGTCAAGACGGCGCATATCTGGCAGAATTGCTGCTCGCGAAAGGTTACGTCGTTCACGGCTTGAAACGCCGGAGCTCTCTTTCGAATACGGGAAGAATCGACGGTCTGTACCGGGGAGCGCATGTCCAGGACGCGAAATTCTTTTTGCATCACGGCGACCTGACGGATTCCGCGAACCTGATCCGGATCGTCGCCGAGGTTCAGCCGGACGAAATTTATAACCTGGCGGCCATGAGCCATGTACACGTTAGCTTCGAATCGCCGGAGTATACGGCCAACGCCGACGGCATCGGCACGCTGAGGCTGCTGGAAGCGATAAGGATTCTGGGGTTGACCGGAAAAACCCGGTTCTACCAGGCTTCGACGTCGGAGCTGTACGGACTCGTGCAAGCCGTGCCGCAAAGCGAAAAAACGCCGTTCTATCCCCGCAGTCCGTACGCCGCCGCGAAGCTGTACGCTTACTGGATTACGATAAACTATCGGGAAGCGTACGGCATGTTCGCCTGCAACGGCATTTTGTTCAATCATGAAAGTCCGATTCGCGGCGAGACGTTCGTAACGAGGAAAATTACGAGAGCGGCGGCGAGAATCGCCCTCGGGCTGCAGGAACAGCTGCGGCTCGGCAACTTGAGCGCCAAGCGGGACTGGGGCCATGCGAAAGACTACGTGGAAGCGATGTGGCTGATGCTGCAGCAGCCGGAAGCCGAAGACTACGTGATCGCATCGGGCGTAACGACGGAGGTGCGGGAATTCGTTCGGCTGGCGTTCGACGAGCTCGGCATCGAGCTGGAGTTCCGGGGCGAGGGCGAGGGCGAGAAGGGCATCGTCAAGGCGTGCCGCCTGCCGGAGTTCCAGCTTCCGGTCGGCCGCGAAATCGTCGCGGTGGATCCCCGCTATTTCCGGCCGTCCGAAGTGGACCTGCTGCTGGGGGATCCGTCCAAAGCGCAGTCCAAGCTGGGGTGGGCGCCGAATTACGACTTGCGGAAGCTCGTAAAGGAGATGGTGGCCGGAGACTTGAACGAAGCCCGGAAAGCGGAGCATTTGAAAGAAGGCGGCTTCGGCGCGGAAATCGATATGGAATAGCCCGGCGAGAGAGGAGGAGCGGGAACGGTGAAAGCGTTGGTCACCGGCATTTCCGGATTTGCGGGAAGTCATTTGGCGGATTATTTGTTGAGCCAGAACGTGGAAGTGTTCGGCATGGTGCGCAGCGGCAGCAAGCTGGAACGGCTTGGGAACGCCATTGGGCGCATTCGGCTTGTGGAATGCGATCTGCGCGAAGAACAGGCCGTCCACCGGGTCGTCAAAACGCTGAGGCCCGATCTGATCTTTCATCTCGGAGCGCAAAGTTCGGTTCCGGTTTCGTGGAGTTCGCCGATCGATACGCTGCATAACAATATCGCCGGACAAATTCACCTTATGGACGCCGTTCGGCTGAGCGGGATCGATTGCAAAATCCAAATCGCCGCTTCCAGCGAAGCGTACGGGAGCGTACAGCCCCGCGAAGTGCCGCTCAAGGAGACGAATCCCCTTCGCCCTTTAAGCCCGTACGCGGTCAGCAAAGCGACCCAGGAATTGCTCGGCTACCAGTACTTCAAAAGCTACGGCCTGCCGATCGTCGTCACCCGGGCTTTTAATCATATCGGACCGAGACAGAGCGACAACTTCGTCGCTTCCAGCTTTGCCAGGCAAATTGCCCGGATTGAAAAGGGCGAGAGTCCGCCCGTGCTGTACGTCGGCAATTTGGAGGCGTGCCGGGATTTTACCGACGTGAGGGATGTCGTTCGCGCGTACTGGCTGGCGCTTAAGGAGGGGGAGCCCGGGGAAATTTACAACGTCGCCTCGGGCGAATGCCGGCCGATTCGCGAGCTGCTCGAACGGCTGCTCTCCCTGGCCGCCGTCGAGATCAAGGTGAAGCAGGACCCGGATCGGCTGCGGCCCGCCGATGCGGCTACGCTGTATGGCGATTATTCCAAGCTGGAGCGCAAAACGGGCTGGAGGCCGGAAATTCCGTTTTCTCGCACGCTTGAGGATTTGCTGGAGGATTGGCGCAAGGCGCAATGACATTTTTGGGGAGGGTGCGATTCGCATGAGACATGGCGCGACGGCAGCGAAAACGAGGAGCAAGCGGAAAAGAACTTCGGTGAAGGTCCGCAGGACGTATCGGGAGGTAAAGACGAAGAAAAAATCGCTCAAGCTTACATTCAAAAAGGTTCGGAAGCTGAAGCTCAAAAAATCGTACGGGCGACTTCGGCGCGGCAAAAGAAAAGGAAGCCTGCGCTTGGCCAAAAAAGGGAAGCGGGCAAGGCTGGCCGTTCCGGTTCACGAGCATCCGCCGGAGGTCGTCGAACATCCTCCGCACCAAGAGCCCGAACATCGCGGAGAGCCCGAAGAACCTGCGGACACGGGAGCGCCCGGATTTTACAGAGGGATCAACCTGGTCGGATTTTTGCGGGCGGAGCTGGGCCTAGGCGAGTCGGTGCGGCTTGCGGCAAGATCGCTGGAAGCCAATCGAATTCCGTTCGGCATTCTGGATTATAAAGAGGTCATTTCCGAAGGCATGGGCGATTCGACCTGGGTGCATAAGGAAATGGGAGGACCGCTTTACAAGGTCAACGTTTTCCACATGAATTCGGACTCCCTGCCGCACTGCCACAACTATTTCGGTCACGATTTGTGGCATAACCGCTTCAACATCGGCGTCTGGCACTGGGAACTGCCGGAGTTTCCGGACGAACTGTGCGAAGGCTTCAATTACGTACAGGAAATCTGGGCCCCGACGACGTATGTTCAGCAGATTATCGCCCAAAAATCGAGGGTGCCGGTGGTACGAATTCCCCACGGCATTCACGTCGATTTTATCCCGGAGTTGAACCGCGACGCCTTCGGCCTGCCGCACGACCGCTATCTTTTCTTTATGATGTTCGACCTGCAAAGCACGATGGCGCGCAAAAACCCGCAAGGCGTGATCGATGCGTTCAAAATGGCGTTCGATAAAGACGACCCGCGCGTCGGCCTCGTGCTGAAGGTCAACAATTCGAGCCTGCGTCCCGAGGATGTCGAGCAGATCCGTCCGCTCATCGACGGGCACAGCAACATTTTCCTGATGGACCGGCTGATGAACCGGATCGAGGTGAACTCGCTGATCAACAGCACCGATTGCTATGTTTCGCTGCACAGGGCCGAAGGCTTCGGGCTGGGGCTCGCGGAAGCGATGTTCCTCGGCAAGCCGGTCATCGGAACGAACTATTCCGGCAACACGGACTTCATGAGTCCGGAAAATTCCTGTCTCGTCGACTACACGATGGTCCATGTGGGCGACGTATGGGCGGGTCCGTACCAGGCTCATCAAATATGGGCGGAACCCGACATCGCGCAAGCGGCCGGGTATATGCAGCAGCTCGCCTTCAATCCGGAATGGCGCACGGCGCTTGCCCTCAGGGGACAGGAGACGATCCGGACGCAATTTTCGCCCGAGGTGGCGGGACGGATGATGAAGCAAAGGTTGAAAGAACTGGGCTGGTATTGAAGCCTCGTTTCATAATTGGTCGAATCTTCATGGTACAAGGCCCGATCACCGGAAGGCCAGTCTGCATTATATAGAGCATACCACGACGAAAGGGGTGCTCTGATATGGCAGTTTTTGTGTATAAAACAGGGGCGATTCCGCGCGCTTCTTTGGATGCGACGACGACGGTCAGCGTGACGGTTACGAACATGAACGACGATCTCGGCGTCAATACGGCCCGCATCATCTATTGGGAAGTGCCGGCTGCCGGCGCGAAAACGGCTCTTTCGCAAACGGCCTTCGCTCTTCTTGCAAACAACAACTTGACGACTTCCTTTACGGTTACGTCGACGGTGGCTCAATTTGCGGTCGAGGTTCGCTATTCGAATCCGAACATCGTTCCGGAAATTACGCTGGTCGGCGGAGCTGCGGTGGAACGCATCCAGGCGGGGGAAATGTTCTTCGCCAGCAGTCCGACGGACAATCCGTAATCGCTCTGTCATCGAGGGACCGCCGCTTGCCGGCGGTCTTTTTCTGATGAGTCGAGGCGGTCACCTGTCCGGAGCCGCCGACATAAATTGATGGACGGACGTTTTTTTCGGTAACGGGCCGCGCGGGAAGGGCAAGCTCGGCTTCGGTTCAAGGAGGCAAAAGCAGATGGAGCTCGGAGAACATCCGCTCGGGGAAAATCCGCATAGCGCCGGCAGAGCCAAAGAATGGATTCGCCAAATCCGGAGCGACGCGGAGCAGCTCAAGGCGGTTTTGTGGTCGGCGGAGGAATGGAACGCGATCGGGAAAACGATGGAAATCTGGCAATCCCGGATGCAAAATCACCGCAACGATATTATCGAGCATTTGAATTGGTACAAAAATATCGGCTGGAAAACGTTTCTGCCGGACGCGGAGCAGTTCGAAGCCCGGGCGAACTTGGAAGCGACGGCGAAGGAAAAGGCCCGGCTTGCGGAATGGGTCGAGGGGAATGTGCGAATGTCCAATTTCTATTTGGCGTTCAAGCGGCAGCTTCCGGAAAGCAAATTGTTCGGGCT
The DNA here is from genome assembly GCF_016937515.1 of Cohnella algarum. Lineage (NCBI taxonomy): Bacteria > Bacillati > Bacillota > Bacilli > Caryophanales > Paenibacillaceae > Cohnella > Cohnella algarum. Next base: position 3,548,500 of record NZ_JAFHKM010000002.1, read on the forward strand.
GCTCGCGCAATCCGGCCTTCCCGAAATCGGCCGGCTGTCCGTGCTGGACGCCTCCTGCGGAGACGGAACGTGGCTGCGGGCCTGCATCGGGCGCGGAGCGGAACCGAAGCGGCTCGCGGGAGTCGAATTGAGCCGGGAAGCGCTCGCGGAGGCAAGGCGGCAGTCGCCGCCCGGCGTCGCGTATGCGCATGCCGATCCGGACGATCTTCCGTTCGCCTCAGGGTCGTTCGATCTGATTTTGGCAGTCGGCTTGTTTATGCATATGCTGGACGACGGATTGCGGGCCGCGGCTGCCGGCGAGCTGATCAGATTGCTTGCCGACGGCGGCATGATCGTAACGTTCGACTTTCATTCGGGAACGGAAAAAGGACTCGAGCCGTACCTCCGCTATACGACGAAGGGGATGGATCCGGAGGAGCTCGGGCGTCTGTTTGCCGGGCTTGCGGTCGAATACGAGTATATGCCGCTCAGCGACAAGCATCCCGATTACGGATACGGCTTCGCGGCGATAAGGAAGTCCGTCGGGGAACGGGGGGAACCGGATGCGCATGAGTCGTGAACGGATGGAGCAAACGCTGGCGCAGTTGGAAACGGCGATATCTTCGTGCATCCAAGAATGGAAGCGGGATAACGACGAAACGGGCTACGAACGCTTTCTGCAGTCGCTTGACCTGCTGGAAGCGATGGCGGACGCCGCGGCCGCGGATGGCGGCAGCGAGCCTGCGAAGCTTGTCCCGCTCCTGACGAAGCTGCATGCCCATGTGCGGAACCGGGACATCGTCGCGATCGTCGACGAATTCGAATGGAGCCTCATTCCGTTTGTTCGGGATTGGCGAAAGGTTGTGACCGCAAATGCCGGAAATCCGGGTTGACGAAGACGAACATGGCGGCAACGGCGACGGATTATTCCGCCGCAACCTGGCGCTTCTTCAGGAACCGCTGCAGCGGCGGATTTTGCAGGCGGAGGCGGAGGAAGCGAACGGCCGGATCGAGGTGCTGCGGACAGCCTCGGGACTGCCGGTCGCGCGTTACGGGAGCGTAGACACGTCCGCGATGATCAACGGCGCCGATCCTCTCGGACAGGCGAAGGAATGGTGCGACCAAATTCCGCTCGAGCAGGTCGGCGCGCTATTCGTTTACGGCTGCGGCTTCGGGTATCCGCTGTTCGAAATTGCGACCCGGAAACATCCGGAGACGCTGGTGTTCGTATTCGAGCCCGATATCCGGCTGTTTGCCGCGATGCTTCGCGAGTTTCATCTGGAGCCTTGCCTTCGTTCGCGAAAATTCGCCTTTTTCGTCGGCCGCTACGAGGAATTCGCGCCGGAGTTCGAACGGCTGATGTCGTCCGACATTTTCCACGGGTGCACGGCTCCCACGCTTGCCTTCGCTCCCGGATCCAGGCTGATGAAACGCGAATGCTTCCGCATTCACGAACGGGTTTTCGAGTTTTTCATGCTGCAGCTGGAAAAAATGGGGAACGATCATTACGATTCCGTGCTCGGGTTTCATCAGATCGTCGACAATGTGGACGAAGTGCTCGAAAATCCGTACTTGAGCTGTTTGAAAGACCGGTTTGCGAACGTTCCGGCGTTCATTATCGCCAACGGCCCTTCGCTCGACCGGGCGATTCCGGCGTTGAAGGAAGCGTGCGGCAAAGCGCTTATCGTGGCCAGCGAATCCGCCGTCACCCCGCTGCTGCGCAACGGAATCGTGCCGGACGCGGTTTGCGTATCGGAACGCTCGGAGCGAAGCTATCGGCGTCATTTCGAGGGGAAGGCGTATCCGGGGGAGCTGGCGCTGCTCGGCATGGCCGTCATCGATCCGCGGATTTTTTCCTCGTTCAAGGGGCCGAAAATTCCCGTTTTTCGCAGTCTGGAATCGAACGGCTCGTTTTTCAACCAGATCGTGGGGGACGGCAGCGCGCTGTTCGGCGGGAAAAGCTCGGCGCATTTCGCCTTCGAAGCGGCTCTCTACATGGGGGCCGACCCGATCGCGCTCGTCGGGCAGGATTTGGCGTACGGCCGGGACGGATCGACGCACAGCGCCCAATCGGTGTACGCCGAGGCGGCGCACCGGGAGGCGGTGCAAAGGCTCCGGGAACAGCCGACCGTCCATTTGCCGAGCAACGACGGCCGGATGATTCCCTCGAACGCCATCTGGTACCAATTCAAGCTCATCTTCGAGCAGATGATCGCGGAACATCCGCGGGCGACGGTGATCAATACGACGGAAACGGGCGCCGCGATCGGCGGAACGGCCGTCGCCAAGCTTTCGGACGTCGTCAGGGCGTACTGCGGCGAGCCGCTGCGGGTCAAACCCCATGAAATCATAAACGAAGCCAAGCGTTCGCTCGACCGGGACGACCGAACCCGCAAGCGGGAGCGGCTGGCGATCGAGCTGGCCAAATACAGGGACGTATATCGTTCCCTGGAGCAGCGCATGGCGAAGCGGAAAAGCGGCTGCGAGCGGCTCGCCGAGGAAGCGCGAGCCGGCACGGACGCGCTCGTTCCGGGCTTCCGCCGCGAATACGAGCGAAACCGGAAGGAAATCATGCAATTTCTTTCGCCCGACATGCACATCCTTTACTTTCAGCAAGTCATCATGGCCGGATATTACAAATTGAACGCGCTCGGTCCGCCGTCTTCGCCGAACGCCTTCCGCAAGGCGTTCCTCGTTCAATACGAGACGTTCGAGCATCTGCGTTTCGTTTGCGAGAGCTTGGTCCGGAATATCGGGATCGCCCTCGGCAAGCTTGCGGACGGGGACGGACGAAAATGACGGCCTCGGAGCATCCGGACTTGAGGCGGAACGAAACGTTTGCCCGGAACGCGGCGTTTCTTCCGGCGCCGCTGCGGCGGCGCATCCTGGAAGCGGACCCGGAGGAAATCCGAAGCGGGATCGCCGTCGCCCGGTCCGAAGACGGGCATCCGGTCTGCAGCATGGCCGAAGGCGGCCGAACGTTTCGAATCAACAGCCTGCGGCCGCAGGACCAGGCGAAGCGCTGGTGCGGCCAAATTCCGTTCGGCGAGGTCGGCGCCCTGTTCGTATACGGCTGCGGCTTCGGCTACCCGCTGCTGGAAATCGCCGAACGAAAGGATCCGGACACGCTCGTTCTCGTGTTCGAGCGGAGCCTGCCCTTGTTCGCGGCGATGCTTGCCCACGTCGATCTGGAGCCGGTATTCCGCACGGGGAAGTTCGCCTTTTTCGTCGGGCGGCCGGATTCGTTTTCGCCGGAGTTCGCGCGGTTGATTTCGCAGCCGGAGCTGTTTTTTCTGACGGCGCCGACGCTTGCCTTCGCTCCGGAAGCGCGGCTGTTCAAGCGGGAATACGTTCAAATTCATGCGCGCGCGCTCGAACTGCTCGCCCTGCAAACGAAAAAAATCGGAAACGACCATTACGACTCCGTTCTCGGGTTCCGCCAGACGATCGCAAATTTGCCCGAAGTGCTGGGAAATCCGTACGCAAGCTGCCTGAAAGACAAGTTCAAGGGCGTACCGGCCTTCATTATCGCGAACGGCCCGTCGCTTGACAAGGACATTCCCGAATTGAAGCGGGCGGTCGGCAAAGCGCTTATCCTGTGCAGCGAATCGGCGATCGCGCCGCTGATGAAAAACGGGATCGTGCCCGATGCGATCTGCGTTTCGGAACGTTCGGAGAAAAGCTATCGGCGTCATTTCGAACGCGACCGGTATCCGGAAAAGCTGGCGCTGCTCGGTCTTTCGGTCATCGACCCGCGCATTTTCGCGTCTTTCGAAGGGCCGAAAATTCCGATTTTTCGCCGTTTCGATTCCGACAGCCGGCTCGTTAACGGGGCGATCGGGGACGGCAGCGCGTTTTTCGGCGGAAGAAGCTCGGCGCATCTCGCGTTCGAGGCCGCGGTGTACATGGGAGCGAATCCGGTCGTGCTGGTCGGGCAGGATCTCGCGTACGGCCCCGGCGGGGAGACGCACAGCAGGCAGTCGGTGTATGCGGAAGCTTCGCAGCGGGAAACGGTCGAACGCATCAAGGCGTCGCCGGACGTTTACTTGCGGGGCAACGACGGGCGAACGGTCCGTTCCAACGCGAAGTGGAACCATTTCAAGCTGATCTTCGCCGAGATGATCAAGGAAAATCCGCATGTCGCCGTGCTGAATGCGACGGAAGCGGGCGCCGTCATCAAGGGCGCGAAATACGCGCCGCTGGGGCGCGCGATCGACGCTTATTGCGCGAGGGACCTGCCGGTCGCTCTGCATGAGGTCGTTCGCGACGCGAAGCGGGCGGTGGACGTCGCAAGCCGAAAACGGAGGCTTGGGACGCTTCAGGTCGAGCTCGAAAAGTATGCGGCGATCTACGACGCGCTCGATTCGTTCTGCGCCCGGCAGCAGGAGCGGTGCGAGCGGCGGATCGGGGGCCGGAAGCCGGACCCGATTCCGTCTCCGCCTCCCAAGGCGAACGGCGGGGCGAATCCGCCGACTTCGCGCTCGAAGCGCTGCCGCTGTTTCTGGATCCGCACCTGCATATGACGTATTTTCAACAGGCGCTGTTCGCCGGCCTTCACCCCTTGAACGAGCTCGGGCCCGCCCGTTCCCGGGAAAAGCGCGACGCTTCGCTGGGCATGCAGGCCGAACTTTTCGGCTGGCTTGGTTTGGTGTGCCGAAGCCTTGCCTCCCATTTTCGCGACGCGGCCGGAAGCATCCGCTCATGGAGAGACGGCATGCCGCCGGAATGAATAAGATAGGATGCGAAAGGAACGGGGGAGATCAGGGTGACAAATCCGCCTTCTATCCTGCGGGACGCATGCCTTGTCGTGGCGGAAATCGCGCAGGCGCACGACGGCAGCCTCGGCACGGCGCACGCGCTGATCGACGCGGCGGCCGAGGCCGGCGCGGACGCCGTCAAATTCCAGACGCATATCGCCTCGGAGGAGAGCACGTCCCGCGAGCCGTGGAGGGTCAAGTTCAGCCGGCAGGACGCCACCCGCTACGATTATTGGAAACGGATGGAGTTTACGAAGGAGCAATGGAGGGGACTGAAGGCGCACGCGGAGGAGCGGGGGCTGATCTTCTTCAGTTCGCCGTTCTCGCCGCTTGCGGTCGATTGGCTGGAGGAGCTCGGCGTTCCGTTCTGGAAGGTGGCTTCCGGCGAAATCGCGAACAAGCCGTTGATCGATCGGATGCTGCGAACGGGCAAGCCGATGCTGGTGTCGACCGGCATGTGCACGCTGGAGGAGCTGGACGCGTGCGTCGGCCGGATCCGGGAGGCGGGCGGCGAGGTCGTCGTCTTTCAGTGCACGTCCGAATATCCGTGTCCGCCGGAGCGCGTCGGCCTGAATCTGCTCTCTTTTTACCGGGAGCGGTATGGCTGCCCGGTCGGCCTGTCCGACCATTCGGGCGAAATCTATCCGGGCCTGGCGGCCGCCTGGCTTGGCGCCTCGATGATCGAGGTGCACCTCACGCTGTCCAAGCGCGCGTTCGGACCGGACGTGCCGGCTTCGCTGACGCCGGAGCGGCTGAGGCAGCTCGCGGAGGGCGTCAAGTTCATGCGAAGGATGCGGGACTCTCCGGTCGATAAGGAAACGGCGGCCGGCCGGCTCGGGGATCTGCGGGCGATTTTTTACCGCAGCCTCGTGGCCCGATCGGACCTGAAGGCGGGCACGGTGCTTACGGAGGACATGATCGCCGTCAAAAAGCCGGGAGGCGGCCTTTCGCCGGACCGTCTGGGCGAGCTGATCGGCAAAAGGCTGCGGCGCTCCGTGCCCGCCGATCATCCGTTCGGCGAGTCCGATTTTGCGGCGGAAGAGGAGGGCGACGGGCGTTGAACATTTGCGTGGTTTTGGTGGACCGCGCCAATTATGGCCGCTTGAAGCCGGTCATGGCCGAGCTGCGGACGCGTCCCGGCGTCCGGATGCAGGTCGTCTGCGCCGGAACGATGCTGCTCGACCGGTTCGGCAAGGCGAAGCAGGTCGTGGAAGCGGACGGTTTTCCGATTGACGAAGAGGTGTATCTGGAAATCGACGGTTCGCTGCCCGCCACGATGACGAAATCGATCGGACTCGGCATTATCGAGTTTTCCAGCGTTTTTCGCAAGCTTGATCCCGATTTCGTCCTGCTGATCGGCGACCGGTACGAGGCGCTCGCGGCCGCCATCGCCGCCGTGTACCAGAATCTGTGCCTCATCCATCTGCAGGGCGGAGAAGTGACCGGTTCGATCGACGAGGCGACGCGCCATGCGATCACGAAGCTCGCCCATTATCATTTTCCGGCCACGAGGCGCTCGGGGCGGTACATCGTCCGGATGGGGGAACGGCCGGAGACGGTGTTTCCGCTCGGCTGCCCGAGCGCGGACGTCGTCGCGGCCGCTTCCGGGGACGTGCCGGCCGAGCGCATCGCCGCCGCGGGCGTCGGGGCGGAAATCGACTTCGGCAAGCCGTATCTGCTGACGCTGTTCCATCCCGTCACGACCGAATTCGCCGCGGCGGAAGATCAGATGAACGAGCTGCTGGCGGCCGTCAAGGAGACGGGCATGCAAATCGTGCTGCTGTGGCCGAACATCGACGCGGGCGCGGATTCCGTTTCCGGCGCGATCCGCCGGTTTCGCGAATTCAACCGCGACGTTCCGCTGCACGCGTTCAAAAATTTCGAACCCGAGAACTACGTTCCGCTGCTGCGGCAGGCGGCCTGTTGCGTCGGCAATTCCTCCAGCTTCGTCCGGGAGGCTTCCTTCCTCGGGACGCCGGTCGTGCTGGTCGGCTCCAGGCAGGACGGGAGGGAGTGGAGCGGGGCGGTAAAGCGGGTAGAGCCGATCCGGGAGGCGATCGCGGAGGCGATTGCCGCGCAGCTCGCCCACGGGCGATATCCGCCAAGCGGCTTGTACGGCAAGCCCGGCGTGTCGGCGCGGATCGCGGACAAAATCGCGACGCTGCGCCCGTACGGCCAAAAAAGGCTGGCGTACGGAAAAGAAAAGGCGACGGGGGTGTGATCGATTGAAGCGGTTGGTGTACAGCGGACCGCCCGAAACCGTCGGCATCGTGGAGAAGGAGATGAACGGGCGATTCGAGGTTGTCGCTCCCGGCGAGGAACCGGAATCGCTGCTTCCGGAAATTGAGCGGTGCGCGGTGTTTCTGGACGCCTCGATGAAGACGAGGCTGACCGAGGAAACGATCGCGAAGGCAAAGGCGCTTGAGCTGGTCGCGACGGCGACGACCGGGGCGACCCATATCGACGCCGAGGCGCTGCGGCGGCGGGGCATCCCGCTTCTGACGCTGAAAGGGCAAACGGAGTTCCTGCGCGAGCTGACGCCGGCGGCCGAGCATTCGTGGCTGCTCCTGCTCGCGTGCGCCAGACGGCTGCGCGGCGCGATCGAAGGAACGCTGCGCGGCGAATGGAACCGGCAGCGTTATCCGGGCGTCATGCTGCGCGGCAAAACGCTCGGCATCGTCGGCATGGGCCGCATCGGCACCTGGATGGCGAAGTACGCGGATGCGTTCGGGATGAAGGTCGTCGCCTACGACCCGTATGCGGACGAATTTCCGCCGCGGACGGAACGGGCCGGGTTGGACCGGCTGCTGGCCGTATCGGATTTCGTCAGCGTTCACGTTCACGTGACGGAGGAGACGAAAGGGCTGCTGAGCGCGGACAAAATATCGGGCATGAAGCCGGGTGCGGTCCTGATCAACACGTCGCGCGGCGAGGTGGTCGACGAGCGGGCGCTGCTCGAGGCGCTCCGCTCGGGCAAGCTTGCCGCGGCCGGGCTCGACGTGCTGGCGGACGAACCGGACATCGGCCGGAGCGAGCTGTGGCAATACGCCCGGCAATCGGAGCGTATGATCGTTACCCCGCATATCGGGGGCTACTGTCCGGAGACGGTCGAGCGGGCCGTCGCGTTCGCCTGCGGGCGCATCCGCGATTACTGCGAAGGAGGCGCGCCATGAGCGAGCTGGCCCGCCGGCTCGCCGGGGAGCTGGTCCGCGCGGGTGTCCGGCACGCCTTCGGCGTCGCCGGCAGCGGGATCAGCTACGATCTGATCGCGTGCCTCCGGAGCTCGGCGTTCCGTACTATCCGGCCGCCCACGAAGCGGCCGCCGCGCTGATGGCCGGGGCGTGCGGCCGGGACGGCCGGCTGCGGGCGGCGGCGATCGGCATTAAAGGGCCGGGACTTGCGAATTTCGTCCCGGGCATGCTCGCCAACCGGTACGAGGCGAGGGCCGCGCTTACGGCGAGCGAATCGTATCCGTCCGCCGCCCCGGCTTACGCCATGCACAAGCGGGCCGACCATGCCGCGCTGGCAAGCGCGGCCGCGAAAGGGTATGCCCGGCTGGACCGCGAGCTTCGCGTCGTCGGATCGCTTGCCGAGCTCGCCGCCCGGGAGACGCCGGGTCCGGTCCATCTGGACATCGCCGAAGAGCCGGAAGACGCGGCCGGGGTCCGTTGCTTTTCGGCCGTCGATTCGGGCCTGCCGGCTTGCGGCGAACCGGGCGAACCGGGCGAAGCGGCCGGATCGGACGGCGGGAGGCGGGCGCTGGAGCGCGCGCTCGAAGCCGTTCGGCGCTCGGAGAGGCCGGCGATCGTTCTCGGCTCGGTGGCGGCCCGGCGGCTCGGTTCGTTCCGCTGGGACCGAATCGGCGTGCCGGTGCTGACGACGGCGGCCGCCAAAGGGTGCGTCGACGAGCGGAGCGATTTTTACGGCGGCATCGTCACCGGAGAAATCGCGAAGCTGTCGCCGGAGCGAAACGTTCTGCGGGAAGCGGACCTCGTCGTCGGCATCGGCCTCCGAAATACGGAGGTCGTTCGCACGGCGCTGACCGAAGCCGAAATCGTGATCGCGGACCATGCCGCTCCCGGGCTGAACGCGGGCTTCGGGGCGTCGGCCGTCGCGCATCCGGACGATCTGGAAGCCGCGTGCGCGGAGCTGGCGGAGGCCCTTTCCGCCAAAAGCTGGGGGCGGAGTATCTCCGGACCTACTGGCGGGACGTGGACCGCGAGCTGTTTCGCGGCTCGTGGCTTCCGGCGGCCGCGCTGCGCGAAACGCAGGAGCGGCTGGAAGGCAAGGAAACGATTCTGACGGCGGACACGGGACTGTTCTGCACCGTCGCCGAAACGGTATGGAAGGCGCGACGGCCTTTCGAATATTGCGGCAGCGGCAACGGCCGGTTCATGGGCATTTCGGTGCCTTCCGCCATCGGCCTGGCCGTCGCCCATCCGAACGCGACGGTCGTTTGCGTCGCCGGCGACGGCGGCATCCGCCCTTATCTGGCCGAGCTGAAGCTGGCCGTCGCCTGCAAGCTCAGGCTTGTCGTGCTGTACATGACCGACGGGGGGTACGGCTCGATCCGGCGGGCGACGGCATCCCGAACGGTCGGCGGCGTCCCGACGGGCGGCCGTCCGGAAACCGGCCGTCCGGAAACCGGCCGTCCGGGAGCCGGCATGCCGCCGGGCGGACACCCGGCGGAAATCGCCGATTCGAGCTGGTACCGGCCGATGGCCGCGCTCGGCTGGGAAGCGGCGCGGGCGGAGAGCGTCCGGCAGCTGCGGCGGGCGCTTGCGCGAATCGACCCGGACCGGATGGAGGCTCCGTTTTTTTTGGAATTGGCGTTCGACAAGGCCCGATATACGTCGATGACGGTAAATTTGAGGTGAAAAAAATGCCTGCCAAGCATATTCTAGTTCTCGGTGCCGGATCGGTCGGCAAGCGGCACTTGCGCAACTTCGCTTCCTTGGGCTGCCGCGTATCCGCCATGGACCCCCGCCGGGACCGGCTGGACGAAGCGGGGAAAGAGACGGAGCTCGCGCACGCTTTCGCCGCCTTGGACGAGGCGTGGCGCGCGGACGATTTCGATGCCGTCGTCATCGCCTCGCCTCCCGCCTTCCATGTCGACCAATGCCTGCAATGCCTGCAGCGGGGCAAGCCGGTGCTGCTGGAAAAGCCGCTCTCCCCGTCGCTTGCCGATGCGCGGCGGCTCCCGGCTTCGGATGCGGGCCGTCCGGCGTCCCCCGCCCTGCTGATCGGCTACACGTACCGGTGGTGGGCCTCGATCGTCCATTTGCGCGACATGCTTCGCGGCGGGGCGATCGGCAAGCCGCTGTACGCCGATTTCGTCATGAGCGCCCATCTCGCCGATTGGCATCCGTGGGAGCCCTATCAGCAGTTTTTTATGGCCAGCGAGAAGCTGGGCGGCGGCGCCCTGCTCGACGAGAGCCACTTCATCGATTTGCTCGTCTGGCTTTTCGGCATGCCGAAAAGCGTATACGCCAACGTCGAGCGCATCAGCTCGCTTGAAATCGAAACCGACGATCATGTGGACATTTTGGCATCATACGACTGGAGCTTTCGCGCGCGAATCCATTTGGATCTGTACGGGCGGCCGCACGAGAAAACGATTCGGATCGTCGGCGAGAGCGGAACGCTCGTCTGGACGTTCGAACCGGATGCCGTCCGCATCGGGCTCGGGGCCGGGCCGGACTGGAAGGAAATCCGCTTCGGCCATGAGCGGAACGAGATGTTTCTGCGGCTTGCCGGGCATTTTCTGGATATCGTCCGCGGAGACGCCGAGCCGGCGTGCGCGCTTCGGGACGGGCTTAACGTCATGGAGGTCGTCGAGGCGTGCCGGCAAAGCTCGCGAAGCGGCCGCTCCGCGGAGCTTCGTTCCGTCGGGAAGGACGGTGAAAGCTATGTATCTGAATAAAAGCGTCATCGCCATCGTTCCGGCGCGCAGCGGAAGCAAAGGCATTCCCGGCAAAAACATGCGCAAGCTGTCGGGACTTACGCTTATCGGCCATGCGGGAACATGCCTGAGCCGGCTGCCGTGGCTCGATGCCAAGGTGATTTCGTCCGATTGTCCGGCATACATCGAGGAAGGCGGACGTTACGGGCTTGACGCCCCATTCGTTCGCCCCGCCGAATTGAGCGGGGATACGGCCGGGGCGGTGGAGACGGCCGTTCATGCGCTGGCGGAAGCCGAAAGGGCGTACGGCCGAACCTACGACGTCGTGCTGCTGATCGAGCCGACGAGTCCGCTGCGGGAGGCCGAGGACGTGGAGCGGGCGACGGAGCTGCTCATCCGCTCGCAGGCGGATTCGGTCGTGACGGTGAGCGCGCTGCCGTCCAAATTCCATCCGCGGAAAATATTCGGCCTGGACGGAGGCAAGCTTGCGTTTTACGAGCGGGACGGCGCCGAAATCGCCTATCGGCAGGCGCTGGACGACAAGTACTGGCGCAACGGCGTTTGCTACGCGCTGACGAGGGATTGCCTTTTGAACAAGCGAAAAATCGTGACGGATCGCACGCTGCCGCTTCCGATCGGTCGCGAGGTCGTCAATATCGACGAGCCCGTCGAGCTCGAATGGGCGGATTTTTTGCTTCGCAAGCGCGGAAAAAAGGAGGCGAGGCGCCGATGAACTGTCCGTTATGCGGACAAAAGGAGCCGCAAATGCTGACCGACCGCCTGCGGAACGGGGAACCGC